>NZ_JAGEMF010000009.1:0-54610 GCF_040148805.1 Thalassospira sp. NFXS8 | reverse complement strand
GCCGCCCGCGCATCCCTTCCTACTGATCAACAATGTCAAAGAACTCCGGGGAAAATCCCCGCCCCGACCAGTCCGCGTCGCCCTAGTAACCAGCGCCGCACCCCGTCGGTGGAGGCGGGTTATAGGCACCTATCGCCAACCTGTAAACACCTTTTTTAAACAAAAATCACGTTTGTGACGTTTTTATTGAAAATCGTTTTAAAACAAACACTTAAATATTGAGCAATTTTCCCCCGAAAGATCATGACCGGCAAAAGGGAGAATGATTGCAGACCTTTGGCAACCATGAGGTTCGGACTCCTGCCTGAAAGTGATTCTTACAGCCTATTGAGATTGACGCCTGTGGGGCTTTGGGCAAAGCTGGGCGGATTATTATCAGCAAAAGCACGATTCAATGCCGATACCGGCATCGTCAAAAACACCACAGGATTGCCTTATGCCCCAACATTCGTCTCCAGATGCTGCCCGTTTGCGTGAGAGCGTCGCCAAACAGGAAAAATGGCATATTGCCAATGCGTTTACCGATCTGGATGTTTTTGCCACCGGGGCTGCCATACATAATGTGCGCTTTCACCTGGGCGATGGCCAAACAGTAACACCGCTGGCAGAAGCATCATGGCATGAGACGGCGATCGGCGATGTGCCTGCCCATATCCAGAATATCGGAGGGGAATGGCCCTGCGTACCTTTTGGCAGCACCGCCAATGACAGCCATCATCACGGATATGGCAGCGACAATATATGGCATCTGGAAGAACGCACCGATACCAGCCTGCGGCTTGGCATTGATTACCCGGCGGGGCATGTCGTCAAAAAACTGGTTCGCACCCTCCGCCTGCGACCAGACAGCCCGGCAATCGAATGTCGTCTTACTATATATGTCAATAAAGACTGTACCCTGCCGGTCGGGCTACACCCGATTTTCCGCCTGCCGCAAGAAGAAGATGCCTTTGAAATAACCCCCGGTGACTATGGCCATGCCATGACGGCACCATTGGATATTGCCCCGGTCGCAAGCCAGCTTGGCGCGCATGAGCGCGTTGGCGCAACAGGACAGGTTTTGCGCAAGGATGGACAGCACATCAATATCTGGCAGCAAACGGCACAATTAGGCGAAGAAATTGTCTCGGTCTTTGACAGCCGGGGAAATATGGCCCTGAATTACAAACAGGAAGGGTTTCGCGCCTGTTTAAGCTGGAACCCGACTGATTTTCCAAATTGCCTGATCTGGGTCGCGAATCCCGGCCTTGGTGCCATCAGCCCGGCGCCACATTTCCAGGGCATCGGGATTGAACCGGTAAATTCCTATTTCGATCGCAATGATCTGTCCCCGTCCGGAATGCCTAAAAGCGGTGTTGCGTTACAAGCGGCACATCCGTGGTCCTGCCATTATCGGTTGTCATGCCAAAGCCTTAATAACAACGGGGCCTAAAACACACACCGACCAAACCCGGGCTTTTAAAACCGTATCGGCCCACCACCCGTTGGCAGACACGGCCGGTTTTAGGAACATGAACCGGCTGTGATCGTTAACATCAGAGAATGCGTCCTGCATTCGGCCCTTTGGCGCCTGCCAACCGGCTGTGTTTTACGATGTCGGGTGATGATCATGAAACGTTCCGAACTGGACCCAGAAGATATTGTTATCAAGGAATATGACAGCCCGACAGGGGGCTGGGGTTCCTTGAAATCGCTGATAAAAAAGGCCGAGGAAAACGGACTTTTGGCATCCGACATATGGTCGCTGCTGGGCGAGCAAAACAAACCTGACGGGTTTATGTGTGTTTCGTGTTCATGGGCCAAACCCCGCGAACCCGGTACGTTCGAATTTTGCGAAAACGGGGCCAAAGCAACGATTTGGGAGCATGACCCGCATCGTGCTGATAGCAATTTTTTCGCGCGCCATACCGTCACCGAGCTTTTGGAGTGGAACGACCACGATCTGGAAAAAGCAGGGCGGTTAAGCACGCCCCTGAAATACAACGCCGAAATCGACAAATACGAACCGATAGAATGGAATGTCGCCTTTCGCGAAATCGCCGCCGAACTCAACCAGTTGAACCCGGATGATGTTATTTTTTATGCCTCGGGCCGCGCTTCGCTGGAGGCATCGCATATGTATCAGTTATTTGCTCGTATTTACGGGTCCAATAACCTGCCCGATTCATCCAACATGTGCCATGAATCCACATCCGTAGGCCTGCCCAAATCCATTGGATCGCCTGTGGGAACGGTACAACTGGAAGATTTTGCCAAATGCGACATGATCTTTTTTATTGGTCATAATGTTGGCGTGAACGCCCCGCGCATGTTGCACCCGTTGCAAGAAGCGCGAAAACGCGGTGTTCCGCTGGTGACGTTTAACCCGCTGCCCGAACGCGGCCTGGTGCGGTTTAAAAACCCGCAATCCCCCACCGAGATGTTATCGCCCGGCCCGGGCACCGAAATGTCGAGCGACTTTTTACAGGTAAAATCCGGCGGGGATTTGTCTGTTTTAACCGGTATTTGCAAACATTTGCTGGTGCTGGAAGCCGAAGCCCGAAAAGCTGGCAAACCTGCGGTGCTGGACCACGATTTTATTACGCAGCATACCAGCGGCTTTGAAGAATTTTGCGCCTTCCTGCGTGCCGCAAACTGGGATGAAATTGTCACACGGTCCGGCATTGAACGGGCCGAAATTGAACGTATTGCCGCCCTTTATGCCAGCAAGGAACGGGTCATTGCCAATTATGGCATGGGCCTGACCCAACACCGGGAGGGTGTGGAAAACGTGCAGATGCTGTGCAACATGTTGTTGATGCGCGGCAATATTGGCAAGGAAGGTGCGGGTATTTCGCCGGTACGCGGGCATAGCAACGTACAAGGGCAGCGCACGGTTGGCATTTCGGAGAAACCCGAATTGGTGCCGCTGGACAAGCTGGCCGAATTTTACCGCTTTGAGCCACCGCGCCACAAAGGCAAGGATACCGTTGAAGCCTGCGAAGGGATGTTAAACGGGACGGTTAAGGGGTTTATCGGCCTGGGTGGCAATTTTTCCCGCGCTGTTCCCGACACAGCCCTGGTGGAAAAAGCCTGGCGGCGCATGGATTTGCATGTGCAAATTGCAACCAAACTAAACCGCAATCATTTGCTGACAACACGGGCCACCTATTTACTGCCCTGTCTGGGGCGGAGCGAACGCGACACCCAGGTAACAGGTGACCAGTGGGTATCGATGGAAGATTCGACAGCCAATATTCACGGATCCTTTGGCAACCGCGCCCCGGCAAGTGACAAATTACTATCCGAGCCCGCAATTATTGCCCAATTGGCAATCGCCACCTGCAAAGACAAAGCCGATGTACCCTGGCAGGAGTGGATAGATGATTATGCCAAAATTCGCGATGCAATCGAGCGCGCCTATCCCGATGATTTTAAGGATTTCAACCAGCGCTTTACCCATCCGGGCGGGTTTCATCGCAATATTGTCGCCTGCAAACGCGAATGGAAAACGGATAATGGCAAAGCCAATTTCATCACCCCGCAAAACCTTGATACTGACCCGGACATACACGCCAACGGCATTGATGTTCTAACTTTGCTGACAATTCGGTCCAATGATCAGTTCAATACCACCGTTTATGGGTACGACGACCGGTTACGTGGCATCCACGGCACCCGCATGGTGATTTTGCTAAACCCGAAAGACATTGAAAGACTGGCATTAACCGACGGCGAAATGGTTAATCTGACGGGTGCAACATCCGACGGGGTTGAGCGCCGGGTTGATGGCCTGCGCGTTGTACCCTATTCGATCCCGGAGGGAAATTGCGCCGGATATTACCCGGAACTAAACCCGTTAATGCCGTTATTTCACCGGTCACGTACGGCCCATGTTCCAGCAGCAAAATCCATTCCCGTACGCATTGAAAAAACGTTGCAACAAAACCGGCATTAGAAAATTCCCCCTGACTGCCCCCATTTCGCCATAACGTAGGAAGGAGCATACCATGCGCCCCGATGACAAACGCGAAGCCGCAATTACCAACACCGTACAACGACAACAACAGATACAGGATGAAGTGGCAAAGGCCGATGCCGCCGCGCCTGAACGCAACAATAATGCGATGCAGGCCGGGGCACGTGATTATCCCGTACCGCCATTTGAAAAAACCCATCAGAACAAACCCGGCACTGAAGCCAGTTTATCGCCCGAGACAATGTATGATGCGCCCTTTTACAAGGGATCAGGTAAACTGGCGGGTAAAGTTGCCCTTATTACAGGGGGTGATTCCGGCATTGGCCGTTCGGTTGCGATATTAATGGCCCGCGAAGGGGCCGATATTGCAATTTCGTATCTTGATGAAGACCGTGATGCCAAAACCACCCAGGATGCCATAATTAAAGAAGGGCAAAAATGCCTTTTGCTGCGCGGTGATGTCCGCGAAACCGATTTCTGCAACGAGGCCGTTGAAACAACCGTTTCAGAACTGGGGGGACTTGATGTTCTGGTCAATAACGCCGCTTTTCAGGTCCATACCCGCGAAATTGAGGATTTAAGCGACCTTCATTTTGATGAAACCATCAGAACCAATTTACATGGCTATTTTCAAATGGCGCGTGCCGCGATACCGCACATGAAAAACGGGTCAGCAATCGTCAATACGGGGTCCACGACCGGGATTTCCGGGAATTGGCAATTATTGGACTATTCCATGAGCAAGGGCGGCATTCATGCCTTTACCCGTGCATTGGGGTCTAACCTGATAGATCGGGGTATTCGCGTAAATGCCGTTGCGCCTGGCCCGGTATGGTCGCCCCTTAACCCGTCTGATCGCCCGGCCGGGGAAGTCGAAACATTTGGCGCCAACACGCCGATGAAACGTCCTGCCCAGCCCGAAGAACTGGCACCGGCCTATGTGTTTTTGGCATCCTCGCACTGCTCAAGCTATATCACTGGCGAAATACTGCCAGTTATTGGCGGCTATTAAAGCCCTGCAAGATAACAGGGACGGGCATTAACAGCCCGCCACGTCACATATACAGCCAACGGCAAGACCCTGACTGACAAAGAACCCGAAAAAACAAGGAGTCCGTTATGATTCCCGACTGGCTGCATGCCATTGCCATCATTTCGCTGTTGATGGGGCTGGTAAGTGCCATTGTCATTATAATCGCCGAAATGCGCGACCCGCAGCACATGTGGATCATGAATGTGGTGTGGCCGCTATTTGCGCTATTTGCATCGGTTGCGGCCTTGTGGCTGTATTTTCGTTATGGGGTACTGGCATCGCACGGATCAATGATGCCCGCGATGAAAAACAACAAAACCCCGCCCAATAAACGCTTTACCCCGTTTGGTATTATGGTGGCCAAAGGAACCGCGCATTGTGGCAGTGGTTGTGCCCTGGGCGATATCATTGCCGAATGGCTGGTATTTTTTGTGCCTGCCATCGCCGTGTGGCTGGGATATCCTTCGTTCTTTTCTGAAAAAATGTATGCCACCTGGATACTGGATTTTATTCTGGCGTTCGGTTTTGGCGTGGTTTTTCAGTATTTCACCATCAAACCGATGCGTGATCTTAGCTTTGGGCAGGGCATTTATCAGGCAATCAAGGCCGATACCCTGTCGTTGATATCGTGGCAGGTGGGCATGTATGGTTTTATGGCAATTGCCCATTTCCTGATATTCAAGGACATGCTGGGAGCAGAGCTTGAGGTCGCATCGGTTGAATTCTGGTTCATGATGCAAATCGCCATGTGGTGTGGCTTTGCAACATCCTATCCCGTTAATACCTGGCTGATCAAAAGCGGCGTGAAAGAAAAGATGTAATTGCCGCAGCCACCTGCCCCGGATTTCGGTGCCAAACCCGTCTGACAGGCCCGTTGCCCCAAAGGGCGAAACAGGCCTGTCCTTTTGCCTGTTTTGCTTTTCCCCGCCGACTGATCTAATCTGCAAAAAAACAAGATAAAATCGGCGGAGGAACATTATGAGATCGACCGCACAAAATGCGCCGGGGAAACCCGCGCATGTTTATACACCGCTGCCCCCGGCAAACCGCAATGCGGATGCCGAAAATGCGTCGCGTGCCGATATTTCGCCAATGGATAAAAGTCCCGCGCCCGCCCACGCGGCCCCCACGCCCGACACACAGGAAGATACACCGCGCAAGGATACCAGCGAAAACGGGCCGGGGCCGGAATTTGGCCCGTGGCTGGCGCAGGCATCGATCCTGATTGTCGATGACGAACCGGGCATGCGCAATTTTCTTGCCCGCACCCTTGGCCCACGTTGCAAACGGCTGGAGGAAGCCGCCGATAGCAGCGAGGCATCGCGCAAGCTTGATGAACATCATTTTGATGTCGTGATCCTTGATAACATCATGCCAGGTAAAAGCGGTGTCGAATGGCTTATGGAACAACGCGAAATCGGTTTTTTTGCCGACGCCATATTAATGACCGCCTATGCCGACCTTGATACCGCAATCAAGGCATTGCGGGCGGGCGCGGTTGATTTTGTATTAAAGCCCTTTCGATCCAACCAGATATTAAACGCCGTTGCCCGCTGCCTTGACCGGATGCGTCTGCGCCGGGAAAACTATGTGTTGCGCCATGAATTAAGATCAACATCCGACCATGTATTGCTGCGCGACAAGCTGATTGGCTATTCCCCCGAAATTCAGGATATTCGCGATACCATCGCCCGTGTTGCCCCGCTGCCGACATCCATTTTGATTTCGGGGGAAAGCGGCACTGGCAAGGAAGTCACGGCAAGGTCCATCCATGCATTGTCAGACCGCGCCGACAAACCCTTTGTCCCGGTGAATTGCGCTGCCATCCCGACCGATATGATCGAGGCGGAACTGTTTGGCCATTTAAAAGGTGCCTTTACCGGTGCCAATCACGCCCGCGACGGCCTGTTTTTACATGCCCAGGGCGGCACCCTGTTTTTGGATGAAATTGGCGAATTACCGCTGGCAACCCAAAGCAAGCTTTTGCGCGCCATTGAAGACCGGCGCATTCGTCCCGTCGGGTCCGAACGCGAGGCACCGGTTGATTTACGCTTTATTTTCGCCACCAATGCCGATCTGGAGGCCGAGGTTGAAGCCGGGAATTTCCGCGCAGATTTATTTTACCGGATTAATGTGATGCAAATGCACATGCCCCCCTTGCGCGATCGCGGCGATGATGTGCTGGAACTGGCCGGTTTGTTTATGAACAAACTGGGCAAGCAACTGGGTATGCCGCCCGTAACAATGGACGGAGCCGTTCGGGCCGGATTAACCCGCTATAACTGGCCGGGAAATGTGCGTGAATTACGCAATTTAATTGAACGATCGCTTATTTTGGGGCGTTTCCCCCCTGAATTTCGGAACGATGACGCCCGTTTTTCCGATAGCAGCGAAACCGAAAC
The DNA here is from genome assembly GCF_040148805.1 of Thalassospira sp. NFXS8. Classification (NCBI taxonomy): domain Bacteria; kingdom Pseudomonadati; phylum Pseudomonadota; class Alphaproteobacteria; order Rhodospirillales; family Thalassospiraceae; genus Thalassospira; species Thalassospira sp. NFXS8. The sequence goes on along the minus strand of NZ_JAGEMF010000009.1, from coordinate 47,217 downwards.
GCTGGACGAACTTGAACGTCGCCACATCATGACCATGCTGCATAAAACCGGGGGCAATCGCAACGAAGCCGCACGCAGACTGGGCATTTCACGCAAAACCATCGACCGCAAATGTGCGGCATGGAATGACTAGGCCGCCGTCACCGCAAGCAACCATTGAACCGGGCGGGCGATCTGTCCGGTTTCGATTGCTGGCCATTGCCTTGTTGCCAACGCTGGTGATTTTGCCACTGATGCTGGGTTTTATGATGGCCCGGTGGAATGGCAAATTTGATGCCCTGTTGACATCAAAGGTGCATGGCGACCTTACCATCGCCCATCAGTATTTCAGCCATATTCTGGAAAATACCGGCAAACAGATCGAGGCATTGGGCCAATCGGTTTCGTTTCGCGATGCCCTGCGCGACAACAACCTTCACCAGAACCTGGATCAGGACCAGAACCTTGCTGCCCTGCTTGACCGGCAACGTCAGAAAATGGGACTGGATTTTTTATATCTGATCACCAGTCGCGCGCAGGTTACCAGTGCATCACCTGCCACGGCCACCGCCAACCCGATGATCAGCCAAAACTGGCCGGTTATTCAGACAGCCCTTCAGGGTGGATCATCCACCGCCGTTGATATTTTTAAAAATAGCGACCTTGCGGCAATTTCACCCGCCATGGCGCGCCGCGCCCGCCTTGACCTGATCGATACGCCAAATGCCATGCCGACCGACCAAAACATTGAAAGCCGGGGCATGGTGGTGCATTCCGCCAGCCATGTGGCACTGCCCGACGGCAGCACAGGGGCATTGGTTGGCGGCATTTTGCTGAACCAGAACCTTGTCTTCATCGATACCATCAATGACCTGGTGTATCGCGCCAGCAGCCTGCCCGAAGGCAGCCAGGGGACAGCCACCCTGTTTTTGGATGATGTGCGCATATCAACCAATGTACGCCTGTTTGAAAACCGCCGTGCTCTGGGCACGCGCGTGTCGGGTGCCGTGCGATCTGCGGTTTTGGGGGACGGCAAGGTGTGGCTGGACCGGGCGTTCGTGGTCAATGACTGGTACATTTCGGCCTATGAACCGATCACGGACAGTTTTGGCAAACGGGTGGGCATGCTTTATGTCGGCTTTTTGGAAAAACCCTTTACCCAAACCAAATATGAAAGCCTGATTTTAATATTTGGTGCCTTTCTGGTGGTTGCCACCATTACCATCCCGGTGTTTTTGCGCTGGGCACGTGGCATTTTTAAGCCACTGGAGCGCATGACCCGTACCATTGCCCGGGTTGAAAATGGCGATTTGGGTGCGCGCACCAACCTGCCTGCCGCCCGCGACGAAATATCCCATGTTGCCATGCATCTGGATGATTTGCTCGATCAAGTACAGCAACGCGACCGACAACTGCGCCACTGGAATGACGAACTTAACACCCGCGTTGATGAACGTACGGCCGAACTGCAAAAGGCCAACCAGCAGCTTGAAGCGGCGACCAAACAACTGATCATGTCGGAAAAACTGGCCGCGATTGGCGAAATTACTGCCGGAGTTGCCCATGAAATTAACAACCCGGTCGCGGTGTTGCAGGGAAATTTTGATGTGATGTGCAACCTTTTGGGCGACAACGCCAATATCGCCCGCACCGAAATTCGCCTGATCGACGAACAGGTCAGCCGCATCAACCAGATCATGACCAAACTGCTGCAATTTGCCAAACCCGAGGAATATGCCGGTTTTGTTGAACGCCACGATGCGGGTGAAGTCATCAATGACTGCTTGCCTCTGGTGCAACATCTGTTAAACCGCGCCGCCATCAACGTAACGCTGACCCATACCTCGACCCGTTTCATCGTAATGAACCGGACCGAATTGCAACAGGTGCTGGTCAACCTGATTGTTAATGCCCTGCATGCCATGCCCGATGGCGGCACTTTGACCCTGATGGATCAGGACATGGCCCGCGACGGGGAACCCGGCATTTTAATTACCGTTGCCGACACCGGCATTGGCATGCCCGCCGATGTCCTGACGCGTATTTTTGATCCGTTTTTTACCACCAAACGCCGCGAAGGCACGGGTCTGGGCCTGTCGATCAGTAAAACCCTGATTGACCGGCAAGGCGGCAGTTTTGACGTTACCAGCACGCCAGGCGAAGGTACAACCTTCCTGATCTGGCTGCCTGAAGCCAGCTAAACCGTAAACATCAACCACGACGCGTTGACCAAAACCGGCTAACTTGATCGCGCAAACAGCCTCAGCGGAGCTACCGCCATATGCCTGTAGCTGTTTCATGATGGTTTGATATTATTGCTGATCGCACAAGAACGGTAAAAACGACCCTGTTGCCCCTTCATTGATCATTAAAATCGACATGCGATTGGCATAGTCCAGTTCGGCCGGGCTGGTCGGGCAAACATGAATGCGCGCGACACAGCCCGACTGGATAAACCGGTTTTGACGGGTCAAAAAATCCTGCCCCAAACCGGATCCCTCACCCCCATTTTCAATACTGAAATTTGTAAACAGGCGACATTTCTTTTCGGTCCAGCTTGCTGCGGCACTTTGCCCTGCCTGTGCCATTTGCACATAGGAAACCACAAGCACCACACCGGCAAAAACCTGCATAATATTTAAAATACGCATTTTCCAAATCACCTGCTTATCCGTTGGCAAACCATAACTTCGGACAGAAACAAGCCCGTTAACGGTTACATTTTGATCAATAAAAATGGATAAAAACCTGCTTTCGGGCTTCATTATGGCAATTAAGCTAACACAGCCACGCACAAAGCTTTAACACCCGGGCAAGCCCGATATATGCGCCAAAAATGCTGCGCAGCATTGGCAACCAATCTCGCCTCGCGCGTTGGACAAAATGTCCCTATCAGCGGTGATATTTCAAAAATAGTTGGACAATTTGTCCACCTCCCAATCGGTCGATAGATGAAAACAATCAGAAACCTTCCAATAACCCCGCCAAAACCCTGCCATTGAAAGAAATGGCACGGGTTTTGCGGTGATGTTTGCTCCGGTCAACCACGGACGGACCGATCAAGGGTCTGAAAAAACAGAATACCGGGAGGAAAATCTGAATGTTTGATAGCCTGAAAAAGGAACATATCGTCGCGCATGACGATTTCAACCGCTGGAAGGTTCCGCCAGCATCCATCGCCATTCATTTATGCATTGGCTCCGTTTACGCCTGGAGCATTTTTAACCCGCCCCTGATCAAGGAATTTGGCGTGGTTGCGGCCTCGTCGGGGGACTGGGGCCTTAAATCTGTTGTCTGGATTTTCTCTGTCGCCATCGTCTTTTTGGGTCTTGCCGCCGCCTTTGGTGGCAAATGGCTGGAAGAAGTCGGCCCGCGCATGGTGGGTGTGGTTGCCGCATTTTGCTGGGGTGGCGGTTTTATCATTGGTGGTTTCGGCATTATGACCCACCAGTTATGGCTGGTTTATCTGGGCTATGGTGCCATTGGCGGCTGCGGCCTTGGTCTGGGTTATGTATCGCCGGTATCAACCCTGATCCGATGGTTTCCCGACCGGCGCGGCATGGCAACCGGCATGGCCATTATGGGCTTTGGCGGCGGCGCCATGATTGCAACGCCGATCAAGGAATCCCTGCTGGCATTTTTCTATAAGGCCCCGGATTACCTGGGTGCCGAAGGTGCCATCAACATGGTCACCGAAGGCGGCAAACGCATGGCCGAAGTTGGCGGCCAGATGGTGGAAGTGGTTGTTGCCGGCGCGGCACAGGTGGCATCTGCCCCGGTTCCGCTGCAAGAAGGTGTGTATGTGGTTGGCACGGGTAACACCGGTGCGGCTTCCACCTTCTTTACCCTTGGCGTTGCCTATTTCATTGTCATGATCATTGCATCCTTTTCCTATCGCGTACCGCGCGAAGGGTGGCTGCCAGCCGGCTGGACCCCGCCGACCGAAGATGCCGCATCCAAGCGTATGATCACGCATAAAAACGTTCATATTGACCAGGCATTGAAAACCCCGCAGTTTTACCTGCTATGGATCGTTCTGTGCTTTAACGTGACCGCTGGCATCGGGGTGATTGGCGTTGCCAAAACCATGATGTCGGAAATTTTCGGGTCAACCCTGCCTTTGGTCGTCAATTCGGCCTTTGCCGCCACCTATGTGTTTATGATTTCGGTCTTTAACATGTGCGGGCGGTTTTTCTGGGCCTCGATCTCGGATTATATCGGGCGCAAAAACACCTATTTCTGCTTCTTCATCCTTGGCATCATTCTGTATCTGTCAATCCCGTTTGCCGCCGAGCAGGTCAGCGTCAACCCGGCCATTACCTGGCTTGTGATGTTCTATGCCGCAACCATGATTATCTTCACCATGTATGGCGGCGGCTTTGCCACCGTACCGGCATATCTGGCTGATATTTTCGGCACCAAATATGTCGGTGGTATTCATGGCCGGTTGCTTACCGCATGGAGCACGGCTGGCGTCCTTGGCCCGCTTGCCATTACGCAGTTACGTCAGGCATCGGTAACCAATTCCATTACCGATCTGGCCAGCAAAATTGACCCGGCTGCTTTCCAGCAAAAATTCGGGGCCGGCATTGAACAGATCGACCAGCTGGTAGCGGCGAAAACCGTAACCATCGCCCGGTTGATGGAAATTGCCCCTGCCGGCACAATTGACCCGACATCAAGCCTTTATAACACCACCATGTATGCCATGGCGGGCTTGCTGGTCATTGGCCTGATCGCCAATGCGCTGGTCAAACCGATCCATGACAAACATTACATGGAAACCGCAGGCAATAACGATTTTGACGCCGAAGATGCCAGAACGGCAGCCGAAGCCTCGAAAGCCTGAACCATCAGGGATTGTGGTGCCCCAAAAAGGGGTGCCACAGTTCGTTAATGCGGGTATTTTCACAATAATACCCACATAACGAAAAAGGTTTTGTTGCAGGTATCCGCCCCAAATCGGTTAACCTGCCTGCAACAAAACCACCTTAAACGGACCGGGATGCATAGTATGACCGGTACGGGGCAACAATGATCGACAAACTTGAGATGTTTATGGTGCTGGCCCGCGAGCAGCATTTTGGTCATGCCGCCGAAGCCTGTGGCGTAACCCAGCCCACCCTTTCCAGTGCCATCCGGCAATTGGAAGACCAGTTGGGTGTGATGCTGGTACGGCGCGGATCGCGGTTTCAGGGCCTGACCCTGGAAGGCGAACGGGTTTTGGACTGGGCCCGGCATATTGTTGGCAGTGCACGTTCCATGCGCGATGAAATGCGTGCCATGCGCCTGGGCCTGACGGGCAAGGTCAAAATTGCCGTCATCCCCACCGCCCTTGCCATGGTGCAGGAACTGACGACACCGTTTCGCGAGAAGCACCCCGATATTACCTTTTCGGTGCTTTCACGCACATCGGGCGAAATCCGCGCTTTGCTGGAAAACCTGGAAGTCGATGCCGGGATTACATACCTGGACAATGAACCGTTGGGCCGGGTGACAAAGGTGCCGCTTTATGACGAACGCTATTTACTGGTGACGTCCATCCATGCGGACCACTGCCAAAATGAAAGCATTACCTGGCACGAAGCCAGCAAACTGCCGCTATGCCTGCTGACGCCGGACATGCAAAATCGCCGTATCATCGACAATCATTTGGCTGAAGCCGGTGTTGACGCCAACCCGACACTGGTATCGGATTCGATGATTGCGCTGTTTTCCCATGTGCAAACAGGGAACTGGGCCAGCATTATGCCTGAAAAAATGATTCAGACCTTTGGCCTGCCCGACCGCATTCGGGCTGTCCCAATCACCAATCCCGATGCCCGCCATCAGGTCGGCCTGATTACCGCAAGTCGCGAACCGCAGACCCCCATTATTGCCGCGCTGTTAAAGGAGGCAACCCGAATTGCTGCAGCGCAGCAATCTGATCGATAAGGTTTTGCTATCGCGTAACGGGAACGCTCTATTGAACGCAGTGACGGTTTTGCCGACACTGATAAAAATAAACAAAGACTGCTTTGTGAGAGAGGCTGCATTGTCTTTATCTGTTACGACCGAGGAAATGTCCGTTCGGGTCGGTGCCATCGTTGATGCGCGTGCCGAGCTGGAAGGCCCGTTATTGCCAATTTTGCATGATGTGCAAAAGGAATTTGGCTTTGTCCCGCAACCCGCCCTGCAAATTATTGCCAGCCGCCTGAATTTAAGCCGTGCCGAAGTTCATGGTGTTGCCAGCTTTTACCATGATTTCCGGGAAGAACATCCGGGTCGCCACGTTCTTAAAATATGCCGGGCAGAAGCCTGCCAGTCGATGGGGGCCGACCGCGTTGCAAACCATGCAAAACGCACCCTGAATGTGGATTGGCACGAAACCACCGCCGATGACGCCATCACGTTAGAACCGGTTTATTGCCTGGGCCTGTGCGCCTGTGCGCCTGCCGCCCTGATGGACGACAAACTGGTGGGCCGTGTCGACGAAGACCGCCTTGATACCCTGATCGGGGAGGCACGCTCATGACCATTAAAATTTACGTCCCGCTGGATTCGGGGTCTATCGCGCTTGGCGCAGATGACGTTGCCATCGCCGTTTCAAACGAAATTGGTGCGCGCAACCTGGATGCCAAACTGGTCCGCAACGGATCACGCGGCATGTACTGGCTGGAACCGATGGTCGAGGTGGAAACCCCCAACGGGCGCTTTGCCTATGGCCCAGTCACCCCCAAAGATGTTGCCAGCCTGTTTGATGCCGATTTCATCGCAGGCCACGACCATCCGCTTGCCCTTGGCCCGACCGAGGATATTCCGTTCCTGAAAAAACAGACCCGACTGACCTTTGCCCGCTGCGGTATTATCGACCCGCTCTCGATAGAAGATTACCGCACCTATGAAGGCTTTGCCGGGCTGGACAAGGCCGTCACCATGAAACCGGCCGACATTGTTAAACAGGTCACCGATAGCGGCCTGCGCGGTCGCGGCGGGGCCGGTTTTCCCACCGGGGTTAAATGGAACACGGTGCTAGGGGCAGAATCCCCGCAAAAATACATTGTGTGCAATGCCGATGAAGGCGATAGCGGCACCTTTGCCGACCGCATGATCATGGAAGGCGAGCCCTTTGTTCTGATCGAAGGCATGGCCATTGCCGGGATCGCCACCGGAGCGACCAAAGGATATTTATATACCCGTTCCGAATATCCCGATGCCATCCGCGTGATGGAAGAAGCCATTGAAGTGGCCCGTGCTGGCGGCATTCTGGGCAAAAACATTCTGGGCTCGGAATATGATTTCGACATGGAAGTGCGCACCGGGGCCGGGGCCTATGTTTGCGGCGAAGAAACATCGCTGTTAAACAGCCTTGAAGGCAAACGCGGCGTTGTACGCGCCAAACCACCACTTCCTGCCCTTGAAGGCTTCCTGGGCCGCCCGACGGTGGTGAACAATGTGCTGTCGCTGGCATCCGTTCCGATCATTATGGATAAGGGGGCGGAATTTTATCGTGATTTTGGCATGGGAAGGTCACGTGGTACTATTCCCATCCAGCTTGCCGGTAACATCAAATTTGGCGGCCTGTTTGAAACGGCCTTTGGCCTGACATTGGGCGAACTGGTAGACGACATTGGCGGCGGCACGGCCACTGGTCGCCCGGTGCGCGCCGTGCAGGTAGGTGGACCTTTAGGCGCCTATTTCCCGCGCGATCTGTTTGAGACGCCGTTTGATTACGAAGAATTCGCCAAGCGCGACGGCCTGATCGGCCATGCCGGTATTGTTGTGTTTGACGACACCGTTGATCTGATGAAACAGGCCCGGTTTGCGATGGAGTTTTGCGCCATCGAAAGCTGTGGCAAATGCACACCGTGCCGTATTGGCGCCGTTCGTGGCGTTGAAACCGTTGATAAAATTGCCAAAGGCGAAGAACCCGAAGCCCAGATCGACCTGCTTCATGATTTGTGTGACACGATGAAGTTCGGCTCCCTTTGTGCGTTGGGTGGTTTTACCCCCTATCCGGTTTTGAGTGCGCTGACCCACTTCCCCGAAGATTTCAAGCCACGCGCGCTTGATATTGCAGCGGAGTAAGAAAATGTCCCTGGTTACAGAAATCGATTACGGCACCCCCGCCGTCACATCCGACAAAACCGTAACGCTGAATATCGACGGGTTTGACGTGACCGTGCCCGAAGGCACATCTGTCATGCGCGCATCGATGGAAGCTGGCATTCAAATTCCCAAATTGTGCGCAACCGATATGGTTGATGCCTTTGGTTCCTGCCGCCTGTGCCTGGTTGAAATTGAAGGCCGCCGTGGCACCCCGTCATCCTGCACCACGCCCGCCACCGATGGCATGGTGGTGCGCACCCAGAATGACCGGCTTAAAAAGCTGCGTCGCGGGGTGATGGAACTTTATATTTCCGACCATCCGCTGGACTGCCTGACCTGTGCCGCCAATGGCGATTGCGAATTACAGGATATGGCCGGTGCCGTCGGCCTGCGCGATGTGCGCTATGGCTATGAGGGGGAAAACCACGTCAAAACCCGGCAAAATGGCGAGGAAAACCCCCGCTATATGGCCAAGGATGAAAGCAACCCCTATTTCACCTATGACCCTAGCAAATGTATTGTCTGTTCGCGCTGTGTGCGGGCCTGTGAAGAAGTACAGGGTACATTCGCGCTGACCATTGAAGGACGCGGGTTTGAATCGCGCGTCTCGCCGGGTATGCACGAAGATTTCCTGTCGTCCGAATGTGTATCGTGCGGGGCCTGTGTGCAGGCCTGCCCGACGGCAACCTTGCAGGAAAAATCGGTTATCAATATCGGCCAGCCGGAACATTCAGTTGTCACCACCTGTGCCTATTGCGGGGTCGGTTGTTCGTTCAAGGCGGAAATGCGCGGCGATGAACTGGTGCGCATGGTGCCCTATAAGGATGGCAAGGCCAACCGGGGCCATAGCTGCGTTAAGGGCCGCTTTGCCTATGGCTATGCCAGCCACAAGGACCGCATTTTGAACCCCATGATCCGCGAAAATATCAACGATCCGTGGCGCGAAGTTTCGTGGGAAGAAGCCCTGACCTATACCGCCAACAAGTTCCGCAGCCTTCAGGAACAATATGGCAAGGAATCGATTGGTGGCATTACCTCGTCACGCTGCACCAACGAAGAAACCTTTCTGGTGCAAAAGCTGATCCGGGCCGGATTTGGCAATAACAATGTCGATACCTGTGCCCGTGTTTGCCATTCGCCCACCGGCTATGGGTTGAAAACCACCTTTGGCACCTCGGCGGGCACCCAGGATTTTGACAGCGTTGAACATACCGATGTTGTCATTCTGATTGGGGCGAACCCGACCGACGGCCACCCGGTTTTTGCATCGCGCCTGAAAAAACGCCTGCGCGCCGGGGCACAATTGATTGTGATTGACCCGCGCCGGATTGATCTGGTCCGTTCCCCGCATATTCAGGCTGCTGCCCACTTGCCCTTGCGGCCGGGCAGCAACGTCGCGGTGCTCACGGCATTGGCCCATGTCATTGTTACCGAAAGCCTGTTTGACGAGGCCTTCATTCGCGAAAAATGCGACTGGTCCGAATTTGAAGACTGGGCAGCCTTTGTTGCCGATGCCAAAAACAGCCCCGAAGAAGTCGAAAAGATTTCCGGTGTTCCGGCCGATGAAATTCGCAAAGCCGCCCGCATTTTTGCCACCGGTGGCAATGGCGCAATTTATTATGGCCTTGGCGTGACCGAACACAGCCAGGGGTCAACCACCGTTATGGCGATTGCCAACCTGGCCATGGCAACCGGCAATATTGGCCGTCCCGGCGTGGGTGTGAACCCGCTACGCGGGCAAAACAATGTGCAGGGCTCGTGCGATATGGGGTCCTTCCCGCATGAACTGCCCGGCTACCGCCATATCAGCGATGATGGTGCGCGCGATATTTTTGAAAAGCTGTGGTCGGTTAAACTGAACGACGAACCCGGTTTACGCATTCCCAACATGCTTGACGCCGCTGTTGATGGCACATTCCGTGGTATTTACATTCAGGGCGAAGACATTTTGCAGTCCGACCCCGATACCAAACATGTGGCCGCCGGCCTTGCCGCAATGGAATGTGTTGTCGTCCATGACCTGTTTTTGAACGAAACCGCCAATTACGCCCATGTGTTTTTACCCGGTTCAACGTTCCTGGAAAAAGACGGCACCTTTACCAACGCCGAACGCCGCATTAACCGCGTGCGCAAGGTGATGAAACCCAAAAACGGCTATGCCGACTGGGAAGTTACCCAGAACCTGGCCAAGGCCATGGGGCTGGATTGGAACTATACCCACCCGTCACAGATCATGGACGAAATTGCCGCCACAACCCCCAGCTTTGCCGGGGTGAATTACGACTTGCTCGAACGCGAAGGGTCGGTTCAGTGGCCGTGTAATGAAAAGGCCCCCATGGGTACACCGGTCATGCATATTGACGGGTTCGTGCGCGGCAAGGGCAAGTTTGTGGTGACAGAATATGTCGCCACCGATGAAAAAACCGGCCCGCGCTTCCCGCTATTGCTCACCACCGGGCGTATCCTCAGCCAATATAACGTTGGTGCGCAAACAAGGCGTACGCAAAACAGCGTCTGGCACGAAGAAGACCTTCTGGAAATTCATCCGCATGACGCCGAACAACGCGGTATTCGCGATGGTAACTGGATCCGTCTGGCATCAAGGTCTGGCGACACCACCCTGCGCACCAAAATCACCGATCGCGTATCGCCTGGTGTGGTTTACACCACCTTCCACCACCCCGGCACCCAGGCCAACGTGATCACCACCGACTTTACCGACTGGGCCACCAACTGCCCCGAATACAAGGTAACGGCGGTGCAGGTTTCGGCCTCGAACGGGCCGACGGAATGGCAGGTCGAATATGACGAACAGGCCAAACAGGCTCGTCGTATTTTGCCGACCATTGACGCAGCTGAATAACCAGCCTTTTGCGGGCACCGCCTCTTTTGTCGGTGCCCGCAAATATCCGTTTTCGATTTGCCGACAAACCTGGCCTGAAAAACGATAAAATTGCCCCGCCACATTAACATGTGGAACCGAACGGGCGACCAAACCGTTTCAAGGTGCAGGTTTTTATAAAATTGCATATTTCTGTATGATGCGGCACGGGTTGCTGGCAGGAGAATGAAATTATGACGCCTGAAAAACTTGTTTACATGGCCAACCAGATTGCGACCTTTTTTAAATCGCAACCAGCAGAAACAGCTGTGCCAGGCATTGCCGGGCATATAAGTGATTTTTGGGAACCCCGTATGCGCACCGCCCTGTTTGACCATATCGCCCAAGGCGGCAATGGCCTTGACCCGCTGGTCATCGAAGCTGCCCCCGCCATTCGCAAGGTTAAACAACCCGCCTGACCAACCCGGCAAAGCCGGATCATACGGCCTGTCGCGCAACAGAGGAAACAGGGTTGCTTTAATCTGCGCCCGGCCCTTCCCCGCAAGATGCTGTACTGACAACTAATAAATCCGGTTTAATGACTGGCACCGGAAAACAAAGCAGACTTTGAAAAACGGGCTTTGATACAAGACCTTCACAGTTTCAGGATGAAAGCGGTACGACCCTTGGCCCATGATGCCGCCGATGAAAACCATATGTTTGATGATCGCTCGCAAGACCGTGCCCTCGCCATCACCCGGGACAATGACAACGAAGATGCGTTGTTGCTGCAACCCGAAGTTCCGGCAGCGTTGGTATTTAACGGTAAATCACATACCGTCATGATGACATCACCCTATGATCTGGAAGATTTTGTTATCGGCTTTTGCCTGAGCGAAGGCATCATAGAAAATAGTCGGCAGATCGTTATTACCGATGTCAGGTCAACCTTGCGCGGCTACGTCATTGAGGCGGACCTGGACGAAGATTGCATTGATGCCCTGACCAGTCGGCAACGCACCCTTGAGGGGCGATCCGGTTGCGGATTATGTGGTGTACAATCGCTGGAAGCCATCCCGACCGAAGCCACACGCCAGGTCATACCGGGGAACATGCCGCAAAATATTGTGCTTGCGGCCATTGATGCCCTGCCTGAATTCCAAAGCCGTAACAAAACCGGTGGGGGCCTGCTTCATGCCAGCGCCTTCGCCGATGCCAACGGCACAATCTTGCTCGCCCGCGAGGATATAGGCCGCCACAACGCCCTTGATAAAGTCCTCGGCGCCCTTGCCCGGCAAAATATTGATCCCGTCGGGGGCTTCATTTTAATGACCAGCCGGTGTTCCTATGAAATTGTTGCCAAAACCGTGCAATGCGGTATTGGCGGGCTGGTCACACTTTCCGGCCCCACATTGACGGCCGTGAATTTGGCCAGGCAGGCGGGGTTAACCCTGATTTGCCGTGAACGGCGTGGTCTTTTTCGCCGTTTTGCATAGGAAAATGGCCTAACCTGCAAGCCGCAAGATCAATAGGCGCTGATCAAAACCGCTCATCTGGGCCCAATTAAACCGGCCAGTCCCAAAAATCCGTTTTCAAGGCATTTGCGGCATATCAGGGCCCCGCAGCACCGCACAAATTCTCCGAAATAAAGTCTCTGCGCGATGGGGCACCATACCGCCATACGGCAGTTGCCTCATAAGAATGGTGTTTCCATGCGTTCGCCACGCATTCATCGTAACGGATTTGCATCATGCAACATCGAAAACGGATGACATGGCAGTTCCCTTAAAAATTGAACCTTTCACCACTTAAATCCGTACCAGGGATCACCATATTTATTTGCATCAACAAGGTGCGAATTATTGTCATTCACCTATGGATAATAAGAACGTCTATAATACGAACTAAATGTATAAGTTTTACTATAATTTACTATACGTTAAGCGTAAAAGAGCATTCTGGATCGTCAAATATATCCAACTTCAACCCTGCCGGGACCACGCACACCGCAGGCAAATGGGTGACCGCTTGGCCTCTCTATTAAACATTTTCCGGGTACTTTTTCTGTGCATTGCAGTTCTCGCCCCAATATCGATGGCGCAGGCGCGCCCTGTATCGCGTGAAATTGCATCTGTTTATTATTCGCCGGAAGACCCCAAACCCCGTTTTACGCCCGGCCACACACTGGCGGAAACTGTCCTGAATTATCTGGGCCTGACCGTAACCCATTTTGATTTAGGCAAGGGATTGCCGAAATTTAACGATCCACACGAGTTTCGCGGCATTTTGGTATGGATGGAGATTGACCGTCTTCCCGACCCGGAAGGTTTTCTTGAATGGCTTGATGCGCAAATGAATGCCGGCACCAGAGTGGTTATTCTGGGCGACTGGTCTTTTTTGCAAAACCTGGATGGGAAAACGGTGTCACTGGCGCGAGTCAATCGGGTTCTAAGCCGTTTGGGCGGGCGTTATACCGGCGACTGGGAACAGTTTACCTTTGATTTCAGCGTTAGCCATTTTGACCCGGACATGACCGGATATGAATCCGAAATCGTAAAACCACTGCCGCCTTTTTACGCTGTCGAACGCAGTGCAAACGGGTCGGTGCCCTTTGTTTCGGCCAAACCACCGCAAGGCAATAGTGACTATGTCCTGGGGGCGTTTGGCCCGTCGGGCGGGTTTGTACAGGATGGTTATGCAGTGCGCATCGGACGCAACGAGCATGACCGAAAATGGATTTTAAACCCGTTCAAATTTTTCTCGCGTGCGTTCAATCTTGAAGAATTCCCGAAAATAGATACCACCACTTTGATGGGTCGGCGGATTTACTATTCGCATATTGATGGTGACGGTTGGCGTAATATCAGCGAAATCCGTGGCGACGACGATGAACCCTTGCTGGATTCCGAAGTAGTCTATCGCGATTTTATCGCCCCTTATCCCGACCTGCCGGTTTCGGTTGCCCCCATTGCCGCCGATCTTGACCCGAACTGGGCCGGGACCAAACGAACCGGCGATATTGCGCGCAAAATGTTCGCCGCCCCCCAGGTTGAGGCTGCCTCGCATACCTATACCCACCCGTTCCAGTGGAGCTATTTTGACAAATATTCTGCCAAACGCGAAACACGCGATTTTGGGCAAAATGCCCATGATATGTCCGCTCGGGTTCTGGAATTTCTAGGCGTTGCCGATGATGTCGATGCATCGGATACCGGCCTGAAAAAATCCTATGAATTGCCACGCGCCTATATTCGCCGCCCGTTCGATTTACATCAAGAAATTATCGGTGCCGCCGACTATATCAGCACCTTTGCCCCCAAGGGCAAAAAGGTCGAACTGCTGCAATGGTCGGGCGACACATCCCCGTTTGAAGCCGCCATTGCCATGGCAGATAGCATTGATTTGCCCAACCTTAATGGCGGAGATAGCCGATGGGACCCGGATTATCCCTCGCTGGCATGGGTTGCCCCGGTCGGAAGGCGCGTTGGGAAAACTGTGCAGATTTACGCCTCGAACAGTAACGAAAACACCTATACAAGGCTATGGTCTGACCGCTATTTCGGGTTTCGCTATCTCGCCAGTACCATTGAAAATACCGAAAGTCCGATCCGTCTGCGCCCGTTCAATATTTACTATCACATGTATTCGGGCGAAAAAATTGCCAGCCGCAACGCAGTGATTTCCAATCTGGAACTGGCCCGAAAATCGTCGATTATTCCCATTACGGCCAGCCGCTATGCCCGAGTGGGCAAAGGTTTTTTCACCGCCGAAATTGAAAAAACCAGCGATGGACGCTGGCGCGTGCGCAATCGCGGCAAGGCAGAAACCATCCGTTTTGATAATGGCGCATATCTTTCGGTGGATTTTGATAATTCCAGCGGCGTCATCGGGCAAACCCATTATCAGGGCAGCCTGTATATTGCGTTAGACGAAGCCGTCGATACCCCTGTGATTGCGGTAAATGCAGGTAAAACAGCACAACGATACCCGCAGGCAAGCCAACCCTATGTTATTTCAAGCCGCTGGCGGGCATGGGATATTCAAAATGACCACGGCATTCTCCATATGAAAATACAGGGTTTCGGAGCGGGCGAAATGCAATGGCGGACAAAACCATCCGCTGTTTACAAAGCAAGTGTTCCAGCCAGCCAGGACCGGCCCGAATGGCGCAAAACCATAACGGCTGATACCACAGGCATGTTGCATTTCACCATTCCGCTTGATGGCATTTCCGGTGCCGACCTTATCCTTGAACCTGTGATGGAATAGGCAACAACACCGTGCGTTTGGGGACAATAAATTTAACCAGTCTGGGCGTCATCATTGCGATGACGGGCGCGGTGATTATGTCCGGGCTGTTTTTGGTGCCCTCCAAACGCGAACTGGCGAACATCTATTTTCGCGACAAGGATTTTGTTAAATCCCGCCAGTTTTACGAAGAAGAATACGCCGCCGGTAACCGCAGCATTGATGTTTATGGTGCCCTGTCGCGTATTTATTTGCAAAATGGTGAAATTGACCACGCCATTGCCCTGTTCGAGGAACTGCACCGCGAAGACCCGACATCGGTCCGTGTCCTGACCGACCTTGGCACCTATTACCAATATGCCCAGCGGCCAGATGACTATACCCGCACCCTGGAGGATTTACGCCAGATCGCGCCAACAGAAGCCCTGTTACGCAGCCTGTCGAACATTTACAATTTCAAGGGCCGCTATCAGGACCAGATCGGCGTATTACGCGAACTGGCTGATCGGGGCTGGGCCACAAATAACGACCTGGTATCGATTGTATATCTGTATGCCAGCCTGGGGCACTCCGAAAAATCAATCGATTTTGTCGATGCGTTGCTATCAAAACCGAATGGTTTTACCCCCACCCTGGCCGAATTAAAGCTGCGCTTGCTGTTTGATACCGGCCACCCCGAACAGGCCGCACAATTTGCCAGCGACTGGATGCGCCAGTTGCCGGTTTATGCCACCGCGCGCGTCATCGCAAATCTGTACCAGACCCGTGGCAAGCCGGGCCAGTTGATTGATATTTTAACCGCACTTCGCACCATCCCGGCCCAAACCGACCCGCAACTGGAGGTTCTTTATGCATCCGCCCTGCTGGATAATAACCGCATTGCAGATGCACAGGCCGTTCTTGCCCCGCTAATTGCCAGCAACAACCTGACCGAGGATGGCTGGGCCGTTGCGGTGCGAGCCGCTGTTGGTGCCGGAAATCTAGACGATGCCATTGCCTATGTCGGGCAACATCCCTATGCCGCACTGCCCGACATCATGTCTTACGGGCTGGAGATTGCCCTGCAAAAAGGCGACATGCAAAGTGCTGCCAGCTTTGCTGAAAACATCCCCGAAGATGTCCGCCTTGGAGCACCGGTTTTATGGGCGCGATACGCCATGCTGCGCAAGGATGATGCCGATACCGGCAAGTGGATCCGCCGTGCCCTTGCCCAACCCGACATGAGTTTTGCCAACCGCTATGAACTGGCGATGCTGCTAAACGATTTGGGCCGCACCAGCGATTTGCTGCCAGTGCTGGACCAGCTTGCAAAAACAACCCCCAAAAATGGCGATATTTTCAGCATTGCCAGCCTGTATGTGGCACTGGGCGAAGCCGCCCACGGGTTGCCCCTGTTGGCACCTGCCCTGCAAGATAACCCGGTTTTTCGCAATCAGGCTGCGCTGGCCCTGTTAAATGCGGCCACGGGCCACGGTGACCTGGCGCAACAATGGCTTGCCAATACCAACGGCAACCAGCTTGATGCAGATCTTCTTTCAACCCTTTATGCCACCGCATCCCAGGGCAAGGCATATGGCTTTGCCGAACAGCTTGCCCGCGAAATGACCCGGCAGCAGCCCAGCCTGGATAACCGCCTGTTGGTGCTTGAAGCCATATGGCTGCAAAACGACATCGCCCGTCTGAATAATGCGTTTGATCAGTTACCCGACGAAACCCTGACACCTGCCAATGCCACCCGGCTGGCGCAATTCATGATGGATGTTAACCAACCCGCGCGGGCCTATAATCTGACGGAAAAATATAAATCCGATTTTGCCGCCCATATGGACCTGACCGATATCTGGGTATCGGCAGCACTGGCAACCAACCGCCAAAAAGACCTGTATGACACAATCGCCACCCTTGATGTGCCCGCAAGCCAGCTTTCATCTGCCAGTTTTGCGGCCTATATCGAGGCCGCCATATCGGTGGATAAAACCGCCACCCTGCATGAAGATATCCTGGCACGTTACGGCGAATTGCCCGACTGGTTACGCGCCCTTCTGATCGACCGCGCCCTTGATACCGGCGACATCAAATTTGCCCAGGCTTATTTACAACAGGAAACCACCTTGCACGACGGCGACATGTGGTTTTATCTTGCCTCGGCCCGGGCCGACTTCGCCGACAAGAATTTTGATCAGGCGCGGTTAATGCTGCAAAAGTCACTGCAGCATTTAAACGACAGTTCGCCTGCGGCATTGCTGCAAATGGCGCGCATCTGGCAAATTATTGGCACACAGGCCCCGGCATCGACCACGGCAAATGCAGTTGGAAACGCCAATATATTTGACGCAACGGCAACATCGGCCCTTAATCAAATCCTTGATGCCTTGCTGCGCGCCAAATCGCTGGATGATGCCAGCCTGCCCGAAGCCGCCCTGCTGTTTCGCAGCCTGAACCGCACCAATGACGGAACCCGCTTTATAAACCGCATCGCATCGCCACAACCGGGTTTTAACACGCAGCTTGCCCTGTCAATTCTGGCAATCGGGCCACAAACACCGGCTGATATTCGGGCATGGATTGCCGGTTATAGCTGGAAACCCAATCAGATCGGCGATCTGGCAACCTTGCAAGGATTGGCCAGCCAATCGGGCGACCTGGCAACCGAAATTATCACCACGCAAAAACAGTTTGATCTAACGCCGAACGATCCGGCATTGCGCTTTGCCCTGGCCGATGCCCAGTTGCGTGCCGGCCATATTGCCAGTGCGCTGGCGCTGGCGCGCGATTTGCCATTCGCCAACGATGACTATCGAAACCTGTATGTCGAAACCCTGCGCCAAAGCGTTAATACCGGGGGGCCGGGCCGTAAGGAACTGGTTGCCCTGCTGGGCCAGGACCTGCAAAACAGCACCGAACCGCGCAAAACCCAACTGGTCTATGACCTGATCGGGCTTAACGCCTATGACGCCGTATTGCCCGAACTTGCCAAACGGGCCGACCAGTCCATTGAATGGGGTAATTATTACTTCGATGCCCTGTCGGCACTGGGTCGTCGCAAGGAAGCCTTTGCCTTTTTAACCCGGCAGGCCGGGCAACCGGGCCTTGGCAACCGCGAACGCCAGGAAATTGCCTATCGCTTGCTAACCGCGGGCGAGAAAACAGCGGCGGCCCAAATTTTCCAGACCATGGCAGCCAATACCGGACCTGACAGCGAAGCTGCCAAAACATTGCTGTTTTTGTGGGGACCACGCCTGACCGACCAACAGGCCGACTGGATTACAGACCGTATTAACCAGTCCAGCGGCAAAACCCGGCTGGCATGGCTTGACATTGCCAGCAATGCCTTTGCCCCGGCGCGGGCGGAAAAACTGCTGGCAGAATACGCCAAACAATATGCCGACAACGGCGATTTTATTGACCGTTTGATCGCCACCTATCAAAAATCGGGTAACCGGGCGGCCTTGCTGGGCCTGCTTGATGACCAGCGCAAGCTGGCCGCCAGCGACCCCGCACGCCTGAAAAACCTGATGGCCGCAGCACAAGCCGGCAATTTTGAAGGCCTGGCACAGCAAATGGCCGAACGCCTGACCGTGATAGACAAAAAAGCCCCCGAACCGTTCCGCATCATGGGGCAATTTGCCTTTGGCAAGGAACAGTTTGACAACGCCAGGGCCTATCTTGAACGTTATCTGGCACTTAAACCGGCGGGCGATTATGAAACCTATTATGAACTGGGCGAATCATACGACCGGCTGGGGCGGCAAAAGGCAGCAACACAAAATTATCGTACGTCGCTGGAATTGCTGCAAAAGCAAACCAAACCAACCTTCGATATGCGCCATCTGCAAGGATTACTGTTGCAACGTTTGCAACGCTATGACGATGCGGTTGCCGTTTTCACCGGGCTGTTGCGCGACCGGCCCGGCGATGCCGGGGTTATTGCCGATATTGCCGAAACACGCCTTTTGCAAAAATCGCCGCAGCGCGCCCTGCAACGGGTACGGCGACCATGACCGGTTTAATACACATAAAAACACACAGATTTTTCCAGCGTCAGGGGCATTTCGAAGGAATGAAGGGGAATAATGTGGGCAATGCTGCAACCGTAAGGGGGCTATACACAATCGCGCTTTGCACGGGTATCGCCGGGCTGGCGGCACCGGCCCATGCCGAAATTACCGATGCCCGCATCACCAGTGATGGCACCCGTAATTTCAACATGGTGCTGGACCTCAAAAACTCCCCGGACAACACCGTCATGACCAATGGCCGGGAACTGATTGTGCGCTTTAGCGACCCGATTGGCGAATTTGACATCAACACACTGATCGGCACTTACCCCGAACAGGTGTTAACCGTTCAAACCAGCTATGACGTATTGCTGATGGAAATGGCATTTGACGGCACATTTGCAGTTTCCCAGAATAACGACCAGCTTACGGTCAACTATAATGCACCCGAACCAACAACGGATGCGGCAGTTGCCCCGGTGCAGGTTCCCCAAACAAATGCAGCAGCAGAAGCCGCCGAAACCCGCCGCGAAATTATCGAGGCCCGGGCGCGCATGGAACTGGGCCAATATGGCCATGCCCGTGAAATTCTAGGCCAGATCCTGAAAAACGCCCCCGACAGCATCGAAGCCCGCAATGCCCTTGCCGAAGTTGAATATCGCAGTGGTAACTGGCGCGAAGCCGCCCGCCAGTATGGCCGCGTTATCAGTCATAACCATGACCCGGCAATTGTGCGCGCCCGCCAGGATATTTTAAAACAAAACGGATCCTTTATTGGCGCAGGCGCACAGTTCCAGGACAATGGCAGCAGCAACACCCAAATTGTTGCGACCATCAACGGACGGGCCTTTATCCGCGACGATTTGTTATTACAAATGGACCTTGAAAACCGCCATATCGATGCGGACCCGTTTGTAAATCGTAACGGTGCAAACAAAGGTTTCACAGGCGAACGGCAAAAACTGGCCTTAAAGCTGGATCAGGAAATTTCCGCCCGCGATATTTTGCAATACCGGGGCTATGCCACCCAAAACGCCCCCGGCATCGGGGCAGAATGGCAACGCAATATTTTGCCCGGTATTGCCGCCATCGGTTTTGATTACCATCAACCCTATTGGGACCAGACAAGCGCTGTTGTGCAATATGGCACCCGCGACAATCTGGCCGTAACCTATGACATTGTCACCAGCGACGACTGGGACATTGGCGTCGGCACATCTGTTAACCGTTACGGGTTAAAGGGTAACGAAGACCTTGCCCGCACCTGGCGACTGGAAGGGTATATCCGTGATAATTTCGATATTTACACCATTCCGGTTTTTGCCGGGTATCGGCTGGATGCCGAATATCCGCTGTCAGAAACAGACAAAACGGCACAGGACGGTACCGGCTTTCGCCCGCTGGATGTTGCCCGGCGCGAAGTTCACGAATTTTCGATCGGCCATGATATCCGCCTGGCCGACTATCTTACCCTGTCAACCGGCGTTGCCTATAGCTATGACCGGTACGGGGAACAGGGTTTCGGGTTTAACGGCGCCCTGATCGGCAACCTGGCGGATCAATATGAAACAACCCTGTCATTTGGCCATACTGCGAATTCTTCAAACAGTGTGGGCAGCAGCGGTTCCACCTTTATCGGCATTTCGATCAAACAATATTTCTAGGACGGGAAAGGACAGCACCATGAAAACACAAACCAACGGGCGATTTCGGATGTGGCGCAACATGCTGGCGACAGGTGCCCTTGGCCTGATGCTGGCCGCCTGTGCCGGGGGCGACCGCCAGATCGTTACCGCCAGTGCCCCGGTTTCGCTTGCACCGGGCAACACCATTGCCGTGATGCCATTTGATAACCTGACCAACAGCGAGGAAGCGGGCCAGGTTGCGTCTTACCTGGCCGTCAGTGCGCTTCGCGCAACCACCGGCCTTGCAGTACAGCCCGAAAGCAATGTGACGCAAACCTATGATTCACTTGCAAGCGAAAATGCCGCCACCAGCGCCATCGGCGCGCACAGCACTGTTTCCGCCCGCCAACTGGGCGAAATACTGGGTGTACAATATGTGCTGACGGGTAGTGTTTCGGAATATGGCTATCAATATGGCCTGCGCGAAGAACCGTCTGTCAGCATGAATATGCGCCTGGTCGATATCAGCGATGGCTCAATTGTCTGGACGGCAAGTTCCGGCATTGTCGGCCAGGGCACCTTTGCCCGGGACAGCGTCAGCATCATTGCCCAACGTCTGGTCAACCAGATGGTTGCCAATATGACCCGGACCAAAACTGGTAACTAAAAACACTTTGATCGGTAATGCTTGAAAATGACCCGTCCCGGCATAATTGACGACAATGAACGCATCGAAGTGGAAACAGCCCGGCAAAGCGCAAGCAGTGCCGGGTCGGATCTGCGTTTGTCTGCCATCATTGAACTGGCCGTTTTCATCGGCCTGTTTTTGCTGGCCGATTTTACGATGGGGACGGGCAACCGGTTCTGGATGATTGCCCCCCACCCGCTTTGGGCGGTGGTCATTTTGCTATCTGTGCAATATGGCACCAGCGCCGGGCTGATTGCGGCCATTGCCGCCAGCATTACCCTGCTAAGCGGGCATTTTCCGGCGCAAAATGTCGATCAGGACTATTACGATTACCTGCTTTATATCGGCTGGCGCCCCATCGTCTGGATGCTGACCGGGTTGTTTCTGGGGGAATTGCGCCGCCGCCAACTGGTGCAAAACGCCGAATTGCGCGCCGATCTGGCCCAAACCGAACTGCGCGAGGAAACCCTGTCAAAGGCCTATGCCTCGACTATGGAACGGGTACATTTTCTCGAACGGCAAATTGCCACCCAGGCCCAAACGGTTTTAACCGTGTTTCGGGCTGCCCAGAATGTTGAACAGCTTGAAATTGGCGATGTGATTACCGGTATCGAAAGCCTGGTAGACGAAATTCTGGCCCCCAACAAATTTTCGGTTTTTGTGCCCAGCCGCAACAATCTTGACGCTCTGGTGTCACATGGGTGGGATACCCCCACCGAATTTTCCCGGCAAATTCACGGCGACAGCCTGCTTTATTCTTCCCTGCTCACCGAACGCCGTATCCTGATGGTGAACCGGGTCGACGATGCTGCCATTTTGGGGAATGACGCCATTATCGCCATTCCGGTGCAAAATAGTGCAACGGGCGAAGTGCTGGCCGTCATCCGGATCGAGGAAATCGATTTTGATAAACTTAACAGTTCGCTTCTGATCAATGCCAATCTGGTGCGTCAATGGCTGAGCAGTGCCTTTGCCAAGGCCGAAACCTATGAAAATTCGGTGTGGATCAGCAATGATGGTGCCCGGCGCGCAGTTGTCTCAAGCCAGCTTTGGCCGTCATTGTCGGAATGGTTAATTCAGGTGTGCCGCCGAAACGGCCTTTCCCTGTGGCAACTGGACGTTCGAAATACCGAAAACAACATTGCCAGCGACGAAGCCCTGCGCCTGACCGATCAGATCGCCCGCGGATTTTCCCGCGAATTACGCAATACCGACCTGGTTTTTCAGCGCGATGGCCGCGATAACGGCACCATCATTTCGATTTTGCTGCTTGGCACAGAACAGGAAGGGATCGATATTGTTCGTGGCAAGTTAAGCACACTTTTGCATGGCAGCAGCGATGAAACCATTTGCCAGCTAACGCTGGTCACAAAAACACTTGTGAATAAACCTGCACCTGCGCAACACCGGGAACAACCCGCACCATGAGCAAGCATTCGCCCGCATCAACACCGTCAGCCCCACCCAGGGGCGATAATGTGTATGTGGCGCGTCCGCTGTCCTCCTATATCTGGATTTTACTTATCACGATTCTGGCACTGGTGTTATCGGGGCTGGTGGCATTTGCCTTTGCCACCAATGCCTTT
Organism: Thalassospira sp. NFXS8; assembly: GCF_040148805.1. Taxonomy (NCBI): domain Bacteria; kingdom Pseudomonadati; phylum Pseudomonadota; class Alphaproteobacteria; order Rhodospirillales; family Thalassospiraceae; genus Thalassospira; species Thalassospira sp. NFXS8. The sequence continues at coordinate 24,184 of NZ_JAGEMF010000009.1, read as the reverse complement.
GCCTGGCCCCTGCTGGCCGGTTTGCATCTGGTGTCTTCCGCCGTGTTAATTACACTGTGCTACTGGCAGGGGTCTCGCGGCTTTTTTGTGCGCGAATATTACATTCTTGGTTTTGGTTATTTGTTATGCGGGTTTCTCGGGGCTGCGGGCAGCCTGCTTTTGGTGACGGTTTCGTTTTTCACCCGCAGCGACAAATGGCGGTTCCGCGACTGGTACATGGCCTTGTTCCCCGCCGATCACGCCACCACCGCCGAAGAACTTTATGGCCAAATCATTTCCGGCAGCCGGGCCATCGGCCCCGAACACAGCGTTACCGTTTATACCGACCTGATGCAGGAAGCCGAAACCGAGGAAAAACTGGCGATTGTTACCCTGGTATCACGCTATTTCCGGCCCGATTTTGCCAATGTCATTATCATGGCGATGAACGATGCCGACCCGACCGTACGGGTGCTGGCGGCATCGGCCAAGGCAAGGATTGAAAACCGGTTTTTGGCAAATGTTTTAAAAATTCAGGAAACCATCCGCCAAAACCCGAATGACTTCGATGCCAAAATGTCTTTGGCTACCCTTTACGACGATTATGCCTTTACCGGCCTTCTTGACCGTGAACGCGAAATTGAAAACCGGAAAATGGCACTGGAAACCTATGAACAATGCCTGAAAGATCGACCCGATGACGCCACCCCGCCCTACCGCATTGGCCGTATCCTTAACCGGCAACGCGATTATCTGGGCGCGGCCCGTTTGTTTGAAATTGCCCTTGAACGTTCAACCAACAAACAGGCCATCGCCAGCTGGCTGATCGAGGCCACCTATAACGCCAAGGATTACGATCGGGTGCGCGAACTAATAGCGCGCCATTTTCCCGAAACAGGCGCAGGTAAAAATCCGGTGGTCAGCCCGTTCCGGCTTGATAGCATGGCCCTGTGGCAAAAAGGGGCGCCGGAATGAAAAAAACCGCCGCGCAGCAAGCCGACATTTGCCTGCTGCTTGAAGGGACATATCCCTATGTGGCCGGGGGGGTTTCAAGCTGGGTACATGACATTGTATGTGCCATGCCCGACATCACCTTTGAAGTTGTGGCAATTCTGGCGCAAAACACCGGGGAACTGCCCCATAAATATGATGTGCCCAAAAATGTTATCGGCATTCGGCACCTGTATTTGCATGAATTGCCCGAAGGTCGCAAATTTGTCTGGCAGGGCAAAAAACTGCGCCAGACCACGAATGCCCTGCTGCAATTTTTAAATCATGGCCGGATCGAGGATTTTTCCACTTTTACCAATGGCGTTAACAGCCTCGATATCGGCAAGGACATTTTACTAAACAGCCATTTTGGCTGGGAATTCCTGAAAACCTTTTATAGCGAAAATTTCTCGTCGACTTCGTTTCTGGACTTTTTCTGGAGCTGGCGCATTCTCGTTGGCGGTATTTTGGCAACCACGCGGTTTTCACTGCCCAAAGCGCGCTGTTATCATGCGGTATCTACCGGCTATGCCGGGTTGCTGGCGGCACGCGCCAAAATCGAATATCAGCGCCCGGTGGTGTTAACCGAACATGGCATTTACACCAATGAACGCCGGATCGAAATTGCCATGGCCGACTGGCTATATCAAAATCCGATCCCCGATTACGATATCAAAAGCCTGGAAAAAGACATTCGCTCGCTTTGGCTAAAGGGTTTTTCCGCCCTTTCCGGGGCATGTTATGGCGCGTGTGATGAAATCATCACGCTGTATGAAGGCAACCAGGTTTTGCAATTGCGCGATGGTGCCGCGCCCGAGCGCGTGCGCGTCATTCCCAATGGCATTGATTACGAAAAATATGCCGCCGTTCCCCGCGAAAAACAGGAAAAACCTGTCATTGGCCTGATTGGCCGTGTGGTGCCGATCAAGGATATCAAATCCTTTATCCGGGCCATTCACATGCTGACCCGCGAAACCCGCCATTTCGAAGCCCTGATTTTAGGCCCGACCGACGAAGACCAGACCTATTTTGACGAATGCCTGGAAATGGTTGAACACCTTAAAATCAAGGATGTGGTCACATTTGGCGGCCGGGTGAACATTGCCGATTATCTGGGTAAAATCGATGTGATGGTCCTCAGCAGTGTTAGCGAAGCCCAGCCGCTGGTTATTCTGGAAGGCGGGGCAGCCGGTATTCCCACCGTTGCCACCGATGTGGGGGCGTGCCGTGAAATGCTTTATGGCCGATCCGACGAAATTCCCGGCCTGGGCCAGGGCGGCATTGTTGTGCCAGTCGCAAATCCCAGCGAAATGGCAAAGGCGCTGGCACAAATTATCACATCACCTGCCACCCGCGACAAATTTGGTGAAACCATCAAACAGCGGGTGAAAAACCAGTACAACAAGAAAAACGTTCTGGCCCTTTATGGTGAAATTTATCGAACCGGGCGCGACGCCGGGAATGGCTATAACGGCCCCCTGATTAGCAGCAAAGGGAACACTTAATGGCTGGTATTGGCTTTACCCTGCGCAAAATGACTGGCCGGGGTGACCTGTGGGGCATTGTACAGGCTTATTCCTATTCCGCATTGCTCTCATCCGGGCCGTGGTTGTTCACCATTCTGGCGCTGGTTGGCATTACATTTCTGACCCGCTATCTGGTGACATGGGACGATCTGCTGATCTTTCGTACCATCATCACCTATAACTTTTCATTCTCGCTGGTTTTTTGCGGGCCTATTGTCATGGTCGGCACCCGGCTTCTAGCTGACCAGATCCACGAAGACCGGCTGGACCGGGCACCCTCGCTGCTCTTTTCCATGATGATGGCCTATATCGTGGTGGTAACCCTGCCAATGGTTTACCTCTATGGCTACGCCGCCGATCTGACCGCCAGCCAGCGCGCTGCTGCCATTGCCGGTGGATATCTGATCGGACTGATCTGGACAGTGGTGGTTTTTGTCAGTGCGTTAAAAAACTACACCTATGTTTCCGGTGTCTTTTTTATCGGGATGTTTATCGCCTTTGTTTCCTGCGGCATCCTGCTGACCAGCTATGGTGCCACCGGGTTGATGTGGGGCTTTAATGCCGGGCTGGCCTTTATCCTGTTTGGCTTGCTGGCCTGGATTTTTGTCGAATACCCTGCCTTGCCACACGAACCGTTTATTTTATTTCAGCGCGGCGGCACCTATTGGGTACTGGGCATCAGCGGCCTTAGTTACAATATGGCGATCTGGGTTGATAAATGGGTCATGTGGGTGCGCGACAGCAATGTTGATGTTGTGGCAGGAATCCTGCGCACCACCCCCTATTATGACTCAGCGATGTTTCTGTCCTACCTGTTCACCATTCCGATTTTTGCGGTGTTTTTCGTCAATATCGAAACCGCCTTTTTCGAAAAATACAACCGGTTCTATAAATCGTTCCAAAAACACGTCACCTACATGACAATCGAAAGCTATCAGCGCGACATCATCAATTTCACTTTGCTCAGCCTGCGTAACCTTGTGGTTCTTACCGGCCTTCTTGCCATTCTAATTGTGTTATCGGCCGCCTTTATCCTTGAAACCATGAACATCCCGTTCAAGGAAATTGGCGTATTTCGCTTTGGCGCACTGGGTGCGTGTCTGCATGTGCTGGCAATGTTTGCGATGGTGTTTTTATCCTATTTTGATTTTCGCAAACCGGTCATGATCCTGAATACCATTTTCCTGATCGCCAATTTCACCTTTACCTGGTTTGCCGCCGACTACTTCCCGCTTCATGGCATGGGGTATTTTCTGGCTGCAGCCCTGACCTTTATTCTGGCGATGTCGTGCCTGGTCTATAATCTTAAACGCCTGGCTTACGGCGCGTTCATAACCAACAACCCATCGGTTTAACGGCTTATGGATCGGATATGGGTGCAAGATGGCATTGCCCGACAATGACATTCCGATATAGGCCTAAACAGCATTTATCTATAAGACTGATGCCAGGAAAAGCCGGGCAAGCGCCACGGCGATCGGTTCAGATCAATGCCGTTTGCTCTTATTTGCTGCAATAATGGTTTTTGCCATCAAGTTCAGGATTGGCGTTAATCCCCTGAAAACCGAATTTGCGTACTTCCTGGCAAAACCTGTCAATTTTGCTGGCCCCGGTTAAATATTCGATGGCAAAAACCGGTTTGTGTTGCGCAACATAGGGTGTGAAATAATGCCCGTGATCATACGTAACCGGGCTTTCGGTTATGGCAAAATCCAGCAGCCCCGCCAGGTCCTTTACCATGTCGGGGGCGTTTTTCTGGCCGATTGTCAAACCCCGCTTATGTGCTTCATTGGCCATCCAGCGGACAAAACGCAACGCATCGTCACGGGAAATATTAAACCCCGTATCGGTCAGATAACCGTCAATATTATCGGGGTCAACACCCCTGAAACCCTTTTCCCGGCATAAATCCAGCCGTTCCTTGATAATCGGGGCCAGTTTGGCAATCTGGCGTATATCAAGCCATTTTTCGCCCGGCCATCCTTCATAGTCCTTGCCCAGCACCGATTTGGGATACAATGCCGCATCGGCGCGCCAATCCTCGAACGAACCGGCGCTCATATAACAAATCGGATAAATGCCATCCTTGCGCCATTGGGCAACCTGTGCTGCATCCACATCAAACAGGTCTGCGTCCACCACCCGCGTTCCGGCGGGCACCGTAACATCCCCCTGCAATTGCAAAAAAAACCGGGCGTCAGGCACGGCTACCGGCTTTGTCGCCGCCGGTGTCGACGCTGCAACCGGCCATAACACGCCCTGTGCAGTGTCCGCGGGATGTAATCCTTGGTTTTTAACGGCCACATTGGCCCCCTGGAAAACGGATTGCGCATGAACAGGGCTGGCACCGGCAACAGTGCTTTGCGCAACAATCATTACACCAGCCAGTAAAAACAGCATGGTTATCGCCTGGCGCAAAGCACGGGCTGGCCGGGTGTATCGCCCCATATGCCGTATCAGGAAATGCTTACCGGTGCGCTTTGCAACCATGCCAACAACCACCTTCGCCACACATTGTATATCCGTCACGCATGCGCCAGCAGCCTTGCAACTGCATCCGAAAGAACGCGCACATCAATTGGTTTGGGTAAATAAAAATCAAACCCGGCCTTGTTGATATCGTCAAGGTTCTGGCTTTGATCGGCAATGCTCAGGGCGATTGCCGGGATGGTTCTGCCGCTTGCGCGAATTTCACGAATAAAATCCGCCCCGGTCTGTGTTCCTTCCAAAAAGAAGTCGGCAATGATCAGATTGAACGCCCCGCGTTGCCACGTGGCAAGGGCTTCGTCATAACTTGACGTGATGGTCACCTGATACCCAGCCTTGCGCAAAATTGCCTGCAACAAAGTCCGGGTTATGGGTTCATCTTCCAGCACCAGAATTTTGATATTGTCGCTCATCCACCAACCATCCACACAATGCCTGCCCTGGTCCCCGGGGAACAGAACATTGCATTGCAAAATCTTTTCACGACTTTAAAGATGGTCGTTTCAGGTGAAAAAACCAACATGCTTTGTGTGGTTCGAGGCAGAAATATCTAATCCTGATATTTTGCAACCATATTCCGGCGCGCATTTTTTGCCTGATACAGCGCCTGATCGGCATGTTCGACCAACAGCTCGTAATGTTCATCAACAGGAATTTTGGTGGCAACCCCGGCGCTCATGGTGACAACCCCGTAAGGACTTTCACCATGCGGCAATTTCATATCTTTTAGTTCGGCCAGCAGGTTTTCGGCCACTGAACTAGCCCAGGTCAGGGGCGCGCCGGGTAACAACAACACAAATTCTTCGCCGCCATACCGCGCAATCAAATCATTGCCACGCTTTGCCGCCGTTGCCAGCAATTTGGCGACGGTTTTCAAATGCTGATCCCCCATGCGATGGCCTTGGGAATCGTTTAGTTTTTTGAAAAAATCGATGTCAAAAAACACCAGCGAGACCGGACTTTGCAGGCGCCGCGCCGTTTGCCATTCGCGTTTAAGGGCCGTTTCAAATTCCAGCCGGTTGGCAACACCTGTCAAACCATCCACTTGCGACTGGCGACGCAACCTGTCTGTCGCCAGTTTCAACGACAAATGTGTTCGCACCCGTGCCTGCACAATTTCAACACGCACCGGTTTTTTAATAAAATCCACCGCCCCCGCGTTCAAGGCGCGGGTTTCATCATCCACATCGGTACGCCCGGTAATAAAAATAACCCGGGGTTCCGATGCCATATGTTTTCCCTGCAATTTGCGGCACACTTCAAAACCATCCTGATCGGGCAGGGTCGCATCCAGCAAAACAACATCAAATTCATGTTGGTCAATCATTTTAAGGGCTTCGGTGCCGGTTTTGGCAAACATCAGCACATCATAATAATTCAGGGCTGATGCCAGAATACGAATAATGATCGGATCATCATCAACAATCAGGATTCGGCCGCTTTCAGGGTTGTTCATGTTCAAACTCTATCGGGCCGCATCACGCATCAGGGCGGCCGCCTCATCAAAGTCCAGTTCTTCGATATGAAGACGGATTTTATCATATATCTCGGGGGTAAAAATTTGCAGCAAATCGTCTTTGTGGTTTTCCACCAAACGCAATGCCATCAAATTATTACTTTCAACCGCCTGTTTCAGTTTTTGAAACGCATCATTTAGTTTATCTGCCTCAGGCCCCGTTTGCATGGGTCCCGGCTTTTCTTCCGGCTTTGCCCCCAATTGAACCAATGCCAATTGCAATTCATTTAAAAACCCGGGAAACAGCTTGGCAATTTCATCCCGGTTTTGCTGTTCGGCCAACGCTTCAAGGGTGCCGCTAGCTGTTGCCAGTTGATTGGCACCAACAGCCCCTGCCGCCCCTTTAAGACTATGGGCTTTCAAATTCAGGGCCGCAAAATCCCCGGCCTGATAGCTGGCGATAAAATCATCCGCAACATTGGCATACAGGTTCACAAATTGCCGTGCCAATGCATGAAACAGGTTTTCATTCCCGCCCAGCATTTCAATAGCCTGATCGCGATCAATAACAGATTGTTTGCCTGCGCCCGTGTCAATTTCAGGAACCGGGCTATCTAAAACAGGTGCCGTTTCTGGCCCGGGAATGGCCGTTTCGGTGTTGTCATCCACGGCTTTCCTGGCATCGAATAGGGCATTTACATCCTTTTGTGCATCCCGATGATATTCGGCCAAATCCCGAATACGGCGAATCATGTTTTCGGCCTTGAACGGTTTGCTGATAAATCCGTTCATCCCTGCGGCAAAACATTTTTCCCGATCAGATTCAAAAACACCCGCCGTCAGGGCCACAATTGGCACCCGATAATTACCCAGTGTCTGACGAATTTCGCGGGTTGCTTCCAGCCCGTCCATATTGGGCATCTGCAAGTCCATCAACACCAGATCATAATCATCCCCATGATCGCGCAAAACATCGACGGCTTCCTTGCCATCGCCCGCCAGGGTTACCGTTGCACCCTCTATTTCCAGAATATGCTTGGCGACTTCCTGATTGATGAAATTGTCGTCCACCACCAAAAGGTTCAACCCTTGCAGGGCGTTTGTGCCCCCCTCCTGGCGTGTGTTTTCCTCAACAACATCAAACTGAACGTGGGGGTGGCCTTTGCGCCGGGCGCGTGTCTTGGCGGTCACCACGGCATTAAACAGGGCTGATTCCGTTACCGGTTTCAAAATAATGCCGTCAACACTGCTGATCGAGGAATGACGCAGAAGTTTGTCTTTTTCACCGGCGGTTACCATCACAATAATCGGCATGGCACTTTCAGGCAGGCGGGCGCGAATTTCCTCGCTGGCATTAACACCATCCAGACCGGGCATTTTCCAGTCCATCAACACCAGGTCAAAATACCGGCCTTCGTGTTGTTTTTCCTCCATCACGGCAATGGCTTCCTCGCCAGACCGTACAACCTGCGTATCCCACCCAAGATTCTGCGTGGTTTTCGCCAGAACCTCGCGGGCCAGCGAATTGTCATCCACCACCAGAACCCGCAATTTATCCTGGGTTTCGTTAAGCGCGATATCCTGCTTTTTGGGTAACTGGAACGGCAAGACAAACCGGAAGGTACTGCCTTCGCCGCGTTTGCTTTGCACCGAAATTTCACCATCCATCAATTCTGTCAGACGATAACAAATCGAAAGCCCAAGTCCCGTACCACCATATTTACGGCTGGTGGATGTGTCGGCCTGCTGGAACGGGGTAAAAAGGTTGGCAACCTGTTCTTCATCCATGCCAATGCCTGAATCCCGAACTTCAAATTCCAGTTCGATCCGGTCGCCGTCCTTGCGCAGCAATTCAACCGAAATCAGCACTTCACCACGGTTGGTAAACTTGATCGCATTCCCTGAAAGGTTGATCAGGATTTGCTGCAATCGGAAAGGGTCGCCAATAATATGGCGTGGCACACTTTCGCCAACTGCAATAAGCACCTCGATATCCTTGCCAGCCGAATTGACAGACATGATGGTCGATAACGAATTCATGATTTCCTGCACCGAGAAAATCGTCTGTTCGAGCTTGACCTTGCCGGCCTCGATTTTTGAATAGGTCAGAATATCGTCAATGATCCCCAGCAAAAACTTGCCGGAATCCGAAATTTTGCGCACATATTCGCGCTGATCGGCCGTCAGGCTGGTATAGCCCAGCAAATGCAAAAGGCCGATAATCGCGTTCATCGGCGTTCTGATTTCGTGGCTCATATTGGCAAGGAAATTGGTTTTAACCTGGGCCAGTTCCTCAACCTTGTCTGCTTCTTCGCGAATTTTTTTGTTCAGCAATGAAAGCTGATCAAAATTGCGCTGTTGCAACACATCGTAATAGGCAAAAACACCACAGCCTATAACGACCAGCACAAACAGCCCAATCGATGCAATAAGGGATGCCAGTTCAAAAAGCCGCCAGCCCTTCATTGCCTGTGCCAATGGCCGTGTCAGAACAACTCGAACCTTGCCCCCCAACACAGAACGGGCCGACACCAGCAACTGGTTGCCACGCCCATCTGTACGCAGTTCATAGGCTGTCGCACCCGAGGCAGAACTTTTGGCACCCGGCCCGGCAAATCGCGCTTTGTTACCAACGGCTCTGCCATCAAATGGAATGGTGCCAATCAGTTCGCTGCGGTCATTCATCAAAACCAGGGAATCGTCAGGCAACATCACCCGTTGCAAGGGTTCCAATATGGTTTCGGGGTCAATCACCGCGCCAATAACACCGTTAACCGCCCCGTTGGCATCGTGCACCGGTGCCGACACCAAAACCTGCCAGGTACCGTCAATCCGGCTTTGATAAGGACCGTCAAAATACCACGGGTCCGTGCCACCATTCATGAAATAGGCAATGCTGGCATTATCCCTGACATTGACCTTGGGGGGCTTAATGCTACGGGATGACAAAATAATATTGCCATCCTTGTCGGCAACACCCAAAACACGGATCAATTCCAGGCTTTCGGCTGCCTGTCGCAGCAAAATATAACCTTCGCGCGGTGAAAACTGCTCGCTGCTCAGTTTATCAGCCAGGCCAATCAGAACCGTTCCCGATAACCGGGTGCGTTGTTCAAACTGGTCCGAATAGCTTTTCAGCATGGCGTTAAGATCGGAAAAGGCCGATTCCACAGCACGGGCATCCAGAATAACCCGTACATAAAAATTAAACCCGACCAGAATAGAGGCAACCAGAACCAGCAAGCCCCCCATCACCAGCCGCTTGTTCATTGCCAAGGTTACTTTTGCGATGCTACCGTCAACTGATTCTGGTGCAGTATTGTTCACCGTCACGCAACAAACCCTATGGTTTAAAATTTAAATGCAGGCTTGCCTGTTCGGTCCAGGCCCATATGGGAAAGTAAAGTGAACCCGGACAAAGTTCCAACGCTTTGTCTGAAAAACCGCCTTGAAATGCTGAACTTCCATAAAAATATAAGCCGTGGCCTTACCTAAAATATATTTATATTTCACAACGAGTACCAAAAATGGCGAAATATCTTATTACCGGCGGCGCAGGATTTATCGGATCCCACCTGGCAGACAGATTACTTGCCAATGGTGACTATGTGCGTGTACTGGACAATCTATCGACGGGGCATCGCCATAATCTGGCTGGCGAAGCCGAATTAATCATCGGCGATATCTGTGATTCCGATGCGGTCAGGGATGCAATTGAGGGATGCGACGGTGTTTTCCACCTTGCCGCTGTGGCCTCGGTACAAAAAAGCATTGAATGCTGGGGCGAAACGCATGGCGTAAATTCGCTTGGCGCCGTTAATGTCTTTGAAGCCGCCCGCAATGCCGGGAAAATCCCGGTTGTTTTTGCATCTTCGGCGGCAATTTATGGCAACAACACCACCATTCCGGTTTCTGAAACTGAAATTCCCCAACCGATTTCATTTTACGGTGCCGACAAACTGGCAAACGAAATCCATGCCGGGCTGGCAGCCACCGCCTATGACATGCGGTTTGCCGGAATGCGATTTTTTAATGTTTATGGCCCCCGGCAGGACCCGTCTTCGCCCTATAGCGGTGTGATTTCAATTTTCGTCAATCATGTACTGACCGATCGGCAATTACAAATTTTTGGCACCGGGGAACAAACGCGCGATTTTGTCTTTGTCTCTGACGTTGCGGCTTCGTTGCATCAGGCCATGAACACCCTGCACAACACCCAACAAGGCTGTTTCCTTCGCGCCAATGTTTGCCGTGGACAAGAAGTTTCAATTCTTGACCTGGCCCGCGAAATTACCCAACTGGCCGGAAAAACCGGCGATCCGGTTTTTCGCGATGCCCGACAGGGCGACATTATGCGATCCAAAGGGGATCCAACCCGCCTGAACGCCGATATCGGCCATGTCGCCGATGTTTCGTTACAAGACGGGCTTCGTGCCCTGCTTGACTGGGAACAAAACCAGCGCCTTGCCAACAGTTAACGCCGGTTGCCACATGACATTTGCGGCATCTGCCCCGCCGCCATACATTCTTGCGCAGGGCTGATGACATGATTGCGGATCTGGCAGGGTTTGGCAAAGTCGGCGCCTCATTTGGTTCCACACACAATTCCCCCCGAACAAGGCTGTTTGTTAATGGCACCACCGACTTCCAGTTTTGCAGAAAAGAAGCCTTCCCTGCCGCCTGTAACCGGGCTTGTTTTAGCGGGCGGGGCCGGAACACGCATGGGTGGGGACAAACCTTTTCGCAAATTGCGGGGCCAACACCTGATCGAACATGCCCTTGCCAATGCCCGGCGGGAATGTCGAAGCATCCTGATTGCCAGCAACGAAAACCCGGCAAATTATGCGGCCTATCGTTGCACGGTCATTAACGATGTACCTGCACCGGGTATGGGGCCGATGGCAGGAATTTTGGCCGGGCTTAATCATCTGGAAAATGACAGCGACTGGCTGGCTGTTTTTGCCGTTGACTGCCCGTTTTTGCCTGCCAACCTGGTAAGCAGGCTTTATCAGGCAACCGCAACCTCATCAATCGAGCACGAGGGCCTTGGCAGTGCCGGCACAGCCAATGTGTTTCGCAATAACACCATGAACGTTAAAGGCAATAGTACGGGCGAAAATTCCGGTATTTTAGCAGCCTACGCCTGTTATGCCGGGCGCGAGCATTTTCTTGCCTCGCTTTGGCACCGGGCAATGGCACCGGTTATTGCATCGCTGCTTGACCATGACCAGCGCCGTGTGCGCATGGCACTGCAACACGCCAACGCCTGCAAGGTTGATTTTGCCCCATCCGATGAAGCACATGACGACCTGTTATTTGCCAATATCAATACACAGGAAGACATCACACATTTTGAAACCCGCCAGAGTTAACCTGAACATTTAGGGAAATAGCGGTTTATTGGGCCGGCAAAAGACTGTTATCGCGGCACCATTGATAGATGGCAGCTTCGTTTGCATCCAGTTCAACGGCAGTTCCCCCGGCGAACTCGTCGAATGCCGGGCGATTCATTGGGTTAACGCCAAGCAATACCGGCACATCGCGCGATAATATCTCGGCGATCAGGTCACGAAAACCACGGCCAAAGGCCTCGTGTTTGCCAAATTTATTAATGATCAGCAAATCAATGTCGGGGTTTTGATCAAGAAATGCCTGCACACTGGCAACCGCCTGTTCAAGCGCACTGACATCCAGCCGACAGCCCCGGGATCCATTGCCAAGTTTCTGTGAAATATCAAACTGCGGCCCTTGGGGCAAAACCTGCACCAGCATATCGCAATGGCGCGCGCCTTCACGTTCGGCATTAATCTGGACAACACCGGCCAGCTTCGCGCCCTCTGCCGTCAAACGGACGGCAAGTTCCTCCAGCAAACGGTCAACCTGCCCGCGTTCCTGCACCGGGATAAAAGCAAACTTCATTTTTGTTCCGATATTGCGCCCGGCACTAAAGCGGCATGGGCCTGTATAATACGCAACAAATTTGCATACCCGCTTATCCTGTGTCCAGCCCCGACAAGCAGCATAACAACAAATAACATCACATTTGTTTTATATAATTATCCCCTTAATCGTCGGCAGGCAGATGTTTGTCACGCGCCCCTAAAAATTCGCTAAGCCACCCTAGCCCGTCAATATGATGGGAAAACACCTTGACGATAATTAACATCGGCACAGCAATGAAAATACCGACGGCACCCCATAGCCACCCCCAAAAGGCAATCGCCAGAAACACCGCCACCGAATTTATTTGCAAACGACGCCCCACCAGCGACGGCGTAATTAACTGCCCCTCAATCGCGGTGCAGGCCAGATAAATAGCTGGCGGCACCATCGCAGCCCCCAGTGTCGGCAATGACACCAGCGCCACAATCGCGACAATGGCAATACCAACCAACGCACCAAGATAAGGCACAAAATTAAGCAGTGCCGCAGCCAGCCCCCATAATACCGGGTTCGGCATCGGGGTTAGGGAAAGGCCAATGGCAACACAAATACCCAAACATACATTGATGACAAAAACCGTCAGCAAATAGCGCGATATTTCGCGTTCAATGTCTTTGGCAATGCGCAACCCCCGCCGTTTATCCTTGAAGGTTGGCAAGGATTTGATCAGCTTTTCATAAAACATGTCGCCCGATGCCAGCATCAGCAACAAAAGAACAACGGCAAGGGCGATACCGCCAAAAATTTCCGGCGCGCCTTGTGCTGCCTGGCTTAGCAAATTGGGTTCGCGCACCACCACTTCCTGCACACCGGCCTTGGCATCGCGTTCGGTGGCTTTTTCAACCTTGCGCTGGGCTTCCTGGATATTTTCAATCGTGCCCGCCATTTCGGCCAGCTTCAATTGCATTTCCTGTTCAATGCGCGGGGCATCTTCAATCCAGTGGGCAATCGGATCGCTTAACCAGTAACCACCTGCTGCGATACTGGCCACCATTGAAAATACCAGAACAAAGGCCGTAATCGGTTCGGGGATCCCCCGGCGATACAACCAGCGCACCACCGGCGACAATATCAAGGCGAACAAAAACGCCAAAACCACGGGCAATAACAGGCTTTGGGCAAAATACAGAACGCCGCAAACCGACATCAAAAAAATGCCGATAATCGAAATAATCACCATGCGATGCGCACTAAGGGTCGTGGTTGGCAGGTTGGGGTTAGTCGCACTGGTTGCCTGTTTGGGCGAAGGCTCGTCATCCGCCTGCGAAATCGTTTTCTTGTTCATTATCGCCCGCCCAAGATTTGTTCTGGTTTTTATCTGCACACAGAACGAAAGCTGACATGTACTTGTTCCGCCCTGATTGCACATCTGATGCAGGCTATCGCCCAAATCAGGCAAATTTAACGCCAGTCATATTTTGCGCGAAACAAAACACATCCTTCCGGGCGCCAAACACAATTGGTCACCGTTAAAAAAGCAGAACCAAACAACAACACCCCGGCGCAAACCGGGGTGTTGAAAAACCATAATCACGGCCAGAATTTTACGGGCTGATCACCCCATATGCTGCCCACCATTGATGGACAGGCACGACCCGGTGATAAAGCCCGAATTGGGACCGGACAAATACAGCACAGCCTGGGCAATTTCATCGGCCTCACCCAAACGTCCGACAGGAATTTTGGCAATAATGCTTTCCAGAACCTTTTCAGGAACGGCCGCAACCATGTCGGTATTAATATAACCTGGCGCAATCGTATTTACCGTAACGCCCTTGCGCGCCACCTCCTGTGCCAGCGCCTTGGTAAAGCCATGCACCCCGGCCTTTGCCGCCGAATAGTTGGTTTGGCCCATCTGGCCTGCCTGACCATTGATCGACGAAATATTGATCACGCGACCATATCCGCGGGACCGCATACCTTCCAGCACCGGCTGGGTCATGTAAAACAGCGAACCAAGGTTGGTTTCAATGACGTCCTGCCAGCCTGCAACGGACATTTTGTGCATAAAACCATCCCGGGTAATACCGGCATTGTTAACCAGCACATCAACCGGTCCCAGTTCAGACTCAACCTGTTTAATGCCCTGGGCACAGGCATCGGGGTCGGCCACACTCCATTTAAAGGTGGCAATTCCGGTTTCTTCGCTAAATTTCCGGGCGGCTTCGTCATTTCCGGCATAGTTCGCAGCGACTTTAAAACCCGCATTTTTCAAGGCCAGGCTAATTGCTTTGCCAATACCGCGCGTACCACCGGTAACCAGTGCAATTTGGGTCATTGCAGACCTCCCTAGAAACAGTTTTTAACAACAGCCCTGATTAGCCAGAACCGCATCTTCACTTGCCCTTCACGCCAGACCAAGGATGACGACAGGGTAAACGCAAAGCCATCCGGGCGCCATGATCCATATCAGAAGTTGAATAATATTAAACCAAAGCGCCCTGTGGCACAGCACCCGACATCGCCAGAAACACACCGCCTGGCGATATCAGGGCCGATCAAAGACTAGCGTTCAACGCACAGGGCAATGCCCATGCCGCCGCCAATGCACAAGGTTGCCAGGCCTTTTTTGGCATCGCGTTTTTGCATTTCATGCAGCAAGGTCACAAAAACGCGTGCGCCCGATGCACCAATCGGATGGCCCATGGCAATGGCACCACCATTGACATTCACCTTTTCCGTATCCCAGCCCATATCGCGATTAACCGCAATGGCCTGGGCGGCAAAGGCTTCGTTGGCTTCGATCAGGTCAAGGTCATCCACGCTCCAGCCTGCCTTTTCCAGTGCCTTGCGCGATGCCGGAATTGGCCCGCTTCCCATGATCGACGGATCAACACCGGCAGTAGCCCAGCTTTTGATTTTGGCAAGCGGGGTTAAACCGCGGCGGCTGGCTTCTTCAGCCGACATCAGAACAAGGGCCGCTGCCCCATCATTAATGCCCGATGCATTACCTGCCGTTACGGTGCCGTCTTTGGAAAAAGCAGGGCGCAATTTCGCCATGCCTTCAACCGATGCGCCATGACGCGGGTATTCGTCGGTATCAAAAATGGTCTCGCCCTTGCGATGCTGAATGGCAACCGGGGCAATTTCGTCATTAAACCGGCCCGATTTCTGTGCGGCTTCGGCCTTGTTTTGGGATGCCACAGCAAAGGCGTCCTGTTCTTCGCGGCTGATATCCCATTTCGTCGCAATATTTTCAGCGGTATTCCCCATGTGATAACCGTTAAAGGCGCACCACAGGCCATCCTTGATCATGGTGTCGATAAATTTCACATCGCCCATTTTATGGCCATCACGCAAATGTGCCACATGGCCCGACAGGCTCATGTTTTCCTGCCCGCCAGCAACAACGATGGTCGCATCCCCGGCCATAATCTGCTGGGCGGCCAGTGCCACCGTGCGCAGGCCCGACCCGCAAACCTGGTTGATCAGAAATGCCGTCGCACCCTCGGAAACACCGGCACCCAGCGCTGCCTGACGGGCCGGGTTCTGGCCTTCGCCTGCGGTCAGAACCTGACCTAAAATAACTTCGTCCACCGCATCGGCTTCAACACCGGCGCGCTCCAGGGCCGCCTTGATCGCGATGGTTCCCAGCGCATGGGCCGGTGTGCCAGACAGCGTGCCATTAAACGCACCGATTGGTGTCCGTGCGGCACCAACAATTACGACCTCGGTCATGAAACCCTCCGAAACTTTTGTTTTGCGTTTACTCCCGGCCCGTTCGCTCAATCGACCGAACCAGATTTGATCTTATCGCGCTGCAACGAAAAGCCAAGCATTGATCGATGACTCTTTCGTACAGGTTGCAACGCTTTTGCACTGTTTTTCAACACAGGCAGCCTCAATGACGTAAGCACCAAATGCTCAAAGCGCCACACCTGGATCGTCCTTTACCGTTTGAACAGAAATATAGGTCCGAAACCATTCGACATTCGGATCAGAATTAAACAACTCGTCGGTCAGGGCCAGGTATTCGTCCATATCGCGCATATGCAATGTCAGCACACACGACACCTCACCGGTTACCATAAAACACTGTCGCACCGCCGAGAGCTTGCGCACCTTGTCAATAAAATCCTGCCGGTGGCGCGTACCGTGCAAGGCAAATTCCAGCGTAATCACCGCCGTTAACGGCCGCCCGACAAGGGCAGGGTCCAGCACCGCGACCGTGCGCGCAATAACACCCTCGCGACGCAGCTTTGTTACCCGGCGCAAACAGGCCGATGGCGATAGCCCCACCATATCGGCCAGTTGATTGGTGGCAATATCGGCATCCATCTGCAATTGCCGCAAAATACGGGTATCGATCTGGTCCAGCTCCACCACCCCTCACTTTCACCATCACGATGACGGCTGCACAATTAATCAGCGCAAAATTACGTAAATACGCTTTAATAGCGCGCGCATTCGCCCAAAAACGCCGACCAGCATTGCCGTTTCCCGGTAAAGTGGCAACCGAAACAATCATTCAGTGTCGT
This sequence comes from Thalassospira sp. NFXS8, assembly GCF_040148805.1. Lineage (NCBI taxonomy): Bacteria > Pseudomonadati > Pseudomonadota > Alphaproteobacteria > Rhodospirillales > Thalassospiraceae > Thalassospira > Thalassospira sp. NFXS8. Next base: position 7,325 of record NZ_JAGEMF010000009.1, on the reverse strand, counting down.
TTAGGCATCCCGAATGGGTATCCAATCGACATTTAAAAATCACATTAACTGGCAAGGTCGGTTTATGCAGCCCTATCTGGTTTCGCTATTTGTGCGCAGTCGTCGTCTTTTCATCACCCTGGCCAAGGTGATGTTGCCCATCATGCTGCTCGTGCGCATTGCCGACCAGATTGGTGTGGTCGATATGGCATCAACGGTTTTAACGCCGGTCATGTCGCTGATCGGAATGCCCCCCGAAGCCGGTCTGATCTGGGCCAGTTGCCTGTTAATCAATATTTACGGGGCAGTTGCGGTGATTGCCGGACTGGCAGTGCATCTTGACATGACAGCGGCCCAGCTCAGTGCGCTGTGCGCCATGATGCTGTTTGCCCACGGCATTCCGGTCGAACAGGCGATTGTTAAAAAAGCCGGGGCAAGTTTCTTGGCGACTGCGGCCTTGCGCATTTTTACAGCCCTTTTTTATGCTGCCTTCGTCACCTGGATCAGCCGCCACACCGGGTATCTTTCCGAACCTGTTGATTTGTCATGGATGGCGGGGCAGGCCGCGCACACCGTTGCGCAAACCGGTTGGGCTGGCTGGCTGACCTGGGCGCAAAGCACGCTTTATTCCCTCATCGCCAGCTTTGCCATTATTACCGGTTTGCTGGTGTTGCTTGATGTCTTGCAAAAAACCGGCATTACCGACCATTTTACCAAAGCACTACTGCCTGTTTTGCGGGTTTCGGGCCTGTCCCGCGACGCGGCCCCGGTTACGACTATCGGCATTTTGCTGGGCCTAACCTATGGCGGGGCATTGATTATTGACGAGGCCAAATCAAAAAACTTCGCCCCGCGCACCCTGTTTCTGTCGCTGTCGTGGCTGTCCCTGTCCCATTCCCTGATCGAGGATACCGTCATTATGCTTGCCCTTGGTGCCGACATCTGGGTGGTGCTGGCTGGCCGGGTGATACTGACCCTGATCATTATGATGCTGCTGGCATGGCTGACCAGGCGCTGGCAAACAGCCCCGGCACCTCCGGCCAGACCACAAACACAAGGCGCGCAATAACCGCCATCGGATAAAAGCCGGATCAGCCCTTAGCCGCCCGGGGTCCGCCTGATTTTAACATTGCACGGCCTCCTCTTTTGGGGCGATTTAAATTAAACCAATCAGCTCAACCCTGCCCTGTCATTTCCAGCCAGTCCAGGGCTGGCTGCCAGGTAGAACTTTGCGCCCGCGACCCGACCATCATGCCAATATGCCCGGCTGATGGCCGATGTGCCGTGCGAAGGGACGGGGCAAGCCCATCGAATAATGCAAGGGCACTTTCGGGGGGAACAATCCGGTCATTTTCGGGGATCACAACCAGGGTTGGGCAGGCAATGCCGGCCGGGTCAATTTTAACACCGTCAATTGCCCACTGGCCGCGCGCCGGACGGTTTTCAACATACCAGCCAATCAGACAATCAATTGCCACTGTCCGGGTCAGGGGAACCCCGTCATTTAACCAGTCTTCCAGTGCAACAAAATCTTCGGCACGACTGGATGACGGGTCCATCGCAGCAAACCGGCGAAATTTTTCGCCAATCATAAACGGGTCGAGACTGGAAAACAGGGTTTGCAGCACATCGACCGGCAATTCATCATGAACCGACAACATATGCGGCAAGGTCGGTGCAAAGGCCGCAGCAATACGTGCCTGTGTCGGGCCTGCGGCCATAAAATCCCACGGGGTTGCCAGCAAAATCAACCGCGAAACCAGGGCTGGCTCCAAAAGGCACGCCGCCATCGCCAAAACCCCGCCCATGCAATATCCGACCACAGGCAAAGGGCCACCGGTTTGTTCGGCCATATCCTGCAACGCCATCACCAGCCGCCCGGCAATAAAATCATCCAGACCAAAATCACGTTCTGCCGGTCCCGGATATCCCCAATCCAGCAACAGCGGACGATAGCCCTGACGGGCTAAAAACCGTGCAAAACTGCGTTTTTTATTCAAATCAAGAATATATCCCCGGTTCACCAGCGATGGCACCAGCAAAATAGCCCCTTTATCAGCGCGGGGTTGCCCCTGACCCTGCTTTGCCCCCTCCCCGTCAGGTGCAGTAATCGCCCCGTAATCAAGGATACGTGTCGCCCCTTCCTGCCAAATCACAGGTACATCATCCGCCCCGCGTTGATAAGGGTGGGCCTGGTAGCGGCGAATACCATCATGCAGGGCCGAATGTTGGGCAAAGGCCGCGCGGTCAATCGCCTGGCCCATCACATCATTGCTGTGGTGGTCCATCTCCTGACGCAGGCTCTCGGCTGCCATCATCAAGTCCGGCTTCCAGGGCATTAATTGTTTCCGAAAGAGCGGCAAGGCGGCGCGCGAGCTCAGCCAGCTCGTCATCTCGACTGCCAGATGCATCGCCAGTGGCCTTGGCCCGGCCCGACGCGGATTGTCCGGCTGCCGGTTTTGGTTGTCCTTGCCCATTTTCTTCCCCGTCCTGTGTCACATTTGCCGTTTTCCCGACTGTCTGTGACGTCGCAGTTTCTGTTTTTCCGGTCGTGTTGTGCTGTGTTGCATCATCTGGTGCCCTGCCACCATCCGGCCCGGCAGGTGGATGCAATGTCTCATTCTGCGGCTTTGCCCCCGGCGTGCTACCGGCGGCCCCGGCCATGCCCGGATTAAAGGGTGCTGTAAAATTTCTCATCGCTGTAACCGGGTCAAACAGGGCTGTTAGGCCCGCCATATCCGGCGGTGCCGCCTGCCAAATATTTGCCCCGGATGATCCGCCGGGCGGGGTCCTGCCGCCCCCCTGTGCCGTATTTGGCCCAGTGCCTTTCATCCCCCCGGCGGCATTAGCCGCCCCGGCAGAAAAAGGATTTTGGACCGGGGGCTGGCCGGTGGCCAATTGTCCAATCAGACGCCCCCATGCTTCAAATCCTTCGGCCAATCGGGATGTATCGGCCCCCAACCCGGCATATAAACGCCCAATCGCACTGGCCGCATCGCTGCCACCGGCTGTGGCTGCAACCTGCGCCCGCCAAAGCTCTAAAAACCGAATGGCAAGAACATCCGGGTCGGCAACATCATCGGAATCTGACCGCCGCTCGCGACCATCGGCCCCAATACCATTCGCAACATCGCCATCTGATCCGGCGTTATCTGGCATAACATCCGTCTCCGTCTGGTGACTGTTTTGCGCTGCTCCGGCAACTGACGGGTTGCTTGAAACCTCGGCTTTGGCTTTTCGCGCTTTTGTTACTTTTGCCGCCCCGGCAGCCTTGCCACCCTTCTTTTCAGGCGCAGCATTTTTACCACGCCGGGACGAACTCGCTTTTTTTCCTGTCTGTTCCGTCATGGTTGTATCCGTGCCCCCAAATTTGTACGGCTGGCATTCATCATCATACCCACCCTTACTATAGGCTGAACCCGATTTTGGTAAAACCAAATCCCTTATTGCGCGGCAACAATGTAAAAACACATACTATTTCGCGCCGCACGCGGCGTTGAATGCTGGACACATTTGCAATTAAGCGGCACTCTTGTCGCTGGCATTAGCAATTGCAGCAGGCCATAATGCTGCGCCACAAGGAATATTTGTGCGCACGCACATAACCACACGACAAAAAGTTGGTTTACAAACCGCACGTCGGGGAAGCAGGGAACAACGCCATGACCAGCAAAAACACCAATGATCCGGATCGCGTCGTTATCAAGAAATACGCCAATCGGCGCCTGTATAACACCGCAACCAGTTCCTATGTCACGCTTGACCACCTTTCACAGATGGTCAAGGAAAACACCGATTTTGTCGTTTACGATGCCAAAACCGGCGATGACATTACCCGCCCCGTCCTGACCCAGATTATTGTCGAGGAAGAAAACAAGGGCCAGAACCTGCTGCCCATCAGCTTCCTGCGTCAGTTGATCGGTTTTTATGGCGATAGCCTGCAGGGGCTTATTCCCAGTTACCTCGAACAATCGATGCGGTCTTTTGCCCATAATCAGGAACAAATGCGCGATTATATGCAGGGCACCATGCATGGCATGTTTCCGTTCGGCCAGTTCGAAGAAATGAACAAACAAAACATGGCCCTGTTTGAACAGACGATGAAAATGTTTTCACCGTTTCTGGCCAAGGAACAGGAACGCGCCCAGAATAACGGCACCGCGCCCAGCAACACCCCCCGGCCCACACCGGCCCCTGCCGCAAGGGATGCCTCGCTTGACGATCTGAAATCCCAGCTAGAGGCCATGCAGGCGCAGCTTAACAATCTGGTTGAAAACAAAACCAAAAAATAACCCTGCCTGCGGCTTTGGCCGCGCGGTGGCAATTGCCGCATCCTCGTGTCGTTGATCCATTTGGCTAAATAACGATCACGCGGCATGTTGCCGGGTTATCGGCCAGCATCGAACAGACAATCCAGATCAACGGGGCCAATGTGCCCCGTTTTTTATTGTCGTCATTTTACAACCACGGCGATTGGTTTCGGCATCATTCCTGCATCGATTTTTGATCGTTGGCCGAATTGCCCCAAAGCGACGATTCGACCGGCAAATTTTACCGTGTGTGATTAAAAAAGGCCTTCGAAAACCCGACAAACCGGAGAATTTTGCCCGCGTCGCACCGCAATATCGCGAAAGACTCCGTCTGCAATACCGCCGACAGGCAGCAACCCAACCCAAAGGCTTCAAAAAATTGTGATCTGAACCCGCAGGATATACTGGCTAAATGACCGTTCTTGCCCCACTAGCAACTGCCATTCGCCCCCCGGTAACCAGCAATACCGGCGCAAGCAGTACGCGTGGGATACGGGTTGAATATGCTGCACCGCCACATGCAAATCTGGCGATAAATCAGGGCGGAGGCCCTTGGTTAGACTACCATTTTCCGGGGGGCAGCACGGCTTTTCTGGCACAACTTCTGGGGCAATTACTACCCGCCGAAAACCCTGTGCAACCTGCGATCATTCAAAAGATGCATGTCAGCTATGCAGCATTTTTCACACCCTATGGGTCAGAAGCCTCTGTCTTTTTTTCGCCCTGCGCACTAGACAAAGACCGACCAATTGACCTATATACCTAGCTTCCTTCGGTTCGTTGAGAACGATATCTGACTCCCAGTCAGATGCCAGCCACATCTTATCCCTCTATAAATCACGACCAACAGATATGGCTGGACGGTGCATTTACGACGCCAAACGACGACCGGGGTGGGAACCCTTATAACTGGCGGTTGATAACGGATAACAATGCAATGAATGCAATTTCCCCCAACGAAGAACCCAAACGTGCCAATCGTGCAACCGACACAGATCGCTATGTCGGCCAGCGTATTCGCGAACGCCGTATCATGCTGGGCTTTAGCCAGCAGCAGATGGCAGACCTGATTGGTGTTACCTACCAGCAGGCTCATAAATACGAACGCGGCATTAACCGCATTTCTGCTGGTCGTCTTTATGAAATCTCCCAGGTTCTTGGTGTTCCTGTCAGCTACTTCTACGAAGGGCTGAACGGCAACCAGGAAACCGAGCTTAATGCGCGTCAGCGCATGTGCCTTGAATTGGCGCGTAACTTTGCCAGCATCAAACATGAAAAACATCAGGAAGCGTTAAGCCAAATGGCCCGCGCCCTTGCCGACCAGGCGGCCTGATCTTTTCGTCAAAGTGCTACCTTAAAAAAGGCTGCCCCCACGGCAGCCTTTTTTGATGCTCAGTTAACCGATAACCTTGCCAGCAGCCCAAGACAAGGCAACACCTCAAAGCCTCTCCTCACCCTTACAGCGCCCTTCTACCGTCTTTACGCAACAACGAAAAAAAACGGCCCGATTGGCGTTAACCCAAACGCTTTCCCGATAATAGCCGAACAGATTTGGCAAAGAAAAAGCATCACGGCATAATGACCATGATGCTCTGGTGACAAATCCCGTTATATTGGCAATCTTCCTGAACGTGTATCAGGTATCAACCTCGTGGTTGTGGACAAAATCGGCAGGAATGTCCGGTCCCCACAGATAAAGTGAATCCTCTGGCGGGTAATCGCCCCCTTGCCAGTCATGGTTTACCGAAATGTAATCGGTATCGGCTAAATACTCGCTGTAACTGCCCCAGGGATCGCGACATAGTGAAAATAGTTTGATCCCAGGACGTGCCGTCCCCCCCCCCAACCCTTGCTGAATCCCTTGTCTGCCATTTGCATGGCACCAAAACCGATCTGGTTGATGTCACTGACATCTCACGAAACATGATGCAAACCAGGGCCGTGGGATTTCGCCAAAGCTATCAAATGATGGGCGAAACAGCGGATACCATGCATGAAACATATTCCGTCGCCAGACTGATCAGAAACACGCAATCCCGGTATCTGACGATAGAACCGGATCGTTTCTCGTACAGACGGTGTAAAAACCAGAATATGCGCCAACCGCGTGGATGATATCTTCGGCCTGCCCTGCAACAGCTATCTGTTGCACAAGAAGCATAAAATCACAAGCCGTGCCACCGTGGCAACGGTCGACAGCAATGCCCCCGTGGAGGTCTTCGGTCCTTTCTCTCATCATCCCGAATCGGGAAGCTGGCCGCGACCGCGACAGGTCATCGGCAAAACCCTGCGCCGCCCCGGTCAGGACCAAAGGGTCCGCTTTTTTGTCACCTCACTGAATTGCGATACTCCGCTGGTGATCCGCGAGGTGAAGGCATTTCCGAACGACCGCGATGCCATAGCCCAGGCGATTTATCAGAATATCTACTGCCCACGACGTACCCGTACCAAAACATCTTCTTTGCCACCTGGCAGACCTAGCGCGCGCCGACATAGACAGGGTTCTACCATCACAGAACGCACCAACCGCCGCCCGGGCAAAGGATTTCACATGCCTTGCCTCAAGCAAAACAACGCCAGAGGCTGCGCTTCAAAAAATAATATTCCCTCCGGCCTCTCCTCGCGTCCGACAAGCAAATTTTTCACCCGAAAATCAGACTCGAGAGGACAAAATCAGTCGGTAGCCGCAACAAAAAATTGGCTGGTGATGGATCCCGGTATATTTGATTGCGGGGGCCAGATTATGCTTCGGGCTTTGCCCTTGCCGTGGCTGCGCAAAGCGATGCTTTTCTTGTCTTGAACAGTCAGCGCAACTCATACGGGCCCACCTACCAGACATTAAAAAAGCCCGCCACAAGGGCGAGCCGGATGCTTCATCGTGCTGTATGTGTGGGCAGATCCGCAATCTTCGCGCGGCTTTGCCGTGCTCGACCTTCGAGCTAAAAAGGTGCCACCGGCACCTTTTCTTGACGCTCTCAGCCTTCACGTTATGAGAAGGCCCATAACCAAAGAAAGTCATCAGTTCAAAGCAGACAC
>NZ_JAGEMF010000008.1:0-76371 GCF_040148805.1 Thalassospira sp. NFXS8 | reverse complement strand
TCACTTGGCAAGTCTTAGATATAGACTCCAAGGATTCACGTCACAAGAGAAATTTGCAGTCGGGCATCGCCTTTAAGAGGAGGCGGCGCTTACGAGGCTATTTATTTCCTGACTTTTCAATAGCTTATAAACAGCAAAAAACCCGCTGCGCCAACAACGGGTTTTTGAAAAGGCTTAAACTGCCCACGTGAATGATGGGATCAGTTTAGGCGACGGGATTGCTTTGTCAAGAACAAAAGCAAATAACCGGCCTGTGCCGACAAAAATATGAATTTGGACGACTCTTTTGTCTGCCCTTCGGGGCTCAAATCCGTCCCGGGACTTGCCCGACGGACGGAAAGTTATGGCGATTTGCTCGCCTTATGTGACGGTTTTACCGGCTGTAACGATGTGACCACAGCGTCGGTCGTTGGCTTGGTGAGCCGGGCGATTTCCTGCTTATCTCCCTGTTTGACCGATCTTTCCGTTCGGGTTCTTATTCTGCTGATTGAGCATGTCTATGATGTGCGGGCCTGGCGCAGTGGCCGTTTGATGGTCTGGCCGGGTAATCGGCGGTTGGCGGAATTGACTGGTAAGAATGAACGCTCAATCCGGCGGGCTTTGGCTTTGCTGGAGGCTAATCACTGGATTGTTCGGCGTTATTCAGCCTCGAACCGGCGTTCGGACGGCAATGCCGGGATTGACTTGCGTCCGATCGCAGCAAGGCTGCATGAGTTGCACCAGGCGGCAGAATTTATCGAACAGAAGATAGAGTCCGCCCGCGAACAGGCGAAGGCTGAACGCGATGATCTGACGATGGTGAAACAGTCAGATGACGGGGCAATAGAGTCCGGGGTGGTGGACATTTCTGTCCCCCTTAAATCCTACAAGATAAATCCCGGTTCTACGAACCTTGTACAAAGTGGGGCTTCGCAGGCAACGCCCGGGCAGAGATCGTGCCCGACAATTACCGACATTGATGTGGACAGTGAGATCCTGTTTTTGATGGTTCAGGCCTCGCCGACTTTGCAAAAGCAGCTTACGGCTGCCGAATTGTGTGACCTGATGGGACCGGAACCGTGTTCTGCCTCCATTCAGGCGGTTACGGCGGCTGTTAAATCAACGCTTTCCCGCCAGATCAAATTACGGCCCACTGTCTGGCAGGTGGCTTTGGCCAAACATGGCTGGGCGGCGCTGGCCGCCGTGATGGTGGCGGTTGACCGACAGGGTGTGCGTGATCCGGCGGGCTATCTCTATGCCATGCTCAAATCGGCCCGTTTGCGCGATACCGTACGCCACAATTTGCGCGCCATCGAACAGCAGGAGAGTGGTCATGCGTGATAATGCTCTTGCCGTTAAACACTCTTCCTACTGCCAGCTTTTATTCGCCCGTAAAGCACGGGGCCTGGCACATTTACGGCGTTGGAACGGGGCCTGTGATGTGTCTGTTGCCCAGCATTGTGTGATGGCGTGCGATAACGTTTCGCGTCTGGCCGCACCCTATGCCCTGATCCACGACATCAAGGAAGATGAAACAGGGGACTTGCTCACACCGGTTAAGCAGAAAATGCGGGAGCTTGGGATATGGCACCGTTTTGAAGCGGAGATCGTGCTGCCGATCCGCAAGTCTTACACGGAACTGGCCGGGTTGAGTTGGCCGTGGCCTGCCGATGTGGTGGCAGAAGTTGCCGACATCGATCAGCGTTTGCAGGTGACGGAATATCGCGATGCGGTTGACCGGAACCTGGTGCGCGGCTTTGTGCCGCGTTCGGTCGTTCCTTTGCCGGATTATGTGCTGCCCTGGAGCCCGCAAAAGGCCGAAGCGCAGTTTATGGATCGGGCCGGGCGGCTGTTTCCGGCATGGGAGGGTTGAAAAATGGATTGTGCAATCCACAAACTTGCCGAAGCCCTGCCCAGTGTCGAATTTTATGGCGAATTACAAAAGGCTTTCAGCCATTTCAATGAAGGTCTGTTTGACAACAAACTGCCAGCCTGTCTGATCACCTTGCAGCGTCAGAAGAATACTTACGGCTATTTTTCGCCCGAGCGGTTTGTCAGCAGTGAAACGGGCGAGTGTATTGATGAGATCGCCTTGAACCCTTCCTGGTTTGTGGTGCGAACCGTTCCGCAAACGCTCTCAACCCTGGTCCATGAGATGGTGCATCTCTGGCAGTATCACTTCGGTGATCCCGGCAGGCGCGCCTATCACAACCGCGAATGGGCCGACCGCATGGAATCCATCGGCTTGATGCCAAGCAATACAGGACAGCCGGGCGGAAGGCGCGTGGGCGAAAAAATGACCCATTACATCCTTGAGGACGGGCCGTTTGACCGCGCATGTCGGGAGCTGATGACCCGGGAATTTACTTTGTCCTGGCTGGACCGTTTTCCCCCGCAGGAACCGGGCCAGGCGCTGGCGACAACCCTGACAGGAGGTTTGGCCAGTGCGGCGGCATTGGCACGGGTGACGCCGGTTCACGCGGAAAACCGTTCCCATCGTGTCAAATATCGCTGCTCGTCCTGTGCGGCACAGGTTTGGGGAAAGCCCGGCATTAAGCTGTTATGTGGCGAAAACGCCTGCAAAGCGGCAGTGATGCAGCCCGTTGGGACTTGAAAATAGAATGTTTAGGAGATTTTCACATGACGAGGGATGAGAGCATTATTCTGGCCCGTCGGGGTTTCACGCTGATTCGCAATTTACTTGAGTATCGGGTGTCGGTTGGTGCGCAGCAAACCATAATCCAGCGACTATTGACGGGCCCAAAATATTCCAATGAGAGCGCGGCGCATGAACTGGCAGAAGCATTGCATAATCTTGATCCGGATAATGATTTCCTGTTGGAATTGACGCGCAGGAACCTGGCTGCCTTTGTCGAAAAATATCCCCGGTTTCGTGTGCATTTTGAAGAGTTTCTTTAATATGGGGTCTTTGTATAATCATCGGGAAAACAATGATTTCTGATTTATAATGTCTGCTGATACCGGATTGAGGAGTTGGATCGTGTCTTTAACGCAGGAAGAAGCACACAGCCGCCATTGCAAGGTGGCGAGCATTATGGCCAATCAGAAGCTCGAAGACCTTGAGGTGGATCATCAGACCCGTAGCGACCTGCAAGAACTCGCCAATGGGTCCCTGACCGTTGATCAGGCATTGAAGCGCCTTCATGCGCGTATTGGGCATGTCCAAATATAGTTCTGACGATCATTACATTGAAAATGTAACTATTAAAAATAGACGAACCGGCAAAATTTTGCCGGTTTATTTTTGGAGACCGGGAATACGGCTTATTGTCTATTCTCATGAAGATGCTTTGACCGAAACTTTGAACGTGCGGATAGGCCGCAGCCAGGGCTTCGCCCTCTGCCGTAAAGCAGAATCAGGGTCCCGGTTCAGGCCTTGACGGCCTGAACATCCCATATTCAGCTTGACGGCATTCACCCTTTTTTGACGACGGGAAGAAGTTGAACCGGCCAGATCGGTCCTTCGGTTGTCATTCAGAAAAGGGATTATCACGATGCACACGGCAACAGAGCACGATATTCAGGCTGCCAAACAGATTGCTCGCCAATTTGATATCGCCATCAGGGCAAATGAGAGTGATGCGGCGCAAAAGGCTGCACAGGATTTCAGGGCTTTGATTGTGTCAGCCAATGGCGCAAAGGGTGAATTTGGCATCTTTGCGCCAGACGGGGCAGGAACGGTGATGACAGCGGCCCTTGCCGCTAAAGACGAGGATGTTCCGCATTGGGGACAGAACGGGTTGTTTGTGTTGGAAACTGATCATGGTCGGGTGTTGGTGGGGTTTACCTGTCCACTCGACATATGCAGCCGATTTGAATTCAACGCCATTGACCTTGACCTGCCGTTTATTTCCGAAACGGGTTTTCAGTCGCATTTTTATGCAGAATGGCCACCTGTGAGCGTTAATGAGGCCGCCGCCATCATTTTTTGCCAATATGCCAAAGCCGGGAAGATGACGAATATTGATCCGAAATATCGTCAGGGCCGGTTGGAGCGGATGCCGGATTTTGTTCAGATTTCCAGCAGCGACTTTCAGGGTGTTCTTACAAAGACTGATAGCACCGGGCAAATCGGATTTCAGTTTTAACCGCCCTTCGTGTTTCGTAGCACAGAACGGCGGTCCCCCGTTAAAGCGGGGATTGTCGTTCTGACGCTGTAGGGCGAACGAATAGTCCTGTTTCAACCTTGTAATCCGGATACCCTCATTTTATTGCGCCTTTCTCTCTTCAGTCTTGGGGCCACGGGGTAAGGTCAGAAATGTCAAGGTTCAGGGTGGCGGCAAGTTTGCCGCGCAAGCGGTCAGACATGGAGCGTTCTCCCCGTTCGATCTGGCCGATATAGGTTTTGGTGACACCGACAAGGGCGGCAAGCTCTTCCTGTGTCATGCTCGCGTGTTCGCGGTAGACTTTCAGCGGGTTTTCGCTCGCCGAAAGCCGTTTGATCACGTCAATGGGGTAGCGGCGTCCATCGTCATTTTGCAGGGCGTCGTGCAGGGCTGCCAGATCTTCGGCGTCGTCGGCATCTTCCGCCCCGGTGCGATTTGCAATCCATTCGTCATAAGGAACGACAACAAAAACAGGCTTGTCGTCCTGATAGATAATCTGGTGTGACATGATGTCTCCTATCTTTTGTAAATTTCGCCACGCGGCGCGATATTCTGAACTTCAAGAATGACACCATCTTCGGTGTAAATGGCCCGGTATGTGCCAACCCGCAAGCGATAGGCTTCAACGCCGCTCATTTTTTTGATGTCAAGGTCGGTCCGGCGCGGGTTTTGAGCAATAAGGTCCAGCTTCTGCAAAATGCTGTTGCGGATTTTTGCAGGAACACGCAACAGACCTTTTTTTGCTTTATGGGTGAAGGTGATTTCCAAAGTGCTGTCCCCACTGGTTATGTAAACGTTATAATCCTTCTCGAAGGAAAAAGCAATCAAAAATAAACAAAAGTGAACAAAAGGAACAGATTTGGATATGTCTTTGGTGCGATTTTCATGAGCGGATGGATCTCATGACACGGCTGGCCGACAGAATGAGTGTGGATGTTTAGGGCAGGTCAACCGGCAAAATTTTGCCGGTTTACTTTTTCTATCCGAGGATACGCACCATGGCCGGGAAGTCGTATTCGATCTCGCAGGTCCGATACCAGCGCTTGCCGTCCGGGTCCCAATGGGCGGTGATGATGTAGCTTTTCATTGTATTGCGCAATTGGGTGACAGCTTCGGGGTCGCGGCTCCAGACACGCAGTTTTTCGATGTTTTTGGCAAAATGTGCGTGAATCTTTTGGATGTTGGCGGGCGGTGAAAGCTCCGCCAGAGCGCGTTTTTCCCGGTCAATGTCAAGGCGGGCGATGCGCATTTGTTCGGTATTGTCCTCGAACCAGGCTTTGAGTTCGCTTGTGTCGCTGCCAACGCCAAAGGTGCTGAGCGCATGTTCGGCGCGGCTACGCAAATCCTTAAGTTTCCGGTGTGACTTTTCGAGATGTCGGACATGGCGCTGGCGTTTGCGCTCTATTTTGTCGCTTTGATAATAGGCGGCAATGTCTTCGGGCTTGAGCCGCAGCGCTGCGGCCAGCACCGCTTCCATCAGATCGGCATAGCGGACAGCCCGATTGGCACATTGGTGATGGCGGCAGGCATAGCGGTCTGCCCAGTGTGCTCCCATGCGAATGTTATGATGGGCGCATTTGAGGCGACCGGCAAACAGGGCAAAGACTTTGCCGCCGGTTTTGATCTGCCGTTCCCGCCAGTCGCGGATGCGCGATTTGGCAATGGTGTCTGTTTCGACCGGATCTCGTAACTTCACAGTGGCACGATATTCGGCGGCCTTGCTGGAACGTTCATCCAGCATCGCCTGCACCGCATCGAAGGTTGCATCATCGATAATTTGCAATTCCGGGATCGGCACATGAATCCATTCGCTTTCCGGGCGCATGACCGAGAGTTTTTTGCCAGTTTCCGGGTTCTTGCGATATTGCATGCGGTTAAAGGTGACAATGCCGCGATACAGTGTGTTGCGCAAAAGGCCTGTCTTGCGTACCCGTGTGCCAACCAGTGTTGTGGGTGCCCATTTTCCGCCGGAGGGGGCGGCAATGCCCATCCGGTCGAGCGTATTGCAGATATGGCGCAGTTTTTCGCCATTCAGATACATGGCAAAGATCTTGCGGATGGTTTCGGCCTCGTCTGGAACGACTTTGCGCTTGCCATGCAACAGCTCACCCTTCTCGTCCAATCCCCGGACGATTTCATAGCCATAGGTGCGGCCACCGGGCACGCTGCCGCGCAAAACGGCGGCGACCATGCCACGATGGGTCTTATCCGACAGGTCCTTGAGGTAAAGCGCATTCATCGTGCCTTTCAGGCCGATATGCAGCTCGTTGATTACGCCTTCGCTGATGGTTTCGACCTCAATGCCGACAAAAACCATTTTCTTGAAGAAATGGGCCACGTCTGCCTGGTCGCGACTGATGCGCGAGAGATCTTCGCAGACGATGCGGTCAAACCGGTTGTCAAACGCTGCCATCAGCAGACTGACAATCCCGGGCCGGTTTTCCATCATCGCGCCGGAAAAGGCTTCATCATGATAGATGTCGGTGACCTGGTAGTCTTTGGCCGTGCAATAGGCTTGGCATCGTGTAATCTGGTCATGGCTGCTGGTGGCCTGACGGTCCGTCGAATGACGGGCATAAATGGCAACTCTCACGTATTCTGGCCTATTGCTCTTGGAGATAATTATTGAAGGAGCGATAAGCCGTTAATCATCCACATGGATGGTTCTGGTGCAACCTGCAAAACGGATAGGTTTTGGAGGAAAGTTAGCTGGGTTATATATACATTTCAACGGGTTGCATGAAGTCGCAAGAGTTTGCACGAAGTCTCAGGATTAGCTTTCGGTCGATGAAATATTGCCGTCCCATGTGTCTTCAAAAGACTGTTTTACCGGGTCTAACCGGCCTTCGATAAACGAACCAGCGGGCTTGGCTGCTTTGGTTTTGCCCTGAGTTTTAGATTTGGCAGCAGGCTGGTGAACTGACGTTGCCGGGGTATCTGTTTTAAGGCGGTCGCGTTTGATTTTGGCCACATGCTGATAAAACGCCGCTCTTCCCATTGTGATCTGGCCAGATTTTTGCAAATTTCGGTAAATCTGGCTTACCGGGTAGCCTTGATCTAGCCGAGCCAAAATCTCGGTTTGTACAGCAAGTGCTTCTACCCTGCCCATTCCCCATTCCAGCATATCGTGCCCTATCATATTGATCTACAGATACATTCTATGACTTTCTGCATGTTACCGGCAGTGTCAACGAGTGTCTATGTTTTCTGGTATATGTATGGTTTTGGGGTGTCGATATACCTACGTAATATATTGTTATTATTTAATATTCTATGTGTTTATGCGTGTTTCTGGAAACGTCTGTGATTGTCGGCATCTCCTGTTACCACAAGAAGGTGAGATTTGGATGGATGTAGATAAGTATCTGTTTTAAATGAATTCTATTGATTTTCTGGGCGTGACGAAAATTCTACAAGTTTCAACGTTTGTCTGCATTCTTCCATGTCGTTGGTCTGGCAGGATAGGTTAGGTGGTACCACCTAACAGAACGCAGGCGTTCTTCCTGTCTTATTCGCATGACAAGCCATGCTCAACGGGTGGAAAAGGATACTGACACCTGATTCCGGCACCGCTATCATTTCTGGACTAAAAAAAGTCTGTTCCGCAATACCACGACGGCGGATGATATCCTTCACCGCAAATCCTGCTTCCTGTTCCTTTAAAATTCCGATGATCTGTTCTTCTGAAAAGCGCTTCTTCATCTCGAGTTCTCCTTTGCCTTAATTTGGAAAACTCACTCAAAAAATGCGACTGTTTTCGGGGAGAAGGTCAAAGTCGGGTGTCTCCATTCTTTCCCATAGTTCGATCAGATTTTTCGCTTTCACTCGGTTGAGGATACGGCGCTGGCTGGCAGAAGATGCTTCCCTGACAAATGTTCGCGCGCTGGGCAACGTATGTGCTGGCATGCCTTCATAGATAAAGGCTTGAGCGCGAGAATCTCGTTGGCTCATTATTTCTTTCGCTCGCTCGTCTCTGTTCATAATTTGATCAACTCCAAGAAATGGTACTTCTGATCAAATAGTCCCCACAGACCGGATGTCAGAAAATGATTGTAGTTTTGCCAGCTTAGTCTCCACCTACTCGCTTTACGTGTATTCAGATTGTGGTCAAAAGAAGCAAACGCTGATATTAAAACACGGTGCACAAATAGGTTTACATGGGCGGCAAACTATCGCTCCCTGCGTATTGAAAAACACACTTTTTGGTTTTCCAGAGCACATATCATCGGTGATTGGTCCAACGATGCCTCACCAACGTCAACACAAGCAAGAATAGAGCTTTCATGTCCGACAAACTGACTGATCTGATCCTTTCTCTGACACCTGAGGACGGCTCCTCTATCCGCGAAGAAGCGATGTTGGCGCGGCTGCGGGAGCATATCCCTAACCTTACCGATGAGCAGTATTCGGCTGCCCGTGACGAACTGATTGATGATGGAACTATCGCAAATGGTCGCGGTAAAGGTGGGGTAATATATCGGGCAGATGTCACCAACCTTGAGCTGACTGCGCCGGAAGCCAAAGCTCCCAAGGCTAAAAATAGCTCCCGCAAGAAAGCCTTACACAGAACCACTGAACCGAACGAGGTTCTCTCTTACCGTCACGGCGAGACTCGCATAAACAATCCCGAGGTAGGGATGGTGCATGCGGATACCGACCCAGACGGAGAAAAGACAAGCTGGCAGTACGATCCACATCTGGACCCTGTGCTGAATTTTGACAGCATGCGCAGTTCAATTGAACGGCTCATTGATGAAGCACTGGCTAGTGAAGACCCAGAGCGTATGAAAGATGCCTTGCAAGAACTCAAACGCTTGCAGGCCCCTTACCTTAATTGGACTGGCAAGGCTGAGAAAACTTCATTCAAGGTCGATACAGTCTCGCTCCACGTTCATGAACGTGTAGATCCGGCGACAATCCTTGCCAATGCAGCCAAACGGCTGAAAGGGAAGAATGCTGCTGTGAAATGGCGGCAGACTGATCTGTTTTCAGCCCCGTTCGAAAATTTGCCGCTGCGTGAGGCACTTGATTTCTATCATCACGAAAAAGGTTGGTCGAATCGTCTGGTCGCAGGCGACAGCATGCTGGTGATGAACTCGCTTCTTACCAAAGAAGGCATGAGGGGCGAGGTCCAGATGATCTACATCGACCCACCCTATGGCATCAAATATGGATCAAACTTTCAGCCCTTCACTAACAAACGCAAGCTAGCGGATTCAGACAAGGATGAAGACCTCAATCAAGAACCCGAGATGATCAAAGCATTTCGGGATACTTGGGAGCTGGGCATCCACTCTTACCTTACCTATCTACGTGACCGACTGATTCTAGCACGCGAACTGTTAGCTGACAGCGGGTCTGTTTTTGTCCAAATTTCGGACGAAAATGTTCACCTTGTCCGCGGACTACTCGACGAAGTCTTTGGTGTATCGAACTTTGTCTCGCAGATTTCGTTTTCGAAAACAGGTTCAGTGTCGGGGAGCCACCTCGGCAAGGTATGCGATATTCTACTCTTCTACGCGAAAGATAAGAACCAACTAAAATACCGAACACTCTATGAAAAGAAACAGGACACTGAAGACGGATACTCGGAAGATCCGCTCAAATCAGATGGATATCGAGCCACAACCACGTGCCCCTATGAGTTCAATGGCATAACTTGGCCATGCGGCGCAAATGAGCATTGGAAGGTTTCGATTGAAAGCCTCAATAGAGCAGCAAAGGCGGGGCGAATTGTACCGAAACTGACTTCTTTACGCCTAAAGAAATTTGCCTCCGATTTCGGCTACAAGGTTTTTCACTCGATATGGATGGGCTTTGGCGGCGCATCGAATATGCAATATGTTGTCGAAACCAATACTCGAATCATCGAACGCTGTATCTTAATGGCTACTGATCCAAGCGATTTAGTGTTGGACATTACGTGCGGGTCAGGTGCGACGGCGGTTTCTGCAGAGAAATGGGGCCGACGCTGGATTACATGTGACACATCTCGCGTAGCCGTCACGTTGACTAAGCAGCGCCTAATGACTGCATCCTATGACTATTATGCACTCCGCTTCCCACATGAAGGCCTGAAGAGTGGTTTTGACTATGAAACAGCTAAGCGCATAACACTTGGTTCGATAGGCGCAAATATAGACATCGACAAAATTTACAACGAGGATCATCCCAAGATCGCGGCGGCGCTGGACAACCTGAACGCTGTACTCAAATCCGATCCACCGAAGCCTATCAAGCCCACCGAAGGCGCGCGCAAGGGCAAGGCAGTTTCATTCATCGATGGAGATTTACTGGAGGAGTGGGAAGTACCTTTTGATCGACCCAACGACTGGCCTGATGCCGCGAAAGAGCCTTTCGACGCTTTTCAAAAAGCTCGACAAGCGATGCAGCGCCGTATGGATCAGTCCATAACCGACCACGCCGATCAGGAAACGCTATATGACAAGCCTCGCATCGACAAAAACAAGCTGCGCATTACGGGCCCATTCAGCGTCGAGGCAGTGCCTGCGCCCACCGTCTTGTCTCTCGACGAAACCCTGCCAGCGGAAGAGGCCAACAGTACCGTCGCCCGATCTGGTGAAACCTCCCGCCAATCGTTTTGGCGCGACGAACTTCTAAAAACAGGCGCACGCGGCAAGGGCGGCAAGATGATGACCTTTGCTGAATTCGAGACACTGCCGGGCACCAAGTATCTGCATGCCAGCGGCTCCGTCGCTGATACCGGGGAGCGGGTAGTCGTCAGTTTTGGCCCCGAACATGCAGCACTTGAACAGCGACAGGTCGAAGAGGCAATGAACGAAGCCTACACCCTGATGCCCAAACCCAAGTTCATCCTGTTCTGTGCCTTCACCTTTGACCCGGAAGCCGCCAAGGATATCGACGAAATGAAAGTGCCGGGCACGACCTTCCTAAAGGTACAAATGAACACTGACTTGCTGACAGAGGACCTCAAAAGGAAGCGGGCAAGCAACGAGTCATTCTGGCTCATGGGGCAGCCAGATGTCACTAAGCACCAACGCGAAGATGGTAGGTGGCAGATTGAGGTACATGGCTTTGACTACTTCAACCCGCGGACCGGCGAGATAGAGAGTGGCGACACCAAACAGATCGCAATGTGGTCTCTGGATCAGGACTACGACCAGCGCTCACTGATGCCGCATCAAGTGTTTTTCCCCATGGCCAGTTCCAAAGGCGGTTGGAACCGCCTGAAAAGAACGATACGCGCAGAACTGGACGAAGAATTGCTGGAGCAATTCCATGGCACGGTGTCACTGCCATTCGAGGCCGGCGAAAACAATCGCGTTGCTGTAAAGATCGTTGATGATCGGGGTATTGAGTCTCTCAAAATCATCACGCTGGAGGCCTGAGCCATGTCGCTGATCATTAATCGTCCTTGGGAGCGGCCTGCGCAGCACTGGGTCGAAGGCAAAGGCGGAAAGCTTGAAATCAAACCAGAAAGACGACCCGCAAGCTACGACGTTTTTGATGCACGTAACAACACGAAACGCACCGAAGAGCTGGCCATGGTCAACACGATCCGCACCCGTGTGGACCGATGGCGAGAAGACGGCTATCCCGGTGTAACCATCATAACGCGCAAGCTTCTGGAACATTGGCATGATGAAACTGCCCGCCAACACCCGTTCTATTTCTGCCAGTTGGAAGCAATTGAAACTCTGATCTGGTGGGTCGAAGGCGCGGAAGCGTATAGGCAAGGTATATATGTCCCGAGTGATGGTGGACCTTGGCAACGGTTGTGCAACAAGATGGCAACCGGCGCAGGCAAAACCACTGTGATGGCAATGATCATCACTTGGCAGGTACTCAACGCGCAAACCTACCCAAAACGAAACAAAGATTTCAGCCGTGCGGTGTTCATTGTCGCGCCGGGTTTGACCGTCAAGGGTCGCCTGCAAGTATTGATGCCAAGTGAAGGTAGCTACTACGACGAGTTCAACCTGTGCCCGTCCGAGTCTATGCGCCAAAAACTGAATCAAGCAGAGGTACTTATCGAAAACTGGCATACGCTCATGCCATTGAAGGAACAAGATCGTTCCGTGGTCAAAAAGGGTAAGGAATCTGATGAAGCCTTCACCCGGCGTGTTCTAGGTAAACTTTCGGCGTACAAGGACATTATTGTCATCAACGACGAGGCACACCACGCTTACCGGAAACCGTCAGAAGTGAAGATTTCCAAGAAACAAGCCGAAGAGCATGGAATTGACCTCGAAGAAGCAACTCGTTGGATCGAAGGGTTAGACCGCATCCACAAAACCCGACGTATTCAACGTTGCTTTGACCTATCAGCCACTCCGTTTGCGCCAACCGGCAAGAAAAGTACTGATACGGCGCTGTTTGATTGGATCATATCGGACTTTGGTTTGAACGATGCAATTGAGGCGGGGCTGGTAAAAACACCGCGTGTGGTTGTCCGTGATGATGCACTGCCAGATTCAAAGACACTTCAATCGAAGCTATATCATATTTATCGGGACCCATCCGTCTCTGAAGACCTCAATCGCAGAGCAGAGCCGCATGAAGCGTTACCGAAGCTGGTTCGGGATGCCTATACGTTACTCGGCGCCGATTGGCGGGAAGCAGTCAAGGCTTGGGCTCAGTCCGGGCATCATTCACCACCAGTCATGCTGACGGTTTGTAATCGAACTGAAACTGCCGCACGGATTGAACATTACTTCAATCAAGGCGACGCTCATTGGCCCGAATTACAGGCTCCTAATAAGACGCTGCGCGTTGACTCCAAGGTCCTTGATAAAGCGGAAGTTGGAGAAACCGCAACGTCGAACAAGGAATATGATAAACGGCTCCAAGAGATCATCGAGGCCTCAAGCATCTCTGAAACACGCAAGCAGTACCTAAGAACTCTTAAAAAGGAGGAGCTGCTGCGCGAGATCGTCGATAACGTCGGTAAGCGCGGGAAAGCCGGTCAAGATCTACAGAATGTGATTTCAGTGGCGATGCTCTCTGAAGGTTGGGATGCGAAGAATGTCACCCACATCATGGGACTACGCGCCTTCACATCTCAGCTTCTCTGCGAGCAAGTCGTTGGTCGAGGCTTAAGGCGAGTTTCTTATGACAGGGATGAGAACGGACTGTTCTTGCCTGAATATGTGAACGTCTTTGGTGTTCCGCTTACCATCTCAGAAGCTGGCGATACCGGCGTAGCCCCACCTCCACCTAAGCCAGCAACGCAGATTGAAGTCATCCCAGAGCGCTCCAGTTTAGAAATTCGTTGGCCAAACATTCTTCGCGTCGAAACCATCATCAAACCTCAATTAGCAATAGACTGGGCTCAAGTCGAACCTCTTACAATTGACCCTTCAAACACACCAATCAGTGCAGAACTTGCACCTGCACTTGGTGGCGTGACTGACTTAGGAAAAGTCACTGAATTCGACTTGGAAAAGCTACCTGACGGCTTCCGGCTTCAGCGGCTTGTATTCCAAGCTGCCCGGAAAGTTTTTGCAGAATTGAGGCATGGATTTTCTGGAAACAATGAATATCTTGCCGCGCAGCTCGTTAGGATCGTCGAAGAATTTCTAAAATCCGACCTTCTGAAAATTCCCTCACTGTTCCATAACGATCCTCTACGGCGACGTATCCTGATTGCCCTTAATGTTGATCTTGTAGTCCGCCATCTTGTCGAGAAAATCAGCGAACAAAGCGCCGAACGTCTAACTCCAGTTTACGACGAAGAAAACCCGATTGGGTCAACTGGACAAATGCGAACTTGGTATACGACAAAGCCATGCTTCCCAACGATCAAGTCGCACATTAGCCACATGGTCGGGGATTCAACATGGGAAGGCTACGCAGCAAATGCATTTGAAAAGCGCGATGAGGTTGTTGCCTACGCCAAAAATGACCATCTTGGCTTTCAAGTCTATTACATGTGGTCGGGTTCACGGCGCCGATACATTCCAGACTTCATTGTTCGTTTGGAAAACGGAATTACCTTGGCTCTAGAGATCAAGGGAACAGACAGCCCGCAGAACAAGGCCAAACGGGGCGCACTGAACGAGTGGGTCAAGGCCATCAACACTGCCGGTGGATTTGGACAATGGACTTGGGATGTCGCATTTAAGCCCGAACAAGTGCATGACATTCTTGATCGTTTTTCCAACCTCAACTGAAGAAACCTTTAGGTACATTCGGCTGCCTCTACGACAGTCAGACAAAAAAGATGACCGCTTTCGCTAACTGAACCGGTCATCTTTGAGCTCACCTACGTGGGGCCGATCTGGGGCCAAATTACTCCTTAAGGTAAGACCGTATGTCCTTCATTAAGTGAGCGCTGGTAGGGGCGTCTCGTCGTACACTTGGATGATCGAGGATTACTCGCAAAGAGCCTGTCCTCAGCACCGGGAGGATGAACAATGAAGGAAACTATTCCAGAAGTTTTCGTTGGAATTGATGTTGCAAAGACTCGTAATGCCGTGGCCGTTGCCGAGGGGAGTCGGGGGGGCGAGGTCAGGTATCTCGGGGAAGTTGTTGCGTCCCTTGATAATATGCGCAAAGTCGTAACGAAGCTGGCGACGAAGTATAAAAAAATTCATTTCTGCTATGAAGCTGGCTCAACAGGTTACGGATTGTATCGGCTGATAACAGATCTGGGCCACAGTTGTTCGGTGGTTGCCCCATCACTGATCCCAAGGAAACCCGGTGACAGGGTAAAGACCAACCGCCGTGATGCGGAAGGATTAGCAAAACTGCTGCGGGCTGGTGAATGCCGTTCGTCTGGTGAAGGAGCGCAAAGAACGTCTGGAGAAAGTTATAGAAGAGTTCTTGCCTCAGTGGTCGTTGGCTCCTCTCGTTCAGTCCTTGCAGGCTTTGCGTGGCGTTAGCCTGATCGTTGCCGTTACATTTGCAGCAGAAGTCGGCGTCTTGTGGCGATTTGAGAACCCGCGACAATTAATGGCGTATCTCGGTTTAGTACCGAGCGAAAGTTCTACTGGGAATTCGCTTCGGCGAGGCGGAATAACCAAGGCAGGTAACGGTCGCCTCCGGCATCTTCTCGTCGAAAGTGCCTGGACCTACCGACATCCGCCTCGTATTGGCAAAGGCAAGATCTACAAGTTTGCCCAGGTGTCACCGGAAATCCGTGAAATAGCCTGGAAAGCCCAAAGCCGCTTAACCGGACGCTATCGGGCCCTGGACTCAAGGGACAAAAAAAGCACCGTTGTTTGCACAGCAGTTGCGCGTGAACTGGCTGGTTTCATGTGGTCTGTAGCCTAGCAATGTTCCCTTCGTTCACCAACCATTATCCGGTCCTGGTTTCAGGATGTGACAATGCAATGCCTTTGGACCTATCCTGACCAATTCCGGACATGAAGAGGAATTTTTAAAGATATAGCAAGAGTGATAGATGAAATGCTTAAAGATGATAGATCGTGCAAAGGTGGAGGCGGAACAACGGCAGGGAAACTCCCGTTGTACGTTTTGTGGCCGACTTTGTCGACGCCCGCAGTAAGATAGGGACAGCCCCGGACGAAAACTCGGAAATGCGGTAACCAATCCGCGCATCAGAGCTTGATCACCTACGTTCAACAGTTCCGTCTCCTCCTCTGCGCGAAAACGATAATTCCCCGTTGTGAGCTCAGCGGCCGGTTTTGTGTGACCAGAAGGTTGACAATGGACATCAGAGCGTCCAGTCACTGCTACCTTGCGGGAGATAGCAAAAGGCCGGATTTTAGGAGCAAGGTAAGCGTCCAGCCACGGCTACCTTTACAGGGCCAGCAATTCCTTTGGGAGAGTGGATCAGTCCTGGATGTCTATATTCCATGGAAGCAGGTCGTCAATCCGATTGACCGGATGATCGGCAATGCGCTGAAGGACGGAGCTGAGGTATTTACGCGGATCAAGCTCCTGCATCTTTGCCGTCTCGATCAGGCTGTAAATGGCCGCGGCTCGATCTCCGCCTGCATCTGAACCGGCAAACATCCAATTGCGGCGACCGATGGCCAACGGTCGTATCGCCCGTTCAGCGGCATTGTTGCTGATCTCGCATCTGCCGTCATAGGCATAGCAAGTCAAAGCGTCCCACCGGGTCAGGGCATAACGGAATGCTCCGGCCAGATCGCTTTTGCCTGGTATTCTGCGCAAGGAATGCTCGAAGCAGGTTTTTGTTTCGTCAAGTTGATTCAGACTGTGGGCCTGACGCACCGCCCGATGACGGACGGGCGGTGCGAAATTGGTCCACGAAACCCGTGACATCTCTTATACTTATAAAGGAAGAGATACTGGCAAATCAGAATGAAATAGAGCAGTGCACTTTAGCTTTTTGGTCTGCTTTCAGCAGAACTAATGACAAGAGGCGCTCTGCTGTGTGCGTTGTTCACATCGACGACACGTGACAGCAATGATAAAAACACTGCCTGTTCATCCTTGGATAGTGGCGCCATAAGCCGCTGCTGAACGCGTGCGATCTGTTGAACTGTCTGTGATAGCAGGGCCTCTCCTTCAGACGTGATGTTCATGATCTTTATGCGGAGGTTGTCTTGCGGCACACTGCGCATGATAAGGGACTTGTCTTCTAGCCCCTTTGTGACCGTCCCGATGGTAGAGCGATCAATCGCAATGAGACGCCCCAAGCTGCGTTGATCAATGCCGGGTTTGTCTCGAATCATCAAGAGTGATGCGTACTGGACTGGCGTCAATCCGAACTCGCCAAGCTCTTCTGCGAAGATGGATGCCGATATTTGCTGGCACCTACGGATGAGGTGGCCGGGCGATTGATAAACACCTTCCATCGTTGGCGGCATAACAGTGTCATTTTTTTCGTCCCAGAAATTCATTGTTTCTCCGTGGCTTAACAAGTGGTGTCGGTCTCTTTGCGCGTGCCGGGTTTGGAGTTTTTCCAAATCTAGATTGACAGTACGCTGTCTGTTTGTCATAAGCAACAGAAACCGACAGCATACTGTCGTTTAAATTTCGATTTCATGGGAGGGAGATTATGAAGATTTGCAGGTTCGATAAAGGGCGGTTTGGAGTTGTCGTGGATGGGGGCGTCAAGGACGTCACCTTTGCATTTCAAAGCTTGCCGAAAGCAACCTACCCCTATCCTGTTCATGATGTAATGATAGCTGCATTGCCCGGATTGATGACTGCCATCGCCGAGGCAGCCAATGGCACTGAAGTGCTACCATTTGATCAGGTGACGCTTGACCTGCCCGTTGCCAATCCGGGCAAGATGATCGCAGCGCCAGTGAACTATCAAAAGCATCTTGAGGAGGTACGTGAGCAGGCCGACCTGCATCACAATAACACCGCGCATATGAAGCAGATTAAAGAGATCGGGCTGTTCCTCAAGGCGGGCAGTTCGCTTGTCGGGCCGAACGTGCCTGTGCAGATCACCAAGACGGATCGTCGGAATGATCACGAAATCGAGCTTGCGGTCGTCATTGGGAAGGCCGGCAAAAACATCAGCGCGGCAGCTGCGCTGGATTATGTCGCAGGTTACACCATAGGGATCGACATGACGGTGCGTGGATCCGAAGACCGGAGTTTCCGCAAGTCGCTTGATACCTTTTCGATCCTCGGGCCGTGGCTGGTGACGGCGGATGAAATACCGGACCCTTCCAATATCGACTTTGAACTGACCGTGAACGGGGCGACCCGGCAAAAGGCCAACACCCGAGATCTGGTGCTGAGTGTTCCGGAACTGATCGAATACGCCTCGAGCTTTTATACGCTGTATCCCGGCGACGTGATCTTTACCGGCACACCCGAGGGCGTGGGAGAAGTCAAGGTCGGTGACAGGATGCACGCCGCGATTGATGGTATCGGAGACATGACGATCGACATCGTCGCAGGCTGAGCGCCAAACCATTGGGAGTGGAATTACATGAACGATAAGCATTTTGCCGAAGTTGTCATCATCGGTGGAGGAATCGGCGGTCTTGCAGCCGCTTTGGCGCTGTCACAGATCGGCAAGCAAGTCTGCGTTCTTGAGCAGGCACCGGAATTCGCCGAGATTGGAGCAGGGATTCAGCTTGGCCCGAACAGCTACAAGATGTTTGCCCGGCTTGGCATGATCGACGAGGTCAACGCGATCTCGGCTTTTCCTGACGATCTGATCATGCGCGACAGCATCACGGCAAAGATCGTCGCCAAGATTCCAGCGGCCGACGACTTCCGCAAGCGGTTTGGGTACCCATACGCTGTCATTCATCGCGCCGATCTGCACAAGACGTTTCTGCGCAAATGCGAGGACAGCGACAGGATCACGCTTCTGGTGAATTCGAAGGTTGTCGATATTGCCGAGCGAGACAAAACGGTGACGGTACGCACGGAAGATGGTGTCACCGTCACTGCCGACGCGCTGATCGGTGCCGACGGTATCTGGTCCAAGACCCGCGAGCTTATTGCAGGTGATGGCGCGGTGCGCCCTTCGGGTCACATCGCTTATCGTGCGGTGCTGCCCAAAGCAGAAATGCCGACCGAACTCGCCACGAATTCGATGACTCTTTGGGCGGGCGAAAAAGCACACCTCGTTCAATATCCCTTACGTGGTGGAGAGTTGTTCAATCTCGTCGCTGTGTTCCATTCCGACAAGTTCAGCCAAGGATGGAACGACGCAGGCGACCCCGAAGAATTGCAGATGAAATTTGCAGACAAATGCCCGGAAGTGCGCAGTCTGCTCGACAAGATCGAAAGCTGGCGCATGTGGGTATTGAACGACCGCGATCCGATCCGCGATTGGGTCAAGGGACGCATGACGCTATTGGGCGACGCGGCACATCCGATGCTTCAGTATCTGGCGCAGGGGGCTAATATGGCGATCGAAGATGCTGTCTGCCTGGCCGACATGCTGGTTAACGAAAAGG
This sequence comes from Thalassospira sp. NFXS8, assembly GCF_040148805.1. Lineage (NCBI taxonomy): Bacteria > Pseudomonadati > Pseudomonadota > Alphaproteobacteria > Rhodospirillales > Thalassospiraceae > Thalassospira > Thalassospira sp. NFXS8. The sequence goes on along the minus strand of NZ_JAGEMF010000008.1, from coordinate 57,419 downwards.
GCGACTATGAAGCAGCGTTCCTGCGCTATCGTGATGCACGATATCTGCGCACGACGCGGGTGCAGATGACGGCACGTCTTTACGGCGAAATTTACCACGCCAGCGGTGCGATGCGCGATATGCGCAACGCTGAGATTGGTGCCTGGCCAGCCGAAAAACACTACATGGGAATGAGCTGGATCTATGACATTTCGCCGACATGGCGGGATGATGGAGCGACTGCTTTGTCGGAAGTTGGGCAAGTAGCATAAATAAAATAAATAATGTTCTTTCTGGGAGGAAAACCAATGAAAATATCAAGAATACTGACTGTGGCGGCCTTTTTGACGATGATGGGCAGTACGGCATTTGCCCACGATGTGATCATCCGGTACAGCGAATGGTTGCCGCCAACCTATTTCATGAACGCGCGCGGACTCTACCCCTATTTTGACGAAATCAAGAAGGTGACAGATGGACGTGTTGTGGTTGAGGTGTCGTCAGCCCCGCTTGGACCGCCCCCGCGCAACTATCAGATGGTGATGGACGGTATTGCCGACATGGCCTGGGGGCTGCATGGCTATACGCCGGGCACGTTTCCGCTGAGCGGCATGGTCGAGCTGCCTTTTCACAGTACGAATGCTGAAAAGAACTCCATCGCATATTGGAAGGTCTTCAAGGAGTTTCTTGAGCCTGCCGGGATGCATCCGGGTGTCCATACGCTCACGGTTCATACCCAACCGCCAGGACAACTTTTCAACTCGGTCCGGCCGATTAAAACCGGTGCGGACTTCGCCGGCCTCAAGATCCGTTCGACCAATAGCGCTGTTGCCGGATCACTCGAGGCACTGGGCGCAATCCCCGTTGGCATTCCAGTGACCGAGATGCGCGAAGCACTGGAAAAAGGCATTGTCGACGGTGCGACTTTGACTGACGAAGCGCTCTACAATTTCAAGGTCAACCAGTTCGTCAAATACGAAATGGATGTGCCCGGCGGGCTCTATAACGCGAGCATGTTCCTTGTGATCAATCCAGTAACGTGGGGCAAAATCTCCCCCGAGGATCAAGCCGCCATTACAGCGATTTCCGGTGCGGTTTTGGCCGGGAAATTGGGCAAGGTCTGGCAGGACGAACAAGACGCTTCTGTAAAAAAGGCCAAGGCGGATGGTATCGAGATATCGGTGCCAGATGGCGCATTGCTGGAATTTCTTCATAAAAAGCTGGACGGATTTGAAGGCGCTTGGCTGACCAAGGCAGATGCGGCCGGAATTGATGGTGCGGCTGCGCTGAAAGCGTATCGCGATCTTTCGGGCGAATAACCATGTTGAAGCTCAGCGCCCGCTTCTTGAACCTGCTCGACTGGTCGGGCCGGATCGCCACAGCAGTGTTGATGACCGCACTGATGGCCATCACATTCACCGACGTAGTGGGGCGGCAGTTTGGCCACCCGATCGCGTTTGCCTTTGAATTCACTCAAATGACTGTCGGTGCAATGTTTTATATAGGCCTGCCCCTCGTCACGATGCGCGGCGAACATATCGCCGTTGACCTCGTGCCGATCAGGCCAAACGGCCCGGTTGGGATTGTCGTTGTCGCGATGGTCGATCTGCTGTGCGCGTTTCTGGTTGCAATTGTCGCACGGCAGTTGTGGCAACAGGCACAAACGCTTGACATGTTCAATACCGTGATGATGTTCACGCGTTGGCCACTTGCCCCGATTGTGCGCGCCATGGCTGTGATGGCGGCGTTGACGTCGCTGATCTGTCTGCTTCAGGGTTTTGCCCGCTCCTGTCATCAACTGCACCATAATACGACGGAGCAAGAGCCATGATCATCACGACAGGCTTCATTGCGCTCTTCGCACTGCTATTGCTCCGGGTCCCGATCGGGTTTGCCCTGGGCCTTATCGGCACGCTTGGTTTCGGCTGGATCGTCGGAATGGCGCCCGCACTCAAGAGCGTCGGATCGGTCGCCTCTGATACGGTCATGAACTACGATTTCGCCGTTATTCCGCTGTTTATCCTGATGGGCAATCTGGTCACGCGATCAGGTATTTCCGACGATCTCTACGAAACATCCTATCGCTGGTTCGGCGGCATGCGCGGCGGGCTGGCGCTGGCAACCATCGTCTCATGTGGTGGCTTTAGCGCGGTCTGCGGATCGAGTTTAGCGACCGCCGCAACAATGTCACGCGTGGCCGTGCCGCCGATGCGAACCTACAAATATGCTGACAGTCTAGCAGCAGGGTCGGTGGCGGCGGGTGGCACGCTGGGCATTCTCATCCCACCCAGTATCGCCTTGGTGCTTTACGGAATCATGACCCAAAGCGATATCGGTGCCTTGTTTGCCGCAGGTGTTCTACCGGGACTGCTTGGTATTGCTCTTTATATGGTAGCTGTGTCCGTATGGGTGCGGATCAACCCTAAAATCGGGCCCGCAGGAAAGCCGTCGAGTTTTGTGGAGAAACTGCTGTCGTTGCGCCGCGTGATCGGAATTCTGGCGCTGTTCGTTCTTGTGATGGGAGGGCTTTACGCCGGGTTCTTCACGCCGACCGAGGCTGCGGGGATCGGCTCTGCCGGCGCACTTTTCATCGCCCTTCTGCGGCGCAGGCTGACGGTGCGAAACCTGCTCGATACGCTCTTTGACGCTGCCCGAACGTCGGTGGCACTTCTGACAATCCTGATCGGGGCGCTGTTGTTCGCCAATTTCGTTAATGTCGCGAGACTGCCGCAGGATCTGGGCGCGTGGATCACCAGTATGGATTTGGCACCGATGACGGTGATCTTTGCAATCGTGGGCATCTACATCGTATTGGGCTGTTTTCTGGAATCCATGTCAATGATGCTGCTGACGGTGCCGATCTTTTACCCGATTGTGTCCGCTCTGGGGTTCGATCTGATCTGGTTCGGTATCATCGTTATTGTGGTGATCGAGATTTCGATGATCACGCCTCCGGTCGGGATGAACATCTTTGTCCTGCGCAGCGTGCTTCCGGACATTCCGACGGTAACCATCTTTCGAGGTGTCCTTCCGTTCGTCGCCGCCGATATCGTGCGTGTGGGAATCCTGATTGCTTTTCCGATCATTTCGCTTTGGTTGCCGTATCTGATGGGCTGATGTGATCCATTTCTTGGCTCGAAATCTATCTGGGAGGAAAAATCATGAACAAACACAGTTTTCCATTGAATGCGTGGTATGTCGCGGCTTGGGACCACGAGATCAAAAAGGGCGTAATGACTTCCCGCCAGATCTGTGACAAGCCGCTTGTGTTCTATCGCAAGGCTGACGGCAGCGCCGTAGCGATGGACGATGCGTGCTGGCACCGCCTTGCTCCCTTGTCCAAAGGCAAACTTGTGGGCGACAACGTGGTATGCCCCTATCATGGCCTCGTCTATGAGCCCGGCGGGCGCTGCGTGCACATGCCGTCGCAGGAAACGATCAACCCATCGGCCTGTGTAAAGGCCTATCCGCTGATCGAAAAGCACCGGTTCATCTGGATATGGCCCGGCGACCCGGCAGAGGCGAATCCTGATCTTGTGCCCGACCTGCACTGGAACGACGATCCTGAATGGACCGGCGATGGTCAGTGCATTCATTTGGAAGCGAACTATCTTCTGGCCGTCGATAACCTGATGGACCTGACGCACGAAACATTTGTACACAGCGGCTCGATCGGAAACGACGCGGTCGCAGAGGCACCGTTTAACGTCAACCATGGTGACGGCACGGCGCGAGTCACACGCTGGATCATTGATCAGGATCCACCGGGGTTCTGGGGTGCGCAGCTGGGTCGGCCGGGCAAGGTCGACCGTTGGCAGATCATCGACTTTGTCGCACCCTCAACGATTGCGCTTGATGTCGGCGTCGCAGTGACTGGTACGGGGGCTCCGGAAGGGGATCGATCTCAGGGCGTTAACGGTTACGTGCTCAACTCGATCACGCCCGAAAGCGAAACAACATCGCATTACTTCTGGGCCGTGGTACGCAATTACAACCTTGGTGATATGAGTCTGACGATCAGCTGGCGCGATGCCGTCGCAGGGATATTCAAGCAGGACGAAGATATCCTTGCCGCCCAGCAACTGGCCATCAAACGCAATCCGGACAAGAAGTTTTATGACCTCAACATCGACGCGGGCGGAATGTGGGCGCGGCGAAAGGTGATGGAAATGATGGAGCGCGAGAATGAACGTGTACGGGGCGCGGCGCAATGATCGGGCAAAGGAGCGTGTCATGCAAAATGCTCATCTAAATACATTGGCCACTGTTACCGAGGCCAGCGACATCGCTAAGGGTATCCGTCGGTTTCGTTTCAAGTTGGAGGGCGATACGGTGTCGCTGGCCGCTGGTGCCCATGTGACATTCGCGCTCGAGACACCCAACGGTGCGATTGAGCGATCCTATTCCGTGGTCGATGACGGATACGTGCCGGATCATCTGACGATCTCGGTCAAACTTGAACGGGCCAGCAGGGGCGGGTCGCGCCATATGTGGTCCCTGCAAGTCGGGGATACGGTCAGGATCATCGGTAATGACAATTCGATGCCAGTATCGTACGGCGGCAGCGACTATGTCCTGCTTGCAGGAGGTATCGGCGTCACGCCGATGACCGGCATAGCCCGTGCTCTTTGCAAGACAGGCAAGTCCCTAAGGATGATCTATTGCGCCAGATCGCCGGAGGAGGCGGCATATGCCGATATATTGTCCGACCTGTTGGGCGCGCGCTTGACGATGATCTACGACATGGCCGGCGACCGTTTAGATATCGATACATTGGTGGCAGGGCTGTCTCGATCCACACTTCTCTACATGTGTGGTCCTGCCGGGCTGATGGATGCGGTGAAATCTGCTTGGTCAGCCCATGCGCTGCCGCCGCAGAATCTTCGCTATGAAACTTTTGGCAACTCCGGCACCCGTGCGACGCGCAAGTTCAGCGTTTTGGTCGAGGAAACGGGGCGCACCGTCGAAGTGCCTGAGGATAGCAGCCTGCTGGACGCCTTGCTGGCCAGCGGTCACGACATGCTCAGCGACTGCCGCAAGGGCGAATGTGGCCTATGCAAGGTCGGTGTGCTGCAATCTGACGGTGAAATTGATCACCGCGATGTATTTCTAAGCCCGCGTGAGCGTGAAGCGAGGGATTGCATGTGCGCCTGTGTTTCGCGGCTGAGCGGGGATGGCGTCAGAATCAGAATTGACGGGATTCAACACGGTCGCGCCAGCTGAAACATTAATCAAAAAAGGAGCCATCAGATGGCTGATGTAAAGGAAAAAGAAGCGTTCTACGAAAAACTGACCCCCAATTCTCTTGGACCGCTTTGGGAGCGCATGAAGGGTCTTGTTTCACCTGAGCCGCGTAATAAGGCCAAGCCCTTTGTCTGGTATTACGACACCGTCCGTCCGCTGCTGATGGAATCTGGCGATCTGCTGACAGCAGAAGAGGCCGAGCGCCGTGTGCTGGTGTTCGACAATCCGGAATTCGCGGGCACGTCGCGCATCAACTCGACCCTCTACGCCGGGGTGCAGTTGATCCTGCCGGGTGAGACTGCTCCGGCCCACAAGCACGCTGCTGGTGCCCTGCGCTTCATTCTCGAAAGCGAGGGTGGCTATACCACCGTCGATGGTGAGCGCAGTGAAATGAAGCGTGGTGATGTGGTCATCACGCCCGGTGGTACATTCCACGATCACGGGCATGACGGGACCGGCCCGGTTATCTGGATCGACGCGCTGGATGTACCGATGGTGAATTTCTTCGAATGCGGCTTCTCGGAGGAATTGCAGGATTCCAAGCAGAAGGTCACCAAGCAGTCCGGCCATTCCACTGCCGAATTCGGTTCAGGCATGCTCCCGCTGGTTTCGTCTGCGCCGTTCGGCCTGAACTCTCCTGTTTTTTCCTACCCGTACGATCGTGCGCGCAACGCACTACTGTCGTTGAAGGCATCGGCGGCGCCGGACCCCTATATCGGATATTCACTACGTTATGCGAACCCGCTCGACGGTGGTTGGGTGATGCCGATGATTGCCGCGTGGCTCGTGCATCTGCCGCGCGGGTTCTCTACCGCCCCCTATCGTGCCACCGACAATCAGGCGATAGTGATCTCCGAAGGACGGGTCAGCGTTGAGATGAATGGTGAAGCCTTTGATCTGGGTTCTAACGATGTGATGGCGTTACCTGGCTGGACATGGCGCACGATGCGCGCGAGCGAAGATGCGGTGATCTTTTTCTTCTCGGATCGCAGCGCGCAGGAAAAGCTTGGCCTATGGAAAGAAGAGCGCGGCAACATCTGAACAGGATTGACGTCGGAAAGCGTGCATCGGGAACCGGCACGACACCCCGCGGTAACGGCAAGTGAAGGGATCCATGTTTTTAGACAATTTTTTGATCTTGCTAAGCTATCTTGCTGTGGTCCTTGATCGTATTGCAGATTGTCGATCCGATTGATCGAATGATCGGCAATGCGGTTGAGGACGGTGCGGAGGTATTTGTGCGGATCAAGGCCTCGCATCTTTGGTAAGCGTCCAGCCACGGCCACCTTGACAGGGCCAGCAATTCCTTTCGGAGAGTGGATCAGTCCTGGATGTCTATATTCCATGGAAGCAGGTCGTCAATCCGATTGACTGGATGATCGGCAATGCGCTGAAGGACGGTGCTGAGGTATTTACGTGGATCAAGCTCCTGCATCTTTGCCGACTCAATCAGGCTGTAAATGGCAGCCGCCCGATCTCCGCCTGCATCTGAACCGGCAAACAGCCAGTTGCGCCTTCCGACAGCCAACGGTCGTATCGCCCGTTCAGCGGCATTGTTACTGATCTCGCATCTGCCGTCATAGGCATAGCAAGTCAATGCGTCCCACCGGGTCAGGGCATAACGGAATGCTCCGGCCAGATCGCTTTTGCCTGGTATTCTGCGCAAGGAATGCTCGAAGCAGGTTTTTGTTTCGTCAAGTTGCCTCAGGCTGTGGGCCTGACGCACCGCCAAACGGTCATCGGGCGGCTTGTTGATAATTTTCTGTTCGATGTCGAACAGATGCCCGATATTATCAAGGGCCTCCCTCGCCAGCTTTGATCCGGTTTTCTCATACACATCATGGATCTTGCGCCGGACATGCGCCCAGCAGGCTACCTCCCGGACAGGCTGATTGCCGGGGCCGTACAATTTGTTGAACCCGGCATATCCGTCAGCATGCAAATGACCGGCAAAGTCTTTCAGAACGGTTTGCGGATGCAGGCCCTTGCGATCCGGGCTATAGCGATAAAGAGCGGCTGGCAGACCGGGATTGATTTGCGCCAGCTAAGCGTAGCGGAACAGCAGATCCGAGCGCTTGTCACAGGGCACACAAACGATCAGGAGGCTGTCCAATGAATTACGAAATGATCCGGCTCGATATTGATCTGCGCGGTGTGGCAACCGTTTCGCTGGCGCGCGCGGAAAAACACAACGCGATGAATGCGCGTATGATTGATGAATTGAACGATGTGGCAAAATCTCTTGCCGCGAACGGAGATGTTCGTGTCGTGGTACTGGTTGCTAATGGCAAAACATTCTGCGCTGGTGGTGATCTTGGCTGGATGCGCGATCAAGCCGAACTCGACCGCGATGGCAAAATGACAGGCGCGAAGGCATTGTCTGAAATGCTGCACGCGTGGAACAGCTTGCCAAAACCGGTAATCGGGCGGGTTCAGGGTGCCGCATATGGTGGTGGCCTTGGCTTGATATCGGTTTGTGACATCGTGGTCATGGCGGAAAACATCAAACTTGCGCTGACTGAAACGCGCTTGGGCCTGATACCCGCAACCATTGGCCCGTTTGTTGTCCGGCGTCTGGGAGAAGCCTTCGCACGACAGGTGTTCTTCAATGCCAAGCTGTTTGGCGCCGAATTCGCATTGCGATCAGGCTTGGCGGCGGTCGTGTGTAGGGATCAAGATCTCGACGAGAAAGTCGAACAGGAAATATCATCCCTGCTTGGCTGCGCACCGGGGGCGGTTGCTGCTGCAAAGCAAATTTGCCGGCAGTTAAGCGAGACGCCGCTAAGTGAAACCGTTGAATTAACTGCGGGGGCGTTGGCTGATCGATGGGAAACCGACGAAACCCGTGATGGTATTGCCGCATTCTTTGACCGCAAAGACCCGCCGTGGCGAAAGGCCTCATAGGAGCTCTATCTCATGGACGATCTATGGTTTGTTTGAGGTGTCTTGCCGGTTGACTTGCAATGTGACGGTACCCGTGATCGTCTGTCCGGGGCTCAGAATGCAAAGCCCGGTTTCAGCCGGTGGTTCGGGCAGGGTCGCAAATGCGCCAGCAACGTGGGACGTGGGTTCGATGCACAGGTAGTCTTTTTGGCGCAGCAAAGTTAAATGTGACAAGCCGATAGTTGCAGATAACGCGATCGTGGTTCCGATACCAATCCGTGCCGTTGCATTGGACCAGTTGGCGAAATGTTCGGTTATGCCGAACTGTAGTGCGCAGCTTTCGATGCTGTGTGGCGGCTCAAACGCTTCGGGCCGGTTGGTCTCTTGGTTTTCCTGCCATTGAGTTTTGGCATCGGTGAAGACTTGGCCGTCATATGTGGGTTGAAAATATGGATGCCAGCCAAGGCCGCCGGGCATATTCATGCTGCCAGAATTGGTAAGTTCCAAGGCGACGATCAACTGGTCTTCATAAAGTTCGAAGCGCTGTCTGGCTGTAAAATGATATGGCCAGTCATGGTCGGGCGCAAAGACAAGCTCCATTGCAATGAAGCTTGTCCCCTTGTCGGTGACGTGCCATGGGCGCTGATGCGCCGGACCATGCATTGTATCGAGGCCATTCGCCGCATTGGCGCTGAGCTGGATTTTTCGTTCATCAAGCCGGAATGCTGCGTTGCGCACACGATTGTGAAATGGAAAAAGCGGGAAAGCACCGGCTTTTGGCCATTGGGCGGGTGGAAAGGATGCGTCGCGCAGCGAGACAATCAGATCGCCGTGATCGGCATGGCGCAAAGAAAGCATGCGCCCGCCTGCCAAGGGCTGAAACACTGCCTCGAAGGTTTGGTTGCGGAGGGTGTGGCGCGCAGATACCGGGTCTGAGAAGCGGCAATTTGACGCACCTTTGCGCGGCGTCATGAGGGACGCCACCTTAATGTCCCGTCATGATCAATGACGCAAAACCGTCCGCCTTGAAAATGCTCGGAAATGGTTGGCAGCGGCGATGGGAGTTCGTTTTCGGTTTCAGGACCTGCGACGGCATGTGCACTGTCGATCGGGGTGTAGCCAAGCTTGGATGCTGTGCTGTTGTCCCACCAGCTTCCGGCAACCTCCGAAACACCGAAAACCGTCGTGCAAGTGATGTCGGGATGTTCCAGGCCAATCAAAACAAGCTGTGCCAGGTCTCTGGCGCTGACCCAGATTTTCGCAGAACGGGCGTCGGTCGGGCGTTCTCCGGCGTTGCCGATACGAATGTTCAATGAGCGAATGCCAAACTTGTCGAAATAAAGCCCTGCTTCGAGTTCGCCCCAGCATTTGCTCAATCCATACAGGCTATCGGGGCGCATCGGATCGGTTTCGCTGATCTTGGTTTCGCGCGGGTAAAAGCCGATGGCATGGTTTGATGAGCCAAAAACAACGCGATCAATGCCGTTTTGGCGTGCAGTCTCAAGCACATTATGGGTGCCCAGCACGTTAACGCGCAGAATGTCGTCGATCCCGCGTTCATTGGGGTGGCCTGCAAGATGAATGATGGCGTCGACATCGGTCAGGTTTTGGCTGAGCTCGGTGTGATTGGAAATATCGACCTGTGCCCAGGTTTCATCTTCCGCCAGCGGGCTGGGGTCGGCAATGTCGAGGATTTTTATCGGGCCCACTTTTCCGCTAAGCGCTTTGCGCAGTGCTTTTCCAACTCTGCCAGCGCCCCCTGTCATTGCGATGGACTTAGTGCTTTGAGCAATCGGAGGGCGAGTCATGTCCGAAGTGGCGTTTTCGTTGCGTTTTCTGGGATTTTTCATCCGTCATCCGCCTCCGGGCATGCGTTGTTGCGGGTCGTGAATTGGGGAAAGCATTTCAGGTCCTGATATTCCGATGTTTTATGGCGTTGTTCTGTTTATAGCGTTGATTTCGTATGGAAAACGGCATCATTTCCTTGTTCAGTATTCGCGTGTTTTCATCGCATTTGGAATGCGCAAAGCCATCAATAATGTGCGAAAATTATAAGGCCTATTTTCCTTCCAGATTCAAGAATCATCTATTTATACTAAATTTATCAGATATTTATAGGGTTTCCTTTTTGTCTGATGATTTATAGGTACATTGAGTTTTACATGATGTCATTAAAATAATGTACTATTTTTGTTGATAAGTGTAAATTCCTGTAATAGGCTTTTTGAAGGTGCGCTGAAGAAATCCGAAAAAGTGATGCAAAGAACTCGGGCGCACGGAAATTAGGGAGGATGAAAATGATCCAAGATTTTAAGTCGCTGGTGTCGACGCGGGCCAGGCCTGTTATTGCCCGGTTTATGTTCGGGGCTGCTGTTTTGCCCTTTCTTACGGTGTCAGCGATGGCACAAGAGGCAACAGCGCAGGCACCCGCGCTTATGGAGATGGTCGAAGCGGGAAACCTGCCACCAGTAAGCGAGCGTGTTGGTGAGGAGCCTGAAATTGTCGAGCCGCTGAATGCGATTGGCACCTATGGTGGCGAAATCAGAACCGGCCTGCGCGGCAGTTCTGACCATAACGGCATTTTGCGTATTGTAGGCCCCCAGGGGCTTGTTCGTTGGGACCCTCAATACTCAAAAGTTATTCCAAACGTAGCCAAGAGCTATGAAGTCGATGATGAAGGTAAGGTCTTCATTTTCCATCTTCGTAAAGGAATGAAGTGGTCAGATGGGAAGCCGTTTACCGCCGATGACGTAATGTTTAACGTCAATGATCTGCTCCTTAACGCAGACTTTGCGCCTACACCTGCGCGCTTTACTGCCGGTGGTGAGCCGCTGAAGATCGAAAAAATAGACGATTACACGGTGAAGTTTACGTTCTCGGCGCCTTACGGGGGGTTTCTTGCCGAGCTGGCTGCGCCCCTTGGGCAGAACCCTGTGCTTTATGCCAAGCATTACTGCAAACAGTTCTTGCCGAAGTACAATGACAATGTCGAGGCATTGATCGCGGAAAATAACGCCTCTGACTGGCGTAACTTGTTCTTGCAAAAATGTGGCGACCTTGAAGTTGCAACCCGTTGGGGTAATCCAGATCGGCCGACCTTAGATCCTTGGGTTGTCAAAGAGCCGTATGTTGGTGGTGCAACCCGGGTTGTGATGGAACGTAATCCGTATTTTTGGCAAATCGACACAGAGGGCAATCAGCTGCCCTATATTGACCAGCTTGTCATGCCGATTGGTGCTGACACTGAAAGCCTGCTTTTGGCAATCATTGGCGGTCGAATTGATTTTGGTTTACGTCACATCGATACCCCCGATAACCGTCCTTTGCTCGCGGAAAACCGAGAAAAAGGCGACTACCACTTCTTCAAGGCTTCGCCTCCTGGCGGATCAATTATGGCTATCGACCTCAATCTGACTGCCAAAGACCCTGAGCTAAGGAAGGTCTTTAACCAAAAAGATTTTCGTATCGCGCTTTCAGTTGGGATTAATCGTCAGGAAATCATCGACACGGTTTTGTTGGGCGAAGGTGAACCTTGGCAACAAGGACCGTTCGAGGACCATCCTTATTACTACGAGAAGATATCCAAGCAGTATCTCGACTACGATCCAGAGAAAGCAAATGAACTACTGGATGGCTTAGGGCTCGATAAACGCAACGGAGATGGCATTCGCCTCCTCCCGAACGGGGATCCGCTTCGCTTTAAGGTCGACGTTATTCCTACTTTTGATCCGACGTGGGTCGACACACTGCAGTTGGTTCAGCAGCAGTGGGCGAAGATCGGCGTCGATGCAGAGATCAATACCCTCGAACGGACCTTCTTCTATCAGCGCACGTCCGAAAGTAATGAACACGACGTGGCGATCTGGAATGCCAAAGCAAGCTGGGTGCCAGGACAGTTGCCTCATCAGCTGTTGCCAGTCAGTCATGACAGCCGGTACGGCATTCCTTGGGTAGAATGGTATGAGAGCCAAGGCCAAAAGGGTTCAGAACCGCCTGAGTCGATCAAAGAGCGTCTGAGGATCTATGATAAGTCGCGTGCGACAGCAGATGCGGACAAGCACCGTGAACTGATGTTGGAAATCGCAGCTATCGCAGCCGACGAATTCGAAGTGATTGGGATTTCCAAGGCCTTGCCGACCTACGGGATCGTCAAAAACGGCTTGAAAAATGTGCCTGAAGCAATGCCGAATTTTTGGTCTGCCGGGACGCCTTCAATGACTTTGCTCCAGACTTGGTACTGGGACAAATAAGTTAACGTCCAGAGAGCATTTTGCGGTGCCGCATGTTTTGCGGCACCGTCCTTCCAAATGCGTCACCTAGGATACATAACCAATGCTTTTTGCTTATATTTTGCGTCGCATGGTATGGGCGGTTCCTTTACTGTTCGCTGTGTCGCTCATTGCTTTTGCGCTGATTTCAGCGCCTCCTGGCGACTATATCACCAGTTTTGCAGCGACCCTGTCGCAGTCCGGCGATATTGTTGATCAGGCTCGTCTTGATGCCCTGCGCGAGCGGTACGGCTTGGATCAACCATTCATTGTCCAGTATTTCCAGTGGATTACGGGAGTTGTCCAGGGCGATTTCGGGATTTCATTTGAATGGCAGCAACCGGTCGGGCAACTGATTTGGGAACGTATGGCCCTGTCGGTTACGCTCGCACTTTCAACACTTGTGTTTACTTGGGCCGTCGCTCTGCCGATCGGTATTTATTCTGCCGTCCGCAAGTATTCCATCGGTGACTATATCTTTACCACCATTGGGTTCATCGGTCTTGCAACGCCAAATTTCCTGTTCGCGCTGGTTTTGATGTATGTGGCGGTGGCCTATTTCGGTGCCGATGTATCGGGCCTGTTTTCCCAGCAATATCAAGATGCGCCGTGGTCCTTTGCCAAGCTTGTTGATCTGGCCAAGCATATCTGGATTCCAGTCGTCATCCTGGGGACGAGTGCTACGGCAAGTCTTGTACGCGTGATGCGGGCGAACCTGCTTGATGAGCTTCATCGCCCTTATGTCACGACCGCCCGCGCAAAAGGCTTGTCTGAGTGGCGCCTCATTTTGAAGTATCCCGTGCGGATTGCGATCAATCCCTTCGTTTCAACGATTGGATGGGCTTTTCCGCAGCTGATATCGGGGGCTGTTATTACGGCCTTTGTCCTCTCCCTGCCAACAGCTGGACCCTTGATGCTTCAGGCTTTGCTGGCACAGGACATGTATCTGGCAGGTGCTTTCATTCTTCTTCTTTGCTGTCTTTCCGTCGTGGGGATGCTCGTATCTGACATCCTGCTTGCGGTGATTGACCCTCGAATTCGTTTCCGGTGAGCCAAATGACTGCTGAAATCGACCCTCGTGCCTCTTCGCAATCACCTGAAGACTTTGCTTCACAGTGGCGTCTGATCTGGTTTGCGTTCCGCCGGCATCGTCTGGCCATGACCGGTGTGGTTATTGTCCTGCTGTTCTATTTTGTAGGTGCCTTTGCGGAAATTCTTGCGCCGTATGACCCCAACTCTGCATCATCGAAAGACATATATCATCCGCCGCAGATGGTGCATTTTATCGATTACGACGACGATAATGGCTGGTCTTTTGGTCCTTACGTCGTAGCAATGAACGCCGAGCGTGACCCTTTCACGCTTCAAACGACCTACACAGAAAGTCCGGACGAGAAAATCTATCTGGATTTCTTTGCCAAGGGGCAGCCCTACGAACTATGGGGGATTATTCCCATGGAACGTCATTTCCTGACAACCGAAGACCCCAATCAACGTTTCTTTCTGATTGGTGCTGACCGCCTGGGAAGAGATATGCTGAGCCGTACGATTTACGGTACGCGCATCTCCATGTCCATCGGCCTGATCGGTGTAAGCATGAGTCTGTTGCTTGGCCTGATTCTTGGTGGGATATCGGGCTACTGGGGTGGTCGGGTTGACATGTTGATCCAGCGTGTTGTGGAGTTGGTGATTTCATTGCCAACGATCCCGATCTGGCTGGGGTTAAGTGCTGCCCTGCCGCAGGATTGGTCACCCATAACTCGCTATTTTGCGATTACAATTATCCTGTCACTGGTTGCCTGGACCGAGCTTGCGCGTGTAGTGCGTGGGCGGTTCTTGGCGCTGCGCACAGAAGATTTCGTTACGGCCGCGCGATTGGATGGCTGCCGTCCCCGTAGGGTGATCTTCCGACACATTATGCCCTCGCTGGTTAGCCACATCATTGCTTCTGTCTCCCTCGCGGTTCCAGTGATGATTATTGCGGAGACTTCACTTTCTTTCCTTGGGCTGGGTCTTACACCGCCAACAATTTCGTGGGGCGTATTGTTGAAAGAAGCTCAGAACGTGCGAACCATGTCACAGGCGCCTTGGTTGTTTGCGCCGGGGGCCGCTGTGTGTATTGCCGTCCTTGCTCTGAATTTCTTGGGAGATGGTCTGCGTGACGCAGCTGACCCCTATGCGCAGGACAATAATTAATGAGCACGACCGACATGAATACAAAAGCCAATACAACGGTTCTTGAGATCAAGAACCTAAGCACCGAATTTGTCAGCAAACGTGGTCCGTTTCGCGCAGTGGATGACGTTTCGCTTGAACTGCATGCCGGCAAGACGCTTTGCGTTGTTGGCGAAAGTGGATCGGGCAAAAGCGTTATGTCGCGGTCTATCCTGCAGATCGTAGATCCGCCCGGGCGTGTTTGTGGTGGCGAAGTCTTGCTGCACCGTCATCGCACCGCACGCGGTATGGGTGAGGAAGAGACGATCGATCTTTTGAAGCTCAATCCCAAATCATCTGCAATCCGGAACCTTCGTGGCCGGGACATTGCAATGATTTTCCAAGAACCAATGAGTTCGCTTTCGCCCGTGCACAGGATCGGCGATCAGGTTGGCGAGGCCATCCGGCTACATGAGCGTGTTTCAAAGAAAGAAGCACGTGAGCGGACGCTTGAATTGCTGCGCAAGGTCGAAATTCCGAGGCCGGAAAAGGCGATTGACCAATTCCCGTTTGAGTTTTCCGGCGGAATGCGTCAGCGCGCAATGATTGCTATGGCACTCGCCTGCAATCCCACCGTTTTGATTGCGGATGAACCGACAACGGCTCTGGATGTGACCATCCAGGCGGAAATTCTGGATTTGATTCGATCGATTCAGAAAGAGAGCGACATGGCCGTTCTGTTCATTACCCACGATATGGGGGTTGTGGCAGAGATTGCCGATGAGATTGCAGTGATGCGGTTCGGCAAAGTGGTTGAGACCGGGGACGTTTACGAGATATTCGAAAATCCCAAACATCCCTACACCCAACGTCTGCTCAATTCTGTGCGGGAACTTGATCGCCCGTCTGAACGTCGGTTGGCGATGCGTGAAAAACGACCCGTCGGGGAGCCTTGCCTGGTTTCTGATGGGGTTCGCAAGGTTTTTGGTGCAAGCAAAAGCTGGTTTAAAAAAGAAGTCAGTGGTGGTCTTGTTGCGGTGAACGATGCGTATCTTGAACTGCGAACCGGCGAGAACCTTGGTATTGTCGGCGAAAGCGGTTCGGGAAAAACAACGCTGGGTCGCTGCTTGCAGCGTGTGCATGATGTAACGTCTGGTCACATTCTTTATACCAATGCATCGGGACAAGAACTTGATCTTGCCCCGATGAGCGAAGGCGAACTGGCCCAGCCATGGCGGGATATTCGAACCGTTTTTCAGGATCCTTTTTCGTCCCTGAACCCGCGTATGACAATCGGTCAGATTATTTCCGAACCACTGATTGTCGAAGGCAAGCTATCAGGGAGTCAGATTCGCGAA
The DNA here is from genome assembly GCF_040148805.1 of Thalassospira sp. NFXS8. NCBI lineage: Bacteria > Pseudomonadati > Pseudomonadota > Alphaproteobacteria > Rhodospirillales > Thalassospiraceae > Thalassospira > Thalassospira sp. NFXS8. Next base: position 41,533 of record NZ_JAGEMF010000008.1, on the reverse strand, counting down.
CGTGTTTACGAACTGCTTGAGCTTGTCGGGTTGCCCGCATCGGCTTTCATGCGTTACCCGCACGCCTTTTCCGGTGGGCAGCGCCAGCGTGTTTCGATTGCGCGTGCGATCGCCCCTAATCCGCGGATCATCATCGCAGACGAAGCAACATCTGCGCTGGATGTAAGCCTGCGAACCCAAATTCTTGACCTGCTTCTTGATCTTCAGGAACGCCTTGATCTGAGTTTTATCCTGATCAGTCATGATATCGCGGTCATCCGTTATTTCTGTGATCGTATTGCGGTGATGTACCGAGGACGCATCGTTGAAACCGGCGATACCGAAGAAGTCTGCACGACACCAAAACATGAATATACGCAGTCGCTGCTTTCGGCTGTGCCAGTTGCCGACCCACGCGTACGTGGGCAAAAGCAACGTGTTCGTTACCATGAAGCGACCTGAGGATATCCAATGAAAATAACAGACATAAAAACGTATCTGATGCAGGTGGGCCCACGTCCGGGCATGCCCGCTGGCGAAGGGTCTTTTCGTGGCTCGCGCAACTGGTTGTTTGTGAAAATCGAAACCGATGAAGGTGTATACGGGATCGGCGAATGTTCCGGTTGGCCGCGTGTTATTGAACGTGCCGTTCAGGATGTAACCAGCATCCTGATTGGTGAAGATCCGAGCAACATTGATCGCTTGTGGCATCGTGTTTATGCCGCGTTGATGGGGCATGGCATGACTGGTACGGTCGGCGGCGGTACCTTGACCGGGATAGAGATGGCTCTGTGGGACATCAAGGGCAAGGTGTTGGGCCAGCCTGTGTGGAATCTGCTGGGTGGCAAGTTCCGCGACACGGTTCCTGTTTATGGGCACGCAAAAACGCCGGAGCGCGCGCGTGAATTGATGGATCGCGGCTATAGCGCGATCAAAGTCGGCTTTACCGGCGGTGTTGACATCGATCTGGTGTCGTCGATCCGTGATACTGTTGGGCCAAATGTCGATCTGATGGTGGATGCACATGGGCCGTCATGGATGACGGCGACCGATGCGATCCTTGTCGGGCGTGAGTTGGAGAAGCTGGATCTTCTGTTCTACGAGGATCCGGTCGCGCCAGAGAATCTCGACGCCTTGCAGCGGGTGCGGGATGCTGTGGATGTCCCGCTGGCGGCGGGGGAGAGGGTCAGCACGATTTGGGGTATTCGTCCTTATATCGAACGCGATCTTGTTGATGTCATTCAGCCCGATACCGGCCGTGCCGGTGGCATTACCCAGATGCGCAAAATGGCGGCAATGGCTGAGTCTCATTACATCACCATGGCGCCACATTCGGGATCGCTTGGGCCGGTCGCCGAATTTGCGGCGTTGCACGTATTGGCGACGATTCCAAATGCCTTGATGCTTGAACGTATCGAATTTGATTGGTCCGGTCGTTACGAAGTCGTTTCGCCTGCTTTGAAGTCAGAAAACGGCGCACTGAAAGTTCCAGATGCGCCGGGCCTGGGTGTGGAACTGGTCGAAGAAGAGATCGAAAAGTACCCTAGTGACCGCAACGTGACGGATATGCCAACCAACGAAAACGCATACGAACCTGGAACCGTCGGTGAGTGTGTCTATTTCCAGACTCGCCTTCGTCGTCGTGCGCGTCTGCGGCTGACTCAGACAGACCAAAATTAGGAGCGAGACTGTGCAACCGACCAACAGCACCGCTCCTGAGGTTGCAGGTGCGTCTCTTCTGGTGATCGGCCTTGCCGGGGAAGGCGCGCTTGCGCTCTGTGAGTTAAATGCTCAAACGGGCGATATTTCTCTGCTTGATAAAGTGCGGTTGCCCGATGTTGAGGGCGGCTGTGCGGGGATGCCGATTTCGGTGAACTGTGCAGGCAGTCGGGTATATGCCGGCTGGCGTGGTGAGAAGCCAAGAGTTTTCAGTTTTGAACTTGACCGTCAGGCGCGCAGCTTGTCCTGCCTTGGCCAAGCTGATCTGCCAGAAGGTGTTTGCTATACGGTGCCGACATCATGTGAAAGTCGCCTGCTGAGTAGTTCCTATAAAGGCAGCAAAATCGCCATCAGCCCGATTGATGCGAAAGGAAAGGTCGGGGAGCCGGTCATGATCAAGGACGCGCAGCACGCGCATTGCTTGATCGAGGACCCCAATGGTTTTGTGTATGCAACCAGTCTGCGTGGAGATTTTATCCAGACTTATGCGTTCGACGATACGCGCAATTCACTTCGACCGGTTGCCCGCCGTGAAGTTCCGAGCGGCTCCGGCCCGCGTCATATTGTGTTCTCTGATGATGGAGCGGTCGCCTACCTGGTGTCTGAATTCGTCGGTACCTTAACGCTGTTTGACGTCGGGGCGAAAACGGGGGCGCTTATTCCCAGGCAAACGGTCGCGCTTTTGCCCAAAGGCGAAAAGGCGTGGGCGTCTGAGATTTGCCTGACCCCAAACCGGGACTTTCTGTATGCGTCAGAAAGAAACAGCTCGCAAATTTTTGGCTACCGTTTGAAAGCCAATCGGGAAATGGAGCGGGTATGTGCTGTTAAGGCGCCGGATTGCCCGCGTGCGTTTTGTGTTGATCTTTCTGGTCGGGTGCTTGTCGCCTTGGGGGAAAAAAGCGGTGAAGTCTGGACTTATCAAATTGGAACCAACGGGGATCTAGATTTTGTCAACCGCGTCAATGTTGGCGTTGCACCAAGCTGGGTTGTGGCAGTGCCGTGATCGTATTTCTAGGGATTTAAGGATCGGACGATGAAAGAAAGCACACGCGAAAAATTTATGCACATATCGGTCGCGACAATTGCAACAGCACTTTACAAACGGGGCCTGCGCAATCAGGTAATCCAGGGTGTTGGTCCTGTTGGCAACAAGGGGCGCAACATGGTCGGGCCGGCATTTACCCTGCGCTACATGCCCGCGCGTGAAGATCGCAATCAAATTGATGTCTTCCGCAATCCCGAGCATCCCCAACGTGTTGCCATTGAAACCTGTCCTGTGGGCCATGTGCTGGTTATGGACAGTCGCAAACAGGCCAACGCGGCCTCGGCTGGTGATATTCTGTTGACCCGTCTGATGAAGCGCGGCGGTGCCGGTGTCGTGACAGATGGCGGTTTTCGGGATGCTGCGACGATTGCGGGTCTTGATATCCCGGCCTATCATACCCGCCCATCAAGCCCGACTAATCTCACCAATAATGAGGCTATTGCCATCAATGAACCGATCGGCTGTGGTGATGCGCCGGTTTTTCCCGGTGATGTTATTGTTGGCGATGCGGATTGCGTCATTGTGATCCCTGCAGAGATTGCTGACGATGTCGCCGATGAATGTATCGAGATGACAGCCTACGAAGAATTTGTCGCCGAACAGGTGGCCGAAGGCGAAACCATAATCGGTCTTTACCCCTGCACCAAAGATGAAAACCGTTCGTCCTATGAGGCTTGGCTCTCGACCAAGGGGGCCGACTATTTCTATCATCGGATCAAGCAGAATGCTTAAAGGTGGCGGACAAGAAAGTCCTGTTCAGGGAGGTTCGGTTTACCGATATTTCCGGTGGGCTTTTCTTGTCACAGTGATCGGATTGTGTTTGGGCGGCGTTGTCGGCTGGCAGGCGACGGGAACATTGGGCGGTACTGCGACGATCTTTATGATTACCGCCGTATTGGCCGTGCTTGAGATCAGCTTGTCGTTTGATAATGCGATTGTGAATGCCAACAAGTTAAAAACAATGTCGCAGGTCTGGCAACGTCGGTTTCTGACTTGGGGCATTTTGATTGCTGTTTTCGGCATGCGTATCCTTTTCCCGCTGCTGATTGTCGTGTTGGCGGCGCATGTTGGTCCGTGGCAAGCATTGCTGCTGGCATTGACGCAGCCTGATGAATACGCTCGGATCATGCAGGATGCCCATCTGCCCATTGCGGCGTTTGGCGGCACATTTCTGATGATGGTTGGTCTTAGTTTTTTCTTTGACCACGAAAAAGACGAGCATTGGATGCATTGGCTGGAACTCAAAATGGTGAGCGCTGCTGGCATCCGTGGCTTCGAGATCATGATCGTCCTGTTGATCGTTCTTGGGTTCGCATCGCTTCAGACGAGTGCAGATCACTCATATGCCTTCTTTGTCTCGGCGATCTGGGGGCTGGTAACCTTTCTGATTGTCGAGGTTATCGGTGCTTTGCTTGACCAATCGCAAACGGCGATGAAAGGTGCGGCCCAAGGTGGACTGGGGGCGTTCCTTTATCTTGAAGTGCTTGATGCATCGTTTTCGTTTGATGGCGTGATTGGGGCATTTGCGCTTTCGCAGAACCTTTTGGTGATTGCGATCGGTCTTGGTATTGGCGCGATGTATGTGCGCTCTATGACCATCATGCTCGTCGAGCGCGGTACGTTAAAGCAATATCGATATCTTGAGCACGGTGCGTTCTACGCGATCATCACGCTTTCAATTATCATGTTCGTACAATCCATCGTGCACGTTCCAGAAGTCGTTACCGGAATCGGCGGTGTCGCGATCATTGGATTGGCGCTGTGGTCCTCGGTCCGTCAAAATCGGGCTGTTCATTTTTGAAATCGATTTGAACACGGCGCGTGTGATGATTTGCAGGAATCATGTATTATGTTAAATGCTGACAGTTCAGTTCTAGCGGGCACCACGCCTGCGATGTGATCAAAAGCCATATAAAACGCTTTGCGATGCTGGGATGCAGGAGTCCTGCCGGTAAGAGGAATAAGATGACGCAGGCAACAAAAACAAAACAGGACGGCACTACTTCTCGAACCAAGAATAAAAAGGTGCGTGAACCAGGATACGTCCGTTTGGTCCAATCGATTCGAGAAGAAATTTTCAACGGTAGAGTTGCGGCAGGTTCACGCCTTAAAGTATCCGAAATTGCAAAGCGCTATGGAACAAGTACAAACCCGGCACGAGAGGCACTTCAGGTGTTGGAAGGTGAAGGGCTCGTCACCATCGAACCAAACCGTGGTGCCAGTGTTCGCGAAATTAGCGAAGATATGCTCCACAATGTTTTCGAGCTTCGGGCCATTCTGTGGGCTTATATTGTCAGGTCATTTGTCGAATTCGCACGGTCAGAAGATATCGCCGAGCTAAGACGCTATCAGGAAGGCTGCGAGAAGGCGGCCCAACATAGCGATTATTCATCCTACCGTGAATATAACCTGAAATTTCACGATCTGATCGTCAATCATCACTTCAATAGTGAAGCCATTGCAATCATCCGTAAACACGACAGCTGGCTTAGGGCGCTTTCTAAAACAGAACCTTTGAATGTCGCGCAAATGCGCAGATCTGTTGCAGAACACTGGCGCATTGTTGAGGCCGTCGAAAAAGGTGAAGTAGACGAAGCAGTGCGTGCGATCGAAGAGCATACCCGCAATGCTCATACGATCTTCCGGGATCGATTGCGCCGCAAGCGCCTCGATAAGCCCGCGTAAGCGTCAAAGAATAACGAAAATATGAACTTGAAAGTTACGTGATCGCCACTTTCTGACCGACAGTTGCGATGCCCTGCTTGTTTTTTTGTTGGAAAAAATAGTACATTATTTTAACTTTATAATGTGTGATATTTTTGCGATTTTGTGCAAATTGCAACCAACGAGCCTTCTTTCCGGCTTCTTTAATAAACGTTGAAACAAAACAGGATAACGCCCGTCATGTCGTCTTTTGTCACCCTTGCTTCTCACGATCTTCCGTTTGACCCAAGTCAGTGGGCGCGCCTGGAATCTGCGATTGCCCCGGGCAAAATGATCAAGGTTGATACGGCGGATAATGATGCTGTTGCTGTTGCTTTGGCCGAAGCCGAGGTCGCCATTCTCAAAGGGGACCTCGACGCGCGCTTTCTGTCTGCTCCCTATCTTAGATGGATACATTGCGATCATGCCGGTTTGACCAAGTCCGCCACACCCGAGGTGTTCGAAAAAGGTTTGACCGTGACCGGATCAGCCGGTCGTTCTGGTCCAGCGCTGGCCGAACATGCCATGATGTTCGCGCTTTTACTGTGCTCCGGGTACCGGGATTTCTATGAGGCACAGAAACGCCATGAGTGGCGTCGGGTTCCTGAGATGGCGAACTTGCGCGCTCTGAGTGGCCGCACGATGGGCATCATTGGCATGGGCCATACCGGCAAGGCGCTGGCCGTGCGGGCGAAGGCATTTAACATGAATGTCCTGGGCTATCGACGCCGTGATGAGGAGGCCCCCGAAGGCGTGGATCGCATGTATTGCAGTGATCGTGGCGAAGGGATTGATGAAATACTTGAGCAGGCCGATATCGTTGCGCTTGTGATTAACCTTTCGGATGCCACGCATCACATGATCGGGGCCAAACAACTGGCAAAAATGAAAAAATCCGCCGTGTTGATCAATTTGTCGCGCGGCCCGGTTGTCGACCAGGCCGCACTGATTGACGCACTTGAAAATGGCGGCATTGCAGGCGCAGGCCTCGACGTTACGACCCCGGAACCGCTGCCAGAGGGGCATAAGTTATGGGATATGCCGAACGTACTTATCACGCCGCATTTTACAGCCTCTTTGCCAGATCGCTCGGAACGTTCATTGAAGATGATTCTCGACAATCTGCAGCGTTACCGCGCCGGCGAGAGCATGCTTAATCAGATCAGTCAGGAAGATCTGTGGTCGAAAAGCTGAACCGACGATCTACCGGTTCGGACAGGTAAACATCAAACATAGTAAAAAAGGTAGGATCAAAATGAATATCGGATTCATTGGTTTGGGTGTAATGGGGCAACCGATGGCTGGCACCTGATTTCAGCAGGACATAGCGTTCAGCTTCATCGGATAAAAGACAAATCCCGTCATTTGGTAGAAATGGGCGGTCAGGAAGCCAAATCGGCAAAGGATGTTGCCAAGGCATCGGACATTATCATCCTGATGTTGCCTGATACGCCTGATGTTGAGGCTGTCCTGTTTGGCAAGAGCGGCGTGGCTCAGGGGCTTGATGCGGGTAAAACTGTCATCGATATGAGTTCGATTTCTCCGGTTGCAACCAAAGAATTCGCCAGCCATATTTCTGACCTTAACTGTGCGTATCTTGATGCGCCGGTGTCCGGCGGTGAAGCCGGTGCCAAATCTGCAACCCTTTCCATCATGGTTGGTGGCACGCAAGAGGATTTCGACAAGGTCCTACCTGTCCTTAAAGTCATGGGCAAAAACATTAATCTTGTCGGGGGGGGGGGCGTTGGTGATGGGCAAACGGCCAAAGTTGGCCAATCAGATCATTGTCGCACTGACCATCAATGCGGTGTCTGAAGGTTTGCTGTTCGCGTCAAAAGCGGGGGCTGATCCGGCAAAGGTGCGTGGCGCATTGATGGGTGGATTTTCATCCTCAAAGATCCTTGAAATGCATGGTCAGCGTATGATTGATCGCAATTTCGAGCCAGGATTTCTCATTCCACTGCATCAAAAAGACATCAACAACGCCCTTGATGCCGCAAGAAGTATCAAACTCTCACTCCCATCGACATCACTGGTTCAGGAACTGTTCAATGTCTGCGGTGCATTGGGGCATGGAGAGGAAGATCATTCGGCACTCGTACGGGCTCTGGAAACGATGGCCGCCCATCAGGTGAATTCCTGATCAGTAATTCGGTTTTGCCGTGAGCGCTGCTTGCGGCAAAATCCCCGTATATGCGGGGCAAGAGTATAAGAGTGTTCGTTTGCTAACGTGCTTCAGTATGGTTGTTCGTCAAGTTCTAACGCAGTTCCTGCACCGTCCCAGTGCCGGGTTGATTGGCTGCAACGAGACAGATGCATACGCATCGCATGGCGCGCCCCAGCATCATCGCGTCTTTCTATGGCATTAAAAACGGCAAGGTGTTGTTGGCGGATTGCCATGCCTTTCATTTCTGCTGAAAGACCTGATGGGGCGATAGCAAGCACCATGCCGCTGCGAATCTCTGGCAGCATAGTTTCCAGACAGCTTAGGAAAAAGTTGTTATGCGTGGCACGGGCGACAGAGAGATGGAATTCGAAATCCACTTCAAAGGAGAATTGTGACGCTTGGTGGAGCTTTTCGAGGTCGGACATCGCTTTCTTCAGGCGCGCAATATCCGTTTCGGTGCGGTATCTTGCTGCCGCCGCTGCGGCCTCACCTTCAATGCCAATTCTGTATTCGAAACAAAAATTTCGCGGGTTCATCTATCGATGCTCCAAACTTCCATGCACGGTATGGTTTTGTCTATCTTGCTGCTCTGATGACATATCTCGTCAGGATTTTCCTGTCTGTCCTTCCATCAGTCGCTTATGAGACGAGCATACATGGTGACGCATCGCGGTGCGTGCACGCTCTGGGTCTTTGGCTTCGATGGCGTCAAAAATCTCCTGGTGCTCGTGATTTACAGCTTTATTAAAGTCGGAACTGAAAGCCGCAATATTCCATGTAAGATTCATGCATAATTGTATTTGTGTACGAAGTGACAGCAGTGTGTTGACGTAGAACGGGTTGCCTGATGCCTCGGCAATGCCGACATGAAATTTGAAATCTCTGCCTGCGCTATCCTCAATTGAATCTCCCGGCTGGCAGGTCGATACGCTGCGCAACATTTCCAGTTGCTTGTCAGTGCGGCGCTCAGCTGCAAGAGCTGCCGACTCACCCTCCACACCCTCGCGGAAGCTGGAAAAGGGAGCAATGTCTGCAATACTGGCAATTACCGGAAACTGCACGTCTGAAGACGGCTTTCGCGTAACGAAGCTACCCGATCCGCGACGTGATAAAATAAGCCCCTCAGTACGGAGCCGTGCAAGCGCTTGTCGGATCACCGGACGCGAAACGTTGAACTGACGTGCCATCTCGTTTTCGGAAGGCAGACGTGAATTTTCTGCCCAGGTTCCGTTACGGATGAGATCAAACATTTCACGGTACGTAATGTCAGACAGCTTGTCTGCGACTTCATCAACCGTCACGTTTATCCTCCCAATCTGATGCTTTGGATATTTAGCACGCCCGTCGGAAAAGACATCATTGGGCACTTTGACCCTTGCCTTAAAAACAGCGTGTGGGGGTGCGATTTTATCTGACCTTACCAGCTTCCAAGCTAGCAAAATTGCATTGTTATCGCAAGCGAGTTGGAAAATTTGTAAAAATCTGTTACTTCCGTTTGGCCAATCAGGCGAAAATGATATCCGGTTATCCCGGAGTGCACACGCGTATCATAATCACGACGGAGGAAACTATCATGGCAAAAATTGGCTTCATCGGGCTTGGTACTATGGGGCGCCCAATGGCTGAGCGCTTGATCAAAGCAGGGCACGAATTGCGGATTACGCGGGTAAAAGATGCGTCGCGTTATCTGGTTGATCTCGGTGCGACTGCCTGCGAAACGCCTGCAGAGGTCACGCAAGGAAGCGATATCGTTATTTTGATCGTTCCTGATACGCCAGACGTGGATTCGGTTTTGTTTGGCGATCAAGGGGTTGCCTCCACGCTTGGTTCAGGCGCGATCTTGGTTGATATGAGTTCGATATCGCCGCTGGCAACCAAGGAATTTGCCTCAAAAATCAATGCCCTTGGTGCGCAATATGTTGATGCACCTGTGTCTGGTGGCGAAACTGGCGCACGGGAAGGAACCCTTTCGATCATGGTTGGTGGAACCCAGGATGCGGTGGCTTCTGCGCGTCCAGTGTTGGAGGCAATGGGGAAAAACATCACCCACGTCGGCGATACAGGGGCAGGGCAAACAGTCAAGGTTGCCAACCAGATCGTGGTTGGTCTGACGATCCAAGCTGTTAGCGAAGCCTTTCTTCTTGCGGAAAAGGCTGGTGTCGATCTGCAGGTCGCTCGTGACGCCATGCTGGGCGGCTTTGCTCAGTCGCGAATCCTCGAATTGCATGGACAACGGATGATTGATGAAACCTTCGACCCTGGTTTCAAAATCGCCTTGCATCGCAAAGACTTGAATATCGCCCTGAGCAATGCGGGGCAGCTAAATGTCGCGCTTCCGAATACTGCTGGTGTGGTTCAGATCATGAATGCTGCGATTGCACAAGGCGAGGGGCAGAGTGACCATTCCGCACTGTTCCGTGTGCTTGGCGCAATATCCGGTTCAGATTCTGAATAGTCGGCGTGTGATCAGGCAGTGCGCATTATCAGGATATAGATCGTGTTGACAAATTATTACAGATTTACCAAGCTGTGATAGCTGAGCATGGTGTCGAGGCACTGAAAGCGTCGCTGCGCCATGCTCGGCAACTACCTAAATATAAGGAAAATAAGATGTCAGGGGAAAACGAACAGGATCGTAAATCTGGTGGAACATCTTTCACCGGAGAAGACGGGTGGTGGCGCCGTCCCTTTTCTGTGTTCCAAACCAATCTGCAAGAGATCGACGCAACTATGGATGTTGAACAGACTCTTGATAGAATTGAGGCTCAGGGTGCGACGACGTGGCTGATTAATACCGGAGGGATCTCTTCGTTTTATCCGACCGATCTGCCCTATCAGACTCGCAATCCCTTTCTGGCAGACCGACCGTCAGGAGATCTGATTGGTGATACTGTTGCCGCTGCAAAGAGACGCGGGATCAAAGTCCTGTCACGCCTCGATTTTTCCAAGGTATCCCCACGTATTGCCAAGGAACATCCGGAGTGGTTGTTTGTATCGCCGAAGGGCGAGCCGCAGATTTACAACACGCTTTATAGCACCTGTCCGAACCGTGATTATTATCAGAACCGGTCGTTAGACATTCTGGATGAGGTCATTGATCGCTATCCGATTGATGGGTTCTTTTTTAACTGGTTCGATTTTTCCGAAATGGATTACAGCCGGGTCTATCACGGCGTTTGTAGTTGCAATGTTTGCCGAGAGCGCTTTGCGACATACTCCGGTGGCAAGGAGCTTCCCGATGGTCCGGGGCACCCGAACTATGCGCAGTGGTTGAGTTTTGCAAATGATGTCGTAACCACACTGTGTGCCAAGATCTCGGACCATATCAGCGCCAGACGTCCGGATGCGGCGCTTGTTCTCAAACGCGGTGCGCCGATTGTCTACTACGAGGCAAACAACGCATTCGGGCGAGAGCCATGGCACCATAACACCTCAGAGAATGTCGGCGCACATATGACTGGTCTGCCCGAGATTTCCCTGTTGGTGAACTCGGTATCTTTCATCGATATGCCCTATCGGATGTCTGGCGAGCAGCCTGAAATGTTCGCGCAATATTTGCTGCAGGCAATCGCGCGCGGCGGAAATCCGTCGACATATATCATGGGTGCACCGGGCCGTATTCCCTATGCAAACCTGCCTGTGGCAGGCCAAATTCAGTGCTTTCATCGCAACCATCATGAAATTTATCGCGGTCTTCGACCCGCCTCAAATATTGCGCTGGTTAGGCCTGATCCGGTGCGCCGCGCTGAGCCAGGTTATGCACAAAGTGTGTCTGAATTCCGGGGGCTTTTCTCTGGCTTGACGGAGCGTAATCTACCGTTTGACGTGGTGGCAGTCGAATGCATTTCCAAGATCGCTGAAGAAGGTCGTCTCAGTCAGTTCCAGATGATCATTTTACCTGACCTTGGTCAGGTTGGATCTGATACGGCATCGGCTTTGGACGCCTATGTGGCGGCTGGTGGGAATGTTGTGCTGACCGGAGGCAGTGCAATAACCGACGAGGGCGAAGGCGAACTTGCCACAGGCCCTGCTATCATGCGCGCTGGTAATGTTTTGACCGGTTCCGACTTGTGGTCGACATTCGTGACCGATGCTGAACAAACGCAATCTGATGCGTTTTGTTTTGCGCCGCGTATGGTGGCCGTTTACGGCACCTATGCCAATTACGTTTGGAAGCCGCGTGCCGAAAAGATGGGCCGTCTTGCACCGCAAGCGCCGTTCGGCCCACCCGAAAAGTGTTATGGCCATATCCTTAGCGACCACCCAGCTGCGGTTCGGTTGATCAATGGTGGCAGTGTTACCCAGTTTCCGTGGGCCGTTGGTCATACCTATCGAGAATTCGGGACGACCGAAATCAGGGATTTCTTCCTCGATTGTGTGGCCGATCTTGCGACCCTGACGGTCACGGCTGAATTGCCAGATCAGGTTGAAATTGTCGTTGGACGGTCGGATGCAGGCCTAGTCATTCATTTGATCAATCAAAGCGGGATGCGAACCCGATCCGTTGGACCGCATTTGCCAATCTCGGGCGGTGTCCTCCGGGTAAAGGGTGGCGTCGGTCCGGCGCGACTTCTGAAGACGGATAAAGAAATTGAAGGCCAAACTGAAGATGGCGCGCTCGTGCTCGAGCTGCCTGAGCTTGGTCTTTACGAGGTCGTCGTGCTGCCCGAAGCAGCGCAATGACAGAGGGGGTGTCATGCCCGGACGGCTAGGTGCGGGCATGACTTCCAGAACAGCGAACCAACTGTTTGAAACGCGCCATCCATAAAGGATCAGGCGCATAACCAAGTCTATTAGACGAAAGCGGGGCTGTCGCCCAAGCATAACAAGACTTTCGCATAGACATCAGTGGAGGAAACAAGATGAAACACTTTATTATCGGTGCGGCGATTGCCTTCGCGCTTTCCACACCAGTGCAGGCCGCACAGCAACTTATCCTTGGCACAATTACTTCCGAGACCTCGCATTTCGGCGTTGGCGCCGAAGCATTCTTTGACAAGCTTGAAGAGCTTTCTGGTGGTGAGTTTACCGGAATACAGGCACCTGCCGGTCAGCTTGGCGGCGAGCGCGACCTGATCGAAGGGCTGCAGATCGGCTCGGTTGATCTGGCCATGGTGTCGACCGGGCCGCTTGGCAACTTCGTTCCCGAAGTTTACGCCTTTGATCTACCGTTCCTGTTCCGCGACTATGATCATGCCCGCAAGGTGCTTGATGGAGAGATCGGTCAGGAATTACTCAAAAAGGTCGATGAGAATAATCTGGTTGGCCTGGCATGGGCCGAAAATGGCTTTCGTCATGTTACCAACAATGTTCATCCTGTGAAAACGCCCGGTGATCTGGATGGTCTTAAGCTGCGCACCATGGAGAACAAAGTCCATATGGCCGCCTTTTCGGGCATGGGGGCCGCGCCAACACCGATGGCATTTCCGGAAGTGTTTAGTGCCCTGCAGCAAGGCGTTGTTGATGGTCAGGAAAACCCGGTTACCGTGATCTCGGCTTCTAAGTTCTGGGAAGTGCAGAAATACGCATCTCTGACTGGTCATGTCTATTCACCGGCCATTTTCCTTGCATCACCTGCCTTGTTCGAGGGGCTGAGTGATGAACAAAAAGGTTGGTTCTACGAGGCAGCGAAGGCAGGGGTTGAAGCGAACCGCGCTGAGGTCAACCGTCTTGAAGATAGCGGGGTCGCCATGATGCGCGAACACGGTATGGAGGTTCTGACTGACGTCGATAAGGCACCGTTTGCAAAACTGGCAGAAGAAGCATCCTACGCCGTTTATACAGACCAATATGGTTCTGAGATGATCGAGCGGATCAAGGCCGTCAAATAACGCCTGATTTTGTGACCGGACCAGCGCGCCATGCGCTGGTCCTTTTTTCTTTTTGGAAGAAACGTTCGGATGAAGCTTTTTTTGCGTGTCGAGACGGCCGCGACGCAGTTCGCTCTTGTGTGTGCCATTGCATTTTTGCTGATCGCAGCCGGGCTTGCAGTTTATCAGGTATCCACCCGTTTCATTTTTGGCCACCCGTCTACCTGGACGGAGGTTATCACACGGTTTGCTATGATTTGGGGGGTATTTATGGGCGTGGCCCCTGCGATCCGCGAGGGCGGTATGATTGCCGTCGATCTTGTTCAGAGGGTGTTGCCGCGCAAGTTTGGTGTTGCTCTTTATCTGGTTGCCACGGCGCTGACCATCATCTTCTTTGCGATCCTGTTTTGGCAAGGCTGGGCCATGACCGGGCGCGTTGCGCGCCAAACGGTTGCCGGTCTCGATCTGTCAATGTCTTGGGCCTATGCGGCATTGCCGACGGCATCTGTCTTTATTTTGATGTCGGCACTGGGCAGTGCAATCAGGGCTATTCAACATGGTTGCGTTGATCATTGGGAGGAAGCCCAGTGAATACAGCAATTGTTCTGTCTCTTTTGATCTTCTTTGTTGTCGGTGTGCCGATCGCGATCTCAATCGGTTTGGCGTCGGTTATCGGCATAGAGGTCCATGGCCGCCTTCCGCTGTTGCTTGTGGCGCAACGGATGTTCGCCGGTCTCGACAGTTTTCCCCTGATGGCGATCCCGCTGTTTATTCTTGCCGGGAACCTTATGTCGGCGGGCGGCATTTCTTATCGTCTGGTTGAACTCGCCAAATCAGTTGTTGGCGGTATTCAGGGTGGTCTTGCTGCCTCCTGTGTTTTGACATGTATGCTTTTTGCGTCCGTTTCCGGCTCTTCGGTTGCAACGACCTTTGCCATCGGTGCGATCCTGATACCTGCGATGGTTAAGCAAGGCTACCCTGCACCTTTCGCGGCCTCCGTCCAGGCCAGCTCCGCCGAGCTTGGGGTTCTTATTCCCCCTTCCATTCCGCTCATTCTTTACGGTGTTTCCACCGAAACATCGATTGGTGACTTGTTCGTTGCAGGGCTTGGTCCAGGGATACTGGTCGCCGGATCACTGATGGCACTGGTTCTGATTTTGTGCCGTCTTCGAGGGATCGGCAAGCTTGGCAAGGATGATCGTCCAGGGTTCCTGAAAGCTCTGTTTTCGGCAATGCCAGCGCTTCTGGTTCCCTTCGTTATTCTTGGCGGTATCTATTCCGGGGTTTTCACTCCAACAGAAGCCAGTGCTGCTGCTGTGGTGGCTGCACTCGTTGTTGGTGGGGTGTTCTATCGCGAACTGAAGGTGCAAAACCTTTATCCGGTCCTGAGGTCGACGGTCATTGCAACATCGGCAATCATGCTGATTATCTCGGCTGCGGCATTGTTTTCATTTTTGATTGCCCGTTCAGGCTTGCCCAATGAAATTGCCAGCTCAATCAAGGGGATGTTTGAAAGTAAATACTCGTTCCTTCTGGCTGTGAATCTCTTGCTTCTCGTGGTCGGTATGTTCATTGAGACCGCAGCAGCGATATTGGTTTTGGCTCCGATATTGACACCAGTTGCAATGTCTTATGGCGTTGACCCGGTTCATTTCGGGCTGATCATTGTGGTTAACCTTGCGCTTGGCATGATTACGCCCCCATTGGGCGTCAATCTTTTCGCGGCCTGTGCTGTTGCCAAGCTGCCGGTTGAGAAAATTATCCCTCAATTGCTGTGGTTTGTTCTGACAGTTTTTGCCGCCCTAATGATCATCACCTACGTGCCCGCGGTTTCACTGTGGCCGGTGGAATTCATTAACGGGTCTTAGGCAGTTGAGATGTACCAGACACATGAAGGTAGAAAATGAACACCACAGATCAAGGCACCTTAGGCTCTCAGGGCATTGCAGAATTGCGGGAACATGCCAAAGACATGTTTGCCGCTGCCGTTAAAAGGGCCGATCCGGAAGAAGGTGTGCGCCGGCAACTCGCAGTAAGCCCGCTGCCCTCAAAAAAAGGGGGGCGGTGCATTGTTTTGGCGATTGGCAAGGCTGCTATTCCAATGATGCGGGCGGCGCAAAGCGCGATACCTGATGTACATGATGCTCTTGTCGTGACGAATCCGGAAAACATGTGTGACCTCGTCGGCACGACGGTCATAGCGGGGATGCATCCGGTGCCCGATGCAGCTTCCGCGCATGCTGGCCGTTGCGTCATTGATTTTTTACAGGCGTCACGCGAGGGCGATGTTGTTGTTGCGCTGATTTCAGGCGGTGGGTCATCGCTGATGATAGCGCCTGCCGGTGGCATTTCTGTCGAAGATTACGGCAGCTTGAATGACGTGCTGCTTGCCAGCGGGCTTGCGATCAACGACATGAATCTGATTCGCCAGCAGGTTGATGATCTTAAAGGGGGCGGTCTTTTACGGTTTGCGGCGCCAGCCGAAGTGCATGCTTTACTGCTGTCTGATGTAATCGGTGACGATTTGCGGGCCATCGCTTCTGGTCCTACCGTGGCACCGATTGGAACGCCCCAGCAGGCTGTATCGCTTATGAAGTCGTTGGGGATTTGGGATAAAGTCCCGGCCAGCATTCGCGATCATCTGGTCAAGAGCGCGCCGATAATTGATCTGCCAACGGCATCAAATCATCTGATCGGGTCAAACCGGCAAAGTCTGGAAGCGATGTTGGCTGCCGCCCCCAAAGGTTTTGACGCTCACATTGTTAGTGATGCTCTTGTTGGCGATGTCGAAAGGGCAGCGACGGAAGTTATCGCTGCAGCGCGATCTGCCAAAGGGCCGGTAGCCCTGATTTTCGGCGGAGAAACAACCGTCCAGATCAAAGGATCGGGACGCGGCGGACGCAACCAGGAACTAGCGCTTCGCTTTGCCTTGGCAGCAAAAGACACCTTGCAAGATAACTGGGTGTTCCTTTCGGGGGGGACAGATGGACGAGATGGTCCGACAGATGCGGCAGGCGCATTGGTTGACGAAGGCACGCTGAAACGGATCGCGGACGCAGGTGGGAACCTTGATGCGTTGCTCAGAAACAATGACAGCCATGAAGCGCTAAGCCGCGCACATGATCTACTGGTCACTGGTGCAACAGGCACGAACGTGGCCGACGTTCAAGTGCTTCTGCTTCCTTGATTATTGTAGTTTTATCTACCTGTTCTTCTACTGTTTGACCGGCAGCGATGTTCGGTTGGTCCCGAGGAAGCATATACCTATCGAAATTTGCCCTGCATTGCAGGTCTGCGTGAGACCACTCTCAATTTCTCAAGTAGATGAACGAAGAGCTCGTCTTTATTTCGATAGGTGCGACTTCCAAGCTGCTGAGCAAAGTTGAACATGAAGAAATCAATCAACGTCGGGAGCTGTTTTGAAGCTGGGCAATAGAAATGTCAGCTTTTCTGTCAATTCTGCAGGTTTTTGTCATCTTTTGTGACAATCGATGACAACTTATCTGGCAATTGAAAATGCTAAGGAGTTGATTTTGTAAGAAGTCAAATGTCAGCTTTTGTGGCACCTGACACTCGCTTTCGAGTTCCTCCAGCGACAGTTCCAGCTGGGCGATCTCCCGATGGATCTTTTCGGATGATTTGCCAAACGCCATTTTGCGCAACCGGGCGATCGTGAGCTTGAGCTTCTCGATCTCCAGTGTCTTGACCTGAAGGCCGGATTTGGCGGCAGATAACTCACTGCGGGCAGAGGATAATTCTTGCCGCGCCACCGTAAACTCATCGGCCTGACGGGCGATGATGGCTTTAAGGTCCTCAATGCTGTCGGGGAGATCGACGGGTGGATTTTGCATGGCCCAATTATAGCCAATATGCGGCTTCAACCCAAGCGTTTCTGCCGGTTCTGATTAAAAAATATCCGCTTTTTTTCGGTCTTATCCCGCCATCTCCGGACGCCATGTGCGTTGCGGCATCCGCCAGTCGATCCCTTCGAGCAACATGCTCAATTGCGCCGATGTCACATGGGCAACACCCTCGTTTGCCGAGGGCCAGACGAACCTTCCCCGTTCCAGCCGTTTGGCAAACAGGCAGAACCCTTGACCATCCCGGCACAGAATTTTGATCAGGTCGCCCCGACGCCCGCGAAACACAAAAAGATGACCGGCAAAAACATCCTTGCCCAGAACCTCCTGTACCAGCATCGACAGGCCGTTTATGCCTTTGCGCATATCTGTTCGGCCCAATGCCAGATAAACACGCACACCACCCGCGACCTGGATCATGAGACCTCCGGAACAGACAGCAGGTGTTTCAATGTGCGCGGCGGGATCGTTTCGAGCACTTCAAGACGGCGGCCATTGGGCAGGGCAATGACGATCCGGGCAATCCCGGCCTCATCAACTGGCTCAGGCAAAGAGACATCTTCCTGGCGATCAGAAGAACTATCCGGAACATCCTGACGGCCCGTCAGCGCGACCGGCACAAAAGTCGGGCTGCCATCTGCCAGCCTGCCATACTGTCGACGCCATCTGGTCAGGGTGCTGTACCCAATTCCGTGCCGGATCGCAAATTCCCGAACCGACACATCAGTGGTAAAACTCGCGGCAACTAGGCGCTGCTTTTCTTCTGTCGTCAGACGGCGTCCGTTGATAATGCCATAACTACATATGTCGACAAAATCCTGATTTCCTGAGCTGTTCGGAGACAACGCTCCCTCTGGCTCCTAAAATCCGGTCTTTTGTTCTCTCCCGCAAGGTAGCTCTGACTGTACGCTTACGGAGCAAGAGGGAGCGGCGTCTCCGAACAGCTGTAAGCGTCTCACCATGGCTACCTTGCAAAAAAAGCCTCTCTGCAAAGCCAATTTAAGCAACCGCGAAGTAGACGTTCAGAAGCGCTTGTCGCTCTTGCTGATTAACAATGGATGTTACTCATTACGTGCCGTCTCAATGGCAGGCCGTTTTCCAAGCTGTACTAAACCCTCGAAAATGGACCTTTCATTCGTAGTCTCACTGTCCGAATTTCTGAACGAGCTTTCGCAACTCCATCACCGCTGCACTTTCCTCATTCCGGCCCCTGAGGCCTTGGGCCGCGTCGAAGCTCTCAATCTCAAGGTCTTTCATGTGAAAAAAACCATAGGTGTAAGCTGCCTTGTCGGTATCCCGGCATATGATTTTTACAATATTCTTGGCGTTCACCTGGACTGCTAGCCGTGTCAGATGATCGTCCCACAGGTCAAAGTTAGGGTGCACAAACCGGTAATTATCGCTCTGTGCCAGAGCCGTGGCATTATCGCAATCAATCACGAAATCATCACCACTTCGCTTGAATTGCATATTGCAGCGTTTGCACGCCGCAGCGAGATTCCAAAGCGTATAGCTCAGCGCCCTATATGCTGGATTACTCTTTGGTAGAATATGCTCGCGATCCGTCATAAATGGACCAGCGCCCTTCAGGTTGGTCCGGCAATAGCAACAGGTACAACCATGGCGCTGAAGGTGCAGGTTTAGTATCTTTGTCTTTGCGCTCTTCAGTGCGGTGATTTCAGCGGCGGTACCGGGTACATAATCCCAAGGTTTCTCGCTAGCTAAAGCTAGATTGATTACTGCGATTTCGTCTTCTTCATATGCAAAGTCGTCCAGCGGCGGCTGATAAGGATCAACCATCGCGGCCCTGCCTTTCGCGCTCTGCAACAACCTTCTTTATCAACGTGCGCACTGCTTCAAAGAATGCGCGCTGCCCATTATCAAAACTTTGTTGGTCCATAACGTTGACGCAAGCAAGTGCTGCTTCACTATCGATGCCACCCTCCTCAAGTTTTCTCAGAATACTGGATAATTCCTCGCTGACGTAGTGGCTGGCAGGGGTGATCACATCGAAGGCACGCCATAAAATCTCTTCGATGCTCTCAGTTGAGAGTGCCGAGTTTTCCAAATTGATCTTCTTAGGTTTATCACGATCAATCTGGAACACTGAAATTACATCACGTGCGTTGGCAAGTGCGCCAGTCACAATCAATGGTGCATGAGTGGCTATGACAATGGTGGCATTTCGATATTCGAGTGCGTTAAGAAGTTTGTCGACATATTCGCGCTGCCAGTTCGGATGAAGGCTGTTCTCTGGTTCATCAACCAGAACTAAAGGATCGGCGTCACGATTGGCGATCAGAAAGAGTAAGGATGAGATCAGGGAGAGTTCACCAGAGCTGGCGGTCAAGAGTTCGATAGTCGGACCATCTCTCCGCTGCAGATACACCTTAATGTCGCTTAAATATCCAGCTTTGCGTAAGGTTTTTTCCAAACGCAATACGCTCGCAAACTCCCGCCCCTGCGAATAACTTAAGAGGCGCTCGCGATCACCCACCCAATGGATTTCATCTGACTCGAAACGCTCAAAATAGCTGGTTGCTAGAGCGATGTCGCGCGGAACTCCACCGTCATTCAACAGAACCTGCGGATCAAGGTGCTTGTGCTGGTTCTTCAGTTTGACTTTGAAACCTATCCGATCACGATAGCCGCAATAATCGAGAACCTTGGCAATTTGATAGAAGCGACTGTCATCGTCATCGAGAGTGTCTGCAACTGCGAACTTAACCACAGATTTAGGTGAACGCTCGGTACGACCAGCCGAGATGCGCTTTATGCCTCGCATCCCCAAAAAACGGTCATATGCGGTATTGCAGATTACTGCGAGATTCCTAGATTGACGAAGGTTTGAAGCTAATTCGCGCAGGAAATTGCTTTTGCCTGCGCCATTAGGCCCTACCAAGATGGCAACCTGTTCTCTGCCCAGCGAGCTAAAGCGGTCAAAGTCCAAAGATTCAATCATTCCCGATTACCCATCCTGAAAGCGCTAGCAAAGAATCCATTTCAATAACACCGACGAAAACGCGGAAATTTCAACGGATGGTGTTCATCTTGCTCCGTAAAACTTTTGACCAATCCTTCAATGCCTGAATATCGGCCATGACTTCGGCAGGCTCTGGTGGCTCAGGATCATGACCGCGGGACGGGTCGTGCGCATCGACGAAATCACAACATTTCTTGAATCCGCTCTCGAAGGTTCGCACATCGATTTCTTCGAGAGCAGTAACCTGCTTCAAGCGCTTGGTATCAATATAGTCGCGGTGACGTATCACGACGTTGGCAAATACGATATCTTCCAGCGCCCGTTCCCAAGTTGCTCGAAGGCGACTGTAGAGCGATGCCACTTCCGTTTTGTAGCCTTCGTCGTCATGCGCCTCGAATAAGCACTTTGCGGCACGCGCCGCTTTTTCAAGCTTGTCGATCCGGTCGCGAATGCTCGACGCCGTCCACGGCAAATCCTTGTTGACGATGCCGACGACATCCTGACCGCGCGTGAGATGCGCGAGCGCAATCGGCGTATTACGCTCCAAGGCCAACTGTGCTAAATCGTTTACGAAGATCATGTCATGCGTGAACACGATAACCTGCCGTACGCCGGCTTCCTTGGCCAGGCGCTTAGCGACATTTGATCGCCAGCGATGGTCCAGCGAGGAAACCGGATCATCGAACACAAGCGCTGATGTATGCGATGCGTTGGCCAGTTCGGTAAGATATGAGGCCAACGCTACACAGGTCTGCTCTCCCTCGCTGAGGACATCATGAACCTTGGCTTTCGGGTTGGCATAGAGCTTCACCTCGTATTGTGGTGAACCGAATTTCCCCCCCGAGCGCACGACCTCGACCCGCACGCGGTTACCGGCCAGCGCGACAATTTCTTGTTGAAACCGGTCGCGCATGCGCGGTGTAATCAGATTGTCGGCAATCTCGTTTCCAAGCCGCGTGATCGCCGTCGTCGCGGTATCGCGCAAGCAGTCTTCAATTCGCTTTAGCTCAACAAGCCGTGCGATTTCCGTTTTCGCGATATCCAGTAGATCGCGACTTTGTTTCCTATCCTGCAAGTCTGCCTGTTCATTGAGAACAGCTTCCCGTGCTTCACCGCCGGATGTGTCATAGAGAGAAGTAGCATAGGCGCGTGTGTTTGTGGCTTCGTTGCGTACGGCATCTGTAACGGATTCAGGCAGAGCCAGCGGATTCGGAACTTCTTCGCCCGAGATCTGCGCAAGGGTCTGGGCCTGGACGCGCCGTGCGAGGGCGATGAATCTCAGCACTTGCTTCGCGAGTGCGAAATTACTGGCCTTCAATCTCCGATAGGCCACAGAGATCTTGTTGACGTGGACGGGGGCAGCGCGGAACTTCTGCTCCGTTTCCTGAAAGACGCGCTCGACCGCGGCAGCTTTGGTTTCCGTGTCCTTCTTGATGAACTCTTCGAAGCCAAGCATCCGCGCGGCGGTAGGCTCGTCGATCTCCTGATGGCACAGAACGCAGATATCCCCTGACGATGGCGGAAACGCGGTACCGTCTTCTTTGGCTACTTGCGAATATGCCCTGGCGGACTCCCAAAGAGTCCGCCAGACGTTCTCACCGACGCCCTCAAGCGCCAATCTGGAAAATGCATCATGAGCTGCCGTATTGGCGGCCGAGCGCATGTCGTCGGCACTCTTCTTAGCAGCATGAAGCGCTTGAGTGGCGTCGGCATTAAGCGCTTGCTCGATACGCTTCAAATAGGTTTCCAGTTGATCGAGCTGGGTCGCGTAATCGCGCTGCGCTTTCGCCGCGACGGCGGGGTCTTGCGCGAGGTCGGCTTGCAGTTTTGTCAGACGTGCTTCGTCAGCATCCGAAAATGGTGACTTGGGCGTTATGGCCGAGATATCGGTATCATGTCGAAGCGCGGAGAGAGCTTTGCCGAGCGCTGACCGGCTAGACCAGACTGGATTCGCGAAAACGGAATTACGCTTTCCTTCCAATGTTTCCTTCTCGATCATCAGGCGCGCTTTGATTTCCTGGCAGACACCGGCGAGGTCATCCGGAATATCAAGACCGAAGGGGCGGAACCAAACCTCGTTCTTCTTTTGAACGTGAACCGAAGCCGCGTCACGGTCAAAAACCGTTATCGCTGCAAGCAATTCGGCAGACTTGCCATTATTCTCCCATGAGACGGTTTCCGTGGCGGCGCTGGTACGGGCGATTGTCAAATCGGCCCTTGCTGTTCGTGTAGGGGAAGCGCTGTAAACGTCGGACATGATCTCGCAGGCATGCCTTGAGCGGCAAGCGTTCTTGAGTATCCGCGTATAGCCGGATTTTCCGGTGCCGTTCTGCCCGTAGACAATGGTAATGCCAGCTTCTTCAAATGCAAGCGTCTGACCGGTCGCGAGTTGATTAACACCTGCGACATTTGTGATGCCGGTCAGTGAAATTGACTCGCCTGCGCCAGGATCAACTGGAAGATGGTCTTTTGACAGTGCCTCCGCCGTTAGTGTTACCGATTGATCGCCATGCTCTTTCTTGCAAAGCGCCAATACCTCCTCGAATGCGTTTTCGTCTGGATAGCCGTTCAAGACAATGCGGCGAAGCGCGTCGCGCTGCCAGAGCGGTCGGTTCTGCGACCAAACCAGAATCCTTTTTGGCACCGTATCATCAGTTTTTTCAGATAGATTGCTTGTCGACATAAGAGACTTCAATGTTCCTAGATTCAACGCTCTCGCGAACCTTACCGCGACATCGATGCGCGCTCAACTTTTTGTTGTATTCAACTGGATTTCGTAACTCAAAGCCTGCAAAAAACATTCGGTTTTGAAATGCGAACGAAACAAAGATAGGGTCGGGCAAACAACCGTTATCGGAGTTGCCAAGTCATTCGCCATGGATGAGCGGAACGTCATCTAAGGGCCGTTCTTGTAAGGGTAACCAAAGCTAAAAACATAACGGTATGATTAAAATTGCTATTCCACATAATCGTTTGATCGAGCTACGGCGCAGCCATCATTGTGGAAAGGACGATGACAGGACGGCCGCGTAGCGATGGACCGAATCGCCGGTGAGCCGGAAAAGAAGATTGCAGAAGGGTGCTCAATGAAATCGTTCAGATCGAATGATCGCCCGGAGTAGTCCTCGGCAGGCGAAGGAAACCCTGCTGGGACAGGACTGTCGGCCAGCGGACGGGGTAGGGTGGTTTTCACCAGAAAGGGGGCAATTAATGAAAATATAATAGGAATTTTGTCCCGGTTGATCCCAGAGTCAAGTTTTTTAGTTTTTTAAGGTCTTCTGACGCCGCAGTGATCAGAGGGAGCACGAAAACTAATATGTAGCCATGCGCGATGATAAGATCTTGGTAACAGATTGGTTGCGAACAAGTTAGGAGAAAATATATCTGATTTTGTTATTATGATCGTCTTCATCCCAGTAACTGTTGTGCTGAATTTCCCTGAACCACATCCTGCCTAGCAAGCCGCAGCAAAACGCCTATATCGAGGGATATAACCGGACTGTCCGGCATAAATGGCTGGACCAATACATCATTGAAAGCATTTCGCAGGCGCAAGAGTTCGCCACTAAATGGCTCTGGACGTACAACAACCAACGGCCCAATATGGGCATCGGCGGCATAACACTCACACAGAAACTAAAAACCGCCGCGTGAATTCTACCTGACAGCCCCGTTAAAAATGGGGGGATTACCGCACGTGCCGACCTTCTGGGGATTGTTGATTATATCTCTGATGATAATCCCGACGCTGCACAGCGTGTAAAAGACGATATACAGATGAAGGCAGAAAAGCTGATAACGTTTCCCGGAATTGGCCGTTCGGGCCGAGTTGAGAATACCAGGGAACTTGTTGTCGGAGAGAACTACATCATTGTGTATCAGGAAGACGGGCTAAGGATACGCATACTGCGTGTGTTACATGCTACGCAGCTTTGGCCTGTGGGTGTTTAACGCGTTTAGGGTGACGTTAAGCGAAACTTCCTAATCAATTTGGACCGGACGGGCTATGGATCGGGATTTGCGATTGTTTAGGGAGAGAACCAAATTGCAAACCAGTTTTATGCAATATTTCACTTACTTGTCTTGTGTCTTTATGTAGCAATAGTTCGCCGAACGATATGACATTTCGCTTCCTGTCGTTCTCCGAAAGTGGTGGAACAACCAGCGTGCCATTGACGGCCTTCGCCGCCTCTTTCGCCAACGCCATCGGTCGGTTTTCCTTGGTCATATGCGCATCCGTTGCCGCAACAACGATTTCGCGCTTGGGGTTAAATCGTCGCAATGTCTCAGCCACAGCCTTCAGGTTTTCTGCCTTTACCGCCCAGACCACCGCTTTTCCCGTCAGACGGTTCAGCTCAATCGCGCTGATAAAGTCATCGGCAATTAGAACTGGCTCTTTCGAATTTTTGGAGAGTCTGCCCCCGACGATATGATGCAGCCCTTTGTCATCACCTGGCCCGGTCAGCATTTCACCTGATCCGTCTTGATCCATTTGGTATATCGCACAGAGGCGATTTCCGCTGTCCTTGAGTGGCACAAGAACCTTGCCGTCTTGGTCCAGACGATACCCCGCCCAAGCTGTGGCTGATCCCATCTCTGGCCGTGCCGCGATGGTTTTCTTGTCGGGTGTGGATGCGTTTTGCCAGACAAGCCATGCATCATCCCCGACCGGCTGGGCCAGTTCGTTGCGCAGGGTGGTCATGGTAGGGGCCGCAGCAGGATCTGGCACAATGTCAGCTTTCCAGACATTGCGGTGCGTCTCGATGGTCCGGCTTTGCCAAAGACCCTTCTCGTCGCGATAACGTTCCTTTACCTGGACTTTCTTCTTTTCGGCAATTTCAAGCATGATCCAGTCGCCTTTGGCGGCACCGGATTGTCTGACACAATCAGCAATATCGACCCCCCAAAGAGTGCGTTCGGACCCGTCAGTGTTTTGTAGCTTCACAAAGCTCGATTGTGATTTCCCGGGATCAAAATTGTAAGGAGCGCGCCCCAGTTCCATTAGTTGGGCCGCATTCCGCGTAGATCTATTGCGTGCATAGTCCTTGAATGAGGACGCCTTTTCTGGCCGGACGATCTGCGCACCGAGTTTTGCCGCTTTCTCGCTGTCGTCGGGCTGTTCTGTTGCGCCGAGTGCCACGATGATTTCAGTGTCGTTATTTTTCTCGCGCATTTTGCGGGCCAGATCCGCCCAGTCCGCCGGTCTGGCGGGCACCATCACCGGGCAGTTTGTTGCCCGATGCAGGGCTGCCGCATCGGCGTAATCCCGGGCAATGATCAGTGTATCTTTGTCCCGGCGTCTTTGCGGATCAATCCTGTGCATCAGCATCTGATCGGACGGGGTATCCTGCACCAGGCTTTGGCGGCCCTGTTTGTCGATCAGCATGACATTTTCAATACGGCCGGAGCGGTCGCGCAGCGGTACGGCAATGTTGCCTTTGTCTGTCAGCTTGACACCATAGCCGCGCAGGCCGGTGGCTTCCAGCCAGGCTGAATTTTTTGGTTTGGCCCAGTCGGTGCAGGCATCCCAGACCATGAAGGCTTTGTCATTAGTCGGTTGAGCGAAGGCACGGCGAATGTCGGTGGCATCATCCTGATCGGGCAGCGACACAAGTGGGACATTGGGTTGGCGGGGTATATCTGGATCGGCAATGATCGCCTTGCTGTCGGGGTATCGCCGTTGATGCTCTTTAAGCACCTGGCGCATGTCATCGGGATCGGCCAGAACCATCACCGGACGCCGTGTGGCATCATGGATTTTAACGGCATCAGCATAATCGGCGGTAAAGATCACCGGGCCTTTCTCGATTTGCTTTCGGGGATCAATAAGATGCGCCAGCCCCCGTGCGCGTTTATTGCCAATATCGAGGCTTTTGCCGTCGGGAGAATCAAGCCGCACGGCCTGCAAATGGCCATTGCGGTCCCTGAATGGCACCAGAAGGTTGCCCTCGTCATCCATGCGACAGCCGCGACCGGTCGAGCGGGTCTCTGACAGCCAGGACAGGGATTTTGCTTTGGCCCAGTGCCCGGCCTCTTTCCAGGCTTTGAGCGCCGGGTTGGCCAGCTTTGTTACCGGCGTAGGTCGGTCATCGCCAAAGACCAGATGCAGCATTTCCTGATGGGCGATCAGGAACACCGCAGCCAGCGGATCACGATAGGCCTCACTGACCAGAAACAGTTTCCAGTTTGACAGCGACCGGCTTAACAGAGTGGTGGGCGGGGCCGGGGTCAGTTTTTGGGTGCCAAGATATTTGCGCCATAGCGGCGGCATGGCCGGATGGCGCAGGGTCGGGCGGCGTTTGTAACGCCGTTTGGGTCGAGATGGCTTTGCCTGTGTCGCTTTCTGTTCATCGATAGGTGGCTTGAATTGCCCGAGTTTCTTTTCCAGCGCGGCTTTGCTCATAGCGCGATCCAGTGCTGATGCTTTCATGCCCTGGCCATCTGGCCCCATCAGAACAAAACCATTACCGCGCTTTTTGATCCTGATGTCGTATTCAGCAAGAACGTCATGCAGTTCCGGCCAGTTTTTTGCTTCTGCGGTTTGTTTTAAAATCCCGTCGCGATGACCCAGCACATGGGTTTGGAAACTCTCCTGCCAGGTTTGGGATTCATAATCCCGGGCCGAGGGCGAAAGTTTGGCGCTGTTATCCATACGTTGTGCCATGCCGTTATCAACAAACAGCCCGTATTTCTTTTCGAGCTGGCGCGAGACACGATCCAGAACTTTGTAATCGCGAAAAGGCGTGACCACCTGAAGGGTTTGCGGATGCACTTTGTTAAAGGCGATGTGCATATGAAAATTGTCAGTATTGATATGGGTGCCGGCGACATATTGATGTTCGGCAAATCCCAGTCCTGTGGCATAGGATGCTGCAATGTCCTTGAGGTCTTGTTCAGATAGTCTTTCTTTCTCGCCCGGGCGGAAGGAGACAATCATGTGATAGGACTTGTCTTTGACATCGGGTTTGAGGCGGCGCACGGCTTCAATCTCGACCAGGGCGAGATCCAGATCCTCTTTGTTTTCGCCAGCACCACAATGGGCAATCCAGAAACGGTCGAGCTTTTCGCCGGCCTCTTTGGCCGCTGCGATATAATGGGCCAGCTCTTTATAGTTATCGGCGATATGGGCGTTTTTGGGGATCTTCTTGGCGATCATGACGCTTTACGATGCAGGGAGCTGTCAATCTCGCGCACCAAACTTTTAAGCTCATTCTGGGTCGTCGTGATCTCGACAATCAGCCGATCAAACCTGGCCAGCAGATCAGCACTGAGCGGTTCATCAAGAGCGAGTTTAAAGAGATTGCCGAGACGGGCCTGGTCGGCATTGACCCTGAGAAGGTCAAGAATGGCATGAGAGGCTTCAAACGTGCGCTGATCGGGCAGTTTGCTGTTCATCAGAAGACGGCGTAGCAGTTCGGAGCGGCTCAGGCGTAACTGGCCTGCCAGCCGGTCAAGGCGGGCCAGTTCGATGTCATCAAGATAGGTTTTAACCAGGTTGCGGGTGGTGGCCATGAGGTCGTTCTTTGTCGTGAGAGAAACGAAGCGAGATGGCCGGCAACGATTACTCGCTGCCGGTCATGCCAACGTATGATCACATCGCCACTTGCTGACGTTGTTGCTTCTGTTGCTGTTTGGGTGCAGGCAGGGACCGGGCTTTTTGCAGTTTTTGTGTCAGCCCCAGTTCTTTGATCTGCTGCTTGACGGTTTTCGCCAGGCTGTCGATCCCCCGGGTCACATGTAGATCGTTATAGTCGGTCAGCCCGGCCTGTTTTTCCGCCGGGGAGAGGTTGGGCCGGATGATAGCGGCAGCATCGACCAGTGCTGTTGCGCGTTCGGCCCCCTTGAGGCCGGGATTGATGCCTTGTTTGGCTTCCACCCCATGATCATCATCGGCGGCAATCACTAGCGGGCGGTCGGGGAAGGCCTTTTGCAGGGCTTCGGCGACCGGGGCGAGATTGCCACTATCCATCGCAATCGCGGTTTGATAGCCGGTTGCCATATTGAGGCTTTTGCCGGTGGCATAGCCTTCGGCAATCAGGATCGGGCCTTTCTTGCTGCCCGGGATCATGTGCATGAGCCCGGTTTTGCGGCCATCCTTGAGGAAGCGTTTGCTGCCATCGGGCGTGACGACCTGGACATTCTCGATGAAGCCTTTGGCATTTGTCATCGGCATCAGGAGATTGTTGTGAATGTCCTGTTTTAGCGTTTCGCCGCTTACCTGTTTGCGTTGCAGATAAACGTGATCACTGCTGGCCGTATCCGCACCCTGCACCATGGCATAGGCGCGTTTGGCCACCTGTTTGTATTGGGCCTTGAGGTTTTCTTCCATTTGCGCCTTGCGCGCAGCGGCTTCGGCCTTGCTGCGTTCAATCTCGGCCGGGTTGCGCTCGGCAGCCGAACTGACCCATTTAAGTGCCTCGTTCCCGGACTTGTAATTAACGATATTGCCCGCCGGAATGCCCTCAATAAAACCGCGATAGGAGCCACTTTGCTGCCCCTTGCGGTCGCCTTCAACTGCGACCCGGTGCCATTTGCCATCCATGGTGGGCGGGCCGTCGATCACCAGACCGTTTTCCCGGCACGCCAGGGCAAACTCATCTTCTGGCCGCATCCGCGATTCCGGTTGTTTGGTTGTTGTTTCATTCCAGCGGGCAAAGGGTTTGAGATCGGCATCGTCGCGCACATACCAGGACTTGGCGCGGCGATCCCACTTGGCCCCGAGTGCCTTGGCATCGTTCTTCTCGCTGTAAGGCACGTTGAGATAATGACGTTTCTTCGAGGTATTTGGTGCTGTCCCCGGGGCGAGATCATTTGCCACAGCTTCTTTGGGACGTTGGGCTGGTCCCGCCGTTGCGGCCAGCGCTGCCGCCCGGTTTTCCTGTCGGGCCTGTTTTTGCTCGGCGATGAACCGCTCCGCCATCGTCTGTTCCGGATCAGCCCCAAGGCTTTTCACCAGATCACTGGTGCGTTGTGCTTCAGGCACGAACCATTGCGGGCGGAGCGGCTTAAAATAGTCCTGATCGCGATGGGCGTCATACATGGCCGAGAGCAGTTCGGCATGTTTGGAAGACCGGCCTGCGAGGTCGGCCATACCGGTGAAGGTTTCCCGTTCCTGGTTAAAGGACCGTTCTTTCTTGTCGGGATCATCAGAATATTGCCACCAGACATCGATGCGCCTGAACGCGGCCCCGGCGTCATTTAAGGCCCGGGCCTCGGTATCGGGCAGGCTGTCAAGACGGGCGGCATGCAGCATCCAGTCCTGTTTGATCTTGACCGCCGTGTTTTCCGCCTGCCGCTCAAAGACCCGATCCGCAACCCCCTGTGCCGGATCCGTGCCGAGGCTTTTGGCCAGATCGTTTGTGCGCTGATCGGCAGGAATGAACCAGTCAGGCCGGCGGGGTTTAAAATGATCCTGATCAGGATGGGCGTCATACATTACCGAAAGCAGTTCGGCACATCGGGAGGAGGACTCTGCCGGTTTGGCCATGCGGGCAAAGGCTTCCTGCTGGTGCCGTGTTGCGCGTTCGCGAAGGGCCGGATCGTCAGAGCCTTGTCCGGCGATATCGATCTGATCAAAGGCGTTTTGGGCCTCGACCATTCTTTCGATATCGATGTTGATCATGTTTTCAAGCCGGCCGGCATGAAGCATCCAGTTCTGTTTGACCTCCTTTTCATTCCAGCCCGGGATGTCTTCGCTGTGTTCGGGTACAATCCTGTTTTTCGTGACCATGTTGGCGGCCTCCTTGCGCTTGTCTTGCGCCAGAACCGGTTTGAGCTGCTCGCGCATGTCCGGTTCCATGATCCAGCTTTTGATGTTTTCGGCATCGCGTGCGGCAGTGAAGAGAACGTTGCGATCTTCCTTGATGGCCCGCATCCAGCTTTTGACATAGCTGGCATGGCGCTCCGGATAATGGCCAAGGCCCAGTTCGGTGCTCAGCATGTAGCTGCCAATCTCGGCGCGCAGTTCCTCTTTGGCATAGACTTCCGAGCCAAACGGCCCGAACTCGCGGGCCATGCGGCTTTGATGGCCGGTGGCATGGCCAAGTTCATGAAGCGCGGTTGCGTAATAGTCATAAGGACTGCCAAAGGCATCTTGCGGCGGCAGATGAATTTCATCACTCATCGGGCGGTAAAAGGCCCGGTCTCGCTGATCATGAAAGATTGGCACATTGCCCTGGCGCAATAATTCCTCGGCCCGTTCCACCGGCTCGAAGGTCGGTTCCGGGGCAATCCACGGGGCCAGCCCGTCGATCTGTTCGGCATTAAAGACCACGGCATGAAAGACCTGGGGACGATCAAGACGGACTTCGCGGTTTTTGACCTTGCCGTTGTCATCAAGGACCGGCTTGCCGTCCTCATCGAGCACGGGGCGCTTGTCGGTCCATTTCCAGTATTCGATTTTGGTGCCTTTTTCGCCCTTGCGCACCTGGGCGTCCTGCTGCGTGGCTTGCCGATAGGTCATCCAGCGCGGGTCTTCATGGCCGCGTGTTTCCAGCCACAGCGCATTGATGCCGCGATAATTGGCCCCCGAGACCGGGTTGAACGGTCCCAGCCGCACCTTGCCCGGGTCCCACGGCTTTTGCCACGGCGCGGTACCGGCTTCGATATGGGAAAGCAATTCTTCGACCACCTGGTCGCGATAGGATTTTTTCTCGCTCATTGGACATCACTCCCGGCAGGATCTGTGTCCGCTGTCGGATCAAGCCCGTCAAAATGGCTATCAAGCGCATCCTGATCGGACAGGGCGGTTTCCCAAAACGCCCCCATGTCCTCGGCAACGTCGGGATCCACACTGAGCGGGCCGTTTTCACCCGCGCGGGTGACACTTTCGCTGGCGAGCTTGAGATAATCGGCTTCGGACAGGTGGGCGTTGGCGCTCGCGTTGACGTTCACATTGGCATCAGTGCCGAGGGTGGGACCGGTCTCTCCGGTTTTAACCAGGTAGATTTTGGGTGTGTCAGACATGGGAAGTCTCCTTTTGAGGGCTGGACGGGGGAGGGGTTTGCGCCATTTTGGGCGGACGGATCTTGCTTCGGGCGCGCAAGACGGGATCAAGGAAATAGAGTTTCTGGCGTCCCAGAATGGGCGGGCGACCGCCAACAAAAATCAGGGCGTCGCCGGGGTGGGGTTTCTTTTTGCCGTCAGGATCGACATCGATCATGCGCAGCCGCATGATTTCATCGGCGGTCAGAAGATCGCGTGAGACTTCATGCAGGTTTTCCGAGTGTGATCCCGGGGTGCCCGGTTTGCCGGAGCGCGAATGTTTGCGCTGAACAATGGTCTGTTTACCGGCCAGCTTTGACAGCAACTCGGCGGTCGGCAGTTTGTTGGGCGTAAAGGCAATGCGGACATGGCAGTTGGCAAAGATCGATTCATCCTTGCCGTATTTTTTATAAAGCTGCTCGATATTCTGAATGATGATGTAGGCCTTGATGCCGTAGCCGGCCATGAAGGCCAGGGCCTCTTCAAAGATCTCGAGCTTGCCAAGCGACGGGAACTCGTCGAGCATCAGCAACAGGCGGTGTTTGTAGCCTTGCTTTTGCTCGCCATCGCCAAATTCCATCTTTTCCGTCAGGCGACGCATGAACAGGTTCATCATGATGCGGATCAGCGGGATCAGCCGGTCCTTGTCGGCAGGCGAGAACACCAGGTAAAGCATGGTGGGCTTTTCGCCATTCATCAGATCATCAAGGCGGAAGTCACTGATCGCGGTGTTTTCGGCAATGATGGGATCGGCATAAAGGGTGAGCTGGGTTTTGGCGTTGGAATGCACGCCCGAGCGTTCCTGCGGGGCCTTGATCGCCATGCTGTTGGCCCCGCGTTTGACCTCCTTGTTGACATGGGCAAAGCCATGGTCATAGGCGGCCATGGTTTGCAAAATGGCGACGAAGTTGTCTTCGGCATCCATGTCTTCGCCGTTTGAGGAGGAAGAAGACGACGGTGTTGGATCGTCCTCGTCACTCTCAACCGCTCCGTCGGGCGGGGCGACGGTGCTAATACCCGAGAGAAAGATATTCACATCATCAAAATTGGCGGTGCGATGCTGTTCTTTTTGCACCTTGTAACAAACATGGAGCAGCACGACGGACAGCCAGCCCCAGCCTTCCTCGCGCCAGTAATTGCCGGCAATGCCCTTACCGTCGGGATCGACCACCATATTGGCAATGTTCTGGCAATCCGCGATGTCACGCCGACTGTTGATGCGGATTTCGGCGAGCGGGTTAAAGCGCACCGTTTCATCCGCATTGGGATTGCTGGGATCAAAGCGCAGCACGGTTTTGCCCTGATCACGGTTCCAGCCGGCGGTCTTGGCATAGTTCTCGCCCTTGATGTCGAGTACGAGCGCACTTTCGGGCCATGACAGCAGGGTCGGCAAAATGATGCTGACCCCTTTACCGCTGCGCGTCGGGGCAAAGGCCAGCACATGTTCGGGGCCGTGATGGCGCAGTTCACGTACCTTGCCAAAAAAACGCGGAAAGCCGCCAATCACCACCCCTTTGGCGGTGAGCAAGCGGGCCTTTTTAACATCGCGCCAGGTGGCCCAGCGGGCCGAACCATGCAGTTCCTTGCCCTTGCGTGTGCCCGATACCGTATCGTTGCGGGCGCGTGCCGAGAAGATGGCCAGCACGATTAAAACCAGCATCCCGGAGCCGAGAATGACCAGGGCGGGGTTTTGCATGTTATCGGGCAGACCGGCAGGATGAATGAGGGTGGCATACAGCCATTGCCACCATTCGAGATGGCGGGGATCAAAACCGACCACAACATGCCAGTCGGCAATGACGCCGGCCAGCATGCCAAGGACGACGAAGAACATGGCAAAATGATAAAGTTTTGCGGTCATGATTGTTGCCCTTTCTCGTTATGGGGCCGGGACGCGGCAACTATATCGCCCGATGCTGTCATCAGGGCGCAGCAGGCGGCACTGAACAGGGCTGCGATATGGATCATGCGTGAGAGGGGGACCAGCTCGGGCAGGTCGCGGGCAATGCCAAGGGAGAGAACGCCGAGAAGCATGGCGACAAGCGCCATAGCAACCCGCGATGCAATGAATTCATCGAGAAGTGTGGGATGGTCTTTAAGCAGGGTATGGCCGGGCCTGAGAAGCCATCTTGCCCCGATACGCAGCAGGACATAGACGGACAGGAAGACAAGCAGCGCCCATAGTCCGGCAAGCAGGCACATCAGGGCGCAATAGCACGAATATATCCGGTTCATGACGCCGCCCTCCCATCCTTGAGGATGTAATGGTCATTGCCGGGCTGCCAGAGATCGGTAATGCGGCGATAGCCGTCCGGGCCGCGTTTGATCTGAACGACAAGATCAATCATTTCGGTGAGGAACTCCGGGATGCGGTCCATCTTCATGCCTGCCCAGGCAATGTTCTGATCGAACTTGCGATGAATGGCCTGACGCGGGCTGGTGGCATGGATGGTGAAGGTGACACCGGTGGTCCCGGCATTGAGCGTGCCCAGGGCGGCAAAGGCATTTTTGGTGCTGATCTCGCCAAACAGCACCCGGTCCGGGGTGATGCGATTGACGTGATCAAACAGAATCCGCCAATCGACCATGCCGTTGGTGGCGGAACTTTCACGCGCCGCCAAAAGCCCGTTGCCATCCCAGAAGGGATCAAGGGCCAGCTCCATGGTGTCTTCCAGGGCAATGACACGGATGTCATCGGCCAGCGTTGAAAGCAGCAGGTTAAGCAGGGTGGTTTTGCCGGTATTGGTGCCGCCCGAGATCATGATGTTCTTGGCACTCAACATCGCCTCGGTCAGAACATCGCGGACTTCGGTTTCGCAGGCGATGCGGTGAAGGGGCAGGGTTTCCTCGAGCGGTGCGCCCGTATTCTTGCCGGCCGGCGGGACAATCTGATCCCAGCCCGGGGTGAAGGGATGTTTGCAGCGAATGGCGAGGCTGAGCCCACTTCGTACCGACGGGCCGACCAGGCATTCAAAACGATGGCCTTCTTCAAGGGCGGTCGAGAGAATGGGAGAGGTATCACCGTCAAAGGGCAAACCGCGCTGGTTGCCAAGACTGCGACAGATGCGTTCGATCTCGGCGAGGCTAAGGGCGGCATCAACGATGCGGGTTTTGCCTTCGCCGCGCCGATCCACAATGATCTCGCCGGGGCGGTTCAGCCGCACCTCGACGGTTTGTGGATCATCATAGTACCGCGCCAGCGGGGCCATGATGTTTTTATAGAGCGGGTTGATGGCGTTCATTACTGCCACCCCCATGTCAGGGCGCAGTTGTTTTTGGCAACCGCCGTCAGGGCCGGGTAACTCCATCCGCCATACCAGCTGATACCGCGCACAAAGGGCGGGTTATGGGGTTCGCGGCGGATGAACTGTTTGGGATCGCTGCGACAGGCTTTGGTTTCGGGCGTCCCCACGATCTCGCCGTCATCCCGGACAATGGTTTTGGTGCCATTCGAGAGCGTCCAGGAGCAGTGATAATAATCGGTGTAATGTTCGGTGCGTTCGTCACCCTGCCAGTCGAATGAATAGCTGCCGCATTTATTCACAGGGTTTGAGTAAACAGAGTTTTCCCACTGGTCGTGATAATCCGGTCCCCAGGTGATCTGTACCGAACAGACATCGCCCAGACTGACCGGATCAGCCTCGCCGACGACCAGGCTATATTTGGTGCCATCCGGGCGGGTATAGTTCTTGACCCGGTTCTGCCCCTGATATTTGGTGCAGTCCTCGTAAGTGATCTCGTTGGTTGAGGCCGTGGTTTCACCGTCATAGGTGTAGGGCGTTTGTGCGGTGCCGGGCAGAACTTCACTGGTCTTGATGTTGTAGCGCCCCTGTGGCGTACCATCGATATAGACGGTGGACAGGGCATAGGCAAAAAGCTGGTCGTCATGGGGCTGCCAGCCGGTAATCTCGATCTGATGGGTATAGACCTGATCGCTTTTCTGGCAATCAGTGATAAATTCCTGCTTGTCGTCATAAAAATAGTAATAACGCTCGCTGCCATAACTCTGGCCCGCACTCATGCTGTGCGTCCAATAGGCCGGGTCTTCGCAGCCCTCACTGGTGGCCATCACCTCCATGCTGGTGGTATCAGGGGTGCAGGCGGTGCGGAACTGTTCCAGACCATTGACCAGAATACGGACCCGGCTTTGCAGGGTGACGGATTTGTCTTTGCTATTGATCAGCGGGGTGCAGACATAATCACCGCCATCGGTTTTATAGACGGTTTCATGGGCAAACTCGGTGCCGCTATCGGTGCAGGCGGTGCTGTAGGATACCCCGCCCAGCTCATAGACATATTTGTGGCGCTGATAGGAAACACCGGCGTCAAAATCGTCGCGAATGTCGCAGCCTTCGGCGGTCGCCGTCATCGGGGCCGGGGCGATCTCTTCGGACGGGCTGCAATCACGCACTTCGATCTTGCGGCCATTCTGGTTGCTATAAACCAGCTTGGCATTGGTGATGACGTTTCCGGCCTCGTAATCAAGTGTCACCCGGCAGGCATCACGATCTTCAACAATGTCAAAGCGGGTTTCAGGATCGGGCTGGCACGCGCCATGTTCCACCCGGTTGCCTGAACCATCGGTGTAATAATAGATAAAGGATGCCGTTGCCGTGCGGGCCTCAAGATCCTCGTTATAGGAACAGGCACTATAGCTTTTATTGATCTTGTAGCGTTCGTCTCCGTCCTCGCAGGTGCCGTAAGAGGTTTCGCCATCTGTTGTGGTGGCCATGCGGGTTTGCTGGATCGCTTCAAGCTGATCAAGATCGATGCGCATCTTGCAGCCTTCGGCGGTGATGCGGGTTGAGGTTTCCGGTGTATCGTCGAGTTCAAGGGCTGAGGGTGTGCTATAGCGTGAGGCATCGGGATTGCTTGCGGCATTGGAGGCAACGGCCCCGTCCGAGGCCCCGACGCCTGCTTCCTCGACATCCTTCTTGCTTGTCGTTTCTTCATCCCCGGCCACAGCCAGGCGCTTGAGCGCTGAAATCAGTTCGCTCTGATCGCCCTCAATCGTGATCGGGGCGGCGGGGTCAAGTTTGGGATCGTTTTCCAGGGCGAACTGGGCAACAAAATCATCGGAGTTCAGCGCTTCGGCCCGACCGTCCTTTTCAACACCGGAGAGCACGAGCTGGCCGACCTTTTGCTGATCGACCTTGACATAACGGGCATAGGCTTTGGCGGTGACCCCCTCGGTCAGTTTGCTATCGGCCCCGGGCACATCGACCAGGCCGAGATCAAGGGCAATCGGGGTGTTTTCGGGAAGTTGGGTGGCAGTTTTGCTGCGCGTGATGATCTTGACCTTTTTGACCATGGCGGCCATGTCGGGATCATCAGCGGTTGAGCCAGTCGGCTCCCCGGACGGGGTTTGCGTCACGGCGGCCCGGGCGGCGGCCAGATCCTGATCGGGGCTTTGGGCATGAGAGGGCAGGGTGAATGACATCACGCTTGCGCAGATAAACAGCACAAGAGGCAATCGCTGTTTCATGACTTACTCCGTTTTTGCGATATACCAGTCCATCGAGGGGCGGATCTGAAAGCGCGTGCCCTGGGGAATGGTGATGATGGGTTTGAGCGAGAGGGTTTCTTCGAGGATGTTGGCGGTGATCTCGCCAAACTTGTTGGACAGTTCCTCGGCAGCTTTTTCGGATGCGGCTGTTGCGACCTGGCCGTCATTGCTTTCGGATTTGGTCGAGGCAGCGGCATAACGCACCGCTGTCGAGATTCCGGTTAAAAGAAAGGCATTGCCGTAACGTTCCATAAAGCGCCGGTCGACTTCACCGGCGGCCCCTAACTGGCCCTGGGCATTGGCCACAAGCGATTTGATATTGCGGATTTCGGCCCGGTGCCCGGCGATTAGCACGCGTTCACACTGCATGGCGAGGCGGGAACTGCCCATATCTTCGGGCGGCATGTAATTGCAGATCAGGCGCGAGCCTTTGGGCAACAGCGCCAAGCGACTGTGATAGCCAAAAACATCCCGGGTGGTTTGTACCACGACCGTGCCGGTTTCCTCGCCGCCGACCTGGCTGTTGATCCCGGTTTCCAACTGGACCGGGATATAGCGGTCGGCTGCGAGAATGCGGGAGTTATCGACCGGCAGGCTCGAGGTGCGGCGCGGTCCTTCATAATCACCCTCGATCTCCATCTTTTTGGCATCGAGGATATGTTCGGGGCGCGCAGCCTCGTCCATTTTAGAGAGATCGGGCACAGAAAGTTTGTCGGGGTCAGTCGAGCCGCCTGCACCTCCCACACCTCCCACACCTCCCACACCGGGTGTTGCGCCGGTGGCATTCGTCCCGGTGGCCGTGGCTGCGTTGGACGCCGAACCGGAACTGGTTGTTCCGTTTTGGCTGGAGGCACCGGTTGAACTTGTGCCGTTCGCTGCTCCATTGGCTTTGTTGGCAGATGTGCCCGGGCCGTTGGGGCTGCCTCCCTGATCAGATGAGAGGGGAATGTCACCGGCCTGCACCGTCGGGGCCTGTTCGCCGGTTGTGCCCATGCCGGGTTCAAGTTGGGTGTTTGTACCCGATGCATTTTGCGCACCTGGTGGGTTAGGGATAGTCGGATTGCTTCCGACAGGAACCAGCCCGTTATTGGCGACCGGTTGCCCGGAAGGAGACGACAGGGAAGATGGGTTGGATGCGGAAAAGGCAGCAGTGCCCCCGGACGCAGGATTGCCTGCCGTGCCGTTTTCCGTGCCATTCCCGGGTTTGGACAGTTCCATTTCCGGAACAAACACGGTCAGGGTATCGTCCTGATTGGGCGTAATGCCCAGCCCCGGGGTGAGCGAGACTTTTTGCGCCGGGCTGCCGGGGGAGGCGGGAGCTTGGCTGTAGCCCGCGACCTGCCAGTGGGCGGGCACGGCTTGCGCCCAGGCGGCCTCTAGCGCCAGCCGGTAAGGGTCCGGCTTTGGTGGCGGCGCGGGTTGCACCACCGGAGCCGGAGGCGGCGGGGGAGGTGGTGCCGGACGCTCGATATAAACCTTTTTTGTCACCACGACCGGCGGAAAGGCCGGGGTTGGTTCGGGCGCTTTGGGCAGTGCCGGTGGGGCGCTTGGCACGCCCCATACGGTTTTGTCATCCGCCGGAAGTTGCGGCGGGGTTTTAAGGGCGGCTGGATCAGCACAGGTGCCGCCAAAGGTCAGGCCCAGCACCAGGGCGATGTCACAAAAGGCGGTGCTCATGGCATTGCCCTCCGCAACTTTAGTGCGGTCGCACAACCATCGGCGATGGCGGCGCAAGTTCCGGTCGTAATGACAAGCAACCGGACGGGGGCGGGCGGGGCAGCGAAGATCGCAAAATCCGGCAAGATAAGGACAATGGCAATAATGACGAAGATCAGGCGTGCTGTTGCAGTGCCAGTATAAATACGGTCAATCGACTGCGCCGATATGGTGTCGGGAAAGCTGTTGCCAAAGCGTGTTAAACATCCTTCGATGCCGAGTAAAAACAGCATTGACTGGGCCAGCCATGTTACGGCCAAACCGGTTGAAAGATGTGCTGCTGTCTGTGCCCAGAGAAGAGCTTCTTGCAGGTTGTCAGCTTCCAGTAATGGCGGTATCAAGCAAATCAGGGTTACGCTTAACAGCGTTCCAAACCGAAAGGAGTCTTGCGAAAAGTGGGTTTTGATGACAGCTCGCCATCCAGAGGCTGGCTTGAGATTATTTGGAACCATATCGACAACACCAGTTTGGCTGGCTTTATCGCAGGGGCAATTTTGATCGCAGGACTGTTGGCCTGGAAATTTGTCTTTTGAAACAAACATGATCAGTCCCCCTCATATTCAATGCAGAGGAACTTTTTGCCGCTCTTGAGCGAGATCAGGCGCTGGGTGCTTTCGATGATATAGGTGTGGCCCTGAATGCGGGTATTGACCAGCTCGTCCACCCCATCGACGACGACATAGGCCGTCGGCAGTTCCAGATCCTTCCAGCGGTCGCCAAAGCGGATATAGGTAAAATAGTCATCGCGAAACACCGTGACCGGGCGTAGTTCGTCATCGCCCCACAGGTCATAATCACCCCAGCCGCGCAGCTTGTTGGGATCAAATCCGGCATCGGCAATAAAGTCATCTTTCGGCGTGCCGGGGTCGGTATCGCCAAGATCGTGAACCGCAGCGGCAAGTTCCTTATTGTTGGCGTTGGCGGTTTCGGATTTCGCTGTTGCCCCGGATGCAGCACCGCCCGGCGTTTCAGATGTCGTGCCGGACTTGCCTGACTGATTGCTTCCCGTGCGGTCTGCACTGGTCACAATACCGTTTCGGGTGCGGGAGATCGTAATGTTCGAGCCGGTTTTGTCATTGCCAGCACGGCCTGTTGTCTCATCTGCGGTTTCATTCCCCGGTGCTGCTTGTCCGGCCATGATCTGGCCGTTTTCATCGGTATAAACCGGCATGCTGCCGTCATAGGAGAGCGGTGCAATCAGATTGCCCTCGCTGTCAAACCGTCCTGCCACGAGATCGGGCCGGGTCGTGCCATGCGTGCCGGTCGGAACGTTTTCAATGATCGGACGGCCCTGATAATAGCCCGTCACGCGGGCCTGATAGGCCCCTTTAAGCGGGGTGCCATCGGGACCGGTGAGCTGGATCGGGTTTCCCTCGGCATCGAGCGGGATTTCCTGAATGTCGTGATATTGGCCGGTAACCGGATCGGGCAGGATAATCCCGGCCTCGTTTTGCAAGGCGGTGCGCTGTATCCCGCTGCCATAACGCATCCGCTGTTGCGGGCGGATCATCGCCACCGTCATGTCGTCTTTGGTGGTAACCGAGCCTTTAAGCCGGACCAGAAGGTCGGGCATGTTGATGGAATTGACCCCTTCGGCCCGCAGATAGAAGGGATAGACATGGCCCGACCCGCCATAAACAATCATGGAGGTGTCATAGCCGTAACTGGCCGGACGAATGGCAATACGTCGTTCATCACGTTTATTGACCGACCAACTGCGCGGATCACCAACATCGATCCGGTTGATTTCCTCACCTGCCGGAAGCTCGATCAGGGTGACGAGATATTCCCGGGTTCGCACCCGATAGGTGCAGGTCTCGCAAACGTCGGTAACATAAACCCCGTCGCTTTTTTCGGCATAATCCCAGGCATCCTGAATCTGACCGCTGGTCCGGGGCCGGACCATAGGACCAAAACGGCCTTCGGCCTGATCTTTTGCCTGTTTGACGACAGAGTCCGGGACCGGCATGGTGGGCACTTTCGGGGCCGGGCTGGCACTTGCCGTGGCATCGGCCTGTTGGCCGTTTGAATTTGCCGTGTTTGCTGTATTGGTTTGCGTGTTGGCATTCTGGCGCTGCCCCGGCATGGGCGGGCGCGACGATGTAAAGGCCGGGGTCTGGGCACGGGCCGTGTGAATGACAAAGACGGCAGCCAGCGAAACCAGCAGGGTCGCCAGTGCCAAAGTCCAGGCGAATTTGCGAAGATGGTTTTTCATGAAATCTATTCTCCTGCACCGGACGGGTTGCGTTTGCGCAAGACCAGACCGGTGACGGTAAGGCCGAAGGGATTGGTGTATTTTTCAGAGACCGGCACATCATTTTGCGGCCGCGTGATCAGCGAGAGGTAGGCGCGCAGGCGTTGCGGGCGGCCCAGCGGGCGACCGTTGATGCTGTCGGTCTGGGTAAAATCGATGGCGAACTTGTAATCATCGGTCAGGCTGGCAACCCGGTTGATGGTTTCCACATCAATCGATCTGACCACGCCGCGATCCAGCGCATCGCGGATTTCGCCGCTGCTAATGCGTTCCTTGCGAAACTGCTCCCAATAGGCCGATGACGACAGTTTGGAGGCTTCGCGCAGGCGTTCTTCCTGTGTCACCGGATCAATCGCCAGCAGGATACGGATAAAGCGCCGGGCGGTTGCTTCAAGGAACAGATCAAAGCCCTCGACCTGCTTGGAGATCGGCTCGATCTGGTAGGTGCGATCATCCGCGCCGTACGTGCGGACAAAGACAAATTCCTTTTCCTTGAGCGGCACCAAAGCCGAGATGGTTTGCAGGGAGACCACCTGACCGGTACCGAGCACAATCACTGCTGCGGTCAATAACCGGCACATCCAGGCCAGACGGCGATGGCTGGCCTGAAAGCTGTAGGGATCATTGGCTGCAATGCTGGCGTGGGGACCAGCTTGGGCAACCGGATCGCCCTTTCTGTGTCGCCGGGGCTTTAGCCACGCCATGTAAAGCCCTCGCTATTGAACTCGACCGGGTCACAGACACACGGGCTTTCCTTGAGTTTGTCGACACCGCTGCCATCCTTGGGTAGTTCGATCTCGTCAAAGGC
>NZ_JAGEMF010000007.1:0-156962 GCF_040148805.1 Thalassospira sp. NFXS8 | reverse complement strand
TGGTGCCATTGCGTGCAATCACATCCGGGCCTGCACTGCCAACCGGAATGACAATACCTAGGTC
Organism: Thalassospira sp. NFXS8; assembly: GCF_040148805.1. NCBI lineage: Bacteria > Pseudomonadati > Pseudomonadota > Alphaproteobacteria > Rhodospirillales > Thalassospiraceae > Thalassospira > Thalassospira sp. NFXS8. Next base: position 156,898 of record NZ_JAGEMF010000007.1, on the reverse strand, counting down.
ACCAATGATAATGTCGGTGCCATAGCCGGTCGAAATCGTATCCTGACCAATACCGCCCAGAATGATGTCATCGCCCGTGCTGCTACCGGTCGTGATGGTATCATCACCACCAACGCTTTCTTCAACCGTTTCGAAGCTGACAAGCTTGCCATCGGCATCACGTTTCAGTTCGGCAAGATCCCCCGAGATATAGTTGGTATTGCCTGCACCATTGCCGGTGCCTGTACCAATCGTGATCGTGTCATTGCCAGAACCACCCAGTACGATCTTGTTACCGTCACTTGTGGTAATGGTGTCGTTATTGGTCAAACCGATGGTGCCATTGCGGGCAATCACATCCGGGCCTGCACTGCCGATCGGAATGACAATACCGAGGTCACCAATGATAATGTCGGTGCCATAGCCGGTCGAAATCGTATCCTGACCAATCCCGCCCAGAATGATGTCATCGCCCGTGCTGCTACCGGTCGTGATGATATCATCACCACCAACGCTTTCTTCAACCGTTTCGAAGCTGACAAGCTTGCCATCGGCATCACGTTTCAGTTCGGCAAGATCGCCCGAGATATAGTTGGTATTGCCTGCACCATTGCCGGTGCCCGTACCAATCGTGATCGTGTCATCGCCGGAACCACCCAGCACGATCTTGTTACCGTCACTTGTGGTAATAGTATCGTTATTGGTCAAACCGATGGTGCCATTGCGGGCGATAACGTCGGCCCCAGCACTGCCAGCTGGAATGACAATCCCCAAATCACCAAGGATAATATCATTACCGTCGCCGCCGCTGATGGTATCCTGACCAATGCCGCCCAGAATAACGTCATTCCCGGCACCGGTTTCAATAATGTCGTTACCACCGGAAGATTCTTCGGCAGTTTCAAAAACCAGAACAGGATCTGCCGCCAGTTCACTTAACGGATCTTCAGAGCCCTCGGGCAAGGTAAATTCGCTGCGCGTGACTTTGGCATTATCACCTGCAATGTGGTTGTCGCCTTCACCACCATAAATGCTGTCATCGCCGCCACCGCCCAGCAGAATATCGTTACCTGCATTGCCATAAATGGTGTCGGCCGCGCCATTGGCAAAGTTATGCGCGATAATATCAGCATCGGTGCCATTAGCAGGGATCACGATACCAAGATCGCCCAAAATAACGTCAAGGCCATCATCACCAGTCAGGGTATCGGAACCGGTGCCGCCCATAATGACATCGTTGCCAAGCTTGCCATTGATAATGTCGTTGCCGCCAATATTTTCATTGGTGGTTTCGGCACGGGAAATACGGGTAACCTTGTCGCGAGTAACGGTGCCAATATCACCCAGCAGGGTATCATTACCTTCACCGCCATCAATGGTGTCGTTGCCGCCACCACCAATGACAACGTCAAACCCACTATCGGCATTAATCAGGTCGTTGCCACTATTGGTGCCATCTCGACCGGTGATGGTTGCACCAAGGCCGGTTGAAGGTTCGATAATGCCGTAGTCACCAAGGATAATGTCGGACCCGGTGCCACCCGTGATGAAATCACCAAACACGACAACATTGTCACCGCCATTACTGACCGACAGGGATTGTGTACCACCGCCGCCCAGCAACATATCGGTACCGGCACCACCATCGATAATATCGGAAGAGCCTTGCCCTTCATCGACGGTTTCAACCGAAATAACATCAAGGATCAAACTGGTCTGACTGCGCAGCAGACTGATATTATCGCCACCCACAACATCGCGGCCACTTTCGCCCGACAGGGTATCCGAGCCGAGGCCACCAATCAGGATATCGTTGCCGCTACCACCCTTGATTGTATCGTTACCCGTGGCACTGTTATTACCACGTACAAGATACTGACCCGATGTTGACCCCGCAGAACCCTGAACAAGGCCGGCATCACCAATCAGAATATCGTTATGATTGCCGCCCTCGATATAATCGTTGCCGATACCGCCAAAGATGATGTCTTCGTTATCACCACCATAAAGGGTGTCATTGCTGCCAATTCCCGGTGCGACATCCGTGTCGGCCGTAACCAGCATACCATTGGCATCAAAGGTGATGGTACCAGTATCGCCAAACAGAATATCGTTGCCATCACCGCCATTCAGCATATCGGTGCCAGCACCACCAAACATATAGTCATTACCATCATCGCCATACAGGGTATCATTACCCCCCTGAGATGATGAGGATTCCAGCGTAAGACTGGTGGCAGTAGAACCGGTTTCATCGCCAAACATGCGATCGACGCCGTCGCCACCATGCAACACGTCGTCACCCAAACCACCAACGATCAGATCGAAACCTTTGTCACCATAAAGGGTATCTTTGCCATCTTCGCCAAAGATGTCGTCGTTGCCCGAACCGCCATAAATAATGTCGTTACCCGCACCACCATGGATAATATCGTTACCCGACCCTGCATCGACATAATCATTCCCGGCCCCGGCATAAATGGTGTCGTTGCCGGTATCGCCGTAAATGCTGTCGTTGCCCGAGCCGCCATAAACCGTATCGTCGCCCTTACCTGCGCGAATAACAGCCGTGCCCGAACTCATGGTGCCGCCGCTGATCCCCTGACCATCAAGGCGAATAACGTCATTGCCCGCACCGCCATCAAGCACCATGCTTGATGTAATGCCGCTAAGAATGATCTTGTCGTCACCAGCGCCGCCAAAAGCGACAACCGATTTTACATGGTCAAATGTCTGGACAACATTATTAAACAGGGACGACCAAACCTCGATCTTTTCGTCACCGGCGGTGCCACCGACATGCTTGAGATAGAAGGTTTCGTCACCATCCTCGGTGTTATCAACCAGACGATCACCCGCATGGGTACCCATGTTAACTGTGAGCGTTCCGCTATCATCAAGATTAGCCAGAACAGGCGCACTTGGCGGATTCAAATCCCAGGTAAAGATGGTGGCCTTGAAAATGGTAATATCAAGTTCAAAAACCGTGACATTCGTAAAGAGCAGATGTGCCGTAACATCGGCAATTGCGGCAACCCTGATATAAAGTTCACCATGAATATCAAACAGATATTCAGGTGAAATTTCCATCAGGCCAAGGAACTCGGATGCGCGCAGTTTGCCATCATCGTTCGGATCGTTGATATCAAACGAAATCGTCGTACCAAGAGCCAGCTTCAAACCACCCGATGCTGAAATAATCCCGGCGTTCAATTTGACACTGGCAGAGCCGTAGATTTCACCATTCACGACAACTTCGGGAATATCCTTGCTGCCCTGATGCAGGTCCGAAATATAGAAACCGTCAAACAGGGAAATCGGATCGCCACTATCGACAAATTCGGCGAGGCCATGCAGGTCATAACCGCCTGCAAGGTCAAAGGTTACTTTAAAGTCAGTTCCAATACCGATCTCAAGCATCAAAAGCGGCGGATAAAGCGGATACGGCCAGCTTTTGTTCAGATTAAATTCGAGATCAAACTTCGGAAGATCAAAATGGAACAGTTCGACTGCATCAGTCTGGCCGGTTAACAGTTTAAGCGGCAGATTGTTGTCTGTCAGAATTGGTAATGAGAAAATGTTGACCCAGGTTTCCTTGGTCAAATCATCAAGTAACCCGCCAGAAACGCCCATTTGTGCTTTGACAGCATCAAAATTGCCGAATGCGTAATGATCGTAATCAATGGCATCGGCAAGATTGATACCTTCAACGCCATTCGGATTATTCAGAACCGCATTGCCATCATATTTAAAAGTACCAAATTCGGCACCAATAGCATTATCGCCACTGGCAGACTGGAACTTTTTAACCTGGTCAATAAGATCGATCAGGTTATCAAGCGTTGCAATAAATCCAAATACGCCACCGTTGGTCGCCCCGACAGAACGCGCCATGTCGAGAATGGACATGCTGCCAATAACCTCGGAAATACCGGGGATCGGCGAGGTCAGGAATTCAACAAGCGGACGCAACGGGTCCAGCATTTCATCGATGGTCTCGAAGATCGGCATCAGGATATCATTGATGATCCCGGCCAGATTCATCGTTACATCGCGATATTCCAAACTCCCATAATTGGCAACGGCTTCCGTGCCATCGCCAAACTTCTGATGGAAATCAAAATCGACATAAAGTTCATGCGAAATTTCGGGCAAACCGACACCGGAAGCAGCACCGGATGCGGAACTATGAACATTGAAGTCGAGCTGACCTTCAGCATCGAGTGTTGATGCAAACAAATGGTCAACACTGCGGACTTCCGCAAATGTCAGACGGCCATCCTGTGTCCGATCGTTGACATCAATATCGTTGCCAGTCGTGCTGCCCTGGTCCGGATTAATATCAAAAGTGACCGTACCGGCAAAGGCTGACGCCTTGTCGGTAATATCCGAGTTCAGAATGCCCTGACGGCCTTCTGCATCAAGCCCTGCGAAATCAAGATTAAACGACAGAACCAGTTCGTCAATGGCACCGGTTTCAACGAAGAAACCCTGAGCCGCATTGATACCGAAATCAAAATCAAAATCCATGCCCAGTTCAAGATTAACCATCCCGCTTGAGACATCCAGCCCAAGTCCGGCAATGCCCAAATCTTCGGCAAGGCTTATATCCTGATTATAGAAGTCCCAGTGAATGTCGGTTGAAAAGCGCACCTCGTCACTGTCAGCGTCGTAGGTGGCAATAACGTCGACATCCTTGTTATGATCCGAACCGTCAACAGCGCCGATCTGCTTGAGCATATTTTCCAGCGCGGTTTCAACGACCGTTGTGGTCGGCACAACAAGCCCCGGATTATCATCCTGGAAATCCTGAATGGCTTCCGATATTGCGTCGATCAGGCCTTCATGCAGATCTTCAAAATAATCAGCAGCCACGCCAAGCGCATCGCCAATAAAGGGCAGGTCAAGTTCAAGCAGACGACTTTCGAGCTGCCCTTCAAGCTGGCTTAGGAAATAATCAAGACCGTTAAGAAGCAAACCGGGGCTATTAAGAATGCTTTCAGCATTCAGGCTATCGGCAATATCGGCACTGGAAACCGAAATGGTTTTCCCGTCGCCAAAATAATCGCTGATTTCAACGCCGACACCCGGGTTAAATTCTACCCCGCCAATGGTTAGCGGCAAGTCGGCCTTTACGGCAACGTCAGAATCAACATTTACGATATTGGAAATATCGTTGCTATCAAGTTCACTGAAATACAAACGCTCATCGGCATCTGAACCGTTATATTGATCATTCAGCGAAAGTTTGAGATGCGCCGGGCCGGAAACGGCAAAACCGTCTTCACCCGCCACAGCACTGCCTGAAATCCCCCCCAGTGCGACCGATCCTCCCTCAACCTTGCCGGTAGTCGCCCCAAAATTGGTGTTGAATGTCAGGTTTTCGGCCGAAACTGAAATATCAAGGCTGACACCGGTATTAGAGGTATCGAGGAAGAAGCGCTCGTTGGTGCTATCGGCATAAAGGCGGGCGCCGGTCAATACACGTTGGCCATCCACCACAGTGGATTGCGTGCCAGCAATACCCAAATCTTCAGCAGCGGTTGAACCATTAATGGATTTAATGATCAGGCCCGGTTCGGCGCTGCTGGCCGCGACATCCGACAGTTGCAAAGTCGCCGATCCACCCAGAACATTGGTATCGGCACTAAAGGAAATATTATGGGAACCATCGATCGAAACCGAAACCAGATTGCCAAGTGCAGCATAAACCGGCACCGAGCCCTCAATCCCGGACATATCGCCGGTACTGACAAAGGTTTGAGCCAAGGCATTCTGGAGGGCCTTTTCAAAGGCGGCTTCGGTCGTGCGGGTTTCGTCGGCATCAAGATGCACAGTAACGGCCCCGGCACCGTTTACAGACACGGCAAACTCAAAGGCACCCGTTGTATCAAAATCATTGCCCAATGACCCTGAAATCACCGATGCAACATCATCACCATCCATGCCAAGCCCATCCAGCCCGGACGGAATAGAAGAGGCATCTGCCGTAGTCAGATCGGTAAAGACCAGACGGCCATTTTCGTCAATATCAATGGTCAGTTCACTGTCTGAAACACCGGCATCATTCGCCGCCTGCTTGATGCCGGCAAGAATGTCAGAAACCGTTGCGCCGGTTTTAACCAAAGCATCGAGGTCAACTTCAAACTTTTCGCCATTTGCCAACTTGACAGAAAGGTCGGTCTTACCGGATGCATTCGTGCCAATGCCCTGCCCGCCATTAATATTGTCAACAGCCGTGTTACCTGTGGCGGGGGTACTGTTTTCTGGCTGGCTTAAACGAAAACCAAGAGTCAGACCAACCGTTGCCGCCGCAGTTACGTCAACAAGGCCGGTTCCATTGACATCAACAATGTCGGAAAGCCCGCCCAGCAGGTCTTTAACTGCGTCGTCCCCGGCCTGATTGGCAAGGTCGCCGATGGCAAGATTTAAGGATTCCGAGCTGCTGACATTGGCTGGACTATAATTGATGTCGATCATCAATGCCGTGCCATCATCGGTCAGATGAACATCAATACCATTGCTGCTGGCATCCATGCCAAACGCTGTTTTAAGCGCTGTTTCAAGATCACCCAGCCCGGATGCCGGATTGTTTTTGAAAGCCAGAAGACGGGCTTCGATATCGCTTGCAAAATCCAGAAGATCTGTTGCACTCATACCAAGCAAGGGCAAATCTGCAGCCAGAATGGAACCAGCATACTGACCATTGATATATTCAAGCGCAGTTTGCAGACCTGCCAGGATATTATCGATGTTCAGATCGGTCAGGGCCGCAACGTTTTCATCTGCCAAACCACCCAGATTAACTGTTGGTGTCAGGTTTTGCAGATCACCAATGCTATCAAGATCGCCAAGCGTGATGGTGATATTACCCACATCAATATCATCAAGAACATCACCGGAAATGGCAATATTTGTGAGGGTTAGCTGGGCATACGGTTGATCACCATTACCCGAACTGTAATGAACATCGGCAATATTGGAAATGGCGCTGTCATCGCCACCATAGGCGGTTGTTAAAACATCCCGCGCCGTTGTGGTATGCGGTGTTTCTGAATCAGATTCAGCATAAGTATTATGCAGGGAAACAACCGAATTAAGCGAAACGGAACCACTGCCATCGGCTGTAAAATCGATCAGCCCGACACGACCGGTCGCATCAAGATTTGAAATGGTCAGCTCGACATTTACCGCGGCATTCAAGTCCTGAATGCCAAGATGGTTCGCGTAACTATCGCCATGCAAGGCAGAGCTGGTAATACGGGAAACAGTTTCAGCCGAGTTTGCCTGGTTACTGCCTTCAATACCCAGGTTAAGACCAACCAGCGAATTATTAATCGAGGTAACCGAAAGATCAACCGCATCCATCCGCAAGGTCGAATTCAACAGATTGCGTTCGCTGATTTTCTTGGTTGCTGCATCGATAACATTAGTGATGGTGGTCGCCACCTTCATCACCGACTTGCCATCGTCATCCCCAATGGTGACATGGACGATATCGCTATAGTGTTTATCGGCCACACCGAGTAAATCTTCGGGGACATCAATGGCCGCCAAAGCCGAATTAATGGCAGCGGCAAAGTCATCGGCAGTGGTTCGCAACCCATCAGCTGCGATATTAACAATGACCGGCGCAAATTTACCAACTTTCAAAATAAAGCTGGTCGCAGCGCCAAAATCGGCGTCATCGGCAATAACACCCGACAAAACAGCCGACGGGGTAGACGAAGTCGTATCGCTATAGGCGTTTGAATCCAAATTCAGGCCGTAATCGCCCGCATTATCACTGGTGCTTGAGGAAGAATCCTCGATGGTAATGCGGAAGGTATCGGTATCAAGCGACACATGAAGGTCGCTATCAAGCGCATCAAGATGACTGACAAGCTCGGCGACGGTCCAGGAAGCATCCACATCAACGGTATACTGGGTACCATCGCGCATGGTGATCTGAAGGTCATCCAGGCCATCTTCAGCAGTAACAACACCATTGCCATCAAACAGGCCCGACAGCGCGGGTGTGCTGTCGCTCCAGTCAACGCTACTGCCCAAGCCGTGCATATCAAACAGCAAAGTGGCGGAAACACCCATCACGGAATGCACCGACATGTCGGCACTGCCGGTCAGGTTATCAAGATCGCCAAGTGTTGTGCTGGCGTCAAAATTGATGTCGCCGCTATAGGTCTGGGTATCACCATAGGAAATATCCATGGCCAGGGAGCCATCGATAAAGCGCAAATCAAGCGCCTGGATCATCTCTGCCGCAGTACCGGTAAAGCCCAACAGCTCACCCGTTTGCTGCGAAAACTCGACAATATCGGTAAAGGAGGTTTTTCCTGCCAGGCTACCAACTTCCAGCGTCGCCGGGGTATCGGTGCCGGTTTTGGACGCAACAAAAACCAGTTTGCCATCTCGCTGGGAAACCGTAACCCGGTCTTTAACCGACGAGGTTGCCAGGGCCGCACCAATTGCCGTTGCCAGATCAGTGATATTGTTAATGGCATGTTCATCGCCATTAACCTCCGGATCGGGATCAACATTGCCCAGGGCAATGTTCACTTCTTCCCCATCCACGGTTAAAACAAATGTCAAACCATTATTGGGGAACGGGTTTTCGTCAAAATCAATAACGTCGCTGACCAGCTCAACCGACGAGTTTCCGTCATTGGCCGAGGCACTTTGATCTTCACTAAATCCGATCACCCCAACTTCCGACCCCAGTTGATCAATAATGTGCTGCATCTTTGCTGCAAGATCAATGGCATCGCCAATTGTCAGCCCGTCGGTAAAGGGCAAGCTAACGTCAAGAACGTCCCCTTGATCAATGCTGTCAACAACACTGACAAAGTTCGTCATGATCGACAGGAAATCCCTGGCATCAAAATTCGACAGAAGTTCCAGTTCCGAATTCATCGAAACACTGACTTCTTTATTCACCCCCACAACGTGCCCGGTCACAGTGATATCGGGGTTATCACCAACATCGATGCCTGCAATACCGGCAGCCGGGCCTTCAAGGGTCAGCGGCAGACTTGCCAGAACGGAATTATCGCTACCATTATTTTGCGCGCTGACCGTCAGAACGCTCGACAAATTGGAAATTGATGACAGCTGCGCCGTCGTAAGGTCATCAAGATGCCCGCTATCCGCTGCATTTAATGTAACAGAATAATTGATGCCGCCCTGAGTGGAATCATTTGCCACACCACCAACCGTCAGCGGAATAATGCCCAGGGTAAGTTTATGACCGGTCAGATCCTGATCAACACTACTTTGCAGGCTAAGGCTATCAAGACTGAAGGTTATTGCGGATGATTCATCAACGCTTTTATCAATCTTGATCGTGAAATTAATGTCGAAAGTCAGTTCCATCTCGCCATTGGTATCAAGCGAAATGTTGTAATCGTGGTTTGGGTCGTCCACGCCAATGGTAAATTCGCGATCAATCGTCTGCGACATCGATACGGCGTAAACTTCCTTTCCGTCGACTGTCGTATGGGTAATGTTTAGCGTGCTGTCGCCATCTGCATAATAACCGGAATCCTTAAAAAAGGTCTGCCAGTCAGTTTCAAGATTGGAAAGCTTATCATCCGGGTCACCCTGGCCGTCATATTGAATAATCTGGCTTAGCGGATCGATAATATTCTGTTTGAAAATATCACTCAGGTCCGCAAGGGCACCTGCACCCGAATTTTCATCCGTACCAAACACCATCGGCAACGGATCGGCAAACAGATCATGCCCTTCCAGATTATCCAGCAGGTTTTCAACCTGGGTCAGTGCATCGCTAATATCATCGGCGTATTTTGCTTCCAGCGGATCAGCTGACAGCAGGATACGGGGTTCAATCGGCTCCACATGCAGGCGCCGCGTATGGCGAACCGGTACGGCCATCAAGGCGGCATGGCTAACTTTCACGTCACGATCATGCTTACGCTTGTTCGAAACCCAGTCCCGGATTGTCCGCATAGAATGAAGCCTTTTCCCAAATAACACCGAGACCCCTGCATTCGCACCCCTGCGAACGTCACTATACCATAGTGGTGCCCCGTCTTTTTTGTACAATAATGCTATTGAAAACTGGACTCCAAAAATCTGACAAATACTGACAGATTTTCACGGTGGGTGCAGAATCTATGTGGCGTCGAAAAAACGGTGAACTCCACTTAATACATTGAAAAATATAATTTAATTTTTAGACATTATTGCTCTTCGTCAAAAAATCACACTCATAGCGGCAACACAAAAATTTTTACCATTAGGTATTAAGACAGCCGGAAACATACCTATACATACGGGGTGAAATGCCATACTTAACCATCATCCTGCATAGCATTTTCCCCTGAAAAAAGTGTCACCACCTATCTGAAAGTTAACGAAAATTATATCTATAGCGCGGGCTAACCTGAATTTATTGCCTGTTGCGTCGTTAAAAACACGACGCTATCGCAACCGCGCAAATATTCATGAACAGCACCCGGAATCACTTCACTGCCACCGCAACAAAAAATGGGGCACTCAAACGAGCGCCCCATTGATTGTTGTAATCCCGGATGATCTTAACGGTTAATCACGTACCACCAGCACCGAACAATTGGCATGTCGAACAACACGCGCTGCATTTGGCCCCAAAAGATAATCTTTCAGTTCCGGGCGGTGTGCGCCAATAACGATCAGATCACAGTTGGTTTTTTTGGCAATTTGTAAAATCACCTCATACACCGTGCCCTGGCCAACAATATGCTGCACCTTGATATCAGTCGGTACATGTTCGGAAACGAATTCGTGCAGGCGTTCGTTATAGGCGGCCAACACCTTTTTTTCATAACCTTTGGGAAAAAACTGCCCAACCATCGACATGCCAACCGTGGGAACAACGGTTAGAATATGCAACCGTGCCCCTTCATTTTTGGCTTCACGAATGGCTGCGGGCAGAGCCTTTTTCCATGACGAATCATGGTCGAGGTCGATGGTAACAAGGATATCCTTATACATCCTGATCCCTCCTTACGCTGTGCCGGTGGCGGTATGACGATGACGGCGGCGCTGAATGAAAATGATCAGCCCCAACAACAGAAATGCCGGCAAGAAGAAAACTTCCTTGGGCATTCGGTCAGCCTGCAGTTTGATCGCCGTGATTTCAAAGTCAAAATCAAGGCCAACCTTTTCCGCCGGGCCGCCAAATACCACGTCATCAATATAAATACGGCCATCTTCGTTACGCACCGCAATCCCGGCATTGTACAGGCGATCCTCGCCCGATGCCTGCGGCCCCAACGGTAGCATTACCGATTTTTTAACTTCATCACCTTCAAGGCTGGTTCCTTCAACATCAATGCGTAAATTGGCATTGGCTGGCAAGGTCGCAACCTTTTCGACGATTTCAGTCGGGTTTACGTTGTCATAGGCTGGTTCAACCATATCAAGCCAAAACCCGGGCCGGAAAAGGGTAAAGGCCACCAGCAACAACGCGGCACTTTCCCACAGACGTGACCGGGTAAAGAAATACCCCATCGTTGCTGCGGCAAAAACCAGCATCGCAATGATCGCCACCGCAATCACCCATATCGCCTCGAACACATGATCAATACCAATCATCAAAAGCTGGGTATTGAACAGGAACAGAAACGGCAATACCGCCGTACGCATGCTGTAGAAAAAGGCCACAAACCCGGTTTTCATCGGATCAGCCCCGGATATTGCGGCTGCGGCGAATGAAGCCAATCCCACCGGCGGTGTCACATCGGCCATAATGCCGAAATAGAACACAAACAGATGCACCGCGATCAACGGCACGATCAGTCCGTTCTGCGCACCCAATTCCACAATCACCGGCGCCATCAGGCTTGATACGACAATATAGTTCGCCGTAGTGGGCAAACCCATGCCCAAAATCAGGCTGATAAAGGCAGTCATGATCAAAATCAGCATCAGGTTACCACCCGATACGATTTCAACAAATTCCACCATCACCTGGCCGATCCCGGTAAGCGAAACTGTTCCGACAATAATGCCCGCCGCTGCGGTCGCAACACCGATGCCAATCATGTTACGCGCGCCGGTGGCAAAACCATCCACCACATCGACAAAACCATTGCGCAATTGCGCCATATAATCCGGCTGCTTACGAAAAAATGCCTTCACCGGCTTTTGCGTCAGCATGATGAAAATCATCAGGACTGTTGCCCAAAAGGCAGACAAACCAGGTGATTTCAATTCAATCATCAGGAACCAGACCAGGACCACAACCGGCAACAAATAATGCAAACCGGCTTTTGCCGTTTCACCCAGTGCTGGCAGTTCCACCACGGGCTGGTTGGGATCGTCCATTTCCAGATCCGGATATTTCGAGGCATAAAAAAGCCCGGCGAAATAGACCAGCGCACATTCCACGGCAACAATCCAGCCAACGCCATTGCCAAACAATTGTTGCTGCCATTCAAGCACGTAGTAAACCACACCCGACAAAATCACCAGCGAGCAGATAAAAATCAGCGAGCGCAGCAGGCTTTGTTTGAGGTTAGGTGCGTGACGACGCGGCAAGCCCTGCATGTTTGCTTTCAGGGCTTCAAGATGCACGATGTAAATCAGCGCGATATAGGAAATGGTCGCTGGCAGGAACGCATGTTTGATAACTTCGGGATAGGGAATACCGACATATTCCACCATCAAAAAGGCAGCTGCCCCCATCACGGGTGGCATAATTTGCCCGTTTACCGACGATGCCACTTCCACCGCGCCGGCTTTTTCACCTGAAAAACCAACCCGTTTCATCAGTGGAATGGTGAAAGTACCGGTAGTAACAACGTTGGCGATCGACGAACCTGAAATAAGGCCGGTCATTGCCGAGGACAAAACAGCAGCCTTTGCCGGGCCACCGCGCATATGCCCCAAGGCGGCGAAAGCAACCTTGATGAAATAGTTGCCCGCCCCGGCCTTATCAAGCAGAGAGCCAAACAGAACGAACAGAAAAACAAAGCTGGTGGAAACACCAAGGGCAATCCCGAACACACCTTCGGTGGTGAGCCACTGGTGCGACATTGCCTTGGAAAAACTGGCCCCGCGCCACTGCAAAACATCGGGTACCCAGGCGGCATTGCCAAAAAAGACATAGGCCAGAAAAATCAGAGCAACGCACATAAGAGGCGGGCCAAGGGCACGGCGGGTTGCTTCAAGCAACATGACAAGGCCGACACCTGCAACCACCAGGTCCATCGTTGTCGGCAAACCGGGGCGACCGGAAAGCTCGACATAGGCGATGTAAATATAAGCAGCACAATAGGCACCAACCAGCGCCTGAACCCAGTCAAGAACCGGGATATATGAACGTGGTGATGATTTTAATGCCGGATAAGCCATAAAGGCCAGAAAAACAGCAAAGGCCAGATGAATGGACCGTGCTTCGGTCGAATTAAAAACACCAGCGTGAAAAATGTAAGGCAAAGGTGATGCCAGCCATAGCTGAAACAACGACCATGCCACAGCAACATAAAGTAAAATTCTAGCTGTGATACCTGTTGGTTGGCGTGCGCCGGTATCGGTTTCGGCAATCAGGTCCTGAAGGTCCCGATCCTTTCCGTCATTGACGCTTTGTTCATTCGTCATGTTTTTTCCCCGGTCAAAACGGCTTGGCCGTTCCAAATTCACCCAGAAACTGCTTGATCCCCGCCAGTAAAGGCAAGGGACCATAAGCGGACATATTTTTGGTTTCTTGAAATTTTAACGTCCGCGCAGAATAGAACAGACAGACAAAACGGGAGACACAAGTGCCTCCCGCTTCCAGGTCGGCCTTACATCAGGCCAGCTTCCTTGTAGTATTTAACAGCGCCGTCATGCAGCGGAGCAGACAGACCGTCTTTGATCATTTCTTCTTTTTTCAGATTTGCAAAAGCCGGATGCAGCTTTTTGAAATCGTCAAAATTTTCAAAAACCGCTTTGACAACGTTGTAAACGATGTCGTCGTCGGTTTTGGTCGAGGAAACGAAGGTCGCGCCAACACCAAAGGTTTTAACGTCGTCCGGGTTACCGCGATACATGCCACCCGGGATGGTGGCGACACGATAATAGGGGTTGTCAGCAACCAGCTTGTCGATTTCCGGGCCGGAAACATCAACCAGAACCGAATCACAGGCAGTGGTTGCTTCCTGGATCGAACCCGCCGGGTGACCAACGGTGTAGATCATGGCATCGATTTTGTTGTCGCAAAGGGCCTGGGACTGTTCAGCCGGCTTGAGTTCGGATGCCAGCGCAAAGTCGTCAACCGACCAGCCTTTGGCCGCCATAACAACATCCATGGTGTCGCGCTGACCGGAACCCGGGTTACCGATATTGACGCGTTTGCCTTTCAGGTCATCAAAAGTTTTGATGCCGGAATCCGCACGGGCGACAACGGTGAACGGCTCGGGATGGATCGAGAAAACAGCGCGCAGTTCCTTGAACGGGCCCTGATCGGCGAATTTGCCGGTACCATTATAGGCATAATACTGAATGTCGGACTGTGCCACACCCATATCAAGTTCACCAGCACGGATGGTGTTGACGTTGTAGACCGAACCACCAGTAGATTCGACCGAACAACGGATACCATGATCCTTGCGGCCTTTATTAACCAGACGGCAAATCGCGCCGCCAGTCGGGTAATACACACCCGTAACACCACCGGTGCCAATGGTGATAAATTTCTGTTCAGCAGCCGAAGACTGGCCTGCAAACATCGAAATGCCCGCCAACGCAACCACGGCACTTGCAATAGCAACAAGTTTTTTCATCAGGATTGTCTCCCTTTACACCCTGTTGGAAATATTCAACTGCGCCAGAAGGCAGCAGAAGAATTTCGATGAGGCGGCTATCATTACTAATAGCCGCCCCGATTTTCGGGACTATATTTAAAGCTGTGGTATTATGAACCCAACAGCTGCGAAAGTGGCCCTAATTCACTTCCTAACTGTGAAGCCGATCACACTTTTTTTATATTTTCGCAATTACCACACCGGACGAAGCAACTTGCGCGCCATATCGGCATCTGCAACTTTACGTCCCAGCATGGCAACACCCTTTCGGGCCTGATCGATCAAGGCGGCATTATTCGGTGCCATTTCCCCGTTAACCATTTGAATATTATTTTCAAAACCGATGCGGGCATGCCCACCCAGGGCGACGGCAGCCATGGCACAGGCATTTTCAAACTGACCAAAGGCACACATCATCCAGTTTGACACCAAAGCGGGCTGTTCGCGCACAACAGAAGATGCCACAAACCCCAACAAATCGACCGGGCTGGATTTTTGCCCGACGGTATAACGCCCCAACACATAAAGCAGGGGAAACCCGGCACCCGGAATAATGCCACGCGCCACCAGATCAGCAAAACGGCTGATGTCTTCGGGGGCGTATAAAATGAATTGCGGTCGAATATCGGCATCCCGCGTAAAGGCAAAAAAATCAGCCAGGGCGCGTTCGTCGCCACCCTCAGGTGCAATTTCACGAATTGCCAATGACACCGCCTCAGGCACCAGTTCGCGGACCATCGCCATTTGCTGCTCAGCATTATAAATGCCAACCGCCTCGCTGGTGACCTGTATCAACAGGTCATCCCCGACAGTGTTACGGATTTCAGCAATTGCCTCGCGGTAACGTCCGGTATCAAGGCTATGCCCACCATTATCATCGCGCACATGCAAATGAATAACAGATGCCCCGGCATCGCAACATAAACGCGCCTCGCGCGCCAAATCTGCTGGCGTTATTGGCAAATTGGGAAAATCGACCGGTAATTTGCGCGCCCCGTTGGGGGCCACAGCAAGAATGGCAGGAATATCAGCATAACCGCTCATATCAACCCCTCGGCGGTAAATACCTGGTCTACCGTTTGTGAAAACAGATCAACAATGTCGCCAATCTGGTTTTGGGTAATGATATAAGGGGGCGCGAACAACACATGATCACCCCGCTGGCCGTCAATTGTGCCCCCCATCGGGTAACACATCAGACCATTTTCAAAGGCAGCCTTTTTGATTTTAGCGTGGATTTTGCGCGACGGTTCAAACGCCTCTTTTGTTGCACGATCTGCAACAAATTCGACCCCGCGAAACAGGCCGCGCCCGCGGATGTCGCCAATATAGGGATGGTTTCCCAACCGCGAGGCCAATGCCTTTTGCAAGTTTTCGCCCTGATCAACCACGTTTTCCAAAAGACTACGCCGGCGAATGGTCCGCTGGGTGGCAAGTGCTGCAGCACAGGCCGTTGCATGCCCCTGATAGGTGTGTCCATGCTGGAAAAAACCGGTGCCATTGGCGATGGCCTTATGAATTTTACCTGAAACAAGCACGGCACCAATCGGCTGATAACCTGCACCAAGGCCCTTGGCAATGGTTTGCAAATCGCCGGAAATGCCTTCCTGCTCAATCGCGTGAAGCGTTCCTGTACGCCCCATGCCACACATCACTTCGTCCAGGATCAACAACACGCCATAGCGATCACAAATTTCGCGAATGCGTTTAAAGTACCCCGGCACGGCGGCAACGGCGCCGGAAGTTGCTCCCACAACCGGTTCTGCGACAAAGGCAGCAACCCGGCCTGTCCCCAGTTGCAAGATGACCTCTTCCAATTCATTGGCAATACGCAGGCCGTAATCTTCGAGGGTTTCATCATCTCGCTGATCGCGATAGGCATAACAGGGCGATACGTGACTGGCATTAATCAACAAGGGTTCAAACTGGCGACGGCGCCACATATTGCCCCCGACAGAAAGCGCCCCCAGCGTATTGCCATGATAACTTTGCCGCCGGGCAATCACAAATTCGCGGTCCGGCTCGCCAATTTCCAAAAAATACTGCCGCGCCATTTTTAACGATGCTTCAACTGCTTCTGAACCACCGGAAACAAAATATACCCGTTCCATCCCGGCCGGGGCATGAGCAATCAGATCATCGGCCAGTTCTTCCATCGGATCGGATGAAAAGAAACCTGAATGGGCATAGGCCAGTTTCCCTACCTGATCAATAATAGCAGCCCGCACATCGGGGTCAGAATGGCCGAGACAGGAAACCGCAGCCCCACCTGATGCATCCAGATAACGTTTGCCATTCTCATCAATAATATAAATGCCATCGCCCGAAACCGCACGCGGCGGTTGAACCAAACTATTGCGGTGTAAAACATGTGACGTCATGATCGATTGTTCCGTTTGGGACCGGAGTCCTGCCAGTATGTATCAAAAACCGAGAGCTGTTTTTCAGCCACGGCAATTTGTTGCAGTGCCGCCTCGCCACCTCGTGCCACCAGCAACGTAACCAGTGCCTGCATGATGGAAACAGCGGCTGTAAAACTTTGAAAAAACGACGGGGACGCATCCGATACCACCAGATTAACACTGGCGTGACGCACAAGCGGTGAAACATCTGAATCGGTAACGCTGATTACGGTCGATTTTTGCGCCAAAGCATAGTCAACCATTTGCAGAGTATCGTTGGTATAAGGGCTAAGACATACTGCCAGCATTACATCGCGCCGCCCCATGCCGCGCAGTTGATCGCCAAATGTGCCTGCGGCACCATCCACCAATGTTAAATTATCGCCAAACAGGCGATAAGCATAAGCAAACTGAAATGCCGCAGGAAACGCTCCGCGCCGACCAAGGACAAAAACCCGGCGAGCGCCTTCGATACAGGTGCAAGCCGCGATCAGGGCTGCCCGCATTTCAGGGCCGTATGAGCGTGCAAGGTTGCCATGTTCCTGATCCAGGATTTCGTCAATCAGGGCATTTTCGCCGCCAGTAACGACATCACCATGGTTCATTGCCATTTCATCGGCAACCCCGCGATGCTGCAATTGCCGAGCCCGCCCCGCATAGCTGGCGGGCATGTCTCGCAACCGGTTTTGAAAACCAAGGCGAAATTCCTGATACCCCCCGACATCAATGGTTTTCATCAGACGAACGATCGTGCTGGGTGGAACATCCGCCGACTGGGCAAGGGCACGCATCGATTTCAGGGCCACATCATCGGGGTGATCAAGCATATAGCGCGCAGCCCGCTGTAATTGCGGGCTCATGGCACCATAGTGCGCAATCAGCCTTTCCCGAAAATCGGTATATGCCCTCATCAGCCCTTAAGCTCCCTGTCATTCTGGTAAAATTACGCCACAGAATACGGCGCGAAACAACAAATGTTTCAATCATGAACAAAATGAAACATTTGTTTCTATTATTGTTCCATTTTTTACATGTCTTATGTAATTAAAATTACATAAATTCATGCGCTTATTATCATTTTACCGGTTTTTATCATCCATTTGGAATGATCGTTTTTGTTTCATTTTCCAGTCAATTAATCGCGCCTTGATTGCCATAGCGGCGAATCGGATCTTAAATTCGCACCGTGCGTTCGGGGAAACGAAACCCTGTAGCGCATCGTCGGCCCCGACAAAAGAAATCCACAACGCACTTTGAAAAAACCTGTGCTATTTAACTGACAGCAACCTGTGTTGGTGCCACATATGTCCTGACAACAGCAGGACCCAAGAAATATTTTCAACCGCTTCCATCACAAAATCAAACCCGGGACCGGGTTTCTGCGGCACGGTAATCTGCTCGTCGCGGGCAATAACCGGGTTATCAATAAACTCGGCAAAATTCGCGATGTCACTGGTTGGAAAATATTCGACAAATCTGGCCGCAGGCCATGCCGCCACCAGATAAACATACAGGGTTTGCCATCCTGATAATCTGTCACGGAAGGTAGGGCGACCCATGGCATCAAGCATCAGGGTAGTGTTATCACCCATAAAACAACAGGCGGCTTTAACGCGGCTCAGGTCCTGGTTCCCGGCCAATTGTTGCTCTTCGCAACCGGGTTTTGGCCAGTTGCAGCAATATCCAGGCAACAAATTGAATGTAGTCGGCACATCGCGGACATTATCTGTCCGCGATGTGCTGATAGAATTGATTAGTCGCCAATAGCGAAAAATGTCATTTTACAGATAGTTACGCTGCCCTTGCACCAGATTGGCCAACAGGCGAAAGGCACCCGGCACACATTTATCAAGCTGATGATGCAATATCAGGCTGGTATGCGTATGACGCCCCTGCCCGATTTCGGCGGTAATCAGGCCTCCTCGCAACGGGGCTTCGCCTGCATCGGAAACCGAAATTAACGGCTGATAGGCATCATCCCATTCCGCGGCGAAATAAAGCCCGCGTTCCTTATCCCAACCTGCCCAGTCTTCGGCACCAATCTGATTTGGTCCGTTTAATAACGGATGATCCGGCAGCAGTATTTTAACCGGCGCGGCAGGGTTGGTCACCCGCCAACGCAGCGACGGCGAGCCGATTTTTACCGGGCGGGGTGGTGTCTTATTGATATCCCAGCCGTCCCCGGGGCGATGATAAAGGGTTAGCAAATGCCCGCCCTGCGCCACAAATTCATGTATTTGTGGAATTGCCAATGCCAGATCCTGACGCATTCCAAAGGCAAAAATACCAACGACCAACGTATCATATTGTGAAAGGTCACCGGCAAGATCACTAGCCGCAAGGTTGGTTACATTCAACCCCATACGCGCCATCCAGTGTCCGACATTATCGGCCCCGGCCCCGATATACCCAATCCGGGTGTTTTCAGGCAGGGTTAAATCCAGTGCCAAAACCCGTAATGGCTGACGGCAATGATAAATCAGTTTGCTGATATGGGGGTAATCAATGGCAGTTTTGGTTACCAGCGGCATGTTATCGCGCACAGGCAAAATATCATACAAACCCGCCGACATATCCGCCGGGGCCGCAACTTCAAATTCGTTACGGGCCGTTGCAGTAACCTTCCAGCCAGCCGGAACCTTAAAATCCAGTTCGTCGACTGTAACATTGTGATCCAGTGTCATCAGCCATGTACGTGTTGATGCAGCCAGAGGTGCAATGATTGCATCTTCTGCCCATTGACCTTCATAAGCTGGTACGATTTGCACTGTTTCAGCCAAATCAAAGTTACGTTCAATTATCTGGCCATTACAATTTGCCCGCATTTGCAAATAAAGCGGGCCATTGCCATGGGCAGCAAAAAACAACCGCGGATAAAGCGATCCTACCGGGGTGTTATTACCTGCCAAAACTGCCAACCGGATGTGCCCCGCCTCCTGCGTTAGCAATCGGGTTGCAACTCCATCACGAACAACAGGAACAATTTCGATATTTTTCAATTCATTATTAGATGAAAAACGAATATCGACTATCGTTTCTCCGTTTGGCTGCAAGAATGGGTTTTCGATACTGCTGTTGACTTTAACCTGCATTGTTTCAAACAGGGCAATTGCAATTTCCTGGTTTTTACGGGCCAGCCTATGTCCATGCCGGCTGGCGAAATCATTTGGCAGGATGGCCTTTGCCTGCACAAGCCCGGCGTAAGCGCCTAGCAAAAACACTTTAATTGCTGCACGGTCGGGAAAGGCCGCAATCGCACGGTCCAGTGCCGTTTGAACAGTATCCAACAATACCGCGACATCGGGCGTGCATGTGTCACATTGCGCTAGATCACGCAATGTTGCAGGCAGATTATCGGTAATATCGGCTTCTTTGCGGCCACCTTTCCGGTGTAAATCCCATCGGGATTCCGGTCGGTAAAGCCATTTACCCATACCCTGTGAATGATGACAGGCGCGCGACCATTGACCAATTTCATCATAGCTGACGCCGGTAACAACGTCGTCGTGATCAGCACAAAGCGAAACAGTCACCGGTGGTGGCGGGACTTCATCGTCATAGGCATCGCTTGCACCCGACCATGCCGGTAAATAAAATTTGGGCACCTTCCACGGTGCAAGTCCATCACAATCATAAACCGGGTCGGCGGCAAGGGCCACGGCGCGCTCGGCGGCCAATGTCATGGCGCGGTGATGGCCATGTTGCCCCGGTACATCAAGAAATGTTGGAATAACAATATCCGGCTTCTCACGGCGATAGGATCGGACCATTCGGTCGATCAGCAAATATTCACCCCAGCGTTCCAGGGTTTCTTCGCCATTTTTCGAAAAGCCAAAGTCATTTATCGGGTCGTCCGGCCCGTGCCCGACCCAGTAAATATCACAATCAAGTTCACGGGCAGCCTGCTCCATCTCACGGGTTCGAAGCGCGCCGAGCGCCCCCTGCCGTTCAGGCCCTAAAATATTCTGTCCACCCTCGCCACGTGTCGAACAGGTAACCACCACCCGCATGCCCCGACCATAACGCAAATACGCCACCATTCCGCTTTGCTCGTCATCGGGATGCGCACCGCTATGCATTACCGTAACAACCGATTTCAACCGCGATAGCGCACGATGTAAGCGAATAATCGCCGGGTCCGATTTCTGACGGGTCAGGCGTTCTCGATCATTAAGCAAGGCGGTTCTCCTGTCAGGCAACGGGGTGGTTCACTTTGGTATCAAGTTTCGGGGTCATGATTTCCCACAGGGGCAGCGTCGCGGCACCCAATGCCGCGGTCAGTTGCCCTGTATGACCCCGCATCAGGCGCGGCTGGGTACGAACAGCGCGGGTTGATACCGACATGGGCAAGGGATTGATACGTGCGATCAATTCGTCAACAATTTCGTCAGGCAAAGCCCCGCCCAGAATAATGGTTTCAGGGTCGAGGATATTTTCAAGCGTCGATAACATTGGTGCCAGATGCAGGCTGGCTTCGCCTAGCCATTCATCCATTACAGGGTCGTTATCGCGGTACAATGTTTTTAATCCGTCGAAATCGGGTCGCTCGCGCCCGGCGCGGCTCATTTTCTCGTACAGCGCATATAAGGATGCATACCGTTCCAGGCAGCCACGTTGCCCGCACGTACATTCACGCCCGCCTGGCAATGAAACCGCATGGCCAATTTCGCCCGCATTGCCATAAGCCCCGCGATATGGCCTTCCTTCATGGATAATGCCAAGACCCAGCCCCGCGCCGAAATAAACCAGCCCAAAAGATGAAATAGACTGGGCCGCCCCGAAAAACCGCTCGCCAACGGCGGCAGCCGAAGCATCATTTTCCAATACAACATCTTCGCCGGTGGCTGACGATAACAATGTGGCCGGGTTTTTCCCCTGCCAGCCCGGCAAGGTAGTCGGGCCCACAGATGTCATGCCGTCAATTTCAAACGGGCCAGGCATAACCAGGCCAATGCCCTGCAGGCGTTCGGGGGCAATGCCGGTTTGCCCGCGCAATTTGGCCAGTTCTTGCAAAATAATCGGAATAATGTGGTCCGGGTCGGTATTTTCAACCTGTATTACCCGTTCCGCCCGCAAAGTGCCGACCATATCAAGGGCAACCAGCACCAGATGGTCGGCCGCAATTTCAATGCCAACAGTAAAGGCACCATCGGGATTAACAGCAAACTGAATGGGCGGCTGCCCCCGACCGGACCGCAAACGCCCCTTTTCGATCAGCAAACCGTCGGCCACCAGTTCATCAACAATATTGGTTACCGCCTGGGGACTCAGATGGGCCAGCTTGGCAATTTGCGTGCGTCCCATCATCCCGTGGCTGCGAATGGCATCAAGCACCACGCGCCGATTGTGGCTACGGCTGCGTTCCGGGTTATTGCCAATCGGCAGGGGGGTATTTTCGGGAATATTGCGGGTTTTTGGCACGTTTGGTGTCCTCCTTGGGCTATCATTTGCGCCCCATTAAAATAAATCAAGTAAATTATCTTATTGACAGAGCCCGTCGATCAGGCTGAAGCTATAGAGGATCAGGGTTGCCCAAATCGGGGCTTATGCGCGTCAAAAAAGCCAAAATCAATGTTGGGGAACCTTTCAGGGGCTTTACATAACTGGAGACGACAATGCGTAAATATCTTGCACTGACTGCAATTGCAGCCGGTCTTTGGGGGGCAGGTGCATCACAGGCCCATGCTGTTGAAATTGAATATTGGCAGTATCTGTTTGATAGTCGCGTCACCGCCATGAACGAACTGATTGACCGGTTCGAGGAACTTAATCCTGATATCACGGTCAAGCAAACAACCTTCCCCTATGCCGATTACCAGACCCGCCTGGTCGCCGCGAAAGCCGCAGGCAAAAGCCCTGAAGTCATGCAGTTGTTTTACGGCTGGCTGGATAAATTTGCATCGGGCAAGCTGTTGCAACCGCTTTCCGAAGACATGTTTCCCAGTGCTGAAATCGAGAAAGACTTTTTCCCGATTGTGACGGCGATGAAACGCGATGGCAAATATTACGGTTTGCCTACCGCCGTTCGCTCGCTTGCATTGTTTTATAACAAAAAGCTGTTCAAGGAAGCGGGCCTCGACCCGGAAAATCCGCCGCAAAACCTTGATGAACTGGTAAAAGCAGCCCAAGCTACCGTTAAACAGGATGGTAGCGGCAATATGATTTCGGCAGGTATCACCCTTGATATGGCCGGACAGGACCAGCATTGGTGGCGTGAAGTTCTGGTACGTCAATTTGGCGGCGATCCGTACAAAAACGATTACACCCAGGTCAATTACAATGATGAGGCCGGCAAAAAGGCGCTTGAATTTTATACCGGCCTGCAAACGGACGAAAAAGTCGGCAAAGTCGGCTTTATGGATGAAGGACAGGCTGCGTTCCGTGCCGGCCTTGCTGCCATGACGATTGACGGCACCTTCCGCCTGGGATCATTTTCATCGATCAAGAATTTTGACTGGGGTGTTACCGAACTTCCCGCCAATGCAGATGGCCTTCGTTCCAATTACGCCAGCTATTTTGCCAATGGCATTGCCGCCGGTGTTGAAGGTGAAAAACTTGAAGCCGCTGAAAAATTCCTGAAATTTGTTTCTTCAAAAGAAGCAATGGATGTGTGGTTAAAAACCGTGGGTGAACTTCCGGCCCGCCGCGAAGCGGCCATGACCGATGAAAACCTGAAAGATCCGATCTATGGTCCGTTCCTGAAGGGCCTTGATTACGCGCATACCACTCTGTTTGTTGATGAATCAGCCCAGCGTCAGGTTTCGATCGACATGGTTAATCGCGTTCTGTTGCAGGACCAGGCCCCGGCTGAAAGCCTGAAGCAGGCGGCTGAAGCCGAACAAGCCATCATTGATCACAGCAAAAAATAAAAGATAGGGTCAACGCCATGACCTCGGCCAATAACACACAGGTTGCGCCCCCCGCGGGGCGCAGCCGGAAACGCCTGCGCATGCAAACCAAACGGGTTTTATGGGCATGGGGGTTTCTGGCACTGCCGATCATTTTCTATTCATGGATCCGTTTTTATCCAACACTGGATGCCTTCTGGCTGTCCTTTACCGACTGGGATTTGCTAAGCGAACCCAATTTCATCGGTCTGGACAATTACCGACATCTGTTTAACGATCCGCAATTCTGGCAGGTCTTTAAAAACACCTTCACCTACCTGCTGGTCGGCACACCGCTTAGTCTGTTCTTTGCTTTCATCATTGCCTATTTCCTTGACCGGGTGCGGTTTATGCAGGGCTTTATTCGTGCCCTGTATTTCCTGCCGTTCCTGACCACGGCATCGGCAATGGCCTGGGTCTGGCGCTGGTTCTATCAACCTGTTCCGATTGGCATTATCAACGGTTTTCTATCTGATTTCGGCATTGCCCAGCAACCGTTTATCCGGTCAGTTGACCAGGCATTGCCATCGGTGCTGGCAACGGCGATTTGGGCCGGTATTGGCTTTCAAATTGTCATTTTCATGGCCGGACTTCGTGCTATCCCGCAAACCTATTATGAAGCTGCGCGCATCGACGGGCTGGGTGAAATGGCAATCTTGCGCAAAATCACTCTCCCCCTTTTAAAACCGACCACTGTTTTTCTGGTGGTGTTTTCCTCGATCGGGTTTTTGCGAATTTTTGACCAGGTTTACAACATCACCACCAACGATCCCGGTGGGCCGTTAAATTCTACCAAACCACTGGTTCTGATGATTTATCAAAGCGCATTCTCGTCCTATCAAATGGGCTATGCCGCAGCACAGACAGTGGTTTTATTCACCATTTTGCTGGTTGTTTCGCTGATGCAGCTTTGGGTGATGAGGGAACGTTGAGATGAGCACGACAATTTCAGAAGGCCTGATGCAGGCCAAAGCCCACCCCGGACGCATCATAACCTGGGCTGTTCTTTTGATCGGCGGCCTGATCATGATCACCCCGATCCTGTTTATGTTTGGCACATCCTTTAAGGATGCCAGCCAGGTGTACGACATGCGCCTGTTTCCCGAATATCCCACACTGGATAACTATATTCAGGTCCTGTCGGACGGACGCTTTTTGCGCTGGTTTGGCAATTCACTGGGCATTGCCACCACCGTCACCCTGTCCAACGTCTTTTTTGACAGTCTGGTGGGCTATACCCTGGCGAAATTTGACTTTCGCGGACGCTATCTGATCTTTCTCGCCATTCTGTCAACATTGATGATCCCCACCGAAATGCTGGTGATCCCGTGGTATCTGATGGCAAGCAAGCTGGGCTGGATTGATACTTATTGGGGGGTAATGTTCCCCGGCATGATGACGGCCTTTGGCACGTTTTTAATGAAGCAGTTTTTTGAAACCGTCCCCAATGACTTTCTTGAAGCCGCACGCATTGACGGCCTGAATGAATTTCAGATCTGGTGGAAAATTGCCCTGCCACTGGTCACCCCTGCCCTGTCCGCCCTTGCCATTTTCACGTTTCTGGGTAACTGGACAGCCTTTTTCTGGCCGCTGATTGTGACAACCAGTCAGGAATTTTACACCCTGCCCGTTGGTCTCACCAGTTTTGCCATCGAGCAATCCATCCAGTGGGAAAAGATCATGACCGGTGCTGCCCTTGCCACCATTCCC
This sequence comes from Thalassospira sp. NFXS8, assembly GCF_040148805.1. Taxonomy (NCBI): domain Bacteria; kingdom Pseudomonadati; phylum Pseudomonadota; class Alphaproteobacteria; order Rhodospirillales; family Thalassospiraceae; genus Thalassospira; species Thalassospira sp. NFXS8. The sequence continues at coordinate 131,134 of NZ_JAGEMF010000007.1, read as the reverse complement.
ACCCTGATTGTGTTTCTGGTTCTGCAACGCTTTATCGTGCGCGGCATCATGCTGGCCGGGTTGAAAGGATAAGACCGTGGCAAAAACACCTTACACCGATCACACCACATTTCCCGATCCCGTCTATAAAAACACGGTTCTGGGGCCGTTATTTGATGGCGCACGTGACCATTTCGCCCATGATTTTCAGCGCATAGACCGCGCCCATCTGGTGATGCTGCGCGAACAGAAAATTCTGGGCGACGATCAGGCTGGCAAAATTGCCAATGCCCTTTTGGCAATTGAACAGGAAATTGACCCGGCAACACTGGTTTATACCGGCGAGGTCGAAGATTTTTTCTTTTTGATTGAGAAGGAATTAAAAACCCGCCTTGGCGCGGATTTAGGCGGGCGCCTGCACACGGCCCGGTCCCGTAACGATATCGATCATACCCTGTTCAAATTGCAGCTCCGTTCCAAAATTACCGGGTTGCTGGGCAAAATCCTGACATTGCTTGAAACCGCCATTAACAAGGCCGAGGCCGAAAAAGATACCCTGATTGTGGCCTATACCCACGGTCAGCCGGCCCAACCCACCAGCTTTGGCCATTATCTTTCTGCCCTGATCGAAGTTTTGCTACGCGATGCAAAACGCCTGCTTGATGCGCTGGCGACAGTCAACCTGTCACCGATGGGGGCAGCGGCCATTACGACATCGGGTTTTAACATTGACCGGCACCGGATGGCCGAATTATTGGGGTTTGATGCCCCCTTGCGCAATTCATACAGCTGCATTGCCGCGATTGATTATGTCAGCGGCACTTATGGGGCGATCGAATTGCTGTTCCTTCATCTTGGCCGGCCAATACAGGATTTTCAATTCTGGTCCAGTTTCGAGGTCGGGCAGCTTTATGTACCCAATGCACTGGTGCAAATTTCGTCAATCATGCCGCAAAAACGCAACCCGGTGCCGATTGAACATATGCGCCTGCTGGCGAGCCAGACTTTTGCCCGTGCACGCGGCATGATCGAAATCATGCATAACACACCCTTTACCGACATGAATGACAGCGAAGGCGAAACCCAGGCATTTGGCTATCAGGCCTTTGCCACGGCAGGCCGTGTGATTGACCTTATGACCAGCTTTGTTTCCGCCGTTCAAATCAACGAAGACAAGGTTTCGGAAAACATTCGCAAATCCTGCATCACGATTACCGAACTGGCCGATGACCTGGTGCGCAATGAAGGTTTATCGTTCCGCGAGGCCCATGAAATTGCCGCCCATGTGGCCAAAACCATTGTGGCGGTGAACGGTGATTTAACAATTGATGGCTATGCCCCGTTCAAACAGGCCTTTGTCCAAAGCACCGGCCGGGAAACGAAAATGGATGCAGCGCGGTTTGCAACTGTGGTTTCGGCCCGCCATTTTGTCGCCGTGCGCGACCGTTTTGGCGGCCCCGGTGACACAGCCATAACCGAGGCACTTGCATGTTATCGCGATACCTTATCAAACCTTCGCGCTGGCCTTTCGGCTTATATCGAGCGCGCAAAAGATGCCGATAAACTGCTTCAATCAGAATTCAATGCCTTGCCGGGAGCCAGCGCATGACCGAAATTCAACTGGAAAAAATCACCAAAAAATATGGTGCCATTGAAACCATTCACGGCATTGACCTGACGGTTAAGGATGGCGAATTTGTTGTTCTTGTTGGCCCGTCGGGCTGTGGCAAATCAACCACATTGCGTATGATTGCGGGGCTGGAACCGATCACCGGTGGTGATTTGCGCATTGGCGGTGAAGTTGTAAACGAACACGAACCCAAAGAACGCAACATCGCCATGGTTTTTCAGAACTATGCGATTTATCCGCATATGTCTGTCCGCCAGAATATCGGCTTTGGGCTTTATACCGCCAAAATGTCAAAAGCCGATAAAAACAAACGCATCGAGGAAACAGCCGAAATGCTGGGTCTGGTTGAATTACTGGACCGTAAACCATCCGCCCTTTCGGGCGGGCAACGCCAGCGTGTTGCCATTGGCCGTGCCATGGTACGCAACCCGGTGGCGTTTTTGTTTGATGAGCCGCTTTCCAATCTCGATGCACAGTTACGCTCGCAAATGCGCATCGAAATCAAACGCCTGCATCAGCGGTTAAAAAGCACGATTGTTTATGTCACCCATGACCAGGTTGAAGCCATGACAATGGCAGACCGAATTGTTGTCATGCGAGATGGTTATATTTTGCAAAGTGGCTCGCCGACCGATCTTTATGAAAACCCGTCTGACATTTTCACAGCCCGGTTTATTGGCAACCCGTCGATGAACATGATTAGTGCAATTGCCACGCAAAACGGTCTGGTTGCACAAAACGCCAATGCTGTTTTGTCTGTTGCATCGCCCAAAGTAGCCGTAAACAGCAATGTTTCGGTGGGGGTACGGTCCCATGCCCTGACGGTTGGGGAACCTACTGATAAAACCGGTCTGACCCTTAACGGGGAAATACTGGTTCTGGAACCATTGGGGTCGGAAACGCTGGTGCATATTGATACGGCAGATGGTGTTATCATTGCATCGGCCCCTGCCCTTCATCAGCTGGCCGCGGGTCAAACTGTTTCTGTCACAGCTAATGTTGAAAGCCTGTATTTTTTTGACAGCGACAGTCAGAAGGCTTTGATGCGCCCATGAATACAAAAACATCTCCTCCCCCTGCCCCACACAATACCGGCGGCGTTTTGTGTATTGGCCGAACCTATTGTGACTTGCTGTTTACCGGTGTGGAAAATATGCCGGTTCTTGGCCGCGAGGTTTTTGCACAAAACCTCGCGATTGAGGCTGGCGGCGGTGCGTTTATCACGGCTGCACATTTACATCATTCAGGTCGCCCGGCAGCCCTGCTCAGCCGGGTTGGCACAGACCCGCTATCGGCTGTTTTAAGGGCAACACTGGAACAAAGTGGCATTGAGTTACAATTTTTGGAAATTTCCCCCGATGCCGGGCCACAGGTGACGGTTGTAACCATTCAGGACAATGACCGTGCCTTTTTGTCTCGCCGGGCCGGGGAAGCACGTCCGGCGACTTTATCAAAGGCCTGGCAATGGAAACAAGCCCGCCATTTGCATATTGCCGAATATGCAACATTACATGAAATCCCGGATCTGGTTGAACAGGCGCGTGACTGTGGATTGACCATATCTCTGGATCCAAGCTGGGATGAAACCCTCATTCACGGGAGCCAGATCCTTCAAAACGCGGCCGGGATTGATATTTTTATGCCCAATCTGGAAGAAGCCCGTGCGATAACCGGGCAGGAGAACGCTTTGTCTGCCTTAAAGGTGTTGGCTCGGTCTTTTCGTATTGTCACCTTAAAAATTGGTATGGGCGGGGCATATATTGCGGTAGAGGGCGATATTCTGCACCACCCAGCCCCGTCGGTACAGGTTGTGGATACAACCGGAGCTGGCGATGCCTTTAATGCGGGTTTTCTGGATTTCTGGTTAAAAAAATTACCCGCAATAGAGTGCCTGAAAGCAGGTATTGAAGCCGGTAGTAAAGCTGTGCAAATGGCCGGTGGAGCAAGCAACTTGTCATCCCGTCACCATGTCGTGGCTTAGACTTAGGTGCGTCGTTTAATCTTGACGTTTTTTTAAATTCGCATTGTCGGGCGCCATCACATGTTGACGGGTGCCCGGCTTGCTGTCCCATCTATGCTATAGGGCAATTATCCTGGCAAAATTCTGCCATTTGTAGTCATGCCTGCCTAAACTTTCTCATAGTCACTATATGGTGAAACATGCCTGTTTTATACGGGTGTGTTTTTTGTCATGATCAATTGGCAAGCATGCCAAAGCATTGCTAAAATGATAAAAATTCTTTTTTAATGAATTTCCCCAGCCTGCCAGGCTCATGCAGGTGCATGACCTTGGCGCAACACACAGGACACTGGCGTGGAAAAAAAGCAGTTTTTTGAAGATTACCGTATTGGCCACATCCGCCACAGTCCTGCGCGCACCATCACAGAAACCGATATTGTCGTACATGCAGGTCATACCGGTGATTTTTCCCCACATCATATGGATGCGGAATATGCCAAACATACACCGTTTGAACGCCGCATTGCTCATGGCACGATGGTTTTTGCATTTGGCATTGGTTTGGCAGCACAATCGGCCAACAACCCGGGCGCGTTTTCATCGGGTTACGACCGCATACGGTTTGTCCGCCCTGTTTTTATAGGCGATACACTTAAATCAAGGATCACGATTGGTGATTTGAAAACAATGGCAGATAACCCGGATTTCGGCGAAGTAATTGAACAAATTGATGTGGTAAACCAGAAAAACGAAACCGTTCTAACGGCAAGCCACGTTTTAATGGTTGAACGCCGTTAAGCCACTGCTTGATAAACCATTATAGCTGACTTGCATCAAATGATGGGCAAAGCTATTTTTTGGTTTTCAGCCAACGTTACGTGATCAATTTGTACATTATCGTCGTTGCATCAAATGTATCTGTAAAAGGATCCTTGGCATATTCGGGAATGGTTCCAACTGTTTGATAACCCAATGTGCGATATAAAGGTTCGGCATGGTCGCCTGTGCGCGTATCAAGGGTGATCAGGCGACGTTGATGCTGCCGGGCTGCATCTTCCAGGGCGATCATTAGCGCTCGTGCTATGCCTTTACGACGAAATGCAGGATGCACCAATAATTTGGCAACTTCGGCACGGTGAGGTTGATTGGGCGGTGTATTGCAATCAAGCTGAACGCAGCCGGCAAGCTGTCCTTCAATTTTGGCAATAAGTAAAATTCGGCTCCCGTCAAGAACGCCAGGCAACACCTTTTGATGCCAGAAGTCTTTGGCTGCATTAATTGTGAAGGGCTGAACAAAACTGATGCTGGCTCCACTTTGCACGCAGGCATGAAGCATTTTAGCAAGAGCGTCGATCTGTATTTGCAGCTGTGTCCCGTCATAGCTATCAATTTCAAGCGTGCTTATTTTCGTCATGTTTGTCTCACAGAATGAATAGCTGGTAACGGGCAATTTGATCTGGTGATGTTTGGAAACTGCTTGAGCCTGATAGCTGATAGCGCAGACAATCACCCTGGTTCAGTACATATTGTTTATCATCAAGTGTCAGGGTTAGTTTCCCCGCCTGCATGACAAGATGATGCTCCAGCCCCGTTTGCGGCGGCTGGGCGTATGTTATCGTGGTATCGGCTGGTATGATGCACTCCAGCACTTCACCTCTCAGACGCCCTGTAGGAGGTGATAGTGAACGGCGAATAAAGCCGGTGTCAGGATCAGTCCAGATTTCCTGATCGTTATTGAGGATCAGAGGCGCAAAATTATTTTCTTCGGCCATATAGATCAGCCGGGATAATGTAATTCCATATGTAGAGCATAACCTGGCGAGCAAGATGGTGGTGGCACTGACGTCCGCTTTTTCCAGCCGGGAAAGGGTTGATTTGCTGATACCGCTATTGTTTGCCAGAGTTTCAAGCGTCCAGCCGTGGTTTTGGCGCAGTACCCTGAGCTGGGTCGCTATTTTGATATCTAAGCTGTTTTCAGGCGTTTGTTCCATATGTGGGATTTATTCCCAAAAATGGAACAGCGCAAGCCTTTTTTTTATTGGCAAAACGTTTTGATGATAACGCGGACAATTGGGTAATTTCTGCCTTTGTGTTGCCCGTGATGTTTGCCAAGTCGTTTTATTCATTAACAAAATATTAATCAGAATATAACGTCCCTGCCCTTAGATTTGTTATATGAGTTAATAAAGAGTGTTAGAGTAAAGTTAGATAAGTTACGGATGGCAGAGACTCCTTTTTGTTTTCAGGAGTCCGGGGCAGTTAGACGTCCGCGATGTATCGATTAATTGTCCGCGATGTATCAAATATCACGTCCGCAAAAGCACGACCGCAAAGTATCGAACCTTTGTCCGCGATGTACCGATCTTTCGTCCGTGATGTGCTGTTGACTATCAAAACTTATCCACAGGACGGGTTACATATCGATACTGCGGTTGGCAACATACCGTTCGCAGAACGCCATGAAGGCCTTTTCAGGGTCCTTGATGACCAGCTGGTTTCTTTGGCTTGAACCTGCCCATTCGCGCTCCAGATGGTCTATGTCCCACTCTGGAAAGCGCTCACGGGCATTGTTGATGACGTGGATCGATAATGGCTTGGGGCGAAAGCGTGTATCGCCGATTTCAAACAGTTTATCGGGGCTTTCTTCGGCCGGATTGGCTGCTGCTTCGATCGGTTCGTCACTTTGCGGACGTATGGGGCGAACCTCCAGCATCCATTCCTTGGGGTTCCGGCTTTTGAAAGCACTGTCAAAATCGGCGGATTTGCCCATTTTAAGGCTATAATCGGGGATATTGGCATCAATGATAATTTTGCCGAGGTCAGCCCGGAATTTGCGTTCTTCGCGGTCTGATCCGCATTTTTCTTTAAGCGACGGAATGCTGATCAACCAGCTGCGCTGTTGTCCGCAATGTTTGCGAGCCAGTTCGTAAATGCGCCTTTCAAGGCCTTTTGACAGATCGAAATACCGTGGACTGATGGTCAGAACCCGGCGGTCAATGACGATGGCTTTGAACATCCATTCATTCAGGGTTACTTCCACCCCGGCCATCATGGACCGACCATTTTTTGTTTTGCGTTCAATGATGCGATAGCTTTCAATCCAGCCAAAACCGGAGCGGATTTTGTCATTGCCTGACTCAACGTTTGTTCGCACGCGTGTGCCGTCAAGTCGTTCCAGCATATCAAGAAAAAGCGTATAGCCGCGTTTGGATGTCTGGCGTTTTGTCGACCGCAAAAAGTCGTGCGCCGCGAAGGTTATCTTGCGATCGCTAACCTTCTCTCCGCGTTCCAGCTTTTCATTAATGATCGACCCCAGATACATCAGCAGGTCTTTGTCATAGATATTTGCCATGCCTTTGGCACCGGGCTCGATACGAATATCAACCCCGCCCCGGCTATAATGAAATGGGGTCCGGCGTGGCTGCTTGGTCAGGGAGAACCATGGATGTTCCATCAGCATCCGGTCGTCCTTGAACGGCGCACCGTCGACCAGCTGATCCAGAAAAAGATCTACCTGTTGAGAACTCGCCACCTGTAAACCCTTTTCCCTTTTGTCCGCGTTGTGACGAGTTTGGTCAAATCTGCCCGATATATCAATGTATTGATTCGTATTTGTCCGCGATGTACCGAACAAAAATGTCCGCGTTGTGACGAGAAAAACGAATGCTAGCGGCTTGAATATTCGGCATTTCACGGTCGTATTCATCAGGACCGTGTTTGGCCGATTTTTTTAAGGCCCTGTTTCATTCGTTTTGAGATGCAGTTTTACGGTTTTGTCCGCGTTGTGACGAGCAGGTTAAAGCGTGCCGGTTTACATTTTGGTAGTCAATTTTATTAAGTTGCTGATATTAAATGATTTTTGTTGTTAAACCGATGCTTTAAAAAGTATTTCCAAATGTTTAACGTCGATTTGTCCGCGTTATAACGAATCGTTTCCGGGTCGAATCGGTACATCGCGGACATGATAGAATGCAGCTAAAGACGAAGTGGACGACATTCTGAAGGCAATGTCGGGAAGGTATGAGGACATTTGGCGTAAAAATGGTCCGCGAAATGCCGAAGATGTACCGCAAGAATACCCTGCCCTGGAGGGGATAACGCGGATTTCGGGATTACTATCCGCCGTAAGGAGATTTCGGGTGTTTGAAGAAAACTTTAGGTCTTCAGAACCAGTTATCGGCATGGTTATCTGGCAGATTACGTCTTTAATATCGAAATCGGCCAATTTAGATGCAGGACGATATAGTGCGATTTTGGTTGGGGCGAGTTTAAGCGGAGGATTGTTAACCTACTCCGTTTTAATAAAAAAACGGCAGTTCTGTAGGAAAACCGCCGTTTTTAGGGTCGTTCGGAGATGGCATTGTGTTATGGAATTGTCCGCGATGTTACGAACTTTTAATCTTCTTCCATAACCTTGCGTTGAAGCTCGATTCGGTCGTCAAAATTGCTATCAAGGTCCCGACAGAAGCGGATTAACGCCTCGCGCATAAAATCGGCTCGGGTATATTCCTCACCTTCCGGTAACGGGTCGTTCTTCTGCAAGTTAGCTTTGCGTTTGCGAACCAGCATTCGTATGACGTGATCAACGGCCTCGTCCACTTTGGTTTCTATTCGCAGCAAACCGATATATTCCTTGCCGGAATGGATATCGCGGACATTTGCTGCGGCTGAGGCCGGCGCCGTGGCTGGTGTATTGAGAGGACCCGATGCTTCCTGGTCTGGTGCTGCCGCTTCTGTTGTTGCATGTTCCTGGGCGTCAGCGATGTCAGCAGCCGTTTCGTCCGGGCTCCAGATTTCGGCAAGGTCTTCAGGGCGCGGAGGAACTTTTTTAACGCGTTCACGGCGGGCGAGACGGGCGAAATTCGGTTTGGTCGCCATTACGCGTCCTCCTTGTTCAGACGGTTTAGCAGTTCAAGTAGAAAGGCATACATTTCATCGGCAGCATTGCCCCGCTGATAGCGCGTGATTGGCATGCCAACCGTTTGGGATTCCTGAAATGCTACCCGCTTGCCAAGCCTGGCTTCAAATATTTTGTCGCGAATTCCATAATAGAACTCGTCAGGGTCGACCCCCTCGCCCCGCATCAGTTCAATATAATCTTTTTTGATTTTGGAACTGTTATCGACGTCATTGAGGATGACACCGAGCAGGTTAAGGCCCGGATTATATTTGCGTTTGAACCGGGTAATGGTTTTAACCACATTTTTAATGGCATCAGACGAATATTCATCGGCATTGGCTGGGGACAATACATAGTCTGCCGCCATTGCTGCGGCCGTCACGTGGTTGCCTGGCGTTGGCGGGCAATCGATAATGATGACGTCATAATCGGTTTGTCGGGCGAGGTATTCGTCAAGTTCCAGCAACAGATCATGCTGGATGCCCATTAAGGCAACAAGGTTTGTATTACCGGTATTTAAAGCAAGGTTTTCGCTGACCGGCAGAGGTTTGACACGCTCATTGGCGTTTGAAAAAATGGTCATGGAGTTGGCGCGATCAACGTCGGTATCGTTAAAAACCCGATCATGTTGCAATTCGCCATAGCGTAAGGTTGTTTTGGTCAGGTTTCCTTGCGGATCAAGGTCAACCGCCAGAACTTTCAATCCTGCTTCAGCAAGATGGACACAAATCTGAAAAGTAAGGGTGGTTTTGCCGACACCGCCTTTTTCATTAAGGGTGGCGATTACCATGGGCCCTTTTGCCCGTACCTGTTCAATCAGATCCGACGGCAAGTCGTAATTATAGCGTGCCATTTGGTGTTCCTTGACCTCGTTGGTTCAGCTTCGGCCCTGGTTGGTAACCGGATTACGTATATCGATCTTTTGAAAGTCGATAATCGACATACGTAATCCGAAATGTGATTGGCGGGGATTCGATTTATGCGAATTCGTAGATACGAAAAACGCTTGATCGTGCCGCGGTTTTCGGTGTTGCGTTTCTTGCCTTTCCGAGATTGTCGTTTTCGTTTTTCGAAAATCGAATTATCGATAATGCACTTTTTGGTAATCGAGAAAGCATCCTTCGTTTTCCGGTCGTTTGATTTTTGAGTTACGGTTTCCCGAAAATCAAAACTCGATTACCCGATTCACGTAAAACTCAAATTCGAGTTTCGTACATTCATTTTCCGATATACGAGTATCGTTACTCGATCATCGAAAATCCATCTTACGAAAATCGTAACACGATAATTTGCTTTTCGATTCTTCCTAAATCGTTCCTCAATTTATCGATGATCGTATCACGACCAACCGATATTTGTAAATGTGAATTTCGTTTAAACGTATCACGATTATTCAATAAACGTTTTTCGAATATCGTTTAATCGGTTGTCGAAAATCGTGACGCGGCAATCAAGTTTTCGATTTACGTATATAGATTATCCGATATCCGTGTCACGGTTACACGGTTACACGGTTACACGGTTACACGGTTACACGGTTACACGGTTACACGGTTACACGGTTACACGGTTACACGGTTACGCAATAAACGGTCAATCATTTTTCGATTATTCCGTTTACGTTTATCGTCTCACGTAGAAACGATAAACGATAAACGATAAACGATATTCGTTTTTTTAGATTCAAGTAATTGTTTTTATTGATTTTATTGCTTCAAAATATGTTCTTTTGCCCGCGAAATAGGGTGCAAGCATACGGTAAAATCCGTTCGGTGTCATGCCGTTTAGCCTGATTACCTAAAATTTTGGGCCGTGCCTGTGGTGTGGGTGAGGGCGGCTGTGTCTAAAATGTTCCAGGTGGGTGTTGGCTTTGACACAAATTTCCACGCGAGTTGGTGTAGGGGACTATTTTACATGTTGTCGGTGACAGGTTGTTAAAATCACAACCAGGTCATCAAGTGCATATTGCTATAAAAGGGCGAGCTTACATTTGAAGTAACACGTCAAGAAAGTAATGACCGCCAAGCTTTCCCCGCGGCCCGGGGGATACAACACCAGCTTTCAACAGGCGTTTGATCTGATAATGGGCGGCTTGTGGCGTAATGTTACAGTCTTTAATTATGTCAGCAACACATATGCTGCCGGTTTGAAAAAGATGTGTGTTTATTTTGTCAAGGCTGGTGCCGCGCCCCTGTCGCGCCAGATGATCGGCATGACTCCATTTTTCGTTTATCAGCCGGTCTATGTCGGCAAGTTTAGTTAGTGATGCGGCAAGAATATTAACGGTGAACTGCCGTGCCACACGTGACGGTGCCTTTCTTGCCAGAAGTTCGGCAATTTTTGGCAGATGGCGGGTTAGTGCATCGCCTGTAATGACAGGTAGAAATAATCCCTGGCAGAAATGACTGATGAGAAAAGGGACCATGATACGAGCGATCCGATTCCAGTAAGCAGCCTGAGGATCGCTTATTTCGATCTGCAAATGCCGGGTCGATGTAGGAAGATTAAGGTCAAGGCTGTCAAGGCGGGCCTGATTCATCACATCAAGCACTATATATAATGCGTCGGCCGCGCCAATTAGCCCGGAATCTGGTGAAATTTCCATGATACGGCTGTGAAGTCGTTCGATAGTATTTTCGGGAACAGGGCTGGGAACGTGACGATCGGCAACAATTTGTCGCCATTTGTCCGTTTGTCCGGGCTCCAGCCAGTTACGCGAGCGTATGCTTGACCGTGTTGCAATATGGATAAGTAATTCAAGGCTTAAGGGTCTGTGTCCGGTGTTGTAACATGATAAAAGAGTTTCAAACACATCGGCGGCCCCGCTGAGGTTTTCAAAATGGGCGGATGTTTCGCCAAGATGAGCATAAAACTGCAGTAATCTGCGCGGAGTTGCGCCGCGTCCCTCGGCTGAAACAGCTTCACAGGCATCGGCAAGTGCTGCGCCAACGCCAACGCGCATTTTTCTATCAGGATTGCTCAGCCGTTCGGAAAGTTGGCCAAGAACTCGTTCAGCTTTCAGCGCTGTTCCCACATAATCAGACGTATCGAGATTTATATGAGCCGGGGGAGGGGCTGTTTCAACGGCTATGTCTCGGTATAGCTCGTCAGTCTCCATTGCAATCTTTTGCCTGTCGTCAGCCAGGTTCTGTCGCAGTTTGTCTAACGTCTGTTTGAACGAATTTTGCTCCAAATGATGTCCCTCTACCGCTCCCGATTTATGCTTTTAACACAAAACTTTAATAAGATATTTTAAAAATAACACGTCCCTTATTTTGATGATCTCAGTGGTTAAATGCAAATCATCTTTTTCGCAGGATCGATCCAGGTTATTTCAGGGTTTTGTACGGCCCTCTTTGGGCCTTGTTCGGAGCGCGATAGCCACTTGCGGTGTGCTAATTGCCCGAAATAGCAAGCCTGCCAGTAACGAACATAAAGCATATGGGCATTAGATTAATGTTTCGTATGTGCGGCATGTTCGCAGAGGGCGTTATCGCGAAATTCAGCATAGGGTAAAACAGTTACCGCTTTCTTGCGATAGAGTCGCAATGAGTGACCGGAGCATTTTCTTGCCCGGCTGTACCAGATGCCGGGGGTAAAGAAAGCACCGCCGGTTTCCGGTCTTCTTATGCTTGGTGTAGAGCCGGGAAATAGCCGACCGGATTTGCATGTCCTGCCTTGGGAGGCGAACGGGATAAGCATGCTGTAAAAAGCGTTCAGACTGCAAAATGCCAATAGGATAGGGGCGGTGAAAGTCAGAGTTGCCGAGATGCCGGAGGGCGTTTTGCGGAGGTGTTGAAAAATGTGGCCTCAATTTACTGGTCGAAACTGTTCGGTGTTTGACGGACATCACCATTATCGATTCGCCGGGAAAAATTACCCGATTTATTTTGATTAAGCTTTTGGACGGCGCTGATTCGAGGCGGCATTAATATTGAAGAAGAAAAATTTTGCGATCAATTCGCAAATGAAACCATCGATTTGCCGTCGTTTTCAGAGACTGTCCATAACGAGACGTGATCTTCAAATTCACATGTAAAATGAGTAAAACTATCCAAAAGTGTTACGGCGCAAGAGTTTGAGTATGGGCAAATTTTGGGCGAAAATTAGGGAAATTAATTCAATATTTAAACAAAAAACATTTGATCTTATAGGTTTGACCATAGACTCAAGTATGTGGCGAATTTGTCGGGTTACTCGCACGTAAAAAAAATGTACTGACTCTCTTATAGAGGGTATAGCCAGTTTATACCTATATGATAGTATGTATGTTGCTCTGCATTGGCTTAGCCATTTCGGAGAATACAACAGCGAAATGCCGTAAAAGGTTTTGGGGTTACATTAGGCGAAAAGCATCGCTTTTGGCCAACTACTTGGGTTCTTGGGGGAATCGCGTGAGAAAAAATAGCCTGGTCCTGTGCCGCCAAAGTGCGGTAGCCGCCACATGTGCGTTATTCGTATTGGGTATGGTTTCCGAAGTTTCGGCCCAAACCGTACCCTCGCAGCTACCGTCGGGGGCAGAGGCGGGGCGTGATCTTGCCAGGCCGGACCTGCCGAAGCCTTCAGATACGACAGGCAGCATTTCGGTGCCGGGTGCGTCAGCAGTTGAAGTTCCGGCCGGGGCGGAAAAAGCCAGCTTTGTTTTGCATTCCTTTGAAATTGAAGGTGCCACGGCCTTTACACCCGAAGAACTGGCACCGCTTTACCAGGACAGGATGGGGCAAACCATCACTGTGGCGGATGCCTTTCAGATCGCGGCCAATATCGAACTTAAATATCGTAATGCCGGTTATGTCATTTCGCGCGTGGTGGTCCCCCCCCAGGAAGTCACCAATGGCGATTTCAAAATCCGTGTTGTTGAAGGTTTTATTTCCGACATCGTCGTGCAGGAAGATGTCGGCCCGGTTAGCGAGGCGGTGAAACGATTGCTCGCACCCTTGATTGGCAAAACTCCGGTGACGGTTGATGAAATGGAACGGCGCCTGCTTTTGGCCAATGATCTGGCTGGAATGACCGTGCGCGCCACCTTGAAACCATCAGAAACCGCGCCTGGCGGTTCGGAAATGCTGGTCGAGGCGGATCGTGTTGCCCGTACGGCGACACTGTCGGCCGACAATCGCAATTCGCCTTATTCGGGGAATGCCGAGGGGTTGGCTGCGGTGCAGTTCAATTCCTTTGGTACCCATGCCGACCAACTGGCGATTCAGACCCAGCTTTCCTCACCGATTGAACGGTCTTGGTCGCTCAGCGCCAATTATCAGGGCCTGTATTCCGAAGATGGCCTGATGCTGGGGTTTAGTTCCAGCTATGGCCGTTCACGTCCGGGGAAAGAACTTGAAGCCCTGGAAGTCAACAGTGTGGTGATGGCCGAACGTGCGATTGCCACCTATCCGCTGATCCGTTCGCGGTTACAGAATTTGCGTATTTCGGGTGAATATGAATATCGCGCGATTGATACAGATATTCTTGATAATGAATTTAACCAGGACCGCCTGCATATTGCGCGCGCCGGGATCAGTTATGACTTAACCGACAGTTTCCAGGGTATTACCGCCGTGCGGGCCACCGTGCATCGCGGGCTGGATGTGTTTAATGCAACCGACAAGGATGACCCGCTGGGGTCACGCGCTGATGCCGGGGGCTCCTTTACCAAGGCGACCGTCGATTTAACCCGTGTGCAACAGGTAACAGACCGGGTCAGCATGCTTTTGACCGCAACCGGGCAATATGCGGTTAATCCTTTGCTGGCGAGCGAGGAAATGGCGTTGGGCGGGGCCAACTATGGCCGTGGTTTTGACAGCAACGAATTCTCGGGTGACGACGGCTGGGCGACATCGCTTGAAGTGCGGTATTCGCCCGATCTTCCTGAAATATTTCCTAACGGTGTCCAGTTTTACAGCTTTGTTGATAGCGGGCAGGTTTGGGATATCGACGACAATGTGTCCCATGAACGCACCAGCGCGTCGTCCTTTGGCGGCGGTATCCGGGTGAATGTTCTGGAAAATCTTTATGCATCGGCAGAAGTGGCCAAGGGGTTTCGAAAACCGACGGCGGATTCCTCCGCCAAGCCCCAAGCTTTCTTCACCATTTCAGCCAAATTTTAAGTGCGGGTCAAATTCATGAGCAAGAACAGCTTTTCCAATCCGTCACGTCGTCCTTTGAAATCAGCCCACAGCCGGTCATCTGCGGTGCGCGCAACGGGTGAGGCTCTGGCCCCCGCGCGCAAGCGTTCGGGTAAAGGGCTGACGCCGTTTAACATTCTGGCCGGTGCAACTGCGTTGGGTTCGTTCTTTTATGCAACGGCCCATCCGGCACAGGCCCAGTCGGCTTTGCCTCAGGGCGGAACGGTTGTGGGCGGGGATGTCAGCATTGCGCAGCCGTCTTCTGATACGCTCAATGTGGTGCAGGGGTCGAACTCGGCGATTGTAAACTGGCAAAGCTTTAACGTTGGCAGTGGCAATACGGTCAATTTCCAGCAGCCCGGCTCCAGCAGTGTGATTTTGAACCGCGTGGTCGGTAATGATCCTTCGGCTATTTTTGGCACCATTACCGCCAATGGCACGGTGATGCTGGTCAACCCCAACGGGGTGGTGTTTGGCAAGGGATCGCGTGTCGATGTGGGGGGGCTTGTTGCCACCACAGCCAATATCCGCGACGCCGACTTCATGAGCGGTAATTACAATTTTGACATTGCGTCGGCCAATCCGTCGGCCAGCATCGTCAATGCCGGGGATATCAGCATTCGCGATGCCGGTTTGGCCGCTCTTGTGGCGCCGAATGTGCAAAACGCGGGTGTGATTCATGCGCGCCTGGGCAAGGTCGCTCTTGGCGGGGCGAAAACCTTTTCGCTCGATTTCCATGGCGACGGGCTGCTTAGTTTTGGTGTGGGATCGGACGTCGATTCAGCCCCGGTTGGGACAGATGGCAATCCGGTTGACGCGCTGGTCAGCAATAGTGGTTCGATCATCGCCGATGGCGGCGTGGTGTCGATTTCTGCGCGTGCGGTCAAGGACGTTATTGATAACGTGATTAACACCAGCGGTGTGATCCAGGCCAACAGTGTTTCAAGTGCCAATGGCAGGATTATTCTGTCTGGTGGCGACAACGGCACCGTTGTCGCCAGCGGCAGCATCAAGGCGGCCGGCGATGATAGCGGCGAAACCGGCGGCAGCATTGTCGCCACCGGTGAAAAAATTGCGGTTGCCAGCGGCGCCAGCATGGACGCCTCGGGCGACGCAGGCGGTGGCCTTGTGGCGATTGGCAGCGAAGGCGACGGCGCCAAAGGCCGGGGCACGGGCGCGTGGTCCAACACGGTCAGCATTGCGAAAACAGCCAGCCTGAAAGCGGATGCAATCACCAGCGGTGACGGTGGCACTATCACGGTTTTGTCTGAAACTCTGACGAACTTTGCCGGTAGTATTTCGGCAAAGGGCGGGGCTACGGGCGGTAATGGCGGCTTTGCCGAGGTGTCGAGCCACAAGGGTGTCAAACTGACCGGCACGGTTGATTTGACAGCCCTTAATGGTGATATCGGGACTTTCCTGCTTGACCCTGATAGCCTGACGATTGTTGCCGGGGCAGGTGGTAGTCTGGATGGCGTGGCTGGCGACGGCACTGTTGCAGAGAATGACGATAACAACGGGGCGAACACAATATCTGCCGGTGTTCTTGAAGGAATTGCCGGAACGACTAACATTGTTCTTGAATCAACCGGTCTGATTACGGTCAGTACCGACCTCAGTTTGCAAACGACCAGCGGGCACAGCTTTACTCTGCGATCAACCGGGCTGGGTGGCATTACGTTTTCTGACGCGAGCTACAAAATTGTCACCCAGGGCGGTGACATTGTGTTGCAGGCAACATCGCCGGGTGCGTCCATTACCAATATTGGTCAGCTTTTTTCAAATGGTGAGGGTAACCCGGGGCCCGTATCTGCTGGCGGGAATATCACGGTGCTGGCTGCCCGCGATATTCAGCTTAAAGGTGGGCTTTATGCTACTGGTCAAACAACTAGTGGCAACATAACCCTTACGTCGATTGCCGGATCGATCACTGCGTCATCTCTGTCGGGTAAGTCAGCGAAATTGTCGACGGGGACGGGCAATATTGGCGCATCTGGTAACGCCATTAGCGTGAGGGTTGATGATCTTGAAATCAACGCGGGGGGAAGTTTCTTCGTCAACGTTTCCACGCCCTTGAAATCGCTTAATCTTTCGCTCGATCATTTGTTGTCAACCGATACCCAGACCTATCAGCTTACAACAAGTCAAGGCTTCCAGTCTTTTGATCTGACCGATACCGCTGATGCCTATGTTCTGAACACAATTTTAACCCACACCCCCAGTCTGAATTTCACCTTTAGCGGTGAAAAAAGTCTGACCCTTGGTACAGTTAGTGTTGGTACAGGTGATGTTTCACTGACTGTGAATAAGGGGTCGGTGACCGGCGCAGAAGGTGGCAAAGTTACGGCCAGTGCTTTGACCATTGCCGCGCGTGATGGCATTACGGGCGTCTCGGGCGACAATCAGGCTCTTGCGACAGATATCAGCACCTTGAATGCGACCACCGAAACGGGCGGTATTCGTATTTATAACAATGATGCGGACGATAGCGGCCTTTCTGTTGTCAATTTTGTCGCAGGCGGCGGGGCCGAGTTTACGTCCCTTGTGGCTTCGACATATAGGATAACACTTGGACATGTTTCGGTTGGCGCGGGTGAGATTGGGATAGGGTCGCTTGGCAACGATGTTATTGATGACGGTGATGATTCAACTTTTATCGATGCCGCAAAGCTGACTTTGCTGGCGGGCGCGGGCGACAACGGCAGCCTAGGGAAATCCGGGCGGGCACTTTCCACCAACGCCCGTGAACTTAGTTTATTCGCTGCAAATAATATCTATCTTGACGCGACAGCGACAAGTGGCACGGTGACTTTCACGAAGGTTCAGGCCGCAAATGGCGAGATCGGGCTGACCACTCATACCAGCACCAAAATCAATGATATCGGGCACGATACCTATGATGGCCCAAGCAGTGGCAATTCGGGTAATATTGCAATTGTGGTTGATTCTGCCGCAACCTCGGGGACGGCTGCATTCCTTGATATTGATGCGCTGGATGCCGGCGCCGAGGGTGACGTTACCCTTACGCTGACCAACGGTTATGTTAATGCCGATGATCTAAAGGGCGACGATCTGGTGGTTTCGGCTACTGTTTTGGCATCTGCGTCTAATAATTCAACTAATAGTCTGAAAACTACCGTTAATACCGTCGATGTTACGACGCCGGGCGAAAGTGCAAATCTTGTTATTGCTGAAACCGATGCTTTGACGGTCAGGAATGTCCAGACGGCTGCGGGTACCTCATCAATTACGATCAGTAATCAGTCGGGCGATCTGACAATTGCGAAAATTGACAGCACCGCTGCCGTTTCCCTGAATGCAGCGGGCGGCGCCGTCGTGGCGCTGGACGGAAACAGTGTCAAGGGAACGACGTTGAAGCTGGCAGCAAACGGTGCCATTGGATCGTCGGAACATGCCCTTTATACCTATGTGACCGCGCTTGATATTGATAATACGGGCAACATTTATATCCAGAATATCAATTCAACACTGACCAGCCTTGTTATCAAAAATGCTCATGATCAGAACCAGTCTGCGAACGTAATCTCACTGACATCGGATCATTTGGCATTTGCTGTATCGGATGATGCAACCTCGGTATCGCTGAACAAACTCACAAGTGCGAACCTTGAGACGGTTTCCTTTGAGACCGACAGCAATCTTGTTGTTGGCCAGATTGGCACGGCCAATGCGTCAGTATCCCTGACGGCAGGTGGCAACATCGCCGATGATGGCAATGCAAATACCCGTATTGTCACCAGTGGCAAATTGTCGCTTTCCGCACAAAAAGCTATTGGTACCAGTAGTGCTTCTGTCGAAGTGATCGCTGATGACGTTACCTTGAACGCCGGGTCGGACGTTTATTTCCGCGATATCTCGGACCTTGATACATTCTCGCTGACACTTGGTAATGCCGATTCCGAGCACGCAAATAATTATAAGATTGAAGCACAGGGACTTGAATTTGCGCTGACGCACAGCCTTGAGACGGGATACCACCTGGACAAAGTGTTTGATCTGTCTGGCCTGACGTTTGACTTTGGCACCGATGCTGATCTGTCGGTCGGGGCGCTTGATGTCAGCTATAGCACCAGTAATTCGATTACACTGCGGTCCAAAGGTGCCATTAAAGACGACGGCAGCAGCACGACAAGCGTGCTTGCAAACACCATCACACTTTCTGCCGACAAGAATATCGGCGAAAGCAATGACCATTTGTCATTGATGGCTGAATCCCTTACGGCAGGAGCCGCTGATGGCGGGATTTATATTGATGTCAGGAACCCGACTGGTTCGTCTAACTATGTCGGGGCCCTGTCTGTTAAGTCGCTTAACGCCGCAGGTGATATTGTTCTGACCGCCAACCATGGCGATGTCATTTTGGCGGGGCAGGTTAAGACCAATGATCACAACCTTACCCTGACCGTAGAAGACGGTTCCCTTCTTGGCACAAATAGCGGTTCGATTAATGCCGGTACGGCTGCTGCTACCGTTATTACATCGGGCGACATTGGCCGCGATAGCGACGGTGATTACAGCAATGTCTTTACTGTATCTGCGGCGCAACTTGATCTTCAGGCCGGTGGACTGATCCTGACATCAGGCTCGCGTGCGGCAACTATTACGCTGCAGGCCGATGGGGATACTGCGTCATATACGCTCAGCAATGGCGATTTAACCGTGCAGGGTATTTCTGTCGCGGATGGCAATGGCACGCTCAATTTGACGGCGAAAAGCGGCTCGATCATTGACGATACGCAAGATCAGGGCGTGATCTCGGCTGACAAGGTTGCTCTTGTCGCGCAGTCAGGTAGCATTACCAACATTTCATCGACTGCAACCGATGTGGCCCTGACCGCGGCTAACGGTATTTCCTTTACGTCGTCGAACACGCTGACCAACCTGTCGGTTGAAGCCAAATCGACACTCGCGGATGGTGCAACAGTTGGTGCTAACGGGCAAAGTGTTGCTATTTCTTCTGCAAATTCGGTTCTTACTGTTGGTAATGTTACTGGCGGTTCAGCGCTGGATTTCTCCTTCACGGCGGTTAACGATGTTGTATTGGGCCAGGTGGCCCTTGGCTCTGGCAAGGCTGATATTAAAACATCGGGTTCCATTTTCGATGACGGTGATCATACCAACACTAAAGTTACAGCAGGCAGTGTCAGTCTGACCGCAGGCTCCAGTGGCGATATTGGTGCCGATGGCAATGCCATTGATCTTGATGCAGCGAAGCTGTCGGTTTCTGCGGGCGGCGATGTTCGGGTTTCCAGTACACAGGAGCTGACGCATCTGGCGGTGACAAGCACCAATGCCTCGACCGGTTCGACCAAGGTTTTTGACTTTGGCGCAGGCTCCCTCGTTACTCTTACCGATGAGGGCGAGGATCTACGTCTTGGTGTTGGAAGTCTGGGTCATTCAATCACCGATTTCAGTCTGACAACGGCAAAAAATATTGTTGTTAGCGATGTTTTTGCTGATGGAACGGTGTCGTTGGAAACAACCGGTACCGGCCAGTATAGCAATATTAGTCAGTCGGGAAGTGACACCAAAATTGAAGCCGGGAAGGTGGTACTTAAAACCGGTGCGTCGAATAAAACCTATGGTGCCATTGGCAACGCCAATCAGGCGCTGGTTCTTTCGACCAGTGATTTATCGATTACCTCAAAGGGTAGCATCTATATCGATAACAGCAACACGGCACTGACGGGGTTGAACCTTGATCTTGCGCATGTTGATAGTAACAAAGCGACAAAACAAACTTACAGTTTTACCAATATTTCCGGAACAACGTTTACGTTGACGGACAATGGTACAGAAGTGGCGTTAGGAATGACGTCATCCGGGGTGATGAATTTTGCCCTGTCCATGGACCGCCAGATTGCTGCGTCAACGATTGATGCGGGTACGTCTTCTACCGGTTCTGTTTCTCTGACCACGACAGGCCAGGCATCGGGGCAAAACGAGCATGGATCCATTTCTGCCACGTCGATTACGGCCGGAAGCGTTACGCTGAATTCTTATGAGTCTGTTTCGGCGACGACCACGACCCAAAACCTGTCAATTAATTCCAGCTATAACGTCAATGTTACCAATAATACGACGCTCGACAGCCTTAAGCTGGATGTAGATCGGGCCAATGTCGATCAAACTGACAGCTCGAGAAACATCACCTATTCTATCTCCAGTACAGGCCTGACTTTTTCTGGCGTGACCGATAATTACTCCGGTAACAAGGGGCTTGAGATTGGCAATATTACCCAATCCGGGCTTGAGCTTGAAATTACGGCGGCAAAAACGGTTACAGTTACCAAGGTCGATGTCGGGAGCGGCAAATTTACCCTGAATGCCGGGGAAAGCTCTATCAGAGCGGAAACGGGCAATGCCGTGATTACAGCTGACCAGCTGACGTTGAATGGCGGGAATGTCGGTCGGTCTTCGTCGGGCTATTTTACGGTCGATGTAAATAAACTGTCGGGCAGCGTTAAAAGCTCGGTGATGCTGTCGAATTCCGGGGATTTGGCAGTTTCCGATCTGTCGGTCACGAGCGATGATGGTTCGATTAATCTGGAAGTTACCAACGGTAACTTGACCGGTATTGCCGGCACCAACAACATTTCAGCCAGAGATGTTTATTTGCAAGTGGCAAATGGTAATATTGGCGTGTTTGGCAATGCTGTTACAACGAATGCCAGGAATCTGACAATCGAAGGTGGCAGCAAGATCTACCTCACTAATGCATCCGATCTGTTTGCTCTTAATTTGACGGCCAACCACAAAGATAGCAACGTAAACTCATATGATATCCGGGCTCATGGCCTGACATTGAATATCCAGGATATCGGCTCGGCTCTGGATGTTACCAAGCTGATGGATGATACTGGCATTAATTTCGATTTTTCCAGTGACCGCAGTGTTTATGTTGGCGAATTGAATGCAGGAGCAGCCAATTCTCTCAGCATAACGGCAACTGGTTCCGGGAATAGCATTTCTGCCGATACAATTTTCTCGGCAGATGGCAGTTCACTCTCTGCTCGTAATATCAGTCTGACTTCCAAAGGTTCGATTGGAACAGCTGGTGATCAGAACCGTATTAAAACCACAACCAAAGACCTGACGCTGAATACCCATGCGAATGTTTATGTTGATAACCAAATTCATCTTGCATCGCTGTCTTTGACGTCGGATCAGGCAACCGGCGGGGATGCGCCTGTTTATATTTTGACGTCCTCTGGTTTGACCTTTGATGTTACGGATAACGGCACTACGAATGTTAACCAGGTTAAGGATGCGGACGCAGGGCTGATCTTTAATCTTAATACCAAGCGCGCACAGGTCATTGGTACAATTGATGCGGGGTTAAGTGGTTCTGTTACACTTACCAGCCCGGCCAATATTACTGGTGCCGATATCGACAACCATATTACAGCGGGTACTGCGACGTTTAATACCGAAGGCGCCGCCGTGTTGGGAAGCGACGCAACCCCGCTTAATCTGTCGGTCGCAAACCTGAGCACTAATACCGCCAGTGATATTTATCTTACAAATGACCGGTTGCTGAGCAGTCTTGCCATTGCAACGCATGGCGACACAGATGCAACAATTCGTATCGTCGGGGCGGAAGAGAATCACACACTTGTTTCCGGTCAGGTTTCTTCTGCAAATGGTACTGAATACAGTGCGATTGACGATAATACAGGCTTAACCCTGACGCTTTCGGCCGATGGTGACATGACAATCCAGGATATTGATCTTGACGGGATTGGCGAGGTCAATGTCTCAAATAGTAGTGGTGGTAGTCTCTACGGCGACAATGACAGCGAGACGACCATAAATGCAGCGATTGTAGATCTGTCTTCCTCTGGCGGATCGGTCGGAACTGATGGCAAGACGATCCATATTACAGGTGGTGAACTCTCTGTTTATGCTGGTGGTGGCACGGATATCGGCCTTTTGGGACGGGCTAATTTTGACTCGTTGAGGGTTGGTAGTGGCACTGCCAAAGTGGTGAACACGACAGGTGATATTGCCCTTGGTGAGAGCGTTTCATTGAATGGTCAGGATTTTTATCTGAACAACGCTGGCGGATCGATCCTGAGTGGAAAGTTGTCGTATGCGGGTAATGTAACGTTGATCGCCGCAGGTTCCATTGGGAATGTTAGCGCGATTCAAACAATTGCCAGCGGAAACGGAACAACCACGTTAAAGGAAATTTCGGCGACCACCAATGGTCGGGGTGCAACCGGTTCTGTCAACATTGCGGAAACCTACGGGTTAACGGTGACCAGTGTTTCGGCGACTTCTGACGTTACCTTGTCGGCGGGAACCAGCGAAAGTTCCACACGGACACTTACAACCGGGGACATTGACGCTGGCACGGCAACTGTCAGCCTGACGTCTGGTCATGGTGCAGTGGAGGCAAGTTCTGATACGTTGATTACGGCTGGTAAACTGGTCATTTCAGCGACCAGCGAAAGTATCGGGACGAACAGTACCGCTGTGAAAACAACGGCGACTGCTTTGGATTTACGCGCTCCTGGCAACATCTATGTTGAGTCAACCAGTGACCTGTCCAGTCTTTCGATTGATCGTAGCAACGATAAAGATAACAAGTATCATAGTTCGGGCAGAGTTTCGATAACGGCAATTAACCTGACATCATGGGGCGTCGACGTTGATGATTATGACACTACCCTAGATATAACCGACACCACCGGGCTTGATTTTACTTATAAATCAATCGAAGCGTTAAAAATTGGAACCATCAATACTGGTGAAAACGGGTCTGTAAATCTGTCGGCTTCTTATCGTAATCGGGATGATCTTGAACCGGAAGATACCAGGTACTATGGGGATATTACGGCGGTAAATGGCAGTTCCCTGATTACGGCGGGATCCGTCAAACTGACCGCTCAGGGCAGTGCTGCCGCGATTGGTTCGTCTGGAACGTCCCTTAAAATCGATACCAAAACGCTGGAGGCATCGTCGCAAAGTGGTGGCATTAATGTCACCAATGCTTCGGCCCTGGCCTTGAGCAATATTACGACGTCGGGCGATCTAAGCGTTACGATTTCGTCTGGCGATCTGACCGTCGATGCATTGTCTTATGGCTCTGGTAAAAACCTGACATTGACGGCATCGAATGGCCATATCTATACCGGTGTGGGCGCGACACTCTCCTTAAATAGCGGTAATATTTCGCTTTCGGCATCGGACGGTATCGGGTCGAATACATCGCGCCTGCAATTGTCGGGAAGTGGTGCAGGGGAATTCACCGCAGATGTGACCGGTACAGGCAGTATTTACCTGAATGCCCAGAACGGTATGTCGAACAAACTTGTGGCGAAGACAGCCAATGGTGCAATTGACATCGTGTCGAACGGCAATATTGCCCTGACCGATTTGTCTGTGGGCCAGGATGCGGTTGGGAACGATATTATCGTTTTGGCAAAATCGGGTAACATCACCATTGGCGATAGTAATGGCTCGAACGGTGTGGTTGCGGGTGCCAATAACGGCAAGATTAACCTGACAGCACAAAATGGCGCGATTTATGCCGGGAATGCCAGCAGTGCCCTTGGCGCGTTTGAGGTGCGTCTGACGGGCGCGAATGGCGTAGGGACGGCTGACAATGCCATTGCCGCCAGTGGTCAGCGCGTGCTGGTATCGGCAACAAATGCCCAAGCCGGTGTTTACCTGCGTTCTGAAGTTGATGGCACCTTTTCGTCTGTGTCGACAAATGGTGGTAATATTTCGATCAAGGGATCGCAGGGGGCCACCATCCTGGTTGCCAATGCGGTTTCGGGTGCAGGAAGTGCTTCAACGGCAGGGAACATCACCATTTCGACAGCGGGCTCTGGTGGCGATCTGATCCTGGGCAATATTAATGCCAAAGGCTCGTCGTCCGACGGTCAGATCACGTTGACTTCAACGAATGGCAGTGTGGTTGACGACGCCATTGATGCAACCCGCATCGTGGGTTCCTCGCTTGAGGTTAATGCCGGTACAGGCGTCGGCACAACCGAGCGCCACTTGTCGACCACGGTTTCTCAAATCATCGGTAATATTGCCGCTGGTGATGTGTATATTGATGACAATAATGCTGCGGGTGTCACGCTGGGGACAAGCCAGAATGCCTTGTCGCTGGATGATGGTTCGCTGTTGTTTTCGGCAACCAACGCTGTGACACTGACCAACGTTGTCGCAAAGAAAGATGGCGAAACCATTGATGTGACGGCAGCTGATGGCGACATCTCGGTTAACTCTGTTCTGGCCGGGGCCACCTCGTTTGACACCGATACGCAACCATCGACATCAACGGTTAAACTAAAAGCAACCAATGGTTCGATCCTGAACGCACGCAGCGATAATTCGACGGTTATCATGGCAGGGACCCTGTCGCTGGATGCCAAAAACAACGTGGGTGCCCTTACCTGGGAAGACGGTGAGAGCGGCGATAATTCTGTTCGTAAGCCATTGCAGGTTATTATCAAAAACCTTGAGGCAACAACGGGGAGTGATGGTTCTGTTATTGCCATCCGTAACGGCGGAACTGACACGCTGAGCCTGGACAAGATAAACGGCCAGGCGATGACATCTGTTATGGTTTATTCCCAAGGGGATATTACCTGGGGGGATGCCGTTACCGGCAGAACCCTGGACAAACTGATGCTGTCAACTTCTGGTACATTGACGCTGGCAGATACGGTTTCGGCGACGGCCATATATCTGAATGGCGTTAAAGATATTGTCTCGACCAATGTTGACCCGCGTAAATTGACCCTTGAAGCGACAGGGGCCAGCGGCATTCAAATCTATAGCGGTTCACAAGGTGGCACGACCACTTTGAACAGTACCGCCAAGGCATTGGATGTGCAGCTTCTTGAAGGTGATACCAACTCGGCGCTGGTTGTGAGCAACACCGGCGCGCTGACCAAGGCTAATCTGTCTGCCTATAATGACGTGTCCCTGACCAACGATGTCGGCGTATCCGGTGCAACCATTACGACGAATGGCGAGAACCACACTGCACGTATTACGGCAACTACTGGTGATGTGACGGTTGGTACGATCAATTCCGGGCAGACCGGCACTGTGGCGCTTACGGCAACGCAGGGTGCGATCAAATTTGATGGTGACCAGTCGGTGGTAACGGCCAACGTGTTAACCCTTACCAGTTTTACCGGGATCGGCACCGAAGAACAAAGCTTCTCCACGGATGTAAATACACTGAACGCCACGGTAACCGGTACGGGCAATATTTACACCAGTTACAAGGCCAACAGCTCAACTGGCCATCTTGAAACGCATGATGGCGACATTTACGTAACGGGCACATCAAGCCTTGATGTGGACCTTCATCATGTCTGGCTCGAAGACGGGCCAAATAATGAGAGCAGGAAACTTGTCGTTACTGTTATTGGCGGCGATGTGGCCCTAAGCAACGCCTTGAATGGTGGCAATACGGTTGCCAGCCTTGAGGTCACAGCAGCCAATATTTCGACTGACGCCCTGACGACAGGTGGCAGTCAGAGCTATACCGGCACCACGACCCTGAATGGTAACCTGACTGCATCGGCCATTTCCATTAACGGAAATGCCATTCTTGGCGCAAATACCATGACGCTGGCATCCACCAATGGCGGCGATGTCAAAATCACGGGCAGTGTCACGGGCAAAGATGACCAGACGGGGACGGCGCTTACGGTTAATGCCGGGGCCGGAGACGTTGGGGTCGGTTCGGCCACCTCGCACATTTCCCAGATCGCCCTTACCGGTGGTAATATAACGGTCGGTAATGTGACCACTTCAGGCACACAGACCTATACCGGCACGACCACGCTGGGAGGGGGCACTTATATCTCCGGCGGTGACTTCAAGGTTGCGGGTGCGACCTTGCTGGGAACCTCAACAACGGTAAATACATCGTCAAACAACAGTAATGTGACCTTTGACGGTGCCGTCGACAGTGACGGGCAAAACTATCAGGGTCTGGAAATCAATTCCGGTTATGGCACGATCAATTTCAATGGCGCGCTTGGCGGAACCCGTTTGTTGAACAGCATTGTTCTGACCTCGACGAGCAGTCAGAATGACGCGCCAACGGATGGTCAGATCGTGTTTGCCTCGGCTGCCAATGTCAATGTTTATGAAGACTTCAAACAGAATGGTGGTCGTCGTATTGCCTTGCCGAGCTCGATTGAAAGTGAAATCGGCGATATTAAAATTGATGGTGACGCATATCTTAAAGCCGGTGCTTCAAGCATCAAGGCACTGAACGACAACGAAGGCGGATTGGTGCGTTTCTTAGGAACGATTACTGGGAATGGCTCTCAGTTAACTGTCAATGCCGCTTCGGCGATCGAGTTTAATGGCGCTTACGCCGATAATGCTCAGGGTTCGACTCTGGCACTGACAGCACCCAATATTACGGTAAATGCTGTCACCACCAAAGGGGCGCAGTCCTATACCGGGGCGACCCGTATTCTCAATAACCTGACGGCAGGCTCCATCCAGATTGATGGTGCTGCTTCTTTGGCGGCCCAAATCGTGACATTCGGGTTACCGGAAACCCAGACCACCACGTTTGATACCAGTGCAGCCAACGGGAATATCACTCTGACAGGCACCCTTGATGGCGGCAGTGACATTGTGGTTATGAAAGCCGGGACGGGGGCAGTTTCTATTGCTGGTGCTGCGACCAACGTAAATAACATGACCGTTTCGGGCAGCACGATTTCTGTCCATGACGTGACAACCGCAAATGCACAGGATTATACCGGTGTTACGACCCTGAACGGGACCTATCAGGTTGGCAGTGATTTCACCGTTACCGGGGCATCCTGGATTGACGACGACACCACAATCAAGACGCAAGATGGTACTTTGTCCCTTAAGGGAACAGTGAACAGCGTTGCACATGCGGATCTGACGCTGAAGTTAAACCTGAATGGCGGGAATACCACCACTCACTTTGATTACGCCCTTGGCAATACCAATGCTTTGGGAATGCTGACCATCAATGCAGGCGAAAACGGGGTGACCGAATTTGCCCGCACGGCGAATATTTCGGTCATTGACGGTCTTGTTTATACCGGGGGCCTTAAGCTTCTGTTGCCAGCCAATATCACGGCCAGCAACGGCCCGATTAAACTTGGGACCCTGAAACTGGTTGATGACACCGATCCTCTGGATGAAATTGCGGTTAAGCCGCAATCGATTTCGGGTGTTATTGCGACGCTGCCGTCGGGCAATGTCACCATTCGTAGTGGCGATGACATTACGATTGCGGGTTTGATTGGCAAAAATACCAATCTGGTCATGACATCGGGAACGGGTGATATTCGTATCGGGTCCAAAGAAGGCACTAGCGACCAGAAAATTGATGTAAAATCGCTTAATGTTGCGACGGCACGTACGGCCAATCTTTACGGAACCATTGGGGGCATTACCGGTTTTGATGCCTCCTACGAAATCGGCCCGTTAAAGTTTGCGCCGTATTACATCAACGATGCTTTCTGGCGGAA
This sequence comes from Thalassospira sp. NFXS8, assembly GCF_040148805.1. NCBI lineage: Bacteria > Pseudomonadati > Pseudomonadota > Alphaproteobacteria > Rhodospirillales > Thalassospiraceae > Thalassospira > Thalassospira sp. NFXS8. The sequence continues at coordinate 103,017 of NZ_JAGEMF010000007.1, read as the reverse complement.
CCGCGATTTGCCGCCCGCAGCAACCAAAACAACACCATTGCCCAAGCCGCCAAGCACTCCGCAGGTTGATGCGCTGTTCAATCTGAACACCACAAGTACGGGCATTACGCCGAATGTTGTGGGTGCCTTTGCCGCTCCGACGGTATTGAATGTCGGGACCGCGCCAACAAATCTGTCAGTGGCACCAAGCCCGACCGTGATTACAACACCGGTTAGTGGTTCGACCGGAGCAGGCGTTGTGGTTACACCGCCGTCAGGTTCGGGCGGGATTGCAGGTGGCAACGGGGCTGCATCGAGTGGCGGAACGGCGACTGGCGATGGGGCCACCGGTACAACGACCGAGGGTGGTGATCAGCCTGGTGTGATTGGTGGTCAGTCAGATGATACCGATCTGATCCAGTCGAACGACCAATAAGTCATATCGGGCATTACATAATACTAACCTGAAATGTGAGGAATACCTTGGCTAAGCAAAGCAAAACGAACGGTGCGACAAAAACCGAAACAGCGGGCGCAAACCTGCCACTGTTTTATAGCAAGCCGCGCGCTGTTCTGGCCGAGCGTCATGGCAGCATGTCGTTGACACCAACGTCGGATTTTTCGTTTGCAGCGACCACCAATTCAGTGCCGGTTGTGGCAACCGAACTGCCGATGGTGTGCAAGCATTATCCGATCCTGTTTACCGATGGCGCGCAGCCCCAGATGGTGGCATTGCTGGGTTTGCGGGCATCGGAAAACCTGATGGTTGACGATAAAGGCAACTGGACGCCGGGCACCTATGTTCCGGCCTATATCCGTCGTTATCCGTTCATCTTTTTTGAGAACGAAGAAAAAAGCCAGTACACCCTGTGTGTGGACGAAGACGCAAAAACTGTTGTCGAAGGCACGGAAAATCCGTTCTTTGTTGATGGTGAACCGTCAAAAATGACACAAAGTGCGCTTGATTTTTGCCGCGATTACCAGGCGCATTATGCGGCCACAGCCGAGTTTCTGAAGGCTGTCACCGAAGCCGGGTTGCTGGTGGAAAACCGTGCTGATGCTACACTGGCCGATGGCCGCAAGCTGAGCCTGTCGGGTTTCAAAGTGATCGATGAAGCCAAATTTAATGAACTGGACGATGAAACCTTCCTGGCATGGCGCAAACGCGGCTGGGTGCATCTGGTTTATTGCCATTTCATTTCCAATGGCAACTGGTCAACCCTGGTTGAACGTGCAGCCATGAAGGTTGCCAACTGATCTCATAGCGCCAATATTGGCCGTTGATGAGAAAGCCTCCGACCGTTTTACGGTTCGGAGGCTTTGCTTTTGGCGAACCTGTTAATCAGGAACTGCAGGTCATAATAATAAATTTGATATCGGCTATAACACTGGTCGTTTGTGTTTCGTCCTTTTTATGAAGCCGGGCAGCTATTGGTTTTCGGTGGTTGCCCCGCACGACGAAAAGGCAGGAAAGTAATATGAATATTGTTGTTATTGGTGGTACAGGGCTGATCGGTTCTAAAACCGTTGCCTTGCTGAAAACTCGGGGCCATAGCGTGGTGGTGGCCTCGCCGGCGACGGGCGTTAATGCCTTTACGGGCGAAGGGTTGGACGCCGCCCTTGAAGGGGCGGACGTTGTACTTGATCTTGCCAATTCGCCATCGTTTGAAGACGACGCTGCGATGGCATTTTTTAAAGCAGCAGGTGCAAACCTGTTGCGTGCCGAGCAAGCTGCCGGGGTGCGACACCATGTCGCCTTGTCCGTTGTGGGAACAAATAACCTGCAAGATAGTGGCTATTTCCGCGCCAAGCAGGCACAGGAAGATCTGATCAAGGCAGGATCTATTCCCCTTACCATTATCCAGTCGACCCAGTTCTTCGAGTTTCTGGGCAGTATTGCCGGATCCGCATTTGATGGCGAGACTGTCTGTTTGTCTAATGCGCTGGTTCAACCCATTGCATCGCAGGATGTTGCAACGGCGGTTGCCCGTGTGGCGCTTGCTGCCCCGACCAATGGCACGGTTGAAATTGCGGGACCGCAGCAATTTGGTTTGTGCGAACTGGTTGAACGCTATCTTGGCTGTATGGGCGATGTCCGCCCGGTGATCTGTGATCCGCATGCGCGATATTTCGGCGTGGTGTTAAGCGAACATTCGCTTGTTCCGGGCACGGGGGCATCATTGGGCCAAACCACATTTGAAAAATGGCTGGGGCAATCAGTGCTGGCGAAAAGCGCGTAACAGGAAAACGGAACACGATAATGATCAAACAAATGATGACTGCGGTGGTTCTGTTTGGAGCCGGCTTGGTACCAGGTGCGGTACAAGCCAGCGATGCGCCAAGTGAACAGGCCAAAATCACGGTGGTTTACGATCATAAACTACCCAATGTACCGGGCAAAAGCCTGAAAGGTGTTTTGGTGGAATATGGCCCGGGTGGATCATCACCAGCCCATACCCATCCGTCATCGGCCTTTATTTATGCAACGGTTCTGACGGGTGCGATTACAAGCCAGGTTAATGGTGGACCGATAACAACATACCATGCAGGGGAAAATTTTTCGGAAAACCCCGGCGATCATCATAGTGTCAGTGCTAATGCCAGCGACAGTGAACCGGCGAGTTTGCTAGCCGTTTTTGTTGTTGATAGCGACGAGAAAACGCTAACAACACCGGAATAATCAGTCATTTTTTTAAGCAGGTGGTTTGCTCGTGCAGGGGGCGCCACCTGTTTTCATGGCAGCGAAATTACACAAATCAGGCCCAGCCTAACCGGCTTTCAATGCGTTTGGCGCTGTCTTTTACCAGTTTGATCAGGTCCGGTTCGTTCTGGTTAACCTTGATATCGGGTACTACGATGGAAATTGTGGCAAGGCATTCGCCGTCCGGGTTGCAAACCGGTGATGCGATGCAGGCGACGGAAAAATCAGATTCACCAGCTTGAATGGAAAGCCGGTCAGACAAGGCACGGGCTGCCTTTTGCGACAGGGTAACGGGATCAACTTCTGCCCGCCCGGTTGGCGAGTTTTTGGCACAGCGCCTAAAAATTTCAACCTGTTCATTCTCGGCAAGATGTCCGACCAGCAAGCGCCCCGATGCCGTCCAGTTTAACGGGGTGCGCGTCCCCACCCGCGATGTTACCTGAAAATGGTCACGGCCTTCTTCCATTGCCAAAACCACCATCATGTCGTTATCGCGACCGCATATTTGCACGGTTTCACCCGATTTTTGCGCCAGTTCGTGCATTTCGGCATTGGCCACACCTAACAGGTCCAGCCGGCGCGAATAGGTAAGGCCGTAATAATACAGGCGCGGGCCCAGCCATAATGCGCCGTCATTCTGGCGAATTAGCAGGTTTTTGCCGACCAGATCCTCGACAATGGTGTAGATGGTCGATAGTGGCGCACCAATGCCGTGCGCTATTTCATAGGCGGTGGCCGGTTTTTCGGCTGCTTGCAAAAAATCCAGAATCTGGAGGATGCGGTCAATGCCACTGGTGCGCGACCGGCGTTTGGGCGCGGCTGTCGCGGTATCCTTCATGGCGACTGACGGCATTTTGTCCTCCTGATCCGGTTTTGTTTATCGTTTATAACTAGCGGTAATTTATCAGTCAGGCCAGTTCAGGATCGCCCGTTCCTTGTTTAACGTCCGCTCTTCAAACGGCGTTGCAATAAGGTCGTTGGATTTTTGGGCAATATCTAGTTCTTCGGCCAGGCGGGCGGCGACAATTTGTTCCTGGTCCGGCTGCAAATTGCAGGGATCAAGGAAGAAATAGCCATGTTCAACTTCATGATCGCGGGCAACAATGGGCTGCGCCCCTTTTGCCAGCCGGTCGACCAGATCCCACGCGGTGATGTGGGCGGCGACACGATCAATATCGATGCGTAAACGGTCCAGCGGGTTGTGGGTGGGGTCTGGCGTAATGCGAACCGATACACCGGGGCGACCGTCCAGCGTTGCGTACCATAAATCAAGGGCACGTTTTTCCCGGGCGCGAATGGCAGCATGGTCGCGGGTTTTCCAGGCTTCCAGCGCGGCAATGGCCCCGGCAATGCCTTCCTTGCCCACTTTCATGCCACGGCCAATGCCGCGGTTTTGCAGGTAAATATTGCGCACAATATCTTTACGGCCCGCAACAATGCCCGATGTTGGCCCGCCCAAAAATTTATGCCCGGAATACAGAACAATATCCGCGCCATCACGGATAAAGCCGGTTAAATCATATTCGGACGCGGCATCGACAATAACCGGAACATTATGTTCATGCGCGACAGCAGCAAAGGTTTTGAAAGGGATTTGCCCGTATTCGACCGTGTGGTGCGACACAACATATAAGGCCGCCAGTGTATTTTCATTAATCGCACTGGCAAGATGAAAGGCCGACGCGCTGGTGGCTTGGCCGATGGGCACAACACGCGCGCCGGATAACCGCACAGCCTGATCGACCGGAGCACCATAATTGACCATATGGCCCATTTGCATGATGACATCGGATTTGGGGCCAACATGATTTGGCAATTGTTCAATTGCGCCCAGATCATTTCCGGTCATAAGGGCTGCAATTGAAAGCGTGATACCGGCTGAGCATGATGCTGTGATAAACCCGCATTCGGCCCCGGTCAGTTCGGCAATGGTTTTGCTGGCCCGGCGTTGTAAATCATCAATTTCAACAAAATTACCCAGAATATCGGCAATCGATTGAATGGATTGTTGCCCGACGATAGAGGCACCAAGGCCCGTCATGGTGCCCGACGCATTGATAACGTGGCGCAAGTTCAGTTTTGCAAGAATATCAGCTGACATGATGGGTCCTGTTATTCGTCGTTAAGGGCAATGATGGCTTCAATTTCAACCGTGATCTGGTTGGGCAGCGACCCCATGCCAATGGCTGAACGGGCATGAACACCTTGCGGGCCAAACACATCGTTAAACAGGTCCGAACAGCCGTTGATAACTGCCGGATGGTCGCAAAAATCAGGGGCAGCATTGACCATGCCCAGCAGTTTGACAACCCGTTTCACCCGCCCGAGATCGCCAAGAGCTTCCTGCATGACGGCGAGCAGATTGATCCCGGTCAGGCGGGCATCGGCATAGGCTTTTTCTATGCTAACATCTGCACCGACCTTACCTTTGCTGAGGTTGCCGCTGGTGTCTAACGGCCCTTGGCCCGAAAGAAACAAAAGGTTGCCTTCGCGCACATGGGTCACAAAATTGGCAATCGGGGCCGGGGCCGGGGGCAGGGTAATGCCCAGTTCGGCAAGGCGTTGGGCAGGGGTGTTGCCGGTTGTGGTGGAAATAGTCGACATATTTAACAAAGGCTCCGTTTGGCGGATATTTAAGGTATGTAAAACGTGAATTTATGGGGCGGTATGCCGGTAAAAATGGTTTGGCCCTGCGGTTTTGATATGCGGATGCAGCTGTTTGGCCTGTTCGCGCACAGCGTTGACCGATGCAGGATCAAGGCGTGATTGCGGGTCGTCAAACCGGATTTCCGGGTTGGGCACGGCCGATAACAACATGCGGGTATAATCGTGCTGCGGGTTGGACAACACCGCATTAACGTCACCCCATTCCAGAATTTGCCCGCCATACATAACCAAGATGTCCTCGGCCACATAATGGGCGGTGGCGACATCGTGGGTGATGTAAAGCAGGGCCAAACCCAGATCGCGTTTCATGCGGTTCAATAGTTCAAGCACGCCCTGGCGCACCGAAACATCCAGCATCGATGTTGGTTCATCGGCGATAATAACCTTTGCGCCAACGGCAAGGGTGCGCGCGATGTTGATGCGTTGGCGCTGCCCGCCCGAAAGGTCATGCGGGTGTTTGGGGGCGACAATTTCCGGGTCCAGCTCGACCTGGCGTAACAGGGCATGAATTTCGTCAGTGACGGCTTTGCCCTTTAAATCGCGGCGATAAAGTGCCAGCGGGCGGCGTAAATGATAGTCCACCGTATGGGCCGGGTTTAGCGATGCAAACGGGTCCTGAAAGATCATTTGCACGTTTTTGCGATATTGTTTCAACCCCTTGGGCGTGTTGTCGGTAACGGGGGCGCCATGAAACAAAAGCTGGCCTTCATCGGCGATATATTCGCGCATGATGATGCGGGCGCAGGTGGTTTTGCCACTGCCGGATTCCCCGACCAGTGCCAGGGTGCGCCCGCCCTTCAGGTCAAAGGACAGATCGTGGGCACCACGCACCTTGTGCGCGCCCAGATGAAAGGTTTTGCCAATGTTTTGCAGGCTAACGATGGCAGGGTTTGCGGTCATTGTGCGTTCTCCTGCCGAGGGGCGGGGGCGTGAAAGGACGGAAATGACGCCCACAGTTTTTTGGTGTAATCGTGTGTTGGTGCGCGGTAAATCTGATCCGCTGTGCCCTGTTCCACCAGTTTGCCATCCAGCATAATGCCGATGCGGTCACAGAACTGCACCATCAGGCCCAGATCGTGGGTAATAAACAGCACTGAAAAACCCAGTTGCCGGCGCAGTTCATTAATGCGTTGCAAAATTTCGCGTTGAACCACGACATCAAGGGCGGTGGTGGGTTCGTCCATTACAATCAGTTTTGGTTCCAGCGCCAGGCAAATGGCGATTACAATGCGCTGGCGCATGCCGCCGGAAAACTGAAACGGATAATCGCGCATGCGGTCTGCCGGGATATCGACCAGTTTTAACAGTTCGGCACAGCGTTCGCGCGATTGCGCCTTGCTATAACCGCGATGGCGTTTCAGTAAATCGTGAAACTGGCTTTCAATACGCAAAACAGGGTTCAGCGAATTCATCGCACTTTGAAACACCATGGCGACTTCGTGCCAGCGAAACCGCGCCAGTTCGTTCGCATCAAGGTCGAGCACATTGCGCCCGGCCACCGTAATGTTACCGCCACAAATTAATGCGGGGGGCTTGTGCAGACGGCTGATTGCAAAGGCAATGGTGCTTTTGCCACAGCCAGATTCCCCGGCCAGGCCAAAAACCTCGCCAGGGGCGACATCAAAGCTGACATGATCAACGGCGCGAAAGTCGGTTTTATCACCAACATATTCAATCGACAGATCCTGAACGGATAATAGCGGATTGTTCACAGGCTGCCCTCCCCGGCGCGAACGCGACCAACCCAGCGGGCCAGCGAATTGCCGGTCCGCAAACGTGGGTTGGCAACTTCGTCGATGGCAAAATTAAGCAGTGACAGGCCGGTTCCCAAAAAGACCAGGGCAAAGCAGGGGGTTAAAATATCCCACCATGCACCAACCTGAAGGGCCGACGCATTTTGTGCACTATAAAGCATCACGCCCCATGAAACGGCTTGCGGATCGCCCAGTCCTAAAAATTCAAGTGTGGCTTCAGTAATCACAGCAAAAACAACGCTGCCGATGAAATTGATGCCGACAATCGACACCAGATTGGGAAAAATCTCGGCCGCCATAATGCGCCAGCCTGGTTCGCCCAGCATCTCAGCAGCTTTGACGAAATCCTTTTGTTTGATCGACAGGGTTTCGGCCCGCGTAACACGTGCGCCCCATGCCCAACTGGTGCCACCCAGAATAATGGCAATCACAACCGGGCTTGCCTGCCCGATAAACGATGCCAGAACCAGCAAAAGCGGCAGGTTGGGCACAACAAGGACCATATTGGTCAAAAAACTGATGGCTTCATCAACCTTGCCACCCTTATAGCCTGCGGCAATGCCCATGACGGTGCCAACGGCCGTAATGATGAAACCGGCCCCAAAACCAACCGCCAGCGATGTGCGCGCGCCGTAAATCAGGCGTGAAAACACATCCTGCCCAATGCGGGTGGTGCCCAGCCAATGGTCTGCACTGGGGGGTTGATGGGGCAGGCCAACGCGACGGGCAGGATCAAACCCGGTTAAAAGCGGGGCGGCAATGGCGGCCACTATAATAATTGCCAAAATCAGTAAACCCGTCAGGGCCTTTTTGTTGCGTAAAAGCCCTAGAATAACGTTTTTCATTTCAGGCCCTCCGCAATCGGGGATCAAGCAGAACGTAGCTGACATCGACAATGAAATTGGCGGTTAACATTGCCAGTGTCATAATCAGCAACTGCCCCTGAATAACAGGGTAATCACGGGCCAGAATGGCGTGATAAAGCGTGTTGCCCAGGCCGGGATAGTTAAAGACGACTTCGGTCACAAGCGATCCGCCCAGAACCGTGCCAATGGCAATTGCCAGGCCCGAAACCGTTGGAAGCAGGGCATTACGTGCGGCATACCAGAACATGACCGTGCGGTCCGACAGGCCCTTGGCCCGGCCCATGGTGATATAATCTTCGCCCAAAAGGTTGATCATGTTGTTGCGCATGGTGACAACAAACCCGCCTGTCAGCACAATGGACAGGGTGATGATGGGCAAAATGGCGTGATAAATAACGCTGCTGATATATTCAAACGAAAATGCCGGGTCCAGTGCCGGGTCGGCGGCATAGCCGGTGGGAAACCAGCCCAGGGTGAAACCAAAAAAATACAAGGCGACCAGCGACGTCACCATTGCAGGAACTGACGTTGCGACAATGGCGGATACGGAAAAGATGACGTCAAATTTGCTGCCGCGTCGCCAGGCGGCAACGATGCCCAACATGGTGCCCAGCGTAAAGCTGATCAATGTTGCCGTGCCCATTAGGCCAACCGTCCACACCAGCGCGCGTCCCAGCACCTCGTTGACGGAAAGCGGGAAATATTTGATCGACAGGCCAAGGTCACCGGTAAAAATACTGGCAAGATATGTCAGGTATTGCTGCCATAACGGGGCATCGACAAAGCCGAAAGTCAGTTTCAGGGCCTCAAGATTTTCTGGTGACAGGGTGCTTCCTGCGCTGGAAAACATGATCTGGATCGGGTCACCCGGCAAAAGGCGGGGCAGAAAAAAATTGATGGTCGCCGCCGCAATGAAGGCTGCCAGATAAAAACATAATCGCCGAAGCAGAAAAACCATTGGAACCTCTGAAACTGTAAGTGTCGCGGGCTGCCTGGGGAGGAGGCGGCAGCCCGCGACGATCATTGCGAAGCGGTTTTACTTAACCGGGCGCAATGCAAGCAGGTGCAACAAACGGGCATGGTTCTGGCGTGACAGGGTCGGGTTAACGAACGGATTGTCCTGGGTTGACCAGCCGGTAAAGCGCGTTGTGTTGTACTGATACCAGGTCGGGTTGTTATACACCGGCAGTAACGGCAGGTTTTCTGCGACGATCCGCTGGGCCCTGGTCATGATTTCCTTTTGTTTGTCCATGTCTGACGTCAGGGTGAAGTCATTTAGCAGCTTGGACAAATCATCGTTAAACCAGCGTTGTGCAGTGAAACGGGTTTTACCCACATCATTGCGGTTAAAGGCCTGCTGATAGGGATAATAAGGCAGGGATGCCGCACGAATGCTGTTGATCGCGGCGTCAAATTTACCCGTGATCAGGTCCTGGCCCCAAACGGCTTCTTCCGGGGTGCCGATATTGGCATTGATCCCGGCATCCTGCATGCCTTCAACGGCAATGCGTACCGTATCAATCCAGTCGGTCCATGAATTGGGAACGATAATGTCAAACTTGATAGGCGTTCCGTCGGGATTATCGCGAAAACCGTCATCATCGGCATCGACATAACCGGCCTCGTCTAAAAGGTCCTTGGCGGCATCGACGTCATATTTGGTATATTTGTCAAATTCTTCCAGAACTTCCGGGTCAGTCCAGCTGGAATAAACTTCGCCAAATGTGGTCGGGTCCTGGTTCAGCGTCGGGTAACCATAACCAGCCACATTGACCATGCCCTGACGATCCAGTGTCATGCTCATTGCCCGGCGGAATTTTACATCCTGAAAGGCTTTTTTGTTATCCGCATTGGCGGTTTCCTGGTTGAAAATAAACTCAACCATGCTGCCTGCCGTATACCAGTAATGGAAATGATCCGGGTCCTTGGCAACATAGGTCTGCTCGACATTGGGTAGGAACGATGTGCCCCAGTCCAGCTCGCCGCTGGCAGTGGCGGTGAGCATCTGGTTGTTATCGGCCAATTGCGGAAAGCGGAAACAATCAACCTTCAGGTTTTCGGCATCCCAGTAATACGGGTTGCGGCACTGGTCGTATGTTTGTGGGGTAAAACGGGGGATTTCGGTCATCGGGCCGCTGCCAACCGGGGTTTCGTTGGCAAAGGTGACCGGTTCGGCAATGTCGGCCCAAACATGTTCAGGCACGATCGGCAGTTCGATCAGGCGGTTTACGGCCAGTGAACTGGGGCTGGACAGGCTGAATTTTACGGTGTGTTCGTCAATTGATTCAACTTTATCAAGGATATTCCAGATGGAAACAAAATCCAGTGCCGGGTTTTTTTTGACATAGTTAAAGGTGAAAACAACGTCTTTGGCGGTAAATGCTTTGCCGTCGGACCATTTCAGGCCGTCGCGCAGGGTGAATTCCACGCTTTTCAGGTCGTCCGCGATTTTATAGCTTTTGGCGAGGCGGTAATTGGCCTTGTCATGATCAAAGCGGTTAAAAATCACCAGCGGTTCATAAATGAAATCCGATGTGCTTTGGCGGGCCGATGTCTGGTTGAACGGGTTAAAGTTCCGGACCCAGGTGGTGGCTGGCTCGATATTGGCCGTCAGAACCGTTTCGGCGCTGGCTGCTAGCGGCGGCAGAATGGCAAGGCCAAAAACGGCGGTCGCCAAAAGGCGTTTATGTGTGATCATTGATCTTTCCCTGATAGTAAGATTGTTTTGTTATGCGCCAAAGATTTCTTCGACTTCGGCATGCAGTTGCCTGATATCCACGTTCAAGTTGCCCAAACGGGCTTTGGCTGCGTCCATGCGGCGTATTGTTTCGTCACTTAGCGGACGGGCAGCTTTGGCGGCAGCCAGTGTTTCGGAATTGGTGCCATGACTGTGCAGGGCAATGTCACAACCCGCTTCCAATGTCTGCCGTACCCGTTCGGGCAGGCTGCCCGACAGGGATTCCATATAGACGCAATCCGAAATCAGAACGCCGTCATAGCCCAGTTCGTTTCGGATAACGTCTTTGCAAATAACCGGCGAAACCGAGGCCGGGTTTTGGTCGTCGTAGGCGGAATACACCACATGCGATACCATTGCCCATGGCGTGTCGATCAAATCGATGAACGGCTTGAAATCGGTGGCGCGCAAAAGTGATTTCTCGGCATCTACACGCGGGCGTTCCTTGTGGCTGTCTACCGTAGCGCGGCCATGGCCGGGAATATGTTTCATGATCGGCATGTTGCCAACTTCAAGCAAACCATCGACCACTTCACGGCCCAGCGCACTGATCAATGCCGGATCCTGCCCAAAGGCGCGGGCACCAATAACGTCACTGGTATCGCCAAACACCAGATCAAGGACAGGCGAGCAGCCGCTATCAAGGCCCAGTTCGCGCATCATGGCCCCCATCGCCTGCGATGACAGGCGCAGCGCACGTTTGCTAAGCTCAAGATCGCGGCGTGCCAGTGCGCCAAATTCACCAAATGACCGAAATAACGGCCATGATCCGCTATCAAGATGCGATACGCGCCCACCTTCCTGATCGGTAAAAATCGGGGCATCGTCGCGGCCAACGGCAGTACGAAACTGTTCGGTAAGCTTTTTGACCTGATCGGGGTTTTTCAGGCTGCGGCGGCCTACAAATAACCCTAGCGGATTGGTTTCGCGAAACAGGGCAATTTCGTCGATCGACAAAGTATCATTGGGAATGCCGACAAACAGGGCCAGCGGTGTATTCGAAGACATGGATCATTCCCTGAAAATAAAAGGCCGGTTGGCCCGGAAATTTGCGCAACGAACCGGTAATAACCGGCCCGGATCAGAAGGCACGTATTGTTTGCTAGGGGGCCGGGGCGCGCAGCATGTCGGTGTAAATTCCTTTGCCGGGTAAAGGAATTTCAATGGCGCCAACGGCATCGACATAAAACTGTGTCGGGCCGGGATCACCGACAATAGCGTAGGCGTAACCCATGTTTTTCATGGTTGTCAGGGTGCTGTGTAGCAAAGCCGCCCCGATGCCTTGCCCGCGGGCGTTGACAGCAACGCCGGTTGGCCCAAAAAAACCACGGGCGACGGCGTCGTAGCAGGCAAAACCCATGATCTGGCCATCGCGGATTGCGATCAGGCAGGACGCGGGTTGACGGGCGATGGCTACAAGGGCCTCGCTGGCCCAGTTATCGCTAAAATTATCGCGCACCCAATCGACGACAAGGCGCTGTTCCGGGGCAAGTACCGGACGAATAGTAATGTTCGTTGCGGCAACCTTGCGTCCCAACGCATCAAGGGCGGGCGCATAAAGGCTAACAACCAGATCTGCCATTCCCTGTATTCCATTATTATGTTATCTATGTCGTTATTAAGTATGCTACGGGCAACAAGGAACCACGTCAAGAAAAATTGGCATCGAATTGGTATTTAAAATGGATACAAGATGCGAAAGGTGGCAGCGGCGGGATGCCCGGTGGGGCGATCAAGGGGGCCGATTTATCCGGATGCAAATTAGCGGGATGGGAAGGGTGGTGTCGTCGTGTCTGGTGGATCAGGCCAGTAGATGTTTGCTACCGTACTAGGTGTGTTCAGTGCCGTTGGTTGGGTTGAAATGTCGGTTTGCTATGCTATGCCCGGCGTCGGAACTGGCGATGTTCGCCTATCGGACCGGAGCTGAAGATTCGTCGAAAAATGGCGGGGGTGCCAGTTGTCGATGTCATTTTGTAAAAAAGACCGGGTTTTGTTGTGATCATCCTGACGAAAGGCGAACAGGTTTAACGTTGCCTGGCGAAATTGAATTTCCCCGGCATTGGGTCTTTTGCGCATTAGGCCAGAACTTCGCCAATGTTTCGCGGTGGTGGCGATGTGTTTTTGTGTACGCTGGTTGGCGCTTTAAGGCGCAAGAAATCACCAATGCTTTGCCATCACAATAAAAACCGGCATAGAGACATTTAACCGGTTATTTTCAATTTTTTAAGGTCGGCAGCAGGCACGGTGCTGCGTTTGGCCAGCGCATGGCGCGAAAGCTTTTGGCCTTTGCGCTGGCGTTTTACCGTATTACATAGCGACGGTCGAAGTTGCATCTGCCGTCTGGATGTTATCGTCATTTAAATGGCACGCGGAAAAATGGCGGGGCGCGATTTCGCGTTTTTGGGGCACGGTGGTGCGGCATTTTTCCATGGCAAAGGGGCAGCGCGGGTGAAAATGACAGCCGGGTGGCGGGTCAATCGGGCTGGGCAATTCGCCGTCAATGACCTTGAATTTTCGTTTGGTCAGCTCAATCCGCGGAATTTCTGACAGCAATGCCTGTGTATAAGGGTGGTTGGGGCGGCTGAAAATTTCTTCGGTTGGGGCCTCTTCGACAATACGCCCCAGATACATAATCACAACCCGGTCTGAGATATGCTCCACCACGCCGAGATCGTGGCTGACAAATAAATAGGTCAGCCCCAGTTTTTCGCGCAAATCCATAAAAAGGTTAATCACCTGCGCCTGGATGGAAACATCAAGGGCTGCGACACTTTCGTCGCAGACCAGAAAGTCGGGCCGCACGGCAAGGGCGCGGGCGATATTTACGCGCTGTCGTTGCCCGCCGGAAAATTCGTGCGGAAAACGAAATTTCATTTCCGGGTCAAAGCCAGCCATGCGCAAATATTTGTCGGCATGTTCGGCTCGCGTGCCTTCCAGCATTCCGTGGGTTTTGGGGGCTTCGGTGACGATATCGTCGATCCGCATGCGCGGGTTAAGGGCCGCCATAGGATTTTGAAAAATCATTTGAATGGCAAGGTCGGCACTGGCTTGATCGCGCCGGGTCATGCCTTCGCGTCCGTGGCGAATAACCTCGCCGTCAGATGGCGGAATAATCCCGGCGACAACGCGGCCCAGCGTTGATTTACCACAGCCACTTTCACCGACCAGCCCAACCACTTCGCCGCGATGAATGGTTAAGTCCACCCCATCCATGGCATGGACAACCGGTGGCGTTGGGCTAAGGCCAAGGCGAATTAAGGCCTTGCCAAGTAAGTCCGGGGTGGCCCCAAACCGGCGCGATACGTTTTTCAGTTCGACAATCGGGGTTTTGGCGACAGTTTCAGTCATGGTTAAAGCCCCTCGGTCACGGGATGAAAGCAGCGATATGTGCGTGTGCCGGTATCTGTTCGTTCCGGTATGGTGTGGCATTGTTCGGTGGCATAGCCGCACCGGGTACGAAAGCTGCACCCGCCCGGCAGGCGGGTTAGGCTAGGCGTCATACCGGGAATTTGATGCAGGCGATGGCCTCGCTGGTTCTGGCTGGGAACAGACTGGATAAGGCCCCGGGTATAGGGGTGGCGCGGATCACCAAGAATTTGTTCTACCGGGCCGGTTTCAACCAGGCGCCCGGCATACATTACGGCAATATCATCGGCCAGACGTGAAACAATCGCCAGATCATGGGTAATCCAGATTACTGCTGTACCGCTGATTTCAGCCATTTTTTGAAATTCGGCAATGATCTGCGACTGGATGGTAACATCAAGTGCGGTGGTGGGCTCATCGGCAATGATCAGATCGGGGTGATGCAACATGGCAATGGCAATGGCAACGCGCTGGCGCATCCCGCCCGAAAATTCATGTGGATAGGCATCAAGCCTTTCTTCGGGGCTGGGAATGCCAACCAGCCCTAATGCGTCGCGGGCACGGGCACGGGCGGCTGATTTTGTCATGGGGTCATGGGCCTGTATGGCCTCGGTTATTTGCGTGCCTATACGCAAAACCGGGTTTAGCGTCATCATCGGGTCCTGAAACACCATCGCAATGCGTTTGCCACGCAGGCGGCGCATTTCTTCCGGATCAAGGCCGATCAAATCACGGTCGTCAAAAATGATGCGGCCGCCGGTAACCTTGCCGGGTCGGTCAACCAGCCCCATGATCGAAAACCCGGTTACCGATTTTCCCGAGCCACTTTCGCCGACAAGGCCTAGAACCCGACCTTTTTCAAGCGTGAAGGAAACATCGTTTACCGCCCGCAAACCCGGTGCGGTTTTGGTGCCACCAAATTCGGTGACAAGGTTGGACACCGTTAAAAGGTTCGCCATATCACATGCTCCTCGGGTTCAGAATGTCACGCAACCGGTCACCAACCAGATTAATGGCAACAATCGTGATCAACAGGGCAATGCCGGGGAAAAAGCTGATCCAGTACAGGCCGGATAACAGATATTGATACCCGTTTGAAATCAGCATACCCAATGATGGCTCGGTGACCGACGCCCCCAGCCCGAGAAATGACAGGGTTGCCTCAAGCCCGATGGCGCGCGCCACTTGCATGGTTGAAATCACAATCACCGGGGCCAGGCAGTTAGGCAGAAGGTGGCGAAATAAAATACGATAGCCGGGCAGGCGCAAACAATGGGCTGCCTCGATATATTCTTTTTCACGTTCCACCAGGGCCGAGCTTCGCACCGTGCGGGCATAGGTGGCCCATTCAGCAATGATCAGGGCAATGACAACATTGGTTAGCCCCTTGCCCAGAAAGGCCAGCATCATCAAGGCCATCAAGATGGTTGGGAAGGACAATTGCAAATCGACCAGGCGCATCAAAAGCGTTTCAACCCGTCCGCCAATATAGGCGGCAATCAGGCCAATACTGGTGCCAATGGTGGCCGCCGCAAATGCCGACAGAACCCCGACAATCAGCGATGTACGCAGGCCATAGAGAATCCCTGATAAAATATCGCGGCCCTGATCATCGGTGCCCAGATAATAGGGAACGCCATCGAATGACGATGATCCCGGTGCCAGGCGACCGTCAAGGATATCAAGCTGGCTAAGATCATAGGGGTTTTGCGGTGAAATAAGCGGTGACAGCACGGCCAGAAAAATGATCAGGATCAGTACGCCCAGCCCGATCGCAGCGCCGGGGGACATGACAAATTTTTGCGCCAGTTTACCTGATCGCGCCAGTAAGGATGTCGAAGCCATGCCGGTTGGTAGTGCTGCTGTTTCCTGTGGTCCGTTTGCGGCTTGGGACATGTTATTTGCCCTTTGTGTCCAGCCGGACGCGGGGGTCCAGCAATGTATAACAAATGTCGATGATGAAATTCAGCGCGACAAACAGGATCACCATCATCATCAGATAGGCAACGATCACCGGACGATCGAGATTGTTGATGCTGTCAATGATCAGCTTGCCCATGCCTGGCCATGCAAAGATGCTTTCGGTTACAACTGAAAATGCAATCAGGGAGCCAAATTCCAGGCCGGTAATGGTCACAACCGGGATCATCAGGTTTTTGAGAACATGGGTATAAATCACCCGGTTTTCGCTAAGCCCCTTGGCGCGGGCAAACTTAACATAATCCTGTGGCAGAACTTCCTGCACGCCGGCACGGGTCAGGCGCAGAACCAGCGATGTTTTAAACAAGGCAAGGTTAAGGGCCGGCAGGATCAGATGATGCAAACCATCGGCAGTCAGAAACGACCAGCTGGCATCCAGAAAACTGGCGGTTTCGCCGCGCCCGCCAGATGGTAACCAGCCAAGTTGCACGGAAAACAACAGGATAAACATTAACCCGACCCAAAAGGTGGGCAAAGAAAAACCAAGGATCGATCCGCTCATGATCAGGCGGGAAGACATCCGTTCGGGATGTAACCCGGCATACAGACCCAGGGGTAAACCCACCACAATTGCGATTAGAAGGGCGCTGATTGCCAGTTCCAGCGTTGCGGGCAGGCGCTCGACAATCAGGGAAAGGGCAGGTTTGTTATAAACAAAACTGGTGCCGAAATCGCCGTGGAAAATACCCTGGATAAACATCAGATATTGTTGCCAAAGCGGACGATCCAGCCCCAGATGAGCAACAACGCGGGCATATTCCGCCTGACTGGCATCAGGATTGATCAGGATATCGACCGGATTGCCGATGACATTAACACCGACAAATACAATGATCGTCATGGCCAGAATAACCATGATCGCCTGTATCAATCGCCGCAATAGGGATGCAAGCATTGTGCGTCTCCTGCCCTTGGCTTAATCGATTGAAATGGCAACGCCATCGCGTTGCGGGTCTGCGGCCCCTTTGGATATGCCATTTTCAATGCTGATGGCATGGAGGGCGGCAAAGGCGTAACTTTGGGGCGAACGGGCAACATCATAACCGTCTGCGCGCAAGGAATGTTCAACCGAACGACGGATACGGTTGCAGATATCAATTTTGTTCGATACGCCAATAACGCGCGGTGCGGCAACGGATTCTGTTATCGACATGCCAAAATCAATTACATTCATAATGCCTTGCGCCACTGTCGGCGCAATATAACTGCCACCTGGTGCACCAATGACCATGCGGGGTTTTTCACCCTGAAAAACGATGGTGGGGGCTGCCGAGCTGGCGCGACGTTTACCCGGTGCGATGGATGCCGCCCGCCCCGGGCGCGGATCAAACCGGGCCATGGTACCATTATACATAAAGCCCAGCCCGTCGGTGATGGCACCTGAGGGGCTGCCCAGTGTGTGGGTCATGGAAACGGCGTTGCCATCCTTGTCGATCACGGAAATATGGGTGGTATCGCGTTGCGACATTGCCAGCCGTTCGACCGATGCACGGTCCCCTGCCCGAATGGATGCTGCCAGTTTGGCGGTATATTCCGGGGTGAGCAATTGTTCAAAAGGAACATCAATATAGGCGGGGTCGCCCATATAGGTATCCTTGTCAATCGTCATGCGTTTCATGGCTTCAAACAGGGTGCGCACATGATCATGGCTGCCGTGTTTCATGCTCGCAATGTCGAAATGTTCCAGAATATGCAGCAGTTCGAGCATCGGAAAGCCCGAGCCTGGTGGCGGGCTGGTGGCAATGCGGTGGCCGCGATATTCGCCCCAGATCGGGTCGGTTTTGGTGATGTTATAGGCCGACAGATCGTCTCGCCCGATTAAACCGCCCGATGCCGCAAAGTCATCGGCAATTTGTTGGGCGATTTCCCCATGATAGAAAATGTCGGCACCGCCGCTTTGAGCAATGCGCTCAAGCGTGTTGGCCATGTCGGGATTGCGCAAAATGTCGCCGACATTGCGCAAACGGCCGTCCTCGTGAAAATAGACTTCGCGCCCGGTTTTGGAAAATTTCAGTTTATCAAGGGTGTTGGCATATTGGTCGTTTGACTGGTCTTTGGCCCAATACCAGTGCATGTGCGGGCGGATCAGAATACCGTTGCGGGCATAACCAATCGCCGGGGCGATGATGTCGGCCCAGTCAAAGGTGCCATAATCGCGCAATGCCGTTTCGTAGCCCTTAAGTGACCCCGGTGTGCAAACGGCCAGATAACCGATGTCGGAGATATTGTTTTCCAGAATAAAGCCAAAACCGTCGCGGCTTTGCCCGACCAGTTTGTCTTCCCACATGGTTTCGGTCGCGGCCAGCGGGGCGCGGGCATAAAATTCCAGAATTTCGTGAACGCCCTTGCCAGGCATATAAACCTGCATGGAGCCAAAACCGCCAATGCCGGACATTTGCGGGTCGGCGACCCCCTGGACAAAAGCACAAGCCAGGGCAGCGTCAATGGCGTTTCCGCCCCGTTCCAGAATTTCGGCACCGGCTTCGGCGGCTTCAGGCTGCGGGGCTACGATGGTTGCATTTGTCATTTTTGGCGGATCTCTTTTAACGTGCGGGTCAGAAACGCCTTGACGGTATCAAGCACTTTCATGCGGTCATGCGAAACGCCGGGAACTTCGGTAAGGCTGACGGCAATGCCAGCTTTTTCAAACGATTTTGCCAGTGATTTCAGGCGTTCGGGGCGGGTGTTGCCAGCATCATTGGCCCCTTCCATATAGTATTTGGAACCTGGTGCGTGCATGATTTCCCAGTTTTCAAGGTCGGCAGACCCGACAACCATTTGCACGGCAACCTTCTGCAGGGCAGGGATATCAAGACTAATGCCAAACTGTTCTTTAATGTCCTTAACGCCAACCCACCAGTTGCGTTCGGTATCCAGCAGGGTGACAGATCCTGGTGCCCCAATGGACGCGGCCCACAGTTTTTGCGGATGCAGCAGGGTAAAGCGGTGTGTGAAATGCCCGCCGCCGGAAAAACCGAACATGGCAAATTTTGACCAGTCCTGATCATATTTTTGGGCCATTTCGTCGACCATTGAAATCAGGATTTCGTCGTAACGAATGTCGCCTTCCTGAATGTATTTATAACCTGAACGCGCTCCGTCGCCGCGGGCGTTCATCGGGAAGATCGGGCACAGGATTGCGCAATCGTTATACAGGCCGAATTCGGCAAACCCATCGCGAAATTCGATGGCCGATGTGCGGCCGGTGCCATGAACGGCGACCAGAAGGTCAACCTTGCGGCCCTCTGCGGCGGCTGGTGGCACATAAAGCAGCATGTGAAAACGCGGATCGGCGGTGCAGGCGAAAATTGCCGTATGGCCATAGTCATAGATCGCCTTTGCACGCGCGGCAGAACCGCTCGAACTTAGTTCCTGCATTCGATTTCTCCTGGGGGATGACCGGGGAGGGGGGGGGGCACGCATCGGGCAAGGGAGAGAAAACCCGATGCGCACCGGGGTGGATCATTTAGTTGGCAGCGCTTTTTACGTCGTATGCCAGGGTGTATTTGTCGCCACGCGGGGCGTAGCTGATGGATTTTTTCGCAGCCAGCACAACGTTTTCGTAATGCAGCGGCAAAATCCACAATTTGTTGAAGGTCAGCTCGGATACTTTTTCAAGCAGCGGTTTGCGCGGTGCTTCGTCCAGTGTCGAGGTGGCTTCGTCCAGCAATTTATTGATTTCCGGGTCGTTGACACCGCCGCCATTGTAACGGCCTGTGCCTTTTTCATCGTCGCGGCCTGCAACAACAGCCAGTGCCGGGTTTGAAACTTCACCGGTGTTAATGCCCCATGACCCCAGAAATACGCTGTAGTCGCCGGTGGTGTATTTTTTTGAATACATGGACCAGGGCATAACTTCGACCGAGGTTTCAATGCCAATGCGCGAGAACATCTGACCAACGGCCTGAAGAACGGCGCTGTCATTTACATAACGGCCAGCCGGGCCCTGAATGGTCATTTTAAACTCGTCACCCCAGCCGGCATCTTCAAGCAGCTTTTTTGCGCCTTCCGGGTCATATTTAACCGGCTTGACGGCATCGGAATGACCAAAATAACCCTTGGCAACAAACTGGTCGGCAACGGTGCCGTTTTTCTGCATTACACGATCAACAATTGCCGGGCGGTTGATCGACATCAGTAGCGCACGGCGTACGCGTTCATCCTGTAACGGGTTTTTGTCCAGTTTCGATCCATCCTTAGCAGTGATAAAAGCGGTCGGGGTGTCCATCACATTCACACCCAGAAAAACAAGACGGGTGGACTGACCGCGGATCAATTGCAGATTGTCGGAATTTTCAACCCGATCAACGCCTTCGGCGGGCATGGTTTCGATCAGGTCGAGATCGCCAGACAAAAGAGCCGCCAGACGCGCACCGTTATCAGGGATCATGCGCAGGGTAACGTTTTTCCATTCCGACGGACCGGCGAAATAATCGTCGTTGCGCTCCAGAACCAGGCGATCACCGGGCGAATAGGACACAAATTTGAACGGCCCGGTGCCAATGGCGGCTTTGCCTGAATCAAAATCGGCAACGCTGTCTTGGGCGTGGTCAGCACTGATGATTCGAATGCGGCTAAGGGAGTTTAAGATCATCGGGTCGGGAACTGTGGTTTCGACCACAACGGTATAGGGATCAGATTCCGTAACGTTCTTGATGTTACGAGTATAGGAAGCAAATGCCTGGCTGGGCTTGTCGCGTGCGCGTAAAAGCGAGGCAATGACGTCTTCGGCATCAAATGTCGTGCCATCGTGGAATTTAACGCCCTTGCGCAAATGAAATTCCCAATGGGTCGGATCAACGACTTTCCAGTCGGTTGCCAGTTGCGGATTGTTTTCCGCGGCACCGCCCCGGTTGATCAGGCTGTCAAAAATGTGACGGCTGGCCGCATTGTTGGGCGAACTGGATGTTTCGTGCGGATCAACGGTGGTGAAGGTGGTGGACATGCCAATTGTCAGGCTGGAGTCAGCTGCCATGGCCATTGACGGAATTGCCATGCCAAGCAGCAATCCCAGGCCGGCCTTGCGGGCCATTTCCAGTGTCGGGGTGAGCGACATTATAGTCTCCATTTCATTTAAGATCTCTAGCGGAGCCAGTCCCGGATCGAATATTGGGTTTTGTGCAACTCTGTGGGTTGCTTATGACGCATGATCGGCAGTTCGGTGGATTTGTGTCAATTTTTTTTCTTGTGATGTTACATTGTGTGTAACACTATTACGGCGGTATTTTTGATGGTTCCCATCGGGGGGTAATTACCAGTGTTTTTAGAGTCCGTAACAGATAAAAAGTATGTAATTCAATCAGTTGATACAGCTTTGTCCGTGCTGTTGGAGGTGTCGCGCGAACCGGGGCAAAGCCTGTCATCCCTTGCCCGAAATCTGGGAGAGACAAAGCAAAAAACTTTAAGAATGTTACGCACAATGGAACAGCGAAAATTCATCCAGCGGGCCGAAGATGGAGGATATAACCTTGGCAACGCCATTCTGGTGTTGGGAACTTCCGCGTCCACCCAGATTGATCTGGTAAAACTGGCGAGTCCGGTTTTGGAAACGCTGGGTCAAAAAATGAACGAAACGGTGCAAATCCGGATACGGGATAATACCGAAGCCTTGTGTATTGCCAAATTCGAGCCCTCGCGCGATTTGCGGGTTCATGCCGTGGTGGGGCGGCGGCGTCCGTTGCATGCCGGGTCGAGCAAGATTTTGCTGGCGTTTTTATCGGACAATCTGATTGCACGTATTTTGCCCGACACGCTTAACCGTATTACCGGCAATACGATTACCAACCGTTCCGCGCTGATGCGTGAATTGATGAATATTCGCAAACAAGGCTTTTGCATCAGCCACGGGGAAGTTAGTGATCAGCTGGTATCGGTATCGGTGCCAATTTTTGCGGTTGATGGCTCGGTATTGGCGGCATTGAATGTGGCGGCCCCGGCATTTCGCACGCAGAAATCCGATCTTGATCGTTTTGTCAGTCTGCTGACCGAGGCGGCAAAAGGCATTTCGCGTGGTTTGGGCTGGGTTGGTTAACAGACCTGTTTTGTAATCCGGGTTGGTGAAAGTTACGTTTCTGATGAATTTATCTGACATTGTCGTGTTGCAGGTTATCCCCCGGTTAAATAGTGGCGGGGCAGAACGAACCACGCTGGAAATTGCGCAAGCCCTGACCCGGGTGGGGGCAAAGGCGATTGTCGTAACCGAGGGTGGACGGTTGGCCGATGATATTTGTACGGCCGGTGGCGAGGTTATAAAGCTGCCGGTTGCCAGTAAAAACCCGATCCGAATTATTGCAAATATCTGGAAAATCAGGAAAATTATCAGGGATTACGGTGCGACACTGGTACATGCCAGAAGCCGGGCACCTGCGATTTCAGCCTTCTTCGCTGCCCGTTGGCAGGGGGTACCGTTTGTAACGACCTATCATTCCACTTATTCGCAGCCCAGGCGCGAACCGTTTAAAAGCATCAAGAATTTTTACAGCAGCATCATGGCCCGGGGCGACCGGGTGATTGCCAATTCGCACTTCATTGGCAAGCTGATTGCGCAACGCCACCACACTGGCAATGATCGGGTACGGGTTATTTATCGCGGGCTTGATAGCACATATTTTGACCCGGAAAAAATCACGCCAAAGGCGGTTGCCGCCATGTGCGCCCAATGGGGTGTTGATGAAAACGACCGTGTGGTGCTTTTTCCATCGCGTATTTCGCCCACCAAGGGGCAAATGGTGGTTATTGAAGCGGTCGCACAGCTTGGCCCGGCGTTAAAGCAAGGATTGAAGGTTGTGCTACCGGGGCCTGAACTGGCAACGCCGGATTATATTGCCTTGCTGCAACAACGCATCGGGCAGGCCGGGCTGGGCGATATAGTGAAACTGGTGCCCGAATGCCGAAACATGCCAGTGGCTTATCTGGCGGCCGATGTTGCGATTGGCGGATCATTGGTCCGGCCAGAGGCCTTTGGTCGCACCGCGATTGAAGCACAGGGCATGGGATGCCCTGTGATTGCCAATCAGGAAGGCGGCCCGGCTGAAACTGTGCTGGATGAGGATGCGATGGGGGTGGATGCTTTCACCGGCTGGCTTATTCCCCCGGAAAACCCGGGGGTATTGGCCGTCGCCCTTGAGAAAGCACTTTCCCTAACCCCGGCAGAACGGGCGCAATTGAGAACCCGCGCACGCGCCCATATTATGGCCAGGTTTAATGCCGATCAAATGCGTATCGATACGCTGGCAGTTTATGATGAATTGCTTGGATGTGATTTGGCGGTTTTTTATAAGAAGATCGTTAAGCAGGCAAGTTTGTAAATGTTTCGCGTTTTTCGCTAGATTTTATCTTTGAACTGGGGGACGTGAGGAACGTAAACTTTATGGGTGATCAATGAGTTTGATATGCTAAAACCTGAAATATCTTGATAAGTGTTTTTTTGCGTTTTGGGGGGATTATTTTGAGTAAAGTTCTTGTGACGGGCGGGGCGGGTTTTATTGGTCGTTATACTTGTCGGGCGCTTGTTGCATTGGGGCATGATGTAAAAATTTATGATAATTTTAGCAATGCCAGCCGAGAGGGTTTGACGGGTCTTGGACAGGTGATTGATGCTGATGTTCGTGATCGAGCAGCATTGAAAGATGTGCTTGTTACTGTTGATCATATTGTACATCTTGCTGCGCTTGTTAGTGTGCCGATTTCTATCGAAATGCCCAGGCAGGTTTTTGACATTAATGTAGCAGCTACTGAACAGCTACTTGATATTTGTCGGGAAATTCGATTCCCCGGGCGTGTGATTTATGCAAGTTCTGCATCTGTGTATGCCAATGAACTTACAGGAAATTTCAAGGAGGAATGGGCAACGGGACAGGGGTTGTTGTCGCCTTATGCTTCCAGTAAATTTATGAACGAGGTTCAGGCTGGTATATATAATACCTGTTATGACCTTAAAACGACCGCCTTTCGCTTTTTTAATGTCTATGGTGCCGGACAAGATCCGAAAAGTCCGTACAGTGGTGTTATCACCCGATTGCTGGACGCCCGGGATGAGGGCAAGAAATTTACCATTTTTGGTGATGGGTCCATTACTCGGGATTATATTGCCGTTGAAGATATTGCCGGTGCAATTGCGTTGCTGATTGGATCTAATGGTACCGCACCGCGGGTTATGAATCTTGGTACGGGGTTCGCAACGACATTGAACGAGCTTGTTCAATTCTGGCAGGATGCGACAGGGAAAATTCTTGATTATTCTTATGGTCCTTCGCGCTCCGGTGACCAGCAACATAGCTGTGCCGATAATAGTTTGGTTCGTGAAATTCTCCCTGAATGGCGGCCTGTTTCCTTATCTGAAGGATTGGCGCGCTGGGTTGGTTCATAACCGGACTTTTAGCATCAGAATTTTGTGAAGGATCGGATATGTTTCGGCCTGATCGGACATTGCCTGATCTTCGGGATTTTTCTGTTGAGGATTGCCCCGGTCGTATTAATGAAAGTCATGGCTATCCACCTTAAGTCGGGTGGGTTTCGCCTGATCCTGTTCGTGGTGTTTCCTCAGATTTTCAAGTTGTCGGGTTGTATCTGATGCGAATGATGCAGAAGATGAAGATGCTGAAAGAGAGGGAGCAGAGGTGCCCGGTATTCCGGTGGCCCAGCGTAAATTGCGCGGATGCCCGCCAGACTGACGGTCGATTTTGGTGTTGTCGGTCAGGCTTTGCAGCATGCCGGAAAGATCGACCAGTTTTTCGGCAATGATGTGGGTGACATTGTCTTCGCGTTGCAGTTTGCCTGATACACCTAGCATGGTTGCGGTCATGATTTCACGGCGAAATTCCTCCATTACCTTGGACCATACCACCAGATTGCTAACCCCGGTTTCGTCTTCTAACGTAATAAAAACAATCCCTGATGCCGTCCCGGGGCGCTGGCGGACAATGACCAGTCCGGCATGGGTAATTTTATCGCCGTTGCGCGCAGCATCAAGATCAACCGCGCGTTTGATGCCTGCACCGTTAAGCGCATCGCGTAACATGGAAATCGGATGACCCTTCAGCGACAGGCGCAGGCTGGCGTAATCTTCGATAATTTCTTCGCCCGGCCCCATGACTGGCAGGTTCACGGCGGGTTCCGGGCCAAATTCGGCGGAAACGCCCATATTGTGGTTAAAGTTCTGGGCGGCTTCAAACAAGGGCAAGGCAGCGGGGGCTTTACGTCCTTTGCCAAAGCGTTTGACCGCCCACAGGGCCTCGCGTCGGCGCAGGGCCAGGGATTGAAAAGCATCGGCTTCGGCCAGTTTTTCAAGCGCTGCTGGCGATAGCCCGGTTTGGCGCGCCATCAGGTAAATATCCTGAAAGCCGCCAACCGGGCGGTTGGCGATCAATTTGGTGATTTCAAGTTCCGCCAGCCCGCGCACCTGCCGAAACCCCAGACGCACCGCCAGATAACCCGAAGCACGGCCCATTTCGCGTTCCATTGTGTTGTCCCAGAAACTGTAATTAACATCGACCTCCAGCACCCGGACCCCGTGGTTTCGGGCATCATGAACCAACTGTGCCGGGGCGTAAAAGCCCATGGGTTGGGCATTGAGAAGGGCACATAAAAACACATCGGGATGATGATGTTTTAACCAGGACGACGCATAGGCCAGAATGGCAAAACTGGCGGCATGGCTTTCGGGAAAGCCGTAATCGGCAAAACCCTCGATTTGTTTAAAGCAGCGTTCGGCAAAATCGGCATCATAGCCATTGCGCAACATGCCGTTGATGAATTTGTCGCGATGTTCGCCAATGGTGCCGGTGCGTTTGAAGGTCGCCATCGCCCGGCGTAAATTATCGGCTTCGCCGCCGCTATAGCCCGCGCCGACAATGGCAATCTGCATGGCCTGTTCCTGAAATAGTGGCACGCCTTCGGTCCGTTTCAAAACCGCTTCCAGTTCATCAGACGGGTAATTGACTTTTTCCGGGTTCTTTCGTCGTTCCAAGAACGGATGCACCATGCCGCCCTGAATGGGACCGGGGCGGACAATGGCAATTTGAATGGTCAAATCATACAGGCATTTGGGTTTCAGGCGCGGCAGCATGCTCATTTGTGCCCGGGATTCCACCTGAAAGGTGCCAATGCTATCGGCCCTGCACAGCATTTCATAAACGGCAGGGTCTTCCTTGGGCAGGGAGGTCAGGTCGTAATCGATGTTTTTGTGATGGCGTAATTCGTCAAAGGCCTTGCGAATACAGCTGAGCATTCCCAGTGCCAGCACATCGACCTTCAAAATGCCCAGCGCATCAATATCGTCCTTGTCCCATTCAATAGTGGTGCGGTCTTCCATCGCGGCATTGGCAATGGGGGAAAGTTCGCACAATGGCCTGCGGGTAATGACAAAGCCGCCCACATGCTGCGATAAATGGCGGGGAAAACCGGTCAGTTCGCCAGTCAGGCGCAAAATGGCCTGAATGCGTGTTTCATCGGGATTGATGCCCGACTGGCGCATCATGGCATCATGCGGGCCTCTGCTGCCCGATCCCCAAACGGTTTTGGTCAGTTTGACAATGTTGTCTTCCGACAGGCCAAAAACCTTGCCAACATCGCGCAATGCACTGCGCGAACGATAGGAAATAACCGTGGCGGTCAGCCCGGCCCGGTCACGTCCGTAACGCCGATAAATGTACTGAATGACCTCT
Organism: Thalassospira sp. NFXS8; assembly: GCF_040148805.1. Lineage (NCBI taxonomy): Bacteria > Pseudomonadati > Pseudomonadota > Alphaproteobacteria > Rhodospirillales > Thalassospiraceae > Thalassospira > Thalassospira sp. NFXS8. The sequence continues at coordinate 76,303 of NZ_JAGEMF010000007.1, read as the reverse complement.
TCGCGGCGTTCATGTTCAAAATCGACATCAATATCAGGCGGTTCATCGCGGGCATTGCTGATAAAGCGCGAAAACAGCAATTCAACCTTTGCCGGGTCGACGGCCGTAATATGCAAACAAAAACAGACAGATGAATTGGCTGCCGAACCACGCCCCTGGCATAAAATTTTCTTTGATCGGGCAAAGGATACAATGTCATGCACGGTTAAAAAATAGGGGGCATAGCCCAATTCTTCGATCAGGGCGAGTTCGGCCTTTAACAGCCCTTCAACCTTGGCCGGGATGCCATCAGGATAGCGTTTATGCGCCCCTTCCCAGGTCAGGCGGGCCAGGCGCTGCTGGGTGGTTTCCCCGGAACCATCATTTTCATCGGGATATTCATAGCGCAATTCACGCAAATGAAAGCGGCATTGCTGGGCAATTTCAACGCTGCGTTCCAGCCAGTGGGGATGATCGGGGAACAGGGCCGCCATTTCCCGGGGGGATTTGATATGGCGTTCGCCATTGGGAAATAAACGGTATCCGGCATCCTCGATCCGGCAGTGATGGCGAATGCAGGTGAGAACATCCTGTAATGGTTTACGGGATCGGACATGCATATGCACATCGTTGGTTACGACCACGGGAATGCCCAAACCGGTTTCGACCTTTTGCGAAAACGCCAGTCTTTCGGGATCAAACCCGTCCATAAAACGGCTGACGGACAGCCATAGCTGGTCGGAAAAGCAAGATTGAAGCGTTATAAGCTGATCATAAAACGTCGCAGTGGGAACATGTGGCGGGACGGCAATAAATAAAATCCCGTCGCTGTGGGCCACCACGTCGCTGAGGTAAAGTTCGCATTCTCCCTTGGGCGCACGGCGTTTTCCCAATGTTAACAACCGGCAAAGCCGTGCATAAGCCTGTCTATCTGTTGGATAGCATAAAAGTGACGGGGCATCGGCCAGATCCAGCCGGCAACCAACAATATATTGCAACTGGTCCTGGTGGGGTTGATGGGCGCTAAACCCGCGTACAATGCCTGCCAGACTGTTGCGATCGGTTATGGCAAGGCCGTGAAGCCCTTTGCTGGCAGCGGTTAAAACCAGTTCTTCGGCATGAGATGCCCCGCGCAGGAATGAAAAATTGCTGCTGACCTGAAGTTCGGCATATCGCGGACATTTGGCTGTGCCGCTATCAATCGCAAGGTTGTATTGCGAGGGGGTAACGACTGTGACGGGGGGGATATCTGCCATGATCGCGCTTATGCAAACAGGCCGTGAACGGACCACAGCTCCTGAAGCGTACGGGTATTTTTGCGGGGCTTTGGGCTTTGGGATGTTGTAACGCTCAATGCGTCCTGCGTTGACGGTGTGGGGGTGGCAAAACCGATTTTAAAAGATGGAGCAAATGACATATCGGACGCTGGTTCTGTCGGGCGGCACCCCAGGGTTCGGCAAAGCCAGAGCCATCGGCCAGTATGGTCGTGGATGTGAAAATAATCACGGGTTTGCTCATGCAAGGCAAACCCGCCTTGGTCGAGGTGATCCCACCATTCCGGGCATAGGCGTTCTGGCCCGCTGATTGCGGTAATTTCCAGATCCATACGCCGCCAGCGCAGGGTGGCGGGGGCGCCATCGGCAGTGCGGTGTAAAATTTGAACCGGTTCAGGTGGCTCAATCAGGCGGATGGGGCGTTTGGGTAAATGAATATCAGGCAGGCGTGCCGCTGAGGGGGGAGTACCCACCGGCTGGCGGTTGGTGGCCTTTTCAGGCAGGTGGCAGGCATGGTGGCCGGGGCGAAACAATTGGTCGCGCGGGCCAAGGTGATGACCGATCCGGTCAAACAATTGGGCCAGGGCAATTGAATTGCCATTTTGGCTGACATTGGCGTCCAGGTTGATCTGGCGAAAGGCAACATGTTCGACCCAGGGGGCATAGAGAATGATTTCCTCGATCCCGAAACCGGTATCGACACCAGGCATTTTTTCGGCCAGCAGGCGGTCAATATGCGGGGCGGACTGGCAAGCGGTGCTGGTGGTGATTTGTACCGTATGGGCATGGCCATCTACTCGCACACAGCGCAGAATGATACGGCGCAAACCTTTGTTTTCGTTTTGTAACTGTGTGCATAATTGCGCAACCATCTGTCGAACCGCAGCTTCCAGATTGGCGGCATCGCCCAGCGGTTCGCCATATTTCTGGCGGATCAGCCAGGGTTGATCAGGTAAATGGAAGTTCAAGTGTTCCGGCAGGCGGCCATAAAACTGATCAAGTTTTTGTAAAACATCGGCGCCAAGACGGGTGGTTAAAGTGGCCCGTGGCAAGTCGGCAACATCTTGTAACTGACGAATACCCAGTCGGTGCAGGGTCGTCAGGATATCGGGCGACAAGCGCAGTCCTTCAACGGGGAAACCGCGCGCGGTATTATGGTGGGCAGGTAAGGATAAAATGCGGTCACCGGCATGAAAGCGTGCACAGGCCCATGCGGCACCGGCACTATCGGCCATGCCCGCTTTGCAGGAAAATCCCAGTGTGGTGAGGTCGTGTTGGGCTTGTTTGATCAGGGTTTCTTCACCGCCAAACAAATGGCAGCCGCCCGTCATTTCCAGCCAGAAACCGCCTTCCCCGGCAAGATTATCGCGCATTAAAACCCGGTCCGGGGCAATCCACGGGCTATAGCGGTCCAGATGCTTGATCAGCCGGGTTTGATTGCGGGCATAAAGGCCCGGATCTTCGTTGATATTGAGCAGATCGGGCATAATGCTGCGCGCTTCGGCAAGGCGCATGCCGGGTTGAAGTCCGGCCCTGCGCGCCCCTTGCGACAAACCACAGGTAAGCACACCTTTATGGTCGCTACGCGTGACGATAAAGGGTGTTGTGGCAGGTTGCGACGTTTGATCAGTGTCGGATGACGTTCCGCTCGCAATGCTGTCACGCATGAACGGGCTGTTTATGGGCCGATGTTGTGTGGCAGCAGCCCGGTGACAGTCGGTTTTCCAATGTGTCAGCCACAGATACAAAAAGCGTTGCTTCATCGATAGTCACTTTCCAGCTTGCCGGTCGAACCCCGCGTCCCCCGATCAGGCTGAGTTTTCGATAGGTCCCTTGTGGTTTTATCTGCCAGCGCGACCATGCCGGGGACGGGGCAATATTTTGCCCGGCCCGGTGGTGACGCAAAACAATCAAGCGCGTATTGCCTGCCTCGCATGCCAGTTGCAGGCGTCGTGCGGCGGTTAAATCATAATCGGTGGTTTCAAGGATGATCGTTGCGATTTGGCCCGATTTGGCGGCTTCCTCGCAGGCCCAAAGTGCCGTTTGTTGTTGGTTAATTGTCATCATCACCAGGTTATGGCGGGCCGGGCTGGCAAACAGAGCGGGCGGGTAAAGCTTGCCCTGATCCAGGGCTTTGCGCTGGCGCACCCATAAAACTGTTGGCATCTGTGCCTGTGGCGACGCGGTGGCCTGCAACCCGGCCACATACCAGGCCAGCGCCGATGTTGCGCTGTCATCATGCTCGGTCATGATCTCGTGCAGGCCGGTTGGCATTAAGCCACCAGCAGCAAAATACGGTTTCAGGTCAATATCGCCAAACGCCCGGGTGATAAGGTGTTCTCGGCCGCTATTTACGCTGGCGGCACGGCCTTGCCATTGGTTTTCCGCCTGCATAAGGGCGGCGCGTGCCTGTTGCAATTTGCTGGCCATAAAATGACGCCCGCTATTTGTTCCTATTTTGTTCTTATTTATGTGGGCAGGCAGGTGTCAGAGTCAAGATCAAACCGTTTGGCATCGGACCGGTTTCATTTTTTGATATATAGTCCCGTCACTTACACAGATCATTCCGGTTTCACGATGTGATGTTTATCAATTGTCGATGAGAAGAACTCATGGACAATTGGATCGGCGCGATGCCGCCGCGCGGCCGGTGCCGCGAAAGGCAAGGGCTTCGTCGAGCCTGCCCACCGATTGAGGGGCTTGTTGATCGGTTTTGATCAACGGGTTTTGGCCTTAAATGCCGGACCAGGTGGTGCCGATTGCGTTGAATCGCCAGAGTTAGCCGGAACGGGGATGTTGTAACAAGGTCCGTCCAATTGGTTTGGCAGGTTCGGATCGTAAAACAAGCGACGTGGTAACGGCCCCATGTCGCGCGATGCGATCGACAATGGTTTCAAGGTCGCCCGGTGTGGGGACCAATACTTTTAACAAAAAGCAATCTTCCCCGGTAAGCCGGTGAACCTCGATGATATGGGGCATATTGGCAAAGTGCTGCAGGCAGTGTTGGATATGTTCATGGGTGGTTTTTAACCGGATTATTGCCATTAATCCGAACCCAAGGGCTGCCGGGTTAATGCGCGCGCCATATCCTTGTATAATGCCACGTTCTTCCAGCCTTTTTACCCGTTCGGACATGGCTGGTTGCGATAGCCCGATTTGCCGTCCCAGTTCTGCAAGCGGGGTGCGGGCATTTTCCTGCAAGGCTTCGATGATGGCGATATCAAGCCGGTCAAAATCTGTATGTGCCATTTAACCAATCCTGCCGTAAAAAGCGATGAATCATCGGAAATAACGTAACACAGCCGATGAGTTGCCATGTTGGTTTTTAGGCGATTGATTATAATCGGAAGCCTGACCTTTAATTTTCAGGGGAACGGTTATGAAGTCACCTGTGGTTATTTTGCCCGGTATTGGCGGTTCTGGCCCGAAGCATTGGCAAAGCCTGTGGGAAGACCAATGGCGGGTATCTGCGCGCCCCTTTTTGCGAATGATGCCCGCAGATTGGGATCATCCAGACCTGGAAGACTGGATTATGGCACTGGATGCGGCCTTGGCGCAAATTCCGACACCGCCGGTTCTGGTGGCGCACAGTCTTTCGTGTCTTTTGGTCGTTCATTGGGCTGCCCGGCAGCAAAACACTGCCCTGCGGGCAATTAAGGGAGTGTTTATGGTGGCGCCACCCAACCCGGCGAGTGCACAATTCCCCGTTGAGGCGGCTGGTTTTGCGTCGGTGCCACAGCACGAATTATTGTTTCCAACCTTGCTGGTCGGTAGCGAAAATGACCCTTATGCCCACCCGGAATACATGGCCCGCTGCGCCCGGAACTGGCAGGCGGGTTTGGTGATGGCGGGGGCGTTGGGCCATATCAACGAAGCCAGCAATATCGGGGACTGGCCCCAAGGGCAGGCTTTGTTGGCAGCCTTTGGCACCGGGTTGGGCGATTAAATGATATGCCTGTTTACCCGGTGCATCATGGGCTGGGGGCGGTGACTTTGGCATTGTTATGTCCGGCTGGCAGGGTATTACGGTTTGTGTTCACCCGTACGGATTTGGCAAATGCCGCTATCAACCGCTTGGTCAGGGCACCCACTGGCCAGTGATAAACATGGTTGCGTGTGGCAAGTTCGATAACCGGCAGAATTTCAACCGAGGTCCCGACGACAAAAACCTCGTCGGCGTCCGCCAGCATATCAAGGGTGACGGTTTGCTGGCTGCTTGTCAGTTTCATATCCTGTGCCAGGGCAAAAACATGGTGTTTGGTAATACTGTCGAGAAAACAGATAGGTAAGGGGGAAATAAGCCGGTTATCCTTGATCAGAACAATGTTGGTTGCGGTGGTTTCGGCAATGTTATCGTAGCTGTCGAGCATCAGGGCATCGTCAAAGCTGCCATTTTGCGCCATATGCCGTGCCAATGTGCCGATCATATACATGCCCGAACATTTTGACGCCGTCGGAGCCGTATTGGGGGCTGGTCGGCGCCAGTCAGCCAGCACCAGCCGAATGCCTGTTGTTGCTGTGCCCAGCCTGGCCGGGGTGGGCCAGTCCCAGGCGGCAATGGCAACATGAATGTGGGCGTTGGGGGCGGCGACTGACACACTTTGCGATCCCCGCCATGCGACAGGGCGAATATAACAATCATCAAGGCCATTGGCCCAGATAACGGCTTCGATTGCGCGGGTCAGTTCAGTGACGGTCCATGGAAGGTTATAGCCAACCAGTTCGGCAGATTTTCCCAGTCTTTCAAGGTGGGCCTGACCCAGAAAAACATGTGAATTATAGGCGCGCATTCCTTCAAACACGGCCCCTGACATGTGCAGGCTATGGCTTAATATGTGGCATTCGGCTTTTTCCCATGGCACGAGTGTGCCGTCTATCCAGATAAAGCCGTCGCGGGTACCAAAATCGGTGTGGGTCATAACTGTTCTGCCAGTGTTGAAAACGGAATTAAAGTTGAGGGCAAAACAAATCGTAAAACCAGTGAGCTGTTCTCAGCCCGGTTTGAGGATTCATCACATTGCCATTACGTCAAACCGCTGTAACAATTGTCAGATGACAGTCAGGGGCCAGAGCAGAAATGACGGATCTTTCCCAAAACCCGATGCGCCTAAACGTACCGTTAAATGCCCTGCGCGCGTTTGAGGCCGCAGCCCGACATTTGTCGATCAAGGATGCGTCGTCTGAACTGGGTGTGACGCCGTCGGCGGTAAGCCATCAAGTACGCATTCTAGAAGATATTCTGGGGCTGGAACTATTACGCCGGGCGGGGCCGGGGCTGGAATTGACAGAAAGCGGTGAAAGATTATCGCCTGATTTAAGCGACGGATTTGCCAAGATTATTCAGGCGGTGGGCGATTTGCGACAGGACCATGTGTCGGGGCCATTGCGGTTGACGATGCTGCCCACCTTTGCAGTGCATTGGTTGTCCCCGCGCTTGGCGCGTTATCCGTTTGAAAAGGCTGGTTTTGAATTGCTGATTTCAACCAGCCAGCAGGCAGTTGACCTGGTGGCTGGGGCGGCCGATGTTGCCATTCGCCATGGTCAGGGCAATTGGCCCGGTCTGATGGATGATTTATTGTTTAGCGAAAATGTGACCCTGCTGGGCAAACCGCAGGATGCCGGGGGGACGAACGCCGATATTCGCGCCCGAATTGCCGAGGCTAACCTGTTTTTATCCCAGCATCGACGGGCGAATTTTGCCGCCTGGAATGAAACCTTGCCAGGCGGGCCGATCAAACCGGCGGCTGTTACATTTGTTGATTCCGCCGGTTTGGGCCTGCGTGCGGCCATAGATGGGGCTGGTATTACCCTTGCAAGTGGTGAAATTGCAGCCAGTGATATTGCAGCCGGGCGTCTGGCCCGTTTGTTTAACCATAATGTTGCAGCCGGGGCAGGGTATTATCTGGTTTATCCTGATCGGTTAAAACGCGATCGCCGTTTGCGCAACTTGCGGGCATGGTTGCAAGAGGTTGCGGTGCCACCAGCACTGACCCGACCAGAAAAAGCACAAAATACCTGACCTTGTTTCTGATCCCGATAAACACCCTTTGGTCTTAATCCTCGCCTTCCCAGTAATCAATTGCATCGCGGGTGGCAAAATTAAGTGAAAGGCGACGTTTTGCCTTGTCCCCGCCCGGTGCGGCCCCGGCGAACAGGGCAACCTTGCCTGAATCCGGGTATTGCAGAATATCGGGTTCGTTCATGCTGCTGATCGCGATATAGCGCAGTGCAGTGTTCGTGCCAGCCTGTAACTGGTGGGCGGTTTCGGGGCCGCCTGCCGGGCAGACCACCACATCACCGGTTTTCACGGCATAAATATTGTCGCCAAACCGGACTGTGCCATGCCCCGATAAAATAACAAACATTTCGTCATTGGCATGATGGCAATGAAACGGCCACGCCTTTTTACCTGCCGGAACCTCAACCAGACGCGCGCCGAGCCGGGTTGCGCCAAGCGGGGCGGTAATGGCGGCAAAAGCAGCGGTAAAATGTTCGCCGTACGTTTGTGAACAAAGTTCCAATGCATCCAGGTGAATGATTGGGGCTTTGGGGGGCATATTGGCAGGGTTCATGAGAGACCTCCTGTGGTTATATTATTATTCAGGAGGCAGACGGGGGCCTTGTTCAAGTGAATAAACCTCAGCCTGGTACGAGAAAACTTCAATTGCGAAGCAGGATTGAACCGAGGTTAAATGATGCGAATTTGACAGGGAAAAGGGCAGGAAAGGGGTAAAATGGTACAAACAATAGTCCCGGCGCGCTTTACGACCCGAAGCATAGACGGAGTGGATATTACCGGTTTTGAATGGCGATGTGATAGCCGGGGCGATCCGTGTTTTCGCCCTGTTGTGGTGATTTGTGCCGCAACAGCCGTACGTTGCCGGTATTATGCGCGGTTTGCTGCCTTTTTATGTCGCAATGGCTTTGATGTACTGACATTTGATTATCGCGGTATTGGCGAATCCCGCCCGCACCGCTTGCGGGGGTTTCGTGCCGGTTGGGGCGATTGGGGATTATATGATGTGGATGCGGTTTTGCGTTATGCGCAAACCGGTTTCCCCGGCCAGCCGATTTATGCCGTGGGCCATTCGATTGGCGGGTTTGCCATTGGGTTGGCCCCGTTAAACCATGTTTTAAAACACGTGGTAACCATAGGCGCACAATTTGCCTATTGGCGCGATTATGAAAAAGTTTCGCGCTGGCGGATGTTTTTGAAATGGCATGTTGTCATGCCGGTTTTGTCGCATTCGTTTGGCTATTTCCCCGGTGCCCGTCTGGGCTGGCTGGAAGATGTGCCACACCATGTTGTGCGCGACTGGAGCCGAATGGGCCCGGCATTTGAACACAGCTTGTCTTCGCCGGTATCCGCCGGGCAGCTCAGGCAGAATTTTGCGACGATGTCGGGAAAATTGCTGGCGATTGGTTTAACCGATGATCCGTTCGGAACGGTTGCGGCGGTTGATCGGTTACTGGGATATTACCAGGGCGCATCGCGCACCCATTTGCGGGTTGCACCGGGTGATATCGGTGCCGCAGATATTGGCCATTTTGCCTTTTTCCATGACCGGTTTGAAACCAGTTTGTGGCCGATTGCTCTGACGTGGCTGCGGGACGGGGTTTTGCCTGCCGATGCACCGGGAAACGTTGTGATGAATATAGTGCCTGAACATAATCTGACAGTCGGGGTGGGGTGATAATGATTTATATCGTACAGGCGCAATCGCAACATCGCCCTGGCTGGGAAAAATTGTGGCGTCAGAACATCGTCAGCTTTGGTGCCGGTGACATGACCGACGATGTGATCGACATGTTATGGTACCGTATTCTTGACCCTGACCATGCCATGCAGGCGTGGTTGGCGGTTGAGCGTGCCGATGGCGGTGGTGCGGCGACAGACAGAGTGGTTGGGTTGGCCCATATCATTGTTCACCCCCATACATTTTCCTTACGTAATGTTGCTTATCTGGAAGATTTCTGGGTGTCGGCCGATCAACGTGGTTTGGGCATTGGCGGGCAGATGATGGCCGCGTTGGAAACACAGGTGCAACAGCAAAACTGGGCCCGATTATATTGGTTAACGGCAGGCGATAACCATAATGCCCAACGCCTGTATGATCGGCTGACAGATCGTGTGGATGCCGTGTTGTACAAAATTGATACGGTATGAAAAACGGGCACCATGAGAAAAGGCAACCTCTTGGAGACATGATTTTTCGGTGTTTGACGTCAGAACTTCTAACACCGGTGTTTCAAGCACAGTGTTGTTAATGATATCGACAATGCCCCGGTTGGTTTGACCAGCGCCAATTGCCCGCCTCTGATACGCAGCATTGTTTTGCTATCGTTTTTCGGCCCGTAAAAGGGCCGCGCGTGTGCCCGGTGCCACCTGTTACTCATGAAATGCGGGCGCCAAATATCCCTATTGTGTTCCTTTTTTTTCTGATAGCGAATGGCCAGAGTCAAAATGAAAGCCTGATATATTTGCGCTGCGAGAGAGAATACCGGTTTATGGGGTAATGAAGCCCTGTTTGATGGCGGTTACAACCGCCTGTTCCCGTGTGCGGGCGTTCAATTTCTGGCGACAGTTACGTAAATGCATTTCGACGGTGACGCGGGTAATGCCCATGCGGTCGGCAATGGCGTCATTGCGTAATCCTTTGCACAGCCAAAGCAGACATTCGCGTTCGCGTGGGCTGAGTTTGGGATGATGCCTGATTCTCTGTAGCATCAGGTGAACGTCTGTTTGGGTAAATTGATGATCAAGTTCCTGGCAACGCTGTTGTACGGCATGAGCAGCCAGGATCAGGGTGGTTTCCTTCCCGCGATAGAATTTTGAAAATTCTTCCGCGTTCATTGTGTTGGAAATGGCCAGGGCGCTTAGTTGCTGCGGCATGGGTGTAATTCCCGGAATGACCAGCCCGGCAGTCGATTCCGTTTCGCCAAACTCATTGAGTATTTGCCTGGCTTTGGGCGAAAGGGTGACGGGGAAATCGGTGAAGGGCGTTTCAAATTTTCTAGGTGCAATATAGGCTCGGGCAATATCGATCAGCGGATCGTAGCTGGCATAATTGTTGTCCTGGTAATGGCTCAGCCACCAGTCGGGTAGGGTGGTTAGAAAAACAATGCTGCCATCCAGTCTTTCAAAGCCATAGGTGATCTGACGGGCCCCGAATTTCCTGAAAAAACGCAAGCCAGCCTGCCAGGCGGCTGGCACATCCTGTGCATTATCAAGGGCGTTTAACAGATCAAAGAGATCGTTATTCGGGTTCGAGATCATTTTTGCCCATTATTAATCTGGTGAAAATGAAAACCTGAGGTTTTATATTGTCCGGAGATTTTACCTTGATAAGGTAAAATCTGCCAGGTTGTCAGTAAAAAGGCAGATGCAGGCGATTTAGGATCATGGGACAGGCCATAAAGAAAAGCGTGTTCAGGGCGTAATGAAGCCCCGTTTTATGGCGGTTACAACAGCCTGTTCCCGTGTGCGGGCGTTCAGTTTCTGGCGGCAATTGCGCAAATGCATTTCGACGGTGACGCGCGTAATGCCCATGCGGTCAGCAATGGCGTCATTTCGCATTCCTTTACATAGCCAAAGCAGACATTCCCGTTCTCGTGGGCTGAGAAGGGGGTAGGAAGTGTTCTTTTTCGGGGCCAGATGGACGTCCGTTCGGGATAATTGAGGATCAAGTTCCTGACAGCGTTGATGCACGGCATGCGCAGCAAGGACAAGGGCGTTTTCCTTATCGCTATAAAATTGCGAAAATTCCTGCTTTTCCATTGTATTTGCAATGTTGAAGCCACTGATTTTCAGGGTAGAGGGGGCCATTGTTGGAATGACAAATCCGCTACTCGAGCCTGTTTCGGCAAATTCCTGAAGCATTTGAGCGGCGGGCGCAGAGAGGGAAATTGGCAGATTAACCGATCTGGTATCAAACCGGGTTGGTTTGAAATAAGCGCGCCCGACATCAATAAACGGGTCCAGGCTGGCATAGTCATTTTCGAGATAATAGGTCATCCACCAGTCTGGAAGGGTGGTGAGAAAGACGATGCTGCCATCCTGTCTTTCATGGGTATAGGTAATTTGATTACCCCCATATTTCTTGAAAAACCCCAACCCCGCTTGCCATGCGTCTGGCACAGACAGCGCATTGTCCAGTGCATTTAACAGATCAAAAAGATCGTTATTTAGCTGAAGGGCCATCCCTGCCATTCCGGTAAAAGTGCCTACCTATGGTTTTCCATAGATTGTTTCTAATAATTTATAAGACGAAAATTACCCTGTTGTCAGCACAAACGCATCCGGAGCTTTGAAAGTAAAAAAAATGACATCGATGAAAGTGCTGAATAACGAAGACGTAATATATCATTTTGATAAGTGTTACATCTGACGTTAATGACACATAAGGATAGTTTTTGATTCTATACTTTAGAGTGAGATAGTGAAGATGGTCACTTTTTAAGTCAAAAATATTTGAAAATATTTTTCCGTTTGTAATTATAGATCGCAATAGGGGTGGCTTTGGCTGGGTAGACGAAAACCTGATCAGAGCATAATGCAAGACTTTGGGACACTTGCAAGCAGGGCATTGAACTTGCCTTCTTGGGTTTAAATGGGGAAACTCAGCATGACTTCGAACATGAATAGCGTTGTTACGTCTGCGGATACAGTTGTTGGCGATCTTGCCAATGCGATTGATCGTGATACCAGTGCCGCATTTCTGGCGGGCCATTTTTTACCGTCGGTTCGGGTGGCGCATCAGGATGTCGGGTTGGACCGGTTTGATGCGTTAGAAGCACGCGAGATCCAGATTCCCCAGGGACGGCAGGCATTTCTGGAATTTATTGCTGATTGGCAGAAGAAATATAATGCCAACCTGAAGATCGGCATTATTTCTACCCTGATTTTACCTTTGGCGGCTTGCGGCGGCGGTGGCGGCGGTGGACTGGGGGGTGCGTTTGGTGGTGGATCCGGCGGCAAGGTTGTCGATGGTTACATTTCTGGCGCCACGGTGTCGCGTGTTGATGGATCGGGCAATACAGTTACAACCGATGCCAATGGTAATTTTACCGGCCTGACCGGCAGTGGCGCCATTAAGATCACAGGTGGTACCGATATCAGCACTGGCCTGGCGTTTGAAGGAACATTGACGGCTCCTGATGGTTCCAGCGTGGTCACGCCACTGACAACACTGGTGCAAAAGCTGATTGATGATGGGGAGAGTGAGGCGGATGCACTTTCTGCGGTCAAGGCGGCTTTCAACCTGACTGACGATTTGAAAACCGTTGATCCTGTCGCGACCAGCAACGAAGCCTTGTTCAAGGCTGGCGTTCAGGTTGCCAATATTATGACCATGGGTGCCAAGGCTCTTACCGGGTCGGGCACGGAAGGAAATTCTTCCTCGGCGATTGACATGGTGGCAACAGCCCTTGCTGCCCAGATCAAAGGTGCTGCGGCACCTGTGGCGTTAGACAGTACAGCATTAAATACTGTGTTGCAGTCTGCCGGGGTTAGCTCGACCATTGCTAATGACGCAGCTTCGATAATTTCAGCCAGCAATACCAATGTTGGAAACGCGGGTTCGATAAATGATGTGGTTAAGAGCCAGTATATCGCCCAGGGTGAAGCTGCGAATGCCATTGGAGAAGGGGCCGCATCTGGTGATTTGTCGCAGGCTGCTTCTGAATTTGATGCGGCAGCGCAATCGGCCAAAGCGGAAAATGTTTCGCTAAACAATGGCGGTGTGGGTTCCTTTACGGCTTCGGTTACCGAGGCGGGAGTACTGTCGCTGTCCAACCTGCCGACATCGGGTAATATCACACTGACACTGGATGAAGACGGTGGCGGATCAGTGGTTTATACAGGCGGAACACTGACCATTCCGGCAACCAATGTGGTGACATCCCTTAATTTATCCGGTGTTGGGCGCCCGGTGATTGTTAACGATTTTGGTGCCGTCACAACATTGACTGCTGCAGCAGATGCCCGGACAACGATTGTTGGATCCTATGATGTGCTGCGCGCGTTTATTCCAACCGGAGACGAGCAGCAGGGGGACCCGGTTAATACGATTACGGGAACATTTACGTTCCGTGTTACCGGTATTTCCGACCTTAGCGCTGGCAACACAAATTTCTATAATCTGGCGGACGACATTGTCGATCTTGGCGGCAATAATCGTATTGCTGTGGTTGGGGACACCGATGTCAGCTTTACCATCGCTGCGAGCGGTGCGCAGTCTTTGGCATCCTTATACAGTCTGACAACAACGGGTAACGGCACCGTTACGTTGACGGGCGCAACAGTTGCAAATCTGGCGTCTTCGGTGGCGAAGGTGACGACAGCAGTCAGTACCGGAATTTCCGCCGAAATTACGGATACTGATGGCGCAACGCTTACCTTGTCCAAAGCCTTGTTGAACCGCCTGTCCGCGCTTGATTTTAATGTCGATAACGGCATCGTCAATTATAGTGGGGCAACCAGTGCTGCCTTGCAGGCAGATTTAACCAAGATCGATGTTTCCGGGCATACGGTTGCCATCAATGTGACCGGCGTGATCAACGGTAATTTTTCAATTTCGGACGACCAGCTTGAAGGTCTTGCATCGTTAACAGCAACGGGTACCGGCACGATTACCCTGACAAGCCTTGATGGTGCTGATGATGTATCAGCTATTCTGGCAAAATTGACCGTTGCCACCGGTTCAAGCATTTCCTTTGAAGCTGCGACGGATGAAAATATTGCCCTGACCAAGGCCCAGCTTGATCAGATTGCCAGCTTAACGGTAAGCGGAACAGGTACTATTGCTTATAGTGAGGCAACCAGTAGCACGCTTGTCGCTGACTTTGCCAAATTGCATGCCGGCAGTGAAAAAATTTCAATTTCGGGGGCAAACGGGCAAAGTTTTGAAATTACCAAGGCATTTCTCGATCAACTGGCCCAGTTTACAACCATTTCGGGTGATTTGTCGCTTAGTGGCGTGACAGCGGCTGATCTGGTTGATGATATTGGCAAGATAACTGTCAATGGCGACTTGTCCTTACAAGGTGCGGATGGTGAAGACTTCATTATTGCCAAAGCGTTTCTTGATAATGTGGCGGCGCTGGAGGCCACAGGTAATGGCACCATTGATTTTGAGGGGGCAACCAACGCGGATTTTGGGACGGATTTGGCTAAATTAAGCGTTGCCAATACCGGGTCTATTTCAGTTTCGGGCGCTGATGGCGAGGCCTTTATCCTAACGGAAACACAGCTTGATAAACTGGCAGCGTTTAGTGCCGCGGGCACCAGCACCATTGCAGTATCAGGTGTGACCAACGCCAGGTTGGCAGACGACCTTGGTAAATTGTCGGTGGTTAGTGGTTCGATTACGATTGCAGGTGCGGATGGCGAAAACCTTACGGTAACGCAAAACCAGCTGGATGGTCTTGACAGTGTTTCTGTCACGGGGGCAGGCATTATCACGCTTACCGGGGTAACCGCCGCTAATTTTGCTGGTGATCTCCAAAAGCTTTCGGTGCAAACAGGCAGCATTTCGCTTGAAGGTGCAAGTAATGAAAACTTTGCCCTCAGTAAGGCTCAACTCGATACGCTGGGGCATTTCAGTGCCACCGGCAATGGCACCATTACGTTTAGCGATGCAACCAGTGCGGCCCTTGTTGCCGACCTTGATAAGTTAGGTGTTGCGGATGGTTCGATTTCTGTTTCCGGGGCATCGGACGAGAGCTTTACGATCACTGAAGCCCAGCTGGAAGGGTTGTCTGCCCTGGCGACGACAGGGGCGGGTGATATTACCCTGACCAATGTCACGAATGCGGGGCTGTCGACAGATCTTGGTAAACTGACAATTGGCAACGGCGAACTGGTAATACAGGCTGCTGCGGGTGAAAATATTGTAATTTCCCAAACCGAACTTGCAAATGTTGATCAACTGACAACAACAGGTGGCGGCAACCTGACCATCAATGATGCAACTGGTGGTGCCCTGGATGCGAATTTGGCCAAAACAACGGTTGATGGGGATTTGACGATTAACGGTGCGGCGGATGAAGATTTTACGCTGACCCAAAGTGACCTTGATGCCATAACGGCCTTGAATACAGCTGGAACCGGCGGCATCACCCTGACAGGGGTAACGGCCGCAAAGCTGGCGTCGGATTTGGCGGTAATTACGGTTGAAAACGGCAGCTTTGCAATTACCGGTGCCGCAGGCGAGACATTTAATATTACAGAAACGGATCTTGCCGAAGTAACGACACTTCAGGCAACAGGGGGCGGTAATATCGTTTTGAACGGTGTAACTGCCGGTGGATTTGCGGGCGATCTGGTAAAAATATCTGCCATTGATAACGGGACGATTACCATCACCGGTGCAGAGGGTGAAAACCTGAGCATTACCAAAACCCAACTTGATGATCTTGCGGCCCTGAGTGTGGCGGATGGATCGACAATTACGGTGAGCGGCCTGATAGCGCAGGATTTTGCGGGTGACCTTGGCAAATTGACGGCTACGGGTGGTCTGGTCTTGAGCGCAGCCAATGACGAGAGCTTTTCGATTACGGAAACCGATTTGGCACATATCAACAGTTTTACCGTTAGTGGTTCTGGCGATGTGACGCTGACCGATGTAACCGCCGCTTCACTTGTCGCTGACAGTGACAAAATTACTGTAGATAGCGGCGTGATCAACATTGTTGCGGCCGATGGCGAAAATCTTGGCCTGACCCAGGCACAAGCGGGTTCCTATGGCAGTATTGAAGCGACCGGGGCGGGTAATATTACCATTACCGAGGTATCTGGTGATGTTTCGTCGGTTCTGGATAATCTGACGGTAGCAAGTGGTGTGATCAGTGTTTCGGCGGTTGCTGATCAGGATCTTTCAATTACGGAAGAAGCACTGGGGGATCTTGGTGGTTTGGCTGCAACCGGCACGGGCAATATCGCCCTGACGGAAGCCAGTAGCGCATCTGTTGGCAGTGATCTTGCGAAACTGACGACCGATACCGGTACAATATCCATTACCGTTAAAAGCGTTGATACATCGGCTGTGGCGCTGACATATACCGATATAGCGGGCAAGACGGTTGATATTTCGGCCACAGGTAATGTCGATGTCACGATCACGGCGAACGGAGCCTATGATTTTTCCAAACTGTCTGGCGGGACGGTTCGTTTGGTCATCGATACGACAAATGGCGATGTGAGCCTAAGCGATCTTGATCTGGGTAGTATTGATGAGGTGATTGTTACCGGGCCGAATAATGCCCTTATTCAGGCCGAAGATGTTGACGGACTAACTGTGACATTTAGTGCGACCGGTGAGGGCAACGTGGTTGTTGCCGTTCCTGAAGGCACCACGATTGATGACACAGGCCTTAGTGGCGATGTCGAATATCAGTCCAGTATAACCTACAACGAAAGCGGCACGGCCCTTGACGGGTATCTGGTTGGTGCAACCGTGATGCTGGTGGATGGCGATGGCAACCAGGTGGGGACCCAGACATGGACGACCGATGCCAACGGCCACTACAGCATTGAAGGGTACCAGTTTACCGGGATTCTGCCCGAGAATGTTTCTGTCCGGGTGACGGGCGGTACGGACATGACGACGGGGCAGGCATTTGATGGCGCGTTGTCGGTTTCTGTTGGCGAGAATGCCACCGTGGTAACATCGCTGACTGCAGTAATGCATCAGCTGGTTGCAGGAAATATTTCAACCGATGCTGCTGATGCTCAAAGTGATTTGATCGCCGGATTGGGGCTGGATGCATCGTCGCTTTCCAGCGCCAATGTTTTAACCATTGACCCGGTTGCGGTTGTGGCTTCAGGCAGTTCATCGGCGGTTGATGCCGCCAATGCGGCCACGCTGCAAATTGCGGCCGCGGAAATGCTAACCATTTCGGCGCAGCTTGCAGAAGCACTGCAGCCGGTTCTTTCGTCAGGCGAAAATGATTTCAGCCTTGCCGAAATTTCCGATGCGGTATTGGCACAGATCGCGGTTGCAATTGGCAATGCAAATGGTGCCAGTGTGGACTGGACCAACAGCACGGTTCTGGGCAATCTTGTTCAAAGTGTTGGCAATGCTCTGGTTGGGGCTGAAAACTTTGACGAAACTCAAGAAGTTGCCACTGGCGTCACATTGCAAGATGTGTTTGGCGAAGTTGCGGAACTACTTGCAAATACGGTGGGTTCCCTTGCCGAACTGATGCCGAGTGAACTGCAAATGCAGGATGCCTCCAGCATTGATGCGATGAACCTGATGATTTCAGCGATCAAAATTCAGGCAGCATCAAATGCCACTTTGGGAAATCTGTTAGATGGGTTGTTTGACAGCAATGGTGCTTTCCAGGAAGCCGGCTATCAAGCATTGCAAACTTATAATGACAATTTCTCAGCCAGCTTCCCGACCGATGTTGCAGGTGTTTCGATTGGTGAACTTGTTGAGGGAACGATTTATGGTTCCGCCGGGGCCGACATACTGACAAACGGCGACGAAGGCGGTCGTTTTTACGGAAACGGCGGCGCAGATACCATGACCGGGGGAACCGGCGATGACAGGTTCCATCTTGAAGCGGATCATTTGGTCAGCGGGCTTTCCATTACCGGAACCGACGGTGATGAAGGTAGCAGGGACCGCGTGGTCTTGCACGGCGAAGCCAATGACAGCTTTGATTTCACCGCCAGTGGTATGTCGTTTAATGGTGTTGACCGGATCGACATGAACAATGACGTGGCCGGGCAGACCGTGATTATTGGTGATCAGCTTGCCTCGACGTCGGATGCGAATAATGATGAAACGACAGGCGACATTCGCATCGTTTCACGCATTTATGATAGCAATGACCTTGATGTCGGGATGCAAAATGGCATCACGGTTGATGCATCGGGCCTTACGGAAAACAACCATCTGTATTTTGATGGCGAACGTGCTGTTGACGGTGAAGAAACCTATGGCGGTTTCATGGGCAACGACACGGTAACGGGGGGTGCTGGCAATGATACCCTTATCGGTGGGGCTGGCGATGATACGCTGAGCGGGAATGCCGGGAATGATACCCTTATGGGCGGCGATGGTAATGATGTTCTGAGCGTCACCGAAGGCAAAAACTCCCTTTTGGGGGGCGATGGCGTTGATACCCTGATGGGCGGTACAGGAAATGATACCTTAATCGGTGGCACGGGTGCCGATACGGTTATGGGCGGCGAGGGTGATGACCGCATCTTTATTGAAGGGGACGGGGACTATCTGGTTGGGGGCGAGGGCAAGGATCGTTTCTTCCTGAACTCGACCGCGGATCTTGCCGGCAGCCTTACAATTCATGGTGATGGAACCGAAGTTGGCAGTACAGGCGAAGACCGCCTGGTGCTTCAGCTTGAAGAAAGTCAGAACCCGGTAGCGGTGGACCTGACCGCTGATAACCTGACATTGACGGGAATTGACCGTATTGATGTGGGTATGGATATTGCAGGCATGACCCTGACAATTGACCATGCAATGGCGGCATCTGCCGATAACAATCAAGATGATAATCTTGGTGATATTCGGGTAAACAGCCGGGTTTATGTTGAAAATGAAAGTGAAATTGGCCTGACGGCATCGCCGATCCAAAACGGGATCGTTGTTGACGCATCGGGTTTGGAAGCTGGTGATTCCCTGCTGTTTGACGGCGAAGTTCATGTTGGACTGAATGATCCCCAGACCGGTGATGAAACCTATGGTGGTTTTAGCGGAGATGACACCGTTTATGGCGGCGCCGGGGCCGATACCATCAATGGCGGTGCAGGCAATGATCGCCTGTATGGCAATGATGGTAACGATTACCTTGATGGGGGTGACGGTAAAGACCGGCTTTATGGCGGTGCCGGCGTTAACACCCTGATTGGCGGTGCTGGCGATGACCGGATTTATCTGACCGATGTGTCGGGCCTTTCGGGCAGCGTGATTGACGGTAATGGCGGGTCGTCCACCGAAGCCAATACTGTTGCCCAGGACCGGCTGATTATCGATCTTGAAACGGGGGCTGATGTTGATCTGACAACAGCGCAGGTAAGCAATATAGACCGCATTGATGTGGCGATGGATGTCGCAAACCTCAAGATTATTCTGGGGCATGACCTTGCCATTGCATCGGATTCAAATAACGACGGTACGGGCGGCGATATTCGCATCAACAGCCGGGTTTATGTTGATAATGAAAGCGAAATTGGCCTGACAGCATCACCGATCACCAACGGTGTTTTTGTGGATGCAACAGCATTTGAAAATACAGATTCCCTGCAATTTGACGGCGAAGTTCATGTTGGTTTGAACGACCCGCAAACCGGTGACGAAACCTATGGCGGCTTTAGTGGGGACGACACCATCTGGGGCGGTGCTGGCGGTGACTTCATTATGGCGGGCGAGGGTGATGACCGCCTAAACGGTAATGGTGGCGACGATGTTTTGAACGGCGGGGCCGGATCCGACAGGTTGCATGGTGGGACAGGCATTGACACCATGATTGGTGGCTTGGGAACTGACCGGATTTATATCGACAGCCCATCGGAACTTGAAGACGGAACGTTCATTTTTGGCGGCGCCTATGACCTGGACACGGAACAGGCAAGTGCTGCTGAAGCAAACACAAATGACCGGCTGATCCTGGCTGCGCACGGTGAGTATGATTTCACCGACAACAACCTTGAAACGCACGATATTACGATTGGGCAGATTGACCGTATCGAAATGCGTGAAAATGCTTCGGGTTATACGCTGGCGCTGGGCGATGGCATGGTATCAACGGCGGATGCCAACGGGGATGGAACCCTGGGCGATATCCAGATCGTATCGCGGGCATTCGTCGAAGATGGTGATACTGAAATCGATGTTCCCATCACGGCAGGGGTTGTCGTTGATGCCAGCAGCCTGTCGGCGGATCATTCCATTCATTTTCAGGGTGAAATCCTGATTGATGATGAAACCGGCCTTGAATATGGCGGGTTCTCGGGTAATGACCGTATTCGCGGGGGGCTGGGAAATGACACCATCAATGGTGGTGCCGGTGATGACCGCATCTATTACAGCGGTGGAGCCGATACCCTGATCGGGGGCACGGGACGTGACCGGTTTTATTTGACGACGGCTGTTCTGGCCGCCGGATTGATGATCGACGGCACGTTGGAGGCGGCCACAAATGACCGCCTGTTGCTGACAACGGCGGGCAATTTTGACCTGACAGATCAATCTCTTGCCGATGGCAACGTGACCATTACCAATATTGACCGTATCGAATTGCGTGCCGACGAAGCTGGAAATAATCTTAAAATCGGTTCGCAGCTTGCCTCGACAGCGGATGAGAACGGCGATGGTACCCTTGGGGATATTTCCGTTGTTAGCCGTGTTATTGATGACAACGACAATGATGTCGCCATGACCAATGGTGTGGTCATTGACGGGTCAGAACTGACATCCACGCAAAGCCTGATTGTGGAAGGCGAAATCCAGAATGATCCCGTGGACGGCGATTATGGCGGGTTTACCGGCAATGACACCATGATTGGTGGTGAAGGCAACGATACCCTGCAAGGGGGGGATGGCAATGATACCCTGATCGGCAATGGTGGCGATGATTATCTTATGGGGGGTAGCGGTGCCGATGTGATGACCGGCGGGGCGGGGAATGACATCTTCGCAATGCGTCTGGGTGGGGAAGCTGTAACCGTCGAGTATCCCGATTACACGCCGACCCAGGGTGATTACTTTGAGGTTGTGATTGACGGTTACGCCTATGGCGCAAGGGCAGACGAGAGCGAAACCTCTATCGAGAGTGTTTTGTCCGACCTTGCCAGTGTCATTAATAATGACAGCGGGCATGATTATCACGCCCGTGTGCATGACGGGATATTGCAAATTGCGGGGGTTGGCGAAAGCGTTGCCGTTGATGCCAACACCTATTCACAGGGCACGGCATATGGAACCCAGCCAGAGTCCGAGGGGCTGTTTGCTTTCAGCTTCACCGACACCACCACACCACAGCCAGGTGACTTCCTGCGTTTAACGGTTGGAGACGACGTTTTCCAGGTTCAAATGAGCGATGGCGATACACCGGGTGGGCTGATTTTTCAGTTGGCGGCACAAATTGCTGCCAAGGCGCAGGTGGCCTATGATGAAGACGAGAATGCCGATGTGGTTGACGCGGTTGCGCTTGATACGGATGGGGATTCAAATCACGAAGCGGACCGGCTGTTTATTCATGTCCCTGACGGAAAATCGATAGATTTTGATAATTCAGGCACCATTCATGCCGATAGCGGTTCTGTTTTTGTTGAAACAGATGCAGGTGACAGCTTCAGTGTTGATGTGGACGCGGATACAAATGTTGCGCAAACAGGTACTTTGACATTATCGACAAACGACGCCGATTATGTTGCCGGATCGTTCCTGTCGGTCACGCTGGTCATTACAACAGCGACCGGTGATGTTGAAACCAACTATCTTTCGACCCCGGTTGTTGCAAACAGTGCAGCAGAGAGCATTCAGGCACTTGCCGATGAAATCAAGGCACAGGATGCAGCCTTTGCCAAAAGTGATGGCGACCCGGATGCGACTTTCTTTGACACCATTACTGTTGATGGTGGAACCATCACATTTGCTGGCAAGGAAAACGATTCCGATTTCACCATGGATGCAACATTCCTTGGCGATTTGGGTCCAAATGCGGGTTATATCGATCCTGCACAGGGCGAGAACGATACGTTTGATGCCGTTCTGTTTGATTTTTATGACTTCGCCCAGGAAAATCAGTCGTTGCAGGACCATGGAACTTTCGTTTTGTCGATAGACGATTTCACCCTTACACAACCGGTACATGGTTCGGACAGTTTGGCTGATATTGTTTTGCGCTTTGCCGATACCCTTAAATCCTTTGGCTATACGGTTGGTCTGGAAGATGAACACACGTTGTTTGTGGCGTCAGACGAAGAAATAACCGGCCATTCGATTAATGCCTACCAGGCAGGTTCGGCTTTGGATAACGGTGTTGATGATACGGCAAGCGCACTTTCCGATAGCACCGCATCAATGCTGGACGTGATTACCGACTTTGTGATTGGCGAAGACAAGTTTGATTTGTCGGCCTTGGGCGGGGATCACAATGTTCCGAGCAGCATATCGGTGGACAGTTCGATCACCAATTCGGCGGATCAGGGATTTGATTTGTCGACGGCCTTTGAAGGCCTGACCTTGCAAGGTGATGGTGCCGCCATGTTTGTTGAGGTTTCTGGCGGTGGGGAAGCCGCCGGGGCATATCTGATTGTCGATAATGGTGACGGTGCAGTGAATAGTTCGGAAGACCTGTTTATCAATGTCACCGGCATTAGCGGCGATATAGATACGGCCAGTGTTTCGGATCTTTTTTATTCAGAAACATAGGCTTATTTAAAATCACGGGCGCAGGGGGTGGCAGGTCCACCCCTTGTTGCTTTTCGGGGACATGCACCCTTTGCGGGGGAAGCGGGATTGGTGTTTAACCCAGAATGGAAAACAGGATAGCCTGCCTGGTGCTGATAACGGGGTTGATCAGCACCGCAATATTACCGGTTTCGGGGAATGCAGCCAGCAATCAGGCCGCAGGGACAGCGGTAACGGTGTCGCCTGCGGGGCTTGCGGACAGCATGGACGCGCAACTTGAGGCGCAGAAGGTTGCCGATAGTGCCGCAGGTTCAAGTGCGATGACACCGCTGTTTCGCGACATCGCCAAAAGCATGAACGGTTCGGAAAAACTGGTAAATCAGTTTTTGCAGCAACCTGGAAATGGGGCACGCCCCATGGCAGAAACGGTGTCACAGCCGGGTTTTATCGCCAAGGTTCGCCAGGCGGTGGAAACCCATCCATCTATTCAAAGCAGCATTTATGGTGCCCGCCAGGCCCGCGACAGCGTGGCTGAAGCCAGTGGCGCGTTATACCCCCAGGTCGATTTTGCCTTGGAAGGCGGGTATAATGTTGCGCGCGCCAATGAACGTGTTGGCGAGGATAACGACCCTGATGGTGTTTTATCGGTTAGTCAGTTGCTGTTTGATGCCGGGGAAATCTTTAACCGTATTGATGCAGCGCGTGAAAACGTGACGGGTAGTAAATACGCTGCACTTGATGCGGCGCAGCAATTTTGTCTACGGGCAATTTCCGCGTATTTTGATATTGTTCGGCTGCAAACCAAGGTGTTGCTGGCCACTGACAATCGTGACCGCCACGAACTGATTTTTAAAAGTGTAAATGACCGTGCCGCAGGCGGGGCGGGGACCACGGCTGATGTTTACCGCACCGAAGGCCGCCTGGCCGAAGCCAATGCAAATTTGACCGAACTTATTGGTGAACTTGACCGGACGCGGGCCAGCTATCGCGAATTGTTCGGTGCCGAGGCAACGCACGGCGAACGCCCCGGCCTTGTCCCTGATATTCCCCAAAATGCCGAAATTGCCTTGCAGCACGCCTTGCAGCAAAATCCGTCTCTGGCACAAAGCGAGGCAGGTAGCCGTGCGGCGTCGTTTGAATATGATGCCAGCAAGGCTGCCTGGTATCCGCGTGTATCGATGGTTGTTGAGGGGCGGCAATATGATTTGTCCGAACCGCGTGGCAACGACAATGAAATGCGGTTTTATTTACGTCTGAACTATAACCTGTTTGATGGCGGCAGTGATCAGGCCCGCGAAAGCCGGGCATCGAACCGTTTGTCACAGGCACGCGAACGTGAACGACAGTCCCGGCTGGAACTGGAACGTCAGATATCAAGTTCAATGACCGATATTGTTACCCGTGAACAACGTCTCGCAGCGTTGTCGCTGGCCGCGCGGGCCGAAAAAGAAACCTTCCTGACCTACCTTGACCTGTTTTCGATCGGACGCCGCGATCTGGTAGATGTGCTTGATAGTCAACGTGAATTTTATCAAACCGCGAGTGCGCTGATCGACGCCCGAACGATGGCCGATTTGTCGCGATATGTGTTGTTATCCCTAACCGGCGAACTGTTACCTGGCTTTGGTATAAATGATTTTGGCTGGGAGGCGAAATGAACCGTTCCCTTGGACGTTTGACCCCGCTGCGCGCGATTGATAATGCAGGCGATGAAAAAACGAAAGACCGCCAGGAACTGCCCCCGGAAACGACCCTTCCCCCTGCCCGGAGGTCGGGCAAGGCTGATCGTTCGCCGAACGCCGACGAAAAAAAGCAGATGGAAGATAAACCGGCATTTTCTGCGGATGCCGATACACCAAAACCTGGCGTCAATGGCCCGAAAATTGATTATGTCGAGCAATGCCTGGTTTATTTGTGTCGCCATCATGACATGTCGGTAACAGCCAATTATTTTCGCAATATTGCAGATGGCAATAAGGATATTACCCCGCAAATCTTTGCCGAAATGGCCCGCAAGGTTGGCCTTGCCTGTATCGCGGGTGAGTTTCAACTGGAAACCCTAAGCCATGTATCCTTGCCGGTGGCGGCGTTTCTCGATGATGGCAAGGTGGTGGTAATTGTAAGCCGCGAAGGCCCGCATAAACTGGCGGTATATGACCCGGATTACGGCGATGCCCCGGTGATCATGCCAATTGCCGATTTGCGTGGCGTGTTTAGTGGCCTTGGTATTGCCGTTCGCCCTTATTTTCGTGAAAAGCAGCATGTTGACCATCAACTGGCAAAACGCGGGCGGCACTGGTTTTGGTCGGCACTTGGCAAAAATAAACCGATTTATCTTCAGGTTATTATCGCCGCAGCCCTAACCAACTTTTTAAGCCTTACAGTATCGCTGTTCACGATGGTGGTTTATGACCGCATTCTGCCCAACGAAGCGATTGATTCCCTTATCGCCATGACTTTTGGTGTCGGGTTTGCCATCTGTTTTGATTTTGTCATCAAAATGCTGCGGGCCCATTTTATTGATCGCGCCGGTATCCGCGCCGATCAGGAAATTGGCAGCGAAATTTTTGATCATTTGCTGGATATGCAAATGAAGGATCGGCGCGGGTCGTCGGGGGCCTTTGCCAATACCCTGCGCGAATTTGAAACCCTGCGCGAATTTTTCACCTCTGCTTCGCTGGTTGCGTTGGTGGATATTCCCTTTATCATTCTGTTTTTGTTCGTGATTTACGGTATTGGTGGGCCACTGGTGTTAATCCCGGCTCTGGCTGTACCAACAATTATTCTGGTCGGTATTGGTGTGCAGCCATTATTGGCCCGTTATGCGCAGTCAGCCTTTGAAGAAGGCCAAACCAAGCAAGGTGTGCTGGTGGAAACCATTTCCGGGCTGGAAACGGTTAAAACATCGGGTGCGGCCCGGCTCATGCGGCAACGGTGGAAAGACAGTCTTAAATTTCAGGCCGGGGTTGGTGCACGCAGCCGTCGTATTTCGCATATGGTTGTCAATATGACGGCGACGGCCCAGCAGGTATCGCAAATTGGCATTGTGGTTTTTGGCGTGTTCCTGATCGCGGCGGGCGAAACCTCGATGGGGGCTTTGGTGGGGTCGGTTATTCTGGTGGGGCGGGCTTTGGCGCCCTTGGGGCAAATTGCCCAAACCCTGACCCGGCTCAATCAGGTGCGGACATCATATCGTAATCTCGACGGGTTAATGAAACAGTCAACCGAACGGCAGGACGGGCGGCATTATCTGGCGCGTGCGCGGCTGGCCGGACGGATTGAATTTCAAAATGTCAATTTTTCCTATCCGGGGCAAAATATTGCTGCCCTGCGCGATGTATCCTTCGTGATCGAACCGGGTGAAAAGGTTGCCATTCTGGGCCGTATTGGATCGGGGAAAAGCACGATCCTGCGTCTTATGCTGGGGCTTTATGAACCTGATAGCGGGTCTATTCTGGTCGATGGCACTGACATTCGCCAGATTGACCCATCTGATTTGCGTGCCAACATTTCGGCAGTATTGCAAGATGCGTGGCTGTTTTCAGGGTCGGTCAAACAGAATATTGCCGTGGGGGCCTATCGTCCCAATGATGATGATATTTTGCGTGCCGCCAGCCTGTCGGGTGCCCATGATTTTATCAGCCGCCATCCCAGCGGGTATGATTTGATGATCCAGGAACGCGGTGAAGGATTATCAGGTGGGCAGCGCCAGTCCATTTCACTGGCACGCGGGCTTGTTGGGGCACCACCGATTTTGCTGATGGATGAACCCACCAGCATGATGGATATGCAAACCGAACAAATCGTGGTGAACCGTTTGCGAACAGAGGCCGAAGAACAAACCATTCTGGTTGTGACCCATCGCCCCAGCATGCTTGATATGGTTGATACCGTGATTGTGGTCGAAGGTGGTGCGGTGGTGGCGCGGGGGCCGAAATCGATTGTAAATAAAAAGCCGCCGACATCCACAGAGACATCTGAATCAGTTGAGACATCATCGCCGCCGCAAGGCAAGGCAAACCCGCAGCCAAACGGGGAAAGTGGCCCTGCAGCCGATGCCAACGCTGCCAGCGTAGCTTTTAAGCGCATGGCAAGGGCCAGAAGTGCCAAACCGGTTGCAAAGATCGTACGTCACCGTGACAGCGTTGATGAAGCCCCCCCTAATTCCGACCCCGGTAAAATTGAAGAAAGAGCGGCATTGGGAACTGATAACGACCTGCTGGAGGGTGAAAACGGCCCGCCATTGTCACAGACGTTGGCGCAGCCCCGTGTGGATGATACGGCCACAGGGCAGGCAGCCGCAAAACCGCTAGCCGATGGCAAGGAGAACGGAGATGCGTAACCGTGATCTTAATTCCGAAATCATTCGTCAGATAAACGGTCGCAAATCGTTTTTTTCAGGTTGGGCGTTGTTGTGCGTGATTGCCTTGTTCGTGATTAGCATGATCAGCTGGGCTGCAATTGCCGAGGTCGATGAAGTCACCCGTGGATCGGGCAAAATTATTCCGTCGCAGGATTTGCAAAAGGTGCAAACCATGCATGGCGGCATGATTAAGGATTTGCTGGTGCATGAAGGGCAACGGGTGCATCGCGGCGATTTGTTGCTGGTACTTGATACTACGGCATCGCAAAGCGAATATAACCAACTGGAACAAAAACAGTTTGCCCTGCAAGCCCAGATTGAACGGTTAACGGCCGAAATTCAGGGAACTGATTTGCAGTTTTCACAAGGTCTGACGCAAAGCGCCCCGGCTGTAACCCTGACCCAGCAACGCCTGTTTAAAGGGCGGCAATCGGAACTGGCATCGGAACTGGCGGTGCTGGAACAGCAAAAACAGCAAAAGATAAAAGAACAGCGCGAAGCCGAAAGCGAATTTAATACCGCAAGCGAGGGGCTGGTGCTGTCGCAATCGGAAATCGATATGATCCAGCCGTTGGTCGAACGTGGGATCGAACCTAAATTATCGCTTATTCAGTTGCAACGTACCCATGCAGAGCTGCTGGGAAAACAGCAGACATCGCAGATCCGCATTGAACGGCTTAATCTGGCACTAGGTGAGATTGCCGAGCGTTTTAAAACCATGCATGAAACCTTTCGTAAGGATGCCTTGCAGGAGCTATCCAAAGTTACAGCGGACCTGGCGGAGCTGGAGCAAAGCCTGCCCGCTTATGCCAGCAAAGTGGACCGGTCTGAAATACGCTCTCCGGTCGATGGTATTGTTAACCAGATTTTGAAAACCACTCTGGGCGGGGTGGCGCAACCGGGCGAAGCATTGGTTGAAATTGTGCCGATTAACGATGATTTTCTGGTTGAAGCCCATATCAAACCTGCCGACATCGGATTTCTGCATCCCGGCCAGCGGGTAAAGGTTAAACTGACGGCTTATGATTTTGCCCGTTACGGGTCGCTGGATGGTGAATTGACCACGATTGGGGCTGATGCAATTGAATTGCCCGAAACAAAAGAGCCGGTTTACCCGGTTGTTGTAAGGGTATTTTCGCGTTTAACCGATGGTGGGGGAAATGATCTTGAAATTGTGCCAGGCATGATTGCCGAGATTAACATCCTGACCGGCAGCAAAACCGTTTTGAACTATTTTGTTGAACCGGTGGTCAAGGTTAAGAAAAACGCCTTCACTGAAAGCTGACCAATGATGAATAACAAGGTTCTATAAGCAGGCATGATGCGTGCAATGTTTGCGGGCCTTGTTTCTGCAAACAAGGCCCGCCTGCGACGCCTGGTGAAGGTCCGGTTATGTCAGGATTTCCAAAACCGGTGTTTCCAGCACGGTGTCGCTGATGACATCGGCAATGCCCCGGTCGGTTTGGTGCGGGCCGATATTGCAGGCTAGTGTGGCCCCGAATAACGCCTTGAACACCAGATAGGGCGGGTTCCAGTCGACAATATTGTCGGTTGCACTGCGGATGGCAGTGAATTGATCGGCGACATCGCGCATCGATGCCTCGGACAGTAGCCCGCATAACGGCAAAGGTAGTAGTGCATCGATTTTACCGTTCGATGCCACGGCCATGCCGCCGCCAGCGGTAATAACGGCATTTGCGGCAATTGCCATATCGTGCGCGTTACCGCCAAAAACAGTCAGGTTGTGGCTGTCATGCGATACGCTGGTGCAAACAGCACCTCGCCATTTACCCCAGCCGGTTAAAAAGCCAACCCGGGGCCGGGCATCGACAACGCCGTGGCGATGGGCAACCGCTATAAGGGTAGTTTCTGCAGGTGGTACCACATAACCGTCTTTAACATCGGCAATGATTTCACCCCAGCGGGTAAATCGGGGCTGGTCGATGGTTGCCAGTTTTACCTTGCTGCCCGTTGCCTGTACGCGAAAATCGTTGGGGGTTAACGGTTTGATTTTCATGGTGTCGTAAAGCGGGGCCGGGTCCAATGCCAGGGGAGCACCTATGATTTCACCATTTTGGGCGACCAGGGTGCCGTTGGCGAGAACATGGCTGGCGCTAAAGTTGGTCAGGTCGTTAAAAATGGCGATGTCGGCGCGGCGCCCGGCGGCGATAAGGCCCAGATCGTTGCGGCCCAGCCGGGTGGCTGCATTTAGCGTTGCGGCGCGCAAGGCCCAAATGGCGGGCATGCCATAGGAAACCAGCCGACGTACAACATCGTCCAGCCCGCCATTATCGGCCAAATCATCGGGAAAAACATCGTCTGTGCACAGCGAAACGGTTTGCGGCAAAAAGCCCAGTTCGTTGATGGTTTTAACAAAACCTGGCAATAAATGGTCGTGCGACCCACGCATTTCGATGTGAATACCGGCGCGCAATTTTTCCATCAAATCGTCATTCGATGTCAGTTCGTGATCGGAACTGACACCAGCGGTCATGAAGGTTTGCAGATCCGCCCCGGTTAAACCGCGTGCGTGACCACAAATCATTTTACCCGATGCCAACCCGGCCTGCATGATATTGGTCATGCGGTCGGTCCGGTTAATGACACCGCGCATATTCATGACTTCGGCAACACCGGCAATGTCAGGCCAGGCCAGAAGGTCGGCCATCGCTGCGCCGTCAAAATCCGCGCCGGAAACTTCCAGTCCCGGTGCCGCAGGCACACAGGACGGGGCCAGAACGAGGGCACGTAGCGCCAGATTGCGGGTGGCCGCCGTGGCCCATTTTACACCATCCTTGCCAAGGACATTGCCCAATTCATGCGGGTCCCAGACAATGGTGGTCACACCGCGCGGCACAACGGTTTGCGCATAAATTGCGGGTGTGACCATTGAACTTTCGACATGCATGTGGCTGTCGATCAGGCCCGGTGTGATGAATTTGCCGTTTGCATCAAGGGTGCAATTGGCATCCTTGCGGCTGGCCGGGGCATGGACGCTGGCGATCAGGGGGCCGGTTAGGCCAATATCGGCCGGGCGCATTTCCCCGGTGACCATATCGACGATCTGGCCGCCGGTAATCAGCACATCAAACGGGGCATCGCCGCGTGCGGCCGCGATGGCGCGGCTGCGCAGGGTTTCATCATTTAGATCGGCGGGTTCGCTGGTTCTGGTATTCATTCTTTTTCTGCTTCTGCTTGCAAGGCGGCAAAAATCATTTCGCGGGCGGTAACCGCATCAACACCAACGGCATATTCGGCATTTTTTATGGCGGCTGGGCGCGGGTCCACAATGGTGCGACCGCGTGACGGCCCGGTATTAAGGTCTATGTCAATTCGGGCCGGGGCAAATGTGATGACATCGTCATTTGTAACCGCAATTGCGGCACAGGGATCAAATATGGCCATGCCTTGTCGCCCGCGTGACAGGCCGATATTGATATAGCCTTGGGTCAGGTCGGCTAAAAGCGGGGCGTTTTTGCCTCTGGCCTTTCTGATCGCAACAACATCTTGCGGGGTGGCAATTACCTGACGGCATAAATCAAGATCCACCATCCGCAAGGGCACATTATGGGCAAGCACAATGGCAAGTGCTTCGGGGTCGGCGAATGCATTATATTCCGCCGATGGCGTATGGTTGCCCAGGCTTACGGCCCCGCCCATCCATGTTAGACGGTCTATTTTGGCGGCCAGTTCCGGGCGGGCCAGTATCAGCGCGGCAATATTGCCAAGGGGGCCTAATGCCAGAATATGGCGTTCATCGCCGGGTGCGGTTGGTGCTTGCAGCCAGTTACACAGGGCATCAAATGCCGGGATGTCTGGTTTTAGGGTTGCGGATGGCAGGGATTGGCCGGCGGTTAACATGCCGGTTGGTCCCATAATGCGTTCGGCGGTTTCAAGACGGCCCAAAACCGGGCAGGCCCGTCCGGCATGAATGGGAAATTGCCAGTTAAACAGTGATGCGGCGGCGGCGGCATTGCTGCACACTTGCGGTAACGGGCAATTGCCCGCCACCAGCGACATCCCGTCGATTTTCAAACCGGCATGGGTCACGCATAGCACAGCAGCTATGTCGTCAAACCCCATGTCGGTATCAATCCATATTGCCATCACAGGCCCCCGAAACGGGCCAGTGGGGCTGCTTTTTCGACTTTCAGATCAAAGGAAACGGTGCTGCCAAACGGATGAACCGGCAGGTGCGCATCACATTCGGCCTTAATCTGGCCCAGGGGTGTATCAAGCAGATATTCCCGTGTGCCACCGGCAAAGGATGTGCCACGAACTTGCCCATGGTGGGGACCAGAACCAAGCGTGATGGTGCCGGGGCGCCATGCAAGGCCCTTGGTGTTTGGTGGAACCGTCCCGCGCAGGTCGACATGCTGGGCACCGGTTTTCAACATGCCGTTTTCCAGGGCAAAGACATTTTCGAAGCCGACAAAATCGGCAACAAAATCCGACACCGGGTGATTATAAATTTCTTCAGGTGTGCCGATTTGTTCGATCAACCCGTCTTTCATCACAATGATGCGGTCTGCCATTGCCAGGGCTTCGACCTGGTCGTGGGTGACAAAAATCATGGTCACACCGCTTTCCTTTTGCACCCGTTGCAACTCGGTCCGCATTTCAAGGCGCAGGCGGGCATCAAGGTTTGATAACGGTTCGTCTAGCAGTAATACCTTGGGTTCCATCACCATCGACCGTGCCAGCGAGACACGTTGTTGCTGCCCGCCGGAAAGTTCGGCCGGTTTGCGGGTGGTGAATTTGCCAAGGCCAACGGTTTTAAGGCCCTGATTAACCCGGTCTTCAAGGTCTTTGCCTTTGACGCCCATCAAACGCAGGCCAAAGGCAACGTTTTCGTAAACATTAAGGTGCGGAAACAGCGCATAGGACTGAAACACCAGCCCGACCGGGCGTTTGTTGGCCGGGGTGCGGGTAATATCGGTGCCATCAAGGCGGATGGTGCCCGATGACGGGCTTAACAACCCGGCAATGGCGCGCATGGTTGTGGTTTTACCACAGCCCGACGGGCCAAGCAGGGCGACGAGTTCACCTTTGCCAATATCAAGGTCCATTTCCGGCACGGCAACGTTTTTGCCATAGGACAGGGTCAGTTTTTCAAGGCTGAGAAAGCGGGAATCAGACATAGCGGGAAAATCCTAGGAAACGTTCGGCCAGAAAGACAATACCCAGTGACATGAAAGCCAGAAGTGCCGACAAGGCCGCGACCGACGGGTCATAGGTGATTTCCATATAAGCCAGCATATCGATGGGCAGAGTGCGCACACCGGGGCCCGACAAAAACAGCGAGACCGGTACCTGGTTAAAACTGGTGACAAAACCCAGAATGAAGGCCGCCAGAATACCGCCGCGAATATTGGGCAAAACCACGCGGAAAAACGCGCCAACTCGCGAGGATCCCAGCAAAACGGCGGCTTCTTCAATATCGGATCGTAAGTTGGTCAGACTGGCGGAAACCACGCGCACCGCATAAGGCAGGATTAATGCAGTATGGGCGACAAATAACGCAAACAGAATGCCGGTGTTAAATGGCACGACAAAATAACGCAGCAACGCCAAACCCACGATGATGCCGGGCACAATGATGGGCGAGGAGACAATGGTACGGATGGTTTCGGCGCCGGGCACCTTATAGCGCGACAGAGCATAGCTGGCAGGAACACCCAAAATCAGCGCCATTAAGGTGCCGCCAATGGCGAGAAACAGTGAAATGCCGAAACTTTGCCGGAAACTTTCGATTTCAAAAACCTTGAAAACCCAGCGCAGTGACAATCCTTGTGGCGGGAAAGCCAAAGTTTCACCGGCCGAAAGCGAGGCGGCAATGATAATGGCGAAAGGACCGATCAGAAACGCCAGTACGAGGACAAGAACGAGGGGGGAAAACAGGCGTGATGTCATCGTTTGTTCCTCGCCGTTGCCAGACGTTTAAGCAAAAGATTGGCCGAAAACGCCATGACAATCAGGATTAATGCGATGACACTGGCCGATACAAAGTCATTCGCGACTGTGACACGCTGATACATCAGGGTTTCCAGCATCAAAACCTTGGACCCGCCCAGAATGGCCGGAGTGATATAGGCAGTCATGGAACCGGTAAAAACCAGCGTGCCGCCAATCACCAGCCCTTCGCGGGTAAGCGGTAAAATAACGCGGGTGAAAACCTGTAACCAGTTTGCACCTAAAACCCGCGCGGCGGGCACCGCATCGCGCGGCATGTTTTCAAGCGCGCTGATCAGCGAAATGATCATGAGCGGTAAGAACAACTGCAGCAGGCCGATAAAAACAGCCGTTTCGGTAAACAAAAACCGGATCGGTTCGTCGCTTAGACCAATGGCCACCAGCGCCTGATTGACAAAGCCGGTACGCCCCAAAATAACCAGCCAGGCATAGGTACGTGCGACCGGTGAAATCATCAGTGGCAGGACGACAAGCCCGGTGATCCGGCCTTTGCCTTTGGCGGGCAGGTTCACAATCGCAAAGGCCGCGGCATAGCCAATGACGGCGGCGGCCGCGGTGACCATTGCGGCCAGTTTCAGGGTGCGAAAAAACACCGCCTGATTAAGCGAATGGGAAAAGAAATCAATATAGGCCTGTATGCTCCAGCCGTCGGCGGTGTGAAATCCTTCGGACAGAAGAATAAGCACAGGAACCAGAAAGACGGCTCCGGCAAAAACGGCGGCAGGCATGACCAGGGCAAAGGCCTCGGCCCGGTTCTGAAACATTTTGGGTGCTCGCTTGGGTGGTCATATGTGGAATGCCTGGCGTTGGTGGCGCGAGAGGGCATTCAAAGCTAATTCGGCATTTCGCGGACAATAATGCAGTATGATCAGGGTGCCGTAGCGATTGCATGGCACCCTGGATGCAAGCGTTATTGACCTACTTTTTCGTTCCACTGGTTCAGCCAGGCATCACGATTATCGATCATGACATCGGACGGGATCAAATGCAGGTTGGCAACGGTATCGGCACCATAGGTCAGGTTGTCGGCGATATCGTCGGAAACCTTGACGTCCTTGTTCGCGGGGCTGTCAACCAGACCTTCGGCAAGTTTTGTCTGGATATCGGTCGAGAGCCAGAAATCCATGAATTGCAGGGCCAGATCGCGATGTTCGCTGCCTTTGGTTAAAACCATCACGTTCATGCCACCGGACTGGCCTTCCTTCGGGGTGGCCCATTTGATTGGCAGGTCCATTTTGGAGAAGCCTTTCCAGGCAAATCGGCCAATTGGTGCCGCCCAGATTTCTTCCTGCTGCATCAACTGCACCAATTGGGAGGAGCGGACATAGAAGGTAACGATATCGTCTTTGTGCTTGCCGACTTCTTCAATCGGAGCTTTCAGGGTGGTGTCGTCATCGCCCATAGCCTTGCCCAGCATATAAAGGGTGAGCGGACCCTGGCTGGTGGTGATGTTGGGCAGGGCAACATGGCCGGCCAGCTTGTCAGACAGAAGATCTTTCCACGATGTCAGGTCGATTTTATCGGAACGATAGGCGATCGAGCTTGTGTAAAAGGTATAGCCAAGACTGTGACCATCGCCGTTAGGGTCTTTGGCAATGTCGTAAAGTTTGTCAAAGTTTGCCAGTTTGGATGTATCGATTTTATCGGTCAGGTCCTTGCGGTGGGCAGCAAGGGCATCCTGCGTGGTCATCACCGCGAGGTCAATTACCGGATGGTCCTTGTTGGCTTCCATTTTGGCAAGACGTTCGACCGAATTTCCGGTTTCCACAACCAGTTCACAGCCGCATTTTTCTTCAAACGGTTTATACAGGATTTCCTTGAAGGCATCCTGGGCAAAACCATAAACCGAAATTGTCAGCTTTTGTTCGTCGGCCTGTGCGGAATTAAGGGACAGCAAAAGGGCGCATGAAGCCAGCAGCAGTTTTTTCACAACGTCTCTCCATTGGGAACGTGGGTTTGATAAGGGAAAGCCGGGCCGGTGGAAGACCGAATGATCAGTTCCATCGGAACCCTGGACGTATCAGCCATGACGGTATCGGGGACCGTTCTTTTTTGAGGGGGTGTTGTTGTTTTTATTGCGCGGTTGCCAGTTATTTCAGCCAACAATGCCACAACGGCAATTTCGGCTATTTGTGCCATATCCATATGAACGGTTGTAAGCGCGGGGGTCACAACCGGGGAGAAAATCAAATCATCAAAACCGGTAACACTGACGTGTCCGGGCACCCGAAACCCCGCTGTTTGCAGTTCGGTTAATACCCGCAATGCCAGCAGGTCGGATACGGTAGCAACTGCCGTTACGCCGGTTTCAACCAGATGGGGCAGTTTTAGGGATGCTGTGGTGCCCCCGTTACGCAATATCGGTTCCAGCCAGATGGTTTGATGGCAAATCTCGTGGCCAAGGGCGGCTTTCATGCCGCCAATGCGGTCATTTTGCACGTTCGATGCCGGGTCATTGCCGAGCAGCAATATCTTTTTGTGCCCAAGATCGCTGAGGTGACGGGCAATTTGTTCGCCGCCATTCCAGTGGTCGGCGGAAACAGTGTTGCCTGGAGTGGACGGGGTATCGACCATGGCGACAGGGCAGCCAACTGCGCCAATGCGGGTGCCACGTCGTGGAATAACAATAAGCCCGTCGACACCACGTTCGATTAAGCGGCCAATCGCATCGGTTTGGGTGGTGACTTCGCCGCGTGAATCGGCAATGAGCACGCCATAACCATTATTTGAGGCCGCCATTTCCATGGCCTGGGCAATTTGCGGGAATAGCGGATTGGCAATGTCGGGCAGGACCAGCCCCAAAACACCCGAGCGGCCCGTGCGCAAGGCTCGGCCAGCATTGCTGGGTACATATCCCAGTTCATCAGCTTTTTGCCGGATTTTTTGGACCAGATCTGCCGAAACCCGACCTTTGCCAGACAGCGCATTGGACACGGTTGCCGTCGACACCCCAAGGGCGGAGGCAATTTTGGTCAGGTTGGGTCCTGTGCGCTGAGCGGCCATCAAATACCTGTGCAGAAGCGTTTGGCGATGATTACGGAATTGATTAATCGATTAACCAAACGCTAGTCGAGTCTTTAAAAAGAGTCGAGAAGAAATTGTGGCAAGGTTAGGGGAAATTATTCCGCAGGTGCGAGAAGATTTATAAGCATTTGAAAAACAACAATTTCAAATTTTGCGAATGACAGACAAGGGAAAGCGCCCCGCCAGGGACGAGGTTTTTCTTGACAGTTTATCAGTCACAACTGTAGCATTGGTTCATAATAATGAACAAGTTCAAAATACTGAACTTTAGAAAATACCGGAGGAAAGATGAGTGGTCGTGGCGCTGAACGTATTCTTGAAGTGATCGAATGGCTGGCACGCCAGCCCGCCGGACGAACTCTTACGGACGTTGTTGCCAATCTGTCTTTGCCCAAAAGCAGTGCATTGATGTTGTTACGTACATTGGTGGAAACTGGATATGTGCGCCGTGATGAGGCGGGCCTTTACCACATTCGCCGATTGCCGGGAGAGGCAAGTGCCGACAGCCGTGCCTGGGGCACGGTTTTGCGACTTGTCGATGCCAGCTTGCGCGAAGCAGTCAGTCTGACCGATGAAACCGGATTTATTGGCGTTTTTGATGATGCGCAGCAGGTGCGGTACCTCAACAAGGTGCTGCCGGCGCGCGAAATTCGCTATGACCGCGACATTTCGGTGGCGCGGATTGCCGCACATGTTGCCACCGGGCAGGTGTTGCTGGCGGGGTTAAGCGACGCCGCATTAAATGCCTATTGCGCCGACTTGGCCCGCGAACGTGATGATGTCGACATCAACGAACTGATTGCACAGATCAAAACGGTACGGACCGACGGTTATTCATTGAATCTACAGGGACGGGTCGAAGGGGCGGCTGGCATTGCTGCACCCATTTTTGACCGGAACGGAAACATGGTTGCGGCGCTGAACATAGCAGGACCGCGCGAAAGAATTGCGGCACGGCAGGATGAAATTCTGTCTGTCGTTATTAAGGCAGGGCAACAGGCTTCGGCCGCGCTGTCGGAAATACGTTGCGAAAGCCGATAAAAACAGGTTTTCCGACGCCAGGTCGATGCAATTTCCATCCTACGGGAAAACAGGACATGAAATTGCGATTTAAAAACATTGGGAGGAAGAAGATGACTTTCGCGAAATTGATAAAAGGTGCACTGGCCGGGGCTGTTGCCCTGTCATTCGCCGGGGTTGCACAGGCAGATGATTTTCCGTCACGCGGTATTGAATTTGTGGCGGGTTATGGCCCTGGCGGCGGGCACGACACCATGTTGCGTGCCATGGCAAAGATCATCCAGAATAACGATTTGTCGGAAGTTCCGATTAATGTGGTCAACAAACCCGGTGGCAGTTCTGCCGTGGCCCTTGGATATTTAAATTCGCATAAGGGTGACGGGCATTTTCTGATGTCGGCGACTTCTTCGTTCATTACGACGCCGCTGACCTCGAATATCGGGCTTGATTACACCAATTTCACCCCGATTGCCCGCCTTGGTGTTGATCCGGAATTATTGGTTGTTAACGCATCTGGCCCCTACAAGACACTTGACGATATTGCAAAAGCCGCCAAGGTTTTGAATGTGGGTGGTACGGGCACCGGAACAATCGAAAACATCGTTACCATCAAACTGGCCGAAGCCCTTGGCAAAAAACTGAATTACATTCCGTTTCAGGGTGACGGCGAAGTTGTTTCAGCATTGCTGAGCAATCAGGTTGATTTCACCATTACCAATACCGGCCCGGTCGGCGATTTCATTAAAACCGGTCGCTTTAACGCGCTTGCAATCAGCACGGAAAAACGTGTCGAACTGTTTCCCGATGTTCCGACCTTTATCGAACAGGGTTATGACATCAATCTAAGCCTGTTTCGCGGCGTTGTAGCCGCGGGTGATATTGGTGATACCGAAAAGGCCTACCTTTTGAAAATGGTCAAGGCGATGAGTGAAACCAAGGAATGGCAGGAAAATTATATTCAGCCGAACTCGGTTGTGCCTGACTTTCTGGGACCAGATGAATTTGCCGAATATCTTAAAGGTATGAACGATGTTTACAAAGCATCGCTGACCAACCTTGGCATCATCAAGTAAGAAACTTCCGAAGAAACGGAGTTCTCCATGAAAATTTCGGAGATCATTCTTCTGGGCGGGCTGTCGGTATTTTCCGGCAGCCTCCTTTGGGGCAGCCTTGACATGCCCTATTCAACCGACACCACGTTTGGTCCGGGTTTTATTCCGCTTAACATTTCCATTGCTTTGCTGGCATTGGTTGGTGTTGTCGCTGTTCGGGCAGTGTTGCGTTCAAAACGTGGCTTTGTTGCTCCGCAAGATACCGCTGCACACGGCGGGGATGGGGGCGAAAATGGCGGCGCGGAAACGTTGGGTGCTCTTATGCTTGGCGGTGCAATTTTTGCAATTGCGATCAGTATCTATGCCATGTCGTATATTGGTGTGCTGATCCCGCTCGGTCTTTTGCTGGTCCTTCTGTCGTGGCGGTTTTCGGGGCACGGGTTGCTTAAATCTGTTGTGATCAGCCTGATTGTGCTGGCAGCGATTTACCTGATCTTTTCGGTCTGGTTGCGCATCCCCCTTCATTGACCGCCCGTCCCTTGAACATCTGTTCTGGAAACAGTCATGCTTGATACTCTCGCCAGTCTCAGCGGCGGCTTTGAAACCGTGCTGACTTTTCATAATATTGTTCTGATTTTCCTTGCCGGAATTATCGGGACTGTCATCGGTGCTTTGCCCGGCCTTGGCCCGTCGGCGGGTATCGCGCTGATGCTGCCTTTGACATTTGGCATGCCCCACGCATCGGGCCTGTGCCTTTTGACCGGTGTTTACATGGGGACCATGTATGGTGGCCGCATAACGTCGATCCTGATTAATACGCCCGGCGATGCGCCCGCGATTATTACGGCCCTTGAGGGGTATCCGATGATGCGCAAGGGCAAGGGGGGCCTGGCATTGGGTATTTCGGCCATAAGTTCGTTTGTTGGCGGATTTTTCGGCCTGGCCGTGCTGGTTTTCTTTGCACCCGTGGTTGCGGAATATGCCATTTTTCTTGGGCCGCCGGAATATTTTATGCTGATGCTGGTAGGCCTTAGCACGATTGTTCTGTTAGCGGGCGCTGATGTTTTCAAGGCATTGATCGTTACCTGCTTTGGCTTTTTGGTCAGCACCTTTGGCAGCGATTACATTTCCGGTCATGTCCGGTTTGCGTTTGTGCCTGAATTAATTGAAGGCATTGATTTTGTTGCCATCATCATTGGTCTTTATGGCCTGGGCGAGGTTTTTTATAACCTTGAACGCAAGATCGTTCTGAATTTGGGTAAACCAAATTTCAGTTTTTCCGATTATATTCCTGGCAAAGCAGACCTGAAAGAAGCATCCGCCCCCACAGTACGCGGATCAATTCTGGGAACATTCATCGGCATTCTGCCCGGTGCCGGCGCGACAATTGCGACATTTCTGGCTTATGCGCTGGAACGTAAATTGTCAAAAAAGCCTGAAACATTTGGCAAAGGTGCGATTGCCGGTCTTGCCAGCCCCGAAGCCTCAAACAATGCCGCTGTTCCGGGATCGCTTATTCCGCTTATTACGCTCGGCATTCCGGGGTCCGGCGGAACAGCTATTATGCTGGGCGCGTTGATCATGTTCGGGTTGCAGCCTGGCCCGCTTTTGATGATTCAGTCTGGCGATGTGGTTTGGGCCATGATTGCCGGTCTGATTTTGGCAAACTTCTTTTTGCTGGCATCAAATGTGTTGTTGATCCCGTTATTTGTGAACCTGCTGCGTCTGGTGCAAAAGCACTTGCCCAGTATTGTGGTTGGGCTGTGCATTGTCGGGGCGTTTTCGCTGAATTACGGCACGTTTAATATCTGGATTGCGCTGATCTTTGGCGTTATCGGCTATTTGATGCGTAAGAACGACTATCCGACTGGCCCGTTTATTCTGGCAGTGGTTTTGGCCCCGCTGGCGGAAAACTATTTTCGTCAATCGATCATGCTTGCTCAGGGGTCATGGAGTATCTTTGTCAACCGCCCGGTTTCATTGACGCTGGTTGTGTTTATGGTTTTGGTGGTCTGCGCCAGCATCATCAGCAAGCAGTTTTTACGTCGCCGCCGTGTCGGTACCGAATAGCATTATGCCGCGATCAGACGTTGGTCTGGTCGCGGCCCCGTAAAACTGAATTTTCAGAATAAAAATATAGAATTGAAGGACCGAATTTTCATGGATGCACCCACATCACATTGGCGCAAGGCAGCCTTTACCCCCGAACAAAGCGGTGCTTTGAAAGGGCTTGTGGTTGTTGACCTGTCACGTCTTGTGGCGGGAAATATGACCTCGCTGCAATTGGCCGATTTTGGTGCCGATGTTATCAAGGTTGAACCGGTTTCATCGGGCGATCCGTTACGGGCGTGGCAAAATGCCGGTGTTTCGTCTTTCTGGAAGGTGTATGGGCGTAACAAACGCAGTATCGCCCTGGATTTTCGCAAGGATGGCGCGATTGATATCTTGCGCGGTCTGATCGCCCGCGCCGATGTGCTGATTGAAAATTTCCGCCCCGGCACGATGGAGAAAATGGGTCTGGCACCTGATCAATTGCGCAAGGATCACCCGGGACTGGTGATTTTGCGGGTGTCAGGTTTTGGTCAGACCGGACCCTACAGCCCGCGTCCGGGTTTTGGCACGATTGTCGAAGGGATGTCGGGCTTTGCGCATCGCAATGGCGAGGCCGATGGCGGGCCGTTATTGCCGCCCTTGGCCCTGGCCGACATGATTGCCGGTTTATACGGGGCGTTTTCGGTTATGACGGCCTTGCGGGTGCGCGATGATACCGGGCAGGGGCAGGTGATTGACCTGTCGTTGTTAGAACCGATTATTTCCACCCTAGGCCCCGAGGCACTGGATTTTGCCCTGACGGGCAAGGCAAAGCCCCGGGTTGGCAATGGCTCCAATACATCCAGCCCGCGCAATGTTTATCAAACGGCAGACGGGTTGTATGTTGCCCTTTCAGGATCGATGCAGCGCATGGCAGAACGCCTGTTTCGCCTTATGGGCCGCGACGATATGAACAGCGACCCCCGCTATGCCACCAATGCGGCCCGTGTTGCTCATCGGACAGAGGTTGATAAAATCGTTGGTGACTGGATCGTCCAATATACTCGCGATGAAGTGATGGAAAAATTTGAGGCTGCCGAAATAACAGCATCACCACTTTATAACATTGTCGATATTCACGAAGATCGCCATTTCATCGAACGTGGCGTTTATGTTGATGTGCCTGACGATGACCTTGGTGAAATCGCCATGCACAGCCCGGTTCCGCGTTTGTCTGATACCCCTGGCACCATTCGTTTTGCTGCCCCCCGACTGGGCGAGCATAGCGAACAGATCCTGCGCGATATTGGATATGATGATGAGCGGGTTAAAGCCGTCTTTGACAGTGGTTTGGTCAGCCGGAGTAAGGATAAATGACGGTTTTGCCGGATCAATCCCCTTGTTCGTGGCGGTCCTTGCTGTATGTGCCCGCCAATAATCCGCGATTTGTCGGCAAGGCCCAGCAACGCGGTGCTGACGGTGTCGTGTTGGACCTTGAAGACAGTGTGCCCGACACAGACAAGGAAAATGCCCGCAACCTGTGCGCCGACGCCATTGCCGAGATGGTCGATGGCCCCAGCGATGTATTGGTGCGGATCAATGCCAGCCTGCGGCAGGCCATTCCCGATCTCGAAAAAATCGTCCAGCCGGGGTTAAAGGCCATTCTGCTGCCCAAGGCCGACCGGCCCGATAAAATTGCCCTGCTGGCCGAAACCCTTGATGAACTCGAAGTCGAGCGCGGGATTGCACCAGGAAGCATCAAGTTCATTCCTATGATCGAGGCCCCTGCGGGTTTTTTTGCTGCCAGTGACATTGCCACGGCGTCGTCGCGTTCGGTTGGCTTGCTGTTGGGCAGCGAAGATTTCGCGACCGAGGCCGGTATGGAACCTGACCCGGAAACCTTGTTATTACCGCGCCAGCAACTGGTCTTTGCCGCACGCAAGGCAGGGCTTGTGCCTTATGGCTTGCTGGAAAGTGCGGCCGATTATTCCAATGTTGAAAAGACCCTGGAAATTGCGCGCCGTGCTGCCCGGTTTGGTTTTGAGGGATCGACCTGTGTGCATCCGGCACTGGTGCCGGTTTTAAATCAGGCTTTTTCCCCCAGTGTTGAGCAAATTTCCCATGCCCGCGAGGTGATGGCAACCCTTGGGGTGGCGGCGGCACAAGGCAAGGGCGCGGCGGTTTTGAAGGGCCGCATGATTGACGCCCCGATGCGCAAACGTGCCGAAAGGCTGCTGGTTCGGGCACAGCGTTTCGGGTTGATCTGACTTTTCAGTGTCAGAATAGCACAATAGAAAAACGGGAAACGGCAAGGGCTGTTTCCCGTTTTTGTTTTTCCGTCGGGATAATCAGGCCGCAGGCCAGACCGATTGCAGTTTTTCACCGGTCAGCAGACGGTCGCGGGCGGATTGTTCGTTTTTGCCCAAATCATCGGCAGCATCGGCGATGGCGACCAAATGTTCCTTGGGCAGGGCAACAACGCCGTCAATATCAGCAAAAATAACGTCGCCGGGGCGAATGGTGACGCCTGAAATGGTTACAGGGACCTGCGAATGGCGGGGTTCCTTTTTACCCGTTACACCAACCGGGCTGGGATGGGTGCCAAACAGCGGATAACCCAGTTCACGCACCTGGGCTAGGTCACGGACCGTTCCGTTAACGATGGTGGCAGCAAGGCCGCGGGTTTTTGACCCGGTTGACATTAGTTCGCCCGTGCAGGACCCATCGGCACAGGATGCATCCACCACCATGATGCCGCCCTTGGGCGCATTATCGATGGCGTTGTGATACACATCTTGCGGTTCGCCTTTGCGGTCCGATGGTTCAAACAGAACCGTTACCGCAGGCCCGCACACAACTTCGCCCGGTGCCAGGGTGCCAAACAGGGAAATTCCGCCCAGATAGCCCCACAGGCCCAGATGTTCCATGCTGTCATGGATGTCGCCGGAATACCATTTTTTCAGGCGTTCGATGGCGTTCCAGTCGGTGTCTGAATAGTCAAATTTGTCGGGGGTCATTCTTGTGCATCCTTGTTCTGGGCCTTGGCGATGGCAACTTGCAGATAATTGCTGCTGTTATTGATATGTGCGGCCATGGCTTTCTTGGCTGCATCTTCATCGCGGTTTTTGATCAGGTCATACAGGTGTTCATGTTCCGCACAGGCAACGTCGAGCGATTTGACCGGCACCCGGCTTGTCACCCGGATCACATCCGTGATCAGCCCGTACAGATTGTTGTATAAAACCGCCATCACATCGTTGCCGGCAGATTGCACCAGCGCGCGATGGAAAGCAGCATCACAATCGGTAAATTTGCCAAATTCGTCCGCATTTGCTGTGTTGCGCAGATTGGTCATGGCGGCATCTATTTCTGGTGTGATCGGGTTGTCCCGGGCGACAAGAGCACCGATGACTTCAACCTCGATCATGCGTCGCACATCCATCAACTGAACCAGATAGTCCGGGTTGGTGGAAAAAAGTTGCCGCACGGTCGTGGCCAGGGTGCCGAGAAATTCGGCAACGTCGTCACGCACGATCATGGCGCGTTCGCCATGTTTGCGCCGGACCAGCCCTTTGGTTTCCAGAATTTGCATTGCTTCGCGTACAGATCGCGTGCTGACATTGAAATCGCGCGCGATGGCACTTTCCGATGGCAGGCGGTCGCCAATGGGCAGGTTGCCGCTTAAAATCCGGTTTTCAAGGTCCTCGGCCACGCTTAAATGCAGCCTTTCACGATCTGCCGGGCGAACGGCACTTTCTGTCACCATGCTGTAAATCCTCCATCAACCACAACGTTTGACCCTGTCATATAGGATGAGGCGTCAGATGCAAGAAAACGGATGACGCCGTTATATTCGGTAATTTCAGCCTGGCGGCGCATCGGCACGCGATCCAGGAAGGCATCAATGAATTCTTTGTCAAAGCTGGCTGTTTTAACCCCGCCAAAGGAAATAAGGTTGGTGCGCACCCCTTTGGTACCCCAATAGGTTGCCAGATAGCGGGTCAAATTCAATAGGCCGGATTTCGACGCGGCATAAGAAATGGCCTTCACAAACGGCACCCCGTCGCGTTCTTCGCGGTAGGCATACAGGGCCTGATTGGGCGAAACCATGCCGTAAATCGACCCGATATTAATGATCGATCCCCGCCCGGCTTTTGCCATTTCGCTGCCAATGACCTGGCTGGTCAGCATGACACCGGTCAGGTTGGTATTGATAATTTCATCCCAGTACTGCTGGGGATAATCCTCGAACGGGGCGTTTTGTTCGGCCGATCCGTCGGGTTTGGAATCAATCCCGGCATTGTTGACCAATACATCTGGCACACCCCAATCGGCAATCAGAAGGTCGGTTGCTTTTTGCAGGGCTTCCTTGTCGGTCACACTGGCAACGTAAACCCGGATGTTGTCGGCAACATCGGGGAATTTTTCGGCAATCTGGTCGCGATCAAACGGGCGGCGGCTATAGATGGCAACTTTGGCCCCGGCCTGTGCCAAAGACTGGGAAAATTGCGTGCCCAACTGTCCCAGACCACCGGTGACAACGATGACTTTGTTTTTGACGCTGAAAATATCAACCATGTTCGTTTCTCTCTTGTATGT
The DNA here is from genome assembly GCF_040148805.1 of Thalassospira sp. NFXS8. NCBI lineage: Bacteria > Pseudomonadati > Pseudomonadota > Alphaproteobacteria > Rhodospirillales > Thalassospiraceae > Thalassospira > Thalassospira sp. NFXS8. The sequence goes on along the minus strand of NZ_JAGEMF010000007.1, from coordinate 31,602 downwards.
GGTCGTCAGGATTTATGGAAAAATGTTTACGGATGTTTCGTTCGGCCCACACCGCGCCAGATGGCACGGGCAATTGGCAGGATCAGCAGCGAACAAACGATAACGCCCAGAACCGCCGCAATTGGCCGGTCAAAAAACCCAAGCAGATCGCCATTGGCGATTTGCATCGACATGATGAAGTTGCGTTCAAGAACCGGCCCTAAAACCAGCCCCAGAATGATCGGGGCAATGGGAAAGCCGTTTTCTTCAAGCAGGTAACCAACGATGCCGGCAACAAACATGACGCCGATATCGAAGGTGGAATTGTTGATCGCAAAGGACCCGAGAATGCAGCAGGCCAAAACCACCGGCACGATAATGCCCCGTGGTACCGACAAAACCCGACGCGCCCCTTTGATTGCCAGATACCCGATGGGGAAAAGCAACAGATTGGCGACAAAAAACGTCATGATGATTGCGGTGGGCATGGATGGATTTTCAACAAACAGGCGCGGTCCGGGGTTAAGGCCCTTCATGAACAGCACACCAACCGCGATGGCGGTAACGGCATCGCCGGGAATGCCAAAAACAAGAGCCGGTATCCAGGCGCTGGAAAGCCCGGCATTGTTCGATGTGCTGGCTTCAATCAGGCCTTCTTCGTGGCCTTTGCCGAATTTTTCCGGGGTTTTCGACATCCGTTTGCTCATGCCGTAGGCGATCCAGGCCGCAACGTCGCCCCCGACACCGGGCAAGGCACCAACGGCCGTGCCCAGCGATGCCCCGCGCAAAAAGCTGAACGGATAGCGCATCAATAAACGGCCCATGCCATGGAACGGCCGTGCCCGTGACGTATCAGGGGCCGGGGGAAATGATGCGTTGGCCGAAAAACCGCGTAAAACTTCGGCAAAGGCAAACATGCCGATCATGACGGGAATAAAGCTGACGCCGCCCATGAGGTCGATAGAGCCAAAGGTAAACCGGGGTTGACCACTGGTAACATCCAGCCCGACCGTTGCGATGAGCAAGCCGATCAGCAAGGATATAAAACCCCGTGCCGGGTCGCTACTGCTGACCAGGGCCGATGTCATTAAACCCAGCATGGCCAGCCAGAAGAATTCAAAACTGGAAAACATCAGGGCGACATGGGCCAGAAGCGGCCCGGTCACCAGCAACACCGTGGCCCCGACAAGCCCGCCACAGGCAGAAAAGAAAATACCGATGCTAAGCGCGGTTTCGGCCTTGCCTTTCATGGTCAGGGCATAGGATTCATCGACATAGGCGGCCGATGCCGGGGTGCCGGGGATCCGTAACAGCGCACCGGGAATATCCCCGGCAGTAATCGCCATGGCAGTTGTTGAAACGATCAGGGCAATCGCCGGAACCGGGTCCAGATAAAAAGTTAATGGTACCAGAAGGGCCGTTGCCATGGTGGCGGTCAGGCCCGGTATGGCCCCGATAAACAGGCCATAAACCGCACCGCCCAGAATGGCGAGCAGGACCGGAGCCTGAAAAACGATATTTGCAGCGGTAGCGAGAGTTTCAAATGTCATGCTTGTCACCACGGCAAAGGAAGTGGCCCCGCCGACAGCGGAACATACAGGATTTGTGCAAACACATATTGCAGGCCCAAAATCACGAACAGGCCAACCGGCAGCGCAATAACGAGGCGGATTTGCAAAAGCAGCATCAACCCGATGGTGTAGACCAGCCCAAGAATGGGAAAGCCGACAACCGGTAATGCGTAAATGGCGACAAGAACGCCTGCCATGGTCCAGATTGCGCAGATAATGCCGCGTGTGCGACCGTGCCATGCCGATATATCGAACCATGGCCCGTGATGGGCGGCACGCAGTCCGGTTATCATGATCCTGATTGACAGGCCCAGCATGGCAACACCGATCAAGGTTGGCATCAGGTTGGGGCCAAAGGTGGTTCCTGGCACAGCGGGAAGCTGCTGTGCCAGAAAGATGACCCCAGCCCCGAGAACGGCGAATATCAAACCGATAAGGCGGTCATCGATACGCATGGTAATGCTCCAGCCTATCGCTATTTCGCCAGTCCAAGGGTTTTCATGGTTTTCACCAGCCCTTCACGCGACTGCATGACGGTTTTGGTGAAATCTGCGCTGTTCTGATAGGCAACCGAAAACCCGCGGGATGCCATGAATTTATGGAATTCCGGGTCCTCAGTAATGTCTTTCAGGGTTTTTGACAGGGTATTTGTGATGTCTTCCGGTAGGCCCTTGGGTGCTGCCAGCCCACGAAATGGCAGGGGCGACCAGTTGATGTCAAAGGCCTCGGTGGTCGTGGTAAGGTCAGGCCAGGCATCACTGCGTTCGTTTGAAACAAGGGCCAGTGTTTTGGCTTCGCCAGCTTCTACCAGCGACCGTGCCTCGGCCGGGGATGTCGACACAACATCAATGGCGCCCGCCGCCAGTTGCTGCATGGCCGGGGCGGCCCCATCCGAGGCGATCCAAGGGCTGGCGTCAGGGTTTACGTCAAGCGTGTTTAACAAACCCGCCCAGGCCAAATGCGACAGGCCTCCCCGGTTTGCCCCGGATGCCTTTATATCGCCGGGGTGGGCTTTGACGGCTTTGATAAGGTCTTCCACATTGTTATAGGGCGCGTCGGCGCGGACATTTACGGCAATTGGGTCGGCATTAAAACGACCGATCAGGGTGAAATCTTCGGGCGTCGCACCGGGAATACCCTGTGCGTCATACATGGTCATTTCAATGGTCACAACGCCCAGCGTATAGCCATCGGCAGGGGCATTGGCGATGGCAACATGGCCAACAACACCGCCACCACCGGTCCGGTTGACAACGTTAAACGGCTGACCAAGGCGTTGTTCAAGTTGCTGGGCAACGGCACGGGCCGTGGCATCGGTGCCACCACCAGCCGACCACGGCACAATAATGGTAACAGCCCGTTCGGGCCATTTGGCAAAGGCTGATTGGGAAAAACTTGCACAGGCAAGGGCAATCGCACCAAGGGCGACTAAAGTCCGTTTCATTTTGTTTCCTCCCGAAAGGATATCGCATTTTTGCGTGTTCTTGTCCGGGTTGTTCCCGGTGCTTCACCATCTTATGTCATAAGTCATATGTCAAGAGTAAAGCGACTCAAAATATTCTGCCGGGATAAAATGATTAACTGACGGGAAGAACGGAATGTTGCGCGATACGATTGCCCGATGCGAGACAATGCCGGTCGAGGTGAAGAGCACATAAAAAACGGCCCGGGTCCCCCAATATCTGGCGGATCCGGGCCGTCAAAATTTCAGCCTGACCTGGCTTAACGGTAAAGCAGGGTTGGCAGTGCCATGCTAAGTTGCGGGATGAAAGCCAGCAAAAACAGCACGATCAACAGCGGGATGAGGAAAGGTGCCGTTGCCTTGACGCATTCCTCAAACCGTACGCCGGAAACGCGCGACAGCACATAAAGCACCATGCCAACCGGCGGCGTTAACAGGCCCAGCATTAAATTCAGAATAACGATGATGCCAAGATGCACCGGATCAATCCCCACGCTATGGGCCACGGGCAAGAGCACCGGTACCAGAATGGTGATGGCGGCAATGGTTTCCATGAAGCAACCAACCACCAGAACCAGCAGCATGATCAGGATAATGATCAGATTTTTATTATCGGTGAAACCCAGCACAAAGTTTGCCAGATGCTGGGCGGACTGGTTGGCCGTTAAGATCCAGGCAAAAACCGCGGCCGCGCCGACAATCAGCATGATGGCGGCAGTGGTTTCGATGGTGTCCATGGTGACGCGCAGCAAATGACGGATGGTCAGGGTGCGATAAATTATGGTGCCTAGAACCAGTGAATAGGCAACCGCGCCCACAGCGGCCTCGGTCGGGGTGAACAGGCCGGTGGAAATGCCGCCAATAATAATGACCGGGGTCATTAGCGGTAAAAAGGCTTCCTTGCTGGCCTTGCCGAGAACACCAAACGAAAAGGCCAGATCGCGCGGGTAATTGCGGCGGCGCGAATACCAGGCCACCATGATCATGAGCGAAACCGCCATCAGCAGGCCGGGAACAATACCGGCAAGAAACAGCTGGCCGATCGATACCTGGGCAATGACACCATACAGAACCAATGGCAATGACGGCGGAATAATGGGACCGATTGTTGAGGATGCAGCTGTAATACCAACAGCGAATGAGGTGTCATAACCGGCGTCACGCATGGCTTTAATTTCGACATTACCAAGCCCGCCGGCATCGGCAACAGCGGCCCCTGACATGCCTGCAAAAATCACGCTGGCGCCGACATTAACATGGCCCAGTCCACCTGGCGCCCAGCCAACAAGGGCGCGGGCAAAATTGAAAATACGCACGGTAATGCCGCCGGTATTCATCAAATGACCGGCCATGATGAAAAACGGCACGGCCAGCAAGGGAAAGCTGTTCACTCCGTTGATCATGTTGTGCAGCATGGTTATGGGCGGCATACCGGCAATAAACAGATAGGCCAGCGATGACCCCGCGAGCGCCACGGCAACCGGTGCACCACATATCAGCAGCACAGCCAGCAGAATAAACATAATGGCCAGGCTCATGGTGCAGGTCTCCGCAGGGAATGAAACGCCCGAACCAGTGTAACAATGGCGGTAATGGCCAGGCAGATAACAACGGCCCAGAACATCCATGACCGGGAAACATCAATACTGATCATGCGCTGGCGGCCCATGCGGTTTGCCAGCATAACGCCCGACCATGCGGCATAGGCAAAAAAGCCGGCCGTGATAATATCCATCAGGAAAAACAGGGCCCGTGATGCGGCCTTGGGAATGTAAAGGTGGAAAAAATCCAGATAGATGTGGCTTTTTTTACGGGCGCAAATTGCAGCCCCCGAAAATGTCACCACGATCAGCAAATAGCGGGCGATTTCCTCGGTCCAGGAAATGGAATTATTCAGTACATAGCGCGAAAAAAATTGCAGGAAAACAACCAGAATTAACGCCCAGAACACAGCGAATATCGGTGCATCCCACCAGGAAATATCGCTGATATCGGTTTGTTGGGCATCTATCTGGCTGGTAATTTCCTTGGCAATTTCACTGTCGCTTGAAAGGTTGTTCATGGGCCACCTTCAGCATCAAACAGCAAGACAGGACGGATGAAGCAGGGAGACACCCCATCCGTCCCACTGGTCAGGCAAAGGCAAGCAGCTTACTTGCCAATCGCCTGCAAACGCTCGAACGTTTCGGGCGACCACGGCATATCCTTGCCTTTCAGCAAGGGCTGAACAATGTCCATGAACGGCTGGCGGTCCACATCATGAACCTTCACACCCTGATCCTTGAACCACTGAACCAGGGAAGCTTCCTGATCGCGGACTTCTTTGGTGGCCGATGCCGAGGCATCGCGCAGAATGCTGATAATGATCTTGCGGTCGGCATCATCGATATTGTCATAGGTGGTGCCTGACATAAGGGTGGTCAGGGTGGCAATGGTATGACCGGTCAGGCTGATGTCGCTTTGTACTTCATAAAACTGGCCCGCCTTGATGGTTGGCAGCGGGTTTTCCTGGGCATCAACAACGCCCTGCTGCAAGCCTAGATAAACCTCGGAGAAAGCCATTGGCGTGGGATTTGCACCAACTGCTTTGGGAAACAGGGTATAGGCCGGTGCGTTGGGAACACGAATTTTAAGGCCTTTCATATCCGCCGGCTTTAAAATCGGTTTATTGGCGGTGACCTGCCGGGTGCCATAATAGGTATGTGTGATCAGCACGTTGCCGGTGGCGTCCTGGTAACCTTTTGCCATTTCATCGCGCAGGTCGCTGTTCCAGAAGGCATCCCAATGTTCGTAGTTGCGAAAAACAAACGGATAATCGATCAGTCCAATTTCGGGGTAGCTTTGCGCCATAAAGGCCGGGCCGGTGTAAATCAGATCGACGGTGCCCAAAGACAGGCCTTCATTGATGGATTCTTCGTTGCCCAGCGAGGATGACGGAAAAACCTGCATTTCATAGCGGTCATCAGTTTTGGCTTTGATTTCTTCGGCGGCCTTAAGCAGGACTTTGTGATAAGGCGTTGATTCATCATAGACATGAGCGAACTTCAGAACCGTTGTCGCCTGTGCTGATGTCACAAGGCCAAAGGCAAGGGTTGCAGCAACCAGCGCCGAGGATGGAATTATTGCTTTGAATGACGAGAACATATTAGGGGTTTCCTCCCGAATGGTGATGTAGGTGATTGTATTATCATCATTATTGTTTTTGCCGCCTTCGGGCGGAAAGGCAGGATCACAACGTATTTTGCAAACCTGCCAGTCTTTATTTCGTTATAAGCCAGGGTGTGTCGTGAAATGGCCGGTTACAGAACCGCGCCGATTTTCCACGGCACAAATTCATTGTCGCCATAGCCGAAATCTTCGCTTTTGGTTTTGGTCCCTGACGCCGTATCGAGAATGGTATTGTAAATTTGCAGGCCCAGTTCTTCGTGGGTTTGCAAGCCGGTAATGACGGTGCCGCAATCGATGTCCATGTCTTCGGGCATGCGGGCAAACAGCGTGCTGCTTGATGCCAGCTTAAGCGACGGTGCCGGTTTTGCGCCAAAGCACGACCCGCGACCGGTGGTAAAGGCAATGATATTCGCCCCGCTGGCAACCTGGCCGGTGGCCGATACCGGGTCGTAACCGGGGCTATCCATATAGACCAGGCCGTGTTTGCGCACGGGGTAGGCATAGCCAATGGCATCGGAAACCGGTGCCCGGCCGGATTTGGCAACCGCACCTAACGATTTTTCCAAAATGGTGGTCAGGCCGCCCCGTTTGTTGCCCGGGGAAGGGTTGTTATCAAGGGTGGCATTGTTCTTTTCGGCGTAGTCTTTCCACCATTCGATCATTTCAGCAATGCGTGCGCCGGTTTGAGCGTCGGACCGTGCGATCAACAAATGTTCTGCGCCAAAAATTTCCGGGGTTTCCGACAGCAGGCTGGTGCCGCCAGCTGCAACCAGAAGGTCGCTGGCAACGCCAAGGGCCGGGTTGGCTGACAGACCGGAAAAACCATCAGACCCGCCACATTGCATACCCAAAACCAGTTCGGAAGCCGGGCAGGTTTCGCGCTGGTCCTGCGAGACGATTTTGGCAATACCATCGAGAATTTCGACAGCTTTGCGCACGGCTGATGACGACCCCGCGGCTGACTGGATGTTGAAGCTGGCATAGCGCGCCGCATGTTCCGGGTCTTCGATTTCACCATAGGCGCTAAGCTGGTTTACTTCGCAGCCCAGCCCAACCAGCAAAACACCGCCAAAATTGGCATGGTCGCGATACCCGGCAAGGGTACGCACCAGAATGTCATAGCCTTCGCCGTGATTGACCATGCCACACCCTTGGTCATGCACAATCGGGGCAAAACCATCAATTCCGGGGTATTTGGGCAGCAAAGTACGGGTGGCGGCCTCGGCAATGGCGCGGCATACCGTGGCCGAACAGTTTACCGTGGAAACAATGCCAATATAGTTGCGTGTGCCGACCCGGCCATTTTTACGGCGATATCCCATAAAGGTGTCGCGCGTCGGGCGGGGCAGGGTTGGTGTGTCGGCTTTACCGGCACCCAGACGGGCATCGCCCATTGCCAGATTATGGCTATGGACCAGACAACCCGTTGCAATGTCGGCCGTTGCAACACCAATGACCTGACCGTATTTAACAATCTGGTCGCCAAGTTTGATATCGCACGCGGCAAATTTGTGCCCCGCGCCAATGTCTTCGGCAGTGGTAATGCCAGGTGTCGATACGTCGCCCGCCAGCAAGGGCAAAAGGGCGATCAGGACGTTATCGGTTTCGTGTAATCGAAGGGCGTTAATCTTCATGGTGCGGGAACCTTGTTGATCATGGCGGCAAGGGTCGGTTTTTTTGTTGTGTCACCGTGGCTGTGGGCCCAGTGGATAAACCCTTGAATGCGGCGTTCTACTTTTTGGCGATGGTTCTGGGCAATATCGGCAAGGCGGTGGTCCAGGAACGGATTAAGAAACCGGTCAAGTGTGGTTGCCAGATAGCTTCGTGCGGTTTCTTCCATGCCCGCAGCCGTGAAACCGGGGATCACTTCATTTTCATAAAGTGTTTGCAGGGCATTGAAGGTTTCGGCGTCACCTAGAAACTTTACGACCGATAAATCGGGATCACTGCCTTTGCGCTGCCAGCGTTCAGCCAGCCATGTATGGCCCAGATTTAGAATAAACAGCTTGAGGGCTTCGATATTATCAAGCGTTTCAACCAGTTCTATGGATGGATGCAGGCAGGGTAAAACAAGGCCTTGCTGGTGTTCCACGGCCCACAGGGCATAGGGTTCACATATCGCACCAGCAGGTTCAATTGGTTCGGACACAATTCGGTCGACCAGCGAGTTGGCCCAGATAACCCGGTGTTCCAGCCAGTCCAGAAAGTTACTGTCATCATTGGCGGCTAACGCCAAAATGCAGGACCGTAAAACAGCACCGTTCCCCGGAATTAATTCCATAGGCATAATTGTGATCGGGCGGCCATGTGCAAGAAACCGTTCCCGCAACAATAGTCGTAATTTGGCCGGGAACGACATTTGCTGGTTAAATTCGGCATCGCTATCGGCTGGTTGCGGGGCGTAACCGGCATCGCCGGTATTTGAAACGATGTATTCCGCCTCATTCACAATGATTGCGCTAATTTTGGGCCAGTCCGTGGCCGTTGATAACGCGCGCGTGACAGAACGTACTTTTTGTTGGCGTTCAACCACATCGCCGTTTTCAAGTCCCCGGATATGGACCGGGTATCCTTCATCAGCGGCCAGTGCGGCAAGGCGATTACTTCGGCTGGCGTCCCCACTTGATTGTACGACAGTAATGGGGCCAATTGCCTGGCCATTTTGCAGGGCTTCATCGACGAACAGGTCAAAATGGGCCTGCAAAAACCGGCTGGTGCCAAACTGAACAATGGGGGTAGGGAATTTAGCCGACATGAAGGATGGCTTTCACAATATCTTCGCGGTTATGAACCCATGCTGATAATTGTTCTACACCCTGATCAAACGAAGCCTCATGAGTATTTAACAAATCAACCGGTACGTCCCCGGCACGCATATGGAACATGACTTTTTCGAAGTCTTCCTTAAGGGCGTTGCGGCTGCCCATCATGGTGGTTTCGCGTTTGTGAAATTCAGGGTCATCAATGCAAAGTTCACCCTTGACCACACCGACCAGCACCAGAGTGCCCCCGTGGGCAAGGTCGTTAATAGCGACATTCATGGCATGAATATTACCTGTGGCATCAAAAACTGTTTCAAAACCGTCAACAGGTAACCGGGCGCTGGCATCGTTAACCAGAACCCCTTTTGCGCCTTTTATCATGGCGCATGCGCGGTCAAGGCGGCTTTGACTGGTATCGCGAAGGGTTATTTCGGCCCCGGCAAGGCTGGCAAACAGGGCGGTGCCAATGCCAATCGGGCCCGCACCAACAATCAATGCCTGTGTCCCTGCCTGAATGCGTGAACGGCTTACGGCATGGGCGCCGATTGCCAGAAACTCAACCATCGCGGCGTCACGTGCAGTAAGGCCGGTGGCGGGGTAAAGGTTCGTCTCCGGAACGCAAATCTGGTCACACATGCCGCCATCGCCATGTACACCCAATACCGATATGGATGTGCAGCAGTTTGGTTTGCCAATGCGGCAGGCATGACATGTGCCACAGGTGATATAGGGATTGACGACGACCAGATCTCCGACCGCAATATCGCCGTTCGATGATGCGTCAAGTGCTGTCCCAGACAGTTCGTGGCCCATGACGCGGGGATATTGCAGGAACGGATGCAAACCTTCCATGATGTGATAGTCGGTCCCGCAAATGCCGATGCTGCGAATGGCAACCCGAATATGCCCCGGTTTTGCCTGGGGTCGGGGCGCCGTGCCGCTGGCAAGGGTGCCGGGTTTTACGCATACGATTGTCTTCATCACGGTCATGGCTGTTTCCCTGGTTAAAGTATTTCGGGTCTACACTGCCCAAATTGTATTTTCTACATAAAAAACAAGATGCATTTGCCGTCAACTGTTTTTTATGAATAAAATACTATCAGCGTGCGCAAGATACGTGACAAAGCGATTGCCTTTAAGGAAAACAGCGGGCATTTTCAGTTCAAACGTGCGGGGAAACGGAAAAGACGTGGCAAAAACCAACAGGACATACAAGGAAACCTATAACGCCTGCCTCGACTATATTCTTTCACTTGGGGCCGAGGCGTGCTTGCCGCCCGAAAAGGAAATGGCGGCCAAATGGTCAATTAGCCGCAGTACGGTTCGTGCGGTTCTGGACCACCTTGCCGAGGAAAAAATTATCCATTGGAAGGGGCGCGAGAAAACGGTTTTGCGTTTACCAGCCAAGGCTGATTATTTTCAGGCCAGCGAAACCCGCCCAACGGCTGATTTGATTGAGCCGGCCTTCATGCAATATATTGTCGGCGGGGATCTGGCGCCTGGGACTGTGTTGCGTGAAAGTGAACTTGCAAAAAATTTCGGGGTGAGTGCTTCATCGGTGCGGGAATATCTGATTCGATTTTCCCGCTTTGGTCTGATCGAGAAAAAACCCAATCGTTATTGGGTCTTAAATGGCTTTACCCGTGATTTTGCCATGGAACTTTTTGACGTACGCGAGATGTTCGAGCTGCGGGCCTTTGATACATTTGTTCAATTGCCCCGCGACCATGAAAGCTGGAAAAAACTGGCAGCACTGGGCGATGAACACCGATACCTTCAAGAAGACATTGACGGACGTTACATGCAGTTTCCCCGGTTGGATGACCGTTTCCATCGCCTGATCATTTCGACATTTCACAACCGCTTTGCGGACGATTTTTATGATCTGGTCGCGTTGATTTTCCATTACCATTATCGCTGGAACAAGACCGGCGAAAAAGAACGTAATGCCGATGCCGTTGAAGAACACCTCATGGTGATTGACGCGCTGGGGGTAGGCGATTTTGATGTGGGCCGGATCCGGTTTCGGGAGCATCTTCAAACTGCCCGGCGAACACTTCTGGCATCTGTAAGCTGGGATTAGCCTGCTGGACTGCATGCCTGGTCCGGCCTGTATAGCCCTGTTTGCAGGAAAATGTTTTTAATCCATACAAAACATTTGACAAGCGCCGAGGGCTGACTAAAAATGTCTTTTAACGATAAAAAACAATCAATCCAGGGTATGGCGTCTATCTTTATACGTTTTTGGCAACTGTATTGGCCGTGCTTGTTATTTTGGCGTTTTGCCAGTTAACAGGCGGCTTAATTTTTGCCCGTCTCCCGGTTTGGTTGGTTTGTAAAAACGGCTGTCTTGCCCGCCACGGATTGCTGGTGGTCCGACAGTTTGTCAGGTCGATAATTATAATCGGGAGAAATACGTCGTGACTTCTGAAAGAACCACGGAGCAATCGCCACCGCCGCGTGCCCGTTCGCCATTTTTGTTCTGGATGAATATGACAGGCGATGAGCGCAAGGATCTGGTGCAGAAATTTGCCGCCCTTTTCAGTCTTGTGGTTCTCATTATTGCGTTTTCCCTGACCAGCAACGCCTTCTTTTCGCTTGGCAATGCGATGACGGTATCATTGCAAACCACATCGATTGCCTTTTTGGGGATTGGCGTCACGGTTGTGATCCTGACGGGCGGTATTGATCTTAGTGTGGGGTCGGTACTGGCTTTATCCGGCACGGTGGCTGGTTTGCTGGTCAAGGCTGGTTGGCCGGTTTATGCCGGTATGGGCGCTGGTGTGCTGGTGGGAACATTATGCGGCATTATCAATGGTCTGGTTGTTACCCGCCTTAAGCTGGCGCCGTTCATTGCTACACTGGGGATGATGATGATTGCCCGTGGTGTTGCCCTGCAACTTACCGGGGCGGCGCCTGTATCGCAATTGGGCGAAGCCTTTGGTGAACTGGGTAACGGGTCGTTCTTCCGGATGCTCGAAAAAGGGGCTAATGGACTGCCGCACATGATTTTCCCCGGGGTGCCCTATCCGGTTGTTCTTATGGTCATAATGGCAATTATCGTTGCTTTTGTTTTACGCCGTTTGTCGATTGGGCGGCATATTTATGCCGTTGGCTCTAACGAGGAAGCCTCCCGTCTGGCCGGTGTTAATGTAAATGGCACCAAGATGTTCGCCTATGCCACATCAGGTTTTCTTGCGGGTATTACCGGTATTATTTTGATGTCACGCCTGGTGACGGCCCAGCCTAATGAAGGCGTAATGTACGAGCTTGATGCCATTGCTGCTGCTGTTATTGGCGGTACGTCGTTAATGGGTGGTGTCGGCACAATTTCGGGCACCATGATTGGCGCCTTTGTCATTGGTATCTTGCGTAATGGTTTGAATATGAACGGTGTTTCGTCGTTCATTCAACAAATAATCATCGGTTGCGTGATTATCGGAACTGTTTATGTCGACCACCTGCGCAATCGCCGGTGATCGTTTCTTGCGAAGTTCGACCAATTAAAAATCAAATCAGTGGAGGAAAAAGTCATGAAGAAGTTACTTTTGGGGGCGGCTGTTGCATTGGTGGGCATGACCAGCCTGGCCGCAGCGCAAAGCAATGAAATTGCGGTGATTGTTAAAACCACCAGCTCCAACTATTGGCAGAATGTGCATAAAGGTGCGCAAAGTGCCATTGCCAAACTTGACGGCTATGAAATGTCCTTTCAGGGCCCGGCAACGGAATCTGCGGTGGCAGACGAAGTTAACATGGTACAAAACGCCATTAACCGTCAGGTGGCGGGTATTGTGCTGGCTCCTTCTGATCCTGACGCCCTGGTTCCGTCGGTTAAAAAGGCATATGAAAGCGGTATTCCGGTGGTGATCGTTGATTCATCGCTGTCCGATGCGGGCAAGGAATATTATCAGGCATTTTTATCGACAGATAACCGCAAGGCGGGTGAGCTGTGTGCACAGAAAATGATCGAAAAGGTTGGTAAAACCGGCAAAATCGCGATCATGTCCTATGTTGCGGGTGTTGGCTCGGAAATTGGCCGTGTAGGCGGCTTTACCGATTATATCAAAGCCAATTCCGATCTGGAGATTGTTGGGCCGTTTTATTCGGAATCCCAAATGGCCAAGGCCCTGAACCAGACAACCGATGTGCTGGCCTCCAACCCGGATCTCAAAGGTATTTTCGGGGCCAATGAACCCACTGCAATCGGGATGGGCCGTGCCATTGTGCAGGCAGGGAAAAAAGGTCAGCTTGTTGCCATTGGCTTTGATGGTAACGAAGACTTGCAAGGTTTTGTTCGCGACGGAACGCTGGATGCAATTGCGGTTCAGGGGTCGTATCAGATGGGCGAAAAAGGCATTGAAACCATTGCGACCCTGTTAAAGGGCGAAAAGGTTGAAAGTTTCATCAATACCGGTGTTGTTCTTGTAACCAAGGACAATATTGACGCCGACGAAGCCCAGAACGTTCTGTACTAAATTTGCCAGAACCAGATGTTGCGGGATGAATTTCCGCAACATCTCTGCTGCCCAATGTTGGAGAAAATCGGATGAATGCCCAAAGCCCTGTTGTTGAAATGAACAACATCATCAAACGTTTTGGCGGAATTCACGCTGTCGAAGATGTGTCGTTAAACCTGTATCCGGGCGAGGTTGTCGGGGTGCTGGGGCACAATGGCGCGGGCAAATCCTGTTTGATGAAAATTCTGTCCGGCGCAATGGGCTATGACGGCGGTGAAATTAAAATTCAGGGCGATGCTGTTGAAATGTCCAGCCCGATCGATGCCCGCCATTGTGGTATTGAAACCATTTATCAAACCCTGGCATTGGCAGATCATCTTAATGCCCCGGCCAACCTTTTTCTGGGGCGAGAGCTTAAAACCCGGTTCGGCATGCTCGACGATCGCAAGATGGAAGAAGAAACCAGCAAGGCGTTGCGCAGTCTTAACCCGAATTTTAAAAACATTACCGAAGCCGTCATGAATATGTCGGGCGGACAACGTCAGGTTATCGCCATTGCCCGGGCGATTTATTTTAATGCCCGCATTGTCATTATGGACGAACCTACTGCCGCCCTCGGCCCGTCGGAAACGGCGATGGTGGCCGAACTGATCGAAAAGCTGCGCGAAAGAGGCATCGGCATTTTTCTGATCAGCCACGATATGGACGATGTATGCGAGTTATGCGACCGTATTGTGGTGATGAAAAATGGCCGAAAAGTCGGCGAACATCAGGTAGGCGAGGTAAATAAAGACGATATTCTAAGTCTGATTATCAAGGGCGAATTGCCCGATAACTGGGTGCCGCGTAATCGGACAACAGTGTGACAGGCTGATCAGCGCCAATTGTGCGAAACAAGGGGTGATTGTAAAACCCAATCACGGAAATTTCGAAATGGCGTCCCAAAGGGCGCCATTTTTACATTTGTCGAATATCTTCAGTGGTGAAAGTACCTTGAAGATTTATTTTATAATGATTTTCTATTATTAGCGCAGGCTGATATTTTATAAATGTCTGATTTTGTCAGAATTTTTGTTTCTTTTTACTTTTCAATTTTTACTAAAAAGCGCCTAGTGATGGCAAGAAGGATGGTTGACGCGGGTGTCTCGCAAAACTGTCTGTTTTTGCTATTTGGGGGCAATTTTCATGACAAATCGGTTTTCGGCCGTCCGCTGGCAGCTTTTACTGGGTGTATCAACGGCGGCAATGGGCATTTTGCCTTTAATGACAGCACCGGCTAGCGCTGTTCCCGGTTGTGTTGCCTTATCAGGCGGAGAGACGATCTCGGACTCCCGGACTTGTGCCATATGGAACGGCGGGAATGTTGTTGTTACGGTGGACGGGACGCTGTCCGGTTCTTCCCCGGCTTTAACTGTTGTGTCTGGTGATACCGTCGGAACATTTACCAATAATGGTTTGTTATCAGGATCAACTGGTGCAATTTTCAACTCTGGGTCAATTTCTGCTATATCGAATAACGGCAAAATCACGACGACATCGTCGTCGGCAATTTTCAATAATACTTCAATTGGGACGATAATAAACAGCGGAACAATATCGTCATCGACTAATGTAGTAATTAGTAATTATGGTACAATAAACACAATATCGAACAGCGGAACAATTGTAGCTCCAAATAGCTTTGCAATTATTAATCAGGCCGGAAGGCAGATCGATTTAATCGAAAATTCTAATATTATCTCCGGTACGGCTGGGATCCATAACGAGGGTACTATTGGGCGAATAACAAATAGCGGTACTATCGTGGGTACCGGAAACTATGCCATTTATAATAAATCCGGCGCGGACATGACCATTGTCAATTCCGGGAAAATCGCCGGTAACATTGGATATGATAATACCATCGTCGGATCAATTACGCCTGGGGCTTTCTCTATCGCTGGCGGCGAGGACGATGCTCATTATGGGGTATTGACTGGCAAAACAGGCAGCACCAATGCCGATAACATCGGCAATATCGTTCATGCTTTTGCGGATTTGCATTTAACAAGTGGTTATTTGCTGCTCAACGATAATATCAATGTTGGTGCCCATACGGTTGTTAATAGTGGAGCAACCCTTAAACTGGTGAATGGTTTGTCCATTACTGGTAACTATACACAAACCGGTGGCGGGCTAGTGGTGCAGGCGGCGTCTTCGTCTGAATTTGGGTCATTGGCTGTTTCAGGTAATGCCGCGATCAGCAATACCACGCTTGTGATGTCGGGCAACAATTTGTCGGTGGGCGATACTTACACCATTGTTGGGGCGGGCGGTACCGGGACATACGCGATTTCGACAGCCTCGGTTGTCGGCACTTCGGGGCTCGGGGCGACCACCGCAACCGCGGGTAAGGATCTTGTTGTAACAATCACCAAGCAGTCTGGCGGGGGGTATCAAGTGATTGGTGCGCCCACAGGGAGTGTAGGTTCATCCTTTGGTGCGACACTGGACCAGATCAATAACAGTTCGTCGCCGCAGGCGGTTGCCTTCCAGAACAACGTTTTGGCAGCAATCAATAGCTTGCCGACCAGCCAGCAGGGATCGGCGATTAAAAAGCTGGCCCCGGCCAGTGCCGCCAATAATGTGCAGGTTCTTAATCAGGCCAGTACGGTTATTCAGGGTGCCGTGCAAGGCCATCAGGATTTGGCAATGGCGGGTGCCGCTGGCGATGGAACAACCGGTGTTGCTGCCGGGGGTGATACCAAATACAGCACGCTTTGGGGTCAGGTTCTGGGCGGATCGGCGCATCTGGAAGGCAATTCCGACCAGGATGGCTTTAGCAGCAAAAGCTTTGGTTTAACCACCGGGTTTGATCATTTTGTAACGCCGGACCTGTTGGCGGGGGCCGCTGTTAGCTGGTTGCGCAGCTGGACCGATGGCAGCAATGATTCCAGCGGATCATCGAACAGGACTGATAGCTATCAGGTGACCCTGTATGGCAGTTGGCGGCAGGATCGTTTAACAGTTGATGGTCAGGTGGGTGCCGGCTGGAACCATTTTGACCAGAAACGCCAGATCGACTTTTTGGGCAGCACGGCGAGCGCGGATTATGATGGCCAGCAATATTCGGCCAGCAGCCGGGTGGGCTATGACTTTGCCCTGGGCGATAGCACAACCGTAACGCCGTTTGCTGGACTGCGCTGGATTCATGCGCGGAACGATGCCTATGACGAAACCGGTGCCGGGTCGGCGAATAATTCGGTCGATAGTCTGAATACCGATAGCGTGACCCATGAAATCGGGGCGAAGGCGGCGTGGCAGTTTGATACCGGCCTTGGCATGGTGTCGCCGGAAGTTTCAGCGGCCTGGGTACATGATTATACCAGCAGTGCGATTGACACGACGGGTCGGATTGGTGGCACGGCCTTTTCGGTGCAAAGCGAACGCCTGCCATCTGATGGTGCGCGGATTGGTGTTGCAATCGGGCTTGATACGTTGGAGGGGGCGCGTTTGCGGGTTGAATATGACGGTGAATTGCGGTCAGGCTATCAAAGCCAGACGGGAACCGTACGTGCCGCCTGGGACTTTTAGGGTCGTATGATTTAATAAAACGGCGGCCCTGGTTTTGGGCTGCCGTTTTTGCTTGAACATTTTCTGGCTATCGCGAAGTGTTGCATGGGGTGGGAATAATTTGCAGTTTCACGCCGCCATTTTATCAACATTGCCAAAATACAAGGTTGCTCGATGACGAAACGAACAAAAACAAAAGCAAAGTCGTCTGCCTCAACAGGTGCATCGGGTGATTTGACCGTTCCTCAGGCCATCGAACGCGCTTATGCGCACTGGAATGCCGGGCAAGCCCAGCAGGCAGAAGTTTTTGCGCGCCGTGTTTTGGCTGTGTCACCGGCACAGATTGAATGTCTTCATTTGCTGGGCTTGATTGCTCATGCTTATGACAAGATGGATATGGCACTGGATTATATGCGTCAGGCTTGCGGGTTTTCCTATTCTCCGGGGGGCTATTTTAGCAATTATGCAGAAATGTGCCGTCAAAACAGATTGTTGGGCGAGGCCGAAAAGGCCGCTCGGACTGCTGTTGAACGTGCGCCGGAAATGGTTGGTGCATGGAATAATCTGGGGATTATTTTACAGGAATCCGGGAAACTTGAGGAAAGTATTACATGCCTGAGGCGGGTTGTGGCATTGGAGCCAGAGAACCCGGAGGCTTGCAATAATCTGGCCAATACATTGTTACTGACGGCAAACTTTGATGAGGCACAGCGTTTTTATGAAATGGCGCTGGCGCTTCATCCCCGATACGCTGAGGCGAACAGCAACCTGGCAAATCTTTTGATGAAGCAGGGTAAGTTTGACGCGGCAGAGACATATGCCCAGCGTGCCATTGACGTTAATCCTCAACTTGTTACGGCATATCTTAATCTTGTGGAGATCGCCATCGAGCGTCAGCAGTTTGACCGTGCGATGCAGCGTCTTGATGCCTTGCTTCGGTTTGCGCCCGAAGACCCCTCGGCATTGGCAGCACGGGCCACCGTGTTGCATCGCCGGGGAGATTCCGACAATGCATTACGTGCTGCGATGGCAGCGGTAAAGTTTGCACCGGAAAGTGCCAGTGCCCACAATATATTGGGCAAAACGCAACAGGCACTTAACCGTTTTGAGGATGCAAGGAAATCTTTTGCGCGGGCTCAGGCGCTGCCGGGGCTTGAACGAAATAATGCGCGTATCAACCTGGCTGAAATGTATGCCGCGCAAAATGACAAATCGGCTGCCGTTGCAATTTTGACTGAGGTTGTGGCGGATGACCCCGCACACGTTTTGGCTTGGGGGCAGTTGGCTGATATCAAAAAATTCAGTGTTGGAGATCCTCAACTTGAAGCACTGAAACATCTCTACGCCGAGAATATTTCGCGTTTTGGGCTTATCGATCGGATGGTGTTGTGCTTTGCATTGGGCAAAGCATTTCTTGATGTTGGTGATGGAGAAAATGCTTTTCGCTATCTTGCGGAAGGAAATGCACTAAAACGCGAAACCTTTGATTACGATGGTGGGCAAACCAGTCGATGGTTGCAATCGATTTCCAGCCGGTTTTCGCAAGAATGGTTAAAGGAACGCGCAGGCCGGGGAGACCCTTCCGCCATGCCGGTTTTTGTGGTGGGAATGCCGCGTTCGGGCACGACCCTGATTGAGCAGATCCTGGGGGCGCATCCGGATATTTATCCTGCTGGTGAATTGCGCAATATCAGTACCATTATTGCCAAAAATGATGCTGCAATGTCGCAAGGTAATGGCGCGGGAATGGAAGACCTGGCGGGAATGGCCGGGCAATATTTGGCATCGGTCATCTCCATGGCGGAAGGCCGACCCCATGTGGTGGATAAAATGCCAGCCAATTTTTTACATGTGGGCATGATACATGCAATGTTTCCCAATGCGCGGATCATTCATTGCAGGCGCGACCCGATTGACACGTGCCTGTCATGCTATAGCAAGTTGTTCGCGGCCGAACAGTCATTTTCCTATGATCTGGCGGAGCTGGGCCAGTTTTACCTTGCATATCGCGATTTGATGGCACATTGGCGTAATGTTTTACCCGGTGATCGATTTATTGACGTTGATTACGAAGCCGTTGTTGCCAATTGCGCAGTTGAGGCACGGCGACTAACCGATTTTATCGGGGTTCCCTGGAATGAAGCTTGCCTGGCGTTTCATCAATCAAGGCGCCCGGTCCGCACAGCAAGCGTTAATCAGGTACGTGAACCGTTATATACAACCTCTGTCGGGCGTTGGCGGCCTTACGCCAAACATTTATCACCATTGCTTGCTGCATTTGGCATGGATGAATAGCTATTTGTACAGCTTACCAGCCGGGAATTGTTTTTAGTTCCGGGCGGATGCTTAATTGCTGCCAGTTTTGCGCCCAGCAACAGAAATGGTCAAACCGGGGCACTTCAATGTGTGATACCGGAGTGTTTGCGGGTAATTTTGCCATAAAGGCACGGGTGACCGCGGGCCCAACGGTTGTGTCTTCGACGCCTGAAAAATGAACCTGGGGAAGGTTTCCCAGCCGGGCGGCGAAATCGGCTGGATCAAGCGAGCCCGTAAGGGATGAAACCCCCGCGCGGTCAGTCCAGTACCGGGTGTCGAGGTTGGCTGCAACTGTAACAATGCCTGCTATATCATTGCGTTGGGCTGCCAGTAATGTTGCCAGGGCCCCACCGCCGGAATAGCCGACGATAACAAGTTTCCGGGTGCCGAGTTTGTTTTTGAAAAGGTTTAGGGCCGTGTTAAGGCTTGCGACAATTTCCGGTGCATAGCGTTTAACTGTCCAGTAGGGGCGCGCGCAATTACGGCCATGATCGGGCATGACATATTGGCATGGCCGTGCGAGATACAGCACGGGTCCCTGGTGGGGATCGGCGATTGCCATGCGCAATGCAACAGGGTTATCCGGTGTAGGATTGGTTGATGCGCGGTTGGGTGTAATATAGGCAAGCCCATCGCCTTCCAGATAGACAAACAGGGTTTGACTTTGCCCTGTGTTTTTCCAGGATGCGGCAATATCAAATTCACCGGACGGTACAACGCCAGATGACCAACCCGCTTTGGCAACCAGTTGGTCGCGCAAGGCGTCGCGTTGGGGGACGGTGCTACAGGCAGCAAGACCCCACAGGGCAATGACCAGTAAAAAAATGTGTGCGAGCCTCATGATCGCAATTTCGCCAGTTCGGTTGCCATGTTTTGTACGACACCGGACCAATCGCCAGAGGCCGACTGACGAAACAGTTTCACACTGGGATACCATGGCGTGTCATCACGATCGAGCAGCCAGCGCCAGTCGGGGACAAAAGGCAGCATGACCCATGCGGGGCGTCCCAATGCCCCTGCCAGATGGATTGGTGAACTGTCGACAGAAATCAGAAGGTCGATGACGTTAAAAATGGCGGCTGTATCCTCGAAATCAGAGATTTCGGGACCAAGATTAATCAGGTTCATACCCTCTGGCGGGGTATTGGCATCGTTGGCACGGTCACCTTTTTGAACGGACAGGAATGTTATGCCATCCATGCCAAGCGGGGCCAGTTTTTCCAGCGACATGGATCGTGCGGCATCATTGAAATGGGTTGGTCGCCCTGCCCAGACCAGCGCAACCAGCGGGCGAGGAAGCGTTGCAAGCCGTTTTTGCCATTTGCGAATGCGTCGGGGGTCGGCGGTAATATAGGGTATCTGCCCGGGTAGATCGGCCAGTGTCAGATCGGTAACCTCTGGCAAGGTCATCATTTGGCAATGCATGTCAAAAGCTGGTGGAAGTTCGCCTTGTCGAACAATTTGATCGATCCCGGACATGCGTTTGGCAAAGCCTTCCTGTTCCTGGCGAATTTGCAGAACTATTTTGGCCTGGCTACGCTGTTTTACCCACGGCACCATGCGTAAAAACTGGAACGTATCGCCAAATCCCTGTTCGTCATGAATCAATAAGGTTTTATCGCGAATAACCCGGCCATCCCATAAGGGTTTTTGAACCTTGCGGTCCAGAATTTTGGTATGATCCAGGCTGTAGCGGTATTGATATTCTCGCCAGCCGCGTTTGAAATCTCCGATCAGGAGCAAAACTTCAGACAGATCAAATCGCAAATCCAGATTGCCAGGTGCATGCTGCACCAGCATGTCAAGAATTTCCAGTGCTTCATGCACCTTGCCCTGTCGGCGCAATGTTGCAACCAGCAGCCGCCAGATATGCAATTGTCCGCCATTTGTCAGCAAGGCGCGGGTAAGGGTTTCGGCTTTGACGAAATTGTTGGCGGCAAGTGCGGCGCGGGCTTCTGCCTCGGCCTGTTCCGGAGTTAAGCTGTTCATCGGGAATGCGGCTTTGCCATTATTGTTCGATATGTTCCGTGGTGAGGGCAATCATCGGACGTCTTGTTTATGGATAATTGCCCTGTCGCGTTCATAACTGTGTGATAGACGTTCTATTCTACACCTTGATACCACAGAGTTTACATCGGAATAGAGCAAAAGACGGTATGTGCTTTTGTATTTTGAACCCGTTTCGTGCGTTTACTTGAATTTTCCGATGCCGGGAGGGTCATTCTGATCATGGTGATGCATTAAGCCTGAGTGTGCGTGACGTAATGTTGTTTTTGTGTGGGAAAATACACTTACTTCAAGCATAGGCGGACGATTGACAATGTGGCATTCGGTGCGCGCCAGCCCTCACAGGGCCGAGTTAATTCCACTTTGCGACGTCTGGCGCAATTCCGGCACGGCCAACTCATTGCCGGGTATTTGTTGTGAGCGGCGGGTAATGCCGGGCCGATATGGGGGCAGGGCCTGACATTGCTGTTGGCGATGGCGATTTCGCCGATTTTAAATAATGTCACTACCGTGACTGTGCTGGCCTGCTGATTTGTATCGTGGTGTTTGTGCTTACCACGCTGAGGTTACCAGTTGTTTTCCGTTTTGTTCCCGGATTTCCAACTTCTTCACGATTTTCGTTTAATCGGTAATCGTTTTTTATGATTTAATTATTTGATAATATTAATTTTATCTATTTTGTGAGCGAATAATGGCAAAGCTTGGGTGATGTCATAAAAAGGCCACCCGGCTGGCGGTTATGCCGGGTGGCTAGAAGGTCAGGCTGACTCTGTAAGAAAGACTTACTTTTTTTGCAGCTTCGCCTGTTCAAGTGACCAGTATTCCATATCAAACAGATCAGCCTCGTTGATGGGCTGGAATGTGCCAATCTTTTCGGCAGCATTAATGATGCGGGCGGTTTGTTCGCCCAGATCACCGGCAATGGCTGCGGCTTTTGCATCCTTGCCCAAACCCACCAGCCCGATATTTCTGATCATGACAATACGGGGCCAAGGGTCCAGCTGCACTTTTGGCTCGCTGGCATTGGGTGCATTGCGATTGAAATAGGCACTGTATTTTCCCTGATAATCATCAATTGCGGCCAAAATGGTACTTTCATCCGCATCGGCATCAATAATCATGGGAAATGGTTTAATCCGGATAACATGGTCCGGTGTGGCTGTGCCGCGTTGGGCAATTTTTTCAAGCTCCGGGTTTTCCAGATAAGCCCGGATCGACGGGGTGCTGCGAAAGTCCAGTGCGATGTTGGCGGCAAATGGTGACGCCCCTTTTTGCAGGGCTGCGGCCAACCGGGCTTCAATCGCCGGGGCCAGGGTGGTATCGGAAATTTCGGGGCCGGGCAGGGCAATACCTTTGGCGGCAATGTATTCTTCGGCCTCGGTAACAAAATCAATCATGCGATCATATGATTGTTTTGCTGTCGCCCCAAAGGTAAATAAACCGTGGTTTTTAAGCCACAATCCCTGACAGTTCGGGAACTGGTCAAACAGGTCGGCCCCGGCGATGGACAAATCATAACCCGGCATCACATAGGGCAAAAATGCCAACCGGTCGCCGTAAATCTCGCGCATGATCTGTTCGGAATTTTCCTGATCGGCCAGCACCAGCACGGCGGTGGAATGGGTATGATCCACAAATGTGTCGGGCAGGTAGGCATGCAACAATGCCTCGACCGACGGGTTCGGCGCATCGGCATCCAGCAAATTGCGACGCAGCAAGGAAACCATTTCCGGGTCCGTCAATTTGCCGGCATGGCGGGCATCGTAAAGCGGCTGCAGATATACGCCGGGCAGACCCGGTGCCTCGATGGTTTCAAGGTCCCAGCCACTGCCTTTGACATGGAGGATCCGGGTGCCATCGTCCTGTGTGATCTTGACCGATGTATTGCCACCTCCGTGCAATACAAGGTCGGGCACCTGCCCGATAATGCGGGATGTGTAAACCCGTAGTCCAAGATCGGCGGGTTGGCCCTGTTTTACGGCCTGATCGATATAAAATTGGGCGTCCTGATCATTCCAAAGGTTTTTCATGGGCCGTTTCCGTTAATTGAAGACAAAAAATAATCTGACAAACAAATAAGGTGGCGCGA
The DNA here is from genome assembly GCF_040148805.1 of Thalassospira sp. NFXS8. NCBI lineage: Bacteria > Pseudomonadati > Pseudomonadota > Alphaproteobacteria > Rhodospirillales > Thalassospiraceae > Thalassospira > Thalassospira sp. NFXS8. Next base: position 8,239 of record NZ_JAGEMF010000007.1, on the reverse strand, counting down.
CACCGAGGGAGGGCGGTGCCGCGCCATGATTTCCGGGTTTGGAAATCAGAAATCAAAATCGTCGATATTGTCCTTGGTGAAGACGGTACGTTGCGGCAGCAAAATGATCCCGTTGCCATCCGCTTCATAGTCGTAGCCCTGAACGCTGTTTGGCGAAACTTCGACGGTGCCGATGCCCGGAATGTCGAGTTTGTCGCCAACATTCATCGGGCCGTCTTTAAGAACATGATCAGCAACATAAACTGCGATCTTGCCCTGCTGGGTTACATCCCACAGGCCAAAACGTTCCACTGTGCCGCGTTTGACATAGGGGCGCATGACGTTCGGGGTGCTGAACCCGACAATGGCAACCTTGCCCGCACGATCCAGGTTTTCAGCTGCCTGTGCCGATGCCGGAAGGGCATTTGCATCCGGGGCGATAATGGCATCCAGATCCGGATAGGCCTTCAGGATGCTTTCCGCAGTTTGAAGCGATTTTTGCGCATCATTATAACCATACTGGGTGGTAACAATTTCCCAACCCGGATGTTCTTTGGCAATTTTGGCCTTGGCGGCATTGGCCCAGGCGTTCTGGTCAGTTACCGTCGGGCTGGAATAGAAAAAGGCAACCTTGGCTTTTTCTTTTTTAATGCCGTCATTTGCCATATCGACCAAAAGGCCGCCCAGTTGTTCCGGGGTGCCCTGATTGACATAATAGCTGCGGCATTCAGGTTTAACATCGCTGTCCCAGGTCATGACCAGAACATCGCGCTTCATGGCGCGCTGCAATGCCGGGCAGAGGCCATCGGGCGAAACGGATGACAGGATCAGCGCATTGTAACCCTGATTGACGAAGTTGTTCACAAACTGCACCTGGCCGGAAACACTGGGTTCGGTCGGGCCGTCATAGGTGACTTTTTCGTTCAGTTCCTTGCCGGCCTCCAATGCGCCGTTACCGCCGCTGGTGAAAAAGCCAACCCCGACAAGTTTCGGGATAAAGGCAATCTGGTTTTCAGCAAGGGCAGGCGATGCTGCGGCAAGGATCGACCCCGTGACCGCTGCAGCGATAGTCCATTTAAAGTGACGTCCAAACATGTCGTTCCTCCTCACGATGCTGCGCGTTTCCGGTTCGTCGCCATTATTCGCGCAGCGACAAAGCTGGTAAGCACTGCGCTTCCGTGGCGCAATGCTACCGCAACCACCAGCAACGCACCTGAGAGCGCGCTGGAAATTTGACTGGGAACCCCGCTCATTTGCAGGCCCTGCTGCAAATAACCAATGACCAGTGTGGCCATAAGGGTGCCGATAATGGATCCTTGTCCGCCGTAAATGGATGCCCCGCCCAAAACGGCGGCGGTAATGGCAGGCAACAATGTTGCCGTACCCAGGTCTACCCGGGCAGACCCGAAATAGGCGGACAACACCAGCCCTGCGACACCGGCGAAAACACCGGTCATCACATAGGTGATGGTTTGAATGGTGCGAATGGGAAGTCCGCTATAGCGGGCGGCATGTTCGCTTAGTCCGCATAAAAACACTGCCCGGCCAAAACGGGAAAAATGCAGGATCACGAACAGGATGACGGCCTCAACCAGCAACACCACAAACGGTGCGGGCAGACTTGCGACTTCCAGATAGGCAAAGCTGGTAAAGCTGTCGGGGAAGTTGCCAATGCCTTCGTATCCTCCCGCGCCGACCACACCGGAAAGAACCGTTGCTGCTCCGCTAAACAGATAAAGACTGCCAAGGGTGACCACCAAAGGCTGAATACGGGATAAATGGATCATGCTGGCATTAAACAGCCCCGCAACGGCCCCGGCACCAAGGGCGGCGGCAATACACAGCGACAGCGGCAGCCCAAAGAAGTTGGCAATACCAAAAATGATCGCGCACAGACCAACAGTCGATGCAAACGATACATCAATGCCCCCGGCGATGATCACGATGGTCAGCGGTAAGGCGACAATGCCAATCTGGGCAAAGTCACTGGTACTGTAAAGCAGGTTCGAGAGGTTTAAAAACCGCGGGTTAATGGCGCCGAAAATTGCGAATTCGGCCACAAGCATGGCAAACAACGCCATTTCCCAGCGCAGAAAAATACGTTTCATTGGGTGTTCTCCTGCGCGGTGGGGGCTGTGGCCGGTTTTGTTGCCGGTTTTGCGGGGGGAACTGTTGTCTGGTTCGGTGTGTGGACAGCATAGCGTTTGGCGCGGATGGCTTTTTCAACCGCGATCCTTACGCGACCGTCAAGCAGCAACACCAGCAGCAACACGGCACCGGCAATAAAATCGTTCCAGAAGGCCGGGATTTTCAAAAAGACCAGGGCGCTATCGATTGAGGTCATAAAGATAACCCCGACAAAAACACCTGGAACCGACCCGCTGCCGCCCAACAGGCTGACGCCACCCAACACATTTGCCGCGATCGCCTTAAGTTCAACGCCATTACCGGCCTGATTGGGGATAAATCCGATTTGGGCGGCAAAAATAATACCGGCAAGGGCCGCCAGAACACCCGCGGCAACAAAGGCGCTGATTTGCACCAGATTAACCCGAATGCCCAAATGTCGTGCTGCTTCGCGATTGTCACCAACCGCATAAAAATAGCGACCAAAACGGGTATGGCGGGTAATTGCCCATACTCCGGCAAGAGCAATTATGACAGCCACTGTCAGAACCGAAATTCCGATGCTGCCATTCTCAGCCAGAAATTTAAGTGATTGGGGTAGTTCCTCGATCCATTTGCCGCCGGTCAGGATCAGCATGATGCCCCGAAACAGGCCCAATGTCCCCAATGTTGCAATAATGGAGGGCACACTGAAAAACGTGACCAATATACCGTTAAACAGACCAGCCAAAGCACCGGAGATCAGGCAAACAATGATGGCGGGAACCAGCCCGACATCGTTGTTTAACAGCAAACCCAGAATAACGGCGCTTAGACCCAGTACCGAGCCGCTCGATACATCAATATTTCGCGTCAGAATGACCAGCATGGTGCCCAATGCCACGGTCATCAGAACTAGGCTGTTGGACATGATAACCGATGCGGTCGAAAGCGAAAGGTAACCAGGGGCCGCCATGCCGATCAGAATAAAGGTCAGAACGGTAACGCCAAAAAGGGTCGCAACACGGTTACGGGCGAAAAAATCAAGCATGGCTTGCCGCTCCGGATTCAAAGGCTAAATGGGCAATGGCATCGACATTGATGGCATGGCTTGAAAGCTCGCCGCATTGATGCCCGTGCGCCATCACAACAACACGGTTCGCAAGCTGTTCAATTTCGTCAAAATCCGACGAAATCAGCAACACGCCCATCCCCTTGTCGGCTAGTTGATGAATAAGACGGTAAATATCGTTGCGGGCCGCAACATCTACCCCGCGTGTTGGTTCATCCAGAATAAGAACCCGCGGGTTTGCAGCCAGACATTTGGCCAACAGAACTTTTTGCTGGTTCCCGCCTGAAAGGCGCCCGGCGGATTGGCCGGGGCCTTCGCACTTTATACCAAGCGCATCGCGAAATTCCGAAAATTCGCCTGTTTCCCGTCGTGATCTGGGGAAAAAACCCAGCCGGTGCATCGTATAGCCCGACATGTTCCACGCCAGCGATGCTTCCAGAAACAGGCCGTTTTGCTGGCGATCTTCGGGCAGGTAAACAAGGCCGGCATCGACACAATGACGCGGTGACCGTTTGGTAAGCTCCTGCCCCAACAACCGAACAGTGCCATCATTTGCCGGGCGTAGGCCAAACAGGGTCTCTGCCAGTTCCGACCTCCCGGCTCCAACGACACCTGCAAGCCCGACAATTTCGCCCGCATGTACGGTAAAGGAAATATCGCGAAATCCTTCGCCACTAAAATGATCAAGTTCCAGAACGCAAGCGTCACTGGTGAAATCCTTGTGGTTTTGCCGGCTTTGGGATGTGGTAATCTGGCTGGTACCAGCAGTTTTTGTCATCGCTTCGACAATTTGCTGGTCGTTATATTCTTCCAGCGTGCCGTAAAGAACGATGGCACCGTCGCGTAATACGCTGATAACGTCGCAAATTTCACGAATTTCGCGCAATTTGTGCGAAATAAAGAAAATGCCAACCCCCTGGGATTGCAATTGCCGAACCCGATCAAACAGGGCATTGGCTTCGTGCGGGGTAAGTGCTGATGTTGGTTCGTCCAAAATCAAAACTCGCGCCTTGCGTATCAGCCCGCGTAAAATTTCAACAATCTGTCGGTCGGCAATCTCAAGGGTTGCGGCCTGGGCATCCAGATCAAGTTTTACGGCAAGTTCCGCCACCAGTTTTTCAACATCGTTACGCAGGGATTTGGCTGTAGCGCGCAGGCCAAGGCATATGTTTTCCAAAACAGACTGGTTCGGTAAAATATGGGCTTCTTGCGGAACCAGATAAAGCCCCAGTGCCTGTGCCGCTGCCGGGGAGGCATTGTTCAGGGTTTGGCCGTTGATTTCGATGCTGCCTGATTCCGGGTTAACCAGACCGGCAATTGATTTCATCAATGTTGATTTGCCAGCACCATTGCCGCCTAACAAGGCATGAACCTGTCCAGGTAGCAGGGTAATATCAACCCCTTTTAAAACCGTTGTCCCGCCATATGATTTCCATATGTCGTTTACGCGGACGGCTGCGACGTCGTTATTGTTCCGTTCCATCCCTGCAACCTGTTCATTTGTTCTTATGTAAAACATGTGATCACATTGATGGATTGACGTCAACCTGATTTATGGGGAGTGTTTATTGTGCAATGCGGTAATTTTTGACTAATTTGTTGAATTTTTGCCAGTTTTCACAAGAAAAAGAATTTTGAAATTGGAACAGTTGACGTGATCATTTGTTTAATGAATAATCAAATGAACAAATAACATGAAGCTGGGATGACGTTTATGGTGTCAGATAACACAGACTGGAGCTATGCTGATGCGGAAGAGGAAACTCTCACCCGCATCGCATGGTATTATTATAATGACGGTCTGACCCAGGGCGAAATTGGCGAGAAGCTGGGGCTTTCACGGATCAAGGTTTCGCGTCTGCTTGAAAGTGGTCGGCGCACCGGAATCATTCAGGTGCGCATTAATTCCCGTCATCAGGGATGCCTCGAATATGAGCAACGTCTGCAAGGTCGCTGGGGTTTGCGCGAAGTGCGTGTGGTGCCTCATCTCGAGGATGGTGATCTTAGCGAGCGGCTGGGGCAGGCTGCGGCACAGTTTTTAATGCAACGCTTGCGCCCCGACGATTTGTTGGCGGTGGGCTGGGGGGCGACAGTCAGTCATACTATTCAGCGGCTTGGTCATATGGCCAATGAACGAAATGTTTCTCTGGTCAGCCTGACCGGCGGTGTCGCCACGTATGTTGATGGTATGCGTACGGCAAACTGGGGCAGCAGTGTCCATCTGGTGCCAGCACCTCTTGTCGTGTCCGATCAAAATGTCGCGTCTGCCCTTATGGCGGAGCCCGGCATTGCCGTTGTTCTGGAGATGGCGCTAAACGCGGCTTATCAGCTGGTTGGTATTGGCGAACTGAATGCCGATTCCACTGTTGTACGCAGTGGTTATATCACCCCGGGCGAGGTCGAACCGCTGCGGCGCAAGGGTGCTGTGGGCGATATTCTCTGTCAGTTCTTTGATGACAATGGCGATGCGCTTGATCTTCCCCTTCATCAGCGTGTGGTAGGGGCACGGCTTAATGCGTTGTCAAGTTCGGAAAATGTTATCGCCGCGGCGGGCGGGCTGTCCAAGGTTCGCGCCATTCAATCGGCCCTTAAAGGCAAATATGTCGACATCCTGATTACGGATGAAAAGACGGCCGAGAAATTGTTGGAGGAAAACTAGAATATGGCAAAAGGCGATTATCTTTTAGCCATCGATGCCGGAACCGGCAGTGGTCGGGCTGTGGTGTTTGATCAGGACGGGCGGCAACTGGGCGCAACCCAGCGCGAGTGGTGGCATAAAAGCGACCCTCGTTATCCAGGTTCGATGGATTTTGATGTTGAAGGCAATTGGGCGCTTTTGTGCGACTGTATTAAAGGTGCGCTTGATCAGGCCGGTATTACGGGTGCTGATATTGCCGCAGTCAGCGCCACCAGTATGCGCGAGGCCTTTGTGGCATTTGATCGCGATGGCATGGAAATCTGGGCTTGCGCCAATGTTGATGGGCGTGCGGTCGATCAGGTTCGCCAGTTAAAGGCTGATTTTCCCGGTGTCGAGCAGGACCTGTATCGCAAGACCGGGCAAACGTTTGCCCTGGGGGCTTTGCCGCGTTTGTTGTGGCTCAAGCAGCAAATGCCCGATATTTACGACCGTATTGATAAAATCTGTATGCTGTCGGACTGGGTCGTTGCCCGCCTTTCAGGTGTGATTGTTTCTGATCCGTCCAATGCCGGTACCACGGGCATTTTTGGTTTGCGTGAACGCGACTGGCTGCCTTCTGCCATGTCCCGTTTGGGCTTGCGTGATGATATCTTTCCCCAATCCTGCGAAACAGGAACCGCCGTTGGCACCGTTATGCCAAAGGCCAGTGCTGAAACCGGCCTGTCAACGGATGTCGTTGTTGTTGTGGGCGGCGGCGATTGCCAAATGGGCACTGTCGGCCTCGGGGTTACCGGGCTTGGTGATTGCGCGGTTATGGGCGGTACTTTCTGGCAGCAAATTGTAAATGTGGGACCTGCATTAATTGATCCGGATATGAATGTGCGGATCAATCCCCACGTTATCGCGGGGCTTAATCAGGCCGAAGCGATCAGTTTCTTTGTTGGTGCCGTCATGCGCTGGTTTCGAGATACGTTTGGTCAGGAAGAACTGGCGCAGGTCAGCGATCCGGGGCAGGCCTATACGCTGCTGGAACAGAAATCTGCAAATGTGCCGCTGGGGGCGCATGGTGTTATTCCGGTCTTTTCCGATGTCATGCGCTATGGTGCCTGGTATCACGCGGCTCCATCGTTTCTAAATCTCAGTCTCGATCCTGAAAAATCAGGTAAGGCCGTAATGTTTCGCGCCTTGCAGGAAAATGCCTGTGTCGTGGCCGCACGCAATTTGCGGTCAATTTTTAATTTATCAGGTCAGACGCCCGATCATATTGTCTTTGCGGCCGGGGCGGCGAAAAGCTCGCACTGGGCGCAAATGCTGGCTGATGTTACCGGGCTTTGCGTGAAAACCCCGAAGGTAAAAGAAGCAACGGCGCTTGGTTGTGCGGCCGCTGCGGCAGTTGGTGGCGGGTTTTACAAAGATCTGGCTGGGCTGGGTCGTGAATGGGTGGTTTGGGATGGTGCCTTTGATCCCGATCCCGCTCTTAAATCCGATTATGATGCCATTGGCGATCGTTGGGCCGCTGCCTATGCTGCGCAGCTCTCTTTGGTCGATCAGGGTGTGACAACCTCAATGTGGAAAGCACCGGGGCTTTAGGTCTGATGGCTATCCCGTTTCCGTGTCTCTTATAAATTTTCATAACCACAGGAAAAACCATGCTCGTACAAATGGTTCATATCGATGTTAAAGAAGGCCATGTTGATGAATTCATCGAAGCCTTCCGGATCAATTACGAAGGATCGCGCAAGGAAGAAGGCAATTTGCGGTTTGATGTCCTGCGGGACCCGGAAAATCCTCATAAATTTACCATCTATGAAGTCTTCCGCGATGATGCCGCACTCGATATTCATCGGGGCACGGCACATTATAAGGAGTGTGTGCGCCTTATCGACCCTATTATTAACGGGCCGCGTACCAAAACGTTCTATAACGCTGAAATGGCTGACTATATATAGCCACTGCGTCTGTCTCTGTGCCGCTTTCGAAAAGCCTTTGCCTTTATCGGCAGGGGCTTTTTCTGTTTCACCCCGGCGAATCACCAGGTTTTCTTCTGGTACCGCACGGGTATTGAACGTGCTTTTTGGGCTTTGTATGCCTGTTTTGTATTCTCATTGCGGTCATTGGTTGCGATTTTGTTGGGTCAGTTGCGATTAGTCATTCTTTCAGTTTCGCAGTTTTCGGCGGTTTTTTTAAAAAAACGTCACAAACGTGATTTTTGTTTAAAAAAGGTGTTTACAGGTTAGCGATAGGTGCCTATAACCCGCCTCCACCGACGGGGTGCGGCGCTGGTAACTAGGGCGACGCGGACTGATCGGGGCGGGGATTTCCCCGGAGTTCTTTGACATTGTTGATCAGTAGGAAGGGATGCGCGGGCGGCGTTATGGCGCTACAGTCTGTGCATCCTGGAGACGACGGACCTTTTGGTTTGTTGGGGTTTTGGCCTCAATTGA
>NZ_JAGEMF010000006.1:0-212385 GCF_040148805.1 Thalassospira sp. NFXS8 | reverse complement strand
GCGGGACGATCACGGTGTCGATTGGCAGTGCGGATGCCAGCGAACAGCTGACGATTGACAGCAGTGCGCTGCCCACCGGTGTGACGGCAACCGGGGGTGCCAATGGCACCAACCTTGTCATCACGCTTGATAACGACACAACGATAGCCCAGGTCAATGCGATCCTTGATGCCATTCGTTACAGCACGACTTCGGATACCTTCACTGGTGGCGAACGAACCATCACGACGACGCTGAGCGACGGAAACAATGTGCAGCCGGATGGTGGCAGTGGCACGGTGGATGCGGGTGGTCCCAATCCGTTAAGCCAGACGCTGATCTCGAAGATCACGGTTGTGGAAAAGAATGACCCGCCGGTTGGTGGCGATCAGACGGTGACGACGAAGGAAGACACGGGCTATGCGCTGAAGGAAGCGGACTTCCATTACAGTCAGCCAGGTGGGGAAACCGATAGCTTCAAGGCGGTGCGGATTGATACCCTTCCGGCCAGTGGCACACTGACCCTGAACGGGACGGCAGTTACGGCAGGTCAGGTCATTGCGCTGGGCGATATCAGCGATGGCAAGCTGGTTTATACCCCGGCAGAGAATGTGAATGGCGACGGTGTTGCCAGCTTCACCTTCTCGGTTCAGGACAGCCGGGACGGGTTTGATACGAGCCCGAACACGATCACGGTGAATGTGACCCCGCAAAACGATGCCCCGGACTTTAATGACACCACGGGTGTTGTTGATACGGTGAATGAAAGCACGGATGCCAATAAGGGTGTTCCGGCGACAGCGATCATCACGGGTGCGAATGTTGGTGATATCGACCTTTCAACGACAGGCGCGCTTGATAGCGATACGTTTGGCGGCGGGACGATCACGGTGTCGATTGGCAGTGCGGATGCCAGCGAACAGCTGACGATTGACAGCAGTGCGCTGCCCACCGGTGTGACGGCAACCGGGGGTGCCAATGGCACCAACCTTGTCATCACGCTCGATAACGATACGACGATAGCCCAGGTCAATGCGATCCTTGATGCCATTCGTTACAGCACGACTTCGGATACCTTCACCGGTGGCGAACGAACCATCACGACGACGCTGAGCGACGGGAACAATGTGCAGCCGGATGGCAGCAGTGGCACGGTGGATGCGGGTGGTCCCAATCCGTTAAGCCAGACGCTGATTTCGAAGATCACGGTTGTTGAAAAGAATGACTTACCCGAAATTTCGGGGAACCCGGCTGTTACAGCGACCGAAGATACCGATTATGCTTTTGCTGTTTCGGATTTCCATTTCAAGCAGTCAGGTGGTGAAAGCACGGTTGATACCGAGCTTAACAAAATCACAATCAAGACCCTGCCCGATAGCAACAAAGGCCAGCTTTTGTTGCAAACCGGGACCGATGGCAATTCAAACCCGATTTATAGCGTCGTTACGGCGGGACAGGAGATTTCGGCAAGTGATATTGCGTCGGGCAAGCTGATTTATCGTTCGGATGCTAATCTGAACGGGCCGGAAGCGAAAACCGCATTTACCTACACCGTATGGGACAAGGGCCACGCGAGCAGCAATAATGTTGCGGCAGAATCGGCCGTTGGCACCATGGATATCGATGTTAAAGCGGTAAACGATGCCCCGGTGCTGTCGGGAACCGCAGAATCACCGGCAATGGTTATCAAGAAGGACGGAACCGGCACCACTGGCACGGCCGCACTGGCCACCGGTGTTAGCGTTTCCGATATCGATATTACCACTGACGGCGATGTAAGCAGTTATGGTGGCGGATCAATCACCGTCAGCTTTACGGATGGTTATCAGGCAGGCGACCGGTTGACCCTTAATGGAGGGACGCTGGCCGGTATGACGGGCGTTACCGGTGGTAACGGGTCGGCGCTGGTGATTTCGCTGGCGAATGATGCGACATCTGCCCAGGTCAAGGCGATCATTGAGGCGATCCGTTATGGCAGCGTCGATGCCGATCCAACGGCTGCGAAAACCGACACCACCCGGGCCTTTTCGATTGTTCTGAACGATGGCGATAACAACGCCGACGGGGGAACGATTGATGGCACCAATGATGCCGGTGGGCCGGACAGCCTGAATTCGGCGGCATTGACGGGAACCATTTCTTTCCGTTATCCGCCAACGGCGACGGACGATACCGTTACCGTTTCCAAGCTGTCGACCACGGGGACGGGGAATGTCAAAACCAATGACAATGACCCGGAACATACGCTGGACCCGACCCATGAAGCGGATTTCAGTCTGTCGCAGGTGAATGGCGATAGCGGGAATATTGGCAAAACGCTTACCGGTACCTATGGCACGATTACGATCAATGCGGATGGCAGCTATAGCTATCAGCTTGATACGACCAATCCTGCTGTAGTTCAGCAATTGCCAGGCGATGCTGACCTGACAGAGAGCTTTACCTATGAGATTACCGACAATGACGGGCAAAAAGACACTGCCACGGTTCATATCAAGATTGTTGGTAACAATATTCCACCCGAGGCGACCGATAACAGCAATGCCGTCAAGGTTGGCACCAATGAAACTGCAACCGGCAATGTAATTACGGACAATAACGGGCATGGTGTTGATAGCAACGCCGAAAATGTCAGTCAGAACCTTTCGGTAGTGGGCATTAACGGTGGCAACGGCAATATCGGCACAGCCATTGCGGGGGCCTATGGCACAATTCGCGTCAATGCGGATGGTACCTATAGCTATGTTCTAAATTCATCGAACAGTACGGTTAGAAACCTGCCGGTTGGTCAGACCCTGACCGAGACATTTACCTATACATTGTCCGATGGCATCGATACGGATGTTGCGACGGTCAGAATTACGATCAACGCGCCAAATGTGTCAAAGCCGCCAAGCCCGCCGCCACCGCCATTGCCAACCCCGACTGATCCGGGGCCGGGGGAAACACCGGGCACACCTGATCCGGGACCTGGCGGAACCCCCGGGCCGTCAAATGATCCTTATACCCAGGTTGTAAACACGTTTGGTTCGGGCGTTGATTTTCATTCACCGCTAACCAATCCGGTACGGCTTACTCTGGAATTGCAGGATCGTGTGGCAACAGCAACGGGCATTCAGTTGTTCCCGCTGCCGGCAACCGCGTTTCAGCATACGGACCCAACCGAAACCCTGGATATTGATGCGTCCCAGCCTGATGGGTCACCCTTGCCATCGTTTGTGAATTTTAACGCGCAAAACCTGGTGTTTGTGGTGGACGGCGATGCCGCACGTATTGCCGGGGTGAAGAGCCTTGATATCCGCGTGACGGGTCGTGATACCCACGGCAACGAGGCAACGACGACCTTTACCATTTTGTTCACCGACCGAAATGTTGATGCCCCTGACGAAGGCACAACAGACGGAGAAAAATCGGATGAAGACGGTGGGGACAATGCCACACCAGCAGATGGTGACGGCAATACGCCTGTTGATGACAACGACAAAGCCGATGGCAATTCCAATGCAAACGGTGAAGGGGCGGCACAAGGCGATAATAACGCTGATGGTGCAACAGCGGATGCGCGGGATCAACAGGCGGGACTTGCGGCAAAAGAACGAATGTTGAGCCGTATTGCCGTTGATGCCCAGGCAATGAATTACGGACGGCACGCTATTTTGGCGGAACGAGAAGCCTTGCTGGCGGATTTTGCAGCCCTGTTTAAGGGCTAGCATCGGGGAAGCAGCAAGCGAAGATTTTGACCGGAAGCCACGAGGATGGCTTTCGGTGGGACTGGAGTGAAAAACAAGGGGCCGCCAAGGCGACCTTTAGAAGGGGGAATTCCGTAGCACATCGGTAAGCGGCCATTTCGGGATGGCTGCTGGTGTGTTGTGGAACGAGCTTCTTTTAAGGGGGAAAAGAAGCAAATGGTTACGAAAATGAAAATCACAAGAATTACAAAAACGAAAACGGGCACAATAATTGCCAGCAAGACCTTACCGGTTATGGCGGCATTTCTGTTTTTAAGTGGTTGCGCTGTGAAGATGGAGCCGATTAGCGATGCTGATCTGGCAGCCGCGGCGCAAAGCGACATGGCCCTGATTAAATCATCGGTGCCGGAAATTAACGGGCCGTTGACATTGCCAGATGCCATTGCCCGGGCGTTAAAATACAATCTTGCCAATCGGGTCAAGATTATGGAATCGGCGCTGGCGACAAAAAACTTTGACCTGGCCAAGCTCGACATGATGCCGCTTTTTAAAGCGGATGGCGGTTACAGTGCGCGCACTAACAAAAACGCAACCAATAGTCGCGATTATGCAACCGATGTTGAATCACCATCCTATTCCTATTCCGACGATGCCCAGCATTGGGATGGCAATTTACGCTTCAGCTTTAATGTGCTGGATTTCGGGATCAGTTATTTACAGGCCAAGCAGGAAGCTGACCGTGCTGTTATTGCCCTGCACGCACGTACCAAATCAATGGCGCGGTTGATTCAGGAAGTGCGCACATCGTTCTGGCGGGTGGTTTTGCTCGAACGTGTGGCCCCGGAAGTGGACGATTTGCTGGTGCGTGCAGACCAATCGATGAAGGATCTGGAAACAGCCCGGACCGAGGGGTTGCGTCCGCCATTGGCTGTTCTGGAAGACAAGCGTGCCCTGATTGAAATCATTCAGCAGCTTGAAACCATGCAACAATCGATTGGTGCGGCCCGTATCGATCTGGCTTCGCTGATTAACGCGCCAGCAAAAACTGATTTGCAATTAAAAGTCGGCAGCGATTTTCCGCCCTTGCCGCGTAAACAGCCCGATTTTGACAAGCTGGAATTGTATGCGCTGGTTCATTCCTCGGATTACACCGACGAAATCTATAATCTGCGCATCGCCCAGAACGAATCGCGCAAGGCGATTGCCCGCCTGTTTCCGTCACTGGAAGGGTTTGGATCGCTGAATGCCGATACCAACCATTTCCTTGCCAACCGGTCATGGTATGAAGCCGGTGCGCGTGTATCGTGGAACCTGTTTAACGTGTTGCGGATTGGTGACGTCAATGAAACCAACGACGCGCGCCGCAATATGACAGTCGCCCGGCGTATGGCCGCCAACATGGCTGTGATCACCACAGTCCATGTGTCGTGGCAGGAATATGCCGATGCAAATGCCCGCCTGGACCAGGCCAAACGAATTGACGAAATCGACAAGGAAATTTCCAAGCTGACGGACGAGTCTGTTGCGACGGATGCCGTCACCGGGATGGAGCGAATTCGAAGTGAAATTCGGTCCTTGCGCTCGGCTGTGGCCCGTGTGCTGGCTTATTCCGATGCGCAGGATGCCTATGGCCGTTTCCTGTTCAGTCTGGGACTGGTGCCGGATGTCACATCGTCGTTGAATGCACCGGAAGAGGTTCTTGCCGAAAAAATCAAGGAATCGCTTGATAAATGGGAAGGGGGCGACCTGCCGATGATTGAAAATATTGGGACTATTCCTGATTTTGTTGATGAAAAATAACGCGTGAAATGCCGGGATATGGGGTAAAACAGCGCCATGTCCGGGCGGAGTTTATAGAGTGTTCAGTGTGAAGACGGGAATTTTTGGTGTGGTTCTGGCAGCGACAATGGCGCTGTCACAACCGGCATGGTCGCAAGGTGTTGATGCGGGGAATAGGGATTTACCCGCCCTGATACCGGCTCCTATGCCTGATTCTGCCGGAAATTTCCCGGGGGCAGATGTATCGGGTGATCGTTTTCAGGGGTCGGTTCGGGCCAAGATCCGCCCGGTGCAACATGCCATTTTGTCTGCGCCGCTGTCGGCGACACTGGTGCAATTGGGCGCACGCGAAGGCAGCCGGGTTAAAAAGGGCGAGCCCCTGATGAAATTTGACTGCACCCCGCTTGAGGCGCAGTTAATTGTATCGCAAACCAGACGCAAGGCCGCATTAACCAAACTTGATGTTAATGAAAGGCTGGAGAAAATTCACAATGTCAGCAAGCTGGAACTGTCGTTAAGCCGGTCTGAAGTTGAACTGACGGAAGCTGATATCAAGGGGATCCGGGCGCAATTGGCGCAATGTTCGGTTGATGCGCCGTTTTCGGGGGTCGTGACCCAGCAATTGATGCAGGCCCGCGAATTTGTCCGTGCCGGTGACCCGGTGTTGCGGCTGGTGAATATCGAGGATCTGGAAATCGAGATGGTCGTACCCTCAAGTTTGCTCACACGTTTGCATCGCGGGGACCATTTTGATTTGCATGTCGACGAGTTGAATCGCAACATTCCGTCAACCATCAAATATGTTGTGCGCGAAGTTGATCCGGTAAGTCAGACGGTGCGGGTTATTGGTGCCCCGGTTAAACCCGATGACGACCTGTTACCGGGTATGAGTGGTAATGTCAGTTTTGACTTTAGCCAGACACAATCCGCACAAATTGCGCCGGCGACCCGGTAATGACAACACAGGATAATGCTGCGGGCGCACGTGGCCTTGCCAATCTTTTATTGTTGCAGGACCGAATCCGTGATGCCGATAGTCGGGCGGCCCTTGGTGCCGTTGTGGTTAATGACAGCCGGATCATTGTGCCTTACGACATTGCCGTATGCTGGCAGGGCGAACGGGGACGGGGCGATGTGCTGGCCGTATCGAACCTGCCCGAACCGGAACGGCAATCGGCCTTTACATTGTGGAGCAAGAAGCTGTGTGCGCATTTGTCGCGCGCACGCCATGCCCGGCCAACCCGCATTGCTGTTGAGGATATCGACCAAAGCCTTCAGGTCGACTGGCCGCATTATTTGCCATCTCATTCATTGTGGTTGCCATTGCGGGCGCCGGGTGGGCATGAATTGGGCGGCATGGTGTTGTCGCGTGCCAAGCCTTGGCAGGACGAAGAATTGCGGGTTTTGGAACGGCTGGCAAAAACCACGGCCTTTTCACTGGAATTTCTGATGCGCCGTCGCCGCAGGCGTAACCTGTTACGCAATCGTAAGCGGTTTTTGCTGGCCGGTGTGGCAATCGCGGCAATCGCAGCAGCGATGTTTATCAAGGTGCCGTTGACAATTCTGGTACCTGCCGAGGTGGTGCCACTTAACCCTTATGTGGTGCGCGCACCGTTGCGCGGGGTTGTTGATACCGTGGATGTTGATGCCAATCAGATGGTCAAGGCAGGTGATAGCCTGGTGCATATGGATGCGACTCAGCTTGAAACCGATCTGGCCGTGGCACGCCAGGAATATGAAATTGCCATTGCCGAATATCGCCGCAGCCAGCAGGCGGCCAGTTCGGATCGGGAATCATCGAGCCAGATGCAGGTTTTGCTATCACGCGTGCATCAGAAAAATGCTGAACTGGAATATATCACCGGTCAGCTTGCCCGTGCCGATATCAAGGCCCCGCAGGATGGCATTGTGATTTTGCCTGGCCGCACCGAAATGGCCGGGTTGCCGGTATCGCAGGGCGAACGCCTGATGGTGCTGGCAGACCCGAAATCGGTGGAAATGGAATTATGGTTGCCGGTGAATGACCGTATTCCGTTACATGACGATAACCGGGTGGTTCTGTTTTTAAATGTCGAACCCGACCATCCTTATGAAGCGAAAATGCGAATTGTGGATTTTCAGGCCAAAAACTCGCCCGCCGGGGTGTTGTCGTTTCGGGCGCGGTCGGGCTTTGTTGGCACCGACCGGCCAAGGGTTGGCCTGCGGGGGGTTGCCAAAATATACGGCGATGATGTGCCGTTATATGTGATGTTGTTTCGCAGGCCGTGGGCAGCGCTTCGGCCCTGGCTGGAACTGTAGGGGCGATTTATGGCCGCACCGGCGTTATCCTTTGGTCAGCCCGGACGACAGCAGGAACCGCCACCGGTTTTGCGGCGCGACCTTGATATTGTTCCGGGGGAGCCGGAACGTAATGGGCGCCCGGTTTATATTTTGCATGATGCAGCCGCCGGGCGGCATTTTCAGCTTGATCCGGTAACGGTTGATTTGCTGCCGCTGATTGATGGCAGGCCCGCCGACAAAATTTCACAACTGGCAGAAAAGTTTCTGGGCCATACCGTATCGACCGAGGAAATAACCCGGCTGTTTGGCTTTTTGCGCGCCCATAACCTGGTGCTGTGTGATGACGTGCAGCATGGTCGCCATAAAACCCAGCTTAAAATGAAGCCGGGTTTGGCGGCCAAACTGGTGAAATCCTATATTTCATTTCGGTTGCCATTGTTAACGCCGGACCTGTTTTTAAACCGTACGATTGGCTATGTCCGCTGGCTGGCATCCTCGCCAATGGTGTTTTTGCATGTCTGTGCCGCCCTTGCTGGCATTTACCTGGTGTCGCGTCAGCCCGATGTGTTTTTGCATACCCTGCGCGGATTTTTATCGTTCGAAGGCATTGTCGCCTATGGCCTGGCAGTGACAGCGGTAAAATCGGTACACGAGCTGTCACACGCCTATACGGCCAAGGCGCACGGCTTGCGGGTGCCGGTGATTGGTGTGGCTTTCATTGTGTTCTGGCCGGTTTTATATACCGATACCACCGATGCCTGGCGGTTGCCCAGCCGCCGTGACCGGCTGGAAATTGGTGCTGCCGGGGTTATATGCGAACTGGTGATTGCTGCCTGGTCGATGTTGTTGTGGAACCTGTTTCCTGATGGTCCCATTGGGTCCATCCTGTTTCTGTTTGGCACCAGCACCTGGATTCTCAGCCTGTTTGTCAATTTGAACCCGCTGATGCGCTATGACGGATATTACCTGTTTTCCGACCTGGTGCGCGAACGCAACCTTGAAAGCCGCGCCCATGCCGTATGTCGCTGGAAATTGCGCGAAGTGGTTTTGGGCCTGGGCGCAGTTCCGCCCGAAAAGCCGACTTTGCTGTTGATCGGCTTTGGCTTTACCATCTGGGTTTACCGTTTTCTGCTGTTTTTTGGCATCGCATTGGCGGTGTATCATTTGTTCTTCAAAACACTGGGGATCGTCCTGTTTCTGGTCGAAATCTATTTCTTTATTGCCCGACCGATCATAAAGGAAATCGTTGTGTGGTTTTCATTTGGCAAATTGCTGAAATTCAATTTTGCGCTGATGCGATCACTGGCGGTGCTGGGGGTGTTTCTGGCGTGGCTGTTGATCCCGTGGCAGGGCGACGTCAGCGCGCCAGCGGTTTTAACCCTGACTTATAATACCGTTTATGCGCCAATGGCCGCCCGGGTGGAAAAGGTTTTGGTCACAACCGGGCAGATGGTGAAAAAGGGCGATGTTATTGCCCGCCTGCAATCGCCTGAACTCGATGAACAGATTGCGGTTGCCGAACTTAAACGTGCTGAACTGGCATGGGAAAATGCCAGTATCGGCGTTGATGCCTTGCGCCAGAACCGGGCATTGGTGCTTGCCAGCCAGTTTGCCACCCAGGAACGGGTTTTGCGCGGCCAGCAGGCGCAACAACAGCGTCTGGTGCTACGTGCGCCTGCGTCGGGAAAAGTGGTCGATATGAACGACACCATCAATCAGGGCGCATGGATTGGTGTGGATGAACCGGTTTTATCGGTGGTCGAGGACGGGGCAGAAGTTATCGCCTATCTTGATGAATTGTCGCTGCCCAGAATTGAACCGGGGGCCACGGCCACATTTTATTCCGAAGACGGGGTTCAATTGCCGGTACGGGCCACGGTGTCGCGGATTGATGCCACCGGGGTCACCAACCTAACCGAACCCTATATGCGGTCACAAAATGGCGGACCGATTGAAACCGTGGAACAGCCAGATAAAAGTTTCGTGCCCGGCCGCGCGATTTACCGGGTGGTGTTAAAAAACACCACTGGTGCCAAAGTCCCCAGTGCCGTGCGTGGTAAAGTGATCATCACCGCCCGCCCTGAAAGTCAGTTTAGCAAACTGTCACGCCGCATGGTGTCGCTGTTGCAGCGTGAAAGCCAGCTTTAGGCATTTTATTCTATTTTCATCAGGTTTGCTGTTTTTGGGTCATAAATATAGTCGGCAATGGTCCCTGCGCGGATTTTTTCAACCGCTTCGTCAATGACGAATAGCGGTACTAAAAACCATTCGCGCGGCGTAACGGGATTACCAAAACGATCCTTGATTTCAATTTCCAGCCGGGCGGGAGCAAAAACTCGGTGAATCAGGTTTTCCAGTTTGGTGCGGTTGATATTGAAAAGTTCATAGGTGGCAACAATTTCAACATCGGCCAGCAAAAAAGTGGCATCGAGTTTGGCATTGGCAATGCGTTTTTTTACATCACCACTGGTCACGCCAATTTTGTGAACAATATCGCGGTTTGCCGCAACCAGCGGATGGTCCGATTGGCTGCGCAGGATATAGATTTTGCCACTGGCGGCATCGCCATCCTCGCTGATATTGGCAAAAAGCGGCCCGGCAGCAGGGTCCGAAACCATGCGGCTGGTGTCGTCCTTATACAGGGCCCGCTGAAGCGAGCGTAATAACAGGTTGCTTTCGGTGCCATTGGAATAGATCACCCGCAGGCGGGCATCGGATTCGCCATTGGGGGCCTTGATGGTGTCGCCCTTTTCCGCGACATAGGCCGTCTGCCCGCCCAGAATGAAAAACTGCCCCTGGGCAATGTCGGTTTTTAAAAAACCGGCATCGCGGCGAATTTGTCGTGTGACACGCAAGCCGTTATCAAGATCCTCAAAGACGGATTTGAACAGGGGCGAAAATTTTGCAAAGTCCCGGCATTTTTCGCGATTGGCAATTTCCTCGGCTGCCCGGCGTTCGGCGGTGGAGCGCACATGCCGCAATGTGGTGATGTCCTTGCCATCTGTCATATGGGCATCATCAATGCCCAATTCGGCCAACAGGGCATCGTCATCCATTGCCGCAATATCGACCTGGTTTTGAAGATGCGATTCATCAAACAACCCCTGATGATCCAGCGGGGTTAACAGGGTGCGGCAGTCTTCCTGCGCGCGCAGGCGGTCCAGGCGCACGGCATACAGGCGTTCAAAAATATCGCGGTGCTCGCCATGTTGCGGGGCATGGCCGTGTTCCTCGACAAAATGCTGGATGTCCTCGAACCCGGCGATGATCCGTTCCTCGCGCGGGGTGTGAGGGGCGGCCTTTTTGCTTTCCACCTCAACACCCAGTTCGGCCAACAGGGCATCGTCTTCGTCGGTAAAAAGGTTAACCATTGGCGGCCTCGGCCTTCATGCGGGCCAAAAAGGCAATGCCCTCGGCCATTTTTCGTTCCCAGGCATCGGGCGAGTTTATGTCGGGCAAGCGGCCACGCTCCTGCTTGAATTTTAACGCCCGGCGGGCCAAATCGCGGGCTTCTTCCGGGGTCAGCTTTACCTTTTTGGCCGAAATAATGGCTGCGACTTGTTTGAGCCGTTCTTCGTTCATGGCGACGGACAAAATGGCATAGGCCTCGCCAAAGGGGTTGATCCGGTCAATCATGTCAATGTCGAGTTCGCGCACATCCATGGCAAATTTGCGCACCCCAACCACAAAGGCGATGTTGGCGGTTTTGGTTTCCTCGCCGGTTTTCAGGGCGGTTTCCTTGGCCTTTTGCGTCAGGGTCAGGGCGGCAATGGCGTGCTGGCGCACCGCTTCCTGGTCGGCATTATCAAGTTCAGGATATTTATCCTTGATGATCTTTCCCATCCGCACCTGGGTTAATTCCTCTGGCACCAGTTCCTCGTCAAACAGGCCGCGTTCAATGCTGGTTTTATCCTGGACAAAGGCGGTAATCACTTCGTTTAAGTCTTCCTGGCAAATGCGGGTGGCTTCACGGCTTTTGGGTTCGGCCAGGCCTTTGATTTCAATCTGGAACTGGCCGCTATCTTCGTTAAAGCCAACATTGCATTTATCGGGGTCATAGCCGCCTTCGCCATAATCAAACCCGTCAACCGGTCCGCAGGCCTCGTTTTTCGGTTTGAAATTAAAACGCGGGGCCAAAACCTGTTCCATCAGCAGGCTCGCGGCAATGGCTTTTAGGGTATCGTTGACGGCCTCCGTCACGGCCTCGGCACTGGCATCGGGTTCGGCGATCAGGTTGGTGAAACGGGCGCGTGTTTTTCCTGGCGCATCGCGGGTGGCACGGCCAATAATTTGCACCACCTCGACCAGGCTGGAGCGATAGCCCACCGTTAACGCATGTTCGCACCATACCCAGTCAAAGCCCTCCTTGGCCATGCCAAGGGCAATGATGATGTCCACATGGTCGCGATTATGCTTTTGCGCCGGATCTTTTAAGGCGCTTGAAACGCGGTCGCGCTTGGCCGGGTCATCATCGACCAGATCGGCAATGCGCAAAATCCGCCCGTCCGCGGTTTTGACCAGTTGAAAGCCGGTGGCGGGGTCGGTGCCCTGCCAGTCGCCCAGTTCCTCGATGATATGTTCGACCTCGCGGATTTTGTCGCGCGTGCTTTCGCGTGAATTGACCGACGGAATGTGAATGATGGTTTTTTCACCGGGATCAAGAACCTTTAAAATATCCTCGGCATAGGCCCCGGCATAAAAATAATAGCCAATATCAAGCGATTTCAGATATTTATAGCCATTCAATTGCTCGTAATAGGTATAGGTGACAGTGGCAAAGCGGGCCTCGTCCTCGGGTGAGAGGACGGGCACGGCATCGCCGCGAAAATAGGACCCGGTCATGGCGACCATATGAACCTTGTCGCGCCCGATCAAATAGCCCAGATGTGTGCCCAACCGGTTATCGCCATCGGCGGAAACATGGTGAAATTCGTCCACGGCAATTAACCGGTCATCAAAGGCGGCAATGCCAAATTGCTCAACGGCAAAACGGAAGGTGGCATGGGTGCAGACCAGTATCCGGTCTTCACTGTTTAAAAACGCGCCTAATGATTGCACCTTGCCGCCATTTTCCGCGCCTGGCGCGTTGCACAGGTTCCATTTCGGTTCCACATGCCAGTCAGCCCAAAAGCCGAATTGCGATAACGGCTCATCGGCAAAACTTGACCCGATGGATCGTTCCGGAACCACAATAAGCGCCTGTTTCAGCCCCTGATGATACAGTTTATCCAAAGCAATAAACATCAGCGCCCGGCTTTTGCCCGATGCGGGCGGCGATTTGATCAGCAAATATTGCTCGCCACGCATTTTATAGGCGTTTTCCTGCATCGGCCGCATGCCCAGTTCATTGGCCTTGGTTGATTTGCCATTTTGCACATATGTCACCGAAACCGAGGGGACAGATTTGAGACCGGTCATAAAGTCACTTCCTGTTTGTGTTTTTACGTCCTGTTTCCCCCACGTGCCAGAAAGGCCGGTGAAGCGGGCGGCAGGTGAACGGGCAAGAGGCAATTGTGCAATTTTGCAGCCAGAATGCGCAAGGATCAAAACCCGATCAACAAAAAACAGCGACATTAAAATTCTTTAAGGCGTTGATTTTGATGAATTTGTTGACAGAACCGTCAAGAAGGATGCTGCCAAAATCAAAACACGATCAAAACTTTTACCCTGTCGGGTTTAAGCCCAATACGGAACATACCCTGCACGCGGGTGATTGGGATCGGCGGGTTTGATTTGGTTTTTATCAAGTGCCTGACGAATAACGGTAGATGCCTGGGCCGCGTTTTGTGAAATGATACGGAAATTTTTGAAAAGTATGAAATTTTATTCCAATGGTTGTTCTTTTCCATGCGGCAGGAATTGAGGCAGAACTTCGGCGATCGCCTCTATTTCGGTTTTGAAGGATTTTATGGCTTTTTTTAATGCGGCTTCAATTTTTTCAGGATCATGCACATCATCAACGGTGAAAAAGTTCTTCTTGAAAAACTTCGAAGACTTTTTGTTTTTTTCCGATGCTCCACGCTGGAAACCAATTTTATTCAGATTTCTTTCTTGTGCGATTCGTTCAATTTCTTCAATCAACGCTGTTCTGAAGTTGGAATCCTCTAATGGTCCGACTTCTGCATAAAAGCGAATTTTGCCAGACCCATCGTTGCCATCTGATGTCAGCTGAAGCCATACACTGACCGGAAACCCGCCCCCCCAGCTTTCGCAGCCATGCCAGTATTTATAGTCACCGCCAAAGGCCTCAAACCAGCTTTTCGGTAAGAAATTTATTTTCTCCAGATCAGAATAGACGAAGACAAGGTCTTGATCTTCAACAGAAATAACATCGGGATAGTCAAGATTCTCGCCAAAGACTTTTTCACAGGCAATCGAAAAATCTGTGCTCATTCCGTTTTCGACAATAAAGTCAATAACCCGTCGGTGATTACGGTAAAGCTGGCGTGCAAGTTTTTCCAAATATTCCTGCTCTTGGCTCATTCCCGTTGCCTCTTGTATGACGTCCAGATAATGCTTTAAAAACGTTTCAACTTCGGGTGAAATTGGACGCTGACCCTTTAGAACATGCTGTTCAAGCAAATTGCATATGGATGTATATTGAATCGGCGCATAGCGGCCATCTTCCGGTTCTTCGTCCCACAGCGTCAGAAATATTCCGCGAATATATTGATAGCTGTCTTTTTCTTTAAAAACAGATTCAACATCATTCATATATCTTTCCAGCTGGTTGCTGTGTTGCCTGCTATCGAATTTGTTTTCAATCACAAAAATCCAGCCATTGCGGGCGCTAAGAACAAGTAAATCAATATGGTGCCATTCCCGACGGATCTCTGCATCCATCAGATCGGCCTGAGAGACATCCAGGGCGCTTGGTTTTACGGTGCTGCTATGGCCTTGCAACGCCTCTGACAAGAATGCCTTGAGAAAGCTGTCACCAAGGCCGTGCGTTTCCTGAGGGTTCAATAACCACGCGAGAATGGCCGAGTGGCGAATTTCCATTCGCTCCATTGCCATTGTTTTAATCGGGTTGAACCGGCCCAAATACGCGCGGATCTTCTCCAAATCCACATTATTAACAAACAGGCTTTCCAGTTCGTCGAGCGTTGGTGCCGCCGTCTCATTCTTATCATTCATCATGCCGGGGCTTTCTGCGTCATGCGGGTATAAAGCTCAAACAGTTTTTCCAGCCGTTCGGTATCGTTTTTAAAACGACGGCCGATATAGATGCGCTCCAATACCTCGTCATTGCGCTCATGGGCGGCACGAACCAGCGGAAAGTCGCTATCCATCCGTTTGGGGTCATACATCTCGGCAATGGTGGCGGGAAAATACTGCTCACGGGCCAGTAAAATTTCCTCGGCACAGCGGGTCAGCTCCGCCTTGTCATTTTCGGTTAGTTTCGGCACCGGAAAGGTGTTCCAGCCAAGGGTGTTGGAATAGCGATATCGGGTTTCAAGTTTACCGCAGACTGCTGCAATCCAAACCAAATGCAGGCGGGAGGCTATTAACGCCATGTTCCAAAGTGGTGCGTCATAGAGGGCGAATGCCTGATTCGTTGTTCCCGTGCACCCTTGTAAAGCAATCGTAGGCAAATATTCGCGGGTTTCAGATGATACTTGGGGGGCTAAAATAGTTAACTTTTCTGCTAAATTCCGGTCGCGATATTGATGTGAACGGGAAACTAGTGCATTATAGCTTGAATCTTTGCTTTCTGAGCGCGTGATTCTAACATTTTCGATTCTTTTGGCAATTATTGGGATGCTTAGGGCAAAATATAGGTCTTTGTCATCAATCCACAAGCAATAACGCTGCAATCCTTTTATAAATTCTTGGGCTCCATAAAGAGGTAGTATAAGTTTTCTTGCGTTCGGATATGTTTTTAAAAGATTGTCTTTTTCTACTCGAGAGAGAGAAAGATGGTTGCCATCTCCGGGCAAATTTCCATAGTTCATTTTGTGAATTCTGGAAATTGGTTTGCTGCTGGTATTTACCACAATTGGTGATCCAGGTAATAAGTATGGATTAATTTCCGATACTTCTCGAACCATATCACCATCAAATATTTTTTTTGGCTTATCGGTTCGTCCTACACCAACAATAACTACCGTGACGCCAGCGTTATGAGTTGCGTTGTTTGCCCATTTGAATGAATGATGAGCAAAAATGATTTGCAATCCCTTTGCGAACAAGTGAGGCCAGTATATAGGAATTTGAGTGCCTTGAGTTACTGAGTTTGTTGTTACAAATGCAAATTCTCCTCCATAGTCTTTTACGAAATCCGATGCCTTCTCTATCCAGCCAAATACATAATCTAGAGATGCACTGGATTTAATTTTTGAACCTAAAATATTTTTAAGATCTTTTTTTTGCTCTTTATCTTGGTTTCTTCTTCCTATGTATGGAGGATTGCCGCAAATATAGGTTTCGCCACCCTCATTCTCGAAATCGATTTGGGCCTGATCGAGCGGAGAGTTGAATAAATCGTCGCTATGGAGTTTGACGCCTTTGCCGCCGCGGGCATCCATCAGGCTAAGCCAGTCCAGGCGCAGGGCATTGCCGCAAATGATCCAGTTTTGCGCATCCAGCGGCAGGAAGGTGGCCAAGGCCTCCTTTTGGCCGCGATAAAGCACGTCGCACTGATATTCGGCGATGATCAGGGCAAGGCGGGCAATTTCGGCGGGGAAGTCGCGCAGTTCGATGCCGCGAAAATTGGTTAGCGGTATTTCGGATCGGCGGTCGCCCTCGCCCCGGCGTTTGTTGATTTCGGCTTCAATCGCGCGCAGTTCCTTATAGGCAATCACCAGAAAATTGCCGGAGCCACAGGCCGGGTCAAACACCCGGATGCGGGCGATACGGTTGCGCAGATTAAGCAGTTTGCGCGGGTTTTTATCTGCATCTGCCAGTTTGTCGCGCAGATCATCCAGAAAAAGCGGGTTCAGCACCTTCAGGATATTGGGCACGCTGGTATAATGCATGCCCAATGCGCCGCGTTCGTCGTCATCGGCAACGGCCTGAATCATGGAGCCGAAAATATCGGGATTGATCTGTTGCCAGTCCAGCCCGCCAATATGAAGCAAATAGGACCGGGCGAATTTGGAAAAGCGCGGCACCTCGGTACTGCCGGAAAACAGGCCGCCATTGACATAGGGGAAGGCATCGGCCCAGCTTCTGATGCCAGCTTCTTTGCGATAGCGGCCATCGGATTTGCCATTGTGGCGAGTGGGCGTATTCATGGCGCGGAAAATTTCCGAAATCACCTCGTGGGTGTTCGAGGAATCCGGGGCGCTCATTTGGTCAACGGTGGCGGTAAACATGCCGGTACTGCGAAAAATATCGGTATCTTCGGCGAAAAAGCAGAAAATCAGCCGGGCCATGAAATGGTTCATTTCGTGGCGGCGTTCGGCGCTGGCCCAGTCGGGGTTATCGCGAAGCAATTCGACATATAATTTGTTCAGGCGGCTGGTGGCGCGAATGTCAAAGGCGTTTTCGCGAATTTGCGCAACTGTGCTGATGCCCGCCAGCGCCAGGAAAAAGCCGAAATGATTGGCAAAATCGGCATAATCGCACACCACCACTTCGCCGGTGGTCAGATCTTCGGCCTGGAAGTCGCTGCCATCGGTGGCAAGGATGAATTTTGCCCGGGCGCGTTTGGTGGCGGGGCTGTCTTTTAGCGCGGCAAGGGTTTGGGCAGCCTCGTTCTGTTCGCACACCTTAATATGGATATTACTGGTTTGCAGAACGCCGCCCAGGTCGGATTTGTTCGAGGCTCCGCTGCGCAGCTTTTTGATTGTGGTGGCCTTGTTGCCAAAGGCCTCCAGAAAGGCAAAGGGGAATTCCGCTGCATCAAACGGCTGTTCGGCCAGTGTGGAAATCGCTTCTTCGATTTCGACTGCGTTCACCTTTTTCTCTCCCGGTTTCGGTTTGCCATGCGGTTTTTTGTGCCTGTTTAGCGCCTGTCGGGGGCGAAGATGATACAGGTTCAGGGGCTCGCTATTTCTTCCAAATATTCAGCCGATGGCTGGATCGGAAAAAATAGGTTAATTCAGGCCGGATGCAATGAAAAAGGCGGGTTGGTGCGTATATAAAGTAGCGCCCAGATACAACAAAACCCGTCGCTTTAGGCGACGGGTTTTGATTGGTGGAGCCGATCAGGATCGAACTGACGACCTCTACAATGCCATTGTAGCGCTCTCCCAACTGAGCTACGGCCCCATAATCATTTTAGTATCGTCCGCGCTGCAATTTCCAAGTGCTTGTCCGTTGCAGCGCGGGGATATTTAGAAGGTTAGGTGACGGTTGGCAAGACCTAATTTCAAAAAAAATTAGCGGTCTTCGTCGTTGTTTTCGACATGTTCAAGAACCTCGCCGAGATCATCATCGTCTTCGCCCAGATCAGAGGCGTCTTCGAGAAGATCGTCGTCGATATCGGTATCGACATCATCGTCGAGATCCGAAACATCTTCGATGTCGTCGTCCTGTTTCTTCGGCTTGGCTACGGCCACCCGTTTGGGTTTGGCAACCCCGTCTGCCGTGCCACATTTCGGGCAGACAACCGGTGTCCGATTCAGGTCATAATATTTGGTGCCGCATGCGAGGCAATGACGTTTCTTACCGCGGGCTGACATTACGGTAGACCCTCTTTATACCAATTTTTTACAAAAGTGGAACGAAGGACTACGCCCTTCAATCTGATTGGCCCAATTGCCATCTTGTTACAGCCTTGTCAAAAGGAAATTGCACCTGTTTTCACAATGCTTGCATTCGGAATTATTCACAGCGGGTCATCTGGCGATTTGTGCGTCGTTAAATCCCAAGGATGCTGGCCTGTTACGCATTCTCTATGCTAGAAAATGGCCCGGAACGGTCTTGCGTATTTTTACCCGGTTTTCGCAGGGTGAATTTCGTGCATATTGCCGTTTTAGAAATTTCGTTTATCCAAAGTCCGGTCCCCGTCTCGCTAAAGTTCGGCGCCGGTCTTAATTATGGTCCGGCCCCGGCGGCCCGGTTCGCAGCAAAATACAGGCAGATCAGATGAGTTCAGCGCAAATCAAACGTCCCTTGCAATCCGCCAAATGCGGCGCCCTGACAGGCGATGTGCGTGTACCGGGTGATAAATCGATTTCGCACCGGTCGCTGATGTTTGGTGGCCTGGCGGAGGGCGAAACCCGTATTACCGGCCTGCTTGAAGGGGAAGATGTGCTGGCAACCGCCGATGCCATGCGCAAACTCGGTGCGACAGTTACCCGTGATGACGACGGTACCTGGCATGTCCATGGCGTTGGCGTCGGCGCGCTGCGCGAGCCCGATTCTGTGATTGACATGGGCAATGCCGGTACCGGGATTCGCCTGCTGGCCGGGATTGTGGCCACCCACCCGATTACCACGTTTTTTACCGGGGATGCGTCCTTGTGCAAACGCCCCATGGGCCGCGTTGCCGACCCGCTGGCCGAATTTGGCGCAAAGTTCATCACCCGTGACCGGGGCCGCCCGCCAATGGCGGTGATTGGCACTGACGAAGCCGTACCAGTGACCTATACCCTGCCCATGGCATCGGCCCAGGTGAAATCGGCTGTGTTGCTGGCGGGCCTTAATACGGCGGGCACGACCACTGTGATCGAACCCAAACCGTCGCGCGACCATACCGAACGCATGTTGCGCCATTTTGGTGTCGATGTGGATGTACAGGTAAATGACGATGGCGGTCGCACCGTCAGCCTGACCGGGCCGTGCCAGATGACGGCGGCCGATATTGTGGTGCCAACTGATCCGTCTTCGGCAGCGTTTCCGCTGGTGGCGGCATTGATCCACCCCGAATCGAACGTGACGATTCGCGATGTCTGCCTGAACCCGCTGCGTACCGGTCTGATCACCACCCTGATTGAAATGGGCGGCGATATTACCATTACCAATGAACGCGAAGAAGCCGGTGAAACCATTGGCGATCTGGTGGTGACGGGTAAAAACCGGCTGAAGGGCATTGTTGTACCTGCTGAACGTGCGCCTTCGATGATTGACGAATACCCGGTTCTGGCGGTGGCAGCGGCCTATGCCGAAGGGGAAACCCGGATGTGCGACCTGGAAGAATTGCGGGTCAAAGAATCGGACCGGCTGGCTGCTGTGGCGGCCGGTTTGGCGGCAAACGGCATTATTCACCGGATCGAAGGGGACGACCTGATTGTGACCGGCGGGGTTGTGCCCGGTGGTGGCATGGTGGAAACCCATCTGGATCATCGGATTGCAATGTCGTTTCTGGTGTTGGGCCTGCGGGCAGAGAAACCGGTAATGGTTGACGATGCCGCCCCGATTGCGACAAGCTTTCCGATCTTTGAGCAACTGATGGCGGATCTGGGTACAAATTTTGCCCCGGTAAAAAACTGACCATCAGGCTGTGACGGTTGAAGGCTGCTGTTATTTGTATTTTACGGTGCGGCAGGCTTCGTTTTTGTCATTATAAAATCGGGATCGGAAACACGCATGATCATTGCTATTGATGGGCCGGCAGCATCCGGCAAGGGAACTTTGGCCCGCCGAGTCGCTGCTGCTTTGGACTATGCCTATCTTGATACCGGCCTTTTATACCGGGCAACCGGGGCAAAGGTTTTGGCAATGGGGGGCGATCCCGATAACGCCGAAGTGGCGGTCGAGGCCGCGCAAAACTTGCAGCCCGACGATCTGGAAAACGAAGATTTGCGCGGTGAAGAAGTGGGTAATGCTGCGTCTCGTGTGGCGGCAATCCCGCAGGTTCGTGCGGTGTTGCTGGACTTTCAACGCCAGCTTGCAAAGACCCCGCCGGGCAAGCGTCATGGTGCCGTATTAGATGGCCGCGACATTGGCACGGTGGTGTGCCCCGAGGCCCCGATCAAGTTTTTTCTGACCGCCAGTGTTGCCGAACGGGCAAACCGACGGTTCAAACAGTTGCAGGAAAAAAATCCCGCTGCTATATACGAGCGCGTTCTCAACGAGCTTGAAGAACGGGACGCCCGCGACAGTGCCCGCGACGTTGCGCCGCTGAAGATGGCAGACAATGCGATCCATATTGATACGGACCGCTTGAATGCCGATGCAGTGTACAACGCCGTAATGGCGCATATTCGCACCCATATGGGAACGGATGACTGATCGGGGGTTGTTTCAAACCGTCAGGCGATAGAACCAGGCTATAAGGTGAACGACACTGTCGTTCGCCTTTTCGTGCATGTAAAACCCTTTGGGTTTGACAGGTGCCAGCCTGTTACATCATTTGGCAAAACCCGCCGTGATTTTACGGCAAGACCATCGGATACAACCGATTGGCCGGAATAGTGTCGATACTCGAAAGGAAGTCTGCTTAATGGCAACCGCTGAAGAAGCACAATTTACCACCGGCGAAAACTTCGCCGATCTGCTGGCCGAAACCCTTGGTTCTGAAGACGAGGGATTTGTTGGCCGCGTGATGACCGGTACGGTCGTCAAGAAAACCGACGATGATGCCATCGTTGACGTTGGTTTGAAATCTGAAGGCCGCGTACCGCTGAAAGAATTTGGTGCTGGTGAAGTCAGCATCGGTGACACCGTTGACGTTTACGTTGACCGTTACGAAAACAAGGACGGCCTGATCGTCCTGTCGCGTGAAAAAGCCCGTCGTGAAGAAGCCTGGGTCGAGCTGGAAAAACAGTTCAACGAAGGCAAGCGCGTCGATGGTACCATTTTCGGTCGCGTCAAGGGTGGTTTCACTGTTGATCTGTCAGGCGCCGTGGCATTCCTGCCGGGCAGCCAGGTTGACATCCGTCCGGTCCGTGACGTTACCCCGCTGATGAACAACCCGCAGCCGTTCCAGATCCTGAAAATGGATCGTTCGCGCGGTAACATCGTGGTTTCGCGTCGTGCAGTTCTTGAAGAAACCCGTGCTGAACAGCGTGCCGAACTGATCCAGAACCTCCAGGAAGGTCAGGTTCTTGACGGCGTTGTCAAAAACATCACCGATTACGGCGCATTCGTCGATCTCGGCGGCGTTGACGGCCTGTTGCACGTTACCGACATTGCC
This sequence comes from Thalassospira sp. NFXS8, assembly GCF_040148805.1. NCBI lineage: Bacteria > Pseudomonadati > Pseudomonadota > Alphaproteobacteria > Rhodospirillales > Thalassospiraceae > Thalassospira > Thalassospira sp. NFXS8. The sequence goes on along the minus strand of NZ_JAGEMF010000006.1, from coordinate 190,632 downwards.
TGGAAGCGTATCAACCACCCGTCTGAAGCTCTTCAGATCGGCCAGACCGTCAAGGTTCAGGTTATCCGCTTCAACAGCGAAACCCAGCGTATCTCGCTTGGTATGAAGCAGCTTGAAGCTGATCCGTGGGAAGGTGTCGAAGCCAAATACCCGGTCGGTTCCAAGTTTGAAGGCCGCGTTACCAACATCACCGATTACGGCGCATTCGTCGAACTCGAAGCCGGTGTTGAAGGTCTGGTCCACGTTTCTGAAATGTCCTGGACCAAGAAAAACATCCACCCGGGCAAGATCGTTTCGACCTCGCAGGAAGTCGAAGTTATGGTCCTGGATGTTGACAGCCAGAAACGCCGCATTTCGCTTGGTCTCAAGCAGTGCACCTCTAACCCGTGGGACGCTTTCCTTGCCGCTCATCCGGTTGGCTCGGAAATCGAAGGCGAAGTCAAGAACATCACCGAATTCGGTCTGTTCATTGGCCTGCTCGGCGGTATCGACGGTATGGCTCACCTGTCCGATCTCTCGTGGGATCGTCCGGGCGAAGAAGTCATCAAGGAATACAAGAAGGGCGACGTCGTCAAAGCCAAGGTTCTTGACGTTGACGTTGAAAAAGAACGCATCTCGCTGGGCATCAAACAGCTCAACGAAGATCCGTTCAAAGAAGCTGCTTCGGGTATCAAGCGCGGTGACACCGTTACCTGTGAAATCATTGAAACCAATGACGGCGGCATCGAAGTTTCCGTTGGCGAAGGCGATCTGAAGGGCTTCATCCGCAAGGCTGAACTCGCACGTGATCGTTCGGACCAGCGTCCGGAACGTTTCGCTGTTGGCGAAAAAATCGACGCCCGTGTTGTTTCGGTTGATCGTAACTCGCGTAAGGTTTCTCTCTCGGTCAAGGCTCTTGAAGTCGCAGACGAGAAGAAAGCAATGGCGGATTACGGTTCGGCTGACAGCGGCGCATCGCTCGGTGATATTCTGGGTGAAGCACTGCGTAAAAAACAGCAGGACGCTGAATAAGCATCTGACGCTGAATAATTTGCCTCTCGGGGCGCAGAACGGGTCGTGCTTTGCACGGCCCGTTTTTGTTTTGGGATGTTGTAAGGTTTTTTATCTGTCATCATCGTGGATCAAAGGACGCTGCAAAAGCGTTAGCGAAGGTGAAAACGGGTAAAATTTTGCCCGAACAGGTTTTTCTGCTTGCCAAGCGGGGGAAGAGAAACCATTTGAAAAGGCACAGTTTTTGTTTTTCTTTCAATCAGGTAAGTAAACGTCAATGGCCCTTGATGCCGATTTCATTATTGATCGTCGCCGTTTGAAAAAGTCGATTCTGCGGTGGCGTGTGTTGGCTGTTGTTGCAATTCTGATTGCGATTGTGGTGGGCCTGGCCCGAAGCGGCGTTTTTACCGGCGCAACCGGCCCTTATATTGCCGAGGTTACGGTAGAAGGGGTTATCGCATCCGACCCGCTGATGCTGGCAGCACTTGATAAGCTCGAGCGCGATAATGACGCCGTTGGCGTGATTGTGCATATTGATAGCCCCGGTGGCACCATGGTGGGCGGCGAGGAACTTTACGAATCCTTGCGCCGCATTGGTCAAACCCGGCCAATCGTTGCCGAAATGGGCACGGTTGCCGCATCGGGCGGGTATATGACGGCCATTGCGGCTGATCATATTATTGCCCATCGTGGCACCGTTACCGGATCTATCGGGGTTATTTTTCAATCGATGAATGTGACAGCCGCGCTTGAAAAGCTGGGTGTCGAACCTGTGACGGTGAAAAGCGCACCGCTTAAAGCATCGCCAAATCCGTTTGAACCCGCAACCGACGAAGCCCGTAATGTAATGAAAGGCCTGATTTCTGACATGTTTAACGTGTTTGTCAGCATGGTTGCAGAACGGCGCGACATGACAGTGGAGCAGGTAACAACCCTGGCCGATGGCCGGGTTTATACCGGTCGGCAGGCTGTTGAAAATGGCCTGATCGATGAAATCGGCGGTCGTCGCGAGGCTTTGCACTGGTTGGAACAGAAAAAAGGCATTGCAGCGGATACGCCGGTTGTACCGATAAAAATTGAGGATCCCGATAGTTCGATCATTGTGGATCTGTTTAAGGGCAGCATCGGAAATATGCTGTCATCAGAGGGGCTTAAACTTGACGGGTTGCTAACTGTCTGGCACCCTTAAGAAAAGCGCCGACTTTCCAAAGCGTGAACCAAAGGTTGATACCCAACAACTGCGTAACCGAACTGGATGGGGCTTGAATATGACGAAATCAGAACTGATCGCCCGGTTGGCCGAATTAAACCCGCATCTTTACCAGCGGGATGTTGAACGGATTGTCGCCACCATTTTTGATGAAATCACCGAAGCGCTGGCGCGCGGTGATCGTGTCGAATTGCGTGGGTTTGGCGCTTTTTCAGTCAAAGACCGTGAATCGCGTGTCGGGCGTAACCCGCGCACCGGCGAGGCCGTCCCCGTAAGCGAGAAAAAAGTGCCGTATTTCAAAACCGGCAAACAGCTGCGCGAACGGTTAAACTAAAACCGGCTTTAGGCACAAAGCCCGGAATGGCGCGAACCCGTTGATCAAACGGGTTATGCCGCCTTTGCCCCGACATGTGTGTTAAGGTTATGTGGGTGTTGCCGGTGTCACTGGTTTCACCGGTTCCGTTACATGGGCGTTTTCCGGCCATGGTGGTGCCTGCTGTTGTGATGTGCTCCATACTGCAAGCGTAAGGATCTCGCCATTTTTACGATGGATTGTTCCTTAAACCGGCAGGTTCACACAACATCGGTAACAGGCATAAATGGCTGGCTATATGTGCCCATGTGGTGATTATGCGGTTGGTACAGCACCGGTTTTGCCACGAGCCATGCCCGTATGGCTGGCAAAAAGGTTGGCCGTCGTTATTGACGATATATTGAACCGGTCAGGGTGCCGATGACGGTTCTGGCATGTCGCCGTAACCTGGCAGACAGGGCTGGCACCGTAAAGCAGGAGGTTGAGTTGCGCGTTCTTTACTGGATCATCGCCATTCCGTTGACGATCTTGATCACGATTTTTGCTGTGGCTAACCGCCAGGTCACAACCCTGTCGTTGTGGCCATTGCCCTTTGAAATGGACCTGCCGCTGTTTGTGCCGGTCCTGGGGGCGCTGCTGCTGGGCCTGCTGATCGGATTGTTGTTTGAATGGTTGCTGACCGGAAAACATCGCCGTGCCAATCGCAAAATGGAATCGGAACTAACCCGCATTCGTCGCCAGCAGGAAGCTGCCCGTGAAGAAGAGCGTACGGCCATTGCCAGTCAGAAATCATCGGGTTTGCCCCCGGCGGTCAATGCCGACTCGAAAGCGGATAAAACCAACACAGCGCCGGTGCAACCTGCTGGCGTGTGAGTGTAGCCATATCTGGCTGATCACGGCACGGGTTATATCTGGCAGCGTGCTGATTTGCTGGATAGATAATCAAAGGCGGTTTCCGGTAACGGGGCCGCTTTTTTGATTTTGGGCCGGTTTAATCGCCGGAATTGGGCCAAAAGGAATGGTTTTTAAGTACCGAATCGACTAAAGCCTGTGTCACCCGATATCTGTGAAGCGCCAGAGGGCAGGTTCTGAGGATGTGTCGGGGTTCGCTTGGTCAGTTTTCGGTTGTGGTCGGGGCAGCTGTTTAACGGTGTGCCATTTCGTGCGGCCAGATCGCCCGAACGAACTTTCGGCATATTACGCTGCCCCTGTGTAACTCATCACCGCATCGGCCCCGTATCATTTGCCAACCGGAGGATGCCATGACCGCTCAACTTTCCCAGATTGCTGCGAAAGACCGCATTTTTTGCGCCATCGACACTACCGATCTGGATCACGCGATTGATCTGGCGACAAAGCTTTCAGGTGTTATTGGCGGGGCGAAACTGGGCAAAGAATTTTTTGCCGCCCACGGCCCACAGGGTGTGAAGGCTGTTGCCGCCGCCGGTATGCCGGTTTTTCTTGATGTCAAATATCACGACATTCCCAATACGGTTGCCGGGGCCATTCGCGCGGTGACGCCGCTTGGTTTGAAAATCGTCAATGTGCATGCCGCTGGCGGGCAAGAAATGATGAAACGTGCGGGCGAAGCCGCGCGGGAAGCCGCCGACAAGGCCGGGGTGGCGGCCCCGTGGGTGATTGCTGTTACGATTTTAACCAGCCTGGACCAAAACGATTTGGACGAGATCGGTTTGCGCGGCCCACTGGGCGAACGGGTGGTTAAAATGGCCGAGCTGACACAAAAATCGGGTCTGGATGGTGTTGTGTGTTCGGCCCGGGAGATTGAGCCGGTTCGCGCCGCCTGCGGCCCTGATTTTAAACTGATAACGCCCGGCATTCGTCCGGCATGGGCCAGTAGCGATGATCAGAAACGCATCGTTACCCCGTATGATGCCGTGGCACGGGGATCTGATATTCTTGTGATTGGCCGTCCGATTACCACGGCCGATGACCCGGTTGCCGCAGCACAGCGCATTGTTGACGAACTGGGTTAATTAATCCGTCGTACCGAAGACAGTAAACCCGCCGTGATCATGCAGGCCCGCATTACCCGATGCGGGCCTGTTTTTTGATAAAGCCGGGAATATTGGCAGGGGTAATAATGTGAATATCGCTGGGCGGGGCAATTGCGGTTTCGGGCAATAAGCGGTGCCACGCCATGATATGATGGCAGGCGGTACGCATGTCCTGTCGTAAATCGTGATGCAATACGGCGCTTAGCTTGCCTTGTTGCAACAGGGTTATGTTTTCCGAATCGAGATCATGGGCAATATAAACCTGCGGCGTAAGCCCGTGATCGGTCAGTGTTTGTAAAATCGCCCGGTTACCACCCCCCATTGAATAAACTGCCTGAATGTTGCGGCAATCCTCAATCATGCTTTCCATGCGTCGGGCGGTATCGCTATCAAGCCCGGCACCGCCACTGGCATCAATAATGGGTCGGTTAGGGGCCAGCTTTGCCATCGCGGTAACAAAGCCTGCCTTGCGGGATTCCTCGCCCCGAAAATGCTCGTCGCTCATTGTTATAACAACCGGGCCGGTTTGGGCTGTGGCGGCCAATGTGGATGGCAAAAAATGATGGATCAAATAGGCGGCCGTTTCGCCTGCGGCGTAGTTGTTTGCCCCGGCATAGGCCACATGCGGGGCGTCGGGGATGTCAGTGAAAATGGTGACAACGGGAATATTGCGCGCGCCAAGTTCGGCCATTGCGGTGCGAATATCAGGTTGGTCTTGCGCCTTAAGCAACACCCCCTGGCTCCCGCGTTTGCCAATGCGGTTCAGAATGGCAACAATGTCGCCCGCGCGCATCCGTTCCTGCATCATATAGCGCGGGCGGACAACAGCGGGGTGCAGGCTGGGCAGTTCGGCCTCCAGCGCGTTACGAATTTCGCGGCTAAAGCGTGTCGGGGCTTCGACAACCACATCAATAAACAACTGTCGCCCACGTGCGGCCAACTGGCCTTCCAGGGATGTCAGTTCATCAATGGCATCGTGAACCCGGCGCTGCGTTTGCGCGCTGACATTGGCCCGCCGGTTCAATACCCGGTCAACGGTTGCGGTGCCAAGTCCGGCCTGACGGGCAATTTCCTTGATCGGAAAGCGATGGGTCATGGATCCTCCATTGATGTATTTTTGATGGATTCCAAACCTCAACGCAAAGCATTTTCGCAGTAGCCTTCCTGGGTTGGCGGGCGCATGAACGATCCGCCGCTACCCGGAGGAAACAGCGATGACCCCAGTGGAAAAAATGCACCGCCAAATGGCGAACCGGCATCAGGTTGCGGGCTATTACCGTGAAGCGGACTGCAAAACCGACGATTTGTTAGCTTTGCTGGCACGCGAAACCGTTGCCCGTGATGTTCCCCATGCCAGCGACATCATCAAAAACGTGCCGGTTTATGCGGGCGATAGGCTGCGCGAATTGCAAGGCAACCCGCAGGCCCGCCACGCTGTGATGGCGGAATGGGCACGGGTGATGATGGAGGGGGCCGGGGTTTTGGTTATTGCCGGGGCCTATGATGATGGGACCGTGATTGATGCTGCGACTGCTGAGTATGCGGGCATTATTGCCGATGAAAAAGCCGTCAATGGTATCGCCGCTGACCATTTTGCCACGGCCGGTGCCAATGACCGGATCTGGAATTCGTTGCAAAAGCTGTGTTTGCGCGCACCCGATGTGTTTGCCCGTTATTTTGGTAACCCGGTCATTGAAATGGTATGCGAAGCATGGCTGGGACCAAATTACCAGATGACAGCACAGGTTAATCTGGTGCGACCGGGCGGGCAGGCGCAACAGGCGCATCGTGATTATCATCTGGGGTTTCAAACCGTGGATGAATGCGAAAAATACCCGGCTCATGTGCATCATTTATCGCCGGTATTAACCTTGCAGGGGGCTGTCGCCCATTGCGACATGCCGGTTGAAAGCGGGCCAACATTGCTGTTGCCGTTTTCGCAAAGTTACGCCGAAGGCTATCTTGCGTGGCGACGCCAGGATTTTCGCGATCTGTTTCATGCCCGCCATATTCAGTTACCGTTAAAAAAGGGCGATGCACTGTTTTTTAACCCGGCTTTGTTTCATGCGGCGGGAACCAATTTTAGCGCCGACATTCAACGCATGGCAAATTTGCTTCAGGTATCCTCGGCCTATGGCCGCGCGATGGAGGCCATAGACCGCACTGCGATGTGCAAAGCGCTTTATCCTGTTTTACAGGCCACATTGCAGGCAGGAAATGTGGGGCAAGATGGGTTAAATGCCGCCATCGCTGCCTGTGCCGAGGGATATTCGTTTCCCACCAATCTTGATATTGATCCGCCGGTTGGCGGGCTGGCACCGGAAACGCAAAACCGGCTGTTTCATCGTGCCCTGGCCGAAAATATGACGAGCGCACAGTTCGAAAATGCGTTGAGCGCGCAACAGGCCCGCCAGAAACCCTGATTTCATGGCGTGATATTGACCGGGTGTAAAAGCATGAAAAGGACACGTGGAATGAAACGCCATGAACAAAGCTGTGCTGTCATTATTGGGGGCACACAGGGGCTGGGTTATGCGATTGCCAAACGCCTGCTTGCCGAAGGCTGTAGCAAAATGGTGATTGCGGGGCGCAACCGGCATCGCGGCGAAGACGCTGTCAAAAGCCTTGCCTCCCATGCAGGTATTGATGTTGCCTTTGTTGCAACCGATCTTGCCGACCCGGATGCCTGTAAGGCCCTGATTGATGGCGCGGTATCGCGCATGGGGCGGGTAAATGTTTTGTTAAATGCGGGCGCATCAACCGAACGCGGATCGTTGCGCGATACCACCCAGGCCCAGTTCGATGACATGATGGCGATTAATGCCCGCGGTCCGTTTTTTGCCATGCAGGCCTTTGCCAACCATGCCATTGCCGGTGGTTACGCGGCATCGTGTGTGAATATTCTAAGCATGTCGCACTATTGCGGGCAGTCCTTTTTGGCACCCTATGCCGCATCCAAGGCGGCCCTTGCAACCCTGACCAAAAATGCTGCCCAGGCCCTGCGCCACAAACATTTGCGGTTTAACGGCATTGCGTGCGGCTGGATGGATACACCGGGCGAAGATGCCATTCAGCGCCGCTATCATGGTGCGGGGGATGACTGGCTCGCAAAGGCGGAGGCCGAACAACCCTTTGGCAAGCTGGTGAAACCCGATGAAGTTGCCGGGCTGGCGGCATATCTTTTGGCTGCCGAATCGGGTGTGATGACCGGGGCGATCATTGATTATGATCAGTTTGTTTCAGGCGCGTATCCGGAATGAGTGCGTCTTTGGCCTTGATCTGTTTGGCGAACAGATTGGCAGGATGGTTAATTCCCGGGCATGTTTTTGATATTTGCCGAATTTGCATAGATTCTATGCGTAGAAAGCGATAGTTCCCGGCGGTCTTTGCAGGCAAGTTTGAATCGGTTCAGAGATGTTCTGACGGTGCGGTGTTCGCGATCAGCGAGGCACCGCCTTTTTCGTTTTTAGCCGGTTTTGCCGCAATCAGATGGTGTTTGATGTCAAAAACTGAATTTCGTCAGGGCTTTTTTGCCCGCCTACCCATTCTTGCATTGGCGATGGCATCGTTTGGCATCGGCACAACCGAATTTGTGATTATGGGCCTGTTGCCCGATGTTGCCAGTGATCTGGGGGTAAGCATTCCCAGTGCCGGGCTTCTGGTAACCGGTTATGCGCTGGGCGTAACGTTTGGCTCGCCCTTTCTGGCGATTGGTACGGCCAAAATGGAACGCCGGCGGGTTTTGCTGTTTTTGGTATTGTTGTTTCTGGTGGGCAACATCCTGTGCGCCATTGCGCCAAACTATGCCTTCCTGATGGTGGCGCGCGTGATTACCGCGTTGGGGCATGGCGCGTTTTTTGGTTTGGGCTCGGTGGTGGCAGCCGGGCTGGTGCCGCCCCATAAACGGGTGCAGGCCGTCGCCCTGATGTTTTCCGGGCTCACATTGGCCAATGTTTTGGGCGTGCCGTTTGGGACCGCATTGGGCCAGGCCTTTGGCTGGCGTTCTACATTCTGGGCGGTGGTCGCCATTGGGGTGGTTGCTTTTGCTGCCCTTTACATCTTTGTCCCGCGTAACATAAAGGCCGAAGGCAGCAGCCTTCTGGCCGAGGCCCGTGCGTTGGGCAAAGTGCAGGTTATTCTGGCAATGGCGTTAAGTGTTTTGGCATCGGCCAGTTTGTTTAGCGTCTTTACCTATATCACCCCGATTCTGACCCAGATTACCGGCGTTTCAGCTCAAAATGTGACGCTGGTTCTGTTGCTGTTTGGCGTTGGCTTGACGGTGGGTAATTTTGTCGGTGGCCGATTGGGCGACTGGCGTTTGATGCCTGCCATCATCGTCACCTTCATCGCCCTTGTGCTGGTGTTGATGATGCTGACCGAAACGATTTATCAGGTCTGGCCTGCCATTGTGTCGATCTTTGTGTGGGGCGTGGTGATGTTTGCCCTGGTGTCGCCCTTGCAAATCCGGGTGGTAAACGAGGCCACTGGCGCGCCGAACCTGGCATCCACCCTTAATCAGGGTGCGTTTAACCTTGGCAACGCTGCCGGGGCGTGGCTGGGCGGTTTGGCAATTACGGCCGGTGTCAGTTATGCACAAATTCCGTGGATCGGCGCCATTATTGCGGTTGTCGGGCTGGCGGTTGCCATACTGTCTTATATTCTGGATCGTAAAACAGTGATGGGTGGAGAAACGCCTGTTGGTGCGTAATCATTTCAGGCGCTTGATTTTATAAAAACGGCCCGCTGCCATAATCATAATGCGCGGGCCGTTTTTTGTCTGACGCCGACAGGCTAGGGGTGATCAGGCAAATGCAGTTGCCAGGCTGTGCCAATAGGCCCCGATCATATCGCCATATTGTTCGATGATCAGTTTGATTGAAATGGCGATAGAGACAAACACCAGAAGCGGGCGCACCAGTTTGGCCCCAATTTTCATTACCATGTGCGAGCCAATGGTCGCGCCAATGACTTGCCCCACCGCCATGGCAAGGCCGATTTCCCAAACCACCTCGCCGCCAACAATAAAGGTGGCAAGCGATGCGACGTTGGCAACGAAGTTTAAAACCTTGGTGTGGGCGGTGGCCTTGGTCAAATTGAAGCCCAGCAGGGCAACAAAGGCGATGGAAAAAAACGACCCGGTACCGGGGCCAAAAAAGCCGTCATAAAAGCCAATGCCAAAACCCGCAGTAAAGGCAAACAGGGTTTTGCCGATTTTTTGGTGGGCATCAATATCGCTGGCGCGCGGGGAAAACAGAAAATAAAGAGCAATGGCGATCAAAAGCCCCGGCAGCAATGTCATGAGAATGCCGGGATCGATCATCTGGATCAGGGTAGTGCCCAGGACGGACCCAAGCAGGGTCAGAATAATGGCCAGCACCATATCACCGGGATTAACCAGCCCGCGCCGCATGAAATTGATCGAGGCGGAAAAACTGCCGCAGCTGCTTTGCAGTTTGTTGGTTGCCAGGGCCTGGGTTGGGGTAATGCCCGCCCATAACAGGGCGGGGATGCAGATAAGGCCGCCCCCGCCTGCAATGGAGTCGACAAACCCGGCAATCAAAGCCACGGCAAACAGGATCAACAGCAGATCGACGCCAAATTCCATGCGAATGTTCCGATATTTTGTGCGATAGATTGAAAAACGTTGGCAGCATAAGCAGTTCTGCGATTTCTGCCATTTATTCTTTGTCACGATGACAATTCGGGAATTGTTTTTGGTGTGACGTTTGCCAAAACGACCGGGCACGACTAGATATTGCCCTGCCTGATCAGATAACCCGTTACGAGGTCGAAATGCCCGAATTGCCAGAAGTGGAAACAGTTTGCCGGGGCCTTGCCCCGGTTATGGAAGGGCATGTGCTGGCATCTGTTGTTCAGCGTCGGCCAAATTTGCGAACGCCGTTTCCCGATGATTTCGTTGGGCGTTTGACCGGACGCCGAATCGACCAGCTTACCCGTCGCGCCAAATATGTTGTCGCCTATCTGGATGACGGACAGGTGTTGTTGATCCATCTGGGTATGTCGGGGCGCATGACGGTGATTGAACCAGGCGCGGGTGTGTTGCCAGATGCAGGCAAACATGACCATGTCGACTTTGTTATGGAAACCGGTGTTTTGGTCCGGTTTAATGACCCCAGGCGTTTTGGTCTGATGGCCCTTTCGCATGTTGATGAATTGGCGACGCATCCGATGCTGGCGGGAATTGGCCCGGAACCGTTGGGGAACCAGTTTAATTCCCACATGCTGGCCGAAGCCCTGGCAAAACGGAAAAGCCCGATCAAAACCACGCTTTTGGATCAACGCCTGGTGGCGGGGCTTGGCAATATATATGTGTGTGAGGCGTTGTTTCGTTCGCGAATTGATCCGTTACGCGCGGCCAACAGCCTGAGCCTGTCGGAAATAGACCTGTTATATCGCGAGATTCGCGACGTTCTGGAAGATGCGATCAAGGCAGGCGGGTCATCGTTGCGCGATCATCGCCAGGCCAATGGTGAATTGGGTTATTTTCAGCATAACTTTCGTATTTATGGTCGCGAAGGCGAACCATGCATTACCCCGGAATGTGATGGCACAGTGGGCCGGCTGGTTCAGGGGGGGCGGTCGACATTTTTTTGTGGCAAATGCCAGCATTAAGACGGGCGGGCCTGTCATACCGCCGGTGATGCAAGATTGCAGGGCATGATTGTGGCCTTAATGACGATTTTGGGCAGGAATGTTGCCTGTTATCGCTAAAATCGGTAAAACGGTATGTAATTATGGTTTCAGGCGGTGGACCAGCCGGAATGGCAGAAAATCGCAGTTTGAAAAGGATTCCCCATGACGTACGAAAACATCATTGCCGAAGTTAAAGGCAATGTCGGTTTGATCACCCTGAACCGGCCCAAGGCATTGAACGCCCTTTGTGACGCGTTAATTGCCGATCTGGCGGCAGCCCTTGATGATTTCGAATCCGACGAGTCGGTTCGGGCTATCGTCATTACCGGGTCGGAAAAGGCCTTTGCCGCAGGGGCCGACATCAAGGAAATGATCGATCGCGATTATATGGATGTCTATAAATCCGATTTTATCACCAAGGGCTGGACCCGGATGGCGGCCTGCCGCAAGCCGACCATTGCCGCCGTTGGCGGGTTCGCACTGGGTGGTGGCTGCGAACTGGCGATGAGTTGCGATATCATGATTGCGGCGGATACAGCCAAATTTGGCCAGCCTGAAATCACCATTGGCACGATCCCCGGTGCCGGTGGTACCCAGCGTTTGACCCGTGCCATTGGCAAGGCCAAAGCGATGGAAATGTGCCTGACCGGGCGCATGATGGATGCCGAGGAAGCCGAACGTTCCGGGCTTGTAGCCCGCGTTGTACCTGCCGACTCGCTGATTGATGAAGCAATGAAGCTGGCTGACAAGATCGCATCTTTCTCGGCCCCGGTGGCAATGAAGGTCAAGGAAAGTGTTAATAAGGCGTTTGAGACGACTCTGGCGGAAGGGCTGATGTTTGAGCGTCGCGAATTTCATTCGACCTTTGCCCTGGAAGACCGGGCCGAGGGAATGAAAGCGTTTGGCGAGAAACGTAAACCCGAATTCAAGCACCGCTAGACCTGTTTGAACCGGTGATTCTGACCCTTGAGTCAGAAAGTACCGGAAAACGCGGCTTAGGGCGGTATCGGGGGTTGACGACCCCTTGGGACGGAGCTATAAGCCGCGCTCCGAATTACGTAACATTTTTGTTTTAAGAGACAGGTTCGCAATGGCTCATCATAAATCGGCCAAGAAGCGCATTATCCGTAACGAAGCCCGCGCTGTTGTTAACGGTGCACGTATCAGCCGTATTCGTACCTACGTTAAGCGGGTCGAAGTCGCGCTGCAGGTTGGCGACAAGGATGCCGCTCTGGCTGCTTTGAAAATTGCCGAGCCGGAAATGGCGCGTGGCGCGCAACTGGGTGTTCTTCATAAAAACACCGTTGCTCGCAAAGTATCGCGTTTGACCGCTCGCATCAAAGCGCTCTAATTTTATCCTTCGGGATGGCGAGTCGAAGGCCGCGTTTCTTGCGCGGCCTTTTCGCTGCCGGAATTCCGGAAATTCACCTTTCGTTCTTTGATTGCGAAGGTGGAAAAATCGCGCAATTCCGCGAACGTTTTGAGGCCGAAACCCTTTTAACGTTCTGTTAAAGATCGCCTTGCCTGATGCCTGACGCATCAGTACAGTGTTCCGACTTCGATCGCGATTCCACATCGCGAATAATGAAGAACGAAAAACAAGGGCGCGAGTACGCTTCCATTTTCTTGTAGCAATACAGGCGTGTTGGTCATTTTCGATCAACGCGGCAATGCTTTTTACTGTATTGCGTTGGGAAACTGGCGTCGGGATTTTATGCAACAGCGGGGAAAGGTCTTGAAAGTGCAGCACGCCGTAAGGGGAGCACAGTTTAGCGCCGGTAACTCCGAGGGTAATGCTCCCGGCAGCCAGCAGGCAGCACTGGAAGATCATATTGTGGCAACCTGGAAAAATGTGCGCGAGAAACTGCGCGGTGAATTTGGGGCAACGGCCTATCGATACTGGCTGGAGCCGGTAGCACTGATTACGGTCGAGGCAGGTGTTGCCCGCCTTGGTGCGCCCAACCGGGCCATGCGTGACTGGGTGTCGCAGCATTATCTGGACCGGATTCAGGCGTTCTGGCATGCCGAAGATCCCAATGTTCACTTTGTCGAGGTGGTGGTGGCAACACCCGAAGGTGCGACAGAGCAGACAGCAGGCCGGGCAGCCCGGCAGGATGAAAGCACACATGCCGCAACCTCGCCGGTGCATAACGAACCGGCACAGGCCAATCCGCGTTATACAGCCGCAAATTATGATGCCCCCGGCGCGCGCAAGGCCCCGTGCCAGCCTGCACCGGTTTCTGCCGGGCAGCATATGTCGCATCCGCCGGCAGGCCGCGGTGCAATTGGCAGCATGGCCGATGATGGCATCAGCGCAGCCCTTGATCCGCGATATACCTTTGATAACTTCGTGATTGGCAAGCCGAACGAATTTGCCTATGCCGCCGCCCGCCGGTTGGCCGAGGCCGAATCGGTGCCGTTTAATCCGCTGTTTTTGTATGGTGGTGTCGGTTTGGGTAAAACCCACCTGATGCACGCCATTGCATGGCACATTCGCCGTACCCAGCCGCATCGTACCGTTATTTACCTGTCGGCCGAAAAGTTCATGTATCGGTTTATTCGGGCGTTGCGCGATAAAAACACGGTCGATTTCAAGGATCAGTTCCGCTCGGTCGATGTGCTGATGGTCGATGACGTTCAGTTCATTTCGGGCAAGGACTCGACACAGGAAGAGTTTTTCCACACCTTCAATGCACTGGTTGATCAGGGTCGCCAGATTATTGTTTCGGCTGACAAGTCGCCATCTGATCTTGAAGATATCGAAGAACGCCTGCGCTCGCGTCTCGGGTCGGGTTTGGTGGCGGATATTCATGCGACCACGTACGAATTGCGTTTGGGCATTCTTGAATCGAAAGCCGAACGTCAGCGCGTGGAATTGCCCCAGCGGGTGATGGAATTTCTGGCCCACAAAATTACGGCCAACGTTCGCGAACTGGAAGGCGCATTAAACCGCGTTATTGCCCATTCGCAACTTGTCGGCCGCGAGATCGGGCTGGAGATGGTGCAGGATGTATTGCATGACGTGCTGCGCGCATCTGAACGCCGGGTAACGATTGAAGAAATTCAAAAACGTGTTGCCGAACATTTTAATATCAAGGTTTCCGACATGCATTCGGCGCGTCGCGCGCGGGCGGTTGCCCGGCCACGTCAGGTGGCGATGTATCTTTCAAAACAGCTGACCACCCATTCCCTGCCCGAGATCGGCCGTAAATTTGGCGGGCGCGACCATACGACCGTGATGCACGCGGTACGCAAGGTGGAAGAATTGCACACCACTGATCCGTCGCTTTCCGAGGATATCGATTTGTTGCGGCGCATGCTGGAAAGCTGATCTCGCGATACAGGGGTGTATTTTATAAAACCGGCGACAGGGCGTTGGCCCCATTGTGTCGCCGGTTTTTATTTTGCACCAAACTTTGATCGTTGTGATGGGCCTTGTTAAGGAAACCGTGTTTTAAACCGGCCGTCGGGCGAAAGTTTTTTGAGAGGCGGGGATGCGATTTGTGCCCGGTCATGGTGCTGAAAACCGCAGAAAACCGGGGCTTGTTTTGATGGGGTGAAATTTGGTCGGGCCAATGCAACGACTCCGTTCATTTGCTTGGCTTTTTAGCGTAAAAATCCTTCGATTTTGGGCCTCCCATGTTATAATGCGGCCAACCCAGCCAAAAGGGGTGGGGGTAAGTCGAAAAAATGAATAAAAATCAATTCGTTATATAATTGCAGACAGACGGATAGGACGGGCATGAAGCTGACCATCGAACGCGCGGCTCTGTTAAAATCTCTCACACATGTTCAAAGTGTGGTCGAACGGCGCAATACCATTCCGATTCTGTCCAATATCCTGCTGCGGGCCGAAGAAAATACCTTGTCGCTGACCGCAACCGATATGGACCTTGAGGTAATCGAAACCACCACGGCGGAAGTTTCCGAACCGGGTGCAACGACAACTCCCGCGCATACCCTTTATGAAATTGTGCGCAAATTGCCGGAAGGCTCTCAGGTGCAGATTGCGCTGGAGCCAGGTGCAGGGCGTTTAACCCTGTCGGCGGGCCGGTCGAAATTTAATCTGGCTGTTTTGCCGGTTGATGATTTCCCGGTTATGTCGGGCGGGGATTTGCCGGTCAGCTTTGGTTTGGCTGCGGCCGAATTGCGCGGTCTGATTGATCGGGCTGAATTTGCCATTTCGACGGAAGAAACCCGTTATTACCTGAACGGGATTTATTTTCACGCCGCCGATGCCGAAGGCACGAAAATTTTGCGTGCGGTTGCCACCGACGGCCATCGTCTGGCTCGTGTCGAGGCACCGTTGCCCGATGGTGCTGAAAACATGCCAGGTGTGATTGTGCCGCGTAAAACCGTTGGCGAATTGCGCAAGCTGATCGACGAAACCGGCGAGGCCGTGGATATTGCCTTGTCCGATACCAAAATCCGCTTTGGTTTTGGCAAGGCGGTTCTGACATCCAAGCTGATCGATGGCACCTTCCCCGATTATGAACGCGTGATCCCGTCGGGTAATGACAAAAGCCTGGATCTGGAATGCAAACCGTTTGCCGACGCGGTTGACCGTGTTTCTGCCATTTCGATTGAAAAATCGCGTGCGGTCAAAGTGGTAATGTCAGGCAACACCCTGACCTTATCAGCATCCAGCCCGGAACATGGCACGGCGACCGAAGAACTTGAAATCAATTACGATTCCGATGACATCGAAATTGGTTTTAATTCCCGTTACCTTCTCGACATTGCCAAGCAGGTTAAGGGCGATACCCTGAATCTTTTGATGTCTGACGGGCAGTCGCCGACGATCCTGCGCGATACCGACGATTTGTCGGCATTGTATGTTCTGATGCCGATGCGCGTCTGATCTGCGATTTTCCTGTTGTGGCTTTCCTTGCCCATAATCATCTTATGCAAGACGGTGACCCGATGACAAACCGTCTTGCTGTTTCCCGTCTCGATCTTGGCGATTTTCGCTGTTATGCGCGGCTGCGGCTTGATATCGACGCGGGGCCCGTGGTGTTGACCGGCCCGAACGGGGCCGGAAAAACCAACCTGTTGGAGGCGATCTCGCTTTTGGCACCAGGAAGCGGGTTGCGCCGGGCCAAATTGGGTGAAATTGCCCGAAATGTGCCGGCAACCGATGATGGCAGCGTGCGGGCCTGGGCGGTAAGTGCGCAACTTGAAACGCCTGACGGGCAATATCAGGTTGGGTCCGGGCTTGACCCGCAAGCCTTGCGGCAGGGCCGCGAACGCCGGGCGGTGAAAATTGACGGCGAAGCACAGCGCGGGCAGGCATCGTTGGGCCGGGTATGTGCCGCAGTTTGGCTGACGCCTCAAATGGACCGCCTGTTTCTGGATGGACCATCGGCACGGCGGCGGTTTCTGGATCGGCTGGTATACGGGTTGGACCCGGATCATAGCGGCCGTGTTGCCGCTTTTGAACATGGTTTGCGCAGCCGGGCAAAATTGCTCAAGGCCGGCAAGGCCGATGATAAATGGCTAAATGCCATCGAAGATTCGATGGTGCGCCATGGCATTGCCGTTGTGGTTGCACGTGCCGAATTGCTGGATCGCCTGGTTCGGGCGGGTACCATGGCAATTGGTGCTTTTCCGGCAGCACGTTTGGCGCTGGCGGGAGATTTGGAAAACTGGCTGGAACAGTTTCCGGCTGTAGAAGTTGAAGACCGTATGCGTGCTGCCCTGCGTGACGGGCGGGAACGCGATGCGATGTATGGTGGTGCCGCCGTTGGGCCGCAAAGAAGCGACCTGATGGTGTGGCACGAAGCGAAAAACCAGCCCGCCGCACAATGTTCGACGGGTGAACAAAAGGCGCTGTTGCTGTCAATTGTGATGGCAAATACGCGTTTGCAAAGTCGGGCCCGGGGTGCGGGTCCGCTTTTGTTGCTAGACGAAGTGGTTGCCCATCTTGATGCCGAAAGGCGGGGTGACCTGTTTGACGAAATCGTGGCGCTTGGTGTTCAGGCCTGGATGACAGGTACGGACCGGGCGCTTTTTGATGGTCTGATCGGGCGTGCGCAGTTCTTCCGGGTGGAAGATGCCAGCGTGTCGCCCGAGACGATTTGATCCGTGACTGCCGAGGTTGTGACGCTATGACCAACGAAACAGAAGCTCCGATTGCCGCCGGGATTGATCCGCAGGAATACGGCGCCGAATCCATCAAGGTCCTTCGGGGCCTGGAAGCGGTGCGCAAGCGGCCGGGCATGTATATCGGGGATACCGATGACGGAACCGGTCTGCATCACATGATATACGAGGTGGTCGATAACGCCATCGACGAAGCGCTTGCCGGTCATTGCGATACGGTATGGGTGCAGTTGAACGGTGACGGATCGGCGACGATTCGCGACAACGGCCGTGGGATTCCAACCGATATCCATAAGGAAGAAGGTGTTTCTGCCGCCGAAGTCATTATGACTCAGCTTCATGCCGGCGGTAAGTTCGATCAGAATTCCTATAAGGTTTCCGGTGGTTTGCACGGTGTTGGCATTTCGGTGGTGAATGCCCTGTCAACCTTGCTGAAATTGCGCGTCTGGCGTAACGGCAAAGAATTTTACATGGAATTTTCGGGCGGCGACGCTGTCAAGCCGATGGCCATTGTGGGGGATGCCCCGCTAACCGAGGACGGCACGCCGCTGACCGGGACGGAAGTTACCTTCTATCCTGACGCCGAAATTTTCACGATGACCGAATTTAACCTGCCGACCCTTGAGCATCGCCTGCGCGAACTGGCATTTTTGAATTCCGGCGTCATTCTGACACTGCGTGATGAACGCAGCAGTGATCCAACCGAAATTAAATTGCATTATGAAGGTGGTATTCGCGCGTTTGTTGAATATCTGGATCGTTCAAAAACACGTCAGATTGAGGAATGCGTTTCGATTGTGGGTGAAAAAGACGGGATCACCGTTGAAGTTGCCTTGCAGTGGAACGACAGCTATCACGAAACGACGCTGTGCTTTACCAACAACATTCCCCAGCGCGATGGTGGCACTCACATGGCCGGTTTCCGTGCGGCCCTGACGCGTCAGATCAACAGTTATGCCCAGGAAAGCGGAATCGCCAAAAAGGAAAAGGTTGCGCTTTCGGGGGATGATGCCCGCGAAGGTCTGACCTGTGTGGTGTCCGTCAAGGTGCCGGACCCTAAATTCTCGTCGCAGACCAAAGACAAGCTGGTTTCGTCTGAAGTGCGTCCGGTTGTTGAAAATGTCGTTAATGACAAATTGTCGCAATGGCTGGAAGAACATCCCCAGGATGCCCGCAAGATTGTCAGTAAGGTTGTCGAAGCCGCAACCGCGCGTGAAGCCGCCCGTAAGGCACGCGAACTGACCCGTCGTAAGGGTGCGCTTGATATTTCGTCCCTGCCGGGCAAACTGGCCGATTGCCAGGAACGCGATGCGACCAAAGCCGAATTGTTCATCGTCGAAGGGGACTCCGCAGGCGGGTCGGCCAAGCAGGGCCGCGAACGCGGATTCCAGGCGATTTTGCCATTGCGTGGTAAAATTCTAAACGTTGAACGGGCTCGTTTCGACAAAATGCTGTCGAGCCAGGAAATCGGCACCCTGATTACGGCACTGGGAACCGGCATTGGCCGCGATGATTTCAACATCGAGAAAATCCGCTACCACAAAATCATCATCATGACCGATGCTGACGTCGACGGTGCGCATATTCGAACGTTGCTGTTGACCTTCTTCTATCGTCAGATGCCGGAGATGATTGAACGCGGATATCTTTACATTGCCCAGCCGCCGCTCTATCGCGCCAAACGGGGTAATTCTGTTCAGTATCTTAAGGGTGACCGCGAGATGGAACAGTACCTGACCGCGCAGGGCACCGAAGATGCCCTTTTGAAACTGGCTAACGGAATGCAGTATGCCGGTGCCGATTTGATCCGCATCGTTGAACTGGCGCGTAAAGCCAAGGGATTTTTGGAGCCATTGTCGCTGAAATTGCCAATTTCGGTGCTGGAGCAGGCAGTTTTGGCGGGTGCGCTTAACCCGGCTTTGCTTGATGACGACCAGAAACGTCTGGAATCGGCGCAAACCCTGGCAACCCATCTTGATACCCTGGCCGAAGATTTCGACCGCGGCTGGAAGGGCGAAGCGCCGCTTGACCAGTTGATGGTGTGGCGAATGTTGCGCGGTGTTGAGGAACGCTATGTCATTGATGCCAATATTTTGCGTTCGGCCGAAAGCCGGGCCCTGGCGGGCCTGATTGGTGAACTGCGTGAAGTGTTTGAAGCTGGTGCTGAATTTGGGGCCAAGGACAAGGTCTGGAAAATTCATGGCCCGGTTGATCTGGTTAATGCGGTGATGGAATATGGCCGTCGTGGCATTTCTGTTCAGCGTTATAAAGGTCTGGGCGAAATGAACCCCGATCAGCTGTGGGAAACGACACTGGATCCGAATGTACGTTCGCTGTTGCAGGTGAAAGTTGAACATGCCGATGAAGCCGAAGAGGTCTTTTCGACCCTGATGGGCGACATTGTTGAGCCGCGTCGCGAGTTCATCCAGTCCAACGCGTTGAAAGTCGCCAATCTCGACGTTTGATCGGAATTTTCCACAGATACGATTTCACAGGCCCGCCATTTTGTGGCGGGCCTGTTTGCATTTAAGGGATAAAATGAACAAATTACGCGGGATGCCGAATTAACCGGTGCGCCTGAAATGCCCCCCATAACCCCAGTGTGGCCGCAACACCGCCAATCAGAAAAACCGAGGCATATCCCGAACGGTCAGCAAGCAGGCCGACCACCGGGGCCGTTGCACCATAGGCCAGGTCCTGAAAGGCGGCAAAACCCCCAACAGCTGTTCCACGCAAATGAGGGGGAACCTGTTTGACAACCTCGGATCCCATGGCCGGAAACACCATGGAGCAGCCAATACCGGTGAACAGGGCACCAAGAAAGGCCAGTTCCGGAATGGGGGAAAGCCACAGCAGATATTGCCCCGCAGCTTCGATTGCCAGGGATGCCATCGCGACCGGGGTTCCGCCAATGCGGTCAGGCAGGTGGCCGCAAAACAGCCGCATCGCAACAAAACCGGTGCCAAAACATGTTAGGCCCAGCCCGGCATAGGCCCAGCCACGGCTTAGGAAATAAAGCGAAAAGAATGCCCCCAATGCGGCAAAACCAATGCCTTGCAGGCCAACAACAAGGCCCGCTCGCCAGATACGGCCAATGATTTTCCAAAAGGATTCACGCGGCCCGGCATGGGGCTGAACGGCGGGAAGCCCGTGAATGACCAAAAGCCCGACCAGGGGCAGAAGGATGCAAACCGCCATAAGCCCCGCAAAACCGGCATAATCAAGCAAGGCCAACCCCAATGGGCCACCAGCAGCAAATGACCCATACATCCCCATACCGACCAGAGCGATGACCTTGCCCGAACGGGCAGGCCCCATAAGGCCAATTGCCCAGCTGACCATGCCGACCATGCCCAGGCTTTCGCCCAGACCCAGCAATAACCGGCCCAGGATTAGCAGAACATAGGCACCGGTAACGGGGAGTTGGGGCAGAGCGGAGACAAGGCAGATCACCCCGGCCCCGGCATAAATAACAAGACCGCGCTGCATACAGATTTTACCGCCCAGCCGGTCAGCACTGGCGCCGGTCCGGCTGCGGGTAACAATGGTGGATAAAAAGGCGATGCCAACGGCAAGGCCGCCAAAACTGTTGTTTAGTCCCATGCCATGAACCACATGGATCGGCACAGTGGGAAGAGACATGGCAACCGAAAGATATGAAAGAAAAAGCGCCCCTGTCAGCACAAGAACATAACGATAGGCAGGGTCGAAGCGGGTGGGTTCTGTAATCACATAAAATACTCCGGTAAAATCGGTTAGAGCTGTTTTTCGGGGAGTACGATGTGAATATGCAAACGCACCCTCACCGAACAGGTTCGGCAGATGCGTTGGGTAACGTTAACGCTTACGGCGGGGGGGTGTGTGGCCCACGCAAGAATTATGCGAGATGGATCGTTCCGGTATTGCCGGTTTTAAAAACGTGGCAGGCTGGCTATTTGACCGAACGCCTAGCCTAGGCGCACGGATAATTCGACGTCGTCGTCAAACGGAATCGACATGTATCCCAGTGCAGAAGAACGCACGATTTCAAGATAATAGGGGCTGTAATCGGCATTATCGGCAATAATAAGCGCGCCGGGTTTAAGGTGTTTTTCCACCAGATCCAGAATTTCGGGATACAGACCCTTGGCCCCGTCGAGCAAAACCAGATCAATGGTTTCGGGCAGGTCGTCAGCCAGGGTTTTTAGTGCATCGCCCTGTCGAATTTCAACAAGGTCGATCAGGTTGGCCATAATGAGGTTTTCCTGCGCGCGTTCAACCTTGGAGGGTTCGAACTCGGTCGTGATCAGTTTTCCGCCGCCATTGTCGCGCAGGGCTGCAGCAAGATGCAGGGTGGAAATGCCAAACGATGTGCCAAATTCGACAATGTTGCGGGCATTGCACGCACGGGCCAGCATATAAAGCAAGCTGCCGGTGGCGCGTGATACGGCAAGGGGCTGGTCTTTTAATCGGGTATATAAATCCAGATATTCGGTTTTGCTGTGCATTAACCGGTTTTGTTCGGCTGATGACAATTCGGCAATGCCCGGGCTTTGCAGGGGGGATGTATTGGCAGCTTCGTTAAATAGCCGGTCAAGTAATGGTGCTAGCGGCGGGCTGGTCAGGGTATTTAAGGGGGTCATTTCGGTCTCCGGTTTGGGTCTGGTGCATTCTTGCGCCGCGATAAAAATACGATTAATTATTCGTGTTTCCTATTCGCATTGGCAGGTGCAGTGATGACCGACCCCCGACAGGCGCAGATTTCCTTGCGTCGAAAGCCCAAACAGGCCCGCTCCGCCGACCTGGTCGCGGCGATATTGGAAGCCGCTATTCAGGTTTTGGCCAAAGAAGGGGCGCAGCGTTTTACCACCGCCCGGGTTGCTGAGAAGGCCGGTGTTAGTGTGGGGTCGCTTTATCAGTATTTCCCCAACAAAGCCGCCATCCTGTTTCGGCTGCAAAGCGATGAATGGCAGCAAACCAACGGCTTGTTAATGGGAATATTAAAGGATCGTACCTTGCCCCCGTCCGATCGCCTGCGGGTGCTGGTTCATGCCTTTGTTCGTTCGGAATGTGAAGAAGCCGACATGCGGGTCGCCCTTCATGACGCCGCACCGCTTTATCGCGACGCGCCCGAAGCCCGCATTGCCAAACAAGCAGGCACACAGGCGATACAGGATTTTCTGACCGAAACCCTGCCCGATTGTGACTTTACCACCCGTGAACTGGCCGGTGACTTGATAACAACAACGCTCAGCACAGTGGGAAAGCAGTTTTCGGAAAGCCCGCGAACGGCAGATGAAATGGCGATATATTCCGATGCGATGGCAGATATGCTGTGCGCTTATGTGAACAGTCTGAAATCCGCATGATGCCAAAAATGCTTCGATTGGCGGCAGCGTACTCAAATGTTGCCAATACGTGTCAATACGCAGGATTTGCCAAGGGAATAGCGGGTGCGGCGCGCATTTGCTACTATTTGTTAAGGCATTAGGCGTTTACTCAAAAAAGCAAAATAAACCTGCGATATGAGCGGATTGGGACGTGGACGAAAATAACCAGGTGAAACGAAGTGGCGCAATGGCAGCCCAGGCTGCGTTGCAGGAAATCGAAGAACGCCGTCTGCGTGAAATACGCCGGCGTAAACGACGTATCCGCCTGGCGGCTGCATCGGTTGTTTTGCTGGTGTTAGCCGGTGTTTCAACGGTTGTTACATTGTCAATCCAGACCCAGCTGGATTTCAGCCGCAAGTCCGACCGAAGCCCCGATGTTTTGATTGCAGGATTTGATGGCACGGTAATCAAGAACGTTCAGGGGCATTATAGCCAGGACGTTTCATTAATTACGTTTCCGAAACGACTTCAAAATGTCTTTGTTGCGGCCACTGATCCCGGTTTTTACCATCATTTTGGTGCAGGTTTAAGCGACATTACCCGCATTGTATCGGGCGATCCTGAACCTGGATCTACCCTGACAATGAAGGTTGCCCGCAGTTTTTTCGAGGTGCCCGATACGGGGACCGTACGTAACCTTGAAGAGTTGCTGGTTGCTTTGTGGCTGGAAGCCCGGTTTGATAAAACCACAATTTTACGATCCTACCTGGAGCGCACCTATGTTGGTTCAGGCATTTTCGGGGTAACGGCTGCATCGCGCATTCTGTTCGGGGTGCAGGCGCAGAATATGAGTCTGCATCAGGCGGCGGTTCTGGCTGCTGCAATGAATGATCCCAGGACCCTGAACCCGTTGCATTTCCCGACGGCATCGGCGCATGCGGCCAATATTGTGCTTCAGGAAATGGCGACACAAAAAATGATCGAGCCTGAACAGGTTTCGGCGTTATCGCGCACTGTGCCACAACTTTCACCGCGCATCAGCGAAGACGATTATTCGCAATATGTGATTGATCAGGTGATGGACGAAGTTGCAATTCGGGTTGGTTATACCAGCAAGGATTTGCGGGTGGTTACCAGCATTGACGCCCGCCTGCAAATGATGGCGCAGGATGCGGTAACAGATATCAGCAATTTGCGCCTGAAACCGCGGGGAGCAGACCAGGCCGCATTGCTGGCGATAAGCCCGGATGGGCGGGTACGCGCGATGGTGGGCGGAACAAGCTATGATCCGATGTCGCAAAACCGGGCATGGACTGTGCGCCATTATCCCGGGCGGATGATTAAAATTCTGCCTTATTATTACGCCCTGAATGAAAATCCGGATCCGGCCCAGTGGGTACCCGACAGCCGCAAGGAAATTGAGGGTTGGAAACCGGTTAACCCGGACCGTCAATATCGGGGGCAGGTATCGCTGCGCGATGCCTTTGCCCGTGACGTCAACACTGTTCCTGTCGAACTGACCCACAAATTCGGGCTGGGTAATATGCGCGATTTTGCCGCCGATGTTGGCATTGAAAGCCGCCTGTCTGACGATATTCGTACCGTTGTGGGCCTTGACCCGGTGACATTACCCGATATCGCCCGGTTACATGCCCTGTCGTTAAATGGCGGCGTGACACCCAGAATTACGGTGATTAATTCCATTCGTTCCAGCGCCGAAGGGCAGCCCGTTTTATATCAGCGTAAAACAACAGTACGGGAAAAAACCCTAACTGACGAAGCCATGCTGGCAGTTAACAGTATGCTGGCCGGGGTGACTGACCCGCAGGTAAGGCTGGACCGGCCCTTTGTTGGTTTTGGCGCGTTGGCCGGGCGGGGCAGCGATGCCTGGTTTGCAGGGTTTACCGCCGATCTTTATACCGTGGTCTGGGTGGGCAACGATGATAAAAGCCGCGCCCCTGCCATTCGCCCGGATGTTGATGTTGCGTCACTGTGGCGGTTGTTCATGCTTGATGCATCACAGGGATTTTCGATCCGCTCGGTTGCGCGGGGAACAAGCCAGCGACTGGTGGAAGACGATGGTGTTTCCGACATGTGGAAACGCCATTGGGTTGACCCCAACCCGCCCCTGGCAAACGAACCGTAAAAGACAGAAAATATGGAATGTCGCGTGCCGGTTTTGAAAAATGCCGGACGATGACGGGGGGCGCCGGGACTGTTTTGTTTGGTTTATTGCGGTGTTTTTATCGTACCGGGTGGCGTGTTGGCGTGTGAGTATTTCGCATGTTGTTGTGTCAGGGTTTAATTGTTCAAATTTTGAACAACCCCTGGATCGTCTGTGTTAAGCTGCGCACGTTTTGAGGGGTATGGGGCATAAACAGGGGATTTAAAAATCTTCAGGACTTTGGCAGGTGATTATGCCGTTTAAGCCGTCCGGTTTCGGCTTTTGGGGCTTGTCTTCATCAGATGCGTGTTATTGCCTGTCTGAGCGTGTTTATAAAACATGGTTTCTTAGGAAAATGATGTTTTATTGATAGCGCGGTGCGTAATGGTTTACCTATGCTTGCAAAATGCCAAACAGGCGGATTTTCCCCGTTCTGGACGGTAAATTACGTGCCCATCCCCGTGTTTTTCAGGTTTCGAGGACGATTTTGGCGAAGCGACCCACCCGTAATTCATCTCCGGCACCCAGACGTCGGGCATCGCGTAGCTCTTCGGGCCAGTCGTCTTCGCGTAAACGTCGCCGTGGGGGAAAAAAACGGTCTTTTGGCGCGATCCTGATGTCCTTTGTACCCCGTCCGATGTTGTTGGCGCAGATCATGATGGTTCTGGCCGTTTGGGCGGTGGTGCTGTGTGGCGGGCTTACGGCGTATTACGGCTATGATTTAACCAGCAAAATTGATTTTGATGTTGCAACCCAGCGCAAGCCGCTGGTGCGTATCATGAGCCTCGACGGGGTAAATCTGGCGAATTACGGAGATCGTTATGGTCACCCGGTTGAGGTCGGTGATCTTCCCGATTATGTCGGTCAGGCTTTTGTCTCGATCGAGGATCGGCGGTTTTATCATCATTTCGGTATCGATCTTATTGGCATAACCCGTGCGCTTGTAACCAATATCTGGCGGGGGCACATTGCCGAGGGCGGCAGCACCATTACCCAGCAGCTGGCAAAGAACCTGTTTTTATCACCCGAGCGCAGTTATGGCCGCAAGGTGGAAGAAGTTTTATTGTCGCTGTGGCTGGAGGTGAAATTTTCCAAACGGCAAATTCTGTCGCTGTATTTGAACCGTATTTATTTCGGGTCGGGCGTTTACGGGATAGACGCGGCATCACGGCAGTATTTTGGTGTCGATCCTCGACGGTTAACGCTGTATCAGGCGGCTGTGCTGGCTGGGCTGCCCAAGGCGCCCAGCCGCTATAACCCGCTTGTGGCCCCGGCTCAGGCGGCCAAACGTGCCAATCAGGTGATCGATGCAATGCTTGATACCGGCGTGATCAGCAAACAGCAGGCCCGCACCAATCAGTATAAAAGTGTGACAACCGCGAATGTGGCGCGTGGCGGGCCGAATGTGCGCTATTTTACCGACTGGATTTTGGACCGGGTGACCGACTATGTCGGGTATCACGACCAGGATATGGTGGTGTATACGACGCTGGATTCCAACTTACAAAGTTCAGCGGAAGACGCCGTTAACCGGGTGCTGGACAGCAAGGAGGCCGAAAAGCGCAGGGCCGGTCAGGCGGCCCTTGTTGCCATGACGCCGGATGGTTCCGTCCGCGCGATGGTCGGGGGGAAGAACTTTTTTGAAAGCCAGTATAACCGGGTAACACAGGCTAAACGCCAGCCCGGATCGGTGTTTAAACTGTTTGTTTATCTGGCCGCGCTGGAAGATGAAATGCGCGCCGATGACTGGATGCGCGATGAACCCTATAGCGTTAATGGCTGGAGCCCGCGCAACTTTGACCGTCAGCATCATGGTACGATGTCATTGCGTGACGCGGTGGCAACATCGAACAATACCATTGCGGTTGAAGTTGCAATGAAAACCGGCCTGAACAAGGTTATTGATATTGCCCACAAGCTGGGTGTGTCGTCCGACCTGCCAGCCGAACCCAGCCTTGCCCTGGGGACCAGCGAAGTTACATTGCTGGAAATGACATCGGCCTATGCCATCGTGTCAAACGGTGGCTTTAATATTATTCCCCACGCCATCACCAGGATCGTTGGCCAGGATGGCAAGGTTTTGTATGAACGCGAAGGCGGGTATTTAACGCGCGTGTTAAACCCGGTTACCGCTGGTGAAATGAACAATATGCTGGCGGCCGTGATGGCGAAGGGTACGGGGAAAAATGCCCTGCTGGACCGCCCGGCTGCGGGTAAAACCGGTACCACATCGGATTATCGCGATGCCTGGTTTGTTGGTTATACCGCCGATCTGGTGGCCGGTGTGTGGATGGGCAATGATAACGGATCACCGATGGACGAAGTCACAGGGGGTGGTTTACCCGCCCATATGTGGAAATCCTTTATGTTGCACGCCCATCAGGATTTGCCGGTGCGGTCATTGGGCAAGGCGGCCCTGATGCGGGCCATCCGTATGGGCGAGGACGATAGCTGGAAAAAGTTTAATTCCGGCTTTAGCGGCGGGCACAAATAGCCATAGACCTATCGTGATGATAACTTTCCAGCGACAGGTTACATTATTGCCTGTTTTTTAGGGGCAGGATTGTGGCGGGTATGTTTATGGCCTGTGCCGGCACATGTATCGAAAAAAGAGGCCGGATGTCGGTTGGCGACAATCCGGCCCAAGGAAGGCATTAACAGTTCCGAAAGGGAGAATCCGGAACCGCTGGAAAGACCTTGATAAGCGCCTTGATCTGGGGTGGACGCGGGGAGGTGTCGTGCATGCAGATCAAGGGGGTGTCACGTTATCAAAGCCGGATCAGGACGGGGTTTTCACCGCCTGATGACCCAACTTCTCCAGGAAAGCCAGGCATTCGTCGAGTTGGGATATCTCGACAAATTCGTTGCGTTTGTGGGCTTGTGTGATCGAGCCGGGGCCGCAAATGATGGACGGAATATTGCCCTGCTTCTCAAAGATCCCGCCTTCGGACCCATAGGAAACCTTGCCGGAAACTTCGCCGATGATGTTACGGACAAAGGCAAAACTTTCGGCATCGGTGCAGTCACCCATGCCCGGATAATGAAAGATTTCTTCCCATTCAAAACCGGTATCGGCTTCGCGGGCTTTCATTTCGGTTTCAAGCGTTTCCGTCACACGGGCCTTGATCTGTTCAATTACGCTGGCGGCATCGTGGTCGGGCAGGTGGCGAATTTCAAAGGTAAACTCGCAGCAATCAGGCGTCACATTGGTGGCTGTACCGCCAGAAATGGTGGTGGTCAGCATCGTGCTGTGCGGCACGGTAAAATCGGGGTCAAACGGGCCATTGGTTTCAAATTCGCGGGCGACATCGGAAATAAGGGCAATGGCACGCGAGGCATATTCAATGGCATTGACGTGATGGGGCGCAAAGGACGAATGCCCGGCGGTGCCTGTAACGGTCACACGCATGGAATATTTGCCCTTTTGGCCGTTAATCACCTTCATTTCTGTCGGTTCGCCAATAACAGCCAGGCGCGGCGGATGATCAATTTTTGCCAGATGATCCACCATGCTGCCAACACCAAGGCAGCCCACTTCTTCATCGTAAGACAGGCACAAATGAAACGGGATCGCCAGATCCTGTTTGACGAGTTCCGGGATTAGCGCCAACGCGCAGGCGGCAAAGCCTTTCATGTCGGCAGTACCACGGCCAAACAGTTTGCCGTCGCGTTCGGTCATGTCAAAGGCGGGGCTGACCCATCCTTTTTCAAGGGCCGGGACAACGTCGGTATGGCCTGACAAAACAATGCCGGGCACGTCTTTGGGGCCGATGGTGGCCAGCAAATTGGCCTTCTCACCGGTTTCATCATAAAACAGCGTGGTTTCAATGTCGTATTGGGCAAGGTAATCCTGCACATAACGAATGAGACCGAGATTCGAGTTCTTGCTGGTCGTGTCGAACGCCACCAGCTTGCCCAGAATATCAATGGCAAGGTGCAGGCGGGACATGTTTGTCTGGGTCATTTTTTTCAGCTTCTCGTGTCTCGAATTAATTGGCGGCGCGCACAGTGCTGCGCCATTTTTGCCATTCGCGGCGAATGGTCAGGGCCACGAACAGAATGGTCAGGGCAAAGAAGCCCCAGGAAATCCATGACTGGAAGAAAACACCAAGGTCACCGCGCGAAATCGCCAGCGAGCGGCGCATATTGTCTTCAAACATCGGGCCAAGGATAAAGGCGATCAGGAACGGGGCGGCAGGGATGTTCAGCACCATCATGATAAAGCCGACAATCCCCATGACCAACAGCACGGCCACGTCAAACGGGCTGGATGCCACCGAATAGATGCCAAACACGCACAGAATAACGATGCAGGGCAGCAGCAATTGCTGCGGAATGCGCGAGATTTTGGCAAAGCCGCTGGCGGTCAGTTTACCGGCAACAAACAGGAAGACCGAACTAAACAGCATGCCAATAAACAGCGAATAAACTTCGCCGATATTGTTCTGGAATAACAGGGGGCCGGGGGTCAGGCCGTGGATCATGAAGGCACCCAGCATCACACCGGTAATCACGTCACCCGGAACGCCAAGGGCCAGAAGCGGGATCATGGTCGCCCCGCAGCAGCCGTTATTGGCCGATTCAGATGCGGCAATGCCTTCAAGTTCGCCTTCGCCAAACCGGTCGCCATTTTTCGAGGTGCGCCGCGCTTCGCTATAGGAAAAGAACGCCGCCGTTGACGGGCCAATACCGGGAATGGCACCCAGAATAACGCCGATAAAGCTGCCCCGGATGATGGATTTCAGGCTACCGCGAAATTCCTTCATGGTCAGGCGGTTGTCGCCCAGTTTCATGGCCTGAGTGTTTTCCTCGGGGCGGAAAACGGCAAGTTTCAGCATTTCGGGCAGGGCAAACAGACCGATCAGAACCGGCACAACGCCAAGGCCGCTTTTCATATCTTCGGTCATGGCGAAACGGAAGGACCCGTACATATCTTCGCCAACGGTTGCCAGCAACAGGCCAAGGCAGGCCGCAACAATGCCTAGCAGCAGCGAACGCCCGGAAATACTGGCGACAATGGTTAGCGAGAACGCCATCAGCATAAAATATTCCGGCGGGCCCACACGCAGGGCAAAAATCGCCAGCGGGGCGGCCAGAAAGATTAGCGAGATGTTGGAAATAAAGTCGCCAATACAGCTTGAAACCAGCGCCATATTGAGCGCCTTGCCGCCTTTGCCTTCACGGGCCAGCGGGTAACCGTCCAGCACGGTACAGGCCGCCGATGCGGTACCCGGCGTTTTGATCAGGATGGCCGAAATCGAGCCGCCATAGGTGGACCCTTTATAGAGGGCAACCAACAGCAAAAGGCTGGTGACGGGCGGCATATAAAAGGTAAAGGGCAGGGCCAGCGTTACGGCCATTGTGCCGGTCATGCCGGGGATTGCACCAATAATGACTCCACCCCAGATCCCGGCAGCCATAACGATAAAATTGGGCAGGGTTGCGACAGCGGCAAAGGCGCCAAGCAATTCATTCCACATGGTGTTTTCTCGTCAGATCAAATGCAGCAGACGGGCAAGGGAAAACCATTTGCCGTGCGGGAAGGGGGTGTGGGTGATTTCGGTGAAAACCACATACAGAAAAATCGGAAAAATAATACTCAGCCCGATCATCCATGCCTTGCGCGAAAAATCGCCGGTCATGATGAAAAGGAAGGCCAGCAACACGATGGTTGCGGTCAGAAAACCGATTTTCGGCATCAGATAAACAAAGGCGGTAAAGCCAATGATCATGCAGATGAAACGATAGACAAAAATACGGTTGGCATACAGATAGGCACCAATCGATGTAATCTGGTCGCTGGAGCGGCGGCGCATTTTCGGCACCGCCAGACCCAGGGCCAACACCCCCATAACAAGGCCGACCCAGCCAATAACGCGGGGCCACATGTCAGGGGGTGGGGCAAACCCCGGAATAAAGGACGGAACCCGAACATAAACCGGGATCAGAACAAACAGAACAAGGGCAAAAAATGCCGTTGCTACCAGTCCGGTATAAAAATCGCGGTTGGGGATCATGGTTCCGCCTCGCATCCTAAAAACGGGGTAAAATTTTACTGGATATAGCCAAATTTCTTGGCCAGGCCATGATACAGGTTGAACTGCGATTCGACATAGGCTGACGGATCTTCATCACCGATAACCGAGATGGAGCCGCGTTTTGCCGCCAGATCAAGCCATTGTTCGTTGGTCGCAACCTTGCCCAGAATGTCTTTCCATTTGGCAACAACATCTTCCGGCAGGCCCTTCGGCGCGTACAGGCCGCTCCAGCCGCCAACCTGTGCTGCGGTGGCATAACCCAGTTCCTTTGCCGTCGGAACGTCGGGCAAATCAGCCATACGTTTCGGGGCATAAACCATCAGCGGGCGCATTTTGCCGGCCTGGATGTGGGGCATCAGCGAACCGGCCGAAATGGCCAGGAAGTCAACATGGCCACCCAAAAGGGCCGCTGCCAATGCTCCGCCGCCTTTATAGGGCACCAGGGTCGATGCGCTTAACGGGTCAAGACCGGCATCAGAAAGCAGTGCCTGAACCGAAAAACCGTCAATCGCGGTCGGGCCGGATGCAGCATAGGTGGTTGCACCGTTGCTTTCCTTGATTTTGGCAAGCAGGTCATCAACCGTTTTGATATCGGATTCGGCATTAACAGCCAAAATCATCGGGGTTGCTTCGAGAATGCCAAGGAAAGTGTAATCGTTCCAGGCAACCGGGCTGTCGGTATAAACAGCGGGGTAAAGTGCCATGCCAACGCGCGACAACAACAGGGTGTAACCGTCCGGGTCGGATTCGGTGACGAAACGTGCGCCGTTCATGCCGCCATTACCGGTTTTATTCACAACAATGACCGGCTGTTCGTTGGTGTAGTTGCGCGCAGTTTCTGCAAGCGCACGACCAGCAAGGTCAGAGGCGCCGCCAGCGCCATAAGGAACAACAAGAG
Source organism: Thalassospira sp. NFXS8 (assembly GCF_040148805.1). Taxonomy (NCBI): domain Bacteria; kingdom Pseudomonadati; phylum Pseudomonadota; class Alphaproteobacteria; order Rhodospirillales; family Thalassospiraceae; genus Thalassospira; species Thalassospira sp. NFXS8. Next base: position 158,939 of record NZ_JAGEMF010000006.1, on the reverse strand, counting down.
TAATGGCTTTTTCCGGGTAGGAATCAGCTTGTGCTGCGGACGTGAATGCCGTTGCGGCCGCAAGGGCTGCAACACCCAGTGCAGCTTTCTTCAGATGATGAAACATTTTCATGTCTCCCTGGAGGTGGTGGCGTTATTGCCAAGTGATGCTTTTTGTTTTGTGTCTGAAACATGGCAAACTATAACTATTGAAGCAAAAAATTAATTTCAGTATTACTTATGTAAATACTGAAACCTATGCAGAGGGGGTGGCATGAATTTGCGTGAACTGGAAAGTTTTAATGCTTTCATGACCTATGGCACCGTCAGCAAAGCGGCCGAGGCGATGAATATCAGCCAGCCAATGGTTAGCCGGATGTTGGCGAACCTTGAAAAATCGGTGGGATTTGCGTTGTTTATCCGTAAACGCAACCAACTGGTTGCAACCGAGGAGGCCGTCCAGTTCCATCACACGGTATTGCGCACCCTGAACGGTTTTCGCGACCTTGAAAGCAGTGCGCGGGCCATTGCCAACCAGCAGCTTGGCAGCATTCGCATTGCCGCCCAGCCGATATATGTTGATACCTATCTTTTGGATGTTATCGCCAAATTCAAGGCGTTACACCCTAACGTGTCGGTCAGCATCACCGATTCCGGGATGGAAGGCATACTGGAAATGGTGACATCGCGAAATTGCGACCTGGGTATTGGCATTACGCTGGACCTGATGGATCGCGATGTAGCGATGATGCGCCTGGCCAAATGTCGCGCTGTTTGCCTGATGCCGCGCGATCATCGCCTTGCCGGGTTTGAAACCATTGATATTGATTTGCTGCGCGGCGAAAAATTTATCGAGCTTAGCAACGGCAGTCCGCTACGTACCAAGGTTGATTATATTTTTCAAATTGCCGGGCGCTTGCGCCATATCGCGGTCGAGGCACGCACGGTGCGCACCATTTCCCGGCTGGTAGAACGTAATGTCGGTATCGCGATCAGCGATCCGTTTGCCGCCTTGCTGGTCGATCAGGACCGGGTGGTGGCGCGCCCCCTGACCCCGGAAATTTCGTGGGATGTGGCGGTGTTTCATGCCAACCGCGAATTATCAAACGTGCAGCGCAGTTTTTTGGCGTTTCTGCGCGACGAATTGCCGCATCTGCGCGATGCAGGATGTGTGCTTTAACCACGCCAGTATCGGGTTTTATGCCTTTTGGTCAAAGGCCAGCTTGGCGGCAAGTGTCAGAAAAACGCAGCCGGTAAAAACCTGAAATGTACGGGCGATGCGGGCCGAACGCGCCAAAAACTGCCCCAGCTTTCCGGCAAAGCCACCAACCAGACAGTTAATGATGGTGCCGCCGATATTCAGGATAACCCCCAAAAGCAGGAATTGCAGCAATACCGATCCGCGTGCGGGATCGACGAATTGCGGTAAAAACGCCAGCACAAAAACAATGATCTTCGGGTTCAGCAAATTAACCACGATGCCGTCGCGCCACGCCCGAATGGCCGATCCTTTGCGGGTTTCGGTGGCCTTTAATGTATCGTTTCGGTTTCTAAACGCCTGGAATGCCAGCCATACCAGATAGGAAATGCCGGCCCAGCGCAGCATTTGAAAGGCAACCGGATGGGCCGCAAGCAAAGCCGCCAGCCCTAATCCAGCCAGCAATGTATGTACAAGCGCCCCTGTCGAAATGCCAAAGCTTGCCGCCAGCCCCGCCCGTGGCCCCGATTTAATGCCTTGCCCCAAACAAAACAGCATGTCGTTGCCCGGCGTCATATTAAGGGCAAGGGCCGTTGGGATAAAAACCAGCAATGTTTCAAGCGGAATGAGCACGGTCTGTCCTTAAAGTTGGCCGAGGGATACCGGGTGGGTGATTTTTATAAAAGCAACAGCCTGTCAAAATGCCGCAGGTATAGAAATTTGCCAAGCCGGGGGTTGATTACTCGCCCGCACCAAAACGGTGTAGCCCTGAACCGTTGCGTTTTAACCAGTGTTGCTGTTTGGCCGAGGCCCCGTAAAGGTCGTCAACCACCTTCCAGAAACGTGGGCTGTGGTTAAGTTCCTGTAAATGGGCCACTTCGTGGGCAACGACATAATCCAGCACATCTTCGGGCGCTAAAATCAGCCGCCAGCTAAAGGATAAATTACCCCCCGACGAGCAACTGCCCCAGCGCGTGCGGGTATCCTTGATCGAAATGCGGTTGATTTTTTTGCCGATTTCTTCGGCATAGGCATGGGCGCGCGGGGCTATTTCCAGTTTGGCCTGTTTTTTCAGCCAGTCGGCGACTCGTCGGTTGCTGTGTTCGATGGCACCCGAAACCCAGATGACGCCCGATTCCGCCCAAACCCCGCGTTTGGCATCGGGCACGGCGCGAATGGCATGTTCATTGCCCAAAAACGGCACCCACGCGCCGGGGACAAACAAAACCCGGTCGGGCAGGCGCGACAGGTGCGCTTCGATCCAGTCTATATGCTGGCGCAGCATCGAAAGGGCGGTTTTACGCGATATACCGTTGGGAACGACGACTTCCACGCCATCGAAGCCCGGATCGATCCGCAATTTAAGCCGCGACGCGCGCGCACTGATGCGCAGGCGCACGGGCACAGGCCCCAAACGCGGCAGGTCAATTTCGGTTTCTTCGATGTTATTTGCCATATTGGTGTGGATAATCGCCGAATCTGTTAAAAAAGCACGCCAAATTTACGCGTTTTTACCGGTAGGTGCATCTTGGCCCTTGCCCGTTACATGGGTTTTCCTATACTCCGCGCGCAAGGTCCAGGGTCCAGACCTGTTAATATGGGTACACTGGCAACTGTCATGGTCGCGAAATACAAGAAAAAGCCCGCAGAGCGGGCGCACCCCCGGTCAAGGGATTTGACGCAGGAGGTCGCGATCATAACAGGTGTCCTTCGGATCGATCAGATTTGTACAGGCTGCTTTGTCGCAAAATCTTGAAAGATGTATATCTTCCGGCGATTTTGCTTCGCGCATCCGTACAAATCTGATTGACCAGTGTGCTTATATTAACAGGTCTGGACCCATGGTCCAGATTTGGTGAATGTTTCGTTTGGGTTCCCGTGATGACATGGGATGACGGCGAAACCACGCTGCCCCGGCATAACATCGGAAGAAGAAAGGCGTCACAGCATGAGCAATCCGGTTAAAAAGGTGGTGCTTGCCTATTCGGGCGGGCTGGATACCTCCATTATCCTGAAATGGCTGCGCGAAGAATATAATTGCGAAGTCGTTACGTTTACCGCCGACCTCGGCCAGGGCGAGGAACTGGAACCTGCCCGCAAAAAAGCCGAAATGTTTGGCGTGAAAGAAATTTTCATCGAGGATCTGCGCGAAGAATTCGTACGCGATTATGTGTTCCCGATGTTCCGCGCCAACGCCCATTACGAAGGTGTTTACCTGCTGGGCACCTCGATCGCACGGCCGCTGATTGCCAAACGCCAGATCGAAATCGCTGAAATGGTCGGGGCCGATGCCGTTTCGCACGGTGCGACCGGTAAAGGTAACGACCAGGTTCGTTTCGAGCTGGGCTATTACGCGCTGAAGCCCGACGTCAAGGTGATTGCCCCGTGGCGTGAGTGGGATCTGAATTCACGCACCATGTTGCTTGATTTCGCCAAAAAGCATCAGATTCCGATTTCGGCTGACAAAGCCGGTGGCGATGAACCCCCCTATTCAACCGATGCTAACCTTCTGCATATTTCCTATGAAGGCAAGGCACTGGAAGACCCGTGGGGCAAGCCGGACGAAAACATGTTCGTGCGCACCGTATCGCCGCAAAACGCGCCCGATGCGATCACCACGATTGAAATCGAATTTGAACAGGGCGACCCGGTTGCCATTAACGGCGAACGCATGAGCCCGGCCACCTTGTTGACCGCGCTAAACGACGTTGCCGGTAAAAACGGTATCGGTCGTCTTGATCTGGTGGAAAACCGTTATGTTGGCATGAAATCGCGCGGTGTTTACGAAACCCCGGGCGGCACCATTCTGGCAACCGCACATCGTGCAATGGAATCAATCACGCTGGACCGTAATGCAGGTCACCTTAAAGACGAGTTGATGCCGCGTTACGCCGAAATGATCTATAACGGCTATTGGTGGTCGCCGGAACGTCAGGCCCTTCAGCGCCTGATCGACGATACCCAGAAAACGGTTAACGGCGTTGTTCGCCTTGATTTGTACAAAGGCAACGTCACCGTGACCGGTCGTAAATCGCCTAATTCGATTTACTCCGAAGCCCACGTGACCTTTGAAGCCGACACCGTTTACAACCAGCGCGATGCCGAAGGCTTTATCAAGCTGAACGCCCTGCGTTTGCGTCTTGGTTTTGATCGTAACAGCGTTAAATAATCGCTGCTGGCGACAGGAACCGACTATTTGGAACGAGGGGTGTCTGGCACCCCTCGTTCTGTTTTAAGGACCCGGACACACGCGATGCAAAGATACAAATGCACTGTCGAATATGATGGTCGCCCCTATCATGGCTGGCAGTATCAGGATGAAGTCATTTCGGTTCAGCAAGTGTTTGAAGCAGCCCTTGAAAAGCTGGTGAAAACATTTGTTCGCGTTCATGTGTCGGGGCGGACCGATGCCGGGGTTCATGCGCTGGGCCAGGTGGTGCATTTTGATCTGGAAAAGGTTTATTCCGCCGAAGCGGTGATGAACGCCCTGAACCATTATTTGCAACCTGCCCCAGTGGCTGTGATCAGTGCCGAAATGGTCGATCAGGATTTTCACGCCCGGTTCGGGTCGAAAAAACGCTATTACATGTACCGGATTATTAACCGCCGGCCACCGTTGACCTTTGAAGCAGGGCTGGCATGGGGGGTTTATAAGCCGCTTGATATTTCCGCCATGAATGAAGCCGCCCAACATCTGGTTGGCACCTACGATTTTACCAGTTTTCGCGCCACCGAATGCCAGGCCAAAAGCCCGGTAAAAACGCTGGAGCGATTGGAGGTGGTGGCATGTGCGGATAAAGAAGTGCGCATTTATGCCGAAAGCCGGTCCTTTTTGCATCATCAGGTGCGCAATATGGTGGGGACCCTTGTGCTTGTGGGCAAGGGAAGCTGGCAGCCCGTTGATGTGAAGAAGGCTCTGGAGGCCAAACGTCGAAGTGCGGGTGGCCCAACAGCCCCGGCAGACGGTCTGTATTTTGTTCGGGTGGAATACTAGCATTCGCCGTAAGGCGGGTTTCAGCACCGGACCAGGCAGCTTTTCTGTGGAACCCCTCTAATTTAGAATGGTAATCATTTGAAAAATGGCAATTTTTCGGAAGTTTCTTCTTTTGCGTGTGTGAAATTTTTTCCTTCTCCTGTATTGTGATGCATCTGCCTGATCCCAATAGGTAAAAGAGCCCCGGCAATCTTTTCGTCATTCTTCGAGCAGGTTTCCGTAAAGGGGGGCAAGAATGGGAGAGACCTCTGAGATGAAAAATAGCATTGTCTTTAAAGTCACTGCGGCGTCGGTAGTGATTCTGATTGTGGGGATTATGCTGCTGGGGGGCGTCATCATGCAGCGCGTCCAGCAACAGGTTAGCGATACCAGCCTTCAATCACAGAAATTGAACCTGCGTGTTGCGGCAATGATCTTTCAGAACGAAAGTCCGGACCTTAAGGTTACCATTGATAAATCTGGCGAGACAACGCGGCTGGTGATGCCCGAAATTCCCGATTTGTCGTCCCACGCCATGATCGACAAAATCGGAACCGCAACCGGTGAAACGGCAACCGTGTTTCAGTGGGTTCCCGACAAGAAAGACTTCATTCGTGTTTCCACCAACATCATCAAGCCGGATGGCACGCGCGCCGTCGGCACGTTTCTGGGAAATGGCAGTGCGGCCTATCAGCCTGTAACGTCGGGTAAAACCTTTCGGGGGGAAGCCCTGATTCTGGGCAAGGAATATGTCACCCAGTATACGCCGATCTTTAATACCGCCGGTGCCGTGCAGGGTATTTTGTATGTTGGTATTACAAAGGCCAAAGTAGCAGCGGTATCGGGTTCTATTGGCATGCGAATTGTGATTGCCGGCATTATTGTTGCCGTGATCGCGGCGATTTTGCTGACCATTTTGCTGCGCCGCCAGTTGGGGCCATTTCATGAACTGGGCGAAACGATCGAACAGTTTGTCGGGCGCGATTTTTCGGCCGAAGTGCCCCATACTGATCGTGGGGACGAAGTTGGCGTGATCGCAAAGGGGCTGTTGCGTTGGCGCGAAGCAGCCCAGCGAATTGGGGAGGCCGAAGATGCCAAACTGGTTGCCGAACGCAAGGCGTCGGCTGAACGCCGCGACCAGCGCAATGTGCTGGCGACCGAACTTGATGCATCTGTAGGTGAAATTATTACATCAGTTCGCCAGGCAACAGAAGGCATGGTGCGATCTGCCCGGCAAATGAGTGAATCGGCCAATCATTCGATTGAACAAAGCCGGAATGTCAGCAATGCCGCCACGGATGCCGCGCGTAATGTCCAAACGGTGGCAGCAGCAACCGAAGAGCTTTCGGCGTCGATCAATAATATTGGCGGGCAGGTTGAAGACTCGACCTCGATTGCGACAACAGCCGTAGATGAAGCCTCGCGGGCCAATGAAATGGTTAGCGGCCTTGCCGTTGCCGCCGAGCGGATTGGCGAAGTGGTCAGCCTGATTAATGAGATTGCTGCCCAGACCAACCTTTTGGCCCTGAATGCCACGATTGAAGCCGCCCGTGCGGGTGAAGCGGGCAAGGGTTTTGCTGTGGTGGCACAGGAAGTTAAGAACCTTGCCAATCAGACTGCCAAGGCAACCGATGAAATTGCCCAGCAGATTGGCTCGATCCAAAGTGAAACCCGCCTGACGGTTGAAGCGATTGAAAAGGTCACCCGGACCATTGCCTCGATCAGTGGCATTACCGGCGGCATTTCAACTGCCGTGGCCGAACAGAACACCGCGGTCAATGAAATTGCATCCAGTGCGCAAAGTGCGTCTATCGGATCAACCGAAGTGGTTGAAACGATTGATGCTGTTTTACATGCCGCCAGCGACGGTGGCACAGCCGCAAGTGAACTGGAACATTCTATGTCCGATCTTTCGGTACGGATTGAAACCCTGCAAACCAAAGTTGGCGAGTTTTTGGAACGTTTGCGCGCAGAATAGAATTACCGGACTGCGAATGGCAAAAAGCTGGCAATGGAAACGTTGCCAGCTTTTTGTGCGCCAGTTCACTGTGTAACGGGGGCAAAGTGGGATTGGCGAAGACGCCGTCAAATAAGGGTTGTGGTTACTGTGGTGCGGTCCTATTCCTTTGTTGGCTTTCGCCGTAAACATTTCAGGGAATACCCAGATGCCCTTCGATTTTCCGATTTTTGCTGGCGTTGTTGCTGTGCTGGCAGTCTTTATTATTCTGCAAAGTGTGAAGATTGTCCCGCAGGGGTATCAATACACACTGGAACGGTTTGGCCGTTTTACCCGGAGCCTTAGGCCGGGGCTGCATATCATTGTACCGCTGATCGACCGGATCGGCCGTAAAATGAACATGATGGAAAGCGTGCTGGATGTGCCATCGCAGGAAGTGATTACGTCGGATAACGCGATGGTCACGGTTGACGGTGTGGTCTTTTACCAGGTGATTGACGCAGCCCGTGCCGCCTATGAGGTTAACCGTCTGGAAGTGGCGATCCTGAACCTGTCCATGACCAATGTGCGCACCGTGGTTGGCTCGATGGATCTGGACCAGCTGTTATCCCAGCGCGATCAGATTAACGAACGGCTGCTTTCCGTGGTCGATAGCGCGACTGACCCGTGGGGCCTTAAAATTACCCGTGTGGAAATTAAGGACATTACCCCGCCGCGTGATCTGGTGGACTCGATGGGCCGTCAGATGAAGGCCGAACGTGAAAAACGTGCGCAAATCCTTGAAGCGCAAGGATCACGCGAAGCTGCCATTTTGCGGGCCGAAGGTGAAAAACAGTCCAAAATTCTGGAAGCTGAAGGTCGCCGTGAAGCTGCTTTTCGCGATGCTGAAGCCCGCGAACGTGCCGCCCAGGCCGAAGCAGAAGCCACAATGGTGGTGTCCAAGGCGATTGCCGACGGTGACATTAACGCGATCAATTACTTTGTTGCCCAGAAATATGTTGAATCGCTGTCGCAAATTGCCTCAAGCCCCAACAGCAAACTGGTGTTTATGCCCCTTGATGCGTCGGGTGTTGTCGGTTCCATTGGCGGTGTTACCGAACTGATCCGCAATCTGGGCGGGGATGGCGGTGCTGCCGGCGCAACTGGTGCCTCAAATGCCCGGCCTGGCCCGTGGGGTGGTAAATAACGGTTCTGTTCACTGCTTTTGAGTGGTGATTGCCAATATCGGGGCATCAGGCGGTTTGTTGCGCCATGATGCCCCCATTATCGTCATTGCGTTAACCATGAAAGGCCAATCAAGGTGGATTTTCTGATATCGGCGGGGGTGACGTATTGGCATTGGTGGAGTTTGGCCGCCATTTTGCTAGTGCTTGAAGTGATGGCACCGGGGGTATTCTTTTTATGGGTGGCGTTTGCCGCGGCTCTCACCGGTATTGTCAAACTTCTGTTTGGCGGCATGAGCCTGGAAATCCAGTTGCTGGTTTTTGCCGTTTGCGGGGTGGTTGCGACCTTTGCCGGGCGGCGCTGGGTTATGCGCCGTATCAACGCCAAAGGCGATGACGACAACGCTGAATCAACGGGTTTAAACCAGCGAGAACAGCAATTTCGCGGCCGGATCATTACCCTGCCCCATGATATGACCGACGGTGAAACCCGCGTGGTGCTGGATGGCACTACATGGCGGTTATATGTCGGCCAATTGTTAAAGGCAGGCGATCAGGTGCGGATAACCGCAATTAAAGGCACGATTTTGCAGGGTGAAGTGGTTTCGCGGTAATTTTGCGACTGCTATTGTCCATCCTTATCCAAACAGCCAATGCCACAAAAACGGAACTGTCAGGGCCGTGGCGATGGTGTTTAACCCCATCGATAACCCCGAAAATGCCCCTGCGGTTTGGTTGACCTGAAAGGCACGTGCGGTGCCAATACCGTGGGCGCCCACCCCCATGGCAAAACCACGGGCGCGCCAGTCGGTTAAGCCGACAAGGTTCATTACAGCGGGGCCAAGTGTGGCGCCGACAATGCCGGTCACAATCACACAAACAGCGGTAAGCGCGGGAACGCCGCCAATTTCCTTGGCAATGCCCATGGCCACCGGGGTTGTAACCGATTTTGGCGCCAACGATGCCAGTGTTTCCATACTGGCACCCAGCATATGGGCGATGGCAACGGTGCTGGCGGTGGCCATTAACGACCCGAACAGTACGCCAAAGATAATCACTGGCAGGGCGCGTTTTAGTGTTTCCATCTGGCGAAACAGCGGCACGGCAAGGGCCACGGTGGCCGGGCCAAGCAGGAAGTGAACAAACTGTGCGCCGTCAAAATACACCGAATAGGGTGTGCCGGTGAAATGCAGGATGGCGGCAATAATGGCGATGGCGATGACCACCGGGTTGCAAACCGGGTTACGGTCGCTTTTTTGATACAGCCAGAAACCGATGGCATAGGCAACCAGTGTAATCGTCAGCCCGGTTAGTGGTTTGGTCGAAAGATAAACCCATAATTGTGTCAGATCAGCCGGTTCCATTATTTGGCCCCTTCATTTTGCGTATCGGGCGATGCCGGGGCCCGGGGCAGTAATTTTGACATCAAAAATGCGGTGGCCGCGATGGTTAGCAAGGTGGAAATCACCAGCGACGCCACAATCGGCAGCCAGTCGCTTTTTAACCGGTCTATCTGGGTGATAACGCCAACACCGGCGGGCACAAATAACAACGAAAAATGCATCAGCAAATTATCGGCCGCATCGGTCAGTTCCCTGGGCGGTTTGCGTTTGATCAGCAGGCCAATAAACAACAGCCCCAGGCCAATTACCGGGCCGGGTACCGGCAGGCTGAACAGTTCGGATATGACTTCGCCAAAAAGCTGGCAAACAAGGATCAGGGCAAATGCGGCAATCATCTTTGGCCTCCCGATATTTCGTTTATTGTGATCGTGGTCACGTTTTTCAATTTCTTACTGTGACATACCCTGCTTTGCTGCCGATAACTTTTATTAATAATGAAAAACGCCCGTGCATTTTTGGCACAGGCGTTGGTAACGCGCTAAATCTGTCTCTGTTTCCAAGTCAGCTTATAAAATTGCCAGCACATCTTCGGGCGGGCGGCCAAGGGCGGCTTTGTCGCCATTAACAACAATGGGCCGTTCAATTGCGCGCGGATGGGCCACCAATGCGGCGATCAGATCGGCGCCGGTTAAGTCGGCAATGCCTTCTTCGCGGGCTTCTTTTTTGCGCATAATCTGCTCTGGTTCCTTGCCCAGCTTTGCCAGAATATCGCTAAGTTCGGCTATACCGGGCGGGTTGGACAGATAATCAACCACGGTGGGCGTAATGCCTTTTTCCTCGATCAGGGCCAGTGTCTGGCGCGATTTGCTACAGCGCGGGTTATGGTAAATGGTGACGGTCATGCTCGGTTCCTGTCATCAGGGGATGATGCGGTGAAGGGACATCTCAAATATCATGCCCGGTTAAAGGCCATCAATAATTTGCAAAAGGTTTTCAAGGTCCTCGGTGTCGCTATCAATGATGCGGGTGGCGATATCATATGAAAACCCTTGCCGGGCAAGGGCTGCCAGATCCTTGTCGTGTTTTTCTTCGCGCTGGTCGGGGTGGCGAAACGGGCCAAGGCGGCGGCGGCGGGCATAGGCTGCTGCGGCGGCCAGGTTAGGATCGGTACCGCGCATGTCATTATGACCCGCATCATCGGCCTCGTCGCGCAAATCGGTGATGGTTTGATCGACCAGATTTGATGCAATGCCGCGGGCGTTCAAATCGGCCCCGATTACGCGAATCGCCTTGCCCTTGCGCAACATCGACCGCGCCCGGCCCAGCGCATAGGCCTGATCGTTCAGGAAACCCGCTGTTTCGCAGGTATTTAAAACGCTTTTCATCCAGTCTTCGGCTTCTTGCGGGTCGGTGTCGTATTCGGCAATCGACAGGCGGATTTTACCGCGCATCAGTTTTTCCAGCCGCGCCCGCGATGCGGTAAAGTGTTCAAGATACCAGGTGGCATAATTCATCAAATAGTCACGGGTTACCCGGCGGGGCTTTTTGGGGCCCTGCTTTGCGTCATCCTTTTTGCCAAAACCTTTCGTCTTGCGCGGTTCTGTCGGAGGTTCGGCAAATTCTGTTGCCGTGTCCGTTGCGCTTTGACGGGGCGTTTTCGGCGGGGTCTGGGAAGAAAGTTTCTGTTTTGACATAATCTCTTTGCGGGCTGCCCTTGCGTTTGGGGTGCAACTATCCCTATTTTACCGGCAATTGTCTGTGAATTTCGAGGAAAACCAATGCAAGAGCTTGCTCCGCGCCAAATGGGCGCGATCAACTGGCTTGGCCTGTGGACGCTGTATGCGAAGGAAGTGCGCCGTTTTTTGAACGTGCATCTTCAAACCGTTGGCGCGCCTGTGGTCACCAGTCTTCTGTTTCTGGCGGTCTTCCTTCTGGCCCTTGGCCGGGCCGTTGAAACCGTTAATGGCGTACCGTTCGCCACTTTTCTTGCGCCGGGTCTGGTGATGATGACCATGGCGCAAAACTCGTTTGCCAATACCTCCAGCTCTATCCTGATTTCAAAGGTACAGGGCAATATTGTCGATGTTTTGATGCCGCCACTTTCGGCATTTGAACTGGTTGCCGGTTTTGCCCTGGGGGCTGTAACCCGGGGTATTATGGTGGGCTGTGCCACCATCATTGCCATGGCGTTCTTTGTTGATGTGCAGATCCACAATATCTGGGCGATCCTGTATTTTGGCATTTCGGCATCGTTGATGTTGTCGCTTTTGGGGATTGCCGGGGGCGTGTGGTCGGAAAAATTCGATCATATCGCCGTTGTGACCAACTTTGTCATTACGCCGCTGTCGTTTTTGTCCGGTACTTTTTACAGCGCCGAACATTTACCCGAAGCGGGCCGGGCACTGGCGCATTTTAACCCGTTTTTCTATATGATTGACGGGTTTCGCTATGGTTTTATCGGCATCTCTGACGGCTCTATTACCACCGGCGTTATTGTGCTTTTGTGCGTAAACATTTTTCTGTCGATCCTGTGTTATCGCATGATCAAAACAGGGTACAAACTGAAGGCTTGATGACGGCGGGATAACGCCAGTTTCAGCATTAAATTCCGTTTTTGGGCAGCATTCGGCATCGGATGCTGCCCAACTTATTTGTGCAATGCGTTAAAAACCGTATTTTGCCGCATTGACAGGGGGCGGGAATCTCTTGATACTCCGCAGCTTTCCGGTATTCTGCCGGTGCTGACCAGATGGTCAGGAATGGAATTTTACCCTAATCGAGGACATAAACTGTGATTACACCCGTCATGCCGACCTATGCGCGGGCCGATTTGGCCTTTGAGAAAGGTGAAGGACCTTATCTCTATGCGCAGGATGGGCGACGATTCCTCGATTTCGGGTCGGGTGTGGCCGTGAACTGCCTGGGCCATGCGCATCCGCATTTGGTTGCGGCCATCACCGAACAGGCCAACAAGGTTTGGCATACGTCGAACCTGTACCGGGTGCCGGGCCAGGAAAAACTGGCAAAACGGTTTGTCGAGCATACCTTTGCCGATACCGTGTTTTTCTGCAATTCCGGTGCCGAAGCCAACGAAGCGGGCCTGAAAATGCTGCGCCGTTATCAGTATGTGAATGGCCATTCTGAAAAGAATCGCATTCTGGTTGCCAGCAACGCCTTTCACGGGCGGACCATTGGCACCTTAACTGCCGGTGCCAGCGATAAATACCGCGAAGGTTTTGGCCCGATGCCCGAAGGGTTCGATCGGGTGGCATTTGGCAATTTGAATGAGTTGCGCAATGCCATTAGCGAAAAAACTGCCGGTATTCTGGTGGAACCGATTCAGGGTGAAGGCGGTATTATGCCCGCCCCGAAAGGATACCTTGAAGGTTTACGCAAGGCGGCCGACGAATATGGTCTGCTGGTGATGTTTGACGAAGTGCAAACCGGCATTGGCCGGACCGGCAAGCTGTTTGCCTATGAATGGTCCGATATGCTGCCCGACATTATTTCTTCGGCCAAGGGACTTGGCGGGGGATTTCCGGTCGGCGCCCTTTTGGCCAATGAAAAGGCAGCAGCGGCCTTAACACCGGGTATGCATGGCTCCACCTTTGGCGGTAATCCGCTGGCGATGGCGGCGGCAAATGCGGTGCTGGACGAAGTTTTAAAGCCGGGATTTTTCGATAACGTTCTGGCCATGAGCAAATTGATCCGTGACGGGTTGGCAGCGATTGCCAAAAAACATCCCGGTTTCATTGACGAGGTGCGTGGCACCGGCTTGCTTTTGGGCATGAAAATGGTCCCGAACAATGGTGATGTGGTGGGCAAATTGCGCGATCAAAACCTGCTGACGGTTCCGGCAGGCGATAATGTTGTGCGGTTGTTACCGCCGTTAAACATCACGAAAACCCAGGTGGACGAGGCGCTGGCGGCGATTGATGCCGTGGCGGCTGCCTTTACCTCGTAAGGAATAAGTTAATGACGGATATCAGACATTTTCTGGATATCGAGGGCATGTCCACCGGGACACTGCACGATATTCTGACGTTGGGAGATAACGAAAAGGCAGGCAAGGCCCCATTTGGGGCCAAGCCGCTGGCAGGTAAAACGCTGGCCCTTATTTTTGAAAAACCCTCAACCCGAACCCGCGTTTCCTTTGAAGTGGGCATGCGCCAGCTTGGCGGGGATGTGGTCGTGCTTGATGCCGCCAGCAGCCAGCTTGGCCGGGGCGAAACCATTGCCGATACGGCGCGTGTTCTTTCGCGCTATGTTGATGCCATCATGATCCGCACCACCGATGAATCCAAATTGCTGGAACTGGCACAATATGCCACCGTTCCCGTGATTAACGGTTTGACCGATCAAAGCCACCCCTGCCAGATCATGGCGGATTTGATGACGGTGCGGGAGCATAAAGGCAAGCTTGACGGGCTTAAATTTGCCTGGGTCGGTGACGGCAACAATGTTTCGACATCGATGATTCATGCGACGTCGAAATTTGGTTTCTCGCTTGATATGGCCTGTCCGGTGGGGTTCCGCCCGCAGCAGGGCCTGATCGAGGCTGCGAATTCCGCAGGCGGAAAAGTCCGCCTGACCGAATTTGACGATGCCCTGGCCGGGGCCGATGTGGTTGTGACCGATTGCTGGGTGTCGATGGGCGACAAGGATGCCGATGCCCGCATGAAGGCCCTGGCCCCCTATCAGGTCAATGCCGCGGCAATGGCAAAGGCGAACAAGGATGCCCTGTTCATGCACTGCCTGCCTGCGCACCGCAATGAAGAAGTCACCGACGCCGTCATTGATGGCCCGCAATCTGTGGTGTTTGACGAAGCTGAAAATCGTCTGCATGCACAAAAGGGCATTCTGCTATACTGCTTTAACGGCTTGCCTGCATAAAAATTCGTCCTAGATTAGGGACAGATTTTAGGGCGAACAGTAATGTTCGCCCTTTTGGCATTTGAAACGAATTGCAACCATCGGAATCTGATCATGCAAGTTGCTGTCGATTTTTGTCAGCCCTTTACGTTGGAACATTCCAACATCCGTGGCCGCTTTGCCCGCCTGGGTCCAAGTGTGCAAACCATTGTCGGGCAGCATAATTATCCGCCACTGGCAAACGACCTGCTGGCTGAAATCATAGCGCTGGCGGTGTTGCTGTCATCCGCCCTGAAATATGAAGGGCTTTTTACCCTGCAAACGTCGTCTGACGGGCCGATCAGCATGCTGGTGGTTGACGTGGATAGCGATGGCAACATGCGCGCATGCCTGCGGGTGGACGAAGAACGGCTAAACGCCATGATCGCTGCCGAGGAAGCTGGCGAAGACGCGTTGCGTGGCAAGGTTCATAAACTGATGGGGCATGGGCATATTGCCTTTACCGTCGATCAGGGCGATGACCATGAACGCTATCAGGGCATTGTTTCGCTGGAAGGCGAAACGCTGTCGGAATGCGCAGAATCCTATTTCAGGCAGTCTGAACAGCTTGAAACCGCCTTTAAAATGGAAGTCCATCGTGGTGAAACCGACCGTGACTGGTGGGTTGGCGGTATGTTTGTGCAACGCCTGCCCGGCAGTGCCTCGGGCGATGCCCTAACCCCGGAACAGGATACCGAATGGCAGGATAACTGGAACCGGGCCAAAATCCTGATGGCAAGTGCCACGGCAACCGAACTGGTGGATATTTCGCTATCGGCCCATGATCTGATCTGGCGGTTGTTTCACGAAGAAGAACCGCGTGTATTTGATCAGGACCATCTGCAGTTCAAATGCCGCTGTTCACGCCACAAAATCGAAGGGGCGCTGGCGTCCTATCCGCTGGAAGAATTGCTTGATATGCGCGAAGCCCATACCAATGAGGTTGGCGTGACGTGCCAGTTCTGCAATGCACATTACGGTTTTAACGAAGCCGACCTGCGGGCATTGAAAGCGGATAATACAGCCGAACACGAAGCTGGTTCCGGCGCGTAAGGGCCAAAAAAGCCTTTAATGCCAACATGGTCACAGGCTTGCCTTAATCCTTCTGCATCGTCACCATGACAAACAGCACCAAACCTCATTGATCAAAGCCGATCAATGAGGTTCTTGGTTAGCGTGTAGGCTTTGCCGATGCCTTTGCCTTATGTGGCACAGGTCGTGTAGCGCCGTCGCGATGTCTTGCTTTTGCCGGGATATCTTATAGAGAGCCGGTATAAAAAGCCGGGGGATGACCCCGGTTCGATATGTGATGATAATGTTTTGGAGAACGGGGTCATGATGGGGTTGTCTATGCGTGGCATAAGCCTGGCGTTGGCAGGGGGAATGGCAATGATGACGGCGGCGTGTAGCAGCGCCCCGGTTCAAACGTATCCCGATGTTACATGGCGGCATCTGCAACCAATTGCCTTTTCGGCGGGGCCGGTTGAAAAAGTTGCGGCTTATGGTGTGCCTGCGGCAAATGATTTGCAACCTGATTTGCCCTTTAATCTGGGCCGGATGGCGATGAACTGGCCTGATGACCGGTTACAAACCGTTGGCACCAATGATATTTTGCGCTACAGCGTCACCGATGCTGAAATTACCACGGCCAATCTTAAAACCAAAAGCGGCATAACCGGAATGTTCACCGATGATCAGTCGCAAAAGGTTGATCTTAAGGTCGGTGCGAAGCTGGAACTGATGTCGGAAGATGGCACGCCAAAAGGTGAGGTTGCCGCAGTGGTTGAACGCAGCCGGACCCTGTCAGAATCGATGTCGGTGGCCGAGCGTGAAAAAGCAATTTACAACGAAACCGCCGCCCTTTTGATGGACCTTGACCGTGAACTGGACAAGCAAATCCACAAAAACCTGGCCCGGTACGTTTTGAAATAACCTGGGAGAGGAAAATTGCTCAATCCAGGATGAATTACCGCGCAAGATGTGATGCAATGGCAGGGTAACCCTGATGAACGCCCGGGCGCAGGCTCCGGTTTGACTGGGATTGGTCGATGATTGCGGTGCCCCTGCCATTTGTTGTTGCTCTGGTTCTGGGCATTTATGCCTTGCGGCTTGGCACGCGGTGGCGGCTTGACCGTCGCGTGCGTCGCCCGGTGATCTTTGCGCTGGCCTGTGCCATCTTGCTGGTGGCTGTTGGTTTGCGCTGGCAATTTGACATCGCATTTTTTCGGTTTTTATTGCCGGTTCTGGCATCTGTTTTACCCGTTATTTCCTGGATCTGCTTTGCCAGTTTTGATCCGCCCTTGCTGACATGGCGGCGGGTGGTAACGCATGGCTTTTTTACGGCATTGATTTTGCTGTGTTCGTTGACATGGGATTACTGGCATCCGCCGATTGATTTTTTGTTGTGCGCCCAGTTTGCAGTTTATGGCCTGTTGTTGCTGCGCCGGGCGGGGGCGGGTGATCGTTTTTACGGTGATATCAACATTGGTGAAATTGGTTCGGCCCGGCGCATTGTTGCCGCGGCCGGGGGTGTGTTGATTTTATCAGCCCTTGTCGATGCGGGCATTGCCCTTGATTTTGCCTGGCAAAACGGCCTTCATGTCCGCGAAATTGTTGCCAGTGGCAATGCCGTTATGCTGGCGTTTTGCGTGTTCTTGATTGTGCGCCTTGGCAGGCATGTGGCCCCGGCGCCCGCATATGGCGAACCGATTGAGGCTGAGCAGAAAACCCCAAGCCGGTCACAACACAGTGTGCCCCCCGGCACGTCGGTAAACCTTGAAAATGCAGCATCTGATCGCGATATTGCCGCAGCAATTGACCAGCTCATGCAAACACGCAAACTATACCGTGATCCGGCTTTGACGCTGGACCGGCTTTCGCGCCGGGCGATTATCCCGGCGCGCGATATTTCACTGGCGATCAACCGGTTTTATGGTCGCAATATTTCGTGCATCATTAACGAATATCGAATTGCCGAGGCAACGCAATTACTGGCCGATACGGACAAAACCGTTACTGATATTCAGTTCGATTGCGGGTTTCAGACCAAATCAAACTTCAATCGCGAATTTCGCCGGGTAACGGGCATGAGCCCGCGTGACTATCGTAATCGCAATGCTAACCAGCCCGGCACATTCATGACGCCGTTTAATGCTGTGCCAGAAACGCAAGAATTCGTTGGCTAACGGCGTGATGAATGCGGGTGCGATCCCCGTTAATGCCATCCTTGCATATAATGCCATCCCCCGGTGTATCGTCTTCCAGCAATGCAATGGCGTTTGCCTTGCACAATTGTAAAAAGCTGAAATGGGCGGCGTCTTTAAACACGCTGATTTCCCTGAATTTGGCCGGTAGATGATCAAACAGATAGCGTGACTCAAGTTCTGATGGAACTTTGGGGGTTGGGCTGCCTGCGGCAATAATCAGTACCGGGATGTTAATATGGGCAAGGCTGTCCTCGCTAAAACCCCGTGCCAGCCCAAGATCAAGCGACACAACCCGTTTTATACGTGGATCACGCATATCCTGTGCCAGTTTGGTGCGCTCAGCGGTGGTTTTGCCAATGGCAAAGTCGCGAACAACATCACAGGCGGCCAAATCGGGGTGGGTTTCGCAATCGCGCGTCATTTTATCGGCATCCATGCGTGCGCCTGCTACCTCAAGAGCCGTCCAACCGCCCAGCGAATGGCCAATGACCGTGATGTTTTCCCGGTCGATAAGCCCGGACCACAGGGCGTGGCCTTCCAGTGCTGAAATCACATGTGAAATATCGACCGCCCGCTGCCACAGCAACGCGCCGGTTGCGGGTTCAAGGTCGCCGCTGGTGGTGCCGGGGTGGTTAATGGCGGCAACAATATATCCGGCCCGTACCAGTGTTGTTGCCAGCCACGCCTGATTGCGCCAGTTACCGCCAAACCCGTGCGACACCACAACCAGCGGATGGCGGGTGTTATCGGGCGTGGCATCAACAAGGGCGCGCTGGCCGACAAAGGCCGCGTTATCGGCTATCAGGCTGACGGGGTGGCTGGTTGCAGCGGCAGGATACCAGATAACCCCAGCAAGGGCGCGGAAAGGGCCATCTGCCGGGATTTCAAGTTTTTGAAAACCGGGTTCCTGTGCATGGGCAGGGGAAAACTGAGTGGCTATCAGGCCCAGCACCAGCACAGACATTAAACAAAATTGACGCATCAAAGAAACCTTTCACGGGTAAGAAGATTGCTTTCTTTTGAGGCGAAATTCTTCCCGCTGGCGACCTTGATCGCGATCTGGGTCCTTTTTGGCGAGGTTTTTTGCCCTGAAGGCCATCCCTGTTTTGAGGTGGCAGGTGCATTCTGTTTTGGGTGTTCCTGCGATGGCGTAGAAATGTATTTTTGCCAAAACTAAAAAAATATCACCGCTGATGGAATAATCCGCGTTGCCACCTGTCTAACTATTATCACATCCCGGACAGGAGCTGCCTCGATGACCCTTCCCCGATTTTTAAGCCGCCATATTGGTGGTGCCCTGATGGTCTTTACCCTGCTGGGCGCTGGTGCTGCGTTTGCCCATAATGGTGTTGATCATAGCAAAAAACAGCCCGACGCCGTATCGGGCATGGCTATGGAAAGCCCTGCAACATCCGGGGCGGCGACATCGGAAACCCTGGATCACGAACAGCCGTTTTTGCAGGGTAATGCCGCCGCAATGAACAAAATGATGGCCGGGATGAATGTGCAACCTACCGGCGATATTGACCGCGATTTCGTTGCGATGATGGCCCCGCATCATCAGGGTGCCATTGATATGTGTGTCGCGTTTTTGCCCTATGCCCAAAACCCTCAGCTTAAACGTTTGTGTCAGGAAATTATTGTGACGCAGCAGCAGGAAATTGCCGCGATGCTTTTAGCCATCGGCAAGGATTTGCCACCCTCAAGCCCGGCACCCACGCAGTAGTCGGCACCGTGCAAATCACCTGATTAATTACGGCGCACGCCCTTGCACGGTTTTGAAAACCCCCATCCTGCTGTTTTGCCTGCCCTGAATGTGCCGGGCTTTCCACTGGCGCATTCTGTTTCCGGGGCTAGGTTTGTTTTCCCGCCTGGCCCCGGCTTTTTTCCCCTCACCAGTCTTTCCCGATCTCCCTTCTTCTCCCCCAATCTGTAAATGTCTGGAAACCCATGAAACGTTTATTCGCCTCAACCTTTTTAACCTGTAGCCTGTTTGCCGGGGTCAGTGCGGCATTGGCCGGGCAGGCACCACTGGCTGATACGGCAAAGGATATTCCGATCAGCCACCACGACCGGGTTTATGCCGCCGAACAGTTTTCAAATACGGTTTCGGTGGTGGACCCGGCAGACAATAAATTGCTGGGTGTTATTCGCCTGGGCGACCCGCAACCCCGAAACTTAAGCCCGTTATATCGTGGGCAGGTGCTGGTGCATGGTATGGGTTTTGCGCCCGACCATAAAACGCTGGCCGTTGTTGCCGTGGGTAGTAATTCGATTTCTTTTATCGATACCGCCACCAACAGCGTCAAACACACCACTTATCTGGGCCGCTCTCCGCACGAGGCGTTTTATACCCCCGACGGCAAGGAAGTGTGGGTGACCATTCGCGGGGAAGATTATGTTTCCGTGATTGATGCCGACACCTTCGAGGAAAAGACCCGCATCAAGGTGCCCGCCGGGCCGGGCATGCAGATATTTTCGCCAGATGGCAAATATGGCTATGTCTGTTCGTCGTTTAACCCGGAAACACTGGTGATTTCGGTGGCAGACCATAAGGTGGTCGGCCATATCAAACAGGCCAGCCCGTTTTGCCCCAATATTGCCGCCAGCCCCGACGGCAAACAGGTTTGGTTTACGCTTAAAGATATTGGCAAGGTGCAGGTATTTGATGCACGCCCGCCCTTTGACGTGATCAAAACCATTGATACAGGACCGATCACCAACCACGTTAATCTGGTGCATAATGCCAATGGTACCTTTGCCTATGTCACCATTGGCGGCCTGAACCAGGTTAAGGTTTTTAATGCCAAAACGTTTGAACAGGTGGCAACTGTGCCGGTGGGCAAATTGCCACATGGCCTGTGGCCGTCGGGCGATGGTACGCGCATTTATGTGGGCCTGGAAAATGACGATGCCCTGGCCGCGATCGATACGCTGACCAACAAGGTCGTGGCAACCGTTCCCATCGGGCAGGCCCCGCAGGCGGTGAATTATGTGCCAGGTGCCGTTACCAGTGGTGATGGTATGGCAAACCTGCAACAGTTGGGGGAAACCGACAAGGCGGTACAGTTTGTGCTGCACCCGGTTGGTCATATTGATCAGCACCCCACCAGTGTGTCACTGTTTGATCAGGGCCTGACACAGGTTGTTCAGGCATCGGTAAGCGGGTTGGAACCGAAAAAGGACTATGTGCTGGCCTTGTCCAACCATGCCGATGGCAGTGGGGCCTTGCAGGCGATTGCCGCCTTTAAGGCCAACCCGGTTGGTGCGGGCATTGTCAACGCGCTTGGCCCTATTCGCCAGCTTGTTCAGGGTGAAGAAGGGGTCGCCAAACGGTACCTGGTTATTGCCAATGGCACGGTTGCCAATATTGGCGCGCCTGTGCAGGTGCAGGCGGCGAATTAAGCCTGTTGAGTGATATTGATGCTGCCCGGTGCCAATCATTTTAAACTGGTGCCGGGCAATATGTTTTGGGTGCCGTCATGAAAAACAGGTGTATTTCAACACCAGCCCGGGCCGGGGACCAGCGCGATGCATGATGATATGAGCCGAAAGATCGCGCCGCTTATTCCGGCATTGCGCCGTTATGCGCGCGCCCTGATGAAAAACCCCAATGCCGCCGATGATCTGGTACAGGATTGTCTTGAACGGGCGATCAGCCGCTGGCATCAGCATCGTGTTGATGGCAATACCCGCACATGGATGTTTACGATTTTGCATAATCTGGCGGTCAATAACTGGCAGCAGGCGCGTTTTCGCGGGGTACATGTGGCGATTGACGATGTTGGGGATGCGGCATTTTCCCATCCACCGCAGCAGGATGAAAACCTGCATTTGAACGATGTGATGACCGCCCTTGACCAGTTGCCAGATGATCAGCGCAGCGTTGTTTTGCTGATATCGGTCGAGGATTTATCCTATGCCGATGCCGCAAAGGTGCTGGGGGTGCCGGTGGGTACGGTGATGTCGCGTTTGTCACGCGGGCGCGAACGCCTGCATCAAATCCTTGCCGGGGCCGCAAATGGCACGGTAGAAAAACCCCACGGACCAGCTTTGCGGAGGGTGAAATGAGCAATCGGCCGATCACCGAAGACGACCTTCATGCCTATGTTGATCTTGCGCTGGATGCCGTTCGTCGCGACGAAGTTGAACGTTATCTGGCCTGCCACAAAGATGTAGCTGCCCGCGTGGCCGGTTATCAGAAAGACCGTGATCTGTTGCGTAATGCCTTTGCCAGCGTTGCCGAGGAACCCGTGCCATCCCGTTTGAGTGTGGACAGCATGATGGTCGCACAGCGCCACGTATCGCCCTCTCGGGTGTGGCAACTGGCCGCTGTGGCGATGGTGATGCTGGTGGTGGGGGCGGCAGCGGGCTGGTCGGTCCGTGGACAATGGGGTTTGTCTGACGCGTCTGTGGTCATGGCGACAAATTCTGCAAGCGGCATTGCTGCGCTGGCAAGTGAGGCGGCCGATAGCTATGAGGTTTATGCGCCGGATCGTTTTCGCCCGGTCGAAATGCGCGCCGATGACAGTGCCGATTTTGTGAGCTGGGCATCACAACGATTATCGCATCCGGTTCGGGTGCCCGACCTTGCACCGGCAGGGTACCGGTTTATGGGCGGGCGCATTATCCCAACCGCGCAGGGGCCGGCCGCGATGCTGATGTATGACGATGACAAGGGGGGGCGGATGGTGATGCTGACCCGCCCGATGAAACTGGATCAGAATGCACCCATGACAAGCAGTCACCGGGGTGCCCTTGGCGGGTATAGCTGGGCGGACAAGGGGTTGGGCTATAGTGTGGTGGCCCCGCTAGGGGATGGTCTTTTGCATCCGCTGGCCGATGAAATCCGGCGTCAGTTGGGCCGTGATACCTGATAAGGCAAAGGCGTGCGAACCTGAACGGTTGCACGCCTTATATTATTTGCCGACTGCCGTAGGCGGGCCTAGCGGAACAGCATTACCGGCACATGGCAGGATCGCACCATTTCGGTGGTGGTGCTGCCAATGATCAGGTTGCGAATGCGCGAATGGCCATAGGCCCCCATTACCAGCAAATCATACCCGTCTTTTTCGATCCGGGTTTTGATAATGGTTTCTGCATCGCCTTTTTCAACCGCACTTTCGGTGGTAATCCCGGCATTTTGTAAAATCGCAACCGCGTCATCCAATGTCTGGCGCGCATCGCTGTTTAAATCCCCTGCCGCCAAAAGCAGGCAGGAAAGCCCTTTAAACACCTTGCTTTGGGCAATGTGGTCAATGGCTTTCATTACGCTGGGGCCACCATCAAACGCGATGACAAACTTTTCAATCGGTTTGAATGCGCGCGAGGTTACCAGAACCGGTTTGGTCGCGGCCCGCACCACACGTTCCAGATTGGACCCCAAATGCATTTTGGCAAAATCGGCGGCTTCGCCACGTTTGCCGACAATGATCAGGTTGGTGTCTTTTTCAAATTCGGCAATGGCTTCAATCAAATCACCGTGACGCAGTTTGGTGCCAACCTCGGCAATGCCCTGGCTTTCAAGTTGTTCTTTGGCTTCGGCCAGTAACAGGCGGCCATGTTTTAAGGCCAGCTTGGCTTTTTGTTCGTCAAGATCGGCCAGTTCCTGAAGCAGGGCACTGCGTGCGCCCAGTTTCAGGTTGCCGCTGAAATCGGCATTTTCGCCATTGGTGTGGCGGCGCCCCAGAATGTGCATCAGGTCAACCGAGGCGCCCGCGCGCCCTGCAACCCAGGCTGCATGGTCGCAAACGCTGTGCGAATAGACCGACCCGTCGATCAGTGCGATCAAATGTGTCATTGGATATGTTCCCTTAATGCCCCATCAGACGTTCAAATGCGCCGGGTTTATCGTGAAGGGCCAGTTTATCAACAATGGTTTCACTGGCGTCATTGAGGCCAATCAATTCCACATCGGCGCCTTCGCGGCGGAATTTAAGCACCACCATGTCAAGCGCCGACACGCTGGAAATATCCCAGATATGTGCATGGCTGACATCAATCACGACTTTATCGAGGGCTTCTTTAAAATCAAAGGCCTGGGTGAATTTTTCGACCGATGCAAAGAAGATTTGCCCTTCGACATGATAGGTCCGGGTGGCACCATCGGTTGAAATTTCGCTGCGGATACGGAAAATTTGCGAAATTTTCCAGGCAAAGAAAATACCTGACAGCAAAACACCAACCAGAACGCCAATCGCCAGATTATGGGTTGCAACCACGACAACCACCGTTGCCAGCATAACAACCGATGAACTGCGCGGATGGGTTTTAAGGTTTTTGATCGACGACCAGCTAAAAGTGCCGATGGAAACCATGATCATGATGGCAACAAGGGCCGCCATCGGAATGATCCGTACCAGATCCCCCAGAACCACGATCAGGATCAGCAAGAATATACCGGCCAGAAAGGTCGATAACCGGCCACGACCACCCGATTTAACGTTAATCACGGACTGGCCGATCATGGCACAACCTGCCATGCCGCCAATAAAGCCGGTGCAGAAATTGGCAATGCCCTGGCCGTAACATTCGCGAATGCGGTTGCTGGATGTATCGGTCAGATCATCCACAATCGATGCCGTCATCAGCGATTCAAGCAGGCCAACTGCCGCAACACCTGCCGAATAGGGCAGAATGATCAGCAATGTATCAAGGTTGAACGGCACATTGGGGATCATGAAGGCTGGAAAGGCATCGGGCAATTCGCCCATGTCGCCGACGGTATGGAAATCGGCCGTGATAAACAGCGAAATGGTGGTCAGCACCACAATTGCCACCAGCGGCGAGGGTATAACCTTGGTCAGGCGCGGGAACAGGTAAATAATAGCAAGGCCCCCGGCGACCATGACGTATGTTACCCACGGCACATTGATCAGTTCGGGTAACTGCGCCATAAAAATCAGGATGGCAAGGGCGTTAACAAAGCCGGTCATCACCGATTTGGAAACAAATTTCATCAGGTTACCCAACCGCAAAAGCCCGGCAACCATTTGCAGGATACCGGCCAGAACCGTCGCGGCGAGCAGATAATCCAACCCGTATTCCCGCACCAGCGACCCCATCAATACGGCCGTTGCGGCCGTCGCGGCCGAGATCATGCCGGGGCGGCCACCAAAGATGGCGGTAATCACGGCAATGGAAAAAGACGCATACAGGCCAACTTTGGGGTCAACGCCAGCGATGATGGAAAAGGCGATGGCTTCAGGTATCAGCGCCAGCGCCACAACCATGGCCGACAATACGTCACCCCGGATATTGCCAAGCCATTCGGCGCGTAGTTTCGGTAGGAAATCTGTGTTCACAGGAATATCTCCAGTCGTCCCCCGTCCCGCGGTGGATGCCGTGGGTCGTCATTTTATTGGAATGGGCGAAATCGTGAAATGGTCGGCCGGTCTGGTGCCTTGCCGTTCGGACATTTAAGGTGCGCCGGGAAAACAGGTTCCGTCGCAGTCACATCGCGGCAATGAATGTGTGGCACCTTACATCAAACCAAAATCCGTTATTATTCAAATCAAATGCTGCGGCGCAGCGGCTTGTACCTACCGCAATTTGGATGGAAAAACAACCTTGCCGCCGGTTTATACTGTGTCATTTCATGGCAAAAACCGCGCCTTTTCAATGCAAAGGCGCGGTTTTATATAATGTTATTAAACTGCTATAGCGATCACGCCGTTTTGGCGCTTTAATCGCGATGCTGGATTTCTCCCAGAAAATCGTCAATCTCGCGGCGCAAATTATCGGCCTGTTTTGCCAGGCTGTCGGCAGCACGGGTGACATCGGCGGTGGCGGTTTCGCTGCGTTTGGCGGCATCACCAACCCCGGCAATATTGCGGGTAACTTCATCGGTCCCTTGTGCGCTTTGCTGGGTATTGCGCGCGATATCGCGGGTGGCGGCCCCTTGTTGTTCGACAGATGCGGCAATGGTGGTGCCGATGGTATTGATATCGCTAATCACGGCGGAAATCGCCTGCATCGAAAGCACGGCTTCGCGGGTGGCTTCCTGAATGGTGATAATCTGATCGGTGATTTCACTGGTGGCCCGGCTGGTTTGCGATGCCAGCGATTTAACCTCGCCCGCCACAACAGCAAACCCTTTGCCGGCGTCCCCGGCGCGGGCGGCCTCGATGGTGGCATTCAGGGCTAAAAGGTTGGTTTGCCCGGCGATATCGTTAATCAGGGTTACAACTTCGCCAATGCGATCTGCACTTTGTGCCAGGGTTTTAACCAGATTATTGCTTTCATCGGTGCGGGTAACGGCGCCCTGGGCGATTTCGCTGGATTTATGGGCCTGATCGCTGATTTCATGGATGGATGCGGATAATTGCTCGGCAGCAGATGCAACCGATTTGACATTGCCCGATGCCTGACGCGCAGCAGCAATGACGTTGCTGCTTAACAGGTTGGTTTGGGCCACGGTTTCGCCCATGATACCGGCGCTGGCGCGCATCGATTGCGATGCCTGTTGCACCAGTGTCAGCGCTTCATCGCTGCGGGTACGGAATTTGTCGATCGAGCGGCGAATTTCTTCGGCGCGGTCCAGTTTGCGTTGGCTTTCGGCCTCGCGTTCGGCGGTCAGGCGGGCGTTTTCGCACAAATTGGTGCGAAACAGGGCCAGTGTTTCGAATATGCGGCCCACAGCGTTGCGGCTACCCGGTTCGGGAATGGTGATATCGAGCTGACCGTGCGCCAGACGTTCCATCAGCGATACAGCCTGGGTTAACGGGCGGGTAATGCCGCGCCCCAATGACAGACCAATCAGAACAGCAATTGCCGCCACACCCACCAGCAACATCAGCGAAAAGTTGCGCATCCAGATGGCAGGCGCAAAAATTTCATCGCTGTCAATTTCGGCAACCATGGCCCAACGGGTATTTTCAAATGTCATCGGTACATAGGATGACACCACATTGGCGGCCCGATAGTTTAAATCTTCCATTGTGCCGCTTTTGCCTGCCAGGGCATCGCGCACCTGTTTGGTGTTGATTTCGCGGCTCAGGCTGGTGCTTTCATTGCCCATGCGGCTGTCGTTGCGCATGAGTAAATCCTGGCCGACCAGGTAAATTTCGCCGCTTTGGCCCAACCCTTCGCTTTGTTGCAAAATATCGTTTACGCGCGCTACCGGAATTTCTACGGCAAACACACCCACCCGGCTTTTGCCATCATCGCCAAAAACCGGCGTTGCCAAAAAGGCATTGCTGGTATTGCCTGCCGGTTGATACAGGCTGAAATCCTCGAAGGCGATTTGCCCCGGCATGACCTTGTTCGCGGCGTTAAACACCCGGCCCAAAGCAGTTTTTGCCCCTTCACCGGTGGCAACATTACTGGCAAAATCGTTACGTTTTGCCTCGGAATATAAAACAGCGCCATCGTTGTTGATCAGGAAAATATCGGCATAACCGCGTTCATGCAGTAACTTATCCATCCAGGGATGATACTGGTGATGGATATCAGACCAGGTCGAACCATCCTTGGCCTGTAATAAGCGGTCGCGCTGGTCCACCGGGTTGGGGTTTTGGCTGATATACAGGTTTTGCAGGGTTTTTTCCGGGGTTTCGCCCAGGTCAGACCAGGCAAAGCCAAACAGTTTCATGGCCTGGCGAATGGCGGGGCTGTCGGCCTGAATCAGCAAATCCTGCCGCACTGATCCCAGATATTGCGCAAGCTCGCTTTGCCGTGAATTGGCAAGGGCGTAAAGTTTGTCGGTGGCCCCTTCATTTAAGGCATCGCGGGCAATCACATAACTGGAAATGGCCGTGATGGCAGTGGCCAAAATTGCAATCAGGGCGATAACAGACGGAATGACCCGTCGTAATGACATTCTGGCTAAAAACCCCACGATGCGCCTTTCTGTTTCTTGCAGCGTTGGTCATAGACCAAACGCTCTTTATTACTCAAATATATAGAGTTTTATCTATGAGGCTTTGCAGGTTCGGGGAAATCACAACTGTGTGCTGTTAAGGTGATACAAATGTGAACGATCATTCCAAAATGATGCTTGCCAAAACTGGCCCTGCAAACGCAAAGCACGAATCGTTGCGCCGGGGTCGGTAAATGGAACCGGTTACGCTGGTTCGCAGGGGCGAAGCGAGATAGCGGCTTGGAACCGGGATGCAAAAAGGGCGGCATCGGTTAAGGATGCCGCCCTTGAATGTTACTGCCTGTAAAACCGTTTTGGTTAACGGTTCTGGCGGTTGTCGATCAAATCATTGACCACGCCCGGGTCGGCCAGGGTCGAGGTATCGCCAAGCTGGTCATATTCGTTCGCTGCAATTTTACGCAGGATACGACGCATGATTTTGCCCGACCGGGTTTTGGGCAGGCCCGGCGACCATTGCAGGTAATCGGGGCTGGCAATCGGGCCGATTTCCTTGCGCACCCATTTCACCAGTTCGGCACGCAGTTCTTCGGTGGGTTCCTCGTCGGCATTCAGTGTGACATAGGCATAAATGCCTTGTCCCTTAATGTCGTGCGGAACCCCAACAACGGCGGCTTCGGCGACCTTGGGGTGGGCGACAAGTGCGCTTTCCACTTCGGCAGTGCCCATGCGATGGCCCGAAACATTGATCACGTCATCGACACGGCCTGTGATCCAGTAATAGCCGTCTTCATCGCGGCGGGCACCATCGCCGGTGGTGTAGGTGCCGGGAAAGGTTGAAAAATACGTCTGGATAAAGCGTTCATGGTCGCCGTAAACCGTCCGCATCTGGCCCGGCCAGCTGTATTTGATCACCAGGTTGCCGTCGGTGGCACCCTCAAGTTCCTTGCCTTCATGGTCAAGAAGGGCAGGTTGAATGCCAAAAAATGGCACACTTGCCGAACCCGGTTTTAAATCGGTTGCACCGGGCAGCGGTGTAATCAGGATACCGCCGGTCTCCGTTTGCCACCAGGTATCAACAATCGGGCATTTACGTTTGCCAACATGTTCATGATACCATTCCCATGCTTCGGGGTTGATCGGTTCACCAACCGACCCCAGAATGCGCAGTGATGACAGGTCGGCCTTTTCCACCCATTCGGCCCCTTCACGCATCAGGGCGCGAATGGCGGTCGGCGCGGTATAGAAGATATTGACCTTGTGCTTGTCGCAGACTTGCCAGAAGCGCGATGCATCAGGATAGCTGGGCACACCTTCAAACATCAGGGTGGTGGCCCCATTTGCCAGCGGTCCATAAACGATATAGCTGTGCCCGGTGACCCAGCCCACATCGGCGGTACACCAGTAAACATCACCATCATGGTAATCGAACACATATTGATGCGTCATCGACGCATAAACCAGATACCCGCCCGATGTGTGCAAAACGCCTTTGGGCTTGCCGGTCGAACCCGATGTGTAAAGCACAAATAACGGGTCTTCGGCGTTAACTTCGGTTGGCGGGCAGTCGGGCGATGCGGCATCGCAAACATCCTGATACCAGACATCGCGTGCGTCATTCCAGGGAATGTCCTTGCCGGTATGTTTAACCACAACCAGTTTTTCCACGGTCTTCACACCGGGATGGGACAGGGCTTCGTCGGCATTGCGTTTAAGGGCAACACCCCGGCCGCCACGCAGGCCTTCATCCGATGTAATGACAACCTTGGCACCGCAATCTTCCACCCGGCCCGCCAGGGCTTCGGGCGAGAAACCGCCAAATACGATGGAATGAATGGCACCGATGCGTGCGCAGGCCAGCATTGAAACCGCCGCTGCCGGGATCATCGGCAGGTAGATGACAACGCGGTCGCCTTTATTCACACCCATGGTTTTCAGGGCGTTGGCAAAACGGCAGACGCGTTCGTGCAGGTCTTTATAAGTGATATGTTCGGAAACTGACGGGTCGTCACCCTCAAAAATGATCGCGGTCTGATCGCCGCGCGTCGCAAGGTGACGGTCCAGGCAGTTGGCCGCAACGTTCAGCGTGCCGTCTTCATACCATTTGATATAAAGATTGTGCGGGTCATAGCTGACATTTTTGACTTTGGTGTAAGGCTTGATCCAGTCAATGCGCTTGCCGTGTTCGCCCCAGAAGCCTTCCGGATCCTCGACCGATTGTTTGTACATGGCATCGTATTTGGCCTTGTCGATCAAGGCGTTTTTGGCGATTTCCTCGGAGACGGGATAAACGTTCGCAGACATTGTTAAGCCTCTTGTTCGTTTCCTGTGGTCGGTCACGGGTTTCAGGGGCCATTTGCAATATGGCATCGTGGCCGATGCCAACCCCTGATTTTTCCGGCTAACCGATTGATGTGGCCGTTTTATGTTTCACCGAAATCATTCTGATGCCCGGTTTTACGCCGTCAATCGCTGGCCTTTGTATTGCCCTATGCTAACGATCCGGGCCGTCGCAGGAAATACAACTTAAGACGGGGGCAAACTGCCCGGTCCGGGCGACGCGATGTGAGGCGACAAAATCCCGGACAGCCCGAAAGGTTCTGGCGTCGGTTAATTATCTTGTTGAAACATAGGTGAATTTTACGGAAATTTCCAGTGAAGGTTGCGTCTTTGACAAAGGCAGGCCTGCATTGGGATCCGAGGGGGCGGTTCCATAAGTTTTCTGCCGGGGGGCGAAAAACAGGTTGGAAATGAAAATGCCGTGCCACCCCGCTGGCGGGAATACGAACTTCGTCAAATAACGGGATGGCTGCTGGATTTGACGGAACAAAACAGATACAAGCAGAAGATATTGCAATCAGATGGTGTGGTTATGGATCCGGTTTCTCTTGCCGTGGGCGGCATTGCGGTTTTGGTGGTGTCGCTGATTTTCAGTGTGCAATTGGTTAAACGCGCAAGGGACTCGGCCAAAGCCGAAGCCGAGGCGCATAATGCCCTGCTGGCTGCACAGCTGGAACAAACCGAAGCCACCCGGCGCGAGCTTGCAACCGAACTGGCCCAGTTGCGTGATCGTTTTGACGCCGCATCGGAAAAACGCGCCATTGCCGAAACCACAGCCAACCGGGTGCCGGGGCTGGAAAGCGAAATTCGCGAATTGCGCGTGTCGCTGGAGCATTGGCGCGAAAAAGGGGCCGAGCTTGAAACCTCGCTGGAAAAAGAACGCGAAGCCGCACAGGAAAAGCTGCAAATGCTGGATGATGCGCGGGTCAAGTTGCTTGACAGTTTCAAGGCGCTTTCGTCCGATGCCCTGAAAATTAACAATGATGAATTTATGAAAATGGCGCGTGAAAATTTCTCGCGTCTTCAGGAAGGAGCCAAGGGCGACCTTGAAAAACGCCAGCAGGCGATTGACGGGTTGGTAAAACCGATCCGTGAACGGCTTGAGGCCTTTGATATAAAGGTTAACGAACTTGAAAATTCACGCAAGCAGGCCTATGGCGAGTTGCGTGAACAGGTGGGGTCGCTGGTAACGTCGCAACAGCGCCTGTCACGCGAAACGCAAACCTTAAGCTCGGCCTTGCGGTCCAGCTCATCGGTGTCGGGCAAGTGGGGCGAATTGCAGCTTAAACGCATTGTCGAGCTGTCAGGGATGCTTAATCATTGTGATTTTGAAGAACAGGTTCACTTTAAAACCGACGAAGGCGACCAGAAACCCGATATGGTGATTCGCCTGCCGGGCGGCAAAAACATTGTCGTCGATGCCAAGGCCCCGACATCGGCCTATCTGGAAGCGATTGAAGAAAAATACGATGATGATCGCCGTGAAGCCCTGATGACAACCTATGTTGCCAATGTGCGCAAGGTTATCACGGGGCTTTCCAAAAAATCCTACTGGAAATCTGTTAATTCACCGGAATTTGTGGTGTTGTTTTTGCCCGGTGAAAGCTTTTTTTCGGCAGCGCTGGAGCGTGACCCCAGTTTGATTGAAGACAGTTTTCGCGACGGGGTCATTTTGGCAACGCCCACCACGCTTTTGGGCCTGTTAAAGGCGGTGGCTTACGGTTGGCGGCAGGAAGCCCTGGCCGATAACGCCCGCGAGATTAGCGAAATTGGTCAGCAATTGTTTGATCGCCTTGGCGCGCTGGCCAAAAACTTTACCGCCATGGGTAAATCGCTTGAAGGCACGGTTAAACATTACAACAAAACGCTGGGGTCGCTGGAAAGTTCGGTTCTGGTATCGGCCAAGCGGCTGAAAGATAAGCAAATCGTTGCCGATGATCGCGAAATTGATCAGCCGTTGCAGTCTGAAACCCATGTGCGTCAGTTAAGTAAGCCCGAACTGACAGCCGATTTGCTCGAAGATAGCGGGCACCGATAAGACCATGGTGGTTGTGGTCCATTGCGGACCGTGTGAGATCATCTTTGTTTGGGGGACGGGGACGGACTTCTTGACTCCCATAACTTGCGGTCTTATCTCCAAGCCCGACTTATATTATATTGAAACCGTTCCATAGGGGGCGGTTTCATCTTTTGCATCCGGAAACCTGACATGGCCTTGCGTGAAATACTTATCGTTCCTGATCCCCGCTTAAAGCAGGAATGCGACCCGGTATCCGAGGTGAATGATGAAATTCGCCAGATTCTGGATGATATGCTGGAAACCATGTATGACGCGCCGGGCATTGGCCTTGCTGGTCCGCAGATTGGTGTGATGAAGCGCCTTGTCGTGCTTGATGTTTCCGACGACAAGGAAAAGCCCGAACCCATGAAGCTGGTGAACCCGGAAATCATCTGGGAATCCGAGGATTGCTCGGTTTATCAGGAAGGCTGCCTGTCGATCCCCGATCAATATGCCGATGTTGAACGTCCGCTTGAAGTTGGTGTGCGTTACCTTGATGAAAACGGCAAGGCACACGAGATTGAGGCAGACGGCTTGCTGGCAACCTGCATCCAGCACGAGATCGACCATCTTGATGGCATTCTGTTTACCGATTATCTGAGCGCACTGAAACGCAACATGATCCTGAAAAAGGTTATCAAGCTGCAAAAGAACAAGAAGTCAGCCTGATTTTTCAGATTGCACTTTTGCCATATCAGATGCTGCCCAAAGGACCGGTTTTACCGGTCCTTTGATGTTTTGGGCTTGTCTGTTTTTGTTTTTGCAGGCGCTATTCTCCGCTTGTTTCGGTATTGAGACGGTGCGCAACGGTCTTTTCCGAAAATGTGACGTTGAACTGGCGAACGCTGCCAAATCCCGCTCTCTCCCTACCTCAAAATGGATGCTTTCTGCGCGTCCGAAAAATTCGATGCTGTCATATCTTTCGCTCCATTTGCTAACCAGAAATCTGGCGCGGAAAATTCAAATCAAAAACGATCCAATTTAAAGGGTGCAGAGCAAAAGGGTTAACGAAACTCTCACGAGCGCCCAACCAGGACCGCACTTGCAATGACATCAAAAAGGTATTCGGCTCGTGGCTTGAACGACTGTTGGTCGCCAATCCAGCCAAGCGCACCGATCAGAGCAAACAAGTCGCTTCCCTTCATATCTTTGCGCGCAGTCCCTTCTTCCTGAGCGCGTTTAAGAAGTCGCTCGCCTGCATTGCGTAAGTTTTCGCAGGAGGCATGAAGTGCGGAGTCAGGGTCGGTTATCGCTGTCGCCATCATCGTCACCACGCCACTGTAAACCTGCACGAAGCCGACAGCGTCACGGAGCCAATCCAACAGGGCCTCCCCTGGCAAAGTCGAAGGTTCCAATTCGTCGGCCTTTGCCGTCAGCTCTTCGAGACTCTTTCGGAGCAGGGCATCAAGCAACGCCTCACGTGTCGGAAAGTGGCGCAAAAGCGTTACGTGGCTCACTTCGGCCCTGCGCGCGATGTCGCGTAGGGACGCGTTAGCTCCTTGCTCCGTGACGACGTCCCGGGCCACGACCAGCAGGTGATTATAATTTTCCTTAGCGTCGGCGCGCATTGCTAATCCTTGACAAGTGTAACACTGGTACTTTTATATGTACCAGTGGTCCGATAATTATAGCGATCACGATAGCAAGCACAAGAAGGAATGATCGTTTTGCGCTACAAACTATTTGGAAAGCATACGGGACTGCGGGTCTCCGAACTCGTTCTTGGAACCGCCAATTTTGGTACAGCATGGGGCGGGCATGGAGCCGAACCGGAAGAGGCCCGTCGAATTTTAGATACCTATGCCGACGCAGGCGGCAATTTCCTCGACTCGGCGAATGGGTATCAGGAGGGCCAGTCGGAGACGGTTCTTGGTGACTTGCTCGGCGGGCGGCGCGACGAGTTTGTCCTGTCGACAAAGTTCGCAGTCAAGACGAATGCCGACTCCGGTCTGCTCGTCACCGGAAACAGTCGGCAGGCAATGGTTCGCTCGGTCGAAGCGAGCCTGAAACGCCTTAAAACGGATCGCATCGACCTGTATTGGGCACATGTTTCCGATGGCGTGACGCCGCTCGAGGAAATAGTCCGAGGCTTTGACGATCTCGTACGGGCGGGCAAGATCCTCTACGCGGGGCTTTCCAATTTCCCGGCTTGGCGGGTCTCGCGTGCCGCGACAATTGCCGAAATCAGGGGAGCGGTCCCCATTGCGGGAATCCAGGTAGAGCACAGCCTCGTCCAGAGGGCGACCGAACAGGAACTCATTCCGGCCAGCCAGGCGCTGGGCCTCGGGGTTGTGGCTTATTCACCGCTCGGTGGGGGCGTACTAACGGGCAAATACCGTTCGGGGAAGTCCGAAAACAGACGAGACGAAGCTTGGGCCGGCGCGGGTTTCCAGCCTGAAAATTCACAGCAGCGGACAGCGATCATTGATACCTTGATTGATGTTGCCGACGAGGCCGGCGTAACACCCGGCGAGATAGCCATCGCCTGGGTGGCTGCCAAGGGCTCGCTCCCTATTATCGGGCCACGTACACTTTCCCAACTTCAATCCAACCTGGCCGCGGCCCAGGTCGTTTTGTCGCCAGAGCAGGTATCGCGCCTTGACGGCGTCAGTGCGATAGCGCGGGGATATCCCTACACTGTGCTTGATGACCCGCGGATCCAGGACCTCATCACAGGTGGGAAGTTCGACCAGATAGATTTTCCAGCGGAACCTGCCGCATGACCTAAAGGCTAACCTGCGGCAATGGCGGCAGGTTCGTTTTCAAACATCTGCTCACACATTCAAATCCCAAGTTCCAAGTCCCAAGTCCAAACAAGCGTGTCTCGTTGTTCCGGTATTTTTGCACTTGGGGTTTGATCAAATCATTCAGTCACTTAAACCTGATTTGGTGAAGGATGTTACCGAATGCCGTTGAGGTGCGTGCGGTCGTCGTAAATGTTAAAAAAGCGATGTCCGTCCGCACTTTCAAGCCATTCCAGCACGGCAGTGAAGTTTTTGAACCCGGTTTTTCATACCACGCTCGGCACAAGCCCATTGGGAAGTAGAACCCCAGCCAGATCGCCCGGTTTTGTGCCTTGTTTGTCAGGGTTTGGATGAATGCCGGGATATCGGACATATCATCAATCAACCAGCCATTATCATTACGCCGGGCATGGGCCTTTCAACGCCCTTTGCCGCGACGGACCGGTCGGCATGGTAAATTTCATCGATCTTATAGGGTGTCTTTGTTTGGGCGGCAGGGCGATGATGCGGGTAAACCGACACGCGGCTTGTATTTTGTCGATCATAACGCCAAATTGCCCGCATATCAGTTTGCCCTTTACGATGAAATGGTTTGGTCATGACGAAATTGCGAATTGCCTTTATGGGAACGCCGGATTTTGCCCTGGTAGCACTTCAGGAACTGGTCAAGGCAGGTCATGATGTGGTGTGCGTATATTCCCAGCCGCCGCGCCCTGCCGGTCGCGGGCATAAGGAAACACCCACCCCGGTTCATGCCTGGGCTGCCGATCACGGGATCGAGGTGCGGACACCCGTTTCATTGAAATCCGATGCCGAAAAACAGGCCTTTGCCGATTTGAACCTGGATATCGCCGTGGTTGCGGCCTATGGCCTTATTTTGCCAAAGGCGATTTTGGATGCGCCCAAAATGGGCTGCCTGAATATTCATGCCTCCCTGTTGCCGCGCTGGCGCGGGGCCGCCCCGATCCAGCGGGCGATTTTGGCCGGCGATGCCAAAACCGGTGTCACCATTATGCAAATGGATGTTGGCCTGGATACGGGCGATATGCTGCTGATGGATGAAATCGCCATCACCCCGGAAACCTATGCCAGCGGTTTGCATGATGATTTGGCCGAAATGGGCGGACGGTTAATTGTCGAAGCCCTTGAAAAACTGCCTGCCGGGCAGCTTTCGGCCACGGTTCAGCCCGAGGACGGCGTTACCTATGCCGCCAAGCTGGAAAAAACCGAAGGCAAACTGGATTTCACCGACGATGCCGCCCTGCTGGAACGCAAAATTCGCGCTTTCACGCCCTGGCCCGGGGCCTATTTTGATTTTGGCAAGGAACGCATCAAGGTGCAGGCCGCAAGGCATATTGTCGATGCCAGCGGCCAGCCCGGCGAAATTATCGATGATCAACTGACCATTGCGTGTGGTGCCGGTGGGGGATTGCGGCCGACCCGCATTCAACGCCCGGGCAAGGCGGCAATGGATACCGAAGCGGTCTTGCGCGGTTATGACAAGCTGGCAAAAGGCGTTATCGTTTCCTGATTTTGCCGTTATCGTGGAGGCAAAGCCTTAAAGCACTTTTCCTTTAATATGCCAATTGTCTCCACCAGCCCCACAGGAATGACGCATGACGGAAATTCGCCTTGCCACCAATCACGATGGCGAGCAGATCAGCGATCTGATTGCCAAAGTATTTGCCGAATATCCCGGTTGTGTTTTTGACCGGGCGGCTGAATTTCCCGAATTGGATGCCATCGCCGATGATTTCGCGCCATTGGGGGCGATCTGGGTGGCTGAAAACGCGGAGGGGCAAATTATCGGCTGTCTTGGCATTAAGCTTTCCGATGATCAGACAGTCGCCGAACTGCACAAGGTTTATCTGGATAAATCCAGCCGCGGGCAGGGCCTTGCCCAGCGTCTTTTATCCCGTGCGCGGGACTGGCTTTTGGCGCAAT
Organism: Thalassospira sp. NFXS8; assembly: GCF_040148805.1. Lineage (NCBI taxonomy): Bacteria > Pseudomonadati > Pseudomonadota > Alphaproteobacteria > Rhodospirillales > Thalassospiraceae > Thalassospira > Thalassospira sp. NFXS8. The sequence goes on along the minus strand of NZ_JAGEMF010000006.1, from coordinate 122,305 downwards.
ACCCCGCTTGCCAGGAACTGGTGCTTTGGACAGATACCCGCTTTGTTGTCGGGCATCATTTTTACCGTAAATGTGGTTTCATCGAAACCGGTCAGACCCGCATCCTTGATGACCTGAGCAAATCGGCAGAATTGGCCTTTCGCGCCGAACCGGCAACGGTGTTGGCGGCGACTTATAACAACTTGCACTGATCGAAACCGATCCGTGCAGCCCTCAATCGGCGGGCGGGTTTCTTCGAACCCCTTGCCTTTCACGGCATAAGCCGTGCGGCGCTGTCGCGCCTAACCCGTTCTCAATGCGTTTCACTCATAGAGAACGGGTATTAAAGCTCTTTGCGCTTAATTGTGTGGCTTTGGCCGGTCATCCATCTGAAGGTTTTAACCCCGGATACACAAACAGCCTGACCAGATTGATCAGGCTGTTTTTTATTATCCTGTGTCGGAGGTCCCGGTCTAGCTTGCCTGGCCTTTGGCAGCGGCTTCGGGGTTCAGCGCCTTTTGGCTGGTTTGTGGCAGGCTGCCATCTTCGCGGCGCACGGAACGGGCATCCCGCATGCCCAGCTCCCACGGCGGGACCGGGGTGAATTTCTCGGCCAAAAAGTCGACAAAGGCGCGGACCTTGGGCGACAGGTGCCGTTTATGCGGATACACCGCCGAAATCCAGGCGCGATCATGGATAAAATCGGTCAGAACCGGGGTCAAGCGGCCCGCACGGATGTCTTCATGGACCAGATATTCCGCCAGTCGTGCCATGCCCAAACCGGCGACAACGGCGGCATGCAGGGCATCGCCATCATTTGCCGAAAAACTGCCCTGGGCGCGAAAGGACATATGGCCTTCGGGGGTTTCAAAATGCCAGTCATTGAAGCTTTCGCGCGAGGATAGATGCAGGCAGTTATGGTTCACCAGATCCTGCGGCTTGCGCGGAATGCCATTCTTTTCCAGATAATCGGGCGATGCGACGATAAAGCGCCGGTTCACCGCATATTTACGCGCAATCAGCGAGGAATCTTCAAGTTCGGATAACCGGATCGCCAAATCGTAACCATCGTTGACCAGATCGGTAAATTTATCATCCAGGGTGAGTTCGATCCGCACATCGGGATACATATTGAGGAATTCCGGAATCAGCGGCACCACCTGGTATTTGGTAAAAGCCACCGATGCGTTGATGCGCAATGTGCCGCGGGGCGCGGCATAAAGCTGGGTTACAACTTCTTCGGCTTCTTCAATTTCGTTAAGGATGGTGCGCGCGCGTTCATAAAAAGCGCGGCCTTCCTCGGTCAGGCTCAACTGGCGGGTGGTCCGCATCAGCAAACGTGCCCCTAACCGGTCCTCCAGCCTTGATATGTATTTTGATACCGCCGATGGCGACAGGCGCAAGGCCCGGGCCGCTGCGGAAAAGCTGCCTTCTTCAACAGCATAGACAAAGATTTCCATTTCTGCAGCGCGATCCATCAGCGTTTCCTCAGATCATTTTCGTGATTTGTGATCATTGTTCATAAGTAATGTGCATATTGAGGTAATTCCCCTTCGCAGTAAAGAGAATTAGATTGTTTTTCAGACGAGGCGGCGATGGTGCCGCAGAAAACGAAATTCAAGGAGGTCCATTATGAGGACGTTTGCTGACATCAAATTGCTGACGATTGAAACCAGCGAGATCGAAGCTGGCGTACGTAAGGGCCAGCAGCTTCGCGCTGAATATATCAGCAGCTTTTTCCGTAACCTGTTCAAGGGTTCCGATGCAAAAGCTGGCCACAACGCGACCCCTGCCGGTACCGTTGGCGGCGCAGCCTGATCACTGATGACGACCTTAACCGTGAGCGCGTTGCCCGCGCTCCGGTATCTACCCGAGTTCTACTATAGCGTCCTTCCTCCCAAGTTATGACGCTGTTTTCCCGACTGGCCCGGACACTTTTGTGTTCCGGGCCATTTTTTTGTTCATCGACACCTGTTTGTGCCGAAATGTGCAAGATGGCCGTGATTTAACCTGTTTGATACCGGGTTGGTCAAAATTGGCCTTTGTCTTTGGATCCTTGATAATTTTGCAAATGCTATCGCTTGGTTCAAGCTGGCACCGTTGCAAAACGTCAGGCGGTATGAGGGTGCCTGAAATGCGGAGGTACATAAAATCCTGGCCGTTCTGCCAGCCATGATAACAGGGTGGCAATGGCCATACCCGCCACCGAAGCCATCAATATTGTTGGTAAATTCACATGAGCGGCAAACAACCAGCCATATATGGGTGGCCCCGCCGAGGAGGCCAGCACCATAATTGCTGTCAGGCTGGAACGTATCGAGCCGATTTCGTGCATCGGTACCAGTTCGGGGACAATTGCTGTGCGCAGCGTTGTGGCAAACCCGGTGGTAAAGCCAGCCAGGGCCATATAAACCGGAATAAACTGTGCCTTTTCGGTCATTGCCAACACCATGACCGCGATCATCAAGGGTACCAAATGATAGGGAAACAGTTTTCGTGCGCCCAGTTTGTCAATCAAGGGACCACTGCCAAAGGCCCCCAGTACCGATGTTATGGCAAAAAGGGTGAAACCCGCCGCAAACCAGCCCAGTTCGATGCCTTTTTGACTGGCAATAACGGCCTGATGAAAAAACAGCGCGGTTAACACCAGGGGTTGCCCCGCGATCATGGGCATTGATAACCAGATATAGGCCGATTTAAACAGGCGTGGATGGGGCTGACTGCGGCTGTCATCTTGTTGTGGCAAGGAAACGGCGGGTTGATCGTGCCGATCAGGCCGGTTTTGTGGGGCAGCGTTGCCTTGTGTGCCGGTTTTTGCCGCTGGTTCGGGTGTTTGAGGGGGCAATTCAGCCATCGCAGGAATGGCGCGAAAGTTGCTATTTCCATGCACAAGCCAGGCTGCAAGCGGCATCATCACCAGCAAAATGGTAATGCCTGCCGCAATATAGGCCCCGCGCCAGCCAAGGGCGGCAATCAGGGCCAGAAAAATTGCAGGCATAATCGCCTCGGCCATGGGAAAGCCAAAAGCGGCAATGGCAAGGGCGCGCCCCCTGTTACGGTCAAAATAACGCGCGACGCTGGTCATGCTGACATGGCTCATCAGGCCTTGCCCGGCGAACCGCAACATAAACAGCCCGCCAACCAGAACAATAACATTGCTTGCAACCGACATCACAAAACAGCCAGCAGCCAGAAATATCATGACGATCAGGCTGTAGCGCAGCATGTCGATCCGGTCGATCATGCGACCGATAAAAGGCAGGGCTGCTGCACTGGCAATGGTGATGGCCGCATACATATTGGCAAAGCCGGTTTCGTTAATACCCATGCTTTGCGAAATGAACGGTACGAACAGGGCGATCAGAAATGTTTGCCCAAAGGCCGAGCCGAAACTATGCAAGGCACCAAAAGCCAACGGGCGTGGTGCCTGCCGCAAAAGGTGAAAAAATGCCATTGAATAACTTGCAGGTTTGAATGTTGATCGTGAATATGGCGGTAATTGTATCGATTCAAGGCAGTGGCGTCTACCCGCCCCGCTGGATAGGTCCATATGACCAAATAGGCGGTTAAGATGGCTGCTTATGAAAAAACGGCATTGCATCAAGGCAATGCCGTTTGAAATTTGAGCCGGGTTTTGCTGCCCGATATTGGTATATCGGGCCGGTTCGGCATTGATTACCCGTGCGAGGTTACTGTTCCGGGCGGGCCGTCAACATCGCATGGTGTGACCTTGATGCTGGCCTGTGCCTGTTCGCCCAGATCAAGGCAGTCCTTTAATTGTGGACTGCATACATGCCAGCCACCCCCGGTGGCCCCCGATGCTGCAAGGTTAAGTTCGGGCAACGGTTGCAGATGCGGGGTGTAAACCCACCAGTCGTTTTTTAGAATCGCATCAGGTGGTGGTTCCATTCCGGCGCCGCTACCCTTGACGCGGGCTTGCACAAGTTCAAGGCCCGCCGGGGTAATTTGGTAATCTTCCTGCCAGCCGGTATGTTCCACCGAATGCATCCACGACAATGTAAAGGCGGTGATGGCAAGGCTGATGGCTTTACCGGCTGTCAGTATGCAAAGTCCCACCGGTTCAGGCCCCCGCCGTGTCGCTGATTTTGCGTAAGCGCAACCAGTGCATAACGCAAAAGAGGGCAAACAGGGCAAAACCCAGAATATCGGTTACCGGGTATGCCGCAATCAGGGTGAAAGCCGCTGCCACGGCAATCAACCGTTCGGGCACGGTCAGGCGGATGTTAAGCGCACCAATCACGGCCATGCCCCATAGGCCAATGGCAATGGTGGTTTTGATAAAGATATAGGCCACTGCCGGCCAATAACCGATTTCATCGGCCATGGGGCCGCCATCCTGAAGCATCAGTGCCGGGGTATAAACCGACATGAAGGGAATCAGGAAACCTGCCGCCGCCACCTTTATCGCCTCGAACGAGATTTTAAGCCCGCTTGCCCGGGCAATTGGCGCTGCGGCAAAGCAGGCCAGTGCCACCGGCGGTGTCAGATCGGCAAGAATGCCGAAATAAAACACGAACATGTGGCTGACAATCAACGGCACGCCCAGTTGCAACAGTGCAGGCCCGGCAATAGACGATGTGATGATATAGTTGGGAATGGTCGGAATGCCCATGCCCAGCACGATGCAGGTGATCATGGTCAGCACAAGCGATAAAAACAGGCTTTGCGAGCCGACATGCACGATGAAAGCACCAAAGGTATTGGCAACCCCGGTAAGGGTCATGGTGCCAATAATGATGCCGACAATGGCGCAGGCCACGCCAACGGGCAGGGCCGTTTTCGCCCCTTCGGCCAGCGAATCACGGCAGATCAGCAAGGTTTCGCGCCCGCCCCTTGAAAGGGCACACCATGCCATTAATGCGACAATGGCGGTGACAATAACGTAAATGCCAAATTCAAGGAAAGCTGCGGCAATCAGACCAAGGCCGATCCAGAAAATTGTGCGGATCGTTCCCTTGGGCAGGCCCAGAATAATTGAACTTCCCAAAATCAGCAGAACGGTAAGCGACAGGCCGACGGTACCCGCAAAAAGCGGGGTGTAACCGGTAAACAGCAAATAAACCAGTACAGCGAGAGGCAGGAGCAGATACCAGCTTTTGCGAATGGCCGCGCGTGGCGATGGCAGTTCGGATTTTGCAATGCCCGACAGGCCATATTTGCCTGCTTCGAGATGGACCATCCAGAAAACCGACGCAAAATACAGAATGGCCGGGATTAACGCCGCCTGCACAACCTCGTAATATTCAACGCCCAGGGTTTCGGCCATGATAAAGGCCACAGCCCCCATCACCGGCGGCATTAACTGGCCACCCATGCTTGATGTGGCTTCAACCCCGCCAGCAAAGGCCGGGCGATAGCCAAAACGTTTCATCAACGGGATGGTGAACTGGCCGGTTGTCACCACATTGGCAACGCCCGACCCGGAAATGGTGCCCATCAATCCCGATGAAATAACGGAAACCTTGGCCGGTCCGCCGCGGGCATGGCCGACAAGACCCATGGATACATCGGTAAAAAGCTGAATCATCCCGGCCTTTTCCAGAAACGCCCCAAACAGGATGAACAGGAAAATATAGGTCGATGACACATAAATCGGAATGCCGTAAATACCCTCGGTGCCATAGGTCATATGGTCGATCACCTGGGTGAAGTCGTAACCGCGATGATTAAGAGGTGACGGCAAATACTGCCCAAACAGGCAATATCCCAAAAAACACGCCGCAATGATCGGCAGGGCCGGGCCCATCAAGACATAAGCCCCGACAAAAACCCCGATCAGGGCAATAATGCCAAAGACAATATCGGTGGTAACCGGATCACCCGCACGCAGGATCAGGTCGTTATATTCGACCCATTGATACCCTGCGACAGCAACACCGGACAGCGCAAGGATCCATGCCAGTGTTTTAACCGGCAGGCTGGATTTGCGGCCAATCGCGATGAGCGGAAAAATCAGCAGCATCAGGAACCCGACATGGATGGCGCGGGTAACCTGGCTGGGGAAATCGATCAGATGGGCGGCAGTTGAAATCTGGAAGGCCGAAAAAACAAACGCGATCCAGAACAGCAAACGCCCTTCGAATGTCGGCGCAAAGCTGTCGACCAGCGGGTCATGGATGGCCAGGTCAGGGGAATCGGCAGGTGCGTGGTGGGCGGATTGGTCTTGCGACATTTAAAGCATATTTCCTTTAACAAGATCCATTTTGCCAGCGCATTCTGCCGCCTGGCAAGGAGAAGTCCGCAGAGCGTAATGGGTTTACGGGCATGGATTTTGACGCGGCCAGGCGGCAGAATGCACTGGCCCGCAGAGTTTGTTTTTGGCGGTGTTTGGTCGTGTTGTATCGCTCGCCCGATGCGCCGTAACGTGCCGCACGCAGTGCCTTGTCAAACGACCCGCCAAAAACAAACAAAATGGGTCTTCTCAAAGGAAACATGCTTTAGGGTCCCCGGCAACGTCGGCAACAGGCAGAAAAGGGATTTCGAATGTGCGGCTAAAACGGCGCGGCACAAAAGCAATCCCGGCCGGAGCATTGCACCCCGACCGGTGAAAAAGCAGCATCAGGCAGGTTCCCTGTGGGCGGTTTCCTGCCTGTGCAAGGCGATTACATGATGCCTTTTTCTTTGTAGTAACGTTCTGCACCCGGGTGCAGCGGCAACGGCATGCCTTTAATGGCATTTTCCAGCTTGATCGCCTTGGCTGCATTGTGGGCAGCTTCCAGGGTCGGCAGGTTTTCAAACAGCTGTTTGGTCATCTGATAGGCGATTTCATCGGAAACGCCGGAATGACTGACCAGGAAGTTGACGATGGCGACAGTCGGAACATCATCGGCCTGGCCTTCATAGGTGCCAGCCGGAATTTCGCGAGCAACATAAGGTGCGCCCAGTTTTTCGGCGACTTCGGCAGGAACCGATACAATGGTTACTTCCATTGAAGCCGACAGATCCTTAAGCGATGCAACGCCAAGACCGGCCGACTGCAAGGTCGCGTCAAGCTGACGGTTTTTCATCAGTTCAACCGATTCTGCAAACGGCAGATATTCAACTTTGCCAAGGTCTTCATAAGACATGCCAGCGGCTTCGAAAATCTTGCGGGCATTCAGTTCGGTGCCTGATTTTGGCGCACCAACAGAAACGCTTTTGCCTTTCAGGTCGGCCAGCGACTTGATGCCCGATTCCTTGGAGGCCACGATCTGGATGTAGTTCGGATAAATGGCGGCAATGCCCCGCAGTTTATCAAGCGGCTTTTTAAAGCCGACTTCTTCGTTGCCTTCCCAGGCCAGTTTAACCGAATCGCCCAGCGCAAAGCCGATTTCGCCACGACCTGCCTGCAACAGGTTCAGGTTTTCAACCGATGCCTTGGTGGACTGGACCTGTGTGCGGGCCCCGTCAATTTTCTCGCCATAGACGTTGGCAAGCGCCGCGCCCAACGGGTAATACACACCCGAAGTACCGCCGGTCAGAACATTGATAAATTCGTCGGCTTTGGCCATAGAGGCTGTGCCAAAGCTCAGTGCTACCGCCATTGCCCCTGCAAGTACGGATTTCGCACGAATGGATGTCATCAGGTCTTCCTCCCTTGAAGATATGAATTCGTTTGCGCCCCGGTGCCGCATCATTCACGGTTCTTACTTCACGCCAGCGTGAAGGCAGCTTAGGGGACTTCCAAAGAATAGGCTAGCCTATATCTGTGGCGGATATACATATTGTCGTACCGGAATTTGTTTGGCATTGCATGCGTTGTATTGCAACAGTGTTTAGTGGGTATGAAAAACCTCAAATATGCCGCATCTGGTTATTTTTTCGCCACAAAGCAGTGTTTTTTGTATAGTCCACGTTAAGTAGTTCAATTTTTGAAACGAGGATCCAGGTGAGTAAGATAGCGCTTGTGGATGACGACCGGAATATTCTGACATCGGTTTCGATGGCATTGGAAGAAGAAGGTTATGAAGTTAGCACCTATTCCGACGGGTCCGAAGCTCTGCACGCCCTGACCAAGGAAGAGCCGGATTTGGCGGTTCTCGATATTAAAATGCCGCGTATGGACGGGTTGGAGCTTTTGACGCATTTGCGCAAAAAAACCCAGATGCCGGTTATTTTCCTGACATCAAAGGATGACGAGGTTGACGAATTGACCGGCCTGCGTCTTGGGGCGGATGACTATATCAAAAAGCCGTTTTCCCAGCGTTTGCTGATTGAACGTATTCGGACCCTTTTGCGCCGGGCTGAAATTATTCGTGCGGGTGGTGTTCGCCCCAGCGGGTCGGACGATGTTATCCAGCGCGGCGATCTGGTTTTGGACCCGTCGCGCCACATGTGCAGCTGGAAAGGCCAGCATGTGAACCTGACTGTGACCGAATTTTTGTTGATTCAGGCCCTGGCAAAACATCCCGGCCACGTCAAAAACCGCGATCAACTGATTGATGCGGCCTATGGTGAACATATTTACGTCGATGACCGTACAATCGACAGTCACATCAAACGGCTGCGTAAAAAATTCCGTGAAACCGACAAGGAATTCAAGGAAATCGAAACGCTGTATGGTGTGGGTTACCGGTATCGCGATACCGCCGCAGCCGTGGTTCCCGGTGCTGTGGGCGTTTCGACCGACTAAACGACAACGACGAATCAACAACCCGGCCAGCGCAAATATGCCGGGATAAAGTACGGATTGCATGAGCGATAAAACTGCTTCGGCACCCCAACAGGGCGGAAACCAGACCGATTCCCGATCCGGCGAGGCGCGTTCTGTGCGCCTCGAGGAACGGCATGGCCTGTTTTCGCCGCTGACATGGCGAATACTGGCCGTCAATGCGCTAGCGCTTTTTGTGCTGGTGGCGGGTATTTTATATCTGGGGCGCTATAAGCAGGAACTGATCCATTCCGAACTTGAAGCGATGGCAGTGCAGGCGGAAATGTATGCTGCTGCCTTGTCGACCGCGGCTGTTGGCCGCGGCGATGATGCCACCGAACGGGTGAAACTGGAAACAGCCCGCGAAATGGTGCGGCGTCTGGTGGGGATCACCGGCGCGCGCGCCCGCCTGTTTGGGGCTAATGGGCAGCTTATTGCCGATAGTCGTAATATCCAGTCCTTTGGTGCTGGTGCGGTGCAGGCCGAAGAATTGCCTGCCCCGGGCGATGATGACGAACTTGCCGAAATCATGCGCAATCTGACCGAAGGGGTTTTATCGCTTTTCGAAGGTGATCAACCCTTGCCGCTTTATGTGGACCCGCCCATTGCCAGCGCATCGGATTACCCCGAAGTGCGTGCCGCCCTTGCCGGGTATTCGCGCGGGGTTGTGCGGGTGGATGGCCGCGGGCGCCGGGTTTTGTCGGTTTCGGTGCCGGTTCAGCGCTTTAAGCAGGTTTTGGCATCGATCATGCTGACCAAAAATGGCGACACGATCGAAAGTGCGCTTCATGCGGTACGGCTGGATATTTTAAAAATCTTTGTGTTTGCTTTTGGCATCACGGTGTTGCTGTCCATTTATCTGGCGGGCGTTATTACCCGGCCCCTTAACCGTCTGGCGCGGGCAGCGGAACGGGTACGACGCAGTAAAAATCGCCAGTTCACCATCCCGGATCTGACTGATCGGAACGACGAAATTGGTGATTTGTCGGGCACCTTGCGCGATATGACGGAAACCCTGTGGGACCGGATGGACGCCATCGAGCGCTTTGCTGCCGACGTGGCCCATGAAATTAAAAACCCGCTGACATCGCTGCGCAGTGCGGTTGAAACCGCCACCCGGCTAAAGGACGCCGAACGCCAGCGTCGCCTGATGGAAATCATTGCCGAAGACGTGCAGCGCCTGGACCGGCTGATTAGCGATATTTCCGATTATTCGCGGATGGATGCCGAATTGTCGCGCGCCGAAAGCGAAGAAGTTGATTTGCGTGTTTTGCTGCAAACCCTGTCCGAGCTTTATAACGCGGGTGGCAACGGCCCGCAGGTAAAGGTAACTGCCCCTGAAAACCTGGTGGTGCCCGCTCTTGAAAGCCGACTGGTACAGGTGTTTCGTAATTTGATTTCCAACGCCCTGACCTTTAGCCCCGAACATGGTGAAGTGCGGGTGCGGGCATGGCGCGATAAAAACCAGGCCGTGATTACCATTGAAGATGACGGCCCGGGCATACCGGCTGGCAAGGAAAAAGCAATTTTTAACCGGTTTTATACCGAACGTCCGTCAAGCGAGAAGTTTGGGCAGCATTCCGGGCTGGGGCTTTCTATTTCGCAGCGAATCGTCGCGGCGCACAATGGTCATTTAAGCGCATCGAACCGAACCCTGGATAGCGAAGTTAAAGGGGCAGTGTTTACGGTGCGTTTACCCCTGGAAACCAGCGGTCGTTAATCCGGTAAAGATGTTTTTTGTGCAGTGCGGGCAGTTTGGGGTAAATCCCCGTTTGACAAGCCGCCTTCGCCCGCGCATCGTTTTGCCCGATATGACACAGCTTCACGCAAACTGTGTCGCGTTTGACGGGCACGGCATTTTGGTGCGTGGTGCGTCAGGCAGCGGCAAATCAGATCTTTCCCTGCGCCTGATTTCGCGCGGGGGATATCTTGTATCTGATGATCGCACCAATATTTCCCTGCAAAACGGGGTGCTGGTGGCGTCTGCCCCCGATGAAATTGCCGGATTGATGGAAATACGCGGATTGGGAATTGTTAAGGGGATTGCGCATTGCCGCCATGCCGAAATTCGCGTGATTGCCGATCTGGTCGAACCCAATTCAAATGATATAATTGATCGTATGCCAGAGCTTGCAAATGATACCCTTTGCGGGGTTTCACTGCCGGTCTGGAAAATCAATGCGTTCGAGGCCAGCGCCCCTGACAAGGTCGAGACGGCTTTGGCTTTGGCTATCGGAAAAATGCGGATTGTATCATGATTGACCTGCCCCGAAATTCCAGCATGGCGCAAGGCGATGCGCGCCGGCCAGACGACACCGACGAGGGGGGTGTTGCCCCTGACGGCACAAGCACAAATGCACGCCTGGTCCTGGTTACCGGGGTTTCAGGGGCCGGTCGCACCACCAGTCTTAAAATTCTCGAAGATTTCGGCTTTGATGCGGTGGATAATTTGCCCCTGCGTTTGTTGCCTAACCTGTTAAGTGGCGATGCCGAATTAAAGGTGCCTGTTGCCATTGGTCTTGATATCCGAACGCGTGATTTTGGGGTGGACCAGTTTGGCGACATTATTGCATCCCTGCGCGCGCAGCCGGGGCTGGATTTAACGGTGGTATTTGTCGATGCCGAAAGCACAGTGTTGCAGCGACGCTTTACCGAAAGCCGCCGTCCGCACCCGCTGACGCAGGATCGGCCGCTGGTGGATGCGATTGCCCATGAAAAACGCCTGATGGCCCCGATTGCCGCCATCGCGGATATGCAAATTGATACCTCGCGCTTAAAGGCAACGGAACTTCGCAAAATTTTACAAGACCAGTTCGCCAGCCCGACATCGGGGCAGATGGCGATTTTTGTAAAAAGTTTTTCGTTTCGCCAGGGGGTGCCGGGCGAAGCCGACCTGGTTTTTGACGTGCGTTTTTTGCGCAATCCGCATTATGATCCCGACCTTCGCAATTTGACCGGCATGGATGTGCGGGTTGGTGAATATGTTGCGCAGGATCGTGATTTTGCCGGTTTTATGGACCGGTTAAAGGCCCTGATCGGGCCGGTACTGCCCCGCTATGCCGAAGAAGGCAAAAGCTATTTGACCATTGCTGTCGGTTGCACTGGCGGGAAACACAGGTCCGTGTATATTGCGCGCCTGCTTAATGACTGGATATCAACACTGGGATATGACGTTCATCTCAGTCATCGTGACAAACCGGCAGAGCCGGATGAAACCAAGCCGGGGGAAATGATTTGATGGAGAAAACTGCATGATCGGGATGGTGCTTGTCACCCACGGCGATCTCGCACGGGAATTTGTTGCGGCGCTGGAACATGTTGTTGGCGCCCAGGACAAGATTGCCGCTGTGTGCATCGGGCCGGATGACGACATGGAACAGCGGCGTGCGGATATTCTGGCTGCGGTCGAAAATGTCGATAGCGGGCAGGGTGTTGTTTTGTTGACCGACATGTTTGGCGGTACGCCGTCCAACCTGGCCATTTCCATTATGGAACAAGCCCATGTCGAAGTGATCGCCGGGGTTAACCTGCCATTATTGATCAAACTGGCATCGGTCCGGGTTGAGGGGACGCTGGCCCAGTCGGTGAATGCCGCACAGGATGCCGGTCGTAAATATATCAATGTCGCTTCGCGTTTGTTAAGCGGCGAAGAATAAGACCATTAAAGGCGCGGCAGACAGGATCCGATTTCCTTCTGTCGACGGGGAACAGAATGTCGCAAACTGAAAAGCGTATCGTTACCATCGTTAATCAGCGCGGATTGCACGCGCGGGCGGCGGCAAAATTTGTTAAACTGGCGGGCGAGTTCGAGGCCCGTGTTATGGTTCGCAACCGGGGAACCGAGGTTTCCGGTGTTTCAATCATGGGGCTGATGATGCTTGCGGCATCGACTGGCACCGAAATTGAAATAGAAGCAACCGGACCTGATTGTAATCAGGCGATTGCGGCATTAAGTGAACTGGTCGAGGCCAAGTTCCACGAAGAATAAAACGGTAAAAACCGATCAGGAAACGTTTGCAAGTTACACCGCAGCACACGACCGACCAGAGCAAGGACGCCTCGGTTACGGGGCGACGTATGATTGTGGGCCTTGGGGCCTCTGGCGGTATCGTCATTGGCCGGGCCTTTGTGCTGGACCGGCAATATATTCATGTTGTCCGCCAGACCATTTCCAGTGACTGCATTGAAGATGAAGTCACCACCCTTCATCAGGGGGTGGATGACAGCATTGAACAATTGCGGCGGTTGAAATCGCAGTCCGGTGCGCTGGAAGCATCGGCATCCGATGAGTTGGGCTTTTTGCTGGATGCCTATATTCAGATGCTGACACAGTCGCGTCTGTTGCGCGGGGCCGAAGACCGCATTCGTCAGCAAAAAATGAATGCGGTTTGGGCCGTTAGCGATGTGATTGACAGCATCGCCCAGCAATTTACCGGCATCAAAGACAAATATATTGCTGCCCGTGCGGCCGATATTCGCGAAGTCGGCCTGCGCCTGATGCGGTGCCTGACCGGCGAAACCGACCGGGCGCTGGATAATGCGCCCCCCGGCGCCATTCTGATTGCCGAAGAATTAAGCCCGGCAGATATGGCCCGCCTGCAACCGGATAATGTGGGGGCCTTTGTTACCGCAATTGGCGGGGCAGAGGGGCATACCGCAATTATGGCCCGCGCCCTTGGCATTCCCGCAGTTTTGGGGGCGGCCGATATCATTCGTGGTATTTCGGGCGGTGATACCATCATTGTCGACGGGCTGCGCGGCGAAGTTATTTTGCGGCCCAACGACGCAGATTTGCGTTTGTATGGCAAACGGCGCGAAGACTGGCTGGCCTCGCGCACCAAATTGTTGGGTTTGCGCAGCCTGCGATCTGAAACCAAGGACAATGTCCTGGTCGATCTGCATGCCAATATCGAATTGCCGGTAGAGGTTTCAACGGTTTTACAAAACGGTGCATCGGGCATCGGGCTTTTGCGTAGCGAGTTCATGTTCATGAACAAAAGCTATCTGCCTGATGAAGAAGAACAATATCAGGAGCTTGCCGGTATTGTCAGCCAGATGAAAGACCTGCCGGTTACCATTCGTACCCTGGATATTGGTGGTGAAAAACTGGCTGTTGCCTTGCAAAATGAAGTTGGCAGCGGGCCGAACCCGGCATTGGGGTTGCGTGGTGTGCGGTTGTCATTGCGCCGCGAGGATTTGCTGGAAACCCAGCTTGCCGCCATTTTGCGCGCATCCTTGCATGGCAGGGTTCGGGTATTGGTGCCAATGGTGGTCACCGTGGGCGAAATGACACGGGTACGCCAGATTTACAACAGGGTGGCAGACCGGCTGCGCGGGGACGGACACCCGCTGCCTGCAACCCTGCCGCCGTTAGGTGCCATGATTGAAATACCGGCCGCTGCCCTTAGCATTGATGCACTGGCCCGTGAATGTGAATTTTTTGCCATCGGGACCAACGATTTAACCCAGTATACCCTGGCAATTGACCGCAGTGACGACCAGGTGGCGCATTTATACGACCCGCTGCATCCTGCCATTTTGCGTTTAATCAGTGATGCGGCAAAGGCCGCAGTTCGAACTGGCATCCCCATGAGCGTGTGCGGTGAAATGGCCGGTGACCCGCGCTATACACCGCTGTTTCTGGGCATGGGGTTGCGCAATTTATCGATGTCGCCGGGAAGTTTGTTACAGGTAAAGCAACGGGTGCGACGCCTTGATAGCCGCACTTCGGAATATCAGACCCAGCAAATTCTGGAACAATGGGACCCGGACCGTATTGCTGTCATGTTGGATGATTTTAACGATCTTGCGTGACGCCGGGCTGGTTTAATCAGGCGATCAGTATTTTCTTTGGGGGATGTGCCACTGGTTATCGGGGGTGCGCATCCCGATATGTGGCAGGACGACGGGCAGAGCGGCGAACAGGCATGTTTGTCGTTACATTTGTTGATGCTGTAAGAAAACACTTGATGTCGATATAAACATATCTTTATATATGCACCAAGCGAGGTTGGCGTTGCCAGCCATATGCATGGATTTCACGGCGGTTTCATTTCCTTTTTCGGTGCAAATCGGCAAAGGATATGAAAGCGCCATATCTGATTGATGGAGACGACATGTCGAACTTTACCGATTGCAAGGTCGCAGACCTTTCGCTTGCTGGCTGGGGCCGCAAGGAAATTGCGATTGCCGAAACCGAAATGCCGGGCCTGATGGCGCTGCGCGAAGAATTTGGCACGACCAAGCCGCTGGCCGGTGCCCGCATTGCCGGTTGCCTGCACATGACCATCCAGACCGCCGTTCTGATGGAAACCCTGATTGCTTTGGGTGCCACGGTTCGCTGGTCGTCTTGCAACATTTTCTCGACCCAGGATCAGGCGGCTGCCGCGATGGCTGCTGCTGAAATCCCGACTTTCGCCTGGAAAGGTGAAACCGAGGAAGAATTCTGGTGGTGCATCGAGCAGACCATCGAAGGGCCGGACGGCTGGAAGCCGAACCTGATTCTGGATGATGGCGGCGATTTGACCCAGCTGATCCACGAAAAATACCCGGAACTGCTGGCCGACATTAAAGGTCTGTCAGAAGAAACCACCACGGGTGTGCATCGCCTGTATGAAATGGCGAAAAAAGGCACCCTTAAGGTTCCGGCCATCAATGTGAACGATTCGGTTACCAAATCGAAATTCGATAACCTGTATGGCTGCCGCGAAAGCCTGGTCGATGGCATCAAACGCGCCACCGACGTGATGGTTGCTGGCAAGATTGCCGTGGTTGCCGGTTATGGCGATGTGGGTAAAGGTTCGGCGGCGTCGTTGCGCAGCCAGGGTGCCCGCGTTCTGGTTACCGAAATTGACCCGATCTGCGCCCTTCAGGCCGCAATGGAAGGTTATGAAGTGACCACGATGGAAGATGCCGCCCCGTTTGGCGACATTTTCGTCACGACCACCGGTAACATCGACATCATCACGCTCGACCATATGCGTGCGATGAAAGACCGTGCGATCGTTTGTAATATTGGCCATTTTGATTCTGAAATTCAGATCAATTCGCTGCGCAATTACAAATGGGATAACGTCAAGCCGCAGGTTGACGAAGTTGAATTTCCCGATGGCAAACGCCTGATCGTTCTGGCCGAAGGCCGCCTGGTCAACCTTGGCTGTGCAACCGGTCACCCCAGCTTTGTGATGTCGGCATCTTTCACCAACCAGGTGCTGGCCCAGATCGAACTGTGGAAAAACCACGCCAATTACGAAAACCAGGTTTATGTCCTGCCCAAACATCTTGACGAAAAGGTTGCTGCCCTGCACCTCGAACGTCTTGGTGTGAAACTGACCAAACTGTCCGCTGAACAGGCTGAATACATCGCCGTTCCGCAGGCCGGTCCGTTCAAGCCGGATCATTACCGTTACTAATTGCGCTGTCTTTTACGGCACAACAAGCAACCGGCCCGCATTCACGTGCGGGCCGGTTTTTGTTTGGAAAAACCGGCCCGCACGTGAATGCGTAAAAGAATGGGGTTCTTTGTATCCGTTGATCCTGCCGGAGGTTTCTTTGCCCCAGATCGAAATTGAATATTCTGCCCGTTTGCCGATCGAAGATGCCCTGCATGATCTTGCCCTTGCCCTGCATCACGCCCTTGCCCTGATTGCGGACACAGAGGTTGCCAGTTTTAAAACCCGGTTATCGCGCCTTGATCATCTGGTGATTGGCGATGGTAACCCGCAAAATGCGATGGTCCATGTTGATGTGCGCTTGCTGTCGGGGCGGACGGATGCGGTGAAACAGGCTGTTGGGCAAAAGGTGCAGGAATTGCTGCTGACCCATTTAAAAGACCGTGTTGGCGATTTCAGTGTTCAGTTCACCACTGAAATTCACGACCTTGATCGCGGGAATTACCACAAAATCGTTCTTTGACTGGCAGTATAGCGGCCTGTCCTGGCCGGGCCGTTATCTGGACGGGACAGGCAGTTTGAACATTTTGCCCGCAGGGCCAAGATTATGGATCGGCGTTTGTCCAATCGTGCCGCTTTGCCCCCAGGCCGCGTGAATATGCCCGCATACATGCAAAAGCGGCTGTTTCTGCATGATGGCGGCATATATGGCGTGGCTGCCCGCGTGGAAGCCGTTCTTTTGCTGGTCGGCAATGCCATGTGGCGGGGCATGGGTGACCAGTACGGCCCGTTCCGGGCAGGCCGATAACAGGATGTCGGCTTCGTCTTCATCCAGGGCGCGGTTCCAGCTTTCATTGTTTGATATTGGGCATTCATAGCCCAGGCCGAAAAATTCCAGGCCCAATAGGCGTATGCCCGTGCCATGCAGCACATATATGTGGGGCTGCTTCGCACAGTGATGGCGCAGTTCGCCAATATCATCATGGTTGCCCGCGACGATGATGATCGGGCAGGGTATTTTGCCAAAAAGCGGCATAAAACCCGCAAGACCATTGCCCTTTTGGGCGAAATCACCCGCGCCAATGACAATATCGGCCGATTGGGCCTGATGGATGATGTTTTCAGCGGCCTTGTGGTTCAAATGTAAATCACTGAAGGCGAGAATCGTCACAAAATGCGCGACATTTGTGGTGTTTGGGGAAACCGGGATGGTTGGAGTGTTTTGCATGATAGTGTCCTTGCAAATTTAATGACCCAGTCGCGACAGGATGACGCCCGTTGCGATCAGCGATACGGCCAGCACGCGGAGGCGGGTGATTTCTTCTTTTAAGACAAAGCGTGCAATCACAATGGCAAACAGAATGCTGCTTTCGCGAAGGGCGGAAACCAGCGCAATCGGGGCTTGCGTACAGGCCCAGATGACAATGGCATAGGCACAAAAGGACCCGGTTCCACCAATAAGGGTATGGACCGGTGAAACCGTGCGCAACGCGCCAATCAGGCCGGGTTTGAACAGGGTGACATAGGCCAGCATCAGGATAGCGTTTAAAATGGACAGCCAACTGTAAAAACCCAGAGCAGAGCCGGCAATGCGCGCCCCGGTCCCATCAACCAGGCTGTACCCCATAATGAAACAGCCCGTGCCAAAGGCCAGCAGGAAGGACTGGATATTTTGACTTTTCCAGGCGGATTGCGCCTGCATGGCAATGCCGGTGGCAATTATCGCAATAGCAGCAAGTTCGATGCCATTTAGGGAGACATCGAGAAAAACCAGCGAGATCATAGTGATCAGCACCGGCGACAGGCCGCGTGCCAGCGGGTAAATTTGTGACAGATCGCCGTGCATATAGCTTCGGATCAAAAACAGTTGATACCCGACATGCAAAAATGCCCCGAAGACCAAATAACCCAGGCTCGCCATATCGGGCGCGGGCGCAAGTATGACCCCGATGAGGGCGACGGGTATATGGGCGAGAACAATTGAAAAAGTGGTAAGATCCTTTCGGGCGGAGCCTTTGACAAAACTGTTCCAGCCGGCATGAAGCAGCGCGGAACACAAAACGGCGAAAAATACGGCAGGCGACATTATTCTCCCCTTCATGAATGCGGCAGGAGAATTGCACCCTTTTAAAAGATGGAATAACTTGTATTTATAGTTTTATTCGTAAGGAAATATTGCGTTGGATACGCGGTTTTTGGAAAGCGTGATCATTGTCGCCGAACAGGGGTCGGTCGCGGCAGCGGCACGCCAGCAGGGTTTGACGGCGGCGGCCATATCGCAACGGTTAAAAACGCTGGAAACCGACCTGGGGGTGGCGCTGTTTCGTCGCAATGGTAAAACAGTGCAACCCACGGCGGAATGTTCACGTTTGTTGCCCTATGCACGCAAATTGGTGGATGAAGCGGCCTTGCTTACGGGGGCACTCGATGAGGAAAGCCTTTCAGGAACATTGAAGATTGGCGCCATTTCATCGGTGATGACCAGCCTTCTGCCGCTGACTCTAAAGCAATTGCGCAAAACCGCCCCCTTGCTGGTGCCCGAAATTTACCCTGGCACGTCAGTGTCCCTGCATGACCGCATCAGCCGCCAGGAACTGGATGTAATTGTTGCCATTGCCCCGCCTTTTGAGCGGTCCAAAGCACTGGAGGCCCGTAATTTGCGTGCTGAACCCCTGATGCTGATGACGCCATCGAACATCATGTTGCAAGATGTGACCGATCTGGCATCCGTTGCTCGCGTTTTAGCCCATATGCCCTATATCCGTTACGATCCGTCGTCGTGGGGCGGGCGGCTGGCAGAACAGTTTTTGGCGCGGCACGGCATTGCATCGCGGCTTTTCTGTACCATTGATTCGCAGGAAACAATGGCCCGGATGGTGCATGAAGGGTTGGGAGTATCGCTGGTACCCGGCTGGATGCAGGTTTATGACACCGGCCTGGATATTCACTGGCACCGTGTTGCCGGTGATGATTTCAACCGCAATATTGACCTGGTCTATCCGGGTGTTTCGCCCAAATCCCGGTTAATTGCCGCCTTTTGCCAGGCGATTATCGATATTCATGACCAGTTGTCATCTGGTATGTCTACATCAGCAGGGCTTCATGGATCGGATGATCCGGGTTATAGCGATGTTTTAAAAGATTGATCAGTTCGCGCGAGAATTGTTTGCCGTCATCAAGCAGTTTGCGCAATTCCGGGTGGTTACGGTCATTCTGGTCTATTTTTTCCAGCCGTTGGCGAATTTCCGGGTCATTCAGGCGCGATAGGAAATGGTCATACAGTTCCAGAGCCGCCAGACTTTTATCGCCAAAGACTGTTTGCAGGCGGGTAATGGGTGGTAATTGCAACAGCTCGGATAGTTTGGCCCGTTTGCCAACATAGTCAAACCCGGCGGTTTCGGCCGCGGCGATAATACCGCCGAAATACAGCATCTTGCGCGAAAAAACCAGTTTCAGGCGGCGCGGTGCCCATGCCTTGGCCCGGCCTTCGCGGGTTTTAATTTCAAAATCAACGCTGATGGTGCGGTAATAACGGATCACATCGTTAACCAGAAACCGGGCAATGGAATCGCGTGTGACATTTTCGGTCACGTAATTGGCGATCAGTTCGTCAAAAAAGGCGCGTTTGGCCGGTTCGTTATACAGCCATTCGCATTCCAGTAAAAACAGCAACCGGCGTGTCGTGATCGAATTTGTATCGCCGTCCAGTCCAATGCGATTGACCAGTTCTTCCGCCGGGACATAGGCCGAAAAAGGCCCGCCAACTGCCGGTTTTTTAGCAACCATTGCCCCTAGAATATCGCCAACCTCGCGATAGGGGGCCAAATTGCGGTCAGCCTCGCGACCGATCAGGAAATAATCCAGATCAGACTGGTTCGATGCTTCGTGGCGGCCAAACGACCCGGTGACAACCACACAAAAAGCACTGCCATGCAGGTGTTCAGCCAGTGCCTGACGCATATCGCACAGGTGCCGGGCAGAATATTCCTGATTTTGGGCGATACAATCGGGCAGCACAGCCGGTTCCGTCTTATCCGTTTTGAAAGGTTTTACTTTTGATATTATTGGCATATCGCCGCGCAATTAAAAACCGGCATTGCAGGATTTGTTACGGTATTGCGTGCAAATAATGCGAATAATTACCAGTAGCCGACTGGCAATTTAACCAATAGGGGAATAAATACCCCTTATAACAATATCGAGACCACCAAACGTGGCCGCAATAATGATACCGGCAGGCACCCGGTACAGAAAAATTGGTTGTTGGACCCTGCAAACAAAGGAGTGCCTGTTAAAGTGCAGCTTCGTAAATTTTTGATGGTGTTGCCCGTGATCGCAGGTCTGGGGGCAACGCCCGGTTATGCTTATGGCGAAACGGAACCGACCTTTAATGATATGACAGCCGAAGAAATTCGCGATCATATCGAAAACAAACACCCTGCAGCCTATTATATTCTGGCGCAAAAACTGTTTAACGATGAACAGCGCCAGGAGGCGGTTTTCTGGTTCTATGCCGGGCAGTTACGTTATCGGGTATATTTGACCTGCCACCCGGATTTGGCACCCGACGGCGACCCGGCCCTGTTTGGGTCGTTAAGTGAACAAATTGGTCGGCCGTTAAACGTATATGCCTTTGGCGATGTGGAAGCCCTGGTTGCGACAATTGACCAGGTGCTGGATTGGGACCGGGAAACACCAAATGGTTTTACGCCAAAACTCCAGTGCGAGGATGCGGTTAAACTGCAACGCGCCGGACTGGATGATTTGCGCCGTATGGTTACCAGCCGGGCAGAAGATATTCGTCAGACACGACGTGAAAATGGCCTTCCAAATCATTAGGAATGCTTGGTTTTAAAAATGATATTCACAAATTTTCCCAATGTTTCTCCACAGGGAAAACGCTGTTTTTGTGCTGTTTTGCACAATCTGCCCACAGAATTTTCCACAGGGTTTGCGGGCGAAAAACAGCCGTGATGACGGCCTTAAAAACAGCCCACGCGAAAAGCAAAAGAACGCAATGTTCAAAAGACTTTCCGGGTAGGCTGTGATGGAGCGGAATTAAGGCTGACCCTAACGCGGCCCCCTTATTTGGCGATGCAGGCAGCGTTACGGCGGCGAATTTGTCCGATAAGCGCAATGCCAGCCAGGGCGATTAGGGCCATGCCATAGCCGTTGGCCGTTGTGATCAGGCCCACCTGACGGACCATCGTGCCTGCCATCAGGGCCGGGACGCTAAAGGCCAGATACGACATGACATAAAAGGCCGACATCAGACCGGCGCGCTGATGCGGAGCGGCAAGTGGTACCAGGGTACGGACCGACCCCAGAAAGCTGCCGCCAAACCCGGTACCGGCAATTAAAAAGCCAAGGAAAAACAGCCATAGCTGCCCGCTATTGATCGCAACGAGAAAAACCGCAACCCCGCAAGCTTGTGTCGCCGTTCCCAGCCGCAGCACCCATGCGGCATTTTTGGTACGCAAGGTTACCACCGATAATGCACCGGCAAGGGTTAGAACCGCAACTGCAATGCCGCCGTTTAACGAAGACGTTAACCCGGTTGCCGCCGCAATAAGAGAGGGTGCTAGCGACAGGGTAAACCCGCCCAGGGCCCAGGCGGCAATGTTGGCCGGGGCAATTTCCAGCATGGCCCGGCGGGCCGCAACTGGCACGGCAATGCGCGGATACAATGATTTAAGCGCACCGGCTTGGCGTTTGGCAGTTTCGGGCAGGCCCCACACCATCAGTGCCTGGATGACCATAATGCCCGCCATGCCCCAATAGGTCAGATGCAGGGGCATTGGGGCATATTCAACCAGAATGCTGGCAATAAGCCCCCCGGCAGCAAGGCCTATGAGGGGGGAAATACTGTTAAAAAGCGGCCCTTTTTCGTGGTCGCTGTCAAACAGGGCAGCGGCAAGGACACTGGTGGCGATACCTGTGGCTAGCCCCTGTAAAATACGGGCAAAAAGAAGCCCGACAATGCCATCGGCATTGATAAACAGGGCCATCGATAATATTTCCAGGATCAGGGCTGCAAAAATAACCGGTTTGCGGCCAATATGGTCGGAAAGTGACCCCAGAATTAGCAGGGAGACTAAAAGTGTGAACGGATAAACCGCAAAAATCAGGGTCAGCATTGGTGCCGAAAAATGCCATGCCTGCTGATAGAGGTGATACATTGGTGTTGGTGCTGCCGAGGCCGCAAGAAAGGTCATTAATACCAGTGACAGAAACCAGCGCACAGCCGGGTGGGGCGCATCGGTAATAGTGATATGAGATGGGGAACTCATCGGCACCTCCATAAAAGCGAATTATTTGCGTTAAGTGCAGTGTGATGTAAAATCTCGCTTAACGCAAATAATTTGTGTTAAGGTGTTTTTTATGACGATTCACAAAGGCATACGCACCGGTGGCCGCAGCGCCCGTGTGCAGCAATCCATCCACACAGCTGTTAAAAGCCTTCTGGATTCCCATGACCGCGCCGATTTGACGGTGCCGATGGTTGCGCAAAGTGCAGGGGTTACACCATCCACGATTTACCGGCGCTGGGGCGACTTGCCAGCGTTGCTGGCCGATGTGGCGCTGGAACGGTTTGAACCCGACGAAAAACTTGCCGACACCGGCAGCTTTCGCGGTGATGTGCTGGCATATTCCGAACAGTATCTTGATGAAATGAGTTCGGAACTGGGCCGGGCCATGTTGCGTGATGTGGTGGCGACGGGCGATAATTGTTGTACGGCGCGCTGTGCCGAAATGATTACGACCCGTCTTGCTGTTTTATCCGAACGTGCACAGGCGCGCGGCGAAAACCACCCCCCGATCGATTTTCTGATCGACGGTATTTTTGCGCCGATGGTTTATCGCATCCTTTTTTCGGCCTCAAACCCGGATAATGCCTATATTCACCGGCTGATCGATCAGTGCCTGCCGGTTCCGGAATAACGGCATAAAGGCGTGTTAGGGAAACATGCATTAAATTGCGGGGCGCACGAAGGGATTTTGCAATGCAAGGTAAAGGCGAAAAGGGTGGTGGCACAAAACCGGCGCAAATACCTATGCAGGCGATAGCGCCGTTGATGTGGCAAACCCCGCGGTTGACCTTGCGTCCGCCGGCACAATCCGATCTTCCTTTTTTAACTGATATGTTTTCCCGCCCGGAGTTAACCCGGCATCGGCCCGACCCCACGCCGGATGATGCCCGGGCCAGTCGCGAAAGGTTGGCCCGCGATATGGCGCACTGGGCAGAACATGGCTTTGGCCGCTGGGCGGTTTTACGTGATGGACAACTGGTCGGTTTTGGGGGTGTGGCGCGGTCGCTTCATTATGACGCGCTTAATCTTTCCTATCATTTGCATCCCGATTACTGGGGGCAGGGGTTCGCCAGCGAAATCGCCCGTGCGGCGGTGGCGTTTGCCTTGCATGATTTACAGGCACCCTTGATCATTGGCCTGGCCCGCGCGATTAATCCGGCCTCGCAACGGGTGCTGCTTGGGGCCGGGTTGGTATATCAGCGCGATGTTTTGCTGTATGGCGAAATGACCGGGCTGTTTGAATTGCGATCATCAATTCAGGAACGGGTGAAAAACCACCAACCTGTGTGACGTTATATCAAATCCCGTTGATTAAAACCGATCAACCAGCCCGTCTATTGGCGGGCGGGCTCGACGAAGCCCGTGTGCCTTTCGCGGCACTGGCCGCACGGCGTCGCGCCTATCAAATTGTCGATGAGTTCCTGTCATCGGCAATTGGTATTAGCCCAGATAAATCTGGCTTGACGGGTAACGAATGCGCGGTGGCATTCGGGTGGCCAGGAAAAAACCCAGCGTAAGCGGGCCAACCCGGCCAATAAACATGGTGATGATGATAATGGTACGGCCCAGTGTATCAAGCTCGGTGGTAATGCCGCGTGACAGGCCAACAGTCCCAAAGGCCGAAGCAACCTCGAACATCAGGTCAAGAAAATCGCCGTCATGGGAAATGGTAATTAAAAACAGGGCGGCTGCCACAATCAGCATGCTGATCATGGTAAGTGCCAGAACCTTCAGGACTTCTTCCAGGCCGATGGCGCGGCCAAAGGCATGAAGTTGCTGACGACGTTTAAAAAACGCCACCGTTGCCAGCAACAAAACAATAAAGGTCGTGACCTTGATACCCCCTGCCGTTGATGTGCTGCCCCCGCCAATCAGCATCAATAAAATAAAGGTCAGGGTCGTGCTGTCATGCATCCCGGCAATATTAATTGTGTTAAACCCTGCTGTACGGGTTGTGGTGCCCTGAAACCAGCTGATCTGTAATTTATCAAAAATACTGGCGATATGGCCCAGCGTGGCAGGATTATTCCATTCCAGAATGGCAAATGATGCAACAGACCACAGGATCAGGGCTGCGCTGCCACTAAGCATTAATTTGCTGTGCAGGGAAAATTTTTGCCAGTGACGCACATAATAAATGTCGGACAGCACGCTAAAACCCAGCCCACCAATCAGCAACAAACCAGGCACAGTCAAATTGATCAGCGGGTTGGTGGCATAGCGGGTTAAACTATCGGGAAACAGGGAAAAACCGGCATTGTTGAAGGCGGAAACCGCATGAAACAATGCCTGCCAAATGCCTTCGGACCAGCCTGCATCGGGGACAAACACAAACGCCAGCAAAATGGCCCCGATCAGCTCGCATAGCAAAACAACCCGCAAAATAACCTTCACCAGCCGGATCAGGTCCGCGACAGAGGTCTGGTTTAAATCCTCGCGCAAATAGGTGCGGTGTGGAATATCAATTGGCAGGCCGAGCACCGAAAGTACCAGTGCCGCAAAGGTCATTAACCCCAGCCCGCCCAGCTGGATCAGCACCAGAACCACAATTTGGCCGAACAAATTAAAATGACTGCCCACATCCACAACGGACAGGCCGGTAACCGTCACGGCCGATGTGGCGGTAAACAGGGCATCTGACCATGCCAAAGGCTGCGAAACGCCGGGAACCTTCAACAGGCAGGTGCCCATAATGATCAATATGGCATAGGTTGCTGCCAGCACCGCCGGCGGCGGGACACGAAACTTTTTCGATGATATTTGCGGCAGCGAAATTTGCATGGGCAGGAACTATAACCTTAAATTCGGGGGCGGCCTATTATAACGGGCGGCAAATATAGTTACGAAACCGTAATGGATGGATGTGCTGTTATTGGGACCAGGGCCGGCTTGTGAAAATGGTCTATAGTCGAAAGGGAAGCCGAACATGTCCAGGTGTTTGCGGGTTTGAAACCGGCTGGTTACCCGTTTTATAACCCGTCGCCAAACAGGCGCAATTCATCCCGGCGACCCAGGACCATCATTTTATCGTCCTTTTTCAGGCGAATATCCCCTTCGCAGCCCAGATATTCGCTGCCACGCATCACGCCAAGGCAGCGGGTTTCGTGTTTTTCACCGATTTTAAGATCGCTTAGGGGGGTGTCTTCCAGTTCTTCGGGGACGTTGATATTGATGACATGGAAATTGTTGCCAAGGCTTAGATAGTCGCGGACAACCGGGTTATGCAGCATTTGTGCAATATGCTGCCCCATTTCCTGTTCTGGCAGGATGACGCGATCTGCGTCCATTTTGCTAAGGATGCGATGATGGGTTTTACTAAGCGCTTTAACCCATACCGTTTTAATGCCCAGCAACTTTACATTCATTGTACATAAAATATTGGCTTCCAGGTCTTCGCCAATTGCGACAACGGCCACATCGTAGTGGTCAGCACCTGCCTGGCGCAGGGCTTCTTCATCACGTCCGTCGGCAATAACGGCCTCTGCCACTGTATTGGCAAGGTCGCTGACGTTTTTTTCATTCACATCAATGCCTAAAACACGGTTGCCAAACCGGGCCAGTTCGGTGGCAATAGTGCCCCCAAAAGTCCCCAGGCCAATAATGACAAAGCTGCGTTTTATCTTGTCTTTTTTTTGCGCCATGAAATGGACCATCCCGGTTTTAAGGTAATATGCGCCAATGTCGGCGTGATGAAAAATAACAGGCAACAAACCGTGTGATGTGATCACCCTTGGGTTTCACAGTCAACGTTGGGTTTGTGCGCTTGTTCCGCCCGCCATGCACAGGCCGGGGCGTAAGGTGGGTTTAGCGATGGCGGGTTTGCACCCTAATCAAACAGGCTGGCAGCGGCAGCTTGTTGTGCCGGGTCTGCCAGATTGCCAACACGGCGTAAAAAACTGTGTTTTTCTTCATAATAGCGTTTTCCAAGGTCGGCAAAGCTGGTGACCGCGACCTTGGTATTGATATGAAATTCGCGTTTGGGCACTTTGGTGGCCTGTTCCGCCCCGATCAGGTTGGCAAGGTCGGCATCGATCACGTCGGCAACCCCGTCCAGTTCGATACGGTTTTTCAGGCTGTGCAGGAATTTGCGAAAGGCGGGGTGGCGGCGCATAAAGGCCGGTTCGGTCAGCAAAAAGTCATTGGCGGCAAAGTCCGGTGCATTATCCACCACAAATTCGCGACATAGATGGTCGGTGGCAAAGCACATGGGGCCGAAAATGAAATTGCGATAGATATCTTCCTTAAGCTGCCAGAATTTATCCAGGCGCTGAAGCGATTCGTCATCCAGTTTTACCGCCGCTTCAAGCAGCAGGCGCGGATGGCAATGTACATAGTGCGGATGCACATATGTTTTTGTGCGGCTGATCCCTTCGAGTGTATCGATATTGACCGGGCCGGTAAAAAGGGTGGCATGCGGGTGGTCGGATTTTTTTGATAAAATCGCAATTACGGCCTCGGGGTCGACATTGTGCTTTTCCAGCAAATGGCGCACCGATAAATCCAGGTCCACTTCACCCATAATGATTTTGTTGGTTAACTGATGGTGGTTCAGGTTAAAGCGCCGGGCGAATTCGGGTTCCAGCGTGTGCGAAAATGGCCCGTGCCCAATATCGTGCAGCAGGGCCGCCGCGCCCAAAAGGTCGCGGTCAGCCTCCGGCAGGCCGTTTAACCGGCAATATTGTTGCGATAGCAAAGCAACACCAATGCTGTGGTCATAGCGGGAATGACGAATATTGGCCGGTTTGCCGTTGGGATGAAACAGATAGTCGATCGCGCCCAGAAACGAAATTTCGCGCAACCGTTCAAACGCGTGCGATGCGATCAGGCGTTTGTGTAACGGGCGGTCAAAGGCCGAGCTGATCTGTGCGCGTTTGAAATGATAACTATATTGCGGCGCATTGGGAAAAAGCTGGTTCCATTCGCGGATGTCTTCGGCGTTAAAGTCGCTGTCAAACAGGTCCTGGGCGATCGGAGTTTGTGGTGCCGGGGGCAGGGCGGGCGAATCCTTGCGGGGCGCTGCCGGTTTTGGCGTGGCGCGCGGTGCAAAAAGATCCAGCTGCGGTTTGACACTCATTCTGATACTAACTGCGTCGATTTTTGATCAAGGTAACGGCAATGGCAGACATAGCCCGATTTCCCCCTTATGTCATTGCGGATTTTCCGAAAATCATCGAAACTGCCCCCAAGGTCAGGACCTGTTAATATGACCGTAATTGTTTTAAAAGCCCGCCTAAACGCGCACAAAATATAAATGGATGATTGGTTGTAATTACGTGACAGGGGTTAGGTCCACATACCGTAAGGCATGTCGGCGTCTTCGTCGTTTAACGATGAAACAGGACCCGTTTGTCATGTCTAAATTATGGCGATTTTCTGCGTTTTCAGCGGGTTATGCAATTTTTTTTGACATCATGCTGCCCGGCATTTCCCGTGCGCAGGCGCAAAGCACCACCTTGCAGGGGAACCCTGAAATTACGGTTCCTGCCGGTGGGTTCCTTTCGGCGCTGGGCGATCTTGGCGTGCGGGATTTAACCGTAATTGGTCTGGCGACATTGGGCGGGGCGGCCATTGCCGGGGCCATCGGCTGGCGGCTGGCTGTGCGGATGCGCCGCCATCTTGAGGAAGCTGAAGACCTCGAATCGCAAATGGAAGACACGGCTGCGCTGTTTACCCATTTGTTTTATGCGGCCCCGGACCCGGTTTATTATTGGGCCCATAAGGGATTTGTCGATGGGGGCAGCCCTGCCCTGATGCGCAGTTTCAGCCTGGCCGTGGATGCGCGTTTTCCCGATTTGCTGGAACAATTGCGCGAAGAAGATGCCCGTACGCTGCAAGACCGGGTACGAACCCTGAAATCCAGCCATGAACGGTTTGAAATCTGGGTTGGTGCGGTGGATGGCCGCAAATTTCATGTTACGGGCACAGTTGCAAGGCGGGACCGCAAATCGTCGGTGCTGGGCCATGCTGTGTGGTTTCGCGATGAAACCCGCCATACCCGCGAACGCGAAAGCCAGATTGGCGATTTTGCCGCCCTTCGCCACGATGTTTCCAGCCTGCGCCATGTGATGGACGAATTGCCATTTCCGGTGTGGCGGCGCGATAGCGACCTGAACCTGGTGGATTGTAACGCCGCCTATGTCGAGGCGGTTGAACAAAAAAATGCTGCCGATGTTATCAGTGCTGGCAGTGAATTAGGGGCGGGTGTGATCCCCGATCATGGCAGGGCGCTGGCGGCGTCTGCCCTTCGCAATCATGAAACCACAACACGGGATTACCACGTTGTCATGCTGGGGGACCGGCGTTTGCTGCGTATTACCGAATCCCCGGTTTTACAGGGCGACGATGTCGGCGGCATGGTGGGGTTTGCCATTGATTGTACTGATCTTGAGGAAAAACAGGCTGATCTTTCGCGCCATGTCCGCGCCCATGCCGAGGTTCTGGAAAATCTGGGTACGGCCATTGCCATTTTTGGCGGTAACAAACGGCTGATTTTCTTTAATGCGGCTTTTGCCGCGCTGTGGGATCTCGACGAGGAATGGTTGCTGGGCGAACCCGCCCTGGAAGATTTGCTGCGCCGTTTGCGCGATGAACGTAAATTGCCCGAGGTCACCGACTTTGGCCAGTTCCGCGATCAGGAAAACCAGCGTTTCACGGATCTTTTAAAGCCGGTTGAAGATCTTTTGCATTTGCCAAGCGGCGTAACATTGCGCCGGTTCGTTTCGCCACATCCGTTTGGCGGGCTGATGTTTGCCTATGAAGATGTTACCGACAAACTGGTTCTGGAAAGTAGTTATAACACCCTGATTGCGGTTCAGCGCGAAACGCTGGAAAACCTGCATGAAGCGGTGGGTGTCATTAGCGGCGATGGCCGCCTGCGTCTGTATAACCATGGTTTTGGCGATATGTGGGCGCTCGATGATGTGTTTTTGGCGGCCGCCCCGCATTTATCCGATGTTATTGAAAAATCGCGCGATTTCTGGTCTGTCCCTGGTGACTGGGGCAAGTTTAAAAGCCGGATGGTGGCGCGCATTACCAACCACGAACCGATGTCGGGGCGCCTCGAACGCAGCGATGGCAGCATCATCGATTTTGCTGTGGTGCCCTTGCCCGACGGGGCGGTGATGATGTCCTATCTGGATGTTACCGACAGCATTCGGGTTGAACGCGCCCTGCGCGAACGGAACGAGGCCTTGCGCACCGCCGATCAGATGAAGTCTGACTTTATTTCGACCGTATCACGCGAACTGACCCGCCCGCTGGACCATATTAACGGGCTGGCCGACCGGATGTTGCCACATCTGCACGGTAATGTGTCGCAATCGGTGGAAATTATCCGTACCGAAGCCCAAAGCATGTTGGCCCTGGTTGATGATATGCGCGACCTGGCGACTCTTGGGTCTGGTCAGGTTGCACTGGAGCTTGATACCGTTGATCCGCGCCGGTTGTTGCGTTCGCTTGAAGCATTAACACGGGCGCGTCTGGCGGAATTGAATGTGTCGTTGCGGCTGTATTGTTCGCGCAATATCGGCTGGATGGTGGCTGATGAACGCCGGTTGAAACAGGCGTTGTTTATTCTGGTGACCAATGTTCTGCGTACAGCACCCGAAGGCAGCGAAGTTTCGGTTGTGGCGCGGCGGCGTGGCGATGATATCGACATTACGATTGGTCTGACCGACGAAACACCGCAACCGATGCTGTTTGAAGGCTTGCGTGACGGCGAACCGGCATCGGCACGGCGTGCTTTGGGTATGGCGATGGTCCGCGCCGTGGTCGAAATTCATGGCGGACGGGTCAAAATCAGTCGCGATGGTCGTGAAATTTCCTGCATTCTTCCGGCGGGCGAAGAAAGTGACCTTGGGTAAGAACCCGGCGGTGAATACATCCCTAAACACAATAAAGCCGCCGTTCCGAGAGGGAACAGGCGGCTTTGCTATTTGGTAAGTGGCGTCGCTGCCCTCAGGCAGTCACGCGAAACGGCACATCGGCTCCGGCCATGCAGGCATCGATATTATCAAGCGCACGGGTGCCCATTGCGGTGCGGGTTTCGGCGGTGGCCGATCCCAGGTGGGGCAGCAAAAACGTGTTGGGCAAATTACGATAGGCGGGCGCAATATTGGGCTCGCCTGCAAATACGTCCAGCCCGGCCGCCGCCAGAGGGCCCGATTTAAGGGCCGTAATCAAATCGGTATCATTGACCACGTCGCCGCGGGCTGTGTTGATCAGGATGGCCCCCTTGGGCAGTTTTTGCAGCAAAGTGGTATTGACCATGCCCCGTGTTTCGGCGGTGGAAGGGCAATGAAGCGACAGGAACTGGCAATGGGGCAGCAAGGCATCGATGCTGTCATGATAGGTGGCACCATTTTCCTGATCAGCGGGCAGGCGTGTGCGGTTAAAATAATGGACTTCCATATCAAATCCGCGTGCCCGTTTGGCCACGGCCTGGCCGATGCGACCCATACCGATAATGCCCAGTTTTTTGCCGGTTACCTGTGTGCCGATCATGTGGGTGGGCCGCCATCCGCGCCAGCTGGCGGTGCGAATTTCGGCTTCGCCTTCACCGGCACGGCGGGCTGCCCCTAAAATCAGCAGCCATGCAATATCGGCGGTGGCGTCGGTTAAAACGCCCGGTGTGTTGCCAATGATCACGCCTTTTTGGGCGGCGGCGGCCAGGTCGATATGGTCGGTCCCCACCGAAAAGGTGGCGATTATTTTAACTTTGGCGGGCAGGGCCTGGAAAAAATCGCGATCAATCGGGTCGCCGACTGAAACCAGTATCGCATCTGCATCCTGTGCCAGCGCCAGAATTTCTTCGCGGGTAAGCGGATTGTCGTTTTCGTTAAGGCGCACATCATAGCTTTCATGGGCGCGGGCTTCGATATCGGCAGGCAGGCGGCGGGTAATGGCAAGAACCGGTTTCATCTTTTCAATCCAGATCATTGGCAGGTATCGATGGTCAGAGTATCGGCGGAACTGCTTTAGAACAATTGATGCATCGCCAGGCGAATGCCGATAACCGTAATTGTCAGTGATAACAGGAAATCCAGCATGACAATGGCGACGGCGTTAAACACGGGCACAGACAGGGTTATCATCACGATGTAACCGCCATAAACCATCATGGCGACGACGGAAATCAGGGCAAATCCACCCGCCCCCAGGCCGGGAAAGGCGGTGCCCAGCAACAGCGCCAGCAAATAGACCCCCATTTGCAGCACGCTTGACCAGTTATAAACCGTAATAAACGCAATATAGCGTGACTGACGTTCCAGCACGGCGGTGATGTGATGCATCACCAAGGGAAAAGCCAGCCATTTGATGACAAAGGCAATGGTTTCAATGCTGAGATAGCGCACCACTGGAAAATCATCGGGTGCGCTGCCCAGATCGTGCCAGCGCAACAGGGCAAAGGCCGGGAAAACAATGACGGCGGCGATAAAAGATCGCCAGAAGCCGTTAATTGTAAAATTAAAATAGCCCACGCCACGCGCATCGCCGTGGGCAATGCGCCATGTGCCATAAAGGGCGCGCAGGGTTTCGGTGGCGATCGTCATGGTAGCGACTGATTTCCGGTTTTGGGCCAACGATATGGCCGTTTTCAAGATTGCATCCAACATAGGGCGTTTTGATCCCGGTTGGAAAGAGGCAGGCTGTGAAATATAACCGGTCAGGCTTTGCACATATGCTGTTTGAGCGGAATGCAGCGACGATGCGCAGATATCTTCGCCATAAAAAATGACGGGCCTTTTGCAAGGAACCCGCCATTTTCATTACATTCCGGTGTTGGCACCTAGCTATCGGGTGCGGATGCCGAACCTGGTTTTATTCGTCACTGTGAACAGACCAGCGCAGAGTGGTTTCCTTGCCCGCAGGCAGGGTGATTTGCCATTTAACCTGCCCTGCCTCAAGATCCTGATGCGGGTTGTTTTCGTCGATAATTTTCCAGTTGGCAGGCAGCGTTTCTTCAACACTCACCGTTTCATCACGCGGACCACTGTTTTTTAAGGTCCATTCCAGGGTTGCGGCAACTTCGTCGGGCAGGTTTTTACGTGCCTGGCGGTCATAGGAAACCACATGGCGGCTGCCAGTAATGTCGCTTGCCTGGCCCAGTGTCAGGTGGGCTTTTTCGCCCGCCGGGGTCAGGTTGATCTGGTCTTCGCCCAGAAATGTCGCAATGCCATCGGTATCGTTGGCATAAATGCGAATTTGTCCTGCCGGCCACGGGCTTTGTTTGTCCGTTCCGCCATCATTTTCGATGGTTAACTGCAATTCTGGCCGGATAAAATCCTGACTTGTGCCTTTGCCGCTGTAATAAATGGATGTGTTGCCATAAAAGGTCATTTCGCGCTGTGCCTTGATCTGGCGGTTATCAAGCAGCGGCAGGGTAACGGCATCGCCGTTTTTCATGTTCAGGCCGTTATAGGGGCCATAAACATGCAGGTTTTCAAATTTGCTGCGGTCGGCTTGCCCGCCCATGCTGTCGGCGCTGGATGACATCAGCATTTCGGTACGCATGGCTTTCGCCATTGGCCGGGGTGAATTCTGGTTGGGGTCACCGGCGATCAGTTGCAGGTTGGCATTTTCAATGTCGCCGCCGCTGTTATTAACGATGCGCGCGCGTGCGCCAA
The DNA here is from genome assembly GCF_040148805.1 of Thalassospira sp. NFXS8. Classification (NCBI taxonomy): domain Bacteria; kingdom Pseudomonadati; phylum Pseudomonadota; class Alphaproteobacteria; order Rhodospirillales; family Thalassospiraceae; genus Thalassospira; species Thalassospira sp. NFXS8. The sequence goes on along the minus strand of NZ_JAGEMF010000006.1, from coordinate 89,349 downwards.
GGTCCAGTGTGCCGGTTTTGCTGTCATAATGCCCGACATAGGCGGTTTGCCAGCTAATGCCGCCAATCAGATAAGCCAGCGATACATGGTCGGTCGCGGCTGATGTGCGAATGGTGGCATCAAGGGACGGGCGGGTTGTATAATCATCGGGAAGGGCAGGCATGACGATGTTTTGCGTTGGCACATATTCAATGCCATCGGCGGTTTTAACCAATGCCTGACCATCAAGAGCAACCAGTGTTGCGCTAATCAGGTCATCATCCCGGCGGATTTTAATATCCTTGCCAATAAACTGCTGCAACAGGGCATACCCGCCGCGGGGGCCGGTTGGCTCGGTTGTGGTGATGAGTTGCAGATTGGCAGTTTTATCTGCCCCGATCAGCAAGGAATCATCAAGCAGGGTTTCTGGCAAATCCATGATTTTAAGGGTCTGACGACCTGCCGAAAGTGATGCCTGGCGTTGTTCGGCGATCATGGTCAGATTGCCGGGGTAAACCGTCATGCGCAATTTTGTGCGATCAGACGCAGCCAGCGGCACCGAGGTTTCGGCATTGTCGGCTGCATCGGCAGCCTGGGCATCGGAAATGGACAAATCGGGCGCCCCGAACAGGGTTGCGCCCAGAATGGTTGCAAGAACAAGACGATTGCGCAGTTCTGATGCCATGAAAGGGTCCTTTTGACGTGTGACAGCCGTTTGGGCCTGAATGGGTTTTAATAACAGGCAGTGTGGCGGGCAAACATGGCATCAAAAAGGAAAACAGCATTTATTTTGCCCGATACCCGGTAACAAGTTTTTGAAATGTTTGCAGCAATTGGTGTTGATACGATTAAAAAACGAATTTCCATCTATCACAAAAAAGGAAGATCCCGGGCTGGATCTTCCTTTTTGGGCGACATATGGCCTGGTTGTGGCCGTACGCGATTGTGGTGGGCGGCAAAAGTGGATTTACACCGTTAACGGATGGCGGAAATCATATTGTGGCTGGTTTAGTCGCACCTGAAAGGCTGTTTGGCGGTTTGTGTCGATCAGGATAGGCGCGCGCAAATTAACGGTCATTTCCACGTCTTGCGCCCCTTCGGCTTTTTGCAGGGTTATGATCAGGATAATGGCCAGATTTTCCTGCGCAATGCCGTGGGACGCGGCAAGCGGATCAATATCTTCATGCGCAATCAGGCCGCTTTCGGCATTATAGGGCGCAACGATAAAGGCAAGTTCCGGATCGGTCAGGCATTGTAACAGTTTGAACGAATTGGATATTTCGCTTGGGAAATTAGCAAGGGCAAAGACGTTGTTATCAGAAAAACCGCTTAGCCCGGCAGGCATGTAAATTGCTTTGTCCCAGCGAAATTCGCGATCCCCCATCAGGGTCGAGATGGTAATTGTCTGCGGTATATTGTTTTCGTTCAATTCATCGCGGATGATATTTTCTAACATGCCTCGCTCCAATACCGTTTCCTGCTGTCTTTTCGTGGCAGCTATTCAAGCATATATTGGCGTGCGGTGCGTGCAGGTAAAGCAACCAGATCAATTTTTATGAAAATAAAATGTGAAATTGCACCAAAACCGGGTGTGCCCTTAAACAGGGCAAGGTGGTAGCGCCCTTGGGCGGGTTGATGGGCTTAACCACAACGCCCCGCTATTGCAGGTTCCGCCAACCAGGCCCTGTTTTGAGATGAAATTCCTGGGCAGGTGCCTATATCACACGGCGAGGGTTGATTTTGTGCGTTTACGCGATTGAAACCGGACTGGGATCGGGGCGGAAAACCCTTTGACGCGAATGGTATCCCGGCTTGGCAGGGCATTTAGAAACATGTGACCGGTGCGGGGTAACTCTTTTTCAAGCTGGCGGGCGAAATCCTCGCTCATGACAAGTTCGGCATTGAGGGTGCGGGTTGCCCGTTCCAGTCGGCTGGCAAGGTTAACCGTTGCGCCAATTACCGCAGGCGTAACCGATTCGCCTTCGCCAATATCGCCAACCACCGCCGGGCCATAATGCAAACCTACGCCAATGCGCAATGGCAAGGTGCTATCGGCGGGGTCCTGTGCGTGCCAGTCGCGAATACGTTCAATCATCGCCTGGGCCGCCGACAGGGCATTGGCGGTGGGGCACGACATGGCATCAAAGGCACCAAAGCTGGCCATCATTGCATCGCCGATATATTTTTCGACAATCCCGCCATAGGACGCAACCTGCGTGGTCATGGTGCCATGAAATCGGTTCAGAAGGCGCATGACATCTTGCGGGTCACGGTTTTCGGCATAGCTGGAAAAGCCGATAATATCGGCAAACAGCACCACACATTCGCGCCGTTCACCAATGCGGATCGGTTCGTCGCGTTCGGCCAGCTGGTCGGCCAGGGCCGCAGGAAAATAGCGCGCAAGATTGCCGTGTGCGCGTTCGGCGGCGGCAAACTGACGGATCAGAATACGCAGCCTTGCCACCATCACAGCACAGGCCAGGGTAAAGACAACAACAATCACCACCTGTTCTGCGAGTGCGGAAACATCCAGATATTCCGGCCGGTTATAAAGCGGCACCTGGCCGTTTTCTCCGGGGCTCCATTGGTCGCCAAAATGCTGCGAAATCAGGATGCCGGGCCGATTAACCAGCCAGATAATGCCGATGACCCAAGCATTGAACAACCATAGGCCGAACCATAAAATCAGGCGTGGTGAAAAGGTCAGAATAACCAGCGCCATCATGATCATGGAAAAGACGATGCCACGATCACGCGCAACAAAACTGTACACCCATGCTTCGTGGTCGATCAGCGGGTGGCGCGGGTCTGGCACGACCGAGACATACACAATCAGCAAGGCATCGGTAATGGCCAGCACATAGAGCAGCCAGCGCCAGTTATGCCCGCGATAGGCGACAAATATTTGAATGGCAACGCCGGGAATAAACCACGTCAACACCTCCAGCAGCGAATACAGCTCGCCGCTGGGGGTGTTGGATTTGCTAAACAGCAACAGGATGAAAGCCAGCATGGCGATGCGCAAAAACGCAACGACAAACAACCCCCGCCGTTCTTCACGGTCGACCAGGCGGTCAAACAGGGTTGGTTTTTCAGGACTTGCTTGCATTGGCCAGTAATTCAGCCAGGCCATCCTTGTCACGTATGACCAAACGACCATCGCGGCGTGTAATCAGGCCGGCTTTTTCCAGTTCCCGCAGCTTTTTGTTTACGGCCTCGCGGGTGACGCCCAGCATATAGCCCAGTTCCTGTTGTGAAAGTGGCAGCGCAATTCGAATGCCTTCCGGGTCCGGCCCGCCATGACGTTCGGCCAGCCATAGCAGGCGTTTGATCAAACGGGCGGTTAAGTCCAGGAAATTGGCATCTTCCAGCAGTGCACTGACCCAGCGCAGGCGACGGCACAAAAGGGCCGTGATATGGCGGCGCAATTCGGTTTCGCGGTCAAAAATCTCGAAGAAATTATCCCGCGAAATATAAAGCAGCCGCGTAGGGCCAACCGCACGCGCACTTGCCGTGCGTGGTTCGCTGTCAAGCAAGGCGATTTCGCCAAAAACAGCGCCGGGTGCCAGCACGTTAAGGACAATTTCCTTGCCCGAACCTGACAGGCTGGAAATACGGATTTTGCCTGCCTCAACGGCATAAAGCCCATCGGCAGGGTCACCTTTTTCAAACAATAAATCACCGTCCGCCAACCGTTTGATGGTGGCGGATTCTGATAATTGCTCCAGCAGGGCCGGATCAAGGTCTTCGAATAAAAAGCTACCTGCGAGAATGCGCGAGGCGACTTTTGCAAACTGTGGTGGTGTTGTGAAACTGTTCACTGCGTCCTCAGGGGAGAAGGCGTAACGTAAGGATCGGAGACTACCGAAGTTCCAACGTATCACGAAAAGGTACATAAGCGGCAAGCCTTTTGCCCGGTCTTTCTGTGGCTTGCACAAAAAAGTGTGCTTTTTGCGTGATATTCACCCGGATACTGGTGTCTTTTGGCGGCAATCGGACTCCCCGGATTGTCGCCATGCCGGAATATCGTTGCCAGTTGCGTTTTCCCCGAGATGTGATTGGCATAAATATCGTTCCGGTAAGCTCGATGTTATCAATCTTGCTTTTTCCGGTCTCGCTGTTCGCAGTGGGGCCGGATTTTTTTGATGGCAGGTTATTGCACCAGGGCACAACGGATAAAATACCGTTATTTATGTGGCGATATTGACTTGTTAGCTGCGCGCACGCAGGGCGGCAGTAAGGGTGCCGTCATCAAGATAATCGAGTTCACCACCGACCGGTACGCCATGCGCCAGCCGGGTGACTTTAACCCCGGTTTCAAGCAGACGTTCGGTAATATAATGGGCAGTGGTTTGTCCATCGACGGTCAGGTTTGTGGCTAGAATCACCTCATTGACGCCGGTATCGACCACGCGTGATACAAGCTGGTCTATGCGCAAATCTTCGGGGCCGATGCCATCAAGCGGGGATAATGTGCCGCCCAAAACATGATACAACCCCTTAAACGATGATCCGCGTTCCAGCGCCCATAAATCCTGCACTTCCTCGACCACGCAAATCATGTCGCGCTGGCGATTGTGGCTCGCGCAGATATGACAGGGATCTGTCACATCGACATTGCCGCAAACGGCGCAGTTGGTCATGGCACGTGCTGTTTCTTCAAGGGCGTGGGCCAGCGGTATCATCAGGGTTTCGGGTTTTTTCAACATCTGCAATACCGCGCGTCGGGCCGAACGTGGCCCAAGGCCGGGTAACCGGGCCAGCAATTTGATCAGATTGTCTATTTCCCGTCCTGTCATGATTTTCCTGTATCACAGATGGCAATGCGTCATTTCTGGCACAAAAATAAAGGGCGGCGCAATGCCGCCCTTATATGGTGTCGTTTCCCGGTGTCATTCGCACCGGTAACGGCCCGTTTTAAAATGGCAGTTTGAAGCCTTCGGGCAGGTTCATGCCCCCGGTTACGTCTTTCATTTTTTCCGAAACCGTGGCTTCGACCTTAACCTTGGCATCGTTATAGGCCGCAACGATCAGGTCTTCGAGGACTTCGACGTCATCCGGATCGACAATGGTTTTATCGATGCTAAGGCCGCGCATTTCGCCTTTGCCATTCAACATTACCTTGACCATGCCGGCACCGGACTGGCCTTCAACTTCCAGCTCAACCAGTTTTTCCTGCATTTCCTGCATTTTGGACTGCATCTGCTGGGCTTGTTTCATCATCCCTGCAAGGTTCTTCATAGCTCGTCGTCTCCTTCGAGATAAAACGCATCATCATAAACCGACCCACTGTCATCGCCTTCGGCCAGTTCCGGGGTTTGATTTACCGGTAAATGCACCGCGACGATTTTTGACGATGGAAATCCTTCAAGAACAGCCTTCACCAGCGGATCAAGTGACGCATCCGCCTTGCGCTGTTCAAGTTCTTCAAGTTCCTGTTCTTTCAGGGTAGCGGCACCCTGTTCGCGCTCGGAAACCGATACAATCCAGCGCTGCCCGGTCAGGCCGTTAAGCGCCTTGATCAGTTGGCTTGATAAATCGGCATTTGCGCCGCGCGCGGGCCGAAAATCAATTCGGCCTTTCTCAAATTTCACCAGATGAAGATAGTTTTTCACCTGAATGGCAAGGCCGGTGGTTTCCCGGTCTGCCGATAGCAAGGCCACCACGTCTTCAAGGCTTTCGGGCATTTTGGCATAAACAGGCTGGTCGGCCTGCTGGGGGGCCGGGGCATGTTGGTGTGAAATGGCCCGTGCGGCATTGCCGCCACCATTTACAACCTGCATCCGTGGCCCACCACCACCACCGCCATTGCCGCCGCCGGCGGGGCCGTTATTGCCTGCTGCCGGGCCATTCAGGCCCGATTTCAGCTTTTTAATCAAATCACCTGGAGATGGCATTTCCGCGGCATAGGCCAGGCGGATCAAAATCATTTCGGCAGCCTGAATCGGCGATGGGGCAATCCGGGTTTCTTCCAGCCCTTTAAGCAGCATCTGCCACGCGCGGGTCAATTGCGGCATTGCCAGCTTGGCGGCAATTTCGCGGCCCCGTTCACGTTCAATTTGTGAAACACCTGGGTCGTTTGCGGCATCAGGTGCCAGTTTTACCCGGGTTAACCAATGGGTCAGGTCCAGTAAATCCTGCAACATCACGGCCGGGTCACCGCCCAGTGCATATTGCGCGCCGAGCAATTCCAAGGCTTCGTTGATTTCACCCTTCATGGTCAGATCAAACAAATCAAAGATCCGTGACCGGTCCGACAGGCCCAGCATGTCACGCACCTGCTGGGTGGTGACCTTGCCCGCGCCATGCGAAATCGCCTGGTCGAGCAGGCTCATGCCATCGCGGACCGAACCATCGGCGGCACGTGCAATTAACGCCAGAGCTTCGTCTTCAATCTCGGCATTTTCCAGCCCGGCGATGCGCTTGTAATGGGCGACCAGTTCGTCGGTTTGCACCCGGCGCAAATCAAACCGCTGGCAACGCGACAGCACCGTGATGGGAATTTTGCGAATTTCGGTGGTTGCGAAAATGAATTTCACATGCTCTGGCGGTTCTTCCAGCGTTTTCAGAAGCGCGTTAAACGCACTTTTCGACAGCATGTGCACTTCGTCGATGATGTAAATCTTGTAACGTGCCGATGTCGGGCGATAGCGCACCCCTTCAATCAACTCGCGAATGTCATCAACACCCGTGCGCGACGCGGCGTCCATTTCCATGACATCGACATCGCGGTCTTCGGCAATGGCGCGGCAATGCTGGCAAACCCCGCAGGGCTCAATGGTGGGGCCACCAGTCCCATCGGGGCCAACGCAGTTAAGTGCGCGCGCAATGATACGTGCCGTGGTGGTTTTACCAATGCCGCGCACCCCGGTCAGAATAAAGGCATGGGCCAGCCGCCCGCTTTCCAGCGCATTGGAAAGGGTCTTGACCATCGGCCCGTGCCCGATCAGTTCGTCGAACGATTTGGGCCGATATTTGCGAGCCAGTACCTGATATTCGCTTTTGGGCGTATCTGGGCTGGCGGTCTGGATCTGATCCGTCATTCATCCGGTCCGGCATGTTTGTGGTACGCGCATGATATGGTGCGCGATTGTGTTTTAACAGCATCGGGCATCACGGGCAAAGGCCGATCTCTGCATTGATGCAGCATTTGCGCCCGTGATCCCATATATCGGTTTGTTTCCTGTCAATATATGGGGTGATACCGGGTGCCGGCCACTTGCATTTGCACATAAATTTACCCAACGCATGACAACGCCAGCGATAAATAAGACAAACCAATATGTGAATATGGAGAAACGCAACCGGAATGGACCGTTGTTGCAAGGGTGAGAGACTGGACCGCGACCCGGAAAAACTCGTTACGGCTGCTACCTTCCGGTCCTGACCGGGTTGGCGAGCGGTCCGTCCACGACCAGCCTCTCGCCCCCTATATCGCGCAGGGCGTTTAAAAACGCAAGGGCCGATTGGGAATTTTTATAAAGTCCATGTTCGGCCTTTGCCTGGGCGGGGTTGGCGGTCTAATCTCTGGCAAATTTAAATGTACGGCTGGCGCACAACATGGGCTGCGGCGGTCATTATTTGCAGGTAGGAAATGGAACAGTTGTTTTATGCGTCTGTCGGGTTTGATCGCGACGCAGAAATTCGCGGTTCATCGCGGTGGCGGCAACAGGTTTTGCGCGAATCCGATGTACGTATTCTGATATGCCATGGCGGTGACCCGCTATTTGTCCAGCCCGAGGAAAGCGGCGAACATGATATTGTCATGCTTGATGCTGCCCGGCTGTTGCAGCTTGATTTTGATCACGAGGCGGCAAACTGGGCTTATCTTGGGCGCCATGCCAGCGGGCCGGTCATCGCCCTTGATGTATCGCCACTCGAAACCGATCGCGATCAGGCAGCCAGCGCGCTTAACGGGGCCTTTGGCGATATGCGCACCCGCATGGCGGCCTTGCCCCACGAGGAAGCCGCCCTTGCCGCACAGGCGCGTGCTTTGTTTTTATGGCAGGCACGGCACCGGTTTTGCGGGGTGTGCGGTCATCCTAATCATATCGCCGAGGCGGGCTATCGGTTGCAATGTTCCAATCAGGCTTGTGGCACTGCGCATTTTCCGCGGACCGACCCGGCGGTGATCATGCTGGTGCATCATGATGACCATGTTTTGCTGGCACGTTCGCCGCAATTTCTACCCGATATGGTGTCGGTGCTGGCTGGTTTTGTCGAGCCGGGCGAAACCCTGGAGCAGGCGGTGCAGCGAGAAGTGTTTGAAGAAGTAGGCATTCGCACAAAAATGCCGCGTTATATTGCGTCTCAACCCTGGCCTTTTCCGGGTTCTTTGATGTTGGGTTTTGTGTGTGAAGCCGAAGATACCAACATCACAATCGATAATAACGAAATTGAATATGCGATGTGGGTGCATCGCAATGATGTGCATGATCTGGGCAGCCGGGGTATCAAGTTACCGCGTGAAATCTCGATTGCACGTTATTTGCTGGAAAACTGGACGCAGGGTCGTATTTGAATTTAACTTTCCCAAATATAGTCAGATCACCAAAATAAACTGACCTTATATGTGAGGAAAATGGACAGGATGATATGTCGGCTATTATGTTTTTTAGCCTTGGTCTTTGCCTCAAGTCCGGCTGTCGCCCAACACAGAACCGATGTTATGGTTGGGGTTTATGAATACAGCGTGGTGCATTTTTACCTGCACGACAAGGAAACAGGGTTTGCCCACGATCTGGTCCGCCGCCTGAATGAAGTGCAGGGCGATTATCATTTTGTGACCGTCGAAACATCTTCCCGTCGTCGTTATAACGATCTGGCGTCGGGACGGATCGATATGATCCTGCTCCAAAATCCGGACTGGAACTGGCGTGGTCGCGATGTCGGGTTTTCGACACCGATTGTCTGGGAATACGATATTCTGGTGGCGGGTCGTGCGCGGGTACCCGGTCCCTCATATTTCAATAATGTGCTGGAGCGTTCCATTGCCGGGGTGTTGGGGTTTCATTATAAGTTCGCCGATTTTCGCGACGACCCCAAACAGCTGACCCGGCTGCTTGATATTTCATTGCTGTATAATGAACCCGAAGTGCTTGAAGCCGTGATTCGTGGTGATGCTGAAATTGGTGTGGTGTCCGCCGGGTTTATGTCGCGCAAATTTAGCCATGTTGCCGATTTGGCCGACCGCATTGCGATGGGGCCGCGTGCCGATAACAGCTATCAGCTTGCATCTGTTATATCGCGCAATGCCCCGATTACGGTTGAACGATATAACAGTTACCTTAATGATTTGCGGGCCGAAAATGCCATTGCCCCGGTTTGGTCGCGGTGGCATCGCGGTGTGTTACCCTGATGCGGATGGCGAATTGCTAATTCCCGATTGGCGGGATGCGGGCGATAACATTGCGCCGAACGGTTTCAGGGCGTTCACGCCATGCAACTAGGCCGGCTTCCGCATTGGCATAGGCCTCGGCCAGTTTTAAAATATCGGCGGCATGATCTTCGATTGTCAGGTTGCCGTAAACATACCCCCATTTTCCCGCCGCGCTCAGGGCGACAGAACATCCCGATTTGCAATTGCTCAGGCATTCAACCGGCACAATATCGAACGATGCCGGGTCGGTGCGGGTTGCCATTTCGTGCGATAAGGCATCATAAAGCCGTTTGCCATCACGATGGCGGGTTGCGTCTGTTTCGCTGTTGCCGGCGGTATCAGAAGCACCGGCGCTGGCACGGCAGGTAATGCAAATATTAAGTCGGGCCTTGGGCGGATTGGCGGTATTGGCAGTCATTATGCGGTGTCTATCCGGGTTGGGGGTCATGCGGTCTGGCGGATGGTTTTGGCCGGTTCGAATGCGTCACTTACACGAAGTTGAACGTTGCTTGCAAGTTGGCGGTTGATCATCGGGTGGGCGGCCTCGTTGATCAGCAAGGCAATGCCGACCGCCGGAAGAGGGGGGAAACCGTCGCTATGGTCAAGGATTTGCAAGCTGTCATTCACTGTAATCGCGGCCAGGGCCGCCACACCAAGCCCGTCGCGCACCAGATGCAAAAGCGATGCGGCCTGCCGGGTCGTTGCCAGCAATTGAAACGCCCGGCCTGATTTTGAAATTGCGTCAATTGCCCAGGCGTGAAATTTGCAATCTTCGGCAGGCAGAACCAATGGTAGCGGATTTTTGAGGTGCTGTTGATGTTGTGCCGATGTGGCCCAGACACCGGCCTCGCGACGTAAAAAATACCCTTCCTCGCCTTTTTCCGACCGGCTGATAATGGTTAAATCCAGTTCGCCCTGATCAAGCATCCGGCGCAAAATGATGGTCGGGTTGATCGAGATGAAAAACTGTACAGCCGGGTGAATGTCACGAATGGCACGCATCACCACAGGCAGGATTTTTTCTGCATAATCATCGGGGCAGCCGATACGAACGGGGCGTGATATGGTTTCACCCCGGATACTTTCCCGTGCTTCATCCTGTAACGAAAGAATACGCCGGGCATAACCTACCAGGGTAATGCCTTCGTTGGTCAGGGTGACATTGCGCCCTTCGCGGCTAAACAGTTTTTGGCCCATGGTTTCTTCCAGCCGTTTCATTTGCATGGAAAAGGCCGATGGCGTTCTGCCCACGCGGTCAGCTGCCCGGTTAAAACTGCCGCATTCGGCAAAGGAAACAAAACTGCGCAAAAGGTCGGCATCCATAAGACGATGTCCTGTCTGTCAATTGGGGCTGTCCGGATATGATAGCGGTAGATCGATCAGAAATAATCATCAATAAAATTGACCAATAACATCAAAACTATTCGATTGTTTGCCACGGTACCAGTGGCAAATATAGCCAGGCGGGGCCGGCCCGATCGCCAGAGTTCATGAAAACAGATAGATATTCAGGAATGAAACCATGATTTTGCATGATTTTTTGCCGTCGGGTAATGGCTATAAGATCCGGCTGCTTTTACGTTTTTTGGGGCAGAAATTTTCCCTGACCGAATACGACCTGACAAAGGGTGAAACCCGCACCGGGGATTTTTTAACCCGCATTAATCCGGTTGGGCGTATTCCGGCACTGGAATTCGAGGATGGGCACGTATTGGTGGAAAGCAATTCTGTTTTGCTTTTCCTGGCTGAAGGTACGCAATGGTTGCCTGAAGATAAATGGCAACGTGCAGCGGCCATTCAATGGCTGTTTTTTGAGCAATACGAACACGAACCCAATGTTGCTGTGTTGCGGTCCTGGATGAGTGTGAAGGGCATGCCTGACTACGGACAGGTCATGTTGCCATTTAAGCAGGCCGGAGCACAAAATGCACTCGATGTGATGGAAAACCGCCTGAAGGACCATGACTGGCTGGTGGGCGCGCAATGTTCGATCGCCGATATTTCCCTTTATGCCTATACCCATGTAGCGGACGAAGGCGGAATTGATATGAGCCGGTTTCCCGGAATTAATCGCTGGATTGCGCGGTTTGCAGCCTTGCCGGACTATGTGCCGATCACGTGGAAACCGTGATACTGGCCTGTGAGTGAAAACAGGCCGGGGGCTAACAGTATTTCCCGGCCTGTCTTGATGTGCGCGTGGGTAAAAGGCTGATTTTGGCGGTCATTTTTTCATGCTGAGCGGCTGAACCGTACCGCGATGTTTGGCAATCATTTCCTGTTCGTGACGTGCCCCGGCTGCATCGGTCAGAAAAGTGAAAATACCAAAACGTTCGCCTTTGGTAACCGGCATGGCTTCGTGCAATAACGAGCATGAAAAAATCAAGGCACCCCCCTGGGGCGGCGCATAAAGCGCCTGGCCATATTCGGGGAAATTGACCTGCCCGCCTTCGTAGGTCAGCGGGTTTAAATTAAGCGACACGGCAAAACGGCGATGGGCAGTAAAGGTGGTTTTATTATCGCGGTGGCGGCCAAAAAACCCTTTGTCATTGCTATGATAATTACCAATGCGCAGGGCTTCCATGCTGGCGGTCTGAAACTGGAATGCCTTGAAAATTTCGGGCAGTACCCGTTTGACGATGCGGTTTTTGACCGCAGTAAACAGTTTTTCATCAAGCAATACGACATCGTTGCGCACCTTGATGGCGGCATCGCCGCTTTGGTTGGTTTCCCCACCTTTGGAAACGCCATTGGCCTGTTTGTCGCCTGTGCGCCAATACGCCAGCAACTGGTCACACAATGCCGGTTCCAGCACATTATCGATGACCAGAACCGGGGCCTGACGCTGAATAATTGTAAAGGGTGTTATGTCGTGGTTGGCCTGGCAATAGCCCATCGCCATTTCAAAGCCGTTCATCGGTGTGTGCGATGTAAAAACGCCGCCCAGACGCCCATCGGGCCGAATAACAATAAAGCTGGTTTTGGTAATGTCAAATACCGGCATCAGGCGGTTTTCGGGATCAAACAGGATGGTCACAAAATCGGGGATTTCTGCCAGAAAATCGTCGCTTAAGCTGGCTTTTGTGCCGACAATTATCCGATATAACCGAATATGGGCGTCAGACATTTGTTCGGCAAAGCCACGGGCGATTTTAAAATCATCGTGCGACGGCAGCTCCGGCCCCACCCATAAAACCAGGCTGTCGCCTGCGATGCGCTGATCGGTCAGGTCAACCGGTTTGCCATCCAGGCCGGGCAGGGAAATACGCGGCACCGGGTCGCCTTTATAACAGGCAAGAACGGTTTGAGGAGTGGCCTTGGCCGCCGGGGCAGCCGATGCAGCGGCAGGAACGGGTTTTTTCATGATTTGGGGAATCCGGCAAAAACAGGCGGGACAAAAGGCATTACAGGTCGGGCATCATAAATTTATGCCCGGCCTGATCATAGCGGTGTCGGCGCGTTATTGGCAAGCGACAGCAAAATATCGCTTAATCACACGTTTTCTGCTTTTGGCTTGTGCCGGGCATATCAACAGATTTCAGTCGAAAAACCGGGTTAGTAATTCTTCATAGATCAGAACCAGATTGTCGATATCCTCGACCATGGCATGTTCGTCGACTTTGTGCATGCTTTGCCCGACCAGGCCAAATTCGGCCACTTCGCAATATTTGTGAATAAAGCGGGCATCGGATGTGCCCCCTGTGGTTGACATTTCAGGGCGGTGGCCGGTGATTTTTTCGGATGCATCGGCAATCAGCCCGGCCAGTTTGCCCGGCTCGGACAAAAAGGCTTCGCCCGATATTTTAACCTTCAGGTCATGTGCCCCTGCGTGCGCGGCACAGGTATCACGGATCCATTTTTCCAGCTCATAGCCCTGATGGGTGTCGTTAAAGCGGATGTTAAACGCGGCACTGACCTTGGCTGGTACGATATTGGTTGCCGGGTTGTTGGCATCAATGGTGGTGATTTCCAGGTTGCTGGGCTGGAAATGATCGGTACCGGTATCAAGTTCGCGCGATGTCAGGGCATCTAGCACGCGGATCAGGCGTGGGACCGGGTTATCGGCCAAATGGGGATAGGCCACATGCCCTTGCGCACCATAAACCGTGACCCAGCCGGTGATAGATCCGCGTCGGCCAACCTTCATCATCTGGCCCAGATATTTGGGGTTGGTTGGCTCGCCGACCAGACAGGCATCAAATTTTTCGCCGTGCGCGTCACACCATTCAAGAAGTTTGATGGTACCATTCACCGCATCGGCTTCTTCGTCGCCGGTAATCAGCAGGCTGATGCTTTCGTCAAAATCGGGGTTGGCTTCCAAAAAACGGTCCAGCGCACCGACAAAACAGGCAATACCTGTTTTCATGTCCACCGCACCGCGGCCAAAAAGGCGTCCGTCAACGATTTCGCCGCCAAAAGGTGCAACCGTCCATGCTGCTTCATCGCCGGCAGGTACGACATCCGTATGTCCGGCAAAGCAAAAATTACGGCCTTTGCTGCCCCGGCGGGCATAAAGATTATCGATGCTGTCCCAGCCGTCTTCTTCAAACAGTTTGCGTTTAACCTCGAACCCGCGCTGTTCAAGGGCGGTTTGCAAAACATCCAATGCGCCGGCATCAGCCGGGGTAACAGACGGGCAACGGATCAGCGACTGGGCAAGGGACAGGGCAGCGGAGGACATGGGGCAATCTCTTTTGCGGGGGGGGGGCGGGGAACAAACATGCAGGGCACAAACATGGCAAGGGACGAAAACGCGATGTGCGCTTTCGTCCCTTTATAATCAATCACATCATCGGCTGACAGCGATCAATCGCGCAGCAATTCGTTGATCGAGGTTTTGGAACGGGTTTTTTCATCAACGCGTTTGATGATCACCGCACAATAGAGGCTGGGGCCAGGCTTGCCGTTGGGCAGCGGCTTGCCAGGAAGTGAGCCCGGAACCACGACCGAATAGGCCGGAACACGGCCGACAAAGATTTCACCGGTTTCACGGTCGATGATCTTGGTGGAGGCACCAATGAAAACACCCATCGAAATGACGGCACCTTCTTCGACAATCACGCCTTCAACAATTTCCGAACGTGCGCCGATAAAGGCATTGTCTTCAATAATGACCGGGCCGGCCTGCAGGGGTTCCAGCACGCCACCAATACCGGCTCCGCCCGAAAGATGCACGTTTTTGCCGATCTGGGCACAGGACCCAACGGTTGCCCAGGTATCCACCATCACGCCGCTATCAACATAGGCACCCAGATTGACAAAGCTGGGCATTAAAACCGTACCCGGCGCGATATAGGCCGAGCGGCGCACAATGCTGCCCGGAACGGCACGAAAACCGGCGGCTTTAAATTCTTCATCACCCCAACCGGCAAATTTCGACGGAACCTTGTCCCACCAGTTGGTGTTTTCGCCAGGACCACCAGGAATGGTGGTCATGTCGTTAAGGCGGAAAGACAGCAAAACCGCCTTTTTCGCCCACTGGTTCACGGTCCACTGGCCGTCGTTTTTTTCGGGTGATTTTTCAGCCACGCGCAATGTACCGCTATCAAGGGCAGCCAGGGTCTGCTCGACAGCTTTGCGGGTTTCGCCCTTGGTGGCCGAGGTGATCTGGTCGCGGTTTTCCCATGCGACATTGATCACGCCTTCAAGTTCCATCTTGTCCATCTATGGTCGTCCTTGCGGTGTGGCTGGTTTTTTCTTCGCGGCGGAGAATGGGCAAAGCAGACCGTCAAGTCAACTCTGCCTGTCTGCGTATTTTGACTGATTATATCTTTCAACCGTTCCTGCGTCAGTGCAGGAAGGTGAAATAATTATGGCGATGGTGGTTTTCCTGCCCGATCAGCGGGCCGATTTTGCCACCAGCATTTCCAGAAACGCGGGCAGGTCATCTGTTTCATGGTCGATGCGCGGGTCGTCGCGGCCTTCATGTGCCCAGTCGGAATCGCTATGCACCCAAACAGTGGTCATGCCCATGTCCTTGGCTGGCAACAGGTTTTTGGCCATATCCTCAAAATAGATCGCGTTTTTGGGGTTAATGCCATCGCGCGCCAGCATGCGGTCATAGGGTTGTTGTTCGGGTTTGGGAATATAGTCGGCATCGACAATATCAAAGATGGTTTCAAAATGATCGGCAATGCCAAGGCGTTCCATGACCCGCTGGGCGTGGTTGCGTGATGCATTTGTGAAAATAACCTTGCGGCAGGGAAGCGCGTTTAGGGCATTGGACAAAACCGGCGCAGGTGCCACCACTGACAGGTCAATGTCATGGACCTTGTTGAGGTAATCGGCCGGGTCGATTTTATGTTCCAGCATCAACCCGCGCAGGGTGGTGCCATATTGACGAAAATAGGTTTTCTGGATCAGATATGCCTGCTCGGGTGGCAGACCAAGATAATCGCTGACATATTTGCCGATCAGCACGGAAACCTGCGAAAAAAGGTCGCAGCTTGACGGATACAATGTGTTGTCGAGGTCAAAGATCAAGACGCTTTCTTCGGTGACAACCGGCAATGTGGCAGGATCAATCGGCAAGACAGCTTTATTCATCAAATATGTTCCATATTAACAGGTCCGGATCCTGAGGGTGTAGCATCAGATCATAGGCGAATATATGCGGGTTTGGACCCATAAAACATACATAGCGCGACCTGGCCCGATGAAGAAGACCCAATCAGGATTGGGCAAAAGGTGGCAAGATGCCCTTAAATGTCTGGTTGCAGGACGAATTTATGTCTGCATAATTGCATAAAATAAGGTTTTCATTTGGCTATTGCAGATAAAATTCGACAAATAGGCCTAAAGCCGGTTTTAATTGTCAGATTGACGGTCAGGGATTAAACCGTTGCAGGAATGCAAAGACCGCCATGACGGGGGCTTTCGTAGAGAGGCATATTTCTACGAATTAAGCGAAATGACAGTGCCTTTCAGGCATGCGAGGGGCAATTGAATAACAGCCTTAAGAAACACGCATCGTCCTTGCGCAATGAACGGAACCGTTTTGCGGCGCTGGCGTTTGTGTGGGGTGATCTGTTGCTGGAACTTGATGAAGAGTTCCGAATCGTTTTTGCATCAGGGGCATCCGAGGGCATATTGGGCCTTGGCACAGAGCAGATCGAAGGTATCCGTTTTGTGGATTTTCTGGCCTCCAACTTTCGGCCGCTGGTCAGCGAGATGTTACGTGTTGCGCGGCGTCGTGGCCGGATGGACAATGTGCTGGTGCGATTTAACCGCCCGGACGAACGTATTAGCCCGCCGGTATCCATGACCGGATATTTCCTGCCCGATCTGGGGGGGCATTTTTTTGTGGCCTTGCGGGTCACGGTTAATTCGTTGCCTCATGATGTGTTGCAATCCATTCGTCGCGACGGCCCCACCGGCCTGCTTGATGAAGAAAGCCTGTCGCGCGTGGTAACCGAACGGTTGATGGCGCAGCGCGAAACCGGGCAGAATCAGAAATTTTCGCTGTTTACCTTAAATGCGTTTGAACCATTATGTGACCGCATGGAACATGTGGCCCGGGATGAAATGCTGGCAACCATCGGGTCGTTTTTCCGGGCCCATTCGATTGCGGGGGATACGGCCGGGCGTATTAATGCCAACCAGTTTGGTATGTTGCATAATCCCGAAGTGCGCATTGGCGATCTGGAACAGCGTATTGCCGAATGCGCCCTGGATGCCGACCCGCAGGGTAAAGGCATTATTGTTCGCACATCCGAAACCGATTTTACCGCCCATGCCATGCCGCCGGGGGATCTGGCGCGCGGTGTGCTTTATTCCATTCGTCGTTTTTGCGACAAACAGGAACATAATTTTACCTTTTCACGGCTGACAGGGCATATGCCCAATCTGGTCAATGATACCTTTGGTGCGATGCGCGATTTTGGTCAGCGCGTGGACCGCCTGGAATTTGACGCGGTTTATCAACCGATTGTCAGGCTGCCATCGGCCGAAATTCATCATTTTGAAGTGCTGGTGCGATTTTACCGTGAAGATGGCGAATTGATCCCGACCGATCAGCTGATCATGTTTGCCGAACAGGTTAATATGATTCACCGGCTGGACCTGGCGATGATGCGCCGAACCCTGAAATGGATTCGCCAGCAGCTTGACGAAGGTATTGATGCCCGGGTGGCGGTGAATGTTTCGGGGCGCAGCCTGGCCAACCCCGATTTTTGTCGTTCTGTGATTGCTCTGTTTGAACGCAGCAAGGAATCGCTGCCGCAGCTTATGATAGAAATTACTGAAACCGCCGAAATTACCGACCTTGATCATGCCGCAACCTGGCTGGCAAGGTTTCGCCAGTATGGCGTTGAAATCTGTCTGGATGATTTTGGTACCGGAGCGGCAAATTTCAATTATCTTAGCGCGCTTGAGGTTGACTACGTCAAGATTGACGGTCCGTCGATCCATCAGTCGTTAAAAACCCAGAAAGGGCGGGCGTTTTTGCGCTCACTGGTCGGGTTGTGCCATCAGCTTGGTGTTGAAGTGGTGGCCGAAATGATTGAAACCGATGACATGCGCGATCTGGTGACCAAAGCCGGGTTTGATTTTGCCCAGGGCTATTTGTTTGGCAAACCGGAAAAAGACATTACCAGCTATTGGCGCAAGTTGCGCTCAAGACGCGGACGCAAAAAATAATTAAAAAAGATAATCGCCTGGTATGACGGCTTACCGCCGGTTTTGATGTGCAAATGACGACCCTTTTTCAGGGTCGTCATTTTTTTTTGAAAAAAACTGCGCCAGTTTTCCCTGTCCCGCGCGTGGATATCTGTACCGGCCGGCATTCCGGTCGGCTGGCAGGTATGTCAAATCCACAATATCCATATAGGAGACAGGGTCATGCCCAGTATTAACACCAATATGTCGGCCACACTGGCGGTATCGAACCTGAACAAGACCAACGATGAAATGTCGTCAGTCCTGACAGCGATGTCGAGCGGTAAAAGCATCAACTCCGCGTCGGATGATGCATCAGGGTTGGCTGTTTATACCGCAATGTCGGTTGACTATGCCGCATGGGAACAGGCAGGCGATAACGCGGAAGTTGCCAATTCCATTCTGGAAACGGCAGATGGCGGTTTGTCGGCAATCTCGGACATTCTTGAACGCATGTACGAACTGGCATCCGAAGCTGCATCAGGTTCGGTTACCGATACCGAACGTGGTTATCTGGACTCGGAATATCAGGATCTGATTACACAAATTTCCTCGACTGTGGCATCAACCACCTATTTTGATACTCAGTTGCTTGATGGTGCCTATGATGAAGGCTTTCTGGTGTCAGCTGATTCGTCTGATGCGAATGCCACCATCCAGGTTACTCTTTCAACCGATTTCAGTGCGTTGACCCTGGTGGGGACGGACCTTACCGATTCAACCAATGCCACTGCCGCGTTAACAGCTCTTGATGCAGATATTCAAACCGTTTCTTCAGGCCGTGCTGAAATCGGAGCGCTTGAATCCCGGTTTGATTTCGCCTCCGACGTGATTGATACGGCATCGACCAATCTGGAATCGGCAATGGGCGTTTATATGGATGCTGATGTGGCTGAACTCAGTGCGCAGCAAACAGAACTGGGTGTGAAACTTGATTCCGCGATTCAGGCGTTGTCTGTCTCCAATTCCAATCTCGAAAAACTTAGCCGTCTGATGCAATAGGCGCCGCTTTGACAGGATCGCGCCTTGCGCGCGATCCTGATTAATCTGGCTATTTCCCATGTGCGTTGCCAAGGAAACCGGTTATGTCGACCGTTAATTCTGCCACATCGTCAAGCTATGTCTCGTCTTCCTACACATCAGGACTGACCGATATTGATACGGCAGCCCTGGTGCAAGATGCCTATGACGCAAAAATGGAACAGGCCGATGTTATTGATGCCAAAATCGATGACATTGACCTTCAGATAGCTGCATATGAAGAATTGCAGGATTTACTGGGCGCGTTGGAAGACGCTGCCGAAGCCCTGACTGCAGATGCCGAACTGGCCAGTACCCGGGACGACGTATGGGTGGAGAAAACGGCCTATCTTTCATCCTCGGACGGGTCGGTGACCGCCAGTGATGTTGTTGGTGTGCTGGTCGATGATGCGGCAACGACGGGGACTTATGAACTGGAAGTCACCCAGATTGCCACGGCCCATAAAATTGCAGGCGATGTTGCGACAAGTGCTACTGAAGCAGCCGGGATATCGGGCGATTTAAGCCTGGCCCTTGGCGATAGCGACAGTGTTGAGATTACCGTTAATACGAATATGTCGCTGAACGATATTGCCGATGAAATCAACAAGCAGAAATCTGCCAGCGGCGTGTCGGCATCGGTTCTGCAAATTTCAGATAGCCAGTTCATGCTGGTTTTATCGGCCGCCGATACCGGCGAGGAAATTAATTTTTCCACGGGTGGAGCTGATACATCTTTGGCCCAGTCATTGGGGCTGATTGGTACGGATGGCAGTTACAGTAACGAACTGATTGCCGCTCAACCGGCAATTTTTTTGGTCGATGGTGTGGAAGTAACCCGTAATAGCAACACAGTTGATGACGTTATTAGCGGGGTGACGCTGTATCTTTATGATGCTGAAGAAGGCACGACAATTACTCTTGAAGTCGATGATGACGCCAGTTCTGCGTATGATGCGATCGAGGCCTTTGTCGACGCCTACAACGATTTCCGCAGTTTTGTTCTAACCAATCAGGCCTATACCGTCGGCACCGGGGCGGACGAGGACGCTGTTTTATTTGGTGATAACCTGCTGTCGTCGGTATCGCGTGATGTTTATGACGCACTAGGGTTTCGTAGTGATTCCAGCCTTTATCAGTCGCTGTCATCGATTGGCATTTCCTATGATGACAGCAACTATCTTGTCATTGACAGCGAGGAGCTGGAAAACGCGCTGGTGTCGGATTTTGACACGGTTTCGGCGCTGTTTTCTCTGCAAACCGACACCAGTTCGGATGATCTGCTGGTTTATGATGCCGACGGCACTTATAGCGGCAGTTTCACTGTCAATATCACGATGAACGATGACGGCAGTATCGCATCCGCCGATGTCGACGGGGATGACAGCCTGTTTACCGTAAGTGGTAACAAAATCACCGGGGCTGAAGGGTCGGTATATGAAGGGGTGACACTTTATTTTGGCGGCAGTGAAAGCAAGTCTGTTGATGTCACCGTCACACCTGGTTTGGCATACGGTCTGAAAAATAGCATCGACACCTATACTAATACATCGGACGGATTCCTAAGCGACCGGATCGACCGACTGGGAAAGCAGACCGACGACCTTGAAGACGAAGTTTCCGACATCACCCAGGATGCAGAAGATTACGCGGCCAAGCTGATTGATCGTTATTCCGTTCTCGAAACAAAAATGTACCAGTTGGAATTATTGCGTGACCAGCTGGAAGCCCTATGGGGAAATGACGATGACTAAAATGAAACTTCGTAACAAATCCCGATCTCGTGATGCCCAGCACCCTCCGCACCCGGCATTAAGCCAGTTTGTCGGGGCCAGTAGCCTTTATAACAATGCGCTGCGCACGACTTCACCCGTGACCATGATGGTACTGGCGATTACGCGTGTACGTCAGCATTTGCGACAGGCCGCCAAACACCGGGCAGAAGGCCAGTTTGAAGAAGAGATTCGGGAACGGTCATTGGTGTTGGGCAAGCTGCGCGGCTTGCGTGCGGTGGTCGCCCCGAATGACGCACCAGAACTATCGCGTGATTTGATGGCTTTTTATACGCGCATGTTGCGAGTTCTGACCCGTGCTGGCCGTGATATTCCCCGGGAAACCAGATATTCTTATGTTGATCGCCATCTTGAGGCTATGGCGCGACAGTGGAATCAGATAGCTTTGGGCAATACGGAAACGGCCAGTTCATTGCAATCCCCGGAAAAATCCCGGTTCAATCAGGTTTTGTGAGGCATCGTTGAACGCAGGCCTTAGCCAGAATATGACAACAGCAAACCATGCCCGCGAAGCGATATCGCGCAGTGCCGGGTTATCAGGGCTGAGCGATGAGGCATTGGTCGAACGCGTTGTCGCCGGTGACAAGGCGTCATACCGTGTGCTGGTTGAACGATATTACCGGGCGATCCAGGGGATCGCCCGGCGCATGGGCCTGCCCTCGGGGGACTGCGAAGATGTCGCGCAGGACGTTTTCGTGCGTGTCTGGCTGCATCGGGAACAATGGCGTCCTGATGGGGCAAAGTTTAAAACCTGGCTTTATCGAGTGGCCGTTAACCGGGTAATTGATTTTAAACGTCGTCCGCGTCCGGTTGAAAATGTTGAAATAGAAGAAACACCCGACGATGCGATGTCACCGGTTGAAAAACTGGCCCGGCATCAGGAATTTGTCCGGCTCCGGGTGGCAGTAAAAAAGCTGTCTGAACAACAACAAATTGCCATCAATCTGTTTTATGATCGCGAACTTTCCAATGCAGAGGCGGCTGAAATCGTTGGAATATCGGTTAATGCAATGGAATCTTTGCTAAAAAGGGCACGAAAGCGGTTAAGGGAAGAATTGAAGAATATCCTTTAGGCGCTATTCTTATTGAATTGTTCGAACAGGTAAGTTCGTCCTATGGAAAAAGCGGTGGCCAGTGAATATCAGCGAATTTGAAAACTTGCTGGATCAATATGGATGGGACATAGCGTTCTGGCCAGAGCCGTTTCGCCAGGAAGGCAACAGGTTCGTTGCACAGAATGGCGAAGCTGCTGAACTGATCCGGCATTTGCACAGCCTTGAAGACGATTTTGCCGCCGACCCGGTACCTATGGGGCGGCATAAGGCGATTGACGATATTTTTGGCGCAATCGAAGCCGCCGAAAATGACAGTTCCATCCCGGATGAGCGGGAAATATCCAGCCGCTCAACGGGGAAACAAACCCCTTTTGACACAGGTGATAACGGTGTGGACGCAGATTATCGCGCCCCGCTTTCTGACGACATGGTGAGTGAGAAACCGCGTCGCTATGTACCTGTCGGGTCGCCTCGTAACGCAGGCGAGCGTAATAATACACAAATGACCGCCGGCACAGGCGGCCAAACCGGGCACGACAGAACAAACCAGGGTGCGACAAACGTGAGTGCGGCCCAGCCCGTCCGTACGGCTATTCCGCGTAGCTATATGATTTCTGCGGCGGCAATGTTGCTTTGCATGGTTTTCGGTTTTGTTTTCGGGGTGACGTTTACCGCCCGTCAGGGGTTTTCAAATACGGCCGAAGCCGATGAACTTCCCGTTGCCAGGATTGTAGACAGGCATCTCTATGATCTGGCTATGCCAGATAATGACACAACCGGTGATCAAACCGGGCAAGATGCCGTCGAGGAAAAACCAAATGATAAATGATCGTCGCAAACCGACATCGACTGCCATATTCCTGATGGCATCTATGGCATTGAACCTTTTTATTCTGGGTGCGTTGGCTGGTAATTATTTTGCAGGTAGCGGTACGATGCTGCCTTTTGAGCGTTCGGGACCAAAGCTTGAGGGTCACCCTTCGGGGCCGCCCCCTTTGCGCATGATGATTAATCTGCGCGAAAACCTGTCCCCCGAAGGACAGGCCGTGTTTGATGAGGAAATGGGACCGGTGATGGATCTGATTGGTCAGAACCGGGACGCCGGCATGTTCAAGCACATGGCAACGGTTTTGTTAAAGGAACATCCCGATGATCGCGAAATTACCGATACCTTCCACAATTTTGCCAGAACAGTAAGCGGCGAGGTTGAAATGGTGCTGGACCATATGGCGCGTATGGCTGTGCGACTATCTGCTGATGACCGTTACCAACTGGCGATCAACACACCACCTCTTTCACGTCAGGGGCCGCCACCTGGTCGGTAATCGAATTGTTCGGGTTTTGAAAAAGGGCGCTTTGGCGCTCTTTTTTTGTGCCAGATACAAATAATTGAATTTTGTGCGCCAGTTTTTGCCTGCCCAACCGTGAAATCAACAAAGCGATCCCTGATCATGTTATTTCCCGGAGGCGATGATGAGTTTCCTAAGCGGTCTGACAACCAGCACTTTAAGTGCTGCCTCGTCAACAAGCAGCACGACAGCGTCGAGCACAACCAGTTCGACCGATACCGATAGCAGCACATCATCGACCTACGACACCTATATGACGCTGTTGTTAACCCAGCTTCAAAACCAGAACCCGACCGATCCCGAAGACACATCGGAAATCACCACCCAGCTTGCCACCTTTGAGCAGCTTAATCTGGCCGAGCAGAACAATTCCCTGCTGACCGATTTAAGCAGTTCGTTGCAGTCACTTCAGGGGGTGGTCGAAAACTCGGCAGCGCAATCGTATCTGGGCACCGACATTGTTGCCCTTGGCGACAGCGCCCCCCTCGAAGATGGCGAAGCCGAATGGTATTTCGTCCTTGATGACGATGCCGCCAGCGTCAATTTGAAAGTGACCGATGAGGACGGCAACGTGGTTTATCAAACCACGACCACCGGGGACGAAGGATCAAACAACTTTGTCTGGGATGGCACACAAAGCGACGGATCGGTGGCGACGTCGGGTGTTTATACCCTGTCGGTTACAGCCGCAGATAGCGACGGTAACTCGGTTGATTCCCAAATATTGATGACCGGTGTGGTGTCCGCCCTGGACCTGACCGGGGATGACGCCGTTTTGTACGTGAATGGCGTTGATGTCGATCTGGACGATGTCCAGGGCACGCAAACCGTTTCCTGATGTGAAGGATTGATATCATGAGCCTGAGCAGCGCACTGAGTTCAGCCGTTTTGGGGTTAAACGCCCAATCCACCTCGTTAGGGGTCATATCGGGTAATATCAGCAACAGTGGCACCGTGGGGTACAAGGACAGTGCCGCGTCGTTTTCCTCGCTGGTCACAACACCGGGATCAACCACACAGGGGTATTCCAACGGTGTGACCACAACGACGCTGACCAATATCAGTTCCCAGGGGTTGATCCAGTCGGATTCCGATGTCACCAGCCTTGCCATTTCCGGCGACGGATTTTTCGTTGTGACCGATGAAAGCGGCGATGTCTATTACACTCGGGCCGGTGATTTTGACACCGACGACGAAGGCAACCTGGTTAACAGTGCCGGTTATTACCTGATGGGCTATGCGGTTGATGAAAATGGTGACCCGGCATCGGGCACCGTGCCCAGTTCGACCTCTGCATTGACCACCATCAACCTGAACGAATTGACCGGCACTGCCGATGCCACATCAAATATCTCGACTGTCATGAACTTGCCTGCCGATGCGGCAGTTGGTGACAGTTTTTCGGTTGATGTCGAGGTTTTTGACTCGCTGGGTACCAGCAATACCGTGACCTATAATTATGAAAAAACCGGCACCAATGAATGGGAATTGACCTATGGCGACCCGGTTCTGACATCGGATGGCACCACGGTTACCGGTACATCATCGGGCGGGCCGCTGACCATTACATTTGATGGCAATGGCAACCTTTCGGGCATAACCGATACCACCGGTACCGATGTTACCAGCACATCAACATTGACGATCACGGGTTGGACATCGGGTGCCAATGACAGCACGATTACCAACGATCTGGGGACCTCAGGCAGCACCGATGGTTTGCAGCAATCGGCATCAAAGGATGGTGATGGCGACATGACGCTATATTCAGTTTCCAGCGACGGCAGCAATTATAGCGAAGTTGAATCAATTTCGGTGTCGGCGGATGGCGTTGTGTCGGCAACCTTTGAAAACGGTACAACCAAATCAATTTACCAGGTTGTTCTGGCCGATTTTACCAATCCCAACGGGTTAACGGCCTATTCCGATACGGTTTTTAAACAAAGTAATGTGTCGGGCGACTATGTGCTGAACACGCCGGGCAGCGGCGGCACGGGCGATATTTCCAGTTATTCGCTGGAAAGTTCCACCGTCGATACCACGACCGAATTTTCCAAAATGATTATTGCCCAGCAGGCCTATTCAGCGGCGGCCCAGGTGGTTTCAACCACCTCGGATATGTATGACACCCTGCTTTCGGCAGTGAATTAACCTAGGGAAGAATGATGGGTAAAATAGTCAAAACCGAAGCAGTCGCACCTGTGGTACTGGCTGACATTATGTCCCGGCTTGATACGCTGCTAGATGTTGAATGGCGTATTCTGGAACAGGCGCAATACGCCTTGCTGCCCGATATCACCGCCGAAAAGGTTGAATTGCAACGCAATTTGCAAGCAGCGATGCAGAGTGAACTTGCCGCAAGTTCAGCCCGTGGGCCGTTTGCCTGCTTTAACGACAGTTATTTTATGGTCAACGAATTGAAAAAGAAGCTGGATCGCAATAACACCCGGCTTCTGGCGCGCAGGGATGCCTGTTTAAAGCGCATTCGTGCCGGCTGGCTGGCTGTTCGCCCCGATAGCGCAACCCGCTATGACCGTGATGGCGACCTTGCCAGCGACTTTTCCCATGTTTTGTTGAACATGAAACTTTAATCCCGCCCCGAAACCAACGATTGAAAGGCCGTTTCGATGTCCATTCGTGCCGCCCAGACAGCCGCGTTAAGCGCGCTTCAGGCCAGCCAGTCCGGCATTGCGGTGGCGTCGAACAATATTGCGAACGCCTCGGTCGATGGCTACACCGCGAAAACACAAAGCCTTGCCACCAATACGCTGGCCGGTGCGACAACCGGGGTTAATGTTACCGCCACCGGGTCCACGGTTGATAATTATTTACTGAAATCGATCAGCAGTTCCGCAACCGATAGCGGCTATGCCGATGTTTTTACCAACCCGTTAACCACGGTCAGTTCGGCTTTTGGAACGGTGGGCGAGGATGATTCACTTTCCACCCTGATAACCGACCTTGAAACATCGCTGGCGACATTGGCGTCAAATGCCAGCAGCACATCGCAAAAATCACTGGTTCTGGCCGATGCCGAAAATATTGCCGATAACCTCAACACATTGTCGCAAACCGTGCAAAGCGAACGGGGCAATGCCGATCAGCAAATTGATGAAACGGTCGAACAGGTTAATACCCTACTATATCAGATCCAGTCCTATAACGAACAGCTGACCGGGCTTGCTGCCAGCACAGTTGCTGCCAGCGAACTAACCGATGCGCGCAACCAGGCCATCAATGATTTGTCTGAACTGGTCAATGTTACCTATTTCACCGATTCCACCAACCAGACCCAGATTTATCTTGGTGGCACCCAACTGGTAGGAAGCCAGGTAAACGAACTTTCCTACACCCCGTCAGGGGCGGTCAGTACCGACACCACCTTTGGTGACATTACAGTGAATGGCAATGCGGTAACATCATCAATTGATGCTGGTACGCTGGGCGGGCTGATCGAACTGCGCGACGAAACCTTGCCCGATATTCAGGCCCAGCTTGATAATTTGGCGGTCACCCTGATGGATAGTGTCAATGCGATTACCAATCTGGGGACGGCTTATCCCGGTGTTGACGAACTGACATCCAGCCAGTTGGTATCGGCGGGCGATGCCGTGTCGGGCAGCGGGACGGTTCGGCTGGTAGCAACCGATGATAATGGCGATGCCAGCGAAATTGTTGATATCGATCTTTCAACAATCTCAACCGTGCAGGACCTTGTTGATACCATTAACGCCAGCACCAGCCTGAGTGCGACCCTTAATGATGACGGCACCCTGACCATTGCCGCCACCAGCGACGATGCAAATGTTGCGATCATTAATATGGATGCCGCCTTGGGCAGTGACGACCAGGGATTTTCCGATTATTTCGGATTGAACGACATGTTCACCGGCACATCTGCCGCGAATATAAGCCTTAACAGCGCCTGGCAAGATAACCCGTCGCTGCTGCCGACCGGCAGTGGTGTCTTGGATGCCACCCTTGCCGTGGGTGACAATGTTATTGCGGTTGGCAGTGCCGATATCGCCACCAGCCTGTCGGCCATGTTTGATGAAAACCAGTCTTTTGCGGCTGCAGGCGGTATGGGTGCCACCACGTCGAGCCTGTCAAACTATGCGGCTGAACTGTTGTCTGATGTTGCCCGCCAAACATCGGATGCCCAGACAAATGCCGATGTCGCCGATGCCGCTTATAGCGACCTGGTTGAAAGTTTTTCCAATCAGTACGGGGTCAATCTTGATGAAGAGGCCCTGACCCTTACCAATCTTGAAAGTGCCTATAGCGCCGCCGCCTCTGTTATCGATATTACTAAATCGATGATGGATACCTTGTTGGAAATGGTTCAGTAACGGTTTGATTTCATGAGAGTTTCCACATCTGCCATGCAACAATCCCTGATCACCCAGATGCGTAACGTCCAGACGCAGCTTAATTCTGCGTCAGAGCAAAGCACAACCGGGATCAAATCCACTAATTATGCAGGTGTTGCTGATCAGGCTTATGTTTTGACCAGTCTGTCGTCGGAAATTTCACAGGCATCGAGTTATGCCGATCTGGCTGAAAGCATTCAGGGCCGGGTGGATGTTTATTATGACAGCCTGACCAGCATGACCGAAGTTCTGACCGACATGTTAACCGATATTTCAGCCGCGCAAAGCAGCGGCACCGGGTCGGTCATTGGCCTTAATGATTCGGCACAGTCAGCCCTTGATACAATAGCAACCCTGTTAAATACCCAATATGAAGGTCGTTATCTTTATGCCGGTTCCGCAACTGATACTCTGCCGGTTTCGGTTGATAGTACCACCTATGGCGCAATCACCGTACCGTCATCGGCAGATACATCCTATTATGCGGGCAATAGCGATATGTCATCTGCCCGCGTGGCCGATGGCATGACCGTGGATTATGGCATGACTGCCGATATGGATGCCTTTGAAAATGCGTTACGCGCGCTAAACATCGTTGCCAATGCCAGCACTGACCCGATTGATACTGATGCCCTGTCCGAAGCCACCAGTTTGTTGAATTCGGCCCTTGATGGTATCGGCGAACAACAAACCCGGATGTCGTCCGTGCATTCAGAACTGGAGGCCGTGGTCGATATGCATACCGATTTTCAACTGACTGCCGAAAGCATGGTTTCGGATCTGTCCGAAGTCGATATTGCCGAGGCCATGGTGCGGCTTGATACGCTGTCGGTACAACTTGAGGCATCCTATTCCGCCGTCGCAAAGGTTAGCGATTTGTCGTTGTTTGATTATTTGCGTTGATATGGTGTGGCAGGTGGCATGGCAAATGGTCAAATAGCCAAACATTAAATGAGCTGCCGGTATAGTGGCGCTAGTTAATCCAGGCAGTTGGCTGTTTGATATTCATCGCATCGGCAACGCCGTATTTTTCAAGGATGCTGTTGTAAACACCGTTGGCGCGGATGGTTTTGATGCCCTGATTTAAACTGTCAAGCAAAGTGCGGGCGTCGTCAATCTTGCGGGAAAGACAGCTGTAATACGGGGCCTGGCTGATTTCATGATATTGCAGAAAAATCAGGGTGCTGCGATGTTTGTGGGCCACCAGTACCGGTTCGCGAAACGAATAGATGGCATCGATGCGGTTGTTATACAGCATGCCCAGCAAAATTTGTTCACTGCTGGCCGTTATCACGTTTAATCCGGCATTCACGGCGGCAGTTTCCAGGTTATAGCCGGCAACAACGCCCACCCGTAAATCCCGCGCATCGGCAAGTTTTGCAATGTTTTGCGGTACATGTCCGGCAATGGAAAAAAAGCCAATGCGAACGCGCCCCAGTTCTGCCGAATACAACATGTCGCGTTCGCGCTCGAGGGTATAGGAACATGAACAAAGCCCGTCAACACGGCCTTCTTCTGCCAGAAGATAGGCGCGCTTCCACGGGTAAAACGGGGTGTTAACGGTTAAATTGTTAACGGCAAATGCAGCCCGTAATATTTCGACGTCATAGCCAGGCAGGCGAGCATTTCCGTCGATTTTAGAGGGTGGGAAAGGGTTGCAGGCCAATGTAACCGAGCGACGCGCATCCTCCGCACGTGCCGGTTTTACAGACATGTAGCAGGTAATTGCCAGCAAAATGGCAATTGCCAGTCTGAAAGGCCCAAATTTCATTTTCCCGATCCCCCGGATTCAACGTGTCGGTCGTTTTGTTTAGCCAGTCCCTGGTTGCTGGTTTCTTACTGAACCGTTTGGCATTTTTCGTTTATTGTGGCGGCATAAAAAAAGGGCCGACCCGAACCAGGGCCGACCCTTTCGGAAACAGATGGAAACAGGCGTTATTCGGCAGCTTTTATTTCAGCGCTATTCCGAATGGCAATTTCCTTAACTGCATCATCTACATGTTCTTCGAACTTGGCAAAGTTCTTTTCAAAACGTGCGGTCAGGTTTGCTGCTGCTTTGTCATAGGCTGCCTTGTTGGACCAGCTTTCACGCGGGTTCAACACATTGGCCGGCACATCGCCACATTCGGTCGGGTAGGACAGGCCGAAATACGGGTCAGTTGCAAACGGAACATTCCCCAGTTCGCCGTTCAGGGCTGCGTTTAACAGCGCGCGGGTATAACCGATTTTCATACGCGCCCCTTCGCCAAAGCCACCACCGGACCAGCCGGTATTGACCAGCCAGCAATCGGCACCGTGCTTTTCGATCAGCTCGCCCAGAAGTTTGGCATAAACCGAGGGATGACGCGGCATGAAGGGCGCACCAAAGCAGGCTGAAAATGCCGCAGTCGGTTCCTTGACACCTTTTTCGGTGCCGGCAACCTTGGCGGTGTAACCCGACAGGAAGTGATACATCGCCTGGGCCGAGCTAAGCTTTGCGATCGGCGGTAAAACGCCAAAGGCATCACAGGTCAGCATGACAATGTTTTTCGGGTGGCCGCCACGGCCATTTTCCGACGCATTGGGGATAAATTCGATCGGATAGCACGAACGGGTATTTTCGGTGTGGCGCTGGTCGTCAAGGTCAAGCTCGCGGGTTTGCTTGTTCATGACAACGTTTTCCAAAACCGTGCCAAAGGTTTCGGTGGTGGCGTAAATTTCCGGCTCGGCCTCGCGCGAAAGTTTGATCACCTTGGCATAGCAGCCGCCTTCAAAGTTAAAGACGCCATCTTCGCCCCAGCCATGTTCGTCATCCCCGATCAGGGTGCGCGATGCATCGGCCGACAGGGTGGTTTTACCCGTACCTGACAGGCCAAAGAAAATGGCGGTGTCGCCGTTCGGGCCAATATTGGCCGAACAATGCATCGGCAGAACGTTTTTGGCTGGCAGAATGTGATTAAGAACCGAGAAAATCGATTTCTTCATCTCGCCCGCATACCAGGTGCCACCGATCAGCACCATTTTACGTTCAAAGCTGACCATCACGAAGATTTCGGAACGGGTGCCGTCCACTTCGGGGTCAGACTGAAGGCCAGGCGCATGCAGGATGGTAAAGCCGGGGTCGAAATCGCGCAGGTCTTCTTTGGGTGGCTGAATGAACATGTTGCGCACAAACAGGTTGTGCCAGGCATTTTCATTGATGATGCGCACCGGCAGGCGGAACTGCGGATCGGAACCGGCGTAACAATCCTGTACGAACAGTTCGGTACCCTGAAAATATGCGCGCATTTTTTGATACATGCGCTCAAATACTTCCGGGGAAACCGGGCGGTTTACATCGCCCCAGTCAATATCGGCTTTGACAGAATCTTCTTCGACGATATAGCGGTCCTGTGGGGAACGGCCGGTATGTTCGCCGGTCAGGGCGACAAAGGCACCACCCTTGGCAATTTTGCCTTCCGAACGACGGATGGCGTGTTCATAAAGTCCGGCAGCGTCCAAATTCCAGTGAACGGCGCCAAGATTTTTGAGGCCATGTTTTTCAAGGCCTACACGGCTGACAACGGGTCCTGATTGCAGCACAGATCTCTCCTAGTGGGATCAAGAAGTCTGGGGTTTATGTCTTGATATGCAAGGGTCCCGTGGGGTGGGTCCCTGACATTGCGACATATTGTTACAATGACATGGCAAAAGCAACCGCTGCTTTGGGCAAATAACCCGCATTTTGCCCCCCGTTTTCCGAATGTGAAAATGCCATGTTCGTATATGCAAAAAAGGCCGGAAATCTGCCGTTTTATGTCGGTTTTTTGTGCTGTTTCTGACCCATTTCTACCAGAATCTTTTGCCCCTCGATCATGCTGCTTATTGTATGAGGAAAATCGATTCGCAAGACTGTATCGTTACAGGTCAAATTCATGCCGTCACAGTCGATTGTGATCACTTTCCAGCCGGTGGCGGAGTCGTCGCTGGCGGGGGCTTTTTGCATTGCAATTTTGTCAATCAGGCCTTGCTGGCTGGTATTAAGGTGCTGAACCAGGGCGTCGTGGTGTTGGGCAAGCTCCCGGGCGTTACCAAAAACCAGCTGGTCGCCTCGTAACCGCCGCTGTTTGCCAAAACCGCCCACCCAATATGCCGCCACGACATTGACCCGGTAAAACCCGAAATCACCGAAACCGGCATAAAGGGCGGCATCGGGCTGACAGGCCAGATAATAACGTCGCAAAAAATCGTCGTCAGTACGTGTGGCGGTGCCAAATACGGTTAATCGTTGGGTATCGGTCAGGGGCGGGGATGGCGGGCAGGGTGCAGGCGGCGTTGGCGAAGATGCCGTGCCCGGGTTAACGGGCGATGCAGAGGCCACGGGGTCTGCGGGCCTGAATAACAGTGAAACCCTTGGATCGTTATGAATATGGCGGGTGTGATCAGCCAGTTCCGAAATCAGGATGATCGGGGACCCGTCGATATAAATTACCGGATGCACAAAGGATGCGACGGGCCAGCCATTTTCAACCTGGCCATGCTCGCAAGCCAGGGTGGCAAGGGTTGCCCCGGGCGCATTACGCATCAGGCGGCGTAAACTGGTTGTGTCATTTCCAGGCTGGTCGGATGGCTGTTTCACGGCTTGCTTTCCCGGTTACGGTGGCAAAAGGTATGCGCAATTTTAAAGCGTTTATTTAAAATTTTAATCTATCGAATGGTTGTTAAACCGTTGATGCGTCCCGATCTCCATATAAGTAAATTTTTATACTGGGTTTAAGGGGAATATTCGCAGCTGAAATGTCGTAAAAAGTATAGGGATTGCAGATAAATTATACGC
The DNA here is from genome assembly GCF_040148805.1 of Thalassospira sp. NFXS8. Taxonomy (NCBI): domain Bacteria; kingdom Pseudomonadati; phylum Pseudomonadota; class Alphaproteobacteria; order Rhodospirillales; family Thalassospiraceae; genus Thalassospira; species Thalassospira sp. NFXS8. Next base: position 56,957 of record NZ_JAGEMF010000006.1, on the reverse strand, counting down.
AAGGTTGGTTTTCGCTAGCTTAAAGATGTTTTGCATCCCTCTTTTCCCGGCATAGTATCGAACATAGGGGATACTACGGATTACAATGTATTTAGACAGGCACCGACAATGCACAGGCGCCTGTTTGAGTTGAATGTTTGACAGACTGCCGATGGCAGTGTGTTGGTGGCTTGAAGGGGAACGGGATAAGTGACCAGCGAACACTACGATGTTATTCACATTTTAGATGAACCGGGTGAGGAAGGCGTCTTGCAGGAGGACACGGTTGTTTATCCTGCAAGTGTATCTGCGGCACCCTGGAAAATTCTGGTTGTGGATGATGATGTTGATGTTCATGAGGCGACCGAATTTGCCCTGCGCAAGATTACAATTCTGGGCCGCAAACTGGAGCTGATACACGCCTATTCGGGTGAGGAAGGCAACCGCGTTTTTAATGCAAACAGCGACATTGCCGTGTTGCTGCTTGATGTGGTGATGGAAGAAGAACATGCCGGTTTGCAACTGGTACGTCAGTTGCGTGAGCAGGGCCATCATAAACCGCGCATTATTTTGCGAACAGGGCACCCTGGTTATGCCCCCGAAAGCCGCATTATCCGCGACTACGACATCAATGATTACCGCACCAAGGACGAGCTAACCCGCACCCGCCTGATTACAACCCTGACGGCCTCTATTCGTGCCTATGATTACATCAATATGCTGGAACAAACCCGTTCCGGGCTGGAACTGATTATTGAAAGCACGCGCGATCTTTATCATCGCCGCAGCTTTGATCTGTTTGCCCAAGGGGTGCTGGTCCAACTGGCAGCGCTGTTGCGTCTGGAACCGGAGGGGGCGATTTGTGCTATCGGTCCGTCCCAGGATGAAAACAATCCCATTCATGCCTTGCCGATTATTGCCGGTCTTGGGCGGTTTAGCGAGCAGATCGGTCTTGATATTGCCAGTCTGCCCGGGATTGATATTGATGCCCTGAGCCGTCTTCCGTTTAATCATCATGAACCGGTGCTGATTGGCAAAAGCATTGCCATGCGGTTTGCCGCTAACAAGGACCGGGAATTACTGGTGTATTTTGAGCATGCCGGTGGCATTGAAAAAGATGCGATTTCCCTGTTGCGGCTGTTTTCAGGCAATCTGGCCCTGTGCTTTGAAAATCTGGCCCTGATCAAGCGGCTTGATGAACTGGCCTTTGTCGATCAGAAACTTGGCATTCCCAACCATAACGCCTATTTCCGCAAACTTTCCGATATCATCGATATTCATAACAAGGATTGCCATGTCGCCCTTGTCTCGATTGATGAAGCCCCGCAATTTGCCGTGGCTTTCGGGATGGAATTTATCGACCGGTTGATTCTGGCGGTTCATTCCCGGATGAAAGTCATGATTGGCAAGGACATTTTTGTTGCCCGTCTGGGGGAGTTCCGCCTTGCAGTTATCGATGAAAACTGTGTGATTGGCGAAGCGATTTTGTCGTCGGTGTTTGATCACGCATTTATGATCGAAGACAATAACATTGCTTTGTCGGCCACCATTGGCGTGGTCCGCGAAGGGGTGAAAAACCATGAATCGGTTGCTGTGGATCGGGCCGTGCGCACCACATTGTTGCGTGCGACGCAAAAAACACCGGGCCGGGCCATGCTTTATACCCCCGATCTTGAAGATAACATTGCCCGTTCTGTTCAGTTACGGGCCGGACTTCATGATGCTTTGCAAAATGGCGATATCGCATTTCATTTTCAGCCCCAGTTGGCGCTGGGCACCGGTGCCTTGATCGGGGCCGAGGTGCTGGCGCGATGGACATTTAAGGGTGCTCCGGTTTCGCCGGCCTATTTTATTCCGGTGGCGGAAAAAAGCGGGCTGATTTCAGAACTGACATTTCAGGCATTACGGGCGGTGGGGCTGTTTGTGGCCAAACGCAAGGCGCAGGCGTTGCCCGAAATTCGCGTTTCCCTGAACCTGTCGGTATCCGATATCAATCAGAAAGAATTTATTCCGCAATTGTTGAAAAATGTGCGTGACGCGGATTTAACGCCCGCGACATTGCAGTTTGAAATCACCGAAAGTTTCGCAGTGCAAGGGGCCAGCGATGCGCTGGTGGCGATAAACAAGCTAAAAGATGCCGGTTTCCGGTTGTCGCTCGATGACTTTGGTACCGGTTTTTCATCGCTTAGCTATCTTGATCATTTGCCGATTGATGAAGTGAAAATTGACCGGTCTTTTGTCAGCCCGCTTCAGGTTGTGACAGCACGGCAAAGTATTGCCGCATCGACCCAGACAATTGCCGATAATCTGGGGCTGGAGGTTTTGGCTGAAGGTGTGGAAACGGTTGAACAGCACCAGATATTGCGGTTCATCGGTGTAAAGTTTGTGCAGGGGTTTCTGTATGGGCGCCCCATGCCGGAGGCCGATTTTATGACCTGGGAACAAAATTGGGATATGGCAAAGGTTGTTAATCAATGACAACCGCCCGTCGGGGAATGATCAGACGCGCCCAGGAAGGTGTTCTGTCAAGGGCGGTCAGCTTTCATTCGTTGCTTCTGTCACTGCATTTCTGGTGGCTGTTCAGCCTTATTTTCACATTATGTTCCGTGATAATGGTCGCGGGCGTTTTCTTTTGGACACAGGCAGAGCAAAATTCCCTGCGCGAGGATAGGGAACTGGTACTTGAGCGTATTACCAACCGCCGCGAAAACGTGCTTTTCAATGCGTTTATCAGTTTCGAACAACAATTGCTGATTGCTGCAGAAACAGATGACATTCGAAAGTTCCGGACAGAGGAAAACAGTGCTGCGTTCCATTTGTCAGTTATTGTCAATCAGCTGCCAAATATTTTTCAGGCTCGCATCCTTTCAAAGGATGGCATGGAAGTTATTCGGGTTGATCGCATTGGTAATCGTGCTGCCTATATCCCGGCAAACAAATTACAAAATAAATCTGACCGTTATTATTTTAAGCGTGCCCGCAAACTTATGGCAAACGAGATTTATATCTCGCCTCTGGACCTGAATGTTGAAAATGGCACGATCGAACTGCCCTGGCGACCGACTGTTCGGCTGGTTACACAGATTTCTGATAAAAACGGTGATACAGAAGGTTACCTGATTTTCAATATTGATGCTGCGGATATGCTGACCGAGTTTGGGCATTTTGCGCCGCGTAATCTTGATACTGCTCTTCTTAACGAGGACGGATACTGGCTTGCAGGAAAAGAAACCAGCGAACTTTGGGGGTTTATGACGGGCAGCGGCAGGTCCTTGGCAACCGATGATCCTGCTTTGTGGGAACTGCTAAAAAAACAGAAAAGTGAAGGCGTTTTTGAGTATGACGGCCAGCTTCTTACCGTTCGGCGTCTACCGCTGGCGGGTATTGTTGCGGGCGGTGGATTAACCAGCCGCAGGGTTGAAGATAAAAACCTGATTATTTTGGGCAGTACCAGGGTGGAAAGCCGTTTGTTCTCCCCCGAAACACGCGATTTTATTTTTATCGGGATCTGGTTTTTGCTTAGCGGGGCCTTGTCATGGATATTGGCCTATCACGTTATAAAACGTGAGCAATCCCGCGAAATTCAGCAACGCGTAGACGTGCAATTGCAGGAAGTACAACGTATGGCATCGTTGGGACGCATTGTGGCGGGGGTGGCGCATGAATTGCGTACGCCAATTGGCAATGCCCTGACCACGGTTTCTGCCCTGTCCGAAGATGTCGATGACCTGACGGCAGCGTTTAAATCGTCGGAAATAAAACGCAGTACACTGGATCAGCATCTGGCCGACCTTAAAGACGGATGCAAGATTGTTCAGTCCAATATTGAACGTGCCATCGCCCTGATTGGCCATTTTAAACGGACGGCCACCGACCAAAGCACGCAAAAACGGCGGCAGTTTGATTTGAGAAATGTGCTAAATTCGTTGCTTGAAACAGTACGCCCGGAATTTCGCAAAGCCAGCATTGTGGTGCGCAAGGATTGCCCGGCTGGTTTGCAAATGGAAAGTTATCCCAGTGCGATTGATCAGATTATTTTAAACCTGCTGCAAAATGCCAAAATTCATGCTTTTGCCGGGCGTAAATCAGGAACGATATCGGTTCGGGCTTTTAAACTGTCAGAAAAAACGATTTGCATTGAAGTGGCCGACGATGGCGTTGGCATTCCCGAAGAATTCCGCGAGCGCATTTTTGAACCATTCTGGTCAACCAGATGGAACAGTGGCGGCAGTGGTTTGGGGTTAAGCGTGGTGGCAAATGTGGTTAATCGCGTGTTGATGGGCGAAATCACGGTTAACAGCGTGCTGGATGAGGGAACAACATTTCGAATTGTTGTGCCGATAACCGCAAGCCAGGCCAGCATTGCCACCGATGTGCAATATAATGCGGATTAAAGGTCATGCCTTTTAAAGGAAATATACTTTAGCCTTTGGCGTTACCGTCGCCCGGCGGGGGGGGCCCTGTTCCGATGTCAGGTGGTCAGGCTTTTTTGCCGGATCCGGTTTTGGCCTGGCGGTCCCGTGCTGTTTTCAAGATGCGTTTTTTCAGGCCGTCGCTGGCGGTGCGCCATTGGCCGATTTCATCAATCGTGCGAAAACAACCGGTGCAAACCTTGCCGTTTGTGTTTAGCTGGCAAATGCCAACACATGGGGATGATACCGACATTTTTGATGACGCCTGACTTTAGGATATGAACCGGAGAGCGTTGATTTTATCGTCGTCACGCTGACCGGTAGCACGGGTTTTATCGGGCATGTAAAACATGCTGTAAATGCCCGAATGCGTAAAAACCCCCTTTTACGCATGAGGAAACACGCAAAAGGGGGCTTAAAACTGTGATGTCAGTGCAGTTTTGTTTTACGACCCCGTATCAACACCAGGGTCGGGCCTGTTACAGGCGATCAAACCATTGGCTGACCTGCCGGTCGGCTTCTTCGCGTTCGATCCCATAGGCTTCCTGAATTTTTCCGACAAGTTTGTCGCGGCTACCATCGACGCGATCAATGTCGTCATCGGTCAGTTGGCCCCATTGCTGTTTGACGCTGCCGCGCAATTGCTTCCATTTGCCTTCAATTTGATCCCAATTCATTGTGGATCTCCTGTCCTGTCATTTAGGATTATGCGTTTTTAGGCGTCAGACCGCAGGGAATTTTGCGTCGGGCAAGAGCATCTTTTCCCACCGGGCTAACTGGTAATAGAACGGTTGGGCGGGGCAGATGTTCCGCATCTGGGCTGGTACTCTCCTTGTGTCAGTCAGGGGTGTTTTGGTGGAAATGCCAAATTATCGTTGTCCCTCACAGGGATAACGGGCTGGCAAAGGCGGGTTATTTTACCCGGTTTTCGCGTTTGAACCGTTTGGCAGGAAGATGGGAAAAGGCCTTGATCGCCCCTTGCCAGGAAGGTCGAAATTGGCGGTTAGCTAGACATAACTGCGCCCCGGCTTGATCCGGTCGCCCCTTCGGGCTATAGCCGGACAACAAATTATATTTTGGAGTGTGTGAAAGCGCACAAGGCGTGCAGCACGGAGGAAAATGATGCGCGGTTATTTCGGGATCGGGATCGAGGGGGCCAGCAAACCCTTGAATGTCGGCACCCTGTTTCGGTCGGCCCATGCCTTTGGTGCCAGTTTTGCCTTCACCGTTGATGCGGATTTTGAAGACGAAACCAACAATGCCACCGATACCTCAAAGGCATCCGAACAGATGCCGTATTATCATTTCCCCGATCTCGACAATATGATGCTGCCCACCGGCTGTTCGCTGGTGGGCGTGGAACTGACCCCCGATGCGATCGAGTTGCCCAGTTTCAAACATCCGTCGCGTGCGGCCTATGTTTTTGGCCCCGAACGCGGTGATTTGTCGCCGGAAACCCAGGAACATTGCGACTTTATCCTGAAAATCCCGATGAAATTTTGCATCAATGTGGCGATTGCCGCCAATATCGTGATGTATGACCGGTTGATTACGCTGGGCCGTTTTGCCCCGCGGCCCATCCGCGCCGGCGGCCCGACCGAGGAAAAACCGGTGCCATTTCATGGTCGCCAGTTGTTTCGCACCTTGAAAGACAAAAAGAAAGCCAATCCCGAAACGTTCCGCCGTGCCCCGCCGCCTGATTACAGTGTGGTTGATGGTGCGCTGGTCGAAAATGATGACGACGATTGATTGATCGCTGTTTCGGCCTGCCTTTTGGGTGGGTGACATAAAAAAACAACGACCATGCGGGAGGCAACATGGTCGTTGTAAGGAACCACCGGGTATCAGGGGATGCCGGTGGTTGGGGTAAAAGGCACCGCGCAGGCGGAAATATGCGCGATGCTGTAATGACTGGGTCAGGCAGCTTTGCTGCTGCCTGCTGTGCTTGTTTCGCTCTCGCTTTCGCTTTGAATTTCACCTTTATCTTTGCCACTGGGGCTGCCTTGAGGGTTGCGCAGCAAATTGGCAATCATGTGCATCCCGGCATCGCCTTGAAGGGTTAACAGGCTTTCGGGGTGAAACTGCACCGCACTGATCGGCAATGACGTGTGGCGAATGCCCATAATCACCCCGTCACTGCTTTGGGCTGTCACAATCAGGTCCTTGGGCAGGCTGTCAGGGTTGGCAAACAGCGAATGATATCGCCCCACCACAATGTCTTCGGGCAGGCCGGTAAATAGCGGGTCATTGGCATCAAGCCGTACTTTCGACGGTTTGCCGTGCATGGGGGTTGCCAGTTGCCCCAGGTCACCGCCGAAAAATTCAACAATGCCCTGAAGGCCAAGGCAAACGCCAAAAACCGGCAGGCCATGTGCCAGCGCACGTTCGATATTGCCCTTTAAATTGTAATCATCGGGGCGTCCGGGGCCGGGCGATAAAAACACCAGATCGGGTTTGTAATCATCAAATACGGCATCGGGGAAGCCGGGCCGCATGGTCAGGGTTTCGGCGCCGGTGGCGCGGATATAGCTGGCAAGGTTTTGCACAAAGCTGTCTTCATGGTCGATCAGCAACACCCGCTTGCCAATGCCCGACCGGGTCGGGTCATCGACCACAATATTGCTATCGGGCCGGGTGATGGCATCAATCATTGCCGATGCCTTCAGCACGGTTTCAGCTTCCTCGGCGGCGGATTGCGAATCATATAGCAATGTTGCTCCGGCGCGGACTTCGGCAATGCCCTGTTTCAGGCGCACGGTGCGCAAAGTCAGGCCAGTATTAAGATCGCCATTGCACAAAACCGCGCCAATCGCCCCGCCATACCAGGCACGCGGGCTGCGTTCGACATTTTCAATATGGGTCATGGCGGCCCGTTTGGGCGCACCGGTTACGGTAACGGCCCAGCAATGGGTTAAAAATGCATCAAGGGCGTCAAACCCGGTGCGCAGGCGGCCTTCTACATGGTCCACAGTATGGATCAGGCGTGAATACATTTCGATTTGGCGACGGCCAATAATGCGGATCGAACCGGGGTTGCATACCCGTGCCTTGTCGTTACGATCCACATCGGTGCACATCGTAAGTTCGGATTCTTCCTTGGCCGAATTTAACAGGGTTCGAATGTTTTCGGCATCCTCGATGGCATCGCGTCCGCGGGCAATGGTGCCTGAAATGGGGCAGGTTTCCACCCGTTTGCCGCTGACGCGCACATACATTTCGGGCGAGGCACCAATCAGATGTTCACCGTGGCCCAGATTGATCAAAAAGCCATAAGGGGCCGGGTTGCGCCGTTTTAAGCGGCGGAAAATTTCGGACGGGGCAGTTGTGCACTCGGTGCGAAAAACCCGCGATGGCACGACTTCAAACAATTCGCCGCGGGCAAAACGCGGTTTTGCATCATCAACGATTTTGGCGTAATCCCCCTCGGGCATATCATTTTCAGCCAGCTGGTTACTGCCGCGTGAAGGCGGGTGTGCGGCACCGATGCGTGCCATTCCATCCGTTGTGTCGCCATTCGGGGTGCTAAATTCATAATCAAACCGCATGGCGTGGTGCGCGGCGTGGTCAACGGTGATGATGCTGTCGGGCAAATACAGGTGGATGTCCTTATGATCTGCCGGGCGGTCCTGCTTTAAGGCAATCTGTTCAAATTGCAGGGCCAGATCATAGCCAAAACTGCCATATAGCCCCAGTCGTTCATCGCCTTTATGGGCAAACAGGTCGCGCAAGGCACGCACGACTGAAAACAGGCTGGGCTGCTGGCTGCGTTCTTCTTCGGCAAACCATTTGGCGGGCTGCCCTACCGTGCCATAAATGCCATCATCGCCTGCAGTAACACCTTCGATATGCGGATGGTTTTCCAAAACCGGAATGATTACGGGTAATAATACCCGGCCCCGGTCATTTAACGCATGAATGGCAAATCCGCGATCCCGCCCGGTAAATTCCAGTGGCGGCTGGGCAAACCCCATATCCCAGCGCGAATATCGCCCCGGAAATTCATAGGACGATGACAGCAAAACACCCTTTGCCGTATCCAGACTATCAATCAGCCCGGCGGTGGCATTTTCGTAATCAATGTCGATCTGGCGGCGCAAAATGGCAACGCCACCATCGCTGACATATCGGTATTCACCGGTGGGGGTGTCGTCGTTTGTGGCACTGTTTGGCGAAGTCTGGAACGGTGTGGTCACGGGAAGTCTCCTGTTGTGGGGCACAGCCACAGACGGAGAATGTTTTTCAGCTAGATAAAGGGAGTGCCTGAAAACAAAAAACCGCCTGCAAAATCAGGCGGCCGGAATATGGTCAAGACATGGGGTTGGCCGCCCGCTTTAAGCGCGCCACCACCAACGATTTGCAATGCGGATCGGGGTCATGTCTTGTGTTTTCATGGGTAAAATATGCGCGGGCTATCGGGTGACGTCAAGCCTTTTGATCGGATCAGCGAATTTGGTGGCGTTACCGGCCACGGACGCGGTCGGTAACCTCGATCCGCAGGGCCTTACGGCAGTGGGGGCAAAACAGGGTATCATCCACAATATGGCCACGATGAACCTCGCGCACATCATTGATAATCAGTTCGGCCTGTTCATCGGTCAGGCCCAGTTCTTCCTGGTGCGATTGTAGCCGGGTGCGCATGGCATCGGTTAAATGTGCCCCGCCTTGCAAATGTTGTGCGGCGGTCTGACGATAGGTTTCTTCGCGGCGGCGCAATTCACTGCTAAAGGCCGAAGCCAGAATACCGGCAGGTACGGCAACCATGACAATGCCGCTAAGTGCGATGAAAGCAGCCAGAATTTTGCCGCCGACCGTAACGGGCACCACATCGCCATACCCTACCGTCGAGAGGGTAATGATCGACCAGTACAGGGTTTTGGGCAAATTGCCGAATGTTTCAGGCTGTATCTGGTGTTCGAGCAGATAAATCGCGCCTGAACTGAAAATCAGAAAACAAGCCAGCCCGGTGCTGGCCGCCCCCAACATGCCGATTTGTTGGCGCAGAACCGTTGTCAGCAGGTCCATCCCGTGGGAATAGCGGGTAAATTTCAACAAACGCAGTAAACGCATGATACGGATGAAGCGCAAATCGATGTTGGTGAGCAAGAGCAGAAAAACTGGTAAAATCGATACCAGATCCACAAGGGCCATCGGGCTTGCAATATAGCGCAACCGGCCGAACCGACCGGCAAACCGTTCGTCATCCGGCGCGCTCCAGATGCGCAGCAGATATTCCAGGGTAAAGGCCGAACTACAAACAATTTCAATGGCCCAGAACCAGTCGATATGGTTGCGGGCAAAGGGTTCGACGGTGTCCATCACCACCGATGCAACATTGATGACAATCAGCAGCGACAATGCCCCATGCACGGCCATCGTTACCGGTTCGCGGCGCTCCTTGGCGCGCAAAATATCCGAACAGCGTTGGCGCAGGGTTTGGCTCATGAAGAAAGGCTCCGTCTATGACTTTTATGTCGCACCAAAATGCGATCAGGTCGTCATAGTGCGCATCGCTATTTCAGAAAACAGTAATTTATCGATGATGGCAATGACCTGTGCTGTATCTCAATAAAAAACCGTGCCCCGGCCTCATCGGGCCAACGCACGGCATGTTGTTTGTGCAACGGGTTAATAACCCTTGGCTGCACGAATAAAGGCATTGATTTTGCGGGCGTCTTTGACACCGCGCGTACGTTCCACCCCGGATGACACATCGACCCAGGGGGCATTGGAAATTTCAACGGCCTCGGCGATGTTGTCGGGGTTTAGACCGCCGGCCAGCATCCAGTTGCTTGTCCAGGTGCGGCCTGCCAGCAAGGTCCAGTCAAAACTGACGGCATTGCCACCGGGAAGGGTACTGTCTTTGGGGGGCTTGGCATCAAACAGCAAAAAGTCGGCGATACCGTCATAGGTTTTTTCTGCGCTGTCCAAATCTGCGGTAGTGCTTACCGAAATGGCCTTCATTGTTTTGAGGCCAAACACGTCCTGCACTTCTTTTACCCGGTCAGGTGTTTCGCTGCCATGAAGCTGAATCATATCAAGGTTGCCTGCCTTGACGGCGTTGGCGATGGCTTCGTTTCCGGCATCGACAAACAGGCCGACTTTTAAAATGCTGCCGGGGACGCGTTCGGTCAGGGTTGCGGCCCCGTTAAGCGAAATGTGACGCGGGCTGGGCGGGAAAAACACATATCCAAGGGCATCAGCACCTGCACTCATGGCCGCGATGACAGCATCCTCGCTGTTAATGCCGCAAATTTTAACCATACAGCTCATGGCAGATCCTGTTTGTAATGATTTCATATAACAGCGTGTTGATATTTTTCCTTACCAGAAACCAACCATCTTCAACAGGATATTTCTAAAAACTGCTGCTTTCCACTGGCGGGTTGGCGGTTGCTGCGCTATTTTCCGGCCATGAGCAAACATCAAGGCCCAGCCGCGGGCGAAACCGGCGATAAAACAACCCACTTTGGTTTCCGCGATGTGCCGGAAAACCAGAAAGCATCCATGGTGCGCGAGGTGTTTGACACGGTCGCGTCCAAATATGATGTGATGAACGATCTGATGAGCGGCGGTATCCACCGTCTGTGGAAAGACAGTTTCATCAACGAACTTAAACCGCGCCCCGATATGCGTTTGATCGACGTTGCCGGGGGCACGGGCGATATCGCCTTTCGCTTTTTAAAACGTGGCGGCGGGGCGGTAACGGTATGCGACATTAACTATGAAATGTTGCATGTTGGCCGCGACCGCGCGGCTAATCACGGGCTGTTGAAAAATATCGACTGGATGGTGGGGGATGCGCAAAAATTGCCGCTGCCCGATCAGTCGATGGATGCCTACACCATTGCCTTTGGCATTCGCAATGTCACCCGCGTGGACGAGGCTTTGCGCGAGGCGTACCGCGTTCTTAAGCCCGGTGGCCGGTTTTTGTGCCTGGAATTTTCCAAAGTCGTCGTGCCGGGTTTTGACAAGATTTACGATATGTATTCCTTCAAGCTGCTGCCTGAAATTGGCCGGTTTGTTGCGGGTAACCGCGAGGCTTATCAGTATCTGGCTGAAAGCATCCGTCAGTTCCCCGATCAGGAAACATTCGCCCAGATGATCCGCGATGCCGGGTTTGGCCGGGTGCGGTATCGCAACCTGTCTGGCGGGATCGCCGCTATTCATTCCGGCTGGCGAATCTGAGGGCGATTTCACATGATCCGCTTTGTTCGTAACAGTTTCCGCCTGATCACCATGGCGCGCACTTTGGCACGCCATGATGCCCTGTTTCCGTTGGATCTGGTGCCAGGTGGCAAGGCACTGGCCATTCTTGCCCGATTGACGGCGCCGTTTTCGGGTGGGTCAACCCTGCCCAAGGGGCGCAGGCTGGCGCGCGCGCTTGAGGAGCTTGGCCCGGCTTTTATCAAGCTGGGGCAAACCCTGGCTACCCGTGCCGATCTGATTGGCGATGACGTTGCGGCCGATTTGTCATCCTTGCAGGACAGGTTGCCGCCGTTTCCAGCCAGTATCGCCAAGCGGGTGATTTCAACCCAGCTTGCCGCGCCGTTTGACGACCTGTTTATTGAATTTGATGAAACGCCAGTGGCGGCCGCATCGATTGCCCAGGTGCATTTCGCCAAAACACCTGATGGCCGGGAAGTTGCGGTTAAGGTGCTGCGTCCCGATATTGCCGTGCGCTTTGCCCGCGATCTGGACCTGTTTTACTGGGCGGCCGAAATTGTTGAATGGACCCAGCCGCGCTTGCGCCGGTTAAAGCCGGTTGAAACCATTAAAACCCTGGAAGACAGCGTTAAACTGGAAATGGATTTTCGGTTCGAGGCATCAGCTGCGTCGGAGTTTCGCGAGAATTTCAAGGACGACCCAACCTATTATATCCCGGAAATTGACTGGGAACGCACAGCACAACATGTTGTGACGATGGAGCGGGTAAAAGGAGTTCGCATTGATAATGTGGAAGCCCTTGAACAAATGGGCATCAACCGTACCGAATTGCTGGCAAAGGCGGCGGCAGCCTTTTTCCAGCAGGTTTTCCGCGATGGCTTTTTCCATGCCGACATGCACCCTGGTAATTTATTTGTCGATGCCAATGGCCGTGTCAGTGTGGTTGATTTTGGCATTATGGGCCGGGTAGACCGGCAAACGCGGCTGTATCTGGCCGAAATGCTGTTGGGCTTTTTGACCCGCGATTATCGCCGGGTCGCCGAAATTCATTTTGAAGCCGGTTATGTGCCGCGCAACCAGTCGCTGGAAAATTTCCAGCAGGTGTGCCGCTCTATCGGCGAGCCGATTTTGGGCAAGGAACTGGCCGATATCTCGGTTGGGCGCTTGTTGGGGCAGTTGTTTCAGGTGACCGAAACATTTGGCATGGAAACCCAGCCACAGCTGTTGATGCTGCAAAAAACCATGATTGTGGCCGAAGGCCTGTCGCGCATATTAAGCCCGAATGAAAACATGTGGAACCTGTCGCGCCCGCTGATTGAAGAATGGATGCGCGAAAACCTGGGCCCCGAAGCTAAAATTGCCGAAGCCACCCGTCAGGCCGGTTCGATGTTGCGCCGGTTGCCCCGCGTGATTGAAGCGGCCGAGCGGGCATCGGGCGTGCTAACCGAACAGGGCCTTAAATTGCACCCTGATACCGTGGCTGCCATGCGGGGCCGTAATGGCAAGGGCGGCGGTGGCGGCATTTTTAAGAATGGCGTGTTGCTGTGGCTGGCCATTATCGCCCTGACGGTGGCGGTTGTTTTAAAATAGTGCCACCGGGCTTTTGTTTTTTGGTTTTCGGTGCCGATTTTACGCTGAAACACAGGATGGAAACGGTCATGCAAAATCAAAGTCAGATTGACATCAGTTGCGATCAAAACCGCATCGACCTTGATTATTGTTACGGGTTTATTGGCCAGTCCTATTGGTCGATGAACCGGTCACGGGCCGAGTTTGAAAAGTCGGTTGAAAAATCGTTATGTGCCGGTGCCTATTGTGCGGGACAACAGGTTGGTTTTGCCCGCGTTGTGACCGATCATATTTCCATCGCCTATATCGCCGATGTTTTTGTTGATGAAGCCTTTCGCCGCCGCGGCATTGCGGCAGAATTGCTGAATGCCCTGCATGATCACGCCGATATGCGGCGGGTTAAACGCTGGATGCTGGCAACCCGCGACATGCACGCGGTTTACCGCACCCTGGGGTATCGCGAAATTGACGACTTGATGATGATGCGCATCAACGAAGACGCCATATCGCATCCGCCCCTGAAATAGGCCTGTTTGAAGATAAATGTCGCCTATTCTTGCGTTTTAAGTGCTGCCCCCCGTGCCTGATTTTTCCCAAATTGCGCATTTAGGTGTTCGACAAATCGTCGGAGCTTGAGCGAGGCGTGACGTTTTGTTGGATATACAGCATGAATTGCCAATTCCGCTGTTTTATGGTCGTCCAGCACAGAATGAAGCGCACCGCTTGCGATAGATGCGCCAAACACAAAATCCGGGCCATATGCAATGCCTGCACCTGCCAAGGCAGATGCCAGTAACATTTGCATGTTGTTTGCTGCTAAACGGACAACACCGCTGATGACATGTGTTTGGCCACCTGGGTCCGTAATATTCCAGTCGCCCGGCGAAATGGCGTCTGTGAAAGCCAGCCTCGGTGCATGTTGTAAATCTTCTATGGTTCTGGGGATACCAAATCGCTTCAGATAGGAGGGGGCGGCGCAGTAAACCATTTTGCACGGAGCAAGGCGCTTGGCGATAAGGTCGGAATCCTGAAGGTTGCCGATCCGAATTGCCAGATCCAGGCCTTTTTCTATTACGTCGATATAGTGATCGCTTAACAGCGTTTCGACGGAGACATCGGGATAGGTTTCAAGGAAGCTGGCTATCACGGGGCCAAGATGCATCGCGCCGAACGTTGTTGGTGCGGTAATACGTAATGTTCCACGCACAGTGGTTTGGGCTTGCTGCGCCTCATTATTTGCATCCTCCACTGTTTCAAGGATTTGCTTGCAACGCAGATAGTAGGCCGTTCCCGCCTCGGTCAGGTTTAACGTGCGCGTACTTCGTTGTAGCAAGCGAACCTGCAACTGTTCTTCAATTGCCGAAACATGCTTGCCTGCCATGGATTGCGAAAGCCCGAAGCGACGGGCCGCGCCGACAAGGCTGCCTTCCTCAATTGCGGCAACAAACACAGCCATGCCTGTTAATCGATCCATATTTCAATCCATATAATCACCAAACTATCAGATGATGATAAAAATAACGGAATTATATCGCAAGAGGATTGAATTTAAAGTGCCTGCATCAGCCGCGAAAGGCTGCTTAATTGAAAGGCAGGTCAATGAAAGTTCAATCAAACGGGATAACGTTACATGTTGAAGATCAGGGAGCAGGGGACGTCGCACTGATTTTTCTGCATTATTGGGGCGGTTCGTCGCGAACGTGGAAATATGTAACTTCTGAACTGGCGACCGATCACCGCACAATTGCCATTGACCAACGGGGATGGGGCCAATCTGCTGCAGCCAATGATGGCTATGACCTTGCAACCCTTTCCGCCGATATTGCAGGCGTGATAAACGCGCTAAATGTGCGCCGTTATGTTCTGGTTGCTCATTCAATGGGGGGCAAGGTTGCGCAGTTGATGGCATCGCGTCGCCCTGCCGGTTTGGCGGGGCTGGTTCTTGTTGCGCCGTCGCCGCCGACACCTATGGCCCTTCCCGTGCCAGCCCGCGAGGCAATGGCAGGCGCATATGACAGCCGGGCGACAATCGAGGCAACAATCGATAATGTACTGGTTGCAAAGCCTCTTTGCCGGGCGGATCGTGAACAGGTCATAGAAGATAGTCTGAAAGGCGCCCCCGCTGCGAAAATTTCGTGGCCACGCAACACCAGTCAGGAGGATATTAGCCGACATGTCGGGAATATAGATGTTCCGACACTTGTCATTGCCGGGGAATTGGACCAGGTCGATACCCCCGAGATTTTAAAAGGCGAACTAAAGGCGCGTTTGCCGCGGGCTGATTTGCATATTTTAAAAGGTACCGGGCACCTTTCAATGCTGGAATCGCCGGGTGAAGTCGTTGGCCTTGTACGTTGCTTCTGCAAACAACTTGTTGGATTGGCTGGTTAACGCCGGGTTTTGGTTTGGCAATTCACCCCGGGAATATCTTTGTGCCCTTCAGTGTGAAATGCATCTGTCCCTGGTTGGTCGGCGGTTCATGAAACCTGTCACAGTGACTTATTGCCGACAAGCTCGTCGCGACGTCGCACCTATTCAGGTTGCTTGCTCGTAAAGAGATGGTTGTCGCTGATAAAATTGGGCGCATTTACGATCTTAACTTAAAAGGCACCCCGTGTGATGCGGGGTGCCTTTGATGTGACCGGTCTGTCGGGGGTGGGGCTTCAATCAGCTTTCGCGCACATCTTGCAAAAAGTTGCTAACTTCATCGCGCAATGTGCCCGACTGTTTGCCCAGTTTTTCAGACGCATCAAGAACTTGCCGGGCCGCAAGGCCGGTTTGACCGGCTGCATCTTGCATTTCCTGAATGTGGGTGGATACCTGCTGGGTACTGCTAACTGCCTGTTGTACCGAATGCGAAATTTCGCTGGTAGCAGTTCCTTGCTGGCGGACCGCGGCGGCAACCTCGGCCGAAATCGAATTCAGGTCGTTGATTATCCGGGTAATGCCATCAATTGCGCCTACCGCATCCTGGGTGGATCCCTGAATGCCGGAAATTTGTGCTGAAATGTCCTCGGTTGCGCGGGCCGTTTGATTGGCAAGGTTTTTAACCTCGTTGGCAACCACGGCAAAACCCTTGCCTGCATCTCCGGCGCGGGCGGCTTCGATGGTAGCATTCAGGGCCAAAAGGTTGGTTTGTTCGGCAATGGCCTGAATGATCTGCACCACTTCGCCAACTTTCTGGGCGGAAACATCCAGTCCCTGAACCATTTCATTGGCGCGGTTGGCTTCGGTGGCGGCCCGTTCGGTGATGTTTGATGTGTCATTCACCCGCGCGCTGATTTCCTGAATCGACATTGCCAGTTCTTCGGCGGCGCTGGCAACGGTTTCAACGCTGCTATTGGCCTGATCCATGGCCGCAACAACGGCCTGCGAACCCGATTCGTTCTGGTGAACTGCGGCAACCATGCTTTGGGCCACTTGCTGCATTTCGCCTGATGCCCCGGAAACACCGTCAACAACCCCCATAACCGTGCGTTCAAACCGTCCGGCAAGGTTTTGCATGGCATCGTGACGTTGCTTTTCTGCCTGTTCACGTTCTTTTTCACGTTCGCGGCCCAACTGGCTTACCCGGATGGCATTGTCTTTAAAGACCTGTACCGATCCGGCCATTTCGCCAATTTCATCGCGCCGTTGCAGGCCCGGAATAGTGACGTCAAGGTCACCTGTTGCAAGCTCGGTCATGACACCGTTGATCTTGCGAAGCGGGATTAATATCTGGCTACGCAGCACATACCAGGTCGCACCCAGCAGCACGACCAGGATCGCCGCAGCCAAAGCCAGCTGCATAATCACGGCGGTGACGACCGATGCATTGACGTTTTCCAGGCTCCAGGCTGTTAACAACATGCCGCGGTAAACGTCTTCGTCCTTGCGCTTGGAATATTTGGTAATCGGGGCGGCGACAATTACCGCGCCATTGGCAACAAAGCTGACCAGTTCCTTGTTTTCCAGTTGGGCCATATAAGGTTCAACCAGTGTTTTAAGGTCATAGGCCTTCATGGTTTCGGCCTGAAATTCGGCAATATTGGTGCCATCGGGCATATTGGTTTGCAAGGTGGCCAGTTCGGTGTCTGACCGGTCGGTCAGTTTGCGAAATTCCTTTTCAATGGAATTGGCATCCATTGCAATGAAACCGGCCTGTACGGCGGTTGATAGCATTTCTGTTTTTTTGACCGATTCGCGATACATCAAATCAATCATGGCGTCGCGTTGCGATACCGCCTGAATGCTCATCATTGCGGCGAAACCCACCACCAGCAATGCCACAAGCACCACAATCACTTTACGTCCGACTGATGCGCCGGACTTTCCCTTTGCGGCCATAGATGTCTCCCGGTCCATTTAAGCCTTGCCTGTTTTGTTTCCTCCCGGTCGGTTCCCGATATTGCCCGTTCATTAAGTGTGCCGGGATATATCCGTCGTCCGGGTTAGCATTTTATGCCTGCCCCTTTTTTCCGGGGCATTTGGTCGTTCTGGTTGGTCGGCAGTTCCCTGTTTTACGCAAAAAACTCGCCGCCAAAGCGTCCGGCTTCTTGCGTATTCTACCGCCCTTATATGAAAGGCTAGCCGATGGTTGCGAATAACTGAAACGTTTAAAGCAAACGTGGGAAAAATTGTTTGAAAGGCCGCGTTTGGGTAATTTTACGCTGAAAATGATCTTTTATACCGATGTTTATTCGGCCCGGCTTGCTACTATCATTGGGGGATGCGAATCGGTATGACAGTTTACCGACAGCTTTATCTGGTTTGCGGTTACGCCATGAGAGGGTATTTTAAGGGCGCGATTGCGAACTGCATGTGCGCGCGAAGGGTATATTGCCAGCTTGGGGGACGATGGTGTGGCAAAATCGAAAACAAAAGCCGGAAAACGGCCGGTCGCCAGGGTGAGAACACCCGCAGGATATGCTGCAAGAACCGACCGGAATGCAAAAGTTTCCGATGTCATGACCAACAGCGACACCACGATACCGGTACCCGTTCCGGGCCGTAAAGCCGTGATTGCGTCGCAATTAACGCCCTCGCCCTTATCACGGGAAACAGCGCTACCTGCACCCGATATCACCCGGCGCAACGATAATTCAGCACCTGAAGGGATGACTGCCAACATGCCAACGCCGCCGCGCAAATTGACCGTTCACCGGGCCGGCGTGCCAAGTGAAAGCCTGTTTTCGCGCGCCGTTGCCGCCCATCAGGCCGGCAAGCTGGACGACGCCATTACCCTGTATGGCGCCATTTTGCGGGCCAGCCCGGATCAGCCAGATATTTTAAACAACCTTGGTGTGGCGCTTCGTCGCCGCAAACAGTTTGATGCTGCATTGGTGTCCTATCGCCGGTCGGCGGCTTTGCGCCCGGAAAATGCCGGTTTGTGGTCCAATATGGGTAATTGTCTGCGCGAAATGATGCGGTTTGACGATGCCATTGCCGCGCATGAACAATCCCTTGCACGCAGCCCGGATGATAAATCGCATCTGTTTAATGCCGGGCTGGTATATCGCGATATGAATCGCTTTGATCAGGCGGTCGCGTATTTTAACAAGGCGCTGGCGCGCGACCCCGATTATATCGAAGCCCTATGGGACCGGTCATTGGCTCTTCTGGCACTGGGGCAATATGACGCGGGCTGGAAGGCTTATGAGGTGCGCCGCCGCCTGGCCGATAACCCCATTCGCCCGCTGCCCGGTGTTCCCGAATGGGATGGCAAAGCTGATTTACGCGGTAAAACCTTGCTGTTACGCGCCGAACAGGGCTTTGGCGACATGATCCAGTTTGCCCGGTTTATTCCCCTGGTGGCGCAAAAGGCAGCCCATGTCATTGTTGAATGCCGAAAGGAAATGCTGGGCGTAATGCAAACTGTGGCCGGTGTTGGCCAGGTGATTGCCAAGGGGGCAACACCCCCCCCGTTCGATATTCATGCACCTTTGTTAAGCCTGCCGCATTTGCTGGGCATCGGGGCAGGGGAACTGCAGCGGGCATCGGCCAGCCCCTATATGCGGGCACCCAAACAAATGGCACTGGCCGGTATTGCCGGGGATGTTGTTTTGAAGGTCGGGCTGGTATGGGCCGGTAAATTAAACCCGCGTGACCGGTCATGCCCGCTGGAAAAGTTCATGGGCCTGATGGGGGCACCGGGCGTGGCTTTTTTCAGTTTTCAGGTTGATGACCGCCGGGCTGACATTGCCCGTCTTGGCGCAGCGGCCTTTATCCATGATCTTGGCGACCGGATCGGTGATTTTGGCGACAGTGCCGGACTGATGTGTGAAATGGACCTGATTATTACCATCGACAGTGCCCCGGCCCATCTGGCTGGTGCGCTTGGCCTGCCGGTCTGGATGCTGCAACTTTACACCACCGACTGGCGCTGGATGGTGGATCGCAGCGATAGCCCCTGGTACCCGACCATGCGCATTTATCGCCAACAGGAACCAGCAAGCTGGGATGCCCCGTTTGCAGCCCTGAAACACGATTTCGATAATCTGGTGGCCGCGCGCAAGGCTTGACAGGTCAAAATGGTGCCCCCGAACATCGCCTTTCTGGGCAATTCGGGTGGGTGGATGATGTTTAAAACCCTCCATTGGCTAGGTTTTATAATGCCAACGGACAGTATTAAATAGTACGAAATTCATGCAAAAATTGAAATAGGTTGCAAGGGGCTGCAACCTTTAGATAAGGGGTTTGCATGAAAATCAAGATTGCCGTTTTGGCACGCGGTAGGGGACCGTCCTACTTAAAGATGCTGCTTGGGGCTGCATTTGTATGTGTGACGATGTCTACTCTCATCATATTACCATCGCAGGTTTACGCTTCTGGTGGCGTACGTTCTACGGTGGAAGTTCAGTTGCCAATGCTTGATGTCGAGTTGTTCGATACGCCAGGGCAAACGCGAAAATCAGTCAAATCTATTCCAGGAACGGAATTTCCGGCAGAAGTAGAATATATCGAGACAGAAATGGCGGCAGGCCGAATGCATCATATTCGGCTGGATGGGGAAAGCCGTGATTATTGGGTGGATGGCAACGAAGTCTGGATAACCGCCTATGATGGCGTGATTGAAGTTTTTTGCGATGCGGATCAAAGCCGTGCGTTGGGGAATACCGGCCGGGGGGCTGGTGGGCGTTCTACCTGCCGCAAAAAATAATTGCCGGGGGGCATAATCATGAAGTTTTTAAAATGGTCGCTGCCAGCTGCCATGCTGATGCTGGCCGGGTGTGTAACCAATCAGACGGGGGTGCCAATTCCATTCCTGTCACCCATTCCAGACGATGCGAAATATATTGAAACGGTCAAATTACCGACAACTACCCTTGAAAAGGCCGAAGGTTTAAAAAAGGCCCGGACCAAAGTGCTGACATCTTCGGTGGGGCTTGCCGATTTTCCGCAATTACAATCCTATGCCCAATCGGTGTTGGACAGGATCATTGCAACGGCCCCTGCGGGCGCACCTGATGCAAAAGTTTATTTGCTGGCCAATGTTGGCCCTGGCGCGATGGCCGTGCCTGAAGGGGCAATTTATATTCATTTTTCTGCGTTTCAATATTTGCAATCAGAAGACCAGTTGGCATTTTTACTGGGGCATGAATACAGCCATGTAGCCTTGCAGCATTCACCTGAAAACCTGTTGCGCAGTTTGCGGCCATACCTCGTTACGGCGATGGATTTTGCCGTTTCGCGCGCAAGTAGCGATAGCAAACTTCGCAAATCATTGCAGTTATACGGCAGCGATATTTTGTCGCGCGACGTGTTATTACCTGTTTGGGATCGGTCAGCCGAAAAACAAGCCGACTTTCTTGGCCTGGATCTGATGACGAAGGCGGGTTACAACCCGTCCGAATCGCTTCGTTTTCTGGCGATTGTCGGCAAATATGACGACAGTTTCGAGAGGCTTCATCTTGCCACGCGTAATCAGCTGGAAAAACAGCTTGATGCTCAACTGGCAACAACAACTGATAGCCCGCTTTGGAACAGGTTCACCAGTGAATTTCGCGACGCCATTGGCACAATTCAGGAACAGATTTCCAGCCGCCACGAAGACGCGAAGGACCGCATGGTGGCATTGGTGGGATATATGAAGCGTGAATATGCCATGGAGCGACGCCGCCCGATTAATAATGCGATCTATGTTAAAACGGTTGATCAGAATGCCGATGTTCTCGACCATTACCTTGATGCCCACAAAGTGATTGCTGCCTTGCAGGAAGCAAAATTTGAACCGGGTAAAAAAATCAACATTGGCAAGCTGGAAGGTCTGGCTCGCAGGGCGGTGAGTGGCAAGACATCGGATCACGCCTACACCCGGTATGCTTTTTCCAAGTTGCGGACCTATCAGGGAAAATACAGCCTGGCCCTTAAAAATATCGATCTTATCGCCGGTCAGGATGGCGACGATGTTTTACCCTTTCAAATATCGCTGGAACGAGCCGAATTGCAACAAAGCACGGGGAACAACAAGCTTGCGATCAAGCAGATGGAAGTTGCTGCGGCCCATTATGACTGGCCAGTGGAAGCCTATCATTTTTTGATACCGATGCTTGCGGGGCAAGGAGACAAAGGACGTGTCAACGAGCTAAAGATCGGCTGTGTTGCCCGGTATCCGCAGCAGCGTGAATTGTGTGCTACGCCGCAATAAACATGTCGAAACGAGCAATCGCCCTGTCACTGCACCCGCGCTGACAGGCCGATTACTTTTGGGGCAATTATCGGGGCGAATTCCCTATGTCTGAATATGACCAGCCGGATGCACCAGATCTGTCGGGGGCACCCGGGCCAGATAAGAATAATGCATTGGTGAAAAAAAGACCTCGCCCGGTGAAGGCCGGGCCAGGGCTGGCCTATTTTAACTGGGCGTTAATTACGTTTATGTTGGCTGCGCTGGTGATCATTTTTGAACCCGACGAATTTACCCGGCCCGTCGACGAATATAGCTACGAATTGTTTAACCGCCTGTTCGGGGCTGCTGTATATGATGCGCCAAACAAGGACGATATCGGCATTGTGCTGTTTGATCAGAAATCATTGCATGATCTTGATGCCAGCTGGCCGCCGCTTTTTCTGATTCACAGCAATGTTTTAAAATCCGTTTTGCGGTCCAGGGGTCCGTTCCCTTTGGCTGTTTTTATGGATTTTACCTTGCAGGATGCACGCAGTAGCGAAGTAACGATTGAGGATGATGCGACTAAGTCCCCCCGGTTTGTATTGCGTGATGACACGCTTGGTGAATTGGTTAAAACCGTCGAAAACTATGGCCAGCTTGGCATTCCGGTTTATGTGGCAGCGGGAAAACTTACCGATGACCGTTTCCCCGAGATTTTGTCGCGATTGAAAGGCAAGGTAAAACTTGTTGCCGGGTGGGGGGATGCCCTTTCAAATGCTGATATTCGCGCCCTGAATTACAGTTTGTTTCCCAATCGTCCTGGCAAGGATGAGACAAATAATAATATCGCCGGGCTGGCACAAACTGCTGCGCGTGCACGCGATTATTATCCGGCGCCAGCTTTGCAGATTTATCTTGATCTGTGTCGTCGCCGGGCTGAAGCCTTGGCTGACGGGCGTATCGAAGATTCTCCCTTTTTCGGGCGAAACTGGAACTGCGACGGGGCCCTTGGCGGCCCGGTGCCCAAACCTGATGAACGCGATTCCTGGCAGCTTGATACAGTCGATTTATGGCGGGGTTATGCACAGGAACGGCCTATGTCGCTGATTTGGCCCGATAGCCAACCTGATTATTCCGGTTGGCCGGTCATGATTACGATGGACAAGGCGGAGGACGGCAGGGAAATTTCAACACGGCATTTTCCATCGGCCTGCCCGGCAAGTGATGAAAAAGACTTTTCGTTTCTAGTCGGTTTTTTTCATCGCCTTGGGACCCACCTTATCGGCCATAAAGGTGTTGCTAATCATTGCGGCCCGTTTGACGTGGTGACAGCCGGGCAGGCTGTAAAATCAACACCCGATGCGGCAAACAGCTGGATCAGCAAACTTGGTGGACGGGTAATATTTTACAGTTTCAATTTGCAGGGGTTGCAGGATGTGGTTCACCCGCCAACTCTTGATGACGATATTGCCGGGGTCAATGTTCATGCTATGGCGTTGGAAAACCTGTTGCATTACGGGCCGGACTATCTGTCAGATACGTCACGACAGGCGGGGCCTGTTCTTTCCCGGGTTACAGGTTTTCTGACCTCGGATAATCTGGAATTGCTGACCATGGCCGGGCTGTTTCTTGTGCGGCTGGTTTTTTTGCTGTTTGTTCGGAAGTGGGGGGTAAAATCCCCCGTCATGGTGCAATCAAATGAAGTGCCTGACGGGCAAACATCAGATCCGATTGTATGCAAGCTTGGTTGGGATATGGTGCTGTATTATCGCCAATGTCTTTACGATCTGATAGTGTGGTTTGGTAATTTTCCTCGTCGGCAGCGGATCGGGTTTATCAACACCACCAATGCCTTGCGCCAGTATCGTTTTCCGATCAGCTTTTTTCTGGTTGTTGAATTCATGTGTGTCGTGGTTTTTGTATTTGGCGTCGCTTTCTGGCTGGAATTTAGCGTGTTGCGGATTGCCCCTTCCAACTGGTTGTCAATTATGGGGCTTGCGGGGGTGACATATCCGTTTTACATCCGGGCACTTTTTTCCCAGCCCGACACAGAAAACGTAGTGAACAAAGAAGGTTCCGGAAACGAGTCTCCGGTCAGGTCTCCGTCATTGTGACAGTACATGTGTATGATGTAAGGATTATCATATAAGCCGCATGGGTTTGTCGGGGCCCGTATTGCCCGGACAGTAAAATTTCGCATCAATTACCTCTCCTCAAGTCCGAAGGCTTGTGTTTCAATCGGACAAGGCGTAGGAAAGCGCCTTGATATTTTTGGGGTACCTGTTTCGCCTTTCTGTGCGGATCGGCCCTGTGGATTTTGCAGGAGAAACGGTGTGAGCGAAGCCGCATATAACAAGGGATTCCCGGTGTCCTGGGAACAAATGCATCGCGATGCCCGCGCATTGGCATGGCGCCTGTTGGAAAAAGGCCCTTATAAGGGCATTGTTGCCATTACCCGTGGTGGTCTTGTGCCTGCTGCGATCATTGCACGCGAACTTGATATTCGTTTGATTGATACGGTCTGCGTTCGCAGCTATTCTGACAAAAGCCGTGGCGATCTTGAATGGTTGAAAGACGTGGAAGGTGACGGCGAAGGTATGCTGATCATTGATGATCTGGTTGATACCGGCAAAACTGCCAAAGCCGTACGCGAAAAACTGCCCAAGGCCCATTTTGCCACCGTCTATGCCAAGCCGCTGGGCCGCGAAGTCGTTGACAGCTTTGTAACCGAAGTATCCCAGGACACCTGGATCTATTTCCCGTGGGATATGGAACTTTCGGTTAACGCACCGATTTCCGAACGCGCACGCTAATCTGCCTTGGGGCGGTGATGTTCCCAGGGTCATCAGTGACCAAGGGGAGTATACAATGCCCAAAGTCCGTAAATTACGCCCGCTTTTCGCCTTTCTGTTCGCACTGTTTCGTGCGCCTGGGGCGGGCGGGCGTTTTTTGTTGTTATCCGTTTTACGGGGGTGTTTTGCCCCGATACAAAAAAGCGGGCACCGGCTTTATGCCGGTTTGGTTGTGCTCACCCTGGTGACGGTTGTTGCACCTCTTACCCCGTCATTTGCTGCCGATAAATCGGCAATGCTGGAAAAAACCCGCTCACAGCTTAATGTGGCTGACGGGTTCGCGCTTTCGGTTTTTGCCGCTGTGCCCAATGCCCGTTCCATCGCTGTGGCACCGGAACTGGGTGGCATTTTTGTTGGGACGCGTGAAAGCAGCTTATATTTCGTGACCGATCCGGGGGCAGACGGCACAAAGGCCACCGTCACCCGGATTTCGTCGGATTTTACCTCGGCCAATGGCGTGGCTTATAAACCCGGTACTTTGTTTGTTGCCGATCAGGACCGGGTGGTGTCGTTTGATCTTTCCGGGTTTGATGGCAAAAAACTGGCGGCGCCTGCGGCTGTTTTGTTTGATGGCCTGCCAGATAAAAGCCATCATGGCTGGCGTTATCTTGCCCTGTCCCCGGATGGGGAAACCCTGTTTGTTGCCGTGGGCGCCCCTTGTAATATTTGCAAGGTTTCCGGCCTTGAAGGCACCATCATTACGCTTCCGGTCACAGGCGGAACCCCGCAAATTTATGCATCGGGTTTACGCAATTCGGTAGGGCTGACTTTTGATCCCGATAGGGGTGATTTGTGGTTTACCGATAATGGCGGTGACGGGCTGGGTGATGATGTTCCGCGTGAAGAGCTGAACCACGCCACCCGTGCCGGAGATTTTTATGGTTACCCGTGGTTTGCCGGCAATAAAACCCGCGCGCCAGATTTTAAAAATGAAGCTGTCCCCCACGAGGTAACTTTTCCAGCCTTCACCTTTAACGCCCATAATGCACCATTAGGCATACATTTTTATAAGGGCGATGCGCTGGTGGCACTGCATGGATCATGGAACCGTACGGTACCCGATGGGTATAAGGTCGTTCGGGTAAAATTTACCGATGGCAAACCGGTTTCCGCCAGTCCGTTTTTATCAGGGTTTTTATTGGCGAATGGCGCCGTTCTGGGCCGCCCTGTCGATATCAAACCCTATGGCGATGATGGCAGCATATTGGTTTCCGATGATCATGCCGGGGCGATCTGGCGGTTAACACCGGGTTCGTGATGGTTGGAAAATTATTTGCGGCATCTCTTGCGCGAATTTGTTGCGCAGGCTGATCAGTCAGGCTATAAAGCGTGCCGCAAAGCGGGTGTAGCTCAATGGTAGAGCAGAAGCTTCCCAAGCTTACGACGAGGGTTCGATTCCCTTCACCCGCTCCAGCTTTCCCCAATCAGATATGATTAAGTCTAAAGCTTGTGTGAACCGTCACAGGTGATTTGTCTTTGTGGGATATTCTCATATAATTAAATTGAGAATGATAATCATAATCTATATGGTGTCTATTCCTTGCGGTTGGTTTTCCCGGAGGCCGCAGGTGTTTAGGAATGGATTTACAGCGTGTCTATATGACCAGGCGACGTTTCACCAGTTTGGCGCAAGTCGTTGAAGAATATTATGACGAGTTACTGACCTTTGTCGTCCGTCGAACCGGGTCACGCCCCTTGGCAGAAGAGATTGTTCATGAAACATGGATTCGGGCCTGCATAACCACGGTGGTAATGCCGGGCAATCCGCGTGCTTATGTGTACCGAATGGCCAGTAATCTGGTTGTTGATCATCATCGCAGTCATTCCGTGCGCAAGCATGTTGAACTTTCACAACCACAGGACTATGAAAGCACGGAACCGGATGCGCCGTCGCACCTGCATGATCTTGCTGTGCCATCGCATGAAGATATGGTGTCGGCCCGTCAGGAATTGGCGTTGATTTCCGATGTGGTGGCAAGGTTGCCGCAAAAATGTCGTCAGGTTTTTTTGATGTATCGCGGTCAGGAACTTTCAATGTCGGAAATTGCCGAAACGTTGGATATTTCGATCAGGACGGTCGAAAATCATGTCGCCCGGGCAATGGTCGAATGTCGCCGTTGCCTGCAAGATGCAAGACGTGACCTGTGATTAAACACCCTCGAAATGGCAGCATAAGTTTGTTTTCCCAATGTTTTAGTGATTGCGAGAACAGGTTGAACGGCGCCCGGATGTTCTTTGCATTTAATGTTGGGACAAAAGGTGGCGCGGTTTTTATCGCGAAAAACGATGGCTGGGGCAGATTGGGATGAATGAGCACGATGCGGATTTTTCCGCAGACATTTCGGACGAGCTGTTTCAGGAGGCCGTTCTTTGGCACGGACGCCTGCGCGATTTACCGGCCTCTTATGGGCGTTATGAAATGGTTGTTGCTGAATTTGAAAGCTGGCGCGAACAGTCTTCTTTGCATCGGGCTGCTTTTTGCGAGGTCGAGCTTTTATGGGGCAAACTGGAATTACCAATTAAGCGCATCTGGCGGGCGCAAACGCAGGTTTCGCAAGGCGAGTTCATAACACAGGACGGAAAATCAAAGGGTGCCAGCCAAATGCATTTTTCCTGGCGGCGAGCTATGGCCCTTGCTGCGGTCATAGTGGTGTGTGTTGTGATGGGGCATTACGTCAAAAATGACGTCGAACAATATTTTAACCCTGATCTTTATATCACGACCCAACAGCCGATGACCCGGACCTTGCCGGATGGTTCCAAGGTCATGATGAATGTGCAAAGTCAGTTGGAAGTTGCTTTTTCCTCCGATAAGCGACTGGTGAAATTGCAGGAAGGTGAAGTGTGGTTTGATGTGGCCCACAATGCGAAAAAGCCGTTTGTGGTGGAAACCGCGTTGGGAAATATTACAGTTTTGGGGACACGATTTAACGTTCGCAAAACGGCGGATGCTGTTTTTGTCAGCCTGGTAAAGGGCAGGGTCGAATTGCGGGACAATGCCGCGCCGCGCATTCGCACAACAGTGCTGGCGCCAGGGATGGAGGCCAGCTTGACGCGTCAGGGCGTTGCCGCCGCCCACCCGTTTGATGTGTTTGCAACTACCGCGTGGCAAAATGATCAGATGGTTTTCTATGACTCACCGGTTTCAGAGGTGGTTAACGAGCTGAACCGTTATTATCCGGGTAAAATTGTTATTGCGAACAGTAGTCTGCGCGATTTGCATATCAGTGGCGTTTTTCAAACCGACAATATAGGCCGTGTTCTTGGCGCGATTGAAAATACGCTTCCCGTGCGTGTGATCAGGTTGACGGATTATTTTGTTTTTCTTGTCTGGCGGGGCGACGCCTGATCACGTAAGGCTACACGCCTTGCGGATATTTCCAGAAAAATATATGTAAATCAGTTAGTTATGGTTATTTTCCGGATTTTTTTGTTGGAAATCAGTTTTTCTTAAAAAAGAGGTATTGGACTAGGGGGTAATCGTTTCTGGCCCGTCTTACTTATATGTCGCGAATGCGCCGTATTCGCAATTTGATGATGTATAGAGTTGGGGAACTGAATTGGGAACGCTGGGCAGATCAAAAACAGGCATGAGTATGTGCCTTATGGTGTCGTTTGCGGCACTTATGAATAGCCACACGGCATGGGGCGACGAGGTAAAGAAAAACCAGTTCGCGGATGAAAATCAGACAAAATATCAGTTTGATATTGCGTCGCAGCCTTTACCTCAGGCGCTTGCGGCATTTTCAGCTATGACCGGTATTCAGGTTCTTTACACCGAAAAATCGATTTATTCTTATCGTTCTGCGGCCCTGCAAAGCGAATTTGGGGCCAGTGACGGATTGCAGGCCTTGTTGGGTGGGACCGATTTGCAGTTTCGCTATACAGCGGATCGTTCTGTTACGATTGAAAAGCGCTCGGCGGCTTCAAGCCTTAACGATGAAGTTGAAGTCGGTGCAATTACCGTTATTGGCACCCGCCAATCGCGTTATGACAGCCGTTATTCCGAGACGGGCACGTTGGTTGCCAAGGATGTGACAGACATTCCAAGGACGGTTGATGTTATTCCCGAACAGCTTTTGCTAGATCAGCATGCCCGCGAACTGGAAGATGTTTATCGGTTGTCACCTAATGTGGTGAATGTTGACGGTTATGGCGGTAGCCGCGAGGATTTTCTGATCAGAGGGTTTCGCCGCCGGGATGATATTTACCGGAATGGTGTTCGCCTGAAAACCAATGGCCGCGTGAACCCCGATACGGTCGATAGCGTGCAGATTGTAAAGGGGCCGGTTGCCGAAATCGGGCAGATGACACCAGGTGGTTTGGTTAATATCATTACCAAAAAGCCCCAGTTCATCCGTGAAAACCATATCGCGACCGATTTTGATGAATATGGTGAACGCGAGGTCCAGGCGGATTTTACCGGGCCACTTAATGAAGAAAAAACAATTGCTTATCGTTTGACAACTTCAGCAGAAAACAGCCGAAATTTTCGCAAATCCGACATTGATCGCCAGTTCTTGTCGTCCTCTTTCTATTGGGAGGCCGATAATGGCGCGAATGTTAACTTCAATTACGAATATACGCATGATGAGCGGCCGATTGATCGCGGTGTTATTACTGTTCCGGGAAACGGGACGCAGCGCAACATCGTCAACACATCGGTTGAGACCCGGTTTGATCAGTCTAATTTGAATAATCGGGACGTATCGACCCATATTTTGGAGCTCGATACCGCGATACCTGTTTTCAACGATAACTGGACGTTTGAAAACAAGCTGTTTTATGCCTACGAGCAAGTTGATGAAATTCGCAACGAAGTTGTTAATGTTTCGAATACGGGCATTTTGACGCGCCGGGTTCAGGGCAATGATGATCGCGAATTGAGCACGGCCTTTGTTCGGATGCAATTGCGCGGTGAATTTGACGCCGGGCTGCCTGTGGATCTGGTTTCAGGTGTTGAATTGCGTCATCAGGACGAAAGCTGGACCAACTTTGCCGGGGCGAACCAAACGGGCGGAACCGTTTCAAACCCGTCGTCCTTTACCCTGATTGACAATACCGACAGCAATCCGATCCTGCGTCGATATACCGAGGTCAAACAGCTTTCCTATGGTCCTTATGCCCAGGGCGACATTCATCTGACCGATGCGGTCACCATGACACTTGGTGCGCGTTACGAAGTTGTCGCGAACGAATATAATC
Organism: Thalassospira sp. NFXS8; assembly: GCF_040148805.1. Lineage (NCBI taxonomy): Bacteria > Pseudomonadati > Pseudomonadota > Alphaproteobacteria > Rhodospirillales > Thalassospiraceae > Thalassospira > Thalassospira sp. NFXS8. The sequence continues at coordinate 27,186 of NZ_JAGEMF010000006.1, read as the reverse complement.
AGGTTGATCGCCTGACCGATACAGCCAGCGGTTTTGATCCGGACTCAGATGGACATTTGACCAAATCTGCGGCCCTGGTTTGGAAACCGGTCGAGGAATTGTCACTTTATGCATCCTATGCCGAAACTTTCCAGTCTCAGAATATCTATTCCGGCAACGAAACCACTGCCGTGTTTGCCCCCGAGAAAGGTCGGCAATATGAAGTTGGCGCAAAATGGTCAGGGTGGAACGATCGCCTTTTATTAAGCGGCGCGCTTTTTGATATTCATCAGAAAAATGTTGTTGAAACGGTCAATGGGACGCCTGAAATGACAGGTGGTATTCGGTCACGTGGGGCCGAAGCCGTTATTACCGCCAATCCGGTTCAAGGGTTGAACTTGCGCGCCGGGGTCGGGCTGCTGGATGCTGAAATTGTCAGCGAGAATGCGAATAATGGCAACACACCAACCAATACACCAGATATTACGACCAGCCTGTGGGCCAGCTATGAGTTTCAAAAAGCCGAAAGCAGTTTGAAGGGCCTGGGGTTTGGGGCCGGACTTTACCATGTTGGCAATCGTTATGGAGACAGTGCGCACAGTTTTGAACTGGGGGATTATACGCTGCTTGATGTCGGCATGTGGTATTACTTGCCGGTCCGAAACGAGTCTCGGGCAAGATTTGACCTTGGGGTCAAGAACGTGACGGACGAACAATATTATGTTGCCTCTGGTGGGACATATCGCGTGAGCGTGGGCGCACCGCGGACGTTCTTCGGGAGCATCCGGTTTGAGTTCTGATCCTGCACGCTATGGCAGGAAGCAGGCAGGTAAGCCAGTTAAACCCTTGTGGTTTGACTGGCATAGCTGGATTGGTGTCTGCTTTGGTCTGATGCTGTTTACCATTTGCTGGAGCGGCGCTTTCGCCGCTCTTTCGCAGGAATTCGACTGGCTGGTAACGCCTTCGGCACGCATTGCGTCCTTTGCCGGGGATGTCGATTTTTCAGGCATTTTTGCCGCGGTTAAACAGCAGTTTCCAAATGCCCGGATCGAGTTTCTGCAACAACCGCTTTATTCGGTTTTTGCCGCTACGGTTGATATCATTACGGAGCAGGGGGAGCGGCGGATTGTTCACGTTGACCCAGCAACGTTGAAGGTTACCGGCAGTCAGTCGATTTTCACCATCGAAAGGTTTTTTCGCGAATACCACGAAGCCCTGTTTGGCTTTTACGGTGCAGGAAAATTCATCATAACGGCGTGTGCCGTGCCGCTCATCCTGGCAATGATCAGTGCATTATTGTTTTACCGACGCTGGTGGCGCCGGTTTTTTGCGCTGCGAACGGGGAAATCATCGGTCAGCTTCTGGAGCAGCCTGCACAAGCTGGCAGGTCTTTGGAGCCTGTGGTTCGTTGTGCTGATATCCCTGACCGGTAGCTGGTATTTGTTTGAAGAAGGGCGCTACAAGCTGGGCGATGGAAAGTTTGCCTATGTCGATTCCTTTCCGTTGGCGGTAAATGTTTTGCCCCGGCTTGAAACACTGTCAGATCAACGCCTGCCCTTTCACGATTTACTGGTTCGTGCACAAACAACACGGCCGGATATGCGCATTACCGGGATTTACCCCAATCGCGGCGGGTATTTTTACGTGATCGGGCAGGCCGGTGATATTCTGGTGCGTGATCGCGCAAACAAAATCTATCTCGATCCGCATACCGGCGAGGTTGTTTTTAATCAGCACGCAGATGACTTGTCCCCTTATTGGCGGTGGTCGGACATGGCCGATCCGCTGCATTTTGGCGCGTTTGGCGGTTTGCTAACCAAAGTTTTGTGGTTTGTCTTTGGGCTGACCCTATCTGGTTTGGCTCTAAGCGGTGCCTGGCTGCATATGAAAAAACGTCAAAGATCACGCAAAACCGGCCCAAAGCGGCGTGGAACATTGATGTTGGCGGGCGTATTCACCCTGTTGCCATTGGCTTCTTTGCCTATCATGTGGGTGTATCTGGTTCGCATTGGCCCGAAGATCGACGGCCACAGACAACTGGCTGAATTGCCAATCGGGGTGACGGTCTTTGTTGGTCTCTGGCTTTTGACGACATTCAGTATCAAACTGATCTGGCTGTGGTCTTGTTATCGTTTAAATAAGGTGCCACCGGAATGAAAGGTGCCGCCAGAGCATTTTGCTAAAAACAGATGGCTTATTCACGCGGCAAATATTCCAGCCCGGATTTGCGGGCTTCTTCGTCGCTGCAGGGGGTGACGGGGGCATCTTTGCGCACGAAATTGACAAAGCGCGAATCAAGCGGGCTGACATAGTGGCCCTTGCCATCACCCACAAACAGGCAGCGCTGTTTTTCACCCTTCAGACGTTTGCCCTCGCGCCATTCGGCAGGGGGCACCATTTTGGCACCATAAAGGCCGATGCCGGCATTGGCGGCCTGTTTGGCCTGGTCATCATAATCCAGCGAGAAACCAGGAATCGGCAGGGCTTCGCCATCTGCGATCATGGCTGATCCAATGTCGCGATCACCAATCGAGCATTCCACCCGGGGCCAGTTTTTGCCATCCAGCCCGCTATCCTTGCTGCCATCATTGCGCTGGTCATCGGCCAGCACGCATTCGGCGGGAAAGGGGGACATGATAAAGTATTTCTGCAACTGCATCCCGGCGGACAGGCCACAATCTTGCAAATTATCGTCATGCAGGCATTGCTGGCCCAGTTCGGGTGCGTCAATCCCGGCAATGTCAAACACATGCCCGTCAATCAGGATGGTGTCGCCATCAATGGCAAAAACCTTGTGCCCGTCGGCCTTAAAGGCTGTCTGGTTATTGACATCGGGTGGGGTTGCCGGTTTGGCGGTTTGTGCTGTTTGCGCCGTCTCCGCGTTTTGGGCATTGGCAGGCTGGCCCAAAGCAAGCGGGGCGGCCAGCAGGCCGATAGCCAGAACCGGAATATAAACACGCGATTGCAGGAATTTTCGCCAGAAAGCAGCGGGCAGGATCATGGGTGTTCTCTTTGCTTTTATCTTTGCTTTGGCCGCATCGTTTCATCAGGCCTGTCTGGCACCCACCATAGGAAGGCACCGGGAAAGGCACGATGGTTCCGGGTTAACGGGCAGGGACAGGCCCGGTAAACCCCCGGAAAGCAGACCATAGCACTGATGATGCGAAAACACGGCGAAAAGATGCCAGTTTAAGGCCCTGATTGCGAAAACCATGCGATAACGGGATGCACCCGAAGCAATTTACGGTTATAGAGCATAGGATAAACAGGGATCGGGGAAAGGTGCGTGGTATAAAATGGCCGCGCAGGCGTTGCCCACGCGATAACGGGTAAATCAGATCGTCTCCCGGACCAAACGCCCCGGCATGGTTAATGCCGATTGTACAAACTTGCATGGATGCCGCCTTGTTACGACTGCAACCGATCTTTTTTGTTGTTGGGCTGATGGTAATTATCATCGGTGCTGCGATGTTGATTCCGGCAAGTGTCGATTTGTATTTCGGAAATCCCGACTGGCTGATTTTTACCCAGGCATCGTTTACCAGCATTGGTCTGGGCGGTATGACCTGTCTTGCCTGCCGGTCTGATATCGGGCCGCGGGTAACTGCCCGGCAGGGCTATGTTCTGACCGGGTTTTCCTGGATCGCGGTAAGTGTAACCGGTGCGTTGCCATTATGGTTTTCCTCCCTCGATATCAGCTTTTGCGATGCGGTTTTTGAAACCATTTCCGGGCTGACCACCACCGGGTCTACGGTTTTATCCGGGCTTGATACCATGCCACCGGGCCTGCTTTTGTGGCGATCCATCCTGCAATGGCTGGGTGGGATTGGCATTATTGTGACGGCCCTTGCCCTGCTGCCGATGATGCGGGTGGGCGGTATGCAGCTGTTTCAGATGGAAAGTTCGGACAGGTCGGAAAAGCTCAGCCCGCGTATGCGCGACATGTGCCTGCAAATCGTGGTGATTTATGCCATGCTGTCGCTGACCTGCATGGTGTTGTATCGCATTTTCGGTATGACGTGGTTTGAAGCCATCAATCACGCCATGACGACGCTGGCCACTGGCGGGTATTCCACCACCGATCAATCCTTTGGCAAATTTGCCGGAAACTGGCCCTTGCACTGGGTCGGCACTGTTTTCATGTTTGCCGGCGGGTTGCCCTTTACCGCTTATGCGGTGATGGTGCGTAAACGCAGCATTCGCGCCCTGTTTGACAACCAGCAAATTCGCCTGTTTTTGTTGGTATCGACCTTTTTTACCCTCTTGCTGACCATCCGCCTGATGCAGGTTTCAAACGATGGTTTGTGGGCCAGCTTTACCCTGGCTTCGTTTAATCTGGTGTCGGTCATTACCACCACCGGTTTTGCTTCGGGCGATTACCTGCAATGGGGCCCGGTTGCGGTTATGCTGTTTTTCTTTGCCACTTTTATTGGCGGCTGTTCGGGGTCTACTGCGGGCGGGTTTAAAATGTTCCGCCTTTATGTTGTGTTTAGCGGCCTGCGCGCGCATTTCCTGCGCCTGCGCAGCCCCAGTGCCGTTACGGTCAGCTATATTGACCGCAACGAAATCACCAGCGACATTTATAGCGCGGTGACGGTTTTTGTTTTCCTGTTAACCATCAGCTATATCGGCGTTACCGTGGCCCTGGGCTTTACTGGGCTGGATCTGATAACCGCCATGAGCGCATCGGCCACAGCCCTGGCCAATGTCGGCCCCGGCATGGGGCCAATCATTGGCCCGGCGGGGAATTTTCAAAGTCTGCCGGACGGGGCGAAATGGGTTCTGGATATTGCCATGGTGCTGGGACGGCTGGAATTTGAAACCTTGCTGGTATTGTTGATGCCCGCCTTTTGGCGTGATTGATCGCGGATTGGCTGCCGCGCGATCAACAGGTCTTTGCCCTGTTTTCGCCCCATCGTCGTTTTAGCGTTAAGGTTAAGAATAACCAGAACGGAGGATGACGATGGGAATGATACGTAAAATTATCATCGCCCTGGCCGCCATGATGGTAACAATGACGCTGGTTGCCTGTGCTCCTGAAATTGGCAGTAAGGACTGGTGCAACAATATGGAACATACGGCCAAAAGCGACTGGACGGCCAACCAGACCAGTGATTTTGCCAAAAATTGCATGCCCTGAAAAATCGGGCTTTAAGCAGACTGACACACCCTGAATGAAGAACATTTGTTTTGTGTTGCGGATGCAACAGGGAACATTGAGGGATGTTTTGCGTTTTAACGGGCAATCATAGTGCGGGATAACCCGCACGAACCCTGATTTGCGTTATAGTTGGAAATCCCTATAATGCACGGCCCGTGAATGATCGCGGGGGTCGAAAAACGACACAACAAATTACGAGGATAGTCAGATATTATGAGTGCCGAAAATCTCCATGTCGGTGTGATCGGCGCAACCGGTGCGGTTGGCGTCGAGCTGATCAACGTTATGTTTGATCGCAATTTTCCTGTGGGTGAACTCACCCTTTTCGCGTCCGAACGCTCGGCAGGAAAAACATTGGAGACTAAATACGGCACTAAAACCGTGACCCTGTTTTCGGTGGAAGATGCCAAGAAATGCGACATCGTGTTTTTGGCGGTATCTGGCGATTTCGCCAAGGAATACGGCCCGCAAATCGCGGAAGGTGCCCTTGTGATCGATAATTCATCGGCTTTCCGTCTGCGCGACGATGTGCCGCTGATTGTGCCTGAAATCAATGGTGGCCTTGCCAAAACGTCAAAACTGATTGCCAATCCGAACTGCACCACCGCCATTGCGGCTGTGGCCCTGTGGCCGCTGCATAAGGCGTTTGGTTTGAAAAAGGTGTTTGTTTCGACCTATCAGGCCGCATCGGGTGCTGGTCAGCCGGGCATGAATGAATTGCGTGAAGGTTTGGCATCAGGCCTGAAGGGCGAGGAAATCAAGGCGGAAGTATTTTCACATCCGCTGGCTTTCAACGTGATTCCGCATATCGATACCTTCCAGGAAAACGGCTATACCCGTGAAGAAATGAAGGTCACCTGGGAAACCCGCAAGATTTTCGGTGTGCCGGATCTGGCGATTTCCTGTACCGCCGTGCGTATCCCGACGGAACGGACCCATTCGGAATCAATCGTGGTTGAAACCGAAAAGCCGGTCACCCCGCAGGCTGCCCGCGATGTGCTGGCAACAGCCCAGGGTGTGAAGCTGGTGGATAATCCTGAAAAACTGGAATATCCGATGCCGATCAACGCGACTAAAAAATACGATGTCGAAGTAGGCCGTATTCGCACCAACCTGATTTTCGGGGATCACGGGCTGGAGCTGTTTGTCGCTGGTGACCAGCTGCTGAAGGGCGCTGCCTTGAACGCCGTGCAGATTGCCGAAGCGTCGATTGCCTAGGTTTTATATTTTGGTGCCTTGGCACTGTTGATACGGAAATGGTCCCGCAAATTGATTGTCGGGGCCATTTTTTTATCTTCAACCATGCAAGATGACTGATTGATTGGTATGGAAGCGAGGCTTTGATCAGGCCTGTGAAATATGGTCGCGCCCCGCATTCTTGGAACTGTAAAGTGCCTGATCAACGCGATTAATGATCGAGGAGAGCGTTTCACTGTCGCGATATTCGGTTACACCGGCGCTGATGGTAAGCTGAATGTTTTCCCGGCCAAACCGTACCCCGTTCTGACGGATCATGTCGGCGATGGCACGTGCAAGCTGCATGGCGCTACTTCTGTCACGGCCAGGCAACAGAATGACAAATTCGTCACCGCCCCAGCGGCACAGGGTATCTTCCTCGTGAATAAGGCTTCGGATCATGCTGGCGACATCGCGCAGCGCGGCATCCCCGCCGGGGTGGCCAAAGGTGTCGTTGATTTCCTTGAACTGATCCAGGTCCATACAGATCATGGAAAGGGGGTCTTTGCGGCGGCGGCAAACCTTGGTTACTTTTTCAAATACCAGATCAAATACCTGCCGGTTACAGGCTGATGTCAGCTTGTCATAGGATGCCAGTTCTTCTAACCGTCGCTGGTAGCCCCGAATGGTGAAATAGGCCGTAAAACCAACCAGAACAGTAATAAAAAGCGAAATGGCGATATTGATCAGCAGGGTATTTTCAATGCGCTGATCGCCAAGCTGTTCGTGTTGTTCGACCAATAATAACCAGCCAAATTCCGGCACCAGTCGGCTATTGACGAAAATGGTCTGGGTGCCATCATTGTAACTAACCGATGTGCCCGGTGATGTCAGGATCTGGGTTGCCAGCGGGCGAATACTTTTATGGGCCTGTAAGGTGCGGTCGTTGCCAAAATCGCTACCATGCAGGGTGATGTTGCCTTCGCGATCGGAAAAATAAATCGTACGACCATAGCGCTGCTGATAGGTTTCGATCAGGTTGGTGACAGAATTGACTGCCAACCCAACCCCGGTCACACCAATAACCTTACCTTCGTAATCACGCACCTGATAATTGACGAAAATTGTTAACCGCGATTGATCTGCCGTATCGTGGTCAACATTGATTTCGTAAGGGTCTTTCATGTTCAGGGCATGGAAATACCATGAATCATCGGGGTTATCCGCCGATACCTGCTTTAGGATGCCACTGGTATGATAATAGTTTTTGGTTTTATCCGAGACAAAAAACGCCGTTACCGTGCCATAGCGTTTCTGGATTTCGCTTAAATACCTTGTGACCAGTTTGGAATCCTGTTCGCCATTCAGCGTCCAGTCGCGAAAGAACGTGTCATGCGCCATCAGGGACGAAATGAAGATCGGCTGCAACAAATCACGCTGGATTTCGGAATAGATATTATCGCTGGTAAGCGGCAGTGTGCTTTCAGCGATTTGTTCTTGCAGGGAATCGCGGGCAACATAAAAGCTGACAAAGCTGGTTGTTAGAAACCCAATCCCCAACAGGACACACAGGATAAGGGCAAAATGTAGCTTTCTTCCCGGCACTTCGGATTCCATCTGGTTACAAAACGGGCGCGCAAACCATAAACGCAGCACCAATATTTCGCGGATTTGTAATGTATTTGAAAATGCTACTTAACACCATCGTCGTTTTATTATTCGTAATGATAGCACAGCGTTTTTTTTGGATGGAAAAATCCCGGCACAGTTGTTTTGCGCCGGGATTTTTCTACTTTTCTTAAAGGCCGGGCCGAATTTTTCCTTAGCGCCGGAAAATAACGGTTTTGCTGTCATTGCGAAAAACCCGGTGTTCGCAATGCATTTGAATGGCACGTGAAAACACGACAGATTCAATATCGCGTCCAATTTCAACCATGTCTTCGGCCGTCATGGTGTGGTCGACACGTTCTACTGCCTGATGAATGATCGGGCCTTCATCAAGGTCGGCAGTTACATAATGTGCGGTCCCGCCAATCAGTTTGACCCCGCGTTTATGCGCCTGATGATAGGGCTTTGCCCCTTTGAAGCTGGGCAGGAATGAGTGATGGATATTAATGCAGCGCCCTTCAAGTTCGCGGCACAGGTCGGTTGAAAGCACTTGCATATAGCGCGCCAGCCCCACCAGGTCGGCCTTGTGTTCGCTGATCACGTCGATCAGTTTGTTTTCCTGCTCGGCCTTGTTTTCACGGTTGACCGGCAAATGGTAATAGGGAATGCCGTTCCACTCGACAATGCCGCGCATGTCTTCGTGGTTGGAAATAATTGCCGGAATTTCGATGTGTAAATTATTTGAGGCAACCCGGTGCAACATGTCATTCAGGCAATGGCCGAATTTGGATACCAGCAAAATAACGCGCGGTTTGCGGAAATAGTCGTGCAGTTGCCAGTTCATTGAAAAACGGGCACCAATCGGGGCGAATTTTTCTTTAAATTCGGCTTCGGTGCGAAGGGCGCGACCGGCCTCAAACTTTACCCGCATGAAAAAGCGTTTGCTTTCAGGGTCGCCAAACTGTTCCAGTTTGGTCACAAAGGCCCCTTCATCAGCCAGAAAACTGGTGACATTGGCAACGATGCCAAAGGTGTCGGGGCAGGTAATGGTCAGAATAAAGGTTTTTGAAAGTTCGGACATTTCCGCTGCGGCTTTCGGTTGGTAATGCTGTGTGACCTTGCGATATAGCGGCTGGCTGACCTGCTGCCAACCCGCTATTGGCGCGAAAGTGTTTTGTCCGGCAGCGAAACCGGCATTCTGTATGTGAATAACGTATGATCAGGGGCGAAATGATGCTTTTTTATGTGTTGCGGGGTTGGAATGTTGCAATGCGGGGCAAAACCCGACCGATGTGCAGGTAAATGGCCTGTGATGGCGGCAAGGCCGGGGAAAAAACTGGACATTGCCGGGACTTTGCCCAAGAATCCGCCGCCGGAAAGCGCGGAACCATGCGCCATGAAGCCCGCTATGGCCGAGGTACCCCAACCGGAGCACCAGAATGGTCCGAAACGAATTTGAGCCAAAACTTGCCTCGCTTGTGCGGGACACATGCGTTGACTGTGTTGTCGGGCACAAGGGCTGTGTTGGCTGATTTTGTGATGTCCGGGATGGTGAGCCAAACTGGTTGTTCTGGCCCTGCCAAATTTTGTGCAGGAATGTGGGCAGTGCCCGGACGGGCGGGATTTAAACGGGCATTGCACCAGACGGTGTAATGTGCGCAAAACAGGGCGGCATGTGCCAACAGGGGAAGACGGGGCTGTTCATTGATCGATTTTCGACCAATCCTTTTTATTATTGGCATTTTGCTGGCAACCCTTGCCATTGGCATGATTGTTCCGGCCCTGGTCGATCTGTATTACGGGCATCCCGACTGGTTGGTATTTTCGGCGGCCTCGGCTGTTTCGCTGTTTATTGGCGGGGCGCTGGTCATGATGAACCGCACTGAAAAACTGCGCATGACATCGCGTCAGGCCTTTATCCTGACCACGGCAAGCTGGCTGGTTCTTACCGCGGTATCCGCCCTGCCATTTTCATTTTCAAATATGAATATGAGCTATACCGACGCCTTTTTCGAGGCGATGTCGGGTATTTCCACCACGGGTTCGACGGTGATGGTCGGGCTTGATACGGCGCCGCCGGGCATTTTGCTGTGGCGCGCACTTTTGCAATGGCTGGGTGGGATCGGTATTATCGTGATGGCAATTGCCGTTATGCCGATGTTGCGGGTGGGCGGCATGCAGCTTTTTCGCATGGAGAATTCCGATAAATCGGACAAGGCCTTTCCCCGCGCCACACAGATTGCGATGGGTATTTTCACCCTGTATGTCGTCTTTACCGTGATCTGGACATTTTTGTTGTGGTGGGCGGGCATGTCATTTTTTGATGCGATTGCGCATGCCATGACCACCATCGCCACTGGCGGTTTTTCGACCAAGGATGCATCGGTCGGATATTACGATAATCCGTTGATCGATGTGATTATCACGCTGGGCATGACGACCGGGGCGCTGCCGTTTTTGCTGTATTTGCAAACCTTGCGCGGGCGGCCCTTGTCGCTGTTTCGTGATTCCCAGGTGCGCTGGTTTGTCACCCTTGCCCTGACCATTATCCTGAGTGTCGCGTTCTGGCACAGCGAGGTCAATGGGGTCGGGTTCTGGACAGCTTTGCGGTTTTCATCGTTCAATATCATTTCGGTAATGACCGGGACCGGCTTTGCGACAACCGATTATGGTTTGTGGGGGGCCTTTGCGGTTGCTGTGTTCTTTTTTGTGATGTTCGTTGGCGGCTGTGCAGGGTCGACGACCTGTGGTGTTAAAATTTTTCGGCTACAGGTTCTTTATGAAATTGCCAAAATTCAGCTGAACCACATGCTGCGTCCGCACGGGGTTTTCATTGCCTATTATAATGGTAAACCCCTGACCGAAGATGTCACCGAATCGGTGCTAAGCTTTTTCTTTCTGTTTGTATTTTGTTTTGTGGTTCTGGCCGCAGGCCTTGGGGCAATGGGGCTGGATTTTGTGACGGCTATTTCCAGTGCCGGTACGGCAATTGCCAATGTCGGGCCGGGCCTGGGGCCAATTGTCGGGCCATCGGGCAATTTTGCGACATTGCCTGACGGCGCAAAATGGATGATGTCGGTCGGGATGCTGATTGGGCGACTGGAAGTTTTCACTGTGCTGATTTTGCTTTCGCCCGATTTTTGGCGCGACTAGGCTGTGGCCTGTTAATGGCAGTCATCTATTCGTCTTTATGGTCAAAAATCCTAATGCCTTTGTGTGTCGCAATATGCCGTTTTTGTCTTGGGTATGCTTTGAATTTCAAATAATGAAATTTACATGCGACTATGAAAATCAAGAAAACCTCGCCAGATTGCCCGGCGAGGTTTTTCTTTTGGATGCCTGTCGGGGAGCGAACAGACATCCGACCAGTTGGGGGCTGGTTTTTGGGGCAGTATTACGCGGGGTGTATATTAATTTTCACGGGTGTCAAAAATTTAACGGGCGATACCAAACCCAGGGTCAGGAGCGGATCGGGGATCGGGATAAAGGCCCGGTATCGCCTTGAGATAACTATGCCAAATCGAAGCCCGGCGGTTAAATCGAATAAAATGTTATTTTCGATAGTTTAAAACTATTTATCGAAGGGGATAATTTTATTGCGCCGATACCGGGACCAGGCAACGTTCGGGAATGATCGGTATATTGCCCAGTCTGGCCAGAAACCAAAGCTGAGGGCGGCCGGCGGGATCAGGCGGTAGGGGATGAGGACGGCGAGGGAGCTGCATTAACCGGCAAAATGGCACAAAAGGTTGTGCCCTGTGGCCCCGAGGCTCTAAGTCGCAAACTGCCGCCATGGGCCATTATTAATTCGCGCGCAATCGCCAGCCCCAGCCCCGTTCCGCCTTTGCGCGCGGTCCCGGCAAAGGGCACAAACAGGTTTTTGATGGTTTTTTCGGGCAAGCCGGGTCCGTCATCGGCAATCAGAATTTGAACGGCTTTTACGTTAAGCGGAACGGGCAGTTCGTCAGTATCCATGGTTTTTGCGGCTGGCGATACCAGGTCAAGCGGACCGGCAATATCGTCGCTGTTACCAATTCGGGTGCTGTCGCATGTGCTGGCCGTGATGATGATTTTACTGGCCCCGGCCTCAAACGCATTGCGAATTAAATTGCCAAAAACCCGCAGCAACTGGTCATAATCCGCCTCGACCACCAGTTCGTCGGCAATGTTCAGCTCCATATCGTGATGCTGTATCGAGGAGTCCGGCAAGGTTAGGGGGCTTTGTGTCAGGTCGGTTTCATCAAGGGTATCGCCGTAAATTTGTTCCAGCATGGTGTCGCTGCATTCTTCAAACAATTCGCGCAACGTGAAACGGGAAATATCAAGTACGGGCGGGGCTTCGCGGGCATAGGACAAGGTTTGTTCACTGATATAGACCGCGCGTTCCATCGAGGCGAGCAACCGCGGTACAACCGCGCGGACTTCCTTGTCCTCGCTGCTGGCAAGGCGTTCGGTCATCAGCATTGATGTTGCCAGGGCGTTGCGCAAATCATGACTGATTTTGGTGGCTGCCGTGCCAAGGGCTGCGAGGCGGCGGCGCTGGTTTAGCATGGCGTGCAGGTCTTGCTGCATGTTGGCCAGTTCCTGCTGGGCAATGCCAATTTCGTCTTCGCGGTGGTCGGGGATGATGATGTTGGCGCTGTCTTGCGGGTTACGGCGAAACCGGATCATTTCGCGGGTGAAGCGCCGCATGGGCCGCACCAGCAATAAATTCAGGGAAAAATAAACCAGGGCTGCCGTGCAAAACGAAATCACCAGCGACAGGCCCAGCACCCGCCAGCCAAATTCGTACATTTCGTGGGCCAGCTTGTGTTCATGCACAAGAATTTCAATTTCAAAGGTCGGCGCCATTGATGGCATGCCGATAACACGCAACATGCGGTCCTTGGGCTGGATCAGGGTTTCAAAGGCTTCTGACAGGGCAGATGCGATGCTGAAGGCCCCAAGATTGACGTTGTGGTCAATCTTTGCGGGCATATCGTCGCGCTGTAAAAGAAGTTTACGGTCTTCGCGGCGTAAAACCACGGCTTCAACACCGGCATTGGATAACAATTCGCGGGCCAGGTCTTCGGAAACCATCTGATCGGGGGTGGCTTCGAGGGCGAGCGCGGCCAGATAGGCGGAATCAAGATGCGCCCGCAACCAGTCGATGCGAAATCGCGCGACCGAGGGCGCAAACACAAATATTTCGGCCAGCATCACAAACCCGACGGTTAAAAACAGCAAGCGGGCTGACAGCGATTTGGTCCAGGGTGGCAGGCGAAGATGTGGTCTATCCATATGGCCGGATCATGGTTGGTGGTGCGGGTGGCAAAATGGCCCGGGTGGCCCTGCGAAATGGAAGGTCGCCACGCGAACGATACTTCCGATCCGGACACTAGCCCAAGCGTAACAGCAATCGTACAATTTTACGGGTTTTTTTACTAAACAGGCTGGGCGTATACCACGCCCCGGCCACCCGTTTGGAAATTTCGCCCAATGTCGGGTAGGGGGCGATATGCCCCGCGATCGCGCCAATTTTTAGTTTGCGGCTAATCGCCAGTGACCATAGGCCAATTAACTCGCCCGCCTGATGCCCGGCAATACCGGCACCTAGAATACGGCCTGACGGTGTGGTGATAACCTTGATCAGGCCCTTTGTTTGCCGTTCGGCGCGTGCACGGTCGTTTTCGGCATATTCCCAGGTGACAACACGAATATCGTTGCCATGAAGTGTACGGGCGGCCTGTTCGGTCAGGCCGACCTGGGCAATTTCAGGGGCGATATACGTTACCCACGGCACGGCACTGTGATTGATTTTTGCCGGCAGGCGAAACAGGGCATTACGAATAACAATACCGGCATCATAAGCTGCCATATGGGTAAATTGCAGGCCCCCGGTTACATCGCCGATGGCAAATATCTTTTTGTTGCTGGTCCGCAAGCGGGCATCAACCGAAATTGCCCCGTTGGCGCATTCCACACCCGCCAGATCCAGCCCCATATCGTCGATATTGGCATGGCGGCCTGTGGCAATCAGCAAATGGCTGCCATCCAGCGTCAGATCCGCGCCTTTATGTGTCATTGTCATCCGGCAGCCATTTCCATGTGGTTCCACATGTTTTGCCATGGCATTTTCATACAGGCTGATGCCGTCTTCTTCCAATGCGTGCCGGGCAACGGCCACCAGGTCGGGGTCATCCTTGGGCAGGATGCTGCCTTGTTCAATTATGGTAACGCGCGCGCCAAGGCGGCGATGCGCCTGCGCCATTTCAACGCCGATCGGGCCAGCGCCAATAATAATCAAATGGTCGGGGCAGGTGGTGTGTTCAAAAACGGTTTCGTTGGTCAGATAATTTACATCATCAAGCCCCGGTATGGGCGGGACGGCCGCACGTGACCCTGTTGCGATGACAAAGCGGCGTGCGCGCACGGTTTGCCCGCCGGCAACCAGTTCGCCCGGACCGGTAAAACGGGCGTGGTCGGTGATAACGCTACAGCCCAGTCGTTCAAACCGTTCAACCGAATCGTGCGGGGCGATACCGGCAATTACATCGCGCACATGGGCCATAACCCCGGCAAAATCAATGTTGGGCGGGCTTGCATGAATGCCAAATTCGGCGCTGCGCGATATGGCATGTGCATGGTGGGCCGCCGCCAGTAATGCCTTGGATGGAACGCAGCCCGTATTTAAGCAATCGCCCCCCATGCGGCCTTTTTCAATTAAAACAACGCGTGCGCCCATTTGCACGGCCCCGGCCGCCACCGATAACCCGGCTGACCCGCCGCCAATGATGCAAATGTCGGTATCGATTGTTTTGGTCATGATGTGGGGCTTCCGCCATTGTGTTTGCGATATTTTTTATAGCCCACCGGGATCAGGGCCAAAATGGCCAATCCGATAATCGGGGTCAGGATGCGGGGTTCAAAAATGATGCCAAAATCGGGCGTTTTTCCCTGGTCAAACAATGCCCCCAACCCATCGCCTATCGAAACATAAACAAAGGTTCCGGGGATGATGCCGATCAGGGTGCCAAACAGAAAGGCGCGCAGTTTTACACCCAGCAAAGCAGGCACCAGATTAACCAGCCAGAAAGGAAATAACGGCACCAGACGCAGCACCATCAGATAACACAGGGCATCTTCGGCAAAGCCTTCCTGCATTTTGCGAATGGCATTGCCTGCCTTGGCGTGCATGTAGTCATAAAAGGCATAACGGGCCGCCAAATACACAATCATTGCGCCAATTGTTGCCGCGGTAACGACATAGATTGTGCCAGCCGTTATTCCGAACAGAAAACCGCCAACAATGGTTAACATGGACCCGGCAGGCAGGGACAGTGCGACAACCAGAATATAAATCAGGATAAAGCCAAACACGCTGCTGACCGGGTTTTGCATGACCAGATGTTGTAAATCTGTCCGGTGGGCGCGCAATGTTTCAAATGACAGAAATTCTGTTGCCCCAAAATACCAGGCCACACATAAACCCAGCACCAGAACAGCCATGGGCACCAGTCGTTTTATCGCAATCCGGGCATAACTTTTGCTGCCTCCGGCACCAGAGGCGCAGGTGGCAGGTTGAGGGTTGCTTTGTGGTCGCCGGTTATGTGGTGGCATCAAATCGCTCGTTGGTCTTCCCGGCAATGAAACGTTTGGCACGGGGCGTGGTTTCCGGGAAATGTTTTCCATTCTGTCAGGAACATTAAAATCCTTGTTGCCTGACAAGATGCCAACGGCAACATGGCTTGTATCACCCTGAGAATAGAGCCGGAATTGCAATTTGACATATGAACTGCTTTCACCATTGCGTGATGTCCATACGCGGCCTGCCATTCGGTTTTTTACAGTTTGGGTGCGACATACCGTTTGAAGCGATGAACCGCGCGGATAAAGCCGGGTATCGGTTTATTGCACCAGAAGACGGGGTTAGGGAAAAAACGGGCGTTTTTGTGCGGTTTTGGCATTGTCGATGTCTTGACGTTGGCAAATAGCGGGCGTAGTCTGCGTGTTCGTGGGATTTGTAGACCGGCTTGCGGCCACGTTAAAAACCGCTAAAGAGGACAGGATGGCATCGCCGCCCTGACCTGATCATTTGCCGGTCGGGTTTTTTTATGTCCGGTATGTGAAATGCACCGGGCACAGGAGCAAGACGATGACGACCGAAAAAAAGGCTTCCGATACATGGCGTGCAGCAACCCGTTCTGTGCGCGGGGGCACCAAACGTAGCGGATTTAACGAAACATCCGAAGCCATTTTCATGAATTCCGGCTATGTTTATGATACCGCCGCCGAGGCCGAAGCCTCGTTTGACGGCAGTGGGCCGGAACGTTTCGTTTATTCGCGTTTTGCCAATCCGACCGTTGCCATGTTTGAAGAACGCCTTGCCCTGCTGGAAGGCGCACAATATTGCCGTGCGACCGCATCGGGCATGTCGGCGGTATGGAATGCGCTGGCCGCCTGTACCAGGGCGGGGGGCCGTGTTGTTGGGTCACGTGCCCTGTTCGGGTCCTGCGAATTTATTCTGACCACCCTGTTGCCGCGCTTTGGTGTTGAAACCGAACTGGTCGATGGCACGGATCATGATGCGTGGGAAAAGGCACTGTCCAAACCGGCCGACGCCGTATTCCTTGAAACCCCGTCAAACCCGACCCTTGAAGTCATTGATATCAAATTTGTTGCCGACCTTGCCCACAAGGCCGGGGCCAGGGTTGTTGTCGATAACGTGTTTGCCACGCCAATTTTGCAGCACCCGTTTGAACTGGGTGCCGATGTGGTGGTGTATTCGGCCACCAAACATATTGATGGTCAGGGGCGCTGCCTTGGCGGGGCGATCCTGTTTAATGACAAGGAATGGCACGACGATCATTTGACCCAGTTCCTGCGCCATACCGGCCCAAGCATGAGCCCGTTTAACGCCTGGACGCTGCTAAAGGGGCTTGAAACCCTGAGCCTGCGTGTTGATGCGCATATTCGCAATGCAACGGAACTGGCCAATTTCCTGTCTGCGCAGCCCCAAATTTCCAAAGTAATTTATCCGGCACTGGCCAGCCATCCGCAGCACGAAATTGCAATGAAGCAAATGTCGGGCCGGGGCGGCGGGTTGATCGCGCTGGAACTGGCAGGTGGCAAACAGGCGGCGTTTTCGTTGCTGGACAATCTGCAACTGATTGATATTTCAAACAATCTTGGCGATGCCAAAAGCCTTGCCACCCATCCCTGGACTACAACCCATCAGCGTGTACCGGGCGAAGACAAGCTGACAATGGGCATTACCGAGGGCATGTTGCGCCTGTCGGTTGGGCTGGAAGATATTGATGATCTAAAAGAAGATCTGTTTGCGGCGTTGAACGTATAAAAAAGAGCACAACATTAGCTAATGCCAGGACGGCCTGCCTTGTGCAGGCCGTTTCTTTTTACGGATTTATGGCACAATTATGAGACTCTCCGCGTTTAGATGGGTAGCGGTTTAATTCGAGACTGTCTAAATGTTGCACTAATGAGAAACAGGTTTCCTGTATTGTGCGGGAAAAGCTGGTCTGGAGTTCAGAATGTACAAAGCTGTGACACATAATATCAGGGTGTCGGTAAAGCCGAGTTTTCTTGATGAGCAATCAGACCCGGATCGCCATCGTTATGTCTGGGCCTATCGTGTTCTGATCGAAAATCAGAGCGAAAATACGGTCAAATTATTACGCCGTCACTGGCGGATAACGGATTCTCGCGGGGGCACCCAGACTGTTGACGGCGATGGCGTGGTTGGCGAACAGCCCGTAATCCCGGCAGGCGAAAGTTTTAACTATACCAGCGGTGCGCCTTTGGCGACGCCGGGGGGGTTTATGGTCGGACATTATGTGATGGCCGATCTCGACGGGAACGAGTTTAACATTGATATTCCTGCGTTCTCGCTCGATAGTCCGCATAGTGTTGCGACATTGAACTAATGTAAAAAAACATCAGGGATGCTTTGCCGGGGTCAGGTGCAAAGAACCGTTCAGGACAGATAAAGAAGGATAGACCATGTGCAACGACGAAACGGCAGCAAACCGCCCCAGCCGTGAAGAAGCTGAGGAAGCGGTACGCACATTGCTGCGCTGGGCGGGGGATGACCCTGACCGCGAAGGATTGCGCGGAACACCTGATCGCGTTGTGCGATCCTATGGCGAATTTTTTGCCGGTTATCAGCAGGACCCGGCAGAGGTTTTGCGCCGGACGTTTGATGAAACCGATGGCTATGATGAAATCGTGTTATTGCGCGATATTCGCATCGAAAGTTATTGCGAGCATCACATGGTGCCGATCATTGGGGTTGCGCATATCGCCTATCTGCCGAGAAAACGCGTTGTCGGCATTTCCAAACTG
The DNA here is from genome assembly GCF_040148805.1 of Thalassospira sp. NFXS8. Classification (NCBI taxonomy): domain Bacteria; kingdom Pseudomonadati; phylum Pseudomonadota; class Alphaproteobacteria; order Rhodospirillales; family Thalassospiraceae; genus Thalassospira; species Thalassospira sp. NFXS8. Next base: position 8,921 of record NZ_JAGEMF010000006.1, on the reverse strand, counting down.
GCCCGTGTCGCTGAAATTTATGCCAAGCGCCTGCAAATTCAGGAAAAGATGACGGCACAAATCGCCAATACCATTCAGGAGGAACTCGATCCCCTGGGGGTGGCGGTGGTGATTGATGCCAACCATCAATGTATGAGCACGCGCGGCGTTCATAAAACCGGTGTGTCGATGGTAACCAGCCGTATGCTTGGCGCCTTCCGGGATGACCCGGGCACCCGGCGCGAGTTTTTCTCGATGATCGGCAAATAACCGCTATCACGGTTGCTGATGGCTGATAATTTTGGGTCGCACATCACCATTGTGCGGCCCTTTTTTTGATAACGTCTAAAATTGCAACTGGCGCAGGGTACGGTCAATGGCGTGGATATAGGACCCGCCAAACAAACGGGCATGCACCAGTAACGGATACAGGTTATATAAATCGCGACGATTGACGAAAAAATCCGGATCAATTTTGCGATGTTGCTGATAGTGCTGGAAAAAGTCCGAAGTCAGGTCGCCAAACAGTGTGCCGAAAGCCAGTTCAGTTTCTGCATCCCCAAAATAAACGGACGGGTCAATCAGTGCTGCCAGCCTTCCCTGATGATACAGGATATTGCCACCCCATAAATCTCCATGCAGCAAGGAAGGTTTGGTATCAGGCGGAATGAATTCACCCAGTTTGGTGCATAGTTTTTCCAGGCGATGATGCAGGCTACCCGGCAGGTTGCCATTTTTTCGGGCGCGATTTGCCATGAATAACAGGCGATGCTCGCGGAAAAAATCACACCAGTTATGTGTTGCAGGGTTGGGCTGGGGCAAGCCACCAATCAGGGTGTCAAAGTCAAAACCAAAATCCGGCGCGGTGACATTGTGTTGGGCTGCCAGTAATGCGGCCAGGTCGCGCAATCCGCTTTGGCCTGCATTGCCGTTCGCTGCAATATATTCCATCACCAGCAGGTTATCATCGCAAAACAGGACGGCTGGATAAGGTATTGGTGAAATTTTCGCCAAACGACGCAGCATTAACCCTTCGATACCGGCATCTCCATTTTGCGATTGTTTGGCAATGACCCTGTTGTGGGGCGGGCTATTTTCTGTCGGGTGGGCAGAAAGGGGTGTCGCCCTGTCCAGCTCTAGCAAATCAACCTTGGCCATCGCACTCTCAGACAGCGTTTTGGTCCGAACGACAGTGCATCCGGTAATGTCGGCAATGCGGGGTGCCAGCAGGTTTGAGTGTTCCATGCTCATCATCCTGTATTTTTATAAACCATGATATTCGCGCAAATGATCCAGCAGGCTTTGCGATGTTTCCTCGATCAGGTCGAACACATGGGTAAAGCCACCGGCCCCGCCATAATAAGGGTCGGGCACGCTTTGCCCGCTGCGTGACGGATGAAAATCAAGAAACAGTTTTAACCGATCCTGCCGGTTTTCCGGGCAGGATCGGTGCAAAACATCCAGATGCCCGTCATCCATGGCAATCAGGTAATCAAACGTATCAAAGTCGCCCTTGGCAAGTTGCCTGCCACGCAAATGCGACAAATCGTAGCCCCGCTTGCGGGCCTCCTTAACCGCGCGCCGGTCGGCAGGGTCGCCAACATGGTAGGATGTTGTGCCGCAACTATCGACGTGGATTTGGCGGCTTAACCCGGCCTGGGCAACCATATGTGCGAAAACGCCGTCGGCGGTCGGTGAACGACAGATATTTCCGGTACAAACGAACAAAACACTAATCATGTCGATAAGCCTTTTTTGATCCTATCGTGATAAATTAGGAGCAGCATGACACGGTATGTGCAGGCATAGAAGCCTGCGTATCGGCAAATGGGGCAGCGTCCGCCACCCTGTGTCTTTTGAGCCTTTTGTAACAGCTTCGTGATATTTATTCTCGCAAGGTGACCGGAACGCAAGATGCTTGTAAGATTACGCCATCAACAAGGGGTGCTTTGCATTAATGCAGGAATTTGTTTCGTTTGGTCTTCAAGGTGCGTTAATTCGCCAACTGGCATGGCTACCGCAGGGATATGAACTTGTCCCTGAAGGGACGGTCATGACAGCAGGGCGGTTACGTTCTGTTATGTTGCGCCTTGAAGAAGCGGCAGGGTCATATGTTCTGGTTAAGCTGGGGCGGCATCTGGCGTTAAAGGAACAGGCCCCTGTCCTGACCATGTTGCGTTATGGCGGGTCGCCGGAACTGATTGTGGAACGCTGGCGTCGGCTTGAAAGTTATTCCCATGCCCGGGGGCGAACCGAACACACCATTACCAGCCGGTCGATCACGCTGCATCGCGGGGCTGTGCGCGGGCAGGCACCGTCGCGGGTGGAAAACCTGCTATTGCACGGTTTTATTGTCGGCCTGCTGGAAGCCATTGGTGTTGAAGGCATTACCAGTGTTATTTTACCGTCGCACGGGTCGGGTGTGACAATGGTGCGCAATGGCAAACTGGTAAAAGTACGCGATTTTCCCGGGCGCGGTCTGCGCTGGCGTATCAGCTGGCAAAGTTTTGTTCCGGTGTCGCCGGGCTATCCGTTTATGGCCAATATGCCTGCGACCGCGCCATCGGCGATGGCGGGGCAGCCGGTTATTCGCAAACTTGCGGCCATTCTGGAAAATGACGTTGGCCGTGGCTGGACAATTGACGAGGTTGCATCCCGGCTTGATACATCCGCCCGTACTTTGCAGCGGCGCTTGCAAAATTCCAATACCCGCTTTTCCGATTTACTGCGTTTGACCCGGGTGCGTGAAGCCTGCCGATTGATTGGTGGCACGCAAATGTCGATAGGCGAAATCGGCTATTGGTGCGGTTTTACCGACAATGCCCATTTCTCACGCGATTTTCGCCGTCTTGTCGGAATGCCGCCATCTGTTTATCGTGAGGCCCAACTGGGGCATGCGGGCCTGACCCGCGTCTGATGATGACGGGTAGATAAGCAGGATGGCGGATCGCGTTCTTGAAATTTCCAATCTGGTGGCGGGGGATCTTCCTCCGGTTAGCCTGTGTTTGCATGTTGGTGAAATTGTTACCCTGCGCGGGCCGTCGGGCATTGGTAAAAGCCGCCTTTTACGGGCCATCGCCGACCTGGAACCCGCACGTTCGGGAACCGTAAAATTGCGGGATGCCGATCTTTCAGCCACACCGGCCCCCAAATGGCGCGACCGGGTGCGATACCTGGCAGCGGAACCAGGGTGGTGGGCGGATACCCCAGCCGCCCATTTTCGTGAAATATCGGCAGTTCGAACCCGCCTGGCGGCCCTGTTGCTGGCTGATGATATTATTGACCGCCCTGTCGCCGAACTTTCCACCGGTGAACGTCAAAGGCTGGCTTTGCTGCGTGGTATGGAAGGCGCGCCGGCGGTGTTGCTGCTTGATGAACCAACATCGGCGCTGGACCCTGCCAGCAGCGAGGCGGTGGTGGAAATGTTACGTGGCTATGCCCGGCGTGGTGGTGCGGTGTTGCTGGTAACCCATAACCTGCAACAGGCCCAATTGCTTGGCGATCGTCATTTTCATCTCGATCACGCCGGGTGTTTTGAAATATCCCGTGACGACATGGCGGAAAGCAGCAAATGATCAATCAGTTTGTTCGGCTGGATATTTTCGATGTCGGGTTGGCTGCAATATTGCTGTTGGCGCACGGGGTGGTGTCGGTGGTTTACCGGTTGGGCCTGGGCCGCAAAATTGTGGTTGCGGGCGTGCGCATGGTGGTGCAGTTGCTGCTGCTGGGTCTTGTGCTGCAATATTTGTTTGCACTAAATGCCCCGGCCTGGACCATTCTTTTAATCGTGATCATGGTCGTGTTTGCCGGTCGCGAAGCCACAGCCCGGCAAAAATACCGCTTTACCGGCTGGTGGGGCTTTGCCTTTGGTACCGGGGCGATGGCAGCGGCCTCAATTCTGGTGACGGTTTTTGCTCTGGCGACCCAGTTTCGCCCCGACCCCTGGTATGATCCGCGCTTTGTTATTCCCTTGCTGGGCATGGTGTTGGGCAACAGCCTGAACGGGGTTTCGCTGGGCCTGATGCGGCTTGGCGAAGCTGCGCGTGACATGCGCCCGGCAATAGAGGCGCGGCTGGCGCTTGGCGGCACCCGGAATCAGGCCTTTGCCCCGGCAATGCGGGTGGCTATGCAAAATGGTCTGACCCCGGTGTTAAATTCGATGTCGGCTTGTGGCATTGTTTTTATTCCCGGCATGATGACGGGGCAAATCCTTGCCGGGATTGACCCCTTGCAGGCGGTTCTTTATCAGCTACTTTTGATGTTTCTGATTGCCGGTGCCACCGGGCTTGGTGTGTGGCTGGCGGTGCGATGCGCGGTATGGCGCTTAAGCGATCCGCGCCACCGTCTGCGTCTGGACCGGCTGATTGCGCATTAGGTGTCTATTCCTGCATGCGGCGGTATCTTTGCTGTCAGCATGTCTTTTGTTTGATCGATGAAAAGCGAGTTTGTGATGTCCGCCGATGATTATGCCGGTTTTTTGCCCCCGGTTTTTGCCAACCGGCCCGACGGGGAAGATATCATCGTTCGGACCTTTATTGTTGGCGATCCGTTGCCGGATCATCAAATGGCAGACATTCCCGCACCGGTGCAGATGTTTCTTGATCTGGTCGCACCGGCAATGGACCGCGCAGGCGCCCACGGGTTTGCCCATCTTTGGCTGGATCATCACCCCCATGAACAACCGGGCTGGCGATTGTCGCTGGTGCATATTGGCACGGTGGATGATTTAAACACCGCAGTTGCCAAACCATTGGCGCGCCTGGCGCAGGCCATGACATTAACCGAATTTGAAACCGCCAGCTGGGATGAAACCCGCCCGCTTTGGCGCAAACGTGCGCAACCGGTTCGTCTGGTTTACTGGGGGCGGCTCGGGCGTCATGTGCGTGCTGTAATCGGGCATGGGGATGCACCTTCCTTTTACCTGCCCGCCGGGGCCGGGGTTCGCAGCGACCAGGCGGTGGCCAGTTTACCCCTGCTTGAAGATATGCTTGGTGTGCGTTCCGGTTTGCAACACAATGGTCTTGGTTTTGAAAATGCCCTGCAAATTGGCATTGCTCTTGGCCGCAGCCATTTGATCGAAAGCTGGATCGAGGCAGGTGGTCATGAAAAAGAACCCTATTTTCGTCCGATGCAAATCTGGCATCAGGCATGGTTGACCCATGCGGTGCTGGATCTGGCGATTGCGGCCCTTGCCATGCCGGGGCAACCGCCGATGCCAACGCTTGATTATGGTGTTAATGCCACCCCTCAAAGCCGCAAGGCCGCCCTTGATGATCTTTCTGCGTGGCTAACGGGGTTGTTTTTTTCCGAAAACAACCCGGCACACCGCAATGCCTTTATTGCCGGGGTGCAAAATGCCGTCTGGCTTGACCCCGATTTGCAGCAATATGTGCAACCTGGGCAGCGCGACGAAATTGTCCAGGGCCTGTTACCCTATTGTCGCTGGTTTCTGGCGATGGCGCTTTATAACCATTTGGGTAATCTGGCCGATAACTGTGCGACGACCGATCAGCTTGCTTTTTATGATCTGTTGATTGCCAGTCTCCCCGAATTGGCCAGCCTTAAAAGCTTTTCAACCCAACGCGATATTGAACAGCATATCATTCGTATTGATGCCGCCCGGGCAGCAGCGGCATTTGATGCACTGGTGATACCCTTTTGTGATCTGTTAATGCCGCGACTGGCTCTTGCTGCCTCGCGCCATTAGAAAATGGCGGGGTCAGGGCGCTTCACCACCGTTCGGACCCCAGAAAATAACCCAGGTGACAAAATCGTCGCTGAAATCTTCAAATCGATGTGCCATTCCGGCAGGTACAAATAAAACGTCACCCGCCGCGCAGGCACTATATGATCCATCCCGGTAAAACATCCCCGACCCGGACTGGATAATATAAAGCTCATCCTGGCGGTGGGGTGTCTGATGGTCGATTTTGTCGGGTGCATAAACTTCAACCGACATGCTGCCCTGGGCCAGCAAAATTTCAAAACGCGGGTCACTGCGCCCGCGCAGGGCCTGCATTGCATCCATCAGGTTTGCACGCCATTTTTCCGGCGGGTTTTGCTGTGGTGTTTTCTGTGTGTCCGGGGCGTTTGTCATGTCGAAATACTCCTGTTTTCTGCCCCAGCTTTGCGCCGCACCCACCTATTAAAAAGGCCCGCCTCGAAAATATCGGGCGGACCATTTTGTCAGGCTACAATTTTGCGATCGCTACTACGGGTAAGACGGCAATTCCCGCTTTGAAACAATTCCAAACCTGATGGCAAGTCCGCTAACCGCGACCAGGCTGGCAATGGCAATGCCCCAAAACAGGCCCGAAACTCCCATATCGCGGACAAACGCCAGATAATATCCTGCCGGGATCATCACACAGATATAGGAAAACATGTGCAAAACCGTGGGGGCCCATTTATCTCCCGTCCCGCGCAGGGCACTCATGGCGGCATTTTGTCCCCCGTCGGTGGGAAAAATAATTGGCATCAAAATCAGCAATCCCGACGTCCCGGCAATAACCGCGACATCTTCGCTAAACAGCTCGGCGACCCAGGCGGGAAAGAAATAAACCGGCAGGCTCAGGCAAAACATCACCACCATGGTGGTGGTCAGGCCAATCCATCCGGCCAGCGCCATATCGGGGCGGTCGCGTCGGCCATAGGCAATACCCACCCGGACGGACGTTGCCGAGGCAAGGCCAAGGGCAAACATAAACATCAAGGCCAGAATGGTCATGGTAATGCCATAGCTTGCCGCACCGATAATCCCGATCCGTCCGGCAAATAATTGCATGGCCGCAAATGCCGCTGTTTCCATGCCCTGGCTGGCGCCCGATGCATATCCCATTGATCTGGCATCGCGTGAATGGTGCCACCAGCCCGAAAATCCGTCTCGCAGTCCAAACAGAACATGGTCGCGCATCAGCAAAATATAGGCCAGCATGGTTCCGGCCATCAGCCAGCGAATGATGGTGGATGTCCACGCTGCTCCGGCAGCACCCAGTTCCGGCAGGCCGAATGCCCCATGCACCAGCCCGTAATCAAGCACCAGATTAACGATATTCGCTGCAAGCATCAGCATCATGCCGGGCAGGGGCCGTTGCAATCCTTCCATAAAGAAAGAACACGAAATATAAATCAGCGCAGCGGGCATCCCAATAGCAAGAATATGGGCCAGTTCGCTTGAATGAATAATGATCGCTTCGGGCTGATCGCTCAGGACGAAAATCCACTTTGACTGCCAGGCAACCACGGCAAGCGCAAACCCCAACATAACAGCATAGGGAAAACAGGCCCGCCAGACCTGCCCTGCTGCCTGGTGATTTTTTCGGCCAAAGGCATGCGACGTCATAATCATGATGCCGGTCAAAAGGCCAATGCCTGTCACCAGCAATGATATGAATGGCGCGTGGGCGATATTCAGATAGGCCAGGCTGGAACTGTCGTAATTGCCGACAATAATCGTATCGACAACCGACATGACCAGCATGCCGATACGGGCAATGACCACCGGCAATGCCAGGCGGAACAATTCGGACAAATGCCGCCTTACCCGGTTATGAGGATAAAGCGGTTGCGGCGATATGTTGGGTGTCAGGTCATTTTCAGGCGTCGTCATAGGTTGGGGCGTTTCCGAAATGTATCCCTGTTTGATATGCCCGTGGGTGGCAGCGGCATATCAACTGGCAGTGGGATATCTTGTTAAATGAAGGCACGTTTACCGAATGGGGGGGATGGCCGTTGTCATCAAGGCGGGATTATCTGTAATAATCGCGCGAACACCCCAGGACAGCAATGTGCGTGCCCGATCCGGATCATTGACCGTATAGCAGATCAAAGGCACATTTTCGCCTGTTATTTCAGCGCATTTTTCAGCCGTAAGTTGCTCTTGATCCACATGCAGGGCGGCGGCTTTCAGGGCGGTATATTGCGCTTTCCAGTCCGCCGGCACGTCTTCAACCAGCCAGCCACAATCAAGCCCGGGGCATAGCTCGGCCATTATGGCTACAACTTGCGGATCAAAGCTCGACAATAAAATTGGCACATCGCGCCGATTGCCGATTGTTGCGGCAACCTTGCGCGCCAATACCATCGCATCACAGCCCGATGGTTTGATTTCAAGATTGACCCCCATATACAGGGCCGCCAGCGTATCAAGGGTTTCGTCCAGGGTTGGTATGCGTTCCCCTTTATATATGTCTGAAAACCATGCTCCGGCATCAAGGGTGCGCAAGGTGCCCAGGTCCTGCTGATGAATGGGGCCCGTGCCATTGGTGGTGCGATCAAGGGTATCGTCGTGGATCAGCACACATTGGTCATCGGCACTTAATGTCACATCGCATTCAATCCAGTTCACACCGCGAACCTGGGCAATCCGAAATGCAGCAATGGTATTTTCCGGGGCTTCAATCGATGCGCCACGATGGGCAATAATGTGGGGAACGCGGATCATGATATGTGCTTTACCTGTCTATAGGGGAAACCGGCAATCGGAATGGCGATAATGCCTGTTGGTTTGTTCCGTTGTGCCTGGCGGGTCTCTAATATGGCTAAAACCTCTTTACGCTGCCTGCAAAATTTACAAAAGCGAAAATACTGTGTCGGTCAAAGGCCCGTTTTCTTCGTTTATATAAAGAAATCCCCGGACTCCAATGCAATAGCCCCGGTTTTTTTGCCCGGGCATTTGTCATAAAACCGACATCGGCGAAGGTTTTGCATTGCGGTTGGAAAAAATGCTGCACCCGCGATGTCCGCAAACCCCAGTGTTTATGCGGACTGTTTCGGGGGTGTACCTAACATTAGGCAAAAAACTCGTAAATTCTGCAAAAAAGGTGTTTACAGGTGGCGGACTGGGGCCTATAACCCGCCTCCACCGACGGGGTGCGGCGCTGGTAACTAGGGCGACGCGGACTGGTCGGGGCGGGGATTTTCCCCGGAGTTCTTTGACATTG
>NZ_JAGEMF010000005.1:0-362926 GCF_040148805.1 Thalassospira sp. NFXS8 | reverse complement strand
CGGGCGATGACATTATTCTGGGCGGTATTGGTCAGGATACGATTTCGACCGGCTATGGCACCGACATTATCATTGGTGACCTAGGTATTGTCATTCCGGTTGGCAGTGCAGGCCCGGATGTGATTGCACGCAATGGCACCATCGGTTTGACCAATAACAACGACACCATCACCACAAGTGACGGTAACAAGATCGTGCTGGGTGGTTCTGGCAATGATATGATCACGATTGGTACAGGCACCGGCAATGGTGCAGGCAATACCAACTATATCTCGGGCGATCTTGCCGAACTGAAACGTGATGCCGATGGCAAGCTTGTCAGCTTTGAAACGGTTGAAGAAAACGTTGGTGGTGATGATACCATCACGACCGGTACGGGTGCAGGGATCGACTTTATTCTTGGTGGTGTTGGACAGGACACTATTGCCAGCGGCAATGGTAACGACACTATTCTGGGTGACCTTGGTATTGTTATTCCGGTCGGGAATGCTGGCCCGGATGTGATTGCGCGGAACGGTAATATTGGTACAGATACCGACGACATTATTGATGCCGGAAATGGCGATAATGTTGTGTTCGGCGGGTCGGGTAACGACACAATCACTACGGGCAGCGGCGTAGATTATATTTCGGGCGATCTTGCCGAATTGAAACGCGATATCAACGGCACGCTGGTCAGTTTTGAAACTGTTGAAGAAGCCATTGGCGGCAACGACTTTGTCACAGCCGGGGCCGGTGATGACATGATCCTGGGCGGGATTGGCCAGGATAGCATCTTTGGCAATGCCGATAATGACACCATTCTGGGTGACCTTGGCATTATTGTACCGATGGGCAGTGCGGGCGCAGATGTGATTGCACGTCATGGCAATATCGGGACCAATACCGATGACATTATTGATGCCGGGAATGGCAACAACGTGGTGTTTGGTGGTTCGGGAAGTGACACCATCACGACCGGTACCGGTAGCGATTATATCGCCGGGGACCTTGCCGAACTGACACGCAAGGCTGATGGCACCCTTGTGATGTTTGAAACTGTTGAAGAAACCATTGGCGGTGCCGACATTATTAATGCCGGGGCTGGCAACGATGCGATCTTTGGTGGTCAGGGTGGCGATACGATTTCGGCAGGTGCCGGGGATGACGTTGTTCTGGGGGATGCCGGTTATCTCAAGCTGGACAATTCGGAAATCTATGTGATTGCCGAAAAGAAAAACTGGGATCTTGGCACGCATTATACCCTTGAAACCCGTAATCAGGCAGTCGGCGGGGATGACACTATCCATGGCAACGAAGGCAATGACATTCTGATTGGCGGTTCGTTTGATGATTATCTTGATGGTGATGCCGGTAATGATGCCATCATCGGTGATCAGGGTGGCGCCACCTATCGGGACGTTACTGACCGTCTTGAAATTCATACCAAAGAGCTGCTTGCCGAAAATAACGGCAATGACATCCTTTATGGTGATGAGGGCAATGACGAGCTGATCGGCGGGGCCTATGAAGATAGCCTGTTTGGTGGTGTGGACGACGACATCCTGATTGGTGACGAAGGCGAAGTTTATTATGGCTTTGTCCCGCGTGAACAAGGGAAGGAATATCACGACAGCTTGCCGCGAATGGCACGCTCAACTGAGTCTTTCACCGGTCGTCAGGATACACTGGATTCAGGTTCGGGTGTCGACTTCATCCTTGGTGGTGAACAACCCAACTTTATTGTGGCTGACGCGGCCCTTGATCTGGTTCAGATTGAAAATGGCGAATTCCGGATAGACGAAACCCGTAATTCCAAAACCGAGTTCCCGGCCTTCCAGGGTGACCCGATTTTGCAGCCACAAGCAGCATATTTTGCCAGCATTGATGAACGCAGCCCGATCTTGCAATCGATCACCAGTACAACGTCGTCGGGCTCAGGTTCATCTTCGTCGCACAGCACATCGGCACCAGGCAGCTTCCTGACGGGTGCCGGAGCCTCCGGTTTTGCGGGCGTCTTGTCTGCGATCGGGCAAAGTGGTGGCGGTATCGGTGGCAATGGTGCCGGCTCGCTTTCGCTTGCTGGTGGCACGAATGCCATTTTGGGCGGGGTTGGGTCTGTTCATCAAACAAATGATGGCAGCATTGCCGGGTTCATTGAAGCCGCCACAATCCTGTCAACAAGCGATCAAAGCACGTTGTCATCGGCGAATGGTATCGGGAACAATGGCCTCGGTCTTTCGACACCTTCGGTTTCGTTCGGTGCCCAGGTTAATACGCCGCAAGGGGCCAATGACCTGCCTTCTGCAGGGCAAAATACCAACCCGGCTGGCCTGCAAGCGCCAGGTGCGCAAGGACCGGCGGGTAATGCCGCACCCGATGCGACCGGCGAAACCCCGGCCAATCCGCCAGCACAAGGAACTGACGGAAATGATGCCAGCGAGCAGGATGCCGAACCGCAAGATGGCGCGTTCCTGTGGCTGGATGAAAATGGCCGTTATGTAGATTTTGCCGCCCTGGCACCGTCAGGTGGCACCAGCCTTGTTTTTGATGCGGAATCCGGCCTGTGGCTGAATGATGCCGCAACAGACGAAGGCCCGGTTTTTGTACCGGAACTGGTTGAAAAGGCACCGGTTCTTTCGCTGGTAACCAAGGCCGCATAGCGTTGGCCTGAAAACCGCGATACCCCGTTTTAAGTTGAATATAAGGATTTACGAAGAATGGCTGAGAATACCAAATCGCAAACTGGCGTAACCACCGATACCGATCAGCGCAAGATCAATTGGGATGACGCCAACATGCGCAGCACCTATGCCAATGTGTCGAACGTTGCCAGCACGCGGGAAGAAGTCATGCTGCTGTTCGGGACCAGCCAGGTATGGAGCAGCTCGCAGGATGATGTTCGTGTTCAGCTGAGTGACCGTATCATCATGAGCCCGTTTGCGGCGAAACGCCTGAAGAAAATCCTCGACCATACGTTGGCCGAATATGAACGCGTATACGGAAAACTTGGCTAAGGCCAGGTTCGTCTGACTCTGTTTTGAGGGGAATGGAGATGACTTGCGGGGGACTTGATATCGGGGTTTGGGGGCGTTTTGACTAATCTACCCGGTAACCCGACGACAGGTGATGCTTCGGGATTTATATCCCCGGAACTATGGCGAAAACTGTCGTCAGCCCGGTCGTTTTCCGACCTGGCCGATGGCTGGATTGATTTGTGCCGGGCCAACCTGGAACTTGTTCTGGGGGTTGCACCTGTTGAAATCGTTGTTGCATTTAACAGTGCTGAAGGTGCCAACCGGCATTTTCGGGTCGCTGCCTATCGTGGTGCCGATGGCAAACCCGGCGCAACATTGACCCAGGTTGTTCAACGCAGCCTCGTTGTACGCAGTGGCGTTGCAACAACCAACCCAGATTTGGGGGTGGGGTATGTATCCAATGTCATTTTCGTTGATGATGACCTGAAAGGTGCGGTTGGTATTGTTTTACCAACCGCCGATACCGCACGTTTGAACCTGGCAATGCGGTGCCTGCAATGGAATGCTGCGTGGCTGGCGGGGTTCTGGCGCGGGGAACAATACCGTGATACCGCCGAGACGGTAGCCTTACGGTATGGTCAACACGCCAGTGCGGCCCTTCTGTCCTGCACCGATCTTGAGGCTGGTGCAACCAGTTGTGCCACCGTTATGGCCGATGATCTGGTTGCGAACCGTGTGACGATTGGTCTGGTTCAGGGGCGCAAGGTGCGCATTCTGGGGTCCTCTCATACGGCGATGGTTACCGCCAAAAGTGACCGTGTCCACCTGATTGTCGATGCCATGCGTGAAGCTGTGTATCAAAAGGGCCCGGTGCATTTTTCCGGTGCTGGCAGCAGCTCGCAAACCGCGACTGAAAGCCACGCAAAACTGGTTGAAGGGCGTGAAAAGGCCTGGGTTGGATCGTGGCCCGTGGTTTTGCCTGATCTGGCGGATGGCGTCGTCGTTGTTCAAATCGAATGCAATCTTGATCAATGCCTGCGGGTTCAGGCACTTGGTGGTGTTTTATCCGAATTAATAGCACCGGCATTTGGTTTGCAAATGGCGGCAGCGCGCAGTGGTTTGCACCGGTTTTATCGTCGGGTAAACCGGGCGATGGGCTGGGTTTTCGGGTTGCATCACACCCGGGTTAAGGCTGTCGGGGTGCTTGTTCTGGCCCTGTTCGTTGCAAGCCTGCTCATTCATATTCCGTATCGCGTTACAGCCGAAACCGAGGTCGAAGGATTGGTGCAGCGGGCTGTGCCCGCCCCGTTTGATGGTTTTATTGCCGAGGGACTGGTGCGTGCCGGGGATGTCGTGCAAAAAGGCGATGTTCTGGGACGTATGGAAACCCGTGAATTGCAGTTACACCGGTTTGAACTGCAAAGCTCGATTGTTGAAAGTCAGCGTAAAATTGAGGCAGCAACCGGCGAACGTGATTTGTCGGAAGCGCGTATTTTACGGTCGCGGATGCAACAGGCCATTTCCGAACTGGAATTGGTGAAAAGCCAGCTGGTTCGAACTGAATTGCAGGCGCCTTTTAGCGGATTTGTCATTGAAGGCGATCTTTCGCAAAAAATCGGATCGCCGGTGAAAGAGGGTGAGGTTCTTTTTGAACTCAGCCCGCTGAACCAGTACCGCCTGAAATTGAAAGTGAACGAAAAAGACATTCGGCACATCGCGGTCGGTCAGTCCGGGGTCTTGCTTCTTCATGCCCGCCCCAACAGTTTGAACGAAATTTCGGTCGAGCGGATATCCCCGATTTCTGAAGCCGGCGATGGCGAAAATTATTTCAATGTCGAAGCCTTGCTGGTTGAATCCACCCAGGACTTACAGCCAGGTATGCGTGGTGTCGCCAAGGTGGAAACCGAACCCCGGTCGGTTTTCTGGATTTATACTCATCCGCTGTGGGATTGGATGCGTCTTCGGCTTTGGCGGGTGATGCCATGAATGACATGCTCGCAGCCGATGCAACCCGCGATATGATGCCATCACCGATGGCACCGACCCAGCCTTCGCGCTGGGAAACACTGTCTGGTCTTAAGCCGATGGTGCGGGCGGATGTTTCGTTCTTTCGGCATGTTTATCATAATGTTGCGGCCTATATTGCCCATGACCGGCTTTCAAACCGGTATCATCGGTTAACAACGGCAGCACATGCCTTGTTGCGCCGGATGGACGGGGCAACACCGCTGGCCGATATTCGCCGCGATCTGGAAAAGAAAGGCGAGATCGAGGGCGACGATGCCGAGTTTGCCCAGATCGTTGATCAGCTTAAATCACTTGAATTGATTCGAACCGGCGAAGCCCCCAATCCGCGGGCACTGGAACAGCGGATGGTTCGCACCCGGCGCGCCAAGGCGATTGCACCGTTTAAAAATCCGCTTTATGTGCGCGTTCCATTATTCGATTTGACCCGTGTTCTTGATTATCTGGAACCGGCAATGCGCTGGGTTTTCAGCCCCGTTACGGCGTTCCTGTTTGTGATGCTGGTGGGGTCTGCCATTACTATGGCCGGTGTGCATTGGGAAACCCTGACTGAAGGGGGGCTGGACCAGTTCATCAGTGCAGAAAACCTTATGATTGTTTGGCTGGTTTATCCGGTTCTAAAGCTGGTACATGAATTTGGTCATGCTGTTGTGGTGCGTCATTACGGCGGTAATGTTCGCGAACTGGGCCTGATGTTTTTGCTGTTCGTGCCGGTTCCCTATGTCGATGCATCATCCAGCATCACGTTTCGCAGCAAATGGCACCGCGCGTTTGTTGACGGTGCGGGAATTCTGGTTGAGCTGTCGATGGCATCTATCGCGATGTTTGTCTGGGTGGCAGCGGAACCGGGTATTGTCCGGTCGGTTGCCCATAACGTTATGCTGATCAGCGGGATATCAACCTTGCTGTTCAATGGTAATCCCCTGCAACGTTTTGATAGCTATTATTTACTATGTGACCTGATCGAAATTCCAAATCTGGCGTTAAAATCTACCAAATATTACAGCTATCTGATCAAGCGATATATCATTGGCCTTGATCGCGAATACGAATTTGAAGCGCTGCCATCCGAACGGCGGTGGTTTTTGTTTTATGCGCCTTTTTCGTTTGCCTATCGGTCCATGGTGCTGGTGACCATCGCCATTCATCTTGCCGAACGATATTTCTTTGTTGGTGCCATGCTGGGATGTTGGACCGTTTTTAACATGTTTGGGATGCCCGTTCTTAAAGGATCGGCCTTTTTGCTGACCAGTCCCAGCCTGTCAGGCAAACGGGCGCAATCGGTTTTTCGTGGTTTGTTGCTCGCGGGTGGGCTGGTTGCGCTGGCTTTTGTTCCCGTGCCTGACCGGGTTGTTGCGCAGGGTGTGGTTTGGTTGCCTGATGATGCCGCTGTGCGTGCGCGCACCAGTGGTTTTATTACTGCAATTCATCAACAAAGTGGTGCCCAGGTTCGTGCAGGCGATTTGTTGATGACCCTTGCCAACGAAAAACTGTTAACCGATCGCCGCAAGGTCCTGGCTGAAATAGATGCCTTAAAACAACAGCTTGATGCTGATAACGCAACTGATCAGGTGGCGGCATCGATTACCCGGCAGCGCATGGCAAATGCACAGGAACGTTTGGCAACGACCACGCGCGATATCGATGCGTTATCTGTTCGCGCGCCGCATGACGGTATTTATGAAGCAGGCATTGAAGAAGACCTGATCGGGCGTTTTTTACCCCGCGGTGGCGAGGCGGGTTATCTGGTAGAACCTGATATCGCGCCGGTCATCAAGGTGGCCGTCCCTGCGATTGATGGAGATCTGGTGCGCGAACGGCTTCGCGGCGTAGAGCTGCGGTTTGCCGGGCATCTGGACGATGTTATTCCCGGTACCGTCACATCATGGTCGCCAACAGCAACGCTAAAACTGCCCAGCCCGGTTTTGTCCCTTGAAGGGGGTGGGCCGTTTGCCTTGAAACCCGAAGCCAATTCCCGCCCGGAACTGGTGAACCCGGTTTTTGTGGCAACAGTTGCCTGCTGCGCCGGGTTGACCCCCGAAAATTACGGCGACCGTGCCCATGTCCGCTTTGATCTGGGCTGGGAACCTGTTGCCGTGCTGATTTACCGCGTTGTTCGGCGCAATTTCCTTAAGAGGTTCGAGGTTTGACATTTTCGTATAGACATAGTGCGCTTGTCGTTTTGGCGCTGTGCCTTGTGCTGGTGGGGGGACTGTCGCCTGTGTTTGCCCAGGCCGGGGCACCAACGCCAGCTGACCCTGATCCATTTGCGCAGTTACTTGAAAATGCCCGCCAGGGAAATGACACGGGCGATCAGCAAGTCGGCGCGGAACAGAACGTTTGTCAGGTGAGTGCCAGTGAACTGGTGGAATTGGCAAGCCCTGTGGACGGGGTTATTCATGCCATTCACGCTGGCCGTGGGCAAAGAGTAAAAAAAGGCGATCTGATTGCTGAATTGCAGGCCGAAGTTGAGAAAGCTCAGGTCAATTATGCGCAGGTTCGTGCGCAATCGCAAAGTTCGGTGGCAGCACGTAAACGGCAACTTGAATTTACGGAACGTCGCATCAAACGAACCGAAAAGTTACGGGCGGCAAAATTGATGACCCAGGAGGAAATCGATACCCTAGAAACCGACCGCGACAGTGCCCGGCTTGACTATGAGGCGGCCAAGGAAAATATCACGATTATGAAGGCGGAATTGGCCCTGTCGCGGGCGCAATTGGCAGACCGAATGATTAAAAGCCCGATTGATGGCGTTTTGATCGAAAAACTTTTGACAGTTGGCGAACAGGTTGACGGTAAGGCAATTGCCTTGATCGCCCAGCTTGATCCGCTTTTTGTTGAAGTTTCGCTGCCTGTTGCCAGGTTTGGCAAATATAAAAAAGGCGAAAAAGTCGTTGTTCATTTTGATGGGCCGAACCTGCCATCAAGCAAGGCTGAAATATCGCTCGTTGATCAGATTGTAGAACCTAAAAGCAAAACTTTTGGCATGCGTATCGTGTTGCCAAATCCGGATTTGGCCATTCCTGCCGGGATTGGCTGTCATATTGAATTCCTGTCACCAAAAATACAGTGATCAGGGGGATATTCCCGTGGGGAGCATGGTGATGAAAAAGAAAATTCTAGTGTCGGCGTGTGTGCTTGGCATTTCAGCATCAGGTATTGTCAGCAACGCAAAAGCTGAAGACCTTAATGCTGTTTACAAAATGGCAATGACAGAGAACCCCAATATTTCATTGGCTGAAGAACAGGTCAGTGAGGGCGCTGCCAATCAGGTCAACGCGTTTATGGGGTATTTGCCGCAGGTATCGGCAACGTTTGATCGTGAATGGGTCAAGCAACGCATTGACCGGTCAGATAACACCGTGTTTGCCCTGGGCAAGGGTAATTTTGATAATCGTCAGCGGACGTTTCAGCTACAGCAGCATATTTTCAGCTTTGAAACGATCATGAATATCGTCAGTTCCGATATGGGACGTATGCGCCTGAAAGAATCATTGGAAACGGCGAAACAGGATGTCGGTTACCAGGCGATCGAGGCTTATCTTAGCACGCTGGCAGCAGCAGACGATGCCCGCCTGGCCCGTATTGAGAATGCGTCGATGGCAGAACGCCAGGTTGATATTTTAACCCGGCAAAAGCAGGGCCTTGCAACTTCTTACGAGGCGGATCTGGTCGAAGCGCGCCTGGCCGAAGCCGAAGCCCGGGTTGTCGCCACCCGCACTTCGTATCAGCGCGCCTTTGCACAATTGCAGCGCCGGGTTGGTACGTTGCCCGCATCACTTGCGACATTGGCAAATAACGTGTCCTTGCCTAAACTTGATGAAACCGATGTTGATCATTGGCTGGAAGCGGCCCTTAAAAGCAGCCCGCGGGTAAGGGCGATGGATTATTCCATTGATGAACGCCGCGCCGCGCTGGCCGCCGATGTTGGCCAGGCCTTACCGACTTTTGATTTTATCTTTACCGATACAAGGCGTGATTCCGGTGGGTCGCTTTTTGGTGGTGGCAGCCTGACCCACGAAGGTGTGGCAATGCTTCGCCTGAATGTGCCGCTATTTAACCCCGGCGGTCGTGGTTACGAAGCGCTGGAAACCAGAAGTCAGGTAGACCAGGCACGCTATCAGCGGGCGATTTATTTACGTGAATTGCGTGAAACCGTGGCCAGCACCATTAACGAACTGGTGAATGGACCTGAACGTATCAGGGCGCTGGTAAAAGGCGTGCAGACGCACCGCCGAATTGTGGATGCCGTAAAGATCAAGTTCGATGCCGGTCAGTCAACCGTGCTCGATGTGCTTGACGAAGACGAAGATCTGTTTGCAATGGAACGCCGTGCGTTGGCGGCGATTTACAGCCACCTTCTTAATTATGCGCTGATCCACCAGGTAACCGGCACGCTGGGCGATGACCAGATCACATCTATCAACCAGTTGCTGGACCCGACCTTGCCCATGATCACGGCGGGTACTGATTTTAGCCAATATGATCATGATACGATGCCGATTTCGGTTCAGTAAAAATGCATCGCTGATTGCGGGACCAAAAACCACCCCCACAGTTTACCTGGCGGGGGTGGTTTTTGTTTTGTGTCATTGCTGTAGTGTCGCTTGGCTATTGCCTGCGCAATAGTGCACCCCATGGCAAATAGCGTAGTTCAAATACGGAAACCGGGTGGCATTTGGTATTTGACGCGTCTGGCGTGGTCGGCACTGCAGTAAATTTCCGGCTTGGTGCGCTGGTTTGTTTAAAGGCTTCCAGTACAATGCCAATGTTGCACGGCAGGGCTTCAAGATAGGCTTTTCTGGCTATTTGTGGCAGGGTCCGTGTACCGGTGCCATTTTGCGCCCAGACGTAAATATTGTTCTGGCGCAGGGAGCTTAACCATTTTGCATAGGCATCCGGGGTCAGTTTGCCGCCACTAAAACTGCTGACATGAAGGGGGGCGTCAAGGTGACCGGCCAGATCGCGCAATTGCTGGCTGATAATATCGCGTCTGGCTTTTTGCTGAAAATTCCAGTCATCAAGTTCCAACGGGACATACCAGCCTTTGGCATCAATGTGCCATTTGGTTCTAACGATGTTAGCCTGATGCAGCGATAAACCTAATTGATTTTCCAGATAAGGCTGGGTGCCTGCAGTGTCGAGTTCAGACAGGCGCGCATAATAGTCCGGGTCCATGTGCAGGCCGATAATTAGGGTCAGGCCATTTTCATTGGCTTGGCGTAATGTTGTCGCCAGCCAGCCATCGGCCCCGCCAAAATCGTTATCGCCATGTGATGTCCATTGCACAATTACGGTTTTGATCCCGTTTTTTACACTGTCTTGCCAGATTGTCTGCCACTGGGCAGGCGTGATGTTTTTATCTGTTTCAACAGGTTGGTAAAACATGGTTTCAGGCATGGAGGAGGCCTGTGCGGGCCGGGTATTTGCCAGGCTCACAATCAGGAAAATCGCAATTAGAGCCACAAGAACACGCATCAGAAATTCACCTCCAACCCGAATAAAATGCCATCAGCCCCTTCATAAAGGTTACCCCCCACCGATTTTTGTACTTCCAGTCGCGCATTAATGCGGGTGCGATAGGCATTGTATTTGTCATCATCGGTAAATAGTTGCCAGCGGATGCCAACACCTGTGCGTATGTCCTGGCGCCATGTATTGTTCGGGTCCTGGGCTGCGGCCTCGACAAAGCCATAGGGCATAAGAGTTTGCGCACTGGTCGTTGGCAGTTTAAAGCTGCGTCCCTGCTGGAAACGTGACAATGCCATATGGTTCCCCGAACGGGTCCACCATGACAGGTCAACATTCAAAAAACGTTCGTTCCAGCTATCATCATCAACATGCCAGTCATTGCGGTATTCATTTTGATCAAAAAAGGATGCTGTGGCGCGCAATATCAGGTCGTTGTCGCGTTTATGGTTGTTAGATGAATCGCTAATGCCGTCCATCAGTTTATCGAAATTCAGAAGGTCGCCTGTTTTGATGCCGGGCGCGCCACTTTTGTCTTGCCGTGTCTGGCTGTAAAGTTCGCTATAAAGATTCAGGTTATAATCGCCAAGCGGTTTGTAACGCAGACCAAGGCCGGTGCCTGCCGTTTGGCCATAACGGCTATGACCGTTTGCCCCGATAAGGATACGGCCATAAACCGACAATGTACTGCCATTTCGGATGGGTTCGTCGCCCAATGCATGATCCCATAATACGGTTTGTACATTTTGCGAAGCGGACCGGCGTTCGGTTGTGTTATTGGCCTGCGGAAATTCTGACACGCCGGCAGGAGACCAGGTACTGGCAACGGTCACACTGTCGCGGCGTTCCAGGGTTTCATGGGCGCGGCGCTGGCGATAGCGTCGTGCTTCCAGGCTGCCATAATCGTCGCCAAAGCTGACCGGGTATTGTTCAAGGTCAATTGCCTGTTCCAGCTGTTGGCGCGCACCGACATTGTTGATTGTTGCAACATAGCGGTTTGCCAGTGTTTCATGCAGTCGATAATCGTTGGGATAATCCTGAACGGCCTTTTCCAGATAGGGAATGGCTGTGTTCTGTTGTTCCGGGGTTTCAAGGCTGGCCAATCGTACGCCCAGATCAGCGTTAAAGCGGGTATTTTCCGGTTGCAGGGCGTTGGCCTTGCGCAGCCAGGCTGTGCTTTGGGCAAGATCACCTGCATTTTGCGCCGTTGCTGCCGCCGTATAATAGTTTTCCGGTGTTGGTTCGTTTTGCAGTGCCAGTTTCTGCCGTTGTAAGGCCAACTGTGGCTTTTTCCGTGCTTCGGCAATGGTTGCACCCAATGCCCAGTCATTGGCATGGGTAAGTTTGTTTGCCTGTAACCAAAAGCTTTCGGCCTGATTGGGTTGATTGGCTTCAAGGGCACTGCGTGCTGCTGTTAACAGTGCATTGTCCGACATTGATGTCGCAGGAATTTTGCGCCAAATCGCGAGCGCCTTTTCCGGGCTGCCACCGGCTTCAAGTGCGTAGGCTAGTGCAGGCAGGCTGTCCTGATCGCCAAGGTCGATGGCTTTTTGATAATAAATTGCGGCAATGCCGGGTGTGTTGTCCATGGCACACTGGCCCAGTGCGCGGAGTGCCCCTGAGGTCAGCGGGGTCTTATCTGCCGTTTGCTGAACAAGGTCGCAATATTTGCCAGTGGCAAGTTGTGCCAGCAACAGATCGCGCGTTTCACCATGGGTTTGTGCCAGTAATGTTTTAACGCGTGGCAAGTCCCCATCCGTAATGCTGCGCGCGTAAAACGAGGCCAGACGTTGTAATAATGTATGGGGGAGTTTGCCATTATACCGGTCATATGCCTGTTCCAGCAACTTTTGGGCATCGTTATCCCGATGTCCTTTCAGGGCAAGAAAACTGGCCTGATCCAGCGCGCCAAGGTCACCTGATTTGCGATATACTGCCAGCCAGTATTTTTCAGCGGTGCCATCGTCATGCAGATTTTGCAGGATTTCAGCCTGTAATTTCAGGTTGGCTATGGTTTGTGGTTGTTCTCCCAACCACGCAAGGGCCTGGTTTTGCTGCCCCTTGGCCCGCCACATGCTGATCAGGACGGAACGTCGCTGATCTTGCCATTTTGTTGGCAGGGATTGCGTTTTTAGCAAGTCAATTGCATCCAGGCGCTGGGCAAGTACAAGCCATGTTTCCGGGTTTTTCTGTGCGTCGCACCGGGAAAATTGTTTGTTTGCCAGTGCCTTGTTGTTACGTGAAAGCCATTCGACCGTTTCCAGGCAGGGACGGTCAAGGTTATTGCTGGTGGCCAGATACAAATCTGTATCACCTGTGGCTTTGGCAATTTCCCACAGTTTTTGCTGCTGGGCCGGGTCATCACGAACTGTTGGGGGCAAAGCCTGAAACCAGCGTTTGGCCATATTGATATTGCCAAGGGCGATAGCATGTTGCGCCATTGATAGCTGGGCCTGGACTATTGCATCCTGGCCGGGTGCCAATGGTAATAATGCTTTTAATCCGGCTTCATCTTGCAAGGCTGCATAGGCTGTTGCCAGCCGTTCCCAGTTTGCCGTGGATAGCTTTCCACTGGCTGCCATCGGTGAAAGTTCGGCAACAACAGTACGCCAGTCATTCAGTTTTTCGGCCCATACGGCCCGCTCCCGGCGCAAAGCCTCGACATCCTGTTCACCGCGTACGCTGTTAAGCCAGGCCAATGCTTTTTGTTCGCCATCGGGCTGTTTGGAAAGGACTGTTGCATATGCCCGCCATAGTTGTTCACGGTCCTCAACATTGACAGTACCAGCCAGCCAGTCTTTAACTTGTGCTGCGGGCGGTGGGTTTTGTGTAATCCATTTTATCCGTAATTCCTGCAACATGGATTGTTGCTGGATCGGATCAGTTAACTGGTTCGCGCTTTGTGCAGCCTGGGCAAAATGCCCCTGTTTAAGTTGCGCCTGTATAATCATGCGCCGCGCTTCATCGTTTTGAGGCACAAGATTTAACAAATGTGCCATCAGTTTCTCAACTTCAGGCCAATTTTCTTTCTGGGCTTCGTGATAAGCCCGGTCAAGATAGGGATAACTGCGAAAATCGGCGAATTTGTCGAGTGTGGCGCTATGCGCCGTCCCAATCGGATAAATTCCGGCAATAAGAAGGGGAACCAGTAACAGATGTTTCATCCGGTGGCGGATCACGCGGCCTCCGATGCAAATTTAAAAGCTTCATGTTGTTCGCGATATTGGTCCTGAAGGGCTTCCTGCAGACGTTCAGGTGTAATAATTCCGCGTTCAATCAGGTGTTGGCCCAGAGATTGTTTTTCAGGGTCATAATCAATCAGGGCTTGGTTAAACAGGGCCGCTGAAACAATACCGCGAACTTGCAACAGGTCGCCCAGCATAACCTGATGCTGGCAAATACGTTCCAGCCGGTCGGGGTCGTTGCTGTTTGCGCGGGCAAATTCCAGAACATATCTGGTTTCGTCATTCTGGTTGCGGTCACTATACCAGTGACGCAAGGCTAACGTTACACGTCCCTGGGGTGCCAATTGGCATTTAACCGGCTGTTTTAACTGTCGGCTGATCGCGCCAAGCGATACCTGGCTAATCGGACGCTCACATGCCAGCACAAGCGTGTCATTTTCGGTTTTTACAGGAATAACTGCATACCGCAGGGCCAGATACCTTGGGAAACTGGAAATAACCGAAGGAGCAATTGTAAAAGGATTTAAAGTATCCCACGGCATGGTGGCTTGTTCGGCCAGGGTTTCAACCAGTTGCGTACTATTGATCAGCCCGCGCACCAAAAGCTCCCTGCCCAAACGGCGGCGGTCAGGGCTGGTAATGGCGGCTTCAAGCTGCTCGGGCGATAGCAGGCCTTTTTGAACCAGACGTTGGCCAATGGGAACACGGATTGCGGCACCAAGAGTTGGAAATTCATGCGATGTTTTATCCCATGCAACCCGACGGGAATCCCCGGTTGCGACAACCTGGCGCAAGGCACGGACATTGGCGCAAAAGTTGATAATGTTGCTCCAGACGACGCGAGGAATGGACAAAATGCCCTGATGGAACCCGTAAAACCGTGTCACAAAAAAGCACCTTTGGAACAAACGGTTCAGCAACAAAATACCGTTACATAACAGCACGGTTTGCAAGACAGGGTCGTCGCCCAGAATAGACGGGAAATGCCACGCATCGGGCACAAGTGCAGTGACCAGCCACATGATCAGCGTGATTACCAGCAGGATATTAACCAGTAGCCCTAAAACGTTGGTCAAAAGCCCGCGACGGTCACGCCATAGAAAATAATTGATAATGCCTTTTGGGCTCCAGCCCAGATTACTGGTGCCTTGAAAGACAATCCCGGTAATCCAGCGTGATTTTTGCCGAACAGCATGCGCAAAGGACCGGGGGAAATGTTCGCGGACACAAATAACCTGTGTCGTGGTGCGGTTCATGCCTGGTATCCAACGGGTTTTCAGGGCGAGGTTGGCGTCAGATACTGAAAAGCGGGCAAAAATGCACACCATGCCTTTTTGTTTCAGCCGAAAACCAATGTCGTAATCTTCGGTTAAACTTTGTACATCAAATGCAATGCCGTCGCCGTCTTCAAGAAGAGCGGCAATGGCGCGACGGCTGAAACATGTGCCAACGCCGGCGCTGGGAACCTGGCCAGAAAGGGCTTCGCGCACGATAACGTCCTTACCGTGATATTCGGCGAATTCATCGGCATAATGGCCCGCAGTGAACCCCCACCATTCTGGCGGATAAGGGTAGACCGGCACCTGGATCAGGTCTTTTTTAGGTAAAAGATAGTTAAACAACCGCAGTTCAAGCGGTGAGATGACATCTTCTGCATCATGTAAAATGAAACCGGCAAACTGGATGCTGGCGTTGGCCTCGAAACTTAGAATGGCGTCGATAATATTGTTTAGGCAATCAGCCTTGCTGGTCGGGCCGGGGCGCACACAAACGACTTTGTGGACGTTTGGAAATTGCTGACATACCGCGTCGACATCGCGCTGGGTTTCCTGATCGTTGGGGTAAGTACCGACAAAAATCTGATAGTTTTCGTAATCAAGTGTTGCTGCAGCCAGCCGGGCCATCTCGCCAACAACGCCAACTTCGTTCCAGGCAGGAACCATTATCGCCAGCGGCTTTTCGGGAACACTGTAAAGCACCTTTTGATCGGCTCGTGCATGCTTGTCGTAGATGCGAAAGTATCTAAAGCAGGTTCGTGTCCAATAAACGACATCGATAAACAGGTCATCAATTCCAAGTAGAAAAATGGTGCCAGCTAGAATGATAACAACAAATTTCAGTGCGTAAAAAATATAGATCAGAGTATCAACCAATTCGAAGCTCATGCGCATTTATCCTGCGGTTGCAGTTGCTTCCATGTGCCTAGACAGTCGATAATCCGTTCGCAGGCGTGACCGTCCCCAAACGGACTATGGGGTATGCTAAACCGGTTATAATAGGCTGCGTCTTCGATCAGTCGTGACGTTTGGGAAATAATTTTATTCTTGTCTGTTCCGACCAGCATTGCCTGATCATCTGGTAAACCGGATGGGCGTTCCGTAACATTGCGCAAGACCAAAACCGGTTTACCCAGAGCCGGGGCTTCTTCCTGAACTCCGCCGGAATCAGTCAGGATTAAATAGGCCCGGTTCATCAGCCAGACAAAATGTCGATAATCTTGTGGGGCAATAAGCAGGATGTTGGTCTGGTTGCCCAACATTTGATGCACGACATCATGAACGCGCGGGTTCAGGTGAACAGGATAAACAAACTGAATGTCGGGATAGCGGGCGGCCAGTTCGTACAGAGCCTGGCATATCTGTTCAAACCCATGTCCAAGGCTTTCGCGGCGGTGACCGGTAATCAGGACCACCTTTTGTTCAGGATTAATTTTTGCCAGTTCCGACCCCTCGGACGGATGCCAGTTCGTTTCGGCGAGCCGGTCTTTCATCCATAATAAGGCATCAATGACGGTATTGCCGGTGACGACAATATGATCGGGGTTAATGCCTTCATTTATCAGGTTTTGCCGGGCTGTTTCGGTTGGTGGAAAATGCAGATCGGCCAGAACGCCGGTTAATCGCCGGTTGGCTTCTTCGGGCCAGGGGGATTGCAAATTTCCGGTACGTAAACCAGCCTCGATATGGGCAACAGGGATGTGACGATGAAAGGCGGCCAGGCAGGCAATGAAACTGGTTGTGGTGTCGCCGTGAACCAGAACAATGTCCGGGTTGTTTTGTGCGTAGGATGCGTCAAGTTTTTCCAGCAAATGCATAGAAAGACCATTGAGGGTTTGGTCCCTGGTCATAACATTCAGGTCTTCATCTACATGAAGCTCGAACGCATCAATCACGGATGCCAGCATCTCGCGATGTTGGCCTGTAGAGCAAATTCTTAAATCAATATCGGGATGGCGAAGTATCAGGCGGGCGAGTGGGGCCATCTTGATCGCTTCCGGGCGGGTGCCAAAAACCATCATGATTTTTAATTTCATTTGTCTCTCAATTATTGATTGCGACACTGTATTTTTTGCAATCATTGCAATTTCAGGAAGTATCGATGTTTGTATTTAAACCTGTGTTGATTCGTTAATTTGATACGGGCACCAAAATTGATTGGTTCAATTTAACGGGTTTAAATATTTATTGTTCCATGTTCGGCGAAATAATGGCGATAACCGACTTTAAATTGCCAAATTCTTGGCAACCTTAAGTTTGTATCGGTAAATGTGATTTTTCTGATGTATCGCGCAGGATAAGGATTTTGTCAAAATAGCAATTCTGACAAATTATTACAAAAGTATCGCTAAAATTTGAGAATCCGAATTTATTATTGGAACAGATGTTCCTATATGGCAGCTTTACACGGAATACATGTATTTTTATTTCTATTTTTTGATGGTGTTCCGTGGTTCCAAAACTTTATATTCGATCTAATACTATTTAAGGTTTCGGGGGCTTCGCCTGGCCCTGTTTTGTCGGGCCGGCAGTTTTTAATCGGCTACCTGCAGGGGATTCATCTTTGCCCGTGGTCGCAAAAACCGAATTGGGGCAAATCATAGCTCCATAAACATCGGGCCGCCCCGCCAACGTGGAAAGCCGTAACCATTGATCATGACCACATCGATTGCGTCGGGGCTTGAGGCGATTCCTTCTACCAATATTTTGTGCCCTTCGTTTTGCATGGCCCCAATAATGGTTGTCATGATCTGATCGTGGGTAAAATGACGGCGGAGAATGCCTTTTCTAGCTGATTCCTGTTCGATCATTTTGGCAACATCAGGGTCAGGGACAGGAGCAGCTTTTGGACTGTTATATAAAAACCAGCCCGCACCGGATTTGCGACCAAACCGGCCCCGTTCACACAGATAATCGCCCAGTGCGACATAGCGTTCGTTCGGATCGCGGGTATTGGATTGTCGTTTGCGGGTATTCCATGAAATTTCCAGTCCCGCCATGTCTTGCATGGCAAACAGGCCCATTGGAAAGCCAAATTCTGTCATGGCGGCATCAATTTGTTCGGGATAAGCGCCATCCTCGATCATATATTCGCATTGTTTGCGATAGGCCGACATGATGCGGTTGCCAATGAAGCCGTCACAAACACCGGTAGGAACTGCAATTTTGCCAAGGGAACGGGCAAAGGCCAATGCTGTTGCCATTGTTTGCGAATTGGCCGTATCGGTGCGGACGACTTCCAGCAATTTCATGATATGGGCGGGTGAGAAAAAATGCAGGCCAATGACCCGTTCCGGATGGTTGACCATCGCCGCCAGCGCATTAATATCAAGATAGGATGTGTTCGATGCAATCAGGGTTTGAGGGCTGACAACTGCATCAATGGCGGCAAAAACCGCTTTTTTGATCTCGAAATCCTCAAACACGGCTTCGATAACCAGTTCGCAGTTTGCCAGTGCCGTATAATCAATGCTGCCCCGAAACCGGCTTAGGTGCTGGTCGTAAACCGTGTCGGAAATAATGTTTCGATTCCGGCTGCTTTGTAAATGGTGTGTCACCATTTGCCGCCCTTTTTCAAGGGCATTTTCGTCGCATTCGATCAGGGTGACAGTGTAACCTGCCAACAGGCACGCGGTGGCAATACCTGCCCCCATCATGCCGCCGCCGATAATACCAACGGCGTTCATTTGCGCCGGTTTGATGCCGTTAAGACCGGCCAGTTTACCAACACTTCGTTCAGCCATAAAAACATGGCGCAAGGCACGGGATTGCGCGCTATCGCGCAGCTTTAGAAATTGTTGGCGTTCCTGGGTTAAGGCATCATGTTCTGGCAGGGACAAACCGTCACGGATGGTTTCGATCGCTATTATTGGCGCATGTGCACCACGCGCTTTGGATGCTGTTTTTTCCAAAAGCTGGTCCCAGTTTATTGGGGTATTCGACGTATCCGGGGTCTCGCGGTTTGTTAATGCCGGGGGTAATGGTGCGTTGGCGATTGTTTGTGCGAAGGCAATGGCTGCCTGCCGTAAATCCTGATCCGCGATTTGGTCAATCAAACCCCAGTCTTGCGCCTGGGCGGCGGAAACCGGTTTACCTTCGGCAATAAGGGTGCAGGCATGTTGTGCGCCAATCAGCCGGGGTGTCCTTACGGTACCACCAGCACCGGGAATTAAACCCAGCTGAACCTCGGGAAATCCAAGTTTTGTGCTGGCCGCCGCGATGCGATAATGGCAACCAAGGGCAATTTCCAGTCCGCCGCCAAGAACGGTTCCGTGTAATGCAGCGACCAGCGGGACTTGCAAGGTTTCCAACTGCAAAATAACATCGGGCAATAGCGGTGGCTGTGCCGGTTGGTTAAATTCGGTTATGTCGGCCCCTGCGATAAAGGTTTTGCCGGTGCAATATAAAACGGCAGCCGTAACGGTGGTGTTTTGCGCAATCTGGTTAATCGCATCCATCAAACCTGCCCTTACTGCATGGCTCGTGGCATTGATGGGCGGGTTATCAATGCAAATAAGTGCAACAGATCCTGAAAACTCTACCGAAACGACAGTCATTTTATTCTCCATCCTCGATAATTCCGGCCAAAAGGCAGCAAGTCATGTCTGATTGCGGGTCGGCAAGGTCATCAATGACATTGAAATGGTGCTTGTCCGGGGCATGAATGCTTTGGGTGGTTGCGCCAAGGCCGGTCCAGATATTTGCGAGAAGGTCATTCTGACGGATAAATTCGGGGCGTTCGTTTGCCCCGACCCAGCAGGTTATTTGTATTGGCTTGCCCGGTGGTTGTGCAGGCCTCAGCAAGGCTGCACTTTCAGCATTTGCTTCGTAGTCATCAATTTTCAGGGTGTCATTCATTGCTGTTCGGCACAGTGGGCGTAGATCGTGAAGGCCGCTGATCGACATGACATGGCCAATGCGCGCCAGTGTTGTCAATGATACGGGGGTGTTGGCGCAAACCATGCGGCTTACCAGATGCCCGCCCGCCGAATGACCGGTTAAATGAATGGGGCCATTGATCGTGCCTGCGACATGGTCAATCGCGGTGCCGATCTGACGGGTTATGTCTGACAGTCGCGCCTCGGGAGCCAGACTGTAACCGGGCAGGCAAACCGCCCATCCCTGTTTAAGGGCGCCATTCGCGAAATGGGACCAGTATGATTTGTCAAACGCCTTCCAGTATCCGCCATGCACAAATACAACTACGCCTTGGGGTGTCCCGGCGGGTAAAAACAGGTCGTATTTTTCGCGATCACTGATGCCATAGGGTACATCCAGCCGTGCCTGATTGCGCGTCAACATGTTGGTGCGAAAATCGGCCGCCGCCGTTGCCCATGCGGGCGGATAGCTGGCAGCGTCTTCAATATGGTCACCGTTGGCATAGGCGTCGTCCCAGTCCGTAATCATGGCGGGTCCTTAATTTTTATATTACTTACGATGGCATCTGCTGGTGGCACTGCGTGACACTGGTAATTTTGCCTATTCGCATTTGCCCTGTTGCATACAGCCTAGCCAGTTCTGAAATTAGTTTAAACATAAAATATTTATGCTTGAACTAAATAAAATCCGGGCGTACCGTATTTTCATTCATCCCGCATCATAGCGACAACAAAAGGGGGATCAGGTGAGGATAGCATGTCTGGGTGGCGGTCCGGCGGGGCTGTATTTTGCTATTTCAATGAAGCTGCGCGATCCTTCGCACGAGGTCGTTGTTTTTGAGCGTAATCAGCCCGATGACACTTTTGGCTGGGGGGTCGTTCTGTCGGACGAAACCCTGACCAATCTGGCGGAAAATGATGCAAAAAGTGCGGCCGCCATTCGGGAAAATTTTTCCTATTGGGACGACGTTTCTGTTCATTTTCGGGATCAGGCCATTGTTTCAACCGGGCACGGGTTTTGTGGCATTGGCCGTAAAAAACTTTTGATTTTGTTACAGCAACGCGCCCGCGATGTGGGGGTTGACCTGCGCTTTGGCGCCGAGGTTGAAAGTGCCCGTACTCTGGCTGCGGAATATGACCTGGTTGTGGCGTGTGACGGCCTGAATTCGCGTACCCGCACCGAACTGGCCCCGCATTTCCAGCCCGATATAGATACCCGGAAATGCAAGTTTGTCTGGCTTGGCACTCATCAAAAATTCAACGATGCCTTCACCTTCATTTTTGAAGAAACCGATAAAGGCTGGGTGTGGGCGCACGCCTATCAGTTTGACGACGATACAGCGACCTTCATTGTTGAATGTTCCGAGGAAACCTGGGCCGCCTATGGCTTTGCTGCCATGAGCAAGGAACAATCCATTGCGACCTGCGAAGCAATTTTTGCCAAACATTTGGGTGGCAATGCCCTGATATCGAATGCCAACCATATTCGCGGGTCGGCCTGGCTGAGTTTTCCGCGTGTGTTGTGCAAAAGCTGGTCGCACGAGAATATCGTTTTGATGGGTGATGCAGCGGCAACCGCGCATTTTTCCATCGGATCGGGCACAAAACTGGCATTGGAAAGCGCAATTGCACTGGCGCAATATGTACACACCGAAGCCGATTTGCCCGCTGCCTTTGCCAAATATGAAGATGAAAGACGGCTGGAGGTTTTGCGTCTGCAATCGGCGGCCCGCAATTCGATGGAATGGTTCGAAGAAATCGAACGTTATTTCAGCCTTGATCCGGTGCAGTTTACCTATTCATTGCTAACCCGGTCCCAGCGTATTAGCCACGAAAATTTGCGCCTGCGCGATCCTTCATGGTTGGGGCAGGCCGAAAACTGGTTTCAGCATTCAGCCGGTATTACCACGGTTGAAGCCCCGCGCCACCCGATGTTTGTGCCCTTCAAGCTGCGCGACATGATGCTTAAAAATCGCATTGTTGTATCGCCCATGGCCCAATACAAGGCGGTTGACGGTACCCCGACGGATTGGCATCTGGTGCATTACGCAGAACGGGCCAAAGGCGGGGCCGGGCTGGTTTATACCGAAATGACCTGTGTGTCGCCCGAAGGCCGCATTACACCGGGTTGCCCGGGCCTTTACGACCCCGCTCATGAAACGGCCTGGGCCCGCATTGTTAATTTTGTTCACGCAGAAACCGATGCAAAGATATGCGCGCAAATTGGCCATTCCGGTGCCAAGGGGTCAACCCAACTGGGTTGGGAAGAAATGGATGCGCCGCTTTTAAGCGATAATTGGCCGATTATGGCCGCCTCAGACGTTGCATGGTCGGCGCGTAATCAAACCCCGCGCGCCATGACCCGCGATGATATGGACCAGGTGCGTGACCAGTTTGTGGCATCGGCGCAAATGGCGGATCGTGCCGGGTTTGACATGGTCGAAATTCATGCCGCGCACGGTTATTTGCTGTCATCCTTTATAACACCGCTTAGCAATCGTCGGGATGATGCCTATGGCGGTAGCCTTGAAAACCGGATGCGTTATCCGCTGGAGGTTATCCTGGCGGTGCGCGCGGTTTGGCCCGATCATAAGCCGCTTGCAGTACGTATTTCGGCCAATGACTGGGTCGGTGACGCCGGTATTACGCCTGAAGACGCAGTTGAAATTGCCAAAATCCTGAAAGCAAACGGCGTTGATATTTGCGATGTTTCTGCCGGACAAACCACCACGGATGCTCGTCCGGTTTATGGCCGCATGTTCCAAACCCCGTTTTCCGACCGTATCCGCAATGAAGCCGACATTGCGACAATGGCGGTGGGTAATATTTATGAACCGGACCATGCCAATTCGATATTGATGGCCGGTCGGGCAGACCTTGTATGCCTTGCGCGTCCGCACCTTGCCGATCCGTATTGGACCTTGCACGCTGCCGCACAACTTGGCAACCGCACCGAAGAATGGCCCAAACCCTATCACCCGGGGCGCGATCAGATGTGGCGTTTGGCCGAACGCACCGATCAAATGACCGGAAAGGTGTAAGTGATGGCTGATCTGGCCGTGAAAACAGCCCTGATAACGGGCGGTGGCAGTGGTGTTGGTGCCGAGATGGCTCAATTTCTGGCCGCTCAGGGTATGCGGGTGGTGATTACCGGGCGCAACAAAGATGCGCTTGGCAAAATTGCCGCCTTACATGATGCCATTGTGCCGATGGTGGCCGATGTGACCGACCAGGCATCGATGGTCAACCTGTTTGACGGCGTGGTAAAACAGGTTGGTATGCCTGATGTGGTGGTTGCCAATGCCGGTATGGCGACAAGTGCCCCTTTTGGTAAAACCACATTTGATAGCTGGCAGGAAACCATCAACGTCAACTTGACGGGAACATTCCACACGTTTCAACAAGGCCTGCGGGTGATGGACAAAGCCAAACCGGGCCGGTTAATTGCCATTGCGTCAACGGCCGGGCTTAAGGGGTATGGCTATGTTGCGCCTTATTGTGCGGCCAAGCATGGTGTTGTCGGTTTGGTGAAGGCATTGGCGGCCGAACTTGCGGGCAGTGCCATTACAGTTAATGCTGTTTGCCCCGGTTTTACCGATACGCCGATGCTGGCACAGTCGATTGCCAATATCGCGCAGAAAACCGGTATGAGCATGGATGATGCTCGTGCGAACCTGGCAAAAATTAATCCACAGAATCGCTTTATCACGCCTCGCGAAGTTGCCGAAACCGTGCTGTGGCTGTGCCAGCGTGGGGCAGGGTCGATGACCGGGCAGGCGATTTCGGTGTCAGGGGGGGAAATATGAAAATGGATGATCCGAACCTTTCGCGCCCGGAAACAGGCGAAGAAACCAGCGACCTTTCAAAGGCGCGTTTGCGGGCCTGGTTGCAAATATTGCGGGTTTCGCGCCAAATCGAAGGTGAGTTACGCGAAAAAATGCGGGTGGAATATGACAGCACCCTGCCCAGGTTTGATGTGATGGCCGCCCTTTACCGCGCCAAAGACGGCCTGCGCATGAGTGCGCTGTCAAAATCGCTCATGGTGTCGAACGGTAATGTCACCGGCATTGTCGAACGGCTGGTGAATGAAGGCATGGTGACGCGCGTGGCGGTGGAAAATGACCGTCGTGCCCTGATTGTAAAACTGACCGACGAAGGCCGTGCCGATTTTGCCCGCCGCGCCCTGGTGCATGAAGGCTGGGTCAGCGATTTGTTTGACGGCATGAATGCCGAGGATGCCAACGATTTGATTGCCATTTTACGGCGTGTGCAAAGCCGAAAGGGACAGACCCATGACTGATATGAGCCATTTTCAGCCCCTCCATTTTAGATGGCGGATGGAAGGTGATGTTGCGGTGGTGTCGCTGGACCGGCCGGATCGCAAAAACCCGCTAACATTTGAAAGCTATGCCGAACTGCGCGACATGTTTCGCGCTTTGCCGCAATGCGATGATGTGAAGGCGGTTGTTTTTGCCTCGAACGGGGGCAATTTTTGTTCGGGTGGTGATGTTCACGATATTATCGGCCCGCTGATCGACAAGGATATGAAGGGTCTTTTGGCCTTTACCCGGTTAACGGGCGATTTGGTTAAATCGATGGTGGCTTGTGGCAAACCCGTAATTGCGGCGGTGGACGGCGTGTGTGTGGGGGCGGGCGCGATTATTGCGATGGCGTCGGATCTGCGGCTGGCGACGGTCAATGCCAAAACAGCGTTTTTGTTTACCCGTGTTGGCCTGGCGGGCTGTGATATGGGCGCATGTGCCATATTACCGCGCATTATTGGCCAGGGTCGGGCGGCAGAACTGCTGTATACCGGACGTTCCATGAGCGCCGAAGAAGGCGAAAAATGGGGGTTTTATAACCGGATTGTCGATGTCGAAATACTGGAAAGCGATGCCATTGCACTGGCGAAGCGCATTGCCGCAGGCCCCAATTTCGGCCACATGATGACCAAAACCATGCTGGTGCAGGAATGGAATATGGGCATTGAACAGGCAATAGAGGCCGAAGCCCAGGCGCAAGCCCTGTGTATGCAAACCGCCGATTTCAAACGCGCCTATGATGCTTTTGTTGCCCGCGAAAAGCCGGTTTTCAAAGGGGACTGATGATGGGCGATACATCATGGCGCGATTGGCCGTTTTTTAACGATACCCACCGGGAATTGGCCGAAAGGCTGGATGTTTGGGCAATCGAAAATCTTCAAGCGGTTGATCATGGTAATGTGGACGACAGTTGCCGCGCCCTTGTTGCCAAGCTGGCACGGGGCGGCTGGTTAACCAACGCCACAATAAACCCCGATGATGCGCAATCGCGCCTTGATGTGCGCAGCCTGTGTATCATCCGCGAAACATTGGCCCGCCATGATGGTTTGGCCGATTTCGCCTTTGCCATGCAGGGGCTGGGCAGCGGCGCGATTTCATTGTTTGGCACGGATGCACAAAAGGCCGAATGGCTACCACAGGTGCGCAATGGCACGGCATTGGCGGCCTTTGCCCTGACCGAACCGCAATCGGGGTCGGACGTTGCAAATATCACCTTATCGGCCACCCGTGATGGCGACAGCTTTGTGTTGAACGGTGAAAAAACCTGGATTTCCAATGGCGGCATTG
Organism: Thalassospira sp. NFXS8; assembly: GCF_040148805.1. Taxonomy (NCBI): domain Bacteria; kingdom Pseudomonadati; phylum Pseudomonadota; class Alphaproteobacteria; order Rhodospirillales; family Thalassospiraceae; genus Thalassospira; species Thalassospira sp. NFXS8. The sequence continues at coordinate 337,524 of NZ_JAGEMF010000005.1, read as the reverse complement.
CCGGTTTTTACGTTGTTTTTGCGCGCACGGGCGAAGGGGACGGAGCCAAAGGGCTGTCGGCTTTTATCGTGCCGGGTGATACGCCAGGGCTTGAAATTGCCGAGCGACTGGAAACCATTGCCCCGCATCCATTGGCGCGGTTGAAATTCACCGATTGCCGCATTCGCGCAAGCAACCGCATTGGCGCGGGCGGGCAGGGCTTTAAAATTGCCATGTCGGTGCTTGATGTTTTTCGTTCAACCGTTGCTGCGGCGGCCCTTGGCTTTGCCCGGCGTGCGTTAGATGAAACCGTAAATCGCGTGCAAAACAGGCATTTGTTTGGTGCGCCCCTGTTTGATTTGCAAATGGTGCAGGGGCATGTGGCCGATATGGCCCTGGATGTCGATAGCAGCGCGCTTTTGGTGTATCGCGCCGCGTGGCTAAAAGACAGCGGGGTCGCGCGCATCAGCCGCGAAGCCGCGATGGCGAAACTTTTTTCAACCGATCATGCTCAAACCGTCATCGACAAGGCGGTGCAAATTCATGGGGGCGATGGTGTGCGATCAGGGCACATCATTGAACGCCTGTACCGGGAGATCCGTGCCCTTCGGATTTATGAAGGCGCATCTGACGTCCAAAGAATAATCATCGCACGGCAAACGCTGGCACAGACATAATTCAGGGGCTTCATCATGCTTGGACCATCGGCGCATACAGATACCTTCACCCGCGATAATTTACCGCCAGCAAGCACCTGGCCGGAATTTTTGCTGGATGGCTTTGACTATCCCGACCATATCAATGTCGGGGTCGAACTGACAGACCGCATGGTTGATCTGGGATTTGGCGATAACACTGCCCTGATCGGCAATGGCCGCCAGCGCACTTACAAGGAATTATCGGACTGGACCAACCGTATCGCCCACGCCCTGGCCGAGGATTACGGGGTTGTACCGGGCAACCGGGTGTTGATCCGCTCGGCCAATAATCCGGCAATGGTGGCGTGCTGGCTGGCGGCGACGAAAATTGGCGCAGTGGTGGTTAATACCATGCCGATGTTGCGTGCAGGTGAACTTGGCAAAATTGTTGATAAGGCCGAAATTGCCTTTGCCTTGTGCGATACAAGGCTGATGGATGAAATGGTTGCCTGTGCCAAGGACAGCCGGTTTTTACAAAAGGTGATCGGCTTTGACGGCACCGCCAACCACGATGCCGAGCTTGACCGCGTTGCCCTGACCAAATCGGTGAAATTTACCGCTGTGAAAACCGGGCGCGATGATGTGGCCCTGCTGGGTTTTACATCCGGCACGACTGGCGACCCCAAGGCCACCATGCATTTCCATCGCGATCTTTTGATCATTGCCGATGCCTATGCCAAAGAAGTTCTGGCAGTGACGCCCGATGATGTGTTTGTCGGGTCGCCGCCCCTGGCCTTTACCTTTGGCCTGGGTGGTTTGGCAGTATTTCCATTGCGTTTTGGGGCAACCGCAACGCTTTTGGAAAAGGCATCGCCACCCAACATGATCGAAATTATCGAAACCTATAAGGCGACCATTTGCTTTACAGCACCCACGGCCTATCGGGCGATGTTGGCGGCAATGGAAGACGGGGCTGATTTGTCGTCGTTGCGCGCCGCCGTTTCAGCGGGCGAAACCTTGCCCGCCCCGGTTTACAAGGCATGGATGGAAAAAACCGGCAAACCGATGCTTGATGGCATTGGGTCGACCGAGATGTTGCACATCTTTATTTCCAACCGGTTTGGCGATAGCCACCCCGCCTGCACCGGGCGGCCGGTGACGGGCTTTCAGGCCCGCATCGTTGACGAAAACATGGATGATGTTGCGGTGGGGGCGGTGGGCCGCCTTGCAGTGCGTGGGCCAACCGGGTGTCGCTATTTGGCTGATGACCGACAGGGCGATTATGTACGCGATGGCTGGAATGTGACCGGGGATTCATTTTATTGCGATGAAGACGGTTATTTTCATTTTGCCGCACGCAGCGATGATATGATTATTTCAGCGGGTTATAATATTGCCGGGCCGGAAGTTGAGGCCGCATTGCTGGGGCACCCTGATGTGGCCGAATGTGCCGTGGTTTCGGCAAATGATGCCGATCGCGGGCAGATTGTGCAGGCCCATGTGGTGTTAAACGCCGGGGCCAATCCCTCGCCGGAAATGGCAAAACTGTTGCAAGACTATGTTAAGGCGACGATAGCGCCCTATAAATATCCCCGATCCATAATTTTCACCGACGCCCTGCCAAAAACGGCAACCGGCAAAATTCAGCGTTTCAGACTAAAACAGGAGCCCGCAGCATGACGGACTTTGCTGCCAGCAAGGCACTTTTTCATATGCCATCCGATGTGATTTATCTTGATGGCAATTCCCTTGGCCCGATGCCAAAGGCCGCGATAGAACGTGCGCGCGCCACCATTGCCGATCAGTGGGGCGAAATGCTTATTCGCGGCTGGAACGATGCTAACTGGATGGCCCTGCCGGGACGGGTGGGCAACCGCATTGCCCGCCTGATCGGCGCGCCAAATGGCAGCGTTGTCATGGGTGACACCTTGTCAATCAAGGTCTATCAGGCGCTGGCAAGTGCGCTGGAGCTTAATCCCGGTCGCAAGGTGGTTTTGTCTGATAACGGCAATTTCCCAACCGACCTTTATATGGCCCAGGGCCTGATTGACAGTTTGAAACAGGACCATGTGTTAAAAACGGTCAATCCCGAAGATGTGGTTGAAACCTTAAGCACCGATATTGCCGTGTTGATGTTAACCCAGGTCGATTATCGCACCGGGCGTATGCACGACATGGCGGCAATAACCAAGAAGGCTCAGGCGCTGGGCATTGTTGTCATTTGGGATCTGGCCCATTCCGCTGGGGCGGTGCCGGTTGATTTGACCGGGTGTAACGCCGAATTTGCCGTTGGCTGCACCTATAAATATTTTAATGGTGGCCCCGGTGCGCCGGCCTTTATTTATGTGCGCCCCGATCTGGTTGATCAGGTGCGCCCGGCCCTTTCGGGTTGGTTGGGGCACGCGGCTCCCTTTGCGTTTGAGTGCGATTACAAACCGGCCCCGGGTATTGAACGGATGCGCGTGGGTACGCCGCCGGTTATTCAACTGGCCATTCTTGATGCCGCACTTGATGTTTGGGATGATGTGGAAATGGCCGACATTCGGGCCAAATCCATTGAATTATGCGAACAGTTTATTGTCGGTGTTGAAAAAAGCTGCCCGATGCTTGAACTGGTTAGTCCGCGAAATGCCGAATGTCGCGGATCGCAAGTCTCTTTCCGGTGTGATGATGGTTATGCGGTGATGCAGGCCCTGATCGCGCGGGGTGTGATCGGCGATTTTCGCGCCCCCGATGTGATCCGTTTCGGGTTCACACCGCTTTATCTTGATGAAGCGGATGTGGAAGCCGGGATTAACATTTTGGCCGATATTATGGAAAACCGCCTGTGGGATGTTGCAGAATATAAAAAACGTCAGGCTGTGACATGAAAACCAAAAACACCCCCTATGATCCGTCTTCCGAAGGGGCGGAAACCGAGTTTTCCCGCAAAATGTCCTATGGCGATTATTTGTCGCTCGATGCGATTTTGACCGCGCAGCACCCCAAAAGTGACGCCCATGACGAAATGCTGTTTATCATTCAGCATCAAACGTCTGAGTTATGGATGAAACTGGCCATTCGCGAAATTGATGCGGCCCGCACGGCCATGCGGGCCGGGCAGTTGCAGCCGGCCTTTAAAATGCTGGCCCGAATATCGCGCATTTTTGAACAGCTTAATAACGCCTGGGATGTTTTGCGTACCATGACGCCCAGCGATTACACCACCTTTCGCGATGCGCTGGGGCCGTCATCCGGGTTTCAGTCGTGGCAATATCGCATGGTTGAATTCATGCTGGGTAACCGTAACAAGGCGATGCTAAAGCCCCATGCTCACCGGCCCGATATTTTGGCGATACTGGAAGCTGAATTGGCGAAACCCAGCCTGTATGACGAAGCGTTGTTGCTGCTCGACCAGTCTGGTGTTGCGGTGCCCGAGCTTGTTTTGAAACGTGATGTATCCGATGCTTATCAGCCCTCCGACGATGTGATTACAGCCTGGCAACAGGTCTATCAGTCGCCGCAAGATCATTGGCAATTATACGAGCTTGCCGAGAAGCTGGTCGATTTCGAAGATTATTTTCGCCGCTGGCGTTTTAACCATGTCACCACGGTGGAACGGGTTATTGGCTTTAAACGCGGCACGGGGGGCACAGGCGGGGTGTCCTATTTGAAACGGATGTTGGAGGTCGAACTGTTCCCCGAATTGTGGCGTGTGCGGACGGTGTTGTAATGGGGCAAAAGCTGGCTGGTGCTTCCATCGCTACATCGTCGTTTCGGTCCGCTTTTTGCTGCCGTCATAAGGTTGGGTTTGCGCATTGCGACCCGGCGGGGATTGTTTTTTATCCGCGTTATTTTGAAATGGTTAATGCCACGGTCGAAGAATGGTTTGAAACGGCATTGGGCTTCAGCTTTGCCAAAATCCACGGCGATATGGCCGCAGCAGTGCCAACCGCAGCCATCAATATCGACTTTCGGCATCCCAGCCGGTTAGGCGATGTGCTGGAATTTCGGCTTTATGTGACGCGGTTGGGGCGCAGCAGCATCGATTTATACATCACGGCGGCACCGGCTGATGACCAGGATGGACCGGATCGTTTTACCATGACATCGACGCTGGTTTTTACCCGCAAGGATGTTGCCGGGTCGGCACCCTGGCCCGCCGATTTGCGCACAGCGTTGCAACATCACATTAACAAACAGGACCAACATGATACATAAAATCGTGCAGCCCGAAGGCTGGACCGCACCGAAAGGTTATGCCAATGGCGTGCTGGCAAGCGGCAAAACCCTGTTTGTCGGTGGGCAGATCGGCTGGAACGAAAAGCAGGTATTTGAAGCCAGTGATTTTGTCGGCCAGATGGAGCAGGCCCTGCGCAATATCATGGCGGTAGTTGAGGCCGCAGATGGACGAGCTGAACATATTTGTCGCCTGACCTGGTATGTCACCGAAAAGCAGGATTATCTGAGCCATCAGCGCGAAGTCGGCGAAGCCTATCGCCGGGTTTTGGGCAAGCATTTCCCGGCCATGACAATGGTGGTGGTACGCGCTTTGGTTGAGGATGAGGCGTTGGTCGAGATCGAAGCAACGGCGGTTGTTCCCGACTAAAGCGCGTCATATTGCGAAAATGAAAATCGATACCGGCAATGGCAGGATATGCTTTTGCCGGTATTTTTGTGTTTGGCTCTGGATTGGGTGTGAAGGACATAAAAATTTTATCAGATAATTTTAAATGATCTTAAATGAATACTTTTGCAGAAAATATGCGCCGGAATTGCCTATTAGGCCGCTCGCGACGTGTCTAACGAGATTTTCAGGTTGTGTCGCCGTCACGACAGGCGTACGCAACTGCAATTGTTGTTTTAACCGTATTTTTGTTTCGTAATTAAATTGAAAACCACTGTCTTGCAGCAGGCGGCTTTTGCGGTCGTGCGCTACATTCTTGTTAATCAACGTTAGAACTGCTGTATTTCCGATACCGTTTCGATATCGATTCTATAATCGGCGTTGTTTGCTCGCGGCTTTTCCTTGTGCGGGCAAACTGTCGGCAAGGTTAGATTTTCGACATATGTTGCCATCGCTCTTAAAATGCCGGGTTATGTGCCATCCGGCTTCGGGACCTTGATTGTAAACGTCGCAGATTTTCCGGCCTTGTCGACCAGCATGAACGTTTGGATTGTTTCTTCGCCGATGCCTGCCTGATCCAGTTTCAGGGTGATCGGCTGGTCATTTATGGCGGTGCCATATGCGTACTCGGAGAATTTATCGCCTTGTTTTCTTTGCAAGCCAAAACCGGTTTCGTCACCCTGATAGAAAAGGTGAAATGGGGGCGTGCTTTCACCTTGGTTAGTCAGGGTAAATTCATCGCCGTTTTTCAGGGTGAATTCTGTTTCAGCCAAGGCAAGGCCGGGCGATAATTTCAGCAGCAGCACATTTCCCGCACCATGATCATCAATGAACCGGACTTGATAGTCGCCATATTGGTTGCCTGACCCGTTCCAGCCAAAAGCAAATTCAGTGTCGCCGTCTTCATTGAAACTGCGATCAATGGTTAATCCGTTCGGGCGGTGTGTCATGGTTGCACGGATGGGACGTTGGCCGCCAATGATGCTGACATTGGCAACCTTGCCAGCTTGCAATGAAACTTCGCTTTCGGTGAGGATCAACTGCGTTTCGATGCCGAGATTATTGCAATTGGCGAAATTAAAACTGTATGGCGTGAGCAGCGCTGCTTGCAATTTTTCGTGCAGTTCTTCCATCTCGGAATTCAGGGCATTGTATTCGTAAATGATTCCTAAAACTCTAGGCGCCGTATCTGCTGGGTTTGTGCCATCCTTTTGTGCTGTTAGCCTCTGGATATTGGTTTGCAATGCAGTTGAAACATCTAACGCCTTGTTTTCAAATCCTGAAAATGATGTGGCACGCGTCAGATAGCTTGTGGTGGTTCCTTGTACAGTTTCAAAAATTGTTGCCGGGTTAGGAAGGGTTTGATCCAAAAGGTCGCGCAGCTTGTCATCAAGCTCGATCAATGATTGGCTTATTTCCATGGCAGCTTTGTTGCCTTGCACATTGTGTTCGTCAATTGCACTTTGATCTTTGGCAACGGCTGTTTCAAAGTCGTTCATTTTTTGAGTAAGCGGCGTAAGTTCGTCGCGTAACGTCGGATATGATGTGATGATACCTGAGACTTTGTTTTTAAGCTTGGTATGTTTTGCAATAATATCAGATAGTTGTTGTTGATACTCTACGACTGGATCAGCCAGCAATCCGTTCGCACGGCGCATGATGCAGGCGGCGGCTTTGGCGCCGGCGCGGTAAATTTCGCGTTTTTGTTCGGGGGCCAGGATACTGGAGCCGGAATACAGCACAGCCGTACCTATGCCCAGCCCGGCAATCAGATTGTTGGAGTTATCGTCAATCGCCGCCCAGATGGTGCCTGCCGCAAGTCCGAGAATGCCCATATTAACAATGGTTTCACTGGTCGTGATGTCGTCGGCAGCATCGCGATAGCGTTTCCAGGTGATCAGGGCTGAGGCAAAGGCGAGACAGCCTTGTTGCGGGTACAGATCAGCAAGAATAATATTCCTGGCTTTGGTTGGTTGCTCGGTCCTGACACCACACAATTTGCGTTCCCACAAAGTTTCTTTTTTGCCAATGCCAACATTATCTGAAATGGGGGTATCGACGTTAGAAATCATTGCACAGCCCGAGACAGATAAAACTGCCAAAGTAAAAGCACTGCTGCGGATAAGCCGTGATCTATGCATGATATTCCCCTGTAAGTAGATCAACCCCAAGGTGTATTATTCCGGATTTTAATTCTTAAATAAACAAAAAATAGATTGAATAATGGATCTAATTTGAATCAATTGGAATTGGGGTAGTTAGCAGCAATTGGGGTTAGTCTGCTCACCTGCCTACATAATACAGGGCTGGCAGGTGAGTGGCATCAACATGCAATGCGCCATCCGCTACAGGATCGCCTGTGCTTTGCTGTCAAACAGATGCAGGTTCTCGGCATAAAAGGACAGGCCGACAGTTGCGCCGCTTTCAAGTTCGGAATAGCCGACAATGCGGACGGTAAACAGGCCGACATTTTCGATTTGGATATAGGCAAAGCTGTCTGATCCCAGATGTTCCATTACTTCGATTTGGCCGGTCAGAACGCCGTTGGCGGGGTCGGTCAGGGTGATATGTTCGGGGCGGATGCCAAAGCGGGTGGCGGTTTGTGCATTGCGCCCGGTGGCAAAGCGGCCACCCCCGGCAAAGATGATGGTTTCGCCCTCACCTTTGCATTCCGCGACATTCATTTTGGGCGAGCCGATGAATTGCGCGACAAAGAGATTGGCCGGGTGCCGGTACAGTTCCAGCGGGGTGCCAACCTGTTCGATCTGGCCTGCCTGCAATACAACAATTTTGCTGGCAAGGGTCATGGCCTCGACCTGATCATGGGTCACATAGATCATGGTGGCGGCCAGCTTTTTGTGCAGGCGGGCAATTTCCAGGCGCATTTCAACCCGTAACCCGGCATCCAGGTTTGAAAGCGGTTCGTCAAACAAAAATGCCTTGGGTTCACGCACGATGGCGCGGCCAATGGCAACGCGCTGGCGCTGCCCGCCGGAAAGTTCCTTGGGTTTGCGATCCAGCAACTGGTCGAGTTGCAAGGTGGCGGCGGCTTCATCGACCTTGGCTTTAATGTCGGCCTTGGCCATATGGGAAACTTCCAGCGCAAAGCCGACATTTTCGCGCACGGTTTTATGCGGGTAAAGCGCGTAAGACTGAAACACCATCGAAAGTTCGCGTTCTGCCGGCGGCTTGCCGGTTACATCATCGCCATCAATCAGGATTTGGCCGTCGCTGGCTTCCACAAGGCCGGCAATAAGGCGCAACAGGGTAGATTTGCCACAACCCGACGGGCCGACAAAAATCATCAAATCGCCTTCGTCGATGGTCAGGTCAATGCCCTTGATCACCTCGACATCGCGGAAGGATTTGCGCACATTGCGAAGTTCGATCTGACCCATTTTAGTGTGTCTCCGTTTGTTGCCGGGTATTGGGCGAAGCCCAGTAAAGCCACATGGCGGCGGTCCATGAAAAATCCTTGCCGCCGCCACCCTTGCCGGTGACGGGGCTGAAATATTCGCGAAAAGCGGATTGTTCGATTAAGGCGGCGGTATCGTCGGCCAGTTGGTCAGCCAGGTCGGGCCGGCCATGTTCGGCAAGGCCGGTCGCGATCATCCAGTTGATCATGGCCCATACCGGGCCGCGCCAATAACGAATGTCGTCAAAGGCCGGGTCGCCGGGGGCAAAGCTGGGCATGGTAAAGCGAACTTTTTGCCGCCATTCCATTAACGTCGAATAATGAATTTTCGCCCGGATATCGTTTTCCGGACCTCCGTATAATGACAACCAACTACCTGATGATAAACGATGTTCTATTTTATTTTTCCGCAAATCAAGTGTGGTATAGCCTTGGGCGATGTCGGACCATAACTGGTTAAAACCGTGATCAAGCCGGGCCAGACGCGTATTGGCCCGGGTGGCAATGTCGGGCAGGTTAAAGTGTAATGCCAGGGCAACCAGATCGCGTTCTGCACGGCGTAAAATGGCATTCATGCCCGGTTCGGCCACCCAGAACGGGCATTTTTCGGCAATGGTTTTAACATCCCATTGGCAGTCCCGACCAAATTGCACCAGCGCCATATAGTGATCATAATCGTGGTTCAGCGGGCGTTCGGCCGCGTTTACCAGTTGGGTGTCACGGCGCATAAAGGCACGAACATTTGATGTATCAACCTGGGCCAGTGGCGCGTCCCAGTCCGGAAGGTTGTCGCGTCCGCTTTCCCACGGGTGCATAATGGCAACCACGCCAATGCCGTCGGGGTCGCGGGCATCGGCAAACCACTGGTGCCAACGGTCAAGCGCACGAAGCATCGGTGTTACCCGCGTACGATGATCACCGGGCAGGAAGTTTGTCAGTTGGCGTACAACCGTTGCCGCCACGGGCGGCTGGGTGATGCCCGATGTTGGCGGCGTGCGCTCGCTTTGCCATTCGCTTGGGCCGGGAAAATAGCCTTCTTCATGCTGCCAAAATACAATATGGGGCACCATGCCGTTATCCCACTGTGCGGACAACAGTTTTTCAATTTCCTGCCATGCACGATCAGCATCAAAACAGGCAATGCCCAATGTAGTAAGGGCTGAATCCCAGTTCCATTGAAACGGGTAAAGCCCTTTGGTGGGGACGGTATAGCCCCCTCTGTCGTTGGCGCGCAAAATTTGCTGTGCCTGGGTATCAAGCCGGGCAACTGTTTCGGCGTCGATCATGGATTATCCTTTCACGCTGCCAGATGTCAGGCCCTGAACCAGAAACCGTTCGAACCACAAAAAGATCACCAAAATCGGGATGGTGGCGACAACGGCACCGGCCATCAGGTGCTGGCGGGGGACTTCGGATGAATTAAGCGAGACAACGCCGCGTGACAGGGTGAAAATGTTGGGGTCGTCAAGGAACATGAAAGCAAATAAAAATTCGTTCCAAGCGATCATGAACACATAAAGCGAAACGGATGCCAAAGCGGGCAAAGCAAGCGGCAGGGTAATTTTCCAGATCACCCCCAAACGGCCCAAACCATCCATCAACCCGGCTTCTTCAAGTTCAACCGGCAAACCGCGGAAATAGCCCTGCAACATGTAAAGGGCCACCGGGACGGTGGTGGCAGGATACACAATCAGCAAGCCAATGATGGAATTGCGCAGGCCAACCTGGCTGAAAACCGAATAAAGCGGAATCACCAGCACGATCATGGGCACCAGATAAATCAGCAAAACCGATTTTGACAGCACGTTTTGCCCGGGAAAGCGCAGCCGCGCAACGGCATAGGCCCCGGGAATGGAAAATGCCAGCGTGATCAGAACGGTAGAGACCGAAACAATGGTCGAAATCAGTAAAAACCGTCCAAAATGGAACTTGGTAAACAGTTCGACATAACTGTTAAACAGGCTGCCTGTTCCTTGAGACAGATCGACCGATAAATCCAGCGGGTTTTGAAACAGGCTTTGCTGGCTTTTAAGGCTGGTCATGACCATGACGTAAAAGGGCAGAACCACGATGACAGTAAAAAAGACAAACCCGAAACCGTGTAATACCCGCACAATGACAACATCAAGCGTATAGCGTTTAAGCATACCGCTTTCGATGCCATCCAGGCAGGCACGGTTTGCAAGCGTGACGGCCCCGGCGATAACAGCAATAGCAATGGCCTGTCCCACCGGGGCCGTTGCGAACGGTTCGGTAAAGGGGGTGGCAAACGATGCGGCCAGCATGGCGATAATGGCCCCCATAAAGGCCGCCAGATAAAGTCCGTTTGTGCGTAATTTGGGCGCGCGCAGCATGATAATGGCAGCACTGACCGCCCCGGCAATGGCCCCGGCGGAAAGTACGGGGGCAGATGGCAAGCCGGAAATCAGCGTTAACGATATGCCCGCAATGGCAATGGCGATTATGCCCCACAGCAACCCGGAAAGAATGGCAAGAAGAAAACCGGTTCCGATACGCATGTCAGGAATCCTCGCGGTGGACGAAACGGAAATAAACAACGGCGAAAACCAGCAGCATCAGGAAAATCACCACAGCCACAGCCGCCCCCGCGCCCAGGTTGGACAGTGCAAAGCCCTGTTCATAGACATCAACCGTTAAGGTACGTGTGCCTGCCGCCCCGCCAGTGAGCAGGAAAATGTCGTCGAATTTATTAAACGTCCAGATAAAGCGCAGCAGGAACAGGGTTGATAAAATACCAATCAGTTGCGGCATGGAAATGTGCCAGAATTGTTGAAGCGGTGTCGCCCCATCCACCTCGGCGGCTTCGTACATGTCTGATGAAATGGACTGCATCCGGGCCAGAATGAACAAAAAGGATAGCGGGAAATAGCGCCATGCCTCGAACGCGATAACAGTGGCAAGGGCGAGGGGGAATTCAAAGGTGATGCCAAAAAATGTTAGCGGAACTGATCGGCTGCCAAAGAAATTGATGCCTTCATTCGCGATATTCATTTTTTGTAAAACGGCGTTAAACGTGCCAGAGAACGGGTCCAGCAGGATCAGCCAGGTGAAAGCCACGGCAATAACCGGGGCGACATAGGGAAACAGAAATAATCCGCGTAATATTGACCGACCGGGGAATTTTTTATTGAGCAACTGTGCAGCAAACAAACCCAGGATCAAGGCACCGCCCGTGCCAAAAACCGTATAGGCAATCGTTACCCATAATACGGACCAGAATTCACGTGAGTTGAACACATTAATGAAGTTGTCAAAGGTGAATTCAAAATTGGTCAGGATGTTATCTGCTGTACCGGTCAGTGTGGGGTCGCTGTCTCGTGGTTTGACGGGATTGTCGATATAGGCCTGTTCGGCCTTGACCCCGATTGAAAAGCGTTCCCGGCTGCCCCCTTCCCAGTTTCCCAGTTCGCATAAAATTTTACGGTCTGTTACCCGGCAATGGGAATCCGGTTTGGTCAGGGTTAATCCTGCCGGCAGGGTATCAGACAGGGTAACGTTGTTTATTTCTTCGGTTTGTGACGAATTGCGCACCCGGTATTCGATGCGGGCCTCATCACCAGCTTTTTCCAGATCGCCGCGAAGCCGTTCGGACGCAATAATGCGCGGCGGTCGCAGGTCGCCAAGCGTGACCGGCTTTGCCGAGATCCAGAAATTGGCGATCAGCGGAAACAAAACAATGCCTAGTACAATGGCAAAGGTTGGCGTCAGCAGGCTGTAAGCCAGCCGTGCTTCACGTCGCTCCATCGGGCCGATGCGGCGTTTTTTACGTTGCGGGGTATGGCGTTGTGGCGGGGTATCGGATGTTGCGGTGGTCATGCTGGCCTGCCTGTTCATACCGGTCAGGGATGTCCCTGACCGGTTGGTTGGCGCAAAACGGATCGCTTATTGAATTTTGGCGATTTCTTCGTTGATCATGTCGGCGGTGGCATCAACATCGCGTTCGCCATCGATAAATTCGCGTGTCAGGCGGTTAATTACCTGCGAGTTTATAATGCGCGATGCCTGTGCCAGTTCACCTTCCTTGACCCCCCAGCGGTCCGCGTTATCCAGACCCTCCATGATGTTATCAATCACTTCTTTGGCGTAAATATCGGCCAGCGGTTTTTTGCGATCGACCCCCGCAGGCAGCGTCATCCATGCCTTGCGAAATTTCTCGGGGTCGTCTTTGGTGCCCGGGCGCACGGGGAACTTGCCTTCGGGCGCAATCGACAGGGTTTGGGTGTATCCCTTATCAAGCGAGAACTTGACAAATTCCATTGCCGGGTCGGTATCGGCATCGGCTGTGACGCCAAAATAACGCACATCGCCCCATGCGGCGCCATCCTTGTTTGACGGTCCTGAAAGGCGGGTCACAACTCCGGTTTTCTCGGCCAGTTCGGTCGATGTCGGGTCGTCATTGATGGTGGGCGGGTTGCTGTCACGCAGGCCAGCCAGTTCATCCAGAATAAACGGCGACCAAATGATCATGGCTGCTTGACCGGCAAAATATACCTGACGCGATTGTTGCCAGTAAAGGTCGCCAGGGGGGGATGCTTCGGCCAGTGTTTTATAAAAATTCAGGGCCTCGACCAGTTTCTTTTTATCAAAACCGATACTGCCGTCAGGCTTGATCGGGGTGGCACCATTGGCCAGAAACACATGTTCGAGAACCTGGCTCATGAAGTTTTCATCAACCTTGGTCGCGGCGACAAAACCATACATATCTGGCGGATTATTCAGCGCCTTGATCGCAGCCTCGATATTGGCGTAGCTGGTAGGCGGCTCCAGCCCCTTTTCTTTAAACAGGTCCTTGCGATACAGAACCATCTGGGTCCAGCCATCGGACGGGACTGCAGCCGTTTCACCGTCAAAATCGGCCATTTCAAGGGCTTTTTGGGTGAAGGTTTCAGGGCCCAGTTCCTTGACAATCTCGTCATTGGCAACCGTATCCAGGATGCCAGCTTCCGACCAGGGCAGCACATATTGCAGGGTCAGATAAATCACATCGGGTAAATCGCCTGCGGCAAAGGCGGCCGTCGCACGTTTGCCAAGGTCGGTTTCCGTGACCGGAATAACTTCAACGGATGTTCCGGTTTCCTTTTCAAACTCCTTGGCCATTTCCTGCTGCTTTGCCAGCCGGTCGGGTTGTTCCTCGGTGGTCCAGAAGCGAAGCTGGGCATTGGCAATGCTGGTACTGGCCATCAGGCCAATCGCGGCAACTGCCAGAATACGGGGAAATTTCAATGTCATTTTAGCCTCCCTGGTTTTGTTGGGCCGGGCTTGTGCCCGGCGGATTGACCGACGCACGAGGCGTCAGTTTGGCTTGCCACAAGGTTTGTCGGGGCGACGGGGAGGGAGACGTTGCACTGCTGGTGCAAAGTTCCAAAACCATACGCCCGGCTTCGCGGCCGATTTCATAACTGTCCTGGTGAAGGGTGGTCAGCGCTGGCTGGACGGCCAGGCCAATGGGCAACCCGTCAAATCCCATCACCGACATATCGCGCCCTACCGTTAGTCCCGCGCCATTAAGGGCCTGCATCGCGCCGATGGCGACGGCATCGGTGACGCATAAAAGGGCGGTGGGGCGGTCGGATTTCGAGATGGAAAGTAGGTGGGCTGTGGCATTTTTCGCCGAAACCGCATCAGTTATGCCGTCAATCAGATAGCCCACACCAATATGGCCGCCCTGTTGCGCCATGGCGCGCAAATAACCACAGCGGCGTTGCCATGCGAAATTCATTTTCGGGTCGCCACCCAGACAGGCAATTTTGCGATGGCCCAAACCGCGTAAGTAGGTAACGGCATCAACAAAGGCCTGTTCGTTATCGATATCAAGCCAGGAATAATCAGACGGGTCATCGGTTCGGCCCTGCACCACGAAGGGAACATCGCTTTGGCGGAGATAATCTACCCGCGCATCCTGACGGTAGGTTCGGGCTATAACAAACCCGCCAACCTTGCCAGAGCTTACCAGCCGGTCGATTACTTCTATCTCGTCCTGGCCCTCTGGTACGGCGGATACCAGCAAGTCCCAGTCATGGCGGGCCAACTCGGAGGCAAGGCCGTTAAGGATTTCGGCCAGAAACGGGTCTGAATGTTGGGTGCGGCAGGTGGGCAACACAAAGCCAATGGTTTCGATAACGCCGCGCGCCAGGCGCCTTGCACTGGATGACGGGCGATATCCAAGGTCGCGAGCGGCCTTTTGGACACGTTCACGGGTTTTTTCGGCAATGTCGGGATAATTGTTTAACGCACGTGAAATAGTCCCTTCCGACAGGCCAAGATGGCGGGCCAGTCGGGCGATTGACATGGTTTCATTCCGTGGTGTTGAACGTGACACGCAACCTCCTGATCGGATGAAAAAGGCAACCTACATCTTGACGCGTATAAAATTTGCGCTTGTCTCCGATAACGCGCATTACGCTACCGAAAGCGCTTTCGGAAGTCAAATAACTGTATTTTTTTGGTTTTGTTCCCGCCGTCCGACTATTTTTTATCTGATAAGGATCGAAAGATGCATTTCGAGACGGTGGCATCCGCATGGATGAGGCAGCAAAACCGGCACCAAACGCTATGAAGAGAAGTTCGGGCTGAGGGAGAGCGAAATAGCGGCGGTGGCATATCAGCTTTCGGCGAGATGATTTGTGTTGATCTGGCCAATCGTGAAAGACGTGATGCGATTGGGGGCAACTGGCAATGGTTCGATAAGGTCGCCCGCCGACACATCCCCCAGGGACTGGTCGCGATCAGTGAGGGGTGGAATAACGGAAATCCTGACGAAAATATGGAGCCCTTACATAAGGGCCGTTTGCGTGGTGCCAGCCTGACAAATTCCTTGTGCGCACGACACGATTTTACACCGCCAGCCGAGAATGCGCGCAGGATATATGACGGAATCGATGGAACAGCTGTTGCTATCTCTGGTGGCATATGACGAATCCTGACCCGGATTCGACGTATTTGCATGCGGGAGTTTGTAAATTTCCCGTTTACGATGCATTTTTATTCGCGGGTGCCCGTTTGGCAGATTTTATACAATATTGATCGGCACTTAGCGGTTGCTGTGGTTTCGGTTGGTCTGAAACCTAATGAATTCTGCGCGTTTCAGCGATGGAATACCCATTCCAGAATAACTAAGTATTGGTGAGGTTTTGTGTTGCCGTTGCGTTATAAATCTACGGGATTCCACTAGTTTCAGCAATAATTCGAATTTCATCACATTTTGGACATAAAGTTTGAACATTAAAGTATTGTCCAGACGAGTTAAATGCTTGTAGGTTCATATACAGAACGATCTGTCACGAGTTCTTGTGAATGGATTGTCTATAAAACAACGGAAAAAATTCCGTAGAATATTTGGTTGGGAAAAGACGGGTTAACAAAGTTGGATGGGAATAGGTTATCTAGACTTATACATATGATGTCCTACACTTTTAGACTTTCCATTAGGATTGTTAACTAACCGTTTGAGTGGGTTCTAATACTATCTTCGGTTAGTTTAGGTTTTATTGAAGTTTAACGGTTCTGACATCACATCCGGCATGTTGCCAAACATATAACCGTAAACCGGTATCGCACAGGTTGAGTCAATTGCTTGACCTGTCGGTGAGGGCTGACGGCTGACGTTATCTTGGCTTGTGACCTTTGGTCATGCCGCAACAGGATGATGACGACGTGTGTCCGGGTTTTCGGGGTTTGATGATTTTTGGTGAAAACTGAAAACATGCAGGCCGAATTGTGCGTAAACCGTGAGATTGCAGGATTTGCTGTGTCCGGTTTTCCGTCTGACTAACCAATCGCGATTACGGGGGGCTATGGCTGTGATGCTGTGTCCCTTGGTCCGAAAGGACTGAAATAGTGGCTGTCCTTACTTATCGCTGTTTTCAGCGCAAAGGCAGCGCCAGCCACGAGGTTTTGTGTTCGAGATTGGAGACGGCATGAGAGATTCTTCTGTAGCGCCTAAAGAGCGCATTAACGTTAAATTCGTACCGGCAACGGGGGACCAGAAAGAAGAAGTCGAACTGCCGCTTAAGATGGTGGTGATGGGGGATTTCGCCGGCAAAGCCGACGATACACCCCTTGAAAGCCGGAAAGCGGTGGAAATTGACAAAAATTCTTTTGGTAATGTTCTGCGTGAAATGAAACTGGAGCGCACGCTTCAGGTTGATGATGTTTTGCGCGGTGATCCTGATGCCACACTTAGCCTGAAGCTGAAATTTGAATCCCTTCAGGACTTTTCCCCTGATTCCATTGTCGAGCAGGTGCCCGAGCTTAAGAAGCTGGCGGATCTGCGTGAAGCATTGACGGCTTTAAAAGGCCCGTTGGGGAATTTGCCGGCATTTCGCCGTGCGCTGAGTGAAATCGTCGATGATCCGGAAAAACGCGACGCCCTGCTGGCCGAACTTGACGGTGCAGACAAGGCAGAAGCAACCGCCGAAGGCAAAACGCCCGGCGACAAAAGCTGATCATCCCAAAACATGACAAATGCCAGGCGTTAAAACGCCGAACATAGTGTTGGAAAGACGAGAACCATGAATACCGAAACACTTGATCCTGTTGCCCAAAGTCATGGACATGCTGAAGATTCACTTCTGGATCAGATCATGGCAAAAAGCAATCTGGTCCCTGAAGATGATGGCTATGATGTTGCGCGCAAGGGTGTTGAAGCCTTTATTGCCGAACTTCTGGCTGGCGACAGCACCGCTGAACCGGTTAACAAGGCCCGTGTTGATCGTATGATCGCCGAGCTGGATCGCAAGATTTCCCATCAGATGGATGAAATTTTGCATCACCCGGAGTTTCAGGACCTTGAATCAACCTGGCGCAGCCTGAAACTTTTGGTGGATCGCACCGATTTTCGCGAGAATATCAAAATCGAACTGCTGTCGATCCGTAAGGACGAATTGCTGGAAGATTTCGAACTGTCACCGGAAGTTCCGCAATCGGGCCTTTATAAACATGTTTATTCCGCCGGTTACGGCCAGTTTGGTGGCGAACCTGTCGGGGCCATGATCGGCATGTATGCGTTTAACGCTTCCTCGCCGGACATGAAACTTCTGCAATATTGTGCGTCGGTTGGTGCAATGGCGCATGCGCCGTTTATTTCGTCGGTTGGGCCAAAATTTTTTGGTGTTGATTCCTTCACCGAGATTGGCGAAATCAAGGAATTGTCGTCGCTGTTTGAAGGCCCGCAATACGCCAAATGGCGCGGCCTGCGTGAATCAGAAGATTCCCGTTATGTTGGCCTGACGGCACCCCGTTTCCTGCTTCGCACCCCTTATGACCCGCTGGAAAATCCCACCAAAACCTTCCAGTATCGCGAAGCCGTTGAAGACAGCCATGAAAATTACCTGTGGGGTAATACAGCGGTTCTGTTAGGTGAGCGTATCAATGACAGCTTTGCCAAATTTCGCTGGAGCCCGAACATCATTGGTCCGCAATCGGGCGGGGCTGTGAATGACCTGCCGGTTCATGTTTATGAATCCTTTGGTCAGCTTGAACAGAAAATTCCGACTGAAACCCTGATTACTGACCGTCGCGAATTTGAACTGGCCGAAGAAGGCTTTATTGCGCTGACCATGCGCAAAGGTTCGGATAATGCGGCATTCTTTTCGGCAAATTCGATCCAGAAGCCCAAACGCTTTCCCAATACCAAGGAAGGCAAGGAAGCCGAAACCAATTACAAATTGGGCACCCAGCTTCCTTATATGTTCATCATCAATCGTCTGGCTCATTACATCAAGGTGCTTCAGCGCGAACAGATCGGGGCGTGGAAAGAACGGTCTGATCTGGAACGCGAACTGAATGCCTGGATTGTTCAGTATGTTGCCGATCAGGAAAACCCGCCTGCTGATGTGCGTTCGCGCCGTCCGCTGCGTGCCGCCAAAATCGAGGTTTCGGATGTTGCCGGTGATCCGGGTTGGTACCGGGTTGGCATGTCGGTTCGTCCGCATTTCAAATATATGGGCGCGAATTTCGAACTTTCCCTGGTTGGCCGGTTGGATAAAGACTGATGAATCATCCCCTGGCACGTCAACATGTTGAAGCGGTGCGGTCGCGTTCCTTGATGGAACGCATCCGTGCCGACGATCTGGGGCAGACCTCGCATGTAAGCGACAGGTTTGCCGCCCGCGTCGCATCGATCAAACATAACCTTTTACAGGTTTTGAACGGTCGTAGCGGCGGGTCACAAAGTGCGCCGGGTTATGGGCTTGCCGATTTTAACGATGCCTCGGTCGGATCTTCCGACATGTTGCGCATTGTCGCCAATGATATCCGTACCGTGATTGAAACCTACGAGCCACGTGTAAGTAACGTGGCCGTTCGTTTCGATCGTGAACAGGAAAGCGGGCTTGAACTGTTTTTCCAGATATCGGCGCGAACCCAGATCGGTACAGCACGTGAGCAGGTCACAATTGATCTTGTTTTGTGTGAAGGTCGTTCCTTCGCCTTGAGAATGGGTAGGTAGTTTTGTCTACAGCACGTTATTTTCAGGACGAACTGGATTACTTGCGGAATTCCGGGCAAGACTTTGCCCGGCATTTCCCCAAGCTGACAAATTATTTGTCCGAACGCAGTACAGACCCCGATGTCGAACGGTTACTGGAGGGCTTTGCCCTTCTGACCGGCCGCCTGCGTGAGAAAATTGACGATCAGTTACCCGAAGTCACCCAATCCCTTTTGATGTTGCTGTGGCCTAACTTTTTGCGCCCGGTGCCGTCAATGGTGGTTCTGCAAATGAACCCGCGACAGGGCGCCATTAACGAAAGTCAGACATTACCCGCCGGGCTGGAAGTTGAAAGTATTCCTGTTGGTGGCACGGTTTGCAAATTCCGCACTGCTTATGACACTGAAATCCTGCCCATCGGAATCCGCGATGTTCATCATGGTGTCTCGAAGGAAAAATCGGTTATCACCATGCAGGTTGAAAGCCTGGCCGAAGAAGAAATTCGCGGCATTAATCTTACCAAATTGCGGTTCCATCTTGGCGGAAGTGACTATTCGGCCTTAACCCTTGGCCTGTGGCTGCATCGCTATTTAAAGATGGTGAAAATTCGCGATCGGGCAACCGGTAATGAAATTGCCCTGGGTAAGGACTGCGTCCGCCAGGTCGGGTTGCAAAAATCCGAAGAAGTTTTGCCCTATCCCGATAACAGCTTTGTCGGCTATCGCCTGTTGCAGGAATTTTATGCCTTTCCGCAAAAGTACTATTTTGTCGATCTTTTAAATATTCCGACCGCGCATCTGGGGCAGGATGCCACACAGTTTGAAGTGGTATTTGAATTTGAACGTCCGCTTCCGCCTGATGTGCGCATTGGAAAACAAAGTTTTCTGTTGCACTGCGTGCCAGCGATTAACCTGTTTGAACATGATGCCGAACCCATTTTGCTTGATGGGCGGCGTACTGAATATCACATTCGCCCCACCCGGCGCGATGCTGGCGAGATCGAGGTCTTTTCGATTGACGGCGTTACCGGCTGGCGGCCCTCTGAAGAAGGGCATTCAGGTGGCATTTCACGCGAATTTAGCCGTTTTGAATCCTTTATGCATGAAATTGAACGGGTTGATGGCCGGGCTGCGGTTTATTTTCGTGAAAAGGTGCGTCAGTCCCTGTCGGGGGAAAAACTGGACCGGCTGATATCGTTTGTACGCGAAGATGAACTTTATCAGGTCAATGACGGCGAAACGGTTTCGGTGCGCCTGACCTGTTCAAACGGGGCAACACCGCGTGATCTGGCGGTGGGCGATATTTGTATTCCGACCCATATGATCCCGTCTTTTGTAAACCCGACCAATGTGACCCGGCCAACACCGCCGCGGTATCCGGTTGTGGATGGTGCCCTGCAATGGCAGCTGATTTCGGCTTTGTCGCTAAATTACCTGTCGCTGCAAAGTGTTGAGGCGCTGCGCACCATTTTAAATGTTTTCGATTTTAACGCCAAGGTCGATCGCCAGCGCGAACGCGAAGCCGTGATGCGCCTGGAAGGGATCGCCAATATTTCATCGCATACGATTGATCGTCTGTTTAAAGGGCTGCCGGTGCGCGGCATGCGTTCGACGATTGATATGCGCGAAAGCAAGTTTGCCAGCGAAGGTGAAATGTATCTGTTTTCGACCGTGCTGGCCGAGTTTTTTGCGCTGTATGCCACCATCAATTCGTTCCACGAACTTGTCGTACGTGGACTTGAAGCAGGGGAGGAATACCGATGGACGGCCCGTATCGGCAACCAGCCCCTCATATGATTGATGATTTAAAGGCCAACCCGCAGCGGTATTCGTTTTTCCGGGCTGTCGAGATCCTGTTGAAGGCATCAGGACAGCAGGTAGAAGAACGTGCCTTGCAAACCCAGCGCGTAGAAGACCTGATTTTTCGGGTCGCACCGGGCCTCGGTTTTCCGGCATCCGATGTGGTGTCGCTGCGCCCGGTGGATGAAGACGGTGATTGTAGCGAACTGGAAATGACAGTCTCGTTTCTGGGGTTGCATGGTCCATCTTCCCCCTTGCCGTCGCATATGCTGGAAACCGCCGCCTGGAGCGAGGGCGAAGAAGGTGTTCAACAGGCGTTTAACGACTTTTTCTCGAACCGGCTGGTGTGGCTGTTTTATCTGATCTGGCGCAAATACCGGTATTACGTGCGCTATCACGCCGGTGCATCGGATCAGTTTTCGGACTGGATGTTTTCTCTGATCGGAATTGGCGGCGATGAAAGCCGTGGCAAGGCCGATGTGCCCTGGGCAAAACTTTTGACCTATTTGGGCGTTGTGGCCGGGCGGGTGCGCTCGGCGGAAATGGTTAGCGGTGTTATCGCCCATGCTTTTTCCCTGCCTGATGTATCGATCCGCCAGCTTGAACTGCGCAAGGTTGAAATTCCGCAAGATCAGCGCGCCCGGATGGGGGCCACCAACATGTCGCTGGGGCAGGATTTTGTTATTGGCCGGTTTGTCGAGGACCGCGCAGGCAAGTTTACGGTGGTTTTGAAAAACCTGACATTTGAGCGTTTTCGCGACTTTTTGCCTAGCGGCAAGGATTTCGCCCGCTTGAAGGAACTGGTCGAGTTCTTGCTGAAAGATCAGCTTGCCTATGACGTTGAACTGAATTTGCAACGTAACGAAGTCCCGGCATTCAAGCTGGGCTGCCCCCGGACGGCCAGTCTGGGATGGACAACATTTATCGGAAATACGCAGCGCGAGGGGCTTAAGCCCGTGGTGTTGCAGGCACGAGGGTAAGAACGGGACAAACGATGAAAGCAAAGTTTCAAATCGAAAATGTGCATGACGCGGTACCCGCATTTCCCGTCAGTTTTGTGTTTTCACAGCGCGGCGGCCTGATTGGGTCGGCATCCGATGCTACCTGGCGGATTCAGGATAGCGAAGGGGCCATTCCGGAAACGGCGGCGCGTATTATGGTATCGGACGGGCATTTTACCATTGAACGGGTGTCGAATGCCAATATCCGGGTTAACCGGGCCAAAGCACCGATCCCCACCGGGCGGCCGGTGATTTTATCTGACAAGGATGAAGTGCAGATCGAAAATCTGAAATGCACTGTTAGCACCGGACAAACGGAATATCTCGACGCCCGCCCGGTAAGTGTTCATTCCATGGTTGGGGCCGATCATGGCAAGCGTGACCGTCTGGTGCGCGATAGTGTTTATGTTGAAGCCCGGCCGGTAGACGAAGCCCCGGCCCGCGAAACCCGTGATGACCCGCTTGATGTTCTTGATGAACGCCGGGTTTCCCGCCAGCAAACAGACCCGTTATCGGCGTTTAGCGATGCCCAGCGCGCCCGCCAGACTGACGATGAAATCCTGCTTCAGGACGATGTTAATCTTCATCGCGGTGCCGAGCCACGGGTTACCAACAGCCAGCAGGATGATGCCAATATGCATTTTGCCTCGATGCCTAATACCCGCATCCGGCGCGACCGTTATGGTTTTGAAGAACCGGTTCAGTCTGACAACACCACATCAGCACGATCATCGCGCGCCAGCGAAAGCCCGATTGACGCCGTTTCGGTGGATTTGCCCCACGCGGTTGATCATGTGGCACTACGCCCCCTGGCCAAAAGCCTTGGCATTCATCTGGGTGAAATGAGCACGGAGCAAGCCGCCCGGGTCCTAAGCGATATTGGTGCGTCCCTTCGTGCGGCTCTTGAAGGTTTGAACCAGATTTACAAAAGCACGTCGGAACGGTCGGCCAATTTCCCGCTTGCAACCATGCATTTGCACGCGCTGGAAGATAACCCGATCCGTTTTAGCAGTGACACCGACGAAGCACTGCATGCGTTTTTTTCCAAGCGCGGGCCGGTTCACCTTTCAGCCCCCGCGGCAATGCAGGAATCACTTGATCATTTGAACTCCCATCAGGCGGCAACGGAAAAATCCATTGACCGTGCCCTTGATGCTGTTTTGGCAGCGTTGTTGCCCCGCGCGCTTGAACGCCGGTTCAAGGCCTATGACGCCGCCGGTGTGCCTGAAAGCCAGGAAGCCTATGACGCGTGGTGCTGGCGAATGTACCGGGCTTATTTTTCGGAATTGCGGTCCCAGCGTCAGCAGGGGTTGCAGATGCTGTTTTGGGAAGTTTTTGGCAACGAATACCGTGCGACGCGCCGCCACGAACAGATGCAGCGCGATCTGGGTGAAGAAAACGAAAGGGATATCGAACAATGAAGCGTTTGGCGGGCTTTTTTCTGGTGGCCGTGATGGGATTGTCGCTGGCTGCATGTGAAACGTCAGAAAAGATTTATGACGTCATTTCCGACCCTGACATTCAGGTGGGCGCTGCGGAGGTACAACCAACCAAGGTTTCGTTGCAGGCCTATGCAGCAGCCGATGTGAACAAAAACTTTGAAGGTGAACCCTCGCCGGTTGTGGTGCGGGTGCTGGCGTTAAGCAGTGATCATCGGGTGTTTAGCTATGACTATTTCTCGCTGACGGACTCAATGGAAAAAACCCTGGGATCGACGCTGAAGGCCGATCTGGGGGAAACCATGATCAAGCCTGACAGTTATCAGGTGCTTGGCCCCTATGAGGTTCCCGAAGGGACCAAAAAGATTGCTGTGATTGCTGAATATCTCGATCTGGAAAGTGCCGTGTGGCGAACTTCGGTCAGCGTACGCGACCTTGGCGACAATGATCAGTTTTTGTTGTTGTTGCTTGATGAAGAAGTTCGTCTGGTCAAGCAGGAAGGGTAACCGCGTTTATGGCTTCGAATAATAAAGTGGCATGGTCTGACGGCCTGTTTGTCAAACCCCATCATTTCCAGCAGCAGACCCGCTATCTGGAAAACCTGGCGCAACGTTACGCGTCAGGCAGTGAGGCCCACAATTTTGGCTTTCATCAGCTGATCCTGAACGAGGAACTTTTGTCCCTTGGCAAGGTGGCCGTGGTGAATGCCAGTGGCATCATGCCCGATGGTACGGTGTTTGATATTCCCGGGAATGACGTGTCGCCGCCGGTTCTTGATATTTCCGAAGGTTTGACGGCCAACGAAATTATCTATCTGTGTGTGCCATTAATGATTGATGGCGGCATTGAGGTAGACAAGAACCGCAAGTCGACCACCGGGGTTGGCGCACGTTACGTGACCGATGAAATTGCCGTGCGCGATAATACCGTGCAGGCAGGCGAACTTGCCGCCATCGATATCGCCCGTGCCTGCCCGGTGTTGCTGCCCGGGTCGCAAGACCTGTCGGCATATTCGAAGCTGGCGGTTGCCCGCATCGTCGATAAAACCGGCGAAGGGGCCATTGTGATCGACAAGGGGTTTTACCCCACCATGCTGTCAATCTCGGCGGCCCCTTCACTACGTCGGTTTTTAGGTGAACTGGCCGACGGGGTTGAGCAACGTGCAGCCACCATTGCCGGGCGCATTGGCAAACCGGATCAAAACGGCGTTGCCGAGGTAGCCGACTTTTTGTTGCTGCGCGGGTTAAATTCGATGTCACCCTTGTTGCGCCATTACGTGCGCATGTCGATGGTGCATCCGCGCCCGGTTTATGAACTTTTGCTGCAAATCATTGGTGAATTGTCGACTTTCCTTAACGAAAGCAAAATTTGCCCGGACCTGCCGGTATATGACCACGCCTTGCCCCATCAATGCTGGCCGACTGTAACGCAACATTTGCGCCAGCTGGTCACGGCAACATTAGTGGCCAATGCCATTCCGATCCCGCATGAACATAAATTGCATGGTTATGTGGTGGCACCGGTTCATGAACGTGAACTGATCCGCACGGCGGAATTTGTGTTGGCGGTGAAGGCCAACGTACCGCAAGAACGCCTGCACCGCGATTTTGTCGCGCAATCCAAAATCAGTTCGATCGAAAAAATTCGCGAACTTGTTCACAAGCAGCTGCCGGGTATTCCGCTGCGTTTGATGCCGGTTGCCCCGCGTCAGCTGCCTTATCATGCCGGATATTCCTATTTTGCGCTCGAACGGTCTTCGCCGCGCTGGGGACATCTGGAAAATTCCGACGGATTTGCATTTCACATCGCCGGGGAGTTCCCGGAACTTGAACTGCAATTCTGGGCAATCATGGGATAATGCAAATGACCGATATTGCCGTATCACCATATGATTCAAGGCGTTCGGCGGCTTTGCCTGCCAATGCCGGCGGTGTGGCCGCAGCAAGACCCTATGGCAACAAGTCCGATGACATGATCGATTCACTGATGTCGTCGCGCGAAACGATGGATTTTCAACTGTCGGCCAAGGGTAAAAACCGTTTGCTGGAAGCGGCGGTGCCGTTGCTGGGCCTTAGCGTGCGTATTCGTAACCTGCACGATTTTGACGATATCGAAAGTCTGCATAGCCGCCTGGTTAATGAAATTCCGGTTTTCCAGCAGGAACTGGAAAAGATGGAATATGACGAGGCAACCGTTTTGGCAGCCCGTTACATTTTATGCGCAACCCTGGATGAAGCGGTGCTGTCGCAGGTTTGGGGGGCCGAAAGCCTGTGGCCGGAACGGCCGATGTTGTCAATTTTCCATAACGAAACCTGGGGCGGGGAAAAGGTTTTTGCCATCCTTGACCGGGTAATGGACGAAGCGCACCGCTTTCTTGATTTGCTGGAGCTGCTTTATTACTGCCTGGCGTTGGGGTTTGAAGGCAAATACCACGTGATGCACAACGGGCAAGCCAAGCTGGAACAGCTGTTGCTGGCTGTTCATGGCATTCTTGAAAAGCATCGTGGCGAAGCGCCCGACAAACTGGTGAATCCGGAACCCAATATTTACGACAGCAAGGAACGCATGGGATGGCGTTTCCCGGTGTGGGGCGTAGTGCTGGTTTGTGTCGTCATTCTGGCGGGCGTTAACATTGTCTTTAATCATAATTTATCCGCTCAGATTGACCGGATCGGGGCAGAGATCGAGGCCTCCCTCGGTGGTAACAACATGGCAGGGAGGCCCTGATGTTAAAGGTTTCCAAAGAACGTATTCTTGCAAAACTGAATAATTACAGCCGTGAGGCCCTGAAACGGGCCAGCGAAATGGCGATTGAACAAAACCAGTTTGAAGTCACCGTCAGCCATTTATTGTTGGCGATGATGGAACAGCCCGGCGGCGACATTGGCAAACTTTTGTCGGTGCTGCGCATTCAGCCTGAACGGCTGGAAGCCAAACTACGCAAATCGCTGGATCATGCACGCCGGGGCGCACAGGACCTGCCCGAATTTGCCACCTTGTTGCTTGAATTATTGCAAGACGCCCTGATGCTGGGCAGTGGCGAATTGGAAGAAGAAACAATTCGGACCGGGACCATTTTTGCCGCTATCGCGCAAAACCCGGATCGGTATTGCCATTTTTATGCATTTTCCGAATTTGAAGCCCTGGATAGCCGCGCCATTCTGGCCGGGTTTTACGACCTGGTAAAAGGCAGCATGGAAGGCAATGGCGACCCCGACAACCCCGCGAACGACGCCCGCAATAACCGCGCCGAGGCGGCGGCCATCCAAAGCGAAAGCGCGCTGGCAAAGTTTGGTCGCAACATGACGGAACAGGCAAAAAACGGTGAAATTGACCCCGTTTTTTGCCGCGATACCGAAATTGCCCAAATGACTGATATTTTGTCGCGTCGGCGCAAAAATAACCCCATTCTGGTGGGGGATCCTGGCGTTGGTAAAACGGCCCTGGCCGAAGGGTTGGCCCTGAAAATTATCGAAGGTGATGTTCCTGCTGCCTTGCAAGGGGCTGCATTATGGGAACTTGACCTTGGCGCGTTACAGGCCGGTGCATCGGTTAAAGGTGAATTTGAACGGCGACTGAAAGCGGTGCTGGATGAAGTGATCAGCGCGCCTGAAAAAATTGTTCTGTTTATTGATGAAGCCCATACCCTGATTGGCGGGGGTGCTGCAGCGGGCAGTTCGGATGCAGCCAACCTGCTGAAACCTGCACTGGCACGCGGACAAATTCGCGCTATTGCGGCAACCACCTGGTCGGAATACAAAAAATACTTTGAAAAAGATGCTGCCTTAACCCGGCGCTTTCAACTGATCAAGCTGGCGGAACCCACCATTGATCAATGTGTGACGATTTTGCGTGGCCTGCGCCCGCAATATGAAAAACAGCACAATGTATATATTTCCGATGTTGCCCTGCATGCTGCGGCTTCCCTGTCGGTGCGCTATCTGACCGGTCGGCAATTGCCCGACAAGGCGTTTGATGTGCTTGATACTGCCGCTGTTCGTGTGGCTGCCGGGCAATCGGCCCAGCCGCGCGAACTGGACTGGTTAAACAAACGCATTATGATGCTGGAACGTGAATTATCAGATCGGGATCGTGACAGCCGCATGGCTGCAATTGGTGCGCTTACCGGCAGCGACCAGATCGAGGAAACCATTGCCCGCTTAAAGGCCCAGGCCGAAAAATTGCAACATCGCTGGCAGATGGAAAAGCAAAAGGTTGATCGCGTGATCGAGCTGCGCACCCTGATTAGCGATGGCCATAATGCCGCCAATGATGACACCATTGTTGATCCCGCGCAGGATGATGACGCCGCAGAAACGAGTGTCGCAGAAGAAGCACAACATGACCCCGATGTGTTGCGTGCCGAGATTGTGACCCTGCTGGCTGAATTGCGTGATGCACGACGCAATGAAACTGCTTTGGTTGAATTTGAGGTTGGCGAAGCCGTTATTGCCGATGTGATTTCGGACTGGACGGGTGTTCCTGCATCGGCCATGTCAGATGACGATGCCGACCGTATCCTTGGTTTGGGCGACGCCCTGCGCGGTGTGATCAAAGGGCAGGCCCTTGCGATTGACGTTATTCATGACCGCATGAAAGCTGCCCGGCTTGATCTGGTGCGCGATACGGCACCGCGCGGCGTATTTTTGCTGGTTGGCCCATCGGGTGTGGGTAAAACCGAAACAGCTGAACAGGTTGCCCTTCACCTTTTCGGCGGGCGCCAGTTTTTAAGCGTTATCAACATGTCCGAATATCAGGAAAAACACACGGTTTCGCGGCTGATTGGGTCGCCTCCCGGTTATGTTGGCTATGGCGAGGGCGGTATCCTGACCGAAGCCATTCGCAAAATGCCCTATTCGGTGGTGCTGCTTGATGAGGTTGAAAAAGCCCATCCCGATGTGATGAACATTTTCTATCAGGGCTTTGACAAGGGCGTCATCAATGACGGTGAAGGTCGTGAAATTGATTGCCGCAATGTTGTGTTTTTCATGACATCAAACCTTGGCTCCGACGCCCTGATGCAGAACCGCGAAACGGTCGAGGATGCCTCGATGGAAGCGTTGGAAAAGGCCCTGCGCCCGCATTTGCAGGAACATTTCAAACCGGCCTTGCTCGCGCGGATGCGTATTTTGTGCTTCAAACCGCTTTCAAGCGAAAGCATTCGTCAGATCATTGATTTGAAACTGAATGCCCTGGCACATCGCCTGCAAAAAGTACGAGGACTGGAACTGAGCTGGAACGATAATGTTCTGGCCCTGATCGAGGATCTTTGTTCGCACGCGGATAACGGTGCCCGTATGGTCGAACAGGTGATTGATCGCTGGATTTTACCCAGCATTGCCGAGGAAGCCCTGCAACGCATTTCGCTTCATGCCAGCCTTGATGCGCTGGAACTTGATGCGGCAGATGGCGGCTTTGTCATGACATTTCTGCCTGAACTGGAAACGGCCGCCACGGAACAGGCTGAGGATGCCGTGTTGCCTGAAAAAGAGGCCAGGGCAGGATGAACATGATCGATCAGTTCAATATTCGGGATCACTTTGTTTCGCTGTGCAATCTGGTGAACCAGACACGGCTGGACGGGGTGCTGGTCCAAAGCGGTGAGCTGGTCGCGAATATGACCGGTGGACGGATTGCGCTGATTTATCTGCTCGATGCGACGGGGCGTAATTTTGTGCTGTCGGGCGGGTATGCTCATGGTTTTTCGACATGGGCACCCAAATCGCTGGTGCATCCTTTGCAAGGCAGTGGCGGGTCGCCTGTCTGCCCGTTAACCCAGGTTGCCTTTACAGGTAAAACCCTGTGTCTGGATAACGGGATGGCAGGTTATGACATATCGCCCGTTACGGCTGCGACCGATGGTTTGTCGTTACCGTCGCATATGGTGGTATTACCCCTGGCACGCGCCAACGAGGACTTTTTGGGTGTTGCCGTCGTTTTGTCCGACGGTGCCATTGCACCGTGGTTGAACCGCAGCGTTACCCGCCAGATTTTACGTGCGGTTTCATCCTCTATTGAAACCCGGCAATTTGTGGCAGGACAGGAAACCGAAAAAGCCGCCCTGGAAAAATCGCTGGCCCGTGCCGAAGGCGACCGTGTGTCGTTGCGTCGCCGGGTAACGGGGCGTTTATCCAAACGGTTGATTGGCCGGTCCCGCTCGATGCAAATTCTGCGGGAGAAGGTGGCCCATCTTGCCGGTAAAACCGGCCCCGTCATGATTTTGGGCGATGACGGTGTGGGGAAGGAAAAGGTTGCCCGTGCCCTGCATGAACATTCCGTGCAGGCAGGTGCGCCGTTTGTGTATGTTAATTGCGCGACCTTGTCGGCCGATATTTTTGCCCCCGAATTGTTTGGTCATAAACGTGGTGCAATCAAAGGGGTGGCCAGTGCGCGCAAGGGATTGCTGCGCAAGGCGGGCAATGGCGTTTTGTATCTTGATGGCATTGACCGGCTTTGTGGTCCCTGTCAGGAAATGTTGTTGCGCCTGCTTGAAACCCGGCAATATCGCCCGTTGGGCAGCGAGCGCGACATGCCGCTTTCGGCCCGGATTATTGTTTCGGCCCGCTCCGACCTGGCGACACGTGCACAGGACAATACGTTCCTTCCGGGCCTTTATTACCGGTTGCGTGAAACGACATTGGCGGTGCCTTCGCTTAGCGAATGCCGCGAAGACATTGGTGATATTGTTCATGCCGTTCTGGCCGGTATCGAACGCGAAGAAAAACGTCATCTTAAATTGCATCCTGCGGCGTTTGCCTTTTTGGCACAGCGCCCGTTTACCGGCGATCGTCGGGAACTGGAAGGGCTGACACGCCTGGCTGCCAGCAATGCCGAAGACGGGGCGATGTTGACGGTGGCACATTTTCAGGCGGTGGATGCCGATGCTGTACCGGAAAATGCATCTTCGACCGGAATTTTGCCGTTACCCGAAGCAATTGCACTGTTTGAACAGGACCTGATCACCCGCGCGTTGGCGCAAACCGATGGCAACCGTGCCACGGCGGCGCAAATGCTGGGTGTTCCCAAAAGAACACTGGCTGATAAATGCAAAAAATACGGACTGTAAGCGTGATGGCGTTAATGATGGTGTGTGGTGGCATCAGCGTTGATGCGCAGGCGCAAACTGTAATTGATGATACGGCCCTTGGGGCCTGTTTTGCCAAGGCGAACCGGCTGGATCGGTTAGGCTGTTATGACAGCCTGTTGGGTCGTCCCAATACCGGGGACGAAGGTATTACTGTGTCCCGTGCGGTGGTGGAAGAGGATGAAAAAACACCGGTTGCCGTTTCGTATGTGAACGGTTTTTTACGATCAGCCGATGTTACGCCACAAGGTGTCGCTGTGACCCTGCTGGATCATAAAAGCGGCGCGAAAATAACCGGTGGCAAGGATGGCAGTTTGCTGGACCGTATTAATCCGCCCCGTGATCGTGCCGCGTTTGATGCGTTGCGCCGTAAGGCAGATTTGTATCTGGCGTTGTCATCGCTGGCTGATGCCGGTGAACAGGGCGCGATGCTGGTAAGCTGTGAAAACAATATCACGCGCCTGCGTCTGATGTGGAAAGACGCCTTTTCCGGGCGAACGGCTGATGCGCGATTTTTGTATGGCGGCAGCATCGCGCAGGAAAATGCCACCGGCACGGTTTTGCGGGTAAATGGCCAGGGACATATCCTTGAAACGCCGCGCGGGCTGGAAAGCATTCGGCTTTTAAAAACGATATCGGACGGCAGCAGAATACAGGTGTCGGTGGATGCCGGGCAGGAACAGCGGTCGCTGTTTTTTGATGCTGACGCATTGCGTGGCGCGCTTCCAATGATGGGGCGGCACTGCGCATGGAAAATGGATAGCAGGTAGGCAGGTCAGAAAAATGATTAGGCGATTATTCACAATTCTAAAAAAACTGCTCAAGCCAATGGTGCTGATCGCAGTCTTCAGCCTTATTATGGCGCCGGTCATCTTCTTTTTCGGCGAACGCATTGGAACGCACGGCGTTTATCCTTTTAAGGATGAAGGTATCCGGTTCGTTGTGGCGGTCGGGTTGCTTATCCTGTCGATTTGCCTGTTTCTGTTTATGGCGGTCCGTGCGGCCATTCGCTGGTGGTTGTCTCGCCGTAATGCCAGTGCGCGCCAGCCCTCGGAAGAGGAAATGGAAAAGGCGGCCATGGCCCAGATGTTTGACCGGGCAATGTCGGTTATTCGCAATCGCTGGTCGGGCGAGGGGCGCGGTGTGTATAGCCTGCCTTGGTATCTGGTGTTGGGCCAGCCTGGCAGCGGTAAAACCAGCCTGATCGAAAATGGCGATCTGCGGTTTCCGATTGATCATGAAATCGATATGGAACTGCGCCAGTTGCCCTCTCGTCAGGCCAATAGTTTCTTTACCTGGCGTGTCGCGGGGAACGAGGCCGTTTTGCTTGATATGAACGGGATGTATTTCCGTCCGCATCAGCGTCGGTCTTCGGTCGAAAATGCCCTGTGGGATGCCTTTTACAGCAATTTGCAGCGCATTCGCCCACGCCGCCCGGTAAATGGCATCATTCTGGCGATTGACCTGTCCGAATTTATGGGCATGTCATTTAACCAACGCGAAAACTATGCCCTGGAAACGCGGCGCGTCATTAACGATATGGTCGACCGTCTTGGCACGCGTATGACCATTCATCTGGCCTTTACCAAACTTGATCAGGTTGCCGGTTTTAGCGATTATTTCGCCACGTTAAGTGCGGCTGACCGCGAAATGCTGTATGGGTTTCACTTCCTGTATGAAGGGCGCCATACCCCGGACTGGCTGGACCAGTTTGACAAGCAATATAGCGAATATCTGGACCGTCTGCATTTGCGCCTGAAAAAGCGGGTTCTGGAACTTAAATCCGCGCATAGCCGCCAGGAAGCATTTTCGTTTTACCGCACCTTTTTGGGGCTTGAAGCACCGTTACGGTCTTTTCTTGAAGGCGCACTTTCGCCAGATAAATTTACGACACCGCCTTTGGTGCGCGGCCTGTATTTCTTTAGTAACCGTCAGGAAAACGCACCGCGAAACGTGTTTCTTGAAGCCGTTGGGCAGCGTTATGCCTTGCCTGCCCCGCTTTATGGGACCAGTCAAAACACGTCCTATCCCTATTTTGTAACCGCGTTTTTGAAAAAGGTTGTTTTCCCCGAAGCGGGCCTTGCGGGTAACAATGTGCGCGTTGAAGAACGCTATCGTCGTCGTATTTTGATGTCGTTTGGGGTCGGGGCTGCGGCCTGTCTGGTCGGGGCGTTTTACTGGAACGACCGCTACCAGGTTAACCTGGAACGGGCCGAGGATGTGCTGGCAAAAACCCAGGCGTTTAGCAAGGTCAATACGCAAGCCAGCCTGGACCCGACCGGTAAGCAATATTTGCAGCCCTTAAACGAATTGCGTGCTGCCATTGATGAATTCGGCGATTACCGTGATGTCGGGGCGGTGCAGGCCCAGATGACCCTGTATCAGGGGCGCGATATTGGCCCGATCGTGGATCGTGCCTATAACCTGGAACTGCACCGCGAATTTGCCCCTGCACTGGTGGCCGGGCTGGCGCGTAACCTGCGGTCCGTGTGCCCCAAAGGGGGCGACAAGGAACTCGATTATTTACGTATTTATCGCATGATGTCCGAACTTGAGGGCCGCGATAACCAGATCGTTGATGGTTACTTCAACCAGCTTTGGGAAACGCGGCTGAAACGTGACGATGCCGCACGCCAGCAATTGGCCGGCCACCTTGCCTATATGCTGAACCAGAACCCGCAAGCCTACGAGGTTGATAAGAACCTGGTCGCACAGGCCCAGCGTGATTTAAGCCAGCAAACACCTTTCCGTCGCGTTTATAGAACCATTCGCGCCCGGACCAGCCAGAAACTGGCAAAGCCGCTTGAATTGCCAATTGCGGCAGGGGCACCGTTTAACGTGGTGTATGAACCTGTTGACCTGCAGCAGGAAGCGGCAGCCGAAAATGCCGAAGGCAATGGCCTTGCTGCTGCGCGTGATTGCAGTGTGCAAAGTGTGAGCGATCCGGATCAGGGTCCGTTTGAAATCCCGCGTTTTTTCACCAAGAAGCAGTATCACGCCATGTTCGTGCCACAGCTTGAACAGGTTGCCAAGGTTGCCGGTGACGATTTGTGGGTGTTGGGAAAACTTGAAACCAGCAATGTCAGCGAAGCCGATTATGATGATATCCGCAGCCGCGTACGTGAAAGTTACGTCAATGACTATATGGGGTCGTGGCATCACAGCCTGAATTCCATGCAGGTGCGCCCGTTCGGCGATATCAGCCAGGCGACAGAAATTTTACATACCCTGGCCGATGGCAATAATCCCATTCGTCGCGTGGCTGAACTGGTGCAGGACAATACTGTGTTGTACGAGCCAAAAGAAGACCCGCAAGACAAAGGCGGGGACGGCGAAGATATTACCGACCAGGTTGATTTTGATACCCCCGAAGACCCCAACCGTGTTGCCGCGCGCGATATCAAACGCGAGTTCGCCGATATCCGTGAAATGCTGGTGGAACGCCCGGATGGTGGGCCATCCAATATGGATGAAATCGAAGATGCGTTGGGGGCTGTGTATCAATATATGAAATCGGTACGCGATGCGTCTGATCCCAATGCCAAATCGCTGGAAATGGCGATTGAACGGGCCAAACTGGCCGGAGACGACCCCATTTTTGTGCTTGAACGGGTTGCAGAACGTACGCCTGAACCATTTGGTAAACATTTGCAGTCGGTTGCAAACCAGTCCTGGGGTGTGATCATGCAGGGGGCATCGCTTGCCTTAAGCCGTAAATGGCATGATCAGGTTTATGGGGCTTATCAGCGACTGATTGCCGGAAAATATCCGTTTAATCGTAAATCCGGCAATGATTTGCCCTTGCAGGATTTTGAAGAATTTTTCCGTCCCGGTGGCATTCTCGATGCGTTCTACAAGCAGGAACTTCTGACATTTGTAGATGAAAACAGCGGAAAACCCAAAGTGATCGATGGTCAGTCCATTTCGGTGGATCGCAACTTTACCAACCAGTTGCGCGCCGCAATGAACATCACCAAAAGCTTCTTTAATCAGACAGGAGACCTGTCAGTTGAATTCAGCGTCGCCCCGGCAGGCATGAATGCCAATATCAGCCGTGCAGTTCTGAATTTTGAAGGACAGCTTGTGGTGAGCAGCCACGGCCCCAGCCGCCCGATTACGGTTTTCTGGCCCAATATTATCGATGGTCCGGCTTCCTCACGGGTGGATATGTCTGCTCTTTCGGGTTCGGGGCGGTCGATGGCCAAACAGTTCGATGGTCCGTGGTCGTTCCTGCATTTGTATGACAGTGCCAAAAAATCGAACCTCGGAAATAATTCTGTCGACATTACTTTTGCCAATGCCAACGGCCAGACTGCGACATTTCGTGTTCGCCCGGAAGCCCGTGTGAATGCGTTTTTCAACAGTCCGCTCAGCGGCTTCTCATTGCCCAGAAATCTCCATGGGGGACTATCTTCATGACCAGAACCGGTATTTCTACATTAACGGCTGTTGCGACGGTGATGATGCTTTCGGGCTGTGCCAGCCCGGGATCATCCATCCCTCAGGCGGGTAAAACCTATACCGGCCCGCTTAGCGCCGACGCAGAAGCCAAATTACGCGCCAAGGGTTTTGGCATGAGCGATGCCGAACGCGACAAACTGGAAAATATCGACCGTACCCGGCTTGCCGCACAGTTCGATTTTCAAAAACTGGGTCAGCCGGTTGAAAGCCCGTTTGCCGGGTTTGGTTTTGTCGGCGCCGAAAACATGCCCTATGCCGTTTATCGCAATGGCAAGGCTGTGACCTTTACCCCCGAAGGTACAGATACCGAACTGGAACAGGTTGCTCCGCGCCTGAGTGGTGTTGTTCTGGCGGGTGAAGAACATGAACGTATTGTTGGCGAAAGCCCGCGGGGCACCATGATGTCATGGAATACAAAGGATTTAAGCCAGCAAGTGGTGTTACGACCGCAAAACAGCACCTTTGGCCTGACCAACGTGTTTGATGTCGGCACCATCGAAAATTCGCCCTACCTGGCGATGGCGGTTGAAGGGGGTCGGGTTGAATTATGGGATCTGGCCGCCGGTGAAATGGTTGAGTTCACGGAAAACAAGGTGTCGCAACCGCGCCAGATCATGGATGGCAGCGCCTATGACGATGTGATCTATGGCACCAATCGCGGCGAGATCGAGGAATGGAAACCCGCTGTTGATAGCACCAAACTTTATGCCCATGCCGGGCCGGTGCTTGATATCGTGAGTGTCGGCGGGCGGGATCTGATTGTGTCGTCGGCCAAGGACGGCACGGTAACGATTTATGATCGTAAAAAAGGCGAGATCGTTCATACGCTCGAATTTGATACCGTGGTTTACAACCTTGTTGTTGCCCCAAACAACCGCTATGCCGCGATATTCCAGACCTTTGGTTCGCCGTACTATATCGATTTTGACGCAATGGAATCCCGTCGCCTTTATGTCGGCTCGGGCGCGCATATGACGCAGGGGCGCTTCGCTAAGGATGGCACCTTGTTGCTGGCGCGCGAAAACAACGACATGATCCGGGTCTGGAGCATGGAGCGTAACAGTCTGGTTGCCAGGATCAGCCCCGAACAGGGCGGTAACATTGTGGGCTTTGATGTCTCTGATGCCCTTAGTTTGATTGCAGTGGCAACCACCGAAGGCAATGTCGAATACTGGAACCTCGACACCGGACGTTACATTCGTACGGCGTTCCATACCGATACGCCGCTAATTGGTGTTGAAATTAGTCCTGATGGCACCCGGGCAGTGGTGGCGCAGGCAGACGGGCAATTGGCACGCTGGCGCGTGATGGCCGATAAACCCGAAAAAACCTTTATGTTTGAATAAGATGAAGTTTCCAATTGACGATATTCTTGCCAGTATTCCCGGTCCTGACCGGGAATTTGGCGAGATTGATGATACCGTTCAGGATGCCCTTGATCAGATCGACAACGAACTGATGAAACGCGGCACGTTGAACGCCGAAGGACTGGATTGGGCCAGCGTTGCCGAACAGGCAGCGGTGGTTTTAAAACAATGTGCCCATTTAAAAGGGTTTCACGCCGCCATACTTGCATTGACCCATCAGCCGTCATCGGGTGATCTGGCAAAGTCCTTGCAACTGGCAACCTATATGTTCGCCCAGGCGTGGCAGGAAATGCACCCAAAATCCAAACGGGCGGGGCGACTGCGCGACGTTTGGGTGGGCGATATTGTCGGTAACCTTGCCGGTGCCATAGGCTATGTGTGCAAGGCAGAACGTGCCATACCCGAAGAAAGCCGGGTTAAGGCGCTGGCTCTTGTTGAACTGGCATCACCGCACGGGGTTGATGTTTCGGACCTTAACGAGGCGTTGACGGCCGCAAAAACCCCACCGGCACCGCAACCGGAAAAACCAAACGGCAATACGTCATCGGGCGAGTTTATTCCGCGTGAACTTAATGCGCGGGATCGTGCCGTTTTGCGCAAGGATATTCGATCGGTTGCCGATCGGATCACACAGTTTGACCCTGACGCACCGGTAGCATACCTGATGCGTGGTTATGCCGCCTGGCTGGAACATAAAACCTTACCGGAAAACACGGATGGCGTAACCGGCCAGCAGGCTATGCCCGCTTTTATTCTGGATGAACATCAGGCAGCAGCCAGTGACCCGGATGATGCGAAACTTGCCAAACTTGAAGATCGCCTGTTCATGAGCCCGGACTGGTTTGAAGGCCAGAAACTGGCCGATAAAATGGCCCGTCGGCTGGGTCGTGAAAATGTTGCCAATGCCATTTGCC
Organism: Thalassospira sp. NFXS8; assembly: GCF_040148805.1. Lineage (NCBI taxonomy): Bacteria > Pseudomonadati > Pseudomonadota > Alphaproteobacteria > Rhodospirillales > Thalassospiraceae > Thalassospira > Thalassospira sp. NFXS8. The sequence continues at coordinate 300,374 of NZ_JAGEMF010000005.1, read as the reverse complement.
AGCGGTCGGTCGAACGTGTGCAGTCCTTGCCGGGGCTGGACAAGCTGCAATACGCGAATAACAAACCCTATGTGTCGCCCGATATTGCCAAATGGCTGGAAAGTGCAGCCCAAACCGGGCCGGGAAAAGGGCAAAAAGACAAGGGTGATAAAACTCCTTCGCAATCGGTTTTAAGCGATACGGGCGACGGCGATGAAGCCAATACCAAACCATCACTGGAAAAGGTATTGCGCGATACAGATGATGCGGTGGCAAAAAGCACCTCGGGGCGCGAAACCGCCTTGGCGAAATTTGCCCTGGCACAGGAAATGGCCGGTCACGGGTTAAAAAGCCATGCACGGCTGATTTTTGACGAAATTCTGCATGAATTTGGCGTGGCAAAACTGGGCGAATGGGACAAGTCGCTTTTGCGTGATGTCCAACAGGCTCGCAGCAAGGTGGGATGATTAATATGCAGCGCACCAGCTCATATCATGTTGGCAACTTTGTATATCGGGTGTTTTGCCGCCGGCATCGGGTTTTGGGCGGGATTTCGCCCGAACTGGCGAAAATCCGCCCGGTTAGCGTTTCGCGGTCGTTTTCGATTTTGCAGAAATCTTTTTAGTAACAAGGTGTTATCGAAATAACCATTTCATGCCCAAGTGCCGGAATTTTTCAAGATTCTGCCCAATGGTTTTGGGCATGGTGATGATGCGGCATTGTGCTTTGCCAGGGATGTAAAGGCAACTGGCTGGACGCTGCATTGGGCTGTTGTGACACATTAAAAACGGAACCTGATAAGTTATGTCAGTTGATCTGATAAGCGATACGACCGTTGCGGCGACCGAACCATGGCTGGCCCAATGCCATTTTGTCCGGCGTCATTCCGTCCTGCAGGATGGCGCCGGTTTGGCCGTTTCGGCGGAAGATAATGATCGTTCGTCTGTACCTGATGACGACACTGCTTTTGAGTTTTCCAGTGAAACCGGCGACCAGTGCCACGGGCTTGTGGCGGTTTTAACGACTGAACGTGCAGGTTTTGAAGAAGCACTTGAAAAGTACTTGAACGACCAGCCGCTGCGGTTGTTGTGGTGTGAGGATATCATGCCGGCAACACGCTGGATGATGCGCCATCCCAAGGATAAGGCTGCGATTGATCTGGCGCGCAGCGTTCATGATTACCGACCGGTCGAAATTGGACCGCTAAGTACTGTGGACGGCAGCCTTCATCATGACAATCCGGACGCCATATGGGCCGATTTTATTGTTGGTATTACACCGCTTGATGACCAGTTTGGTGTCTGGCCGCGCAAGATGGTGCCCGATGATTTACAGGGTTTTCTGTTTGGGCCATTGGCAAAAGGCGGGCAAGGCGACCTTAAAACCTATGCGGTTATTGATGCTTCCAAACTGCCCAATCTGGTCGAAACGCTGGCGTCTTCGGAGTTGAAATATCGCTGCCTTTTCACGGGTGAGGCCGGTGATAATCTGGTGGATGTCGCACCGTATCTGGTTGAGTTGTTGGAGGATCACCGTTTCACCTGCAATCTTTTGTCGCAGGGCGATCAACCCTGGCAATATTGGGATCGCGAAGCTGCCATGTTTGTGCGTTCTGCAGGTGGTTTCGATGATATCTGGCGCCATTTGCGCAAATTTACCAAAATTCCTGATGCAAATGGCAAGTGGTTCTTTTTGCGGTTTTGGGACCGCATGTTTGCCCATTATTTGCAGGAACATCCAACCGGCCCCTTTCCCGATGGTTTTTTCCGCCAGATCGATGCGCTGATTGTGCCGCATAAGGAAGGGTCGGTGCGGGTGGTTGGCAAAACCGGGCATGATGCCACCGCCAGCGAACCGTTTTTTGAAACCTTCAGTACCTTTGTTGCCGGTAACAAACGCAATGGCTTTATCGACCGGGTGGCGGCGTTTTTCGCCGCAAAATACGCAGAAAAGCCCGAAAATGATGTTTTGATCAGCCAGTATCAGCGGGCCCGGCAATTAACCATGGTGTCCGAACTGGCCGTTTTAAAAACCATGGAAGCACAGTTTTTACTGCACCGTGCCGGTAAATCTGCCGATGCACTTGATACCGATGCAATCCCCGATTTTGACAATATGAGCGATGTCCACCGGGCCGATGCCCTGCTGGAACAGGCAACCAATATGGCGGGCGACTGACATGGAATACGGTGATTTTTCTGCCAATGCAGATTCAGAAGAAACGTTTTTTCCTTGCCAGCGCGGCATGATCCCTATCCTACCGGTGCGTTTTTCACTGCTGCCCTATGACCTTGATAGTGTGCAGGAACCGACCTCGATCGGTAACCCTGGTTCTTACATCATTCGCACGCTGCGGCGCGGTTTCGTTTATGTTTATGTGGAAGATCCGCAGGAAACAGATGATGCCAGCGACCGTCAGGGGCCGGGTTCCTGGTACGTGTTTCGCTATGACACAAAGGGTCAAGATATTAATGGTGATTTTGTGCCTAGCGGAACCGATGGTTATCATCGTGCCGATTACAGCTTCACCAAATATGAGTGGACCGATAATTACGGCGCGAGTGCCTGGAAATATGACAGTTCGACGCCGGCTAGTAAAACCATCTGGGTGCCAAAATGGGCCAGTAAGGTGTGGCTGGCTTATAGCGAATATCGCTGGCCGCCGTCATTCTTCCGTCAGGGCCACCAGGAAAGCTTCCGCAAGCAGATCATGCAACCGGTTAATTTGCGCGGGCAAAACCAGTGGGCCGCCTATATCGGCAAGGCTGATGAGCTGGTCGAGGAATTTAAGCCAGCTGCCCAGCGTAAAAACCCGATCCTTGCCACACGTTTGAGCCTGTCTCAAACCAAGTTTGCAGCTGCCATACCACCAAAAATTTCAGATGAATGTGCTGTGATCGCAGCTTTGCATGACCCGCTGGGTGATATTCTGGAGATGAAGTTTCGATATGCCGCGAAAGTGCAGCATAAGCAGAATTTTGCCGATGCGAATACCTATCCTCTAACCATTGGTCGGTTTTGTAAGGTGATCAAGGATCAGGTGCCTGACCGCAAAGAATGGTATCAGCTTCAGAAGTCTGCCTTTACGGATGGCTGGGAAGTATCTTATGACAACCTTGTTTCAGTTATCGAGAGTATTGACCATAGTCTCGAGGAACTGATTAGCGGCGTTAATACTTTCATGAGTAATGAAAACGATCATTACTTGGGCAAGCATCTGGCTCTTGGATTTCACCAGGAAAATGATCCCGCCGGAGTCTTTTACGCTTCCTTGATGCTCGGCAGGGTTCTCGATGGCCTTGGTGCAACGGCACAGGGGCATATTGCCATTCGCAAAGGTCTGGGCGGTGCCGAAGGCATACCAGACGCTGACAGGAATAATGGTTCTGCTCTGAATACATCTTTGCGCGCCTTTTTTAAGGCATGGGACGATATAAGCCCAGATTACTATGAGCAAATACGCAAGTCGCGTTTTACATTTGATTTTACGATTGAAGCCATTGCTCTTGAGATCGCCGTAGAACCCAAAGTGCGAAATGACCCGGTACTTAGGAACGCCATCGAGAACGTCTATCGTCGTTCGTCCAATGGCACCATCATGCTGACCAAACGACAAGTCTCGTACGCGGATGCGGTAAGATTCCTGCAAGGTACCTTTGATGATGCCGAGGTCAAGGATCTTGTTGCCGGTATTAGCCGGTCCGGAAAGCTGCATTTGTCGGCCATTGATAGCCGGATGCCAACAGTAGATTTGCCCGCGGTCGAGATCAATGGTGACGTTAAGCTTTTGGGTGGTTTGCGAACGGATCGCACCATTCACACGTTGGAGGGGGGGGCTGCTGGTATCTCGCTATTGCTGGGTTTTTGGGCCCTTTCTGAAACAGCGCAGACGCACGAAAAAGCATATGAATTATTCAAAAAGGGAGAGTTGACATCGGTTCTTACCAGTAAGGCCTTTAACGTAACGACAATAGCGGTCTCTGTTGTAGATGCTGCGTTAACTTTAGGTACGAAAACAGCCACGGCATTTGCGCCTACCGAGCAAATTTCGCAAAACGCCCTGCGCGTTTTGTACCAACGGGTAATTCCCGAAGGAGCGGTAGATCTGATGTATGCCCCGCGCCTTGCATCCGTAGCGGGGGTTGGCCGGGTTGTGTCGCTGGGGTTGCCCAGACTGTCTATAGTGTTGACTCTTTTGTCTTCGTTTGGAGGTTTTGTGCGGGGTTTTGAGCGGTACGATAATGCTCAATCGTTCGGCAATCTTACAGTTTTGGTTGGCTCACTGCTTTTGCTCAATCCATCTGCTGCGATCGTGGGTGCAGTGTTTTTGATAATTGGAACCGGTATTACGTTCTTGAGTTATTCCGATATTGAGGACGTCGTGCGTAAGTGTTTTTGGGGAAGTCATACTCCATATTGGGGGCTAATAAAGCGTGTAAATTTACTAGAGAAAACACGCAATCTGTATGCGCCCTGGAATAAGCGTCTTGAAACAGAAATTCACTGGTTTGAAGATTTATTGTGGACAATCAAAATTGAGAATTCAGTTGACGATGATGGATTATTTTTCATCGAAAGCCCGGCATTTTCCGAGAAAAAACCCGGAATAGTCGATTTAACTGTTCGTGAATTGCGTGGGCGTTCCTGGCAAGTGAAATATAATTTGGCAACTGGCCAACTTAGTGGCGATGATCATAAACAACAGATCCATGTCAGGATGATAGCGGGATCATCTGCAATTGTGGTGAGAATTGACCCGGGCCCGGATTTTCGCAAGATAAGAGGCCCGAACATTGCGGGGCGGCGACACGAGCTTGAAGAGGGATATTATATTAAGGCCCAATATACGCGTGGTATTAAAAAATACACGGGTGGAGATACGCCAATGACGTTCACAGACGAATTAACTGATAAAGGGAGTATCTAATGGTGGTCGAGAATATAAGATCTCAAATTGAGGGTTTTTCTCGCCCCTATGAAGATGCTTTAAATGTAGAGCGTTACGAATTCGGTCGTTTGAAGATGATTGCGGGTCTTGCTGCAGTTGCAGGTTGGATCGGTACAATTCGAGATGTAATTCTGCCTTATTTGAACGGCCGATTTGAGAGGATTGATCATTTTTTAGGTATGATAGGACGAGGATACTTGTGGGGTGTGGATGACAGTTGGGAAAAATCTTATTTAAATGATTGTCTGCAGGAACATGTTCTATCGTGTGCCAACAACACAACCCCATTCGAATATATCGCTATTCAGTTTTATGCAGATCCGAAGTCCTATCTTATACCAATTTTTTCTCTTTTGATTGTATTGTTGACTTTGTTTACCTATTTCTTCATCCGTCGTCCGGCGCCGTTCAGAGTTAATCGAAAACTTGGTGCTATTTATGGCTGGGATTTGGGACAGCTCTGGATCTTGCCGGCTTCTGAGTTTGAATTTATATATAAGGGCGAATGGGACCCGCTATCATTCCGGTTCTTTACCAGTGGTCCAATGGTTGTTCGATTAAAGAACGCGAAAAACCCGAACAAGACGCGTAAATTTAAACTGGGTGGATATCCCCACCGGGATCGATTGCATGGCAAGGTTTTGGGAAAAGCGATCACTGCATTCCTGAAAACATCGCGAACGCCGGACATTATTGAAAATGCGCCCAAGAATTTGCATCTGGCATGGTGGAAATGGGCCATTTTTCCTGTGGAAAAACTGCCGGACGATATTGATCAACGTGCGGAAGAATGGTTGCGGTCACAACATAAAAAAAAGTGCTGATTTTGGCCTGTATCGGCGATTGTAAAGACAATGAAAGTGCAGATTAAACTGCGCGGATTAATGCCCGGTTGGAACACGCAAAAAGCGAGCAAACGAGATGGAATACGGCGATTTTTCTGCCAACGCAGATTCAGAAGAAACATTTTTCCCCTGCCAGCGCAGCAGCATTCCCATTTTGCCGGTGCGGTTTTCGCAATTGCCCTATGACCTGGAAAGCGCACAGGAGCCTTCATCGATCGGAAGCCCGGGGTCGCGTATTATCCGCACACTGCGGCGTGGCTTTGTTTATGTTTATGTCGAAAATCCGCAAGAACCTGGTGATGCCAGCGACCGGCAAGGGCCCGGTTCGTGGTATGTGTTTCGGTATGATACCAAGGGCCAGGACATTAATGGTGATTTTGTACCAAGTGGAACAGACAGTTACCACCGGGCGGATTACAGTTTTACCAAATATGAATGGACCGATAATTACGGTGCCGATACCTGGCGCTACGACAGCTCGACCCCGGCCAGCAAAACCATCTGGGTGCCGAAATGGGCCAGCAAAGTGTGGCTGGCCTATAGTGAATATCGCTGGCCGCCTGCATTTTTCCGTCAGGGCCATGAGGAAAGCTTTCGCAAGCAGATCATGCAGCCGGTTAACTTGCGCGGCAGCAACCAGTGGGCGGCCTATATTGGCAAGGCTGAGGAACTGGTCGAGGAATTCAAGCCATCTCCGAGCCGGGTTGACCCTACCCTGGAAGCGCGACTTGCGCTGTCGCAAACCAAGTTTGCCATAGCAACACCGCCACAAATTTCGGACGAATGTGCTGTGCTGGCCGCTTTACATGACCCGCTGGGCGATATTCTGGAAATGCAGTTTCGTTATGCGGCAAAGATTGACCACAAACAGAATTTTTCCAAGGCGAATGTCTATCCGTTAACGATTGGCCGTTTTTGTAAGGTAATTAAGGAACAGGTACCTAAACGCGATGAATGGTACCAGATGCAGGACCCGGCCTTTGCCGAAAACTGGGAAATTTCATACGACAACCTTTCCTCCATCATCACCAGCATTGACAGTACGCTTGATGAACTGATTACCGGGATTAATACCCATATCGGCAATGAAAGCGATCATCATCTGGGCAAGCATCTTGCGCTTGGTTTTGGTCAGGAAAATGATCCGGATGCGGTGGGTTACGCGTCCCTTTTGCTGGGCCGCGCCCTGGCTGGTCTGGGTGCTACGGCACGTGGGCATATTGCCATTCGCAAAGGACTGGGCGGTGCCGAAGGCATTGCCAATGCTGATATCAACAAGGGTTCTTCGCTTATTAAACCGCTGCGCCTGTTTATGAAAGCCTGGAGCGGGTTTAGCCCCGGTGTATTTGAGCGTATTCATCGCTGGCAGTTTTCTTTTGATATTACACTCGAAGCGATTGCATTGGAGATTGCAGCCGAACGCAAACTTCTTGATGGGCCGGAACTACGGAATGCGATTTCTAATGGCTATCGCCGGTCTGCCACTGGCACCGTCATGATGACAAAGCGCACTGTTTCCTATGTAGATGCGGTTAAATTCCTGCAAGGGGCGTTTAATGATGGTCAGGTCGAGGATTTGATCGCCGGGATCAGCCCGTCAGGACAAATGCATATGTCGTCGCTCGATACGCGAATGCCGACAGTTGATATGCCGGCTGTTGAAATGAACGGCAAGGTCGAACTGATGGGCGGTTTACGTGCAGACCGCACCATTCGGTCGATTGAAGCTGGTACGGCGGGAATTGGTGTTTTGCTGGGGGCATGGGCCTTGCTTGAAACAGCAAAAGCTCATGAAAAGGCCAATGAACTGTTTGAAAAGGGGGTGGCAACATCCATCATTACCGGGAAATCGTTTACATTAACGGCAACTGCAATTGGTGTTGCCGATGCGGCGATGGGTCTTGGTTCCAAAACCATGAAGATGTTTGCTTCATCAGAACAAATTTCGCAAAGTGCGCTGGAAGTTCTCTATAAAAAGGCTATTCCCCAAGGGGCAGATAATTTGATCTATGCACCACGCCTGGCGTCTTCCGCCGGTATTGGTCGCGTTGTGACAACCTGGTTGCCACGGGTTTCGATCCTGCTGGGGATGGTGATGTCGGCGGGCGGAATTTATCGCGGGATTGAGCGCGATGACCCGGCGGAAATTATTGGCAATACAGCATTGCTGGTTGGCACAATCATGATGCTTTTCCCCGCGACGGCCTGGATTGGGGCCATTGTTTTGCTGGTTGGTCTGGGCATCACATTTTTAAGTTATTCAGATACCGAAGATGTGGTGCGCAAATGCTTCTGGGGGCGGCAATCGCCTTATTGGGAATTACAGGTACGGCCGTCTTCCAATGAATTGATTGAAGAAACCCGTAATCTGCCAGGGCAGTGGAAACAGCACCTCGAAGAGGAAATCCACTGGTTCGAAGATTTGCTGTGGTCGATGACGATTGAAAACAAGACCGAGGATGACGGGATGTTTGTAATCGAAAGCCCGGCCTTTACCGAGGAAACACCTGGTACCCTGGAATTGCGTATTCGCGAGCTTTATGGCCGTTCCTGGGAGCTTAGCTACGATCTTTCGACCAGACAGATCAGCGGCGATGATAGTGGACAGGTCCATGTCAATGCCATGGCGGGGTCCTCTACCATTGTCGTGAAAATTGACCCGGCAAAGGACCGCGGCCAGCAACGCATGACACCGATGACGGGTTATTATTATATGCCTGTCGATACCGGCGATTATGTCAGTGCAGAATATACCCGTGGAGAGACCGGCCAGACCTTTTCTGCACATCTCAGCGGTAAAGGAAATCTGTAATGGCGCAGCGGCCTGATACTCCGGCAATCCGGCTTGAAGGCATTACCCATCCACGCAAGGATGTGGTTGAAGTTGCCCAATATTCATTTGGACGCCTTAAAATGGTTGCGGGGTTGTCTGCACTGGGAAGTTGGGTCGCGGCCATCTGGTGGCTATTTATACCGGTTATGACCGGGCAGGCAACGCCAATTGACCATTTGCTGGGTAAACTGGGACGGGGATATTTGTGGGGGGAAGATCCCGGCTGGGCACAGTCTTATAACCGGGAATGTCTTTCAAAAAACTACTATGGCTGCTCCGCAGATACGACCCCTTTTGAATACATTGCTCTGCAATTTCATGCAGATCCTAAATCTTATATCGTTCCGCTAGTCGGGCTTGCTCTGCTGGTAATTTGCGCATTTGCCTGGTTCTTCATTCGCAGGCCCGCGCCCGTGCGCTTTAACCGCGATATTGGCGCGATTTATGGCACTCACGACGGCAAGTTATGGATTTTGCCAGCATCAGATTTTGACTATAGTTATAAGGGTGAATTCGATCTGCTTTCTGGCAGGTTTTTTAACAGCGGCCCCATGCGGATCACACTTTCTAATGCGCGTAAGCCACAGCGTAAGCGTGTGTTTTGTCTGGGGGCTTATCCGCCAGGCCATGATGAATATGGCGAACAGCTTGGCCGCGCACTGAAGAATTTTCTCGAGCGTTCAGGTACAGGCGAAATTATCGCGAATGCCCCTGGCCAAGCGCCGCTGAAATGGTGGCAGGCTTCCCTGTTTGGTGCCGCGCGCCTCCCCGAAGATATCGACGCGAAAGCCATTGACTGGCTGGCCGAACACGGCAAATTTCAGGGCTTTGTAAAGGCCTGACCGGGGATCTCGCTCGCCGCGCCGAAGTTGGCAAAAGCAAACGAACAGATGATCAAAAGGGTGGACAATGAATTACGGTGATTCCTCTGCCACGGTCGATATCTAAGAAATAGTCCTCCTGTGCGAACGGGCAACCATACCCGTTTTTCCGGTTCGCTTTTCGTTGTTGCCCTATGATCTCGATAATGTTGTCAAACCGACATCTATTGATAATCCCGGGTCATATCCGGTGCGGACGTTGCGGCGTGGTTTTGTCTATATTTATGTGGAAGATCCTCGGGAGGATGGAGCCCCGCCCGATAATCAGGGACACGGTAATTGGCATATTTTTCGATTTGATACAAATAGCAGAGACGTTAACGGAACTTACGTTCCGGAAAATACGGATGGCTATATTCGTGCTGACTTTAAGTTCAGTAAATATCTGTGGGCCGGCGCAACTGCGGATAGCAAATGGGTGTTTTTCCATACTCATGTGAAAAATATGGAAACTTCTTATGTTCGGCCAGCTACTTCCTATCGTTGGTGGGAACGTTCACTTTTGTGTCGTAAAAAACTGCCTCAAGATGCCCATGAACGCGCCGCGAAGTGGATGGCGCAGCAAGTGTAGAAATTATATCGCCTTAACAGGTTGTTGCGGTACCTAGGCTTGCTCAATTTCGAGCAGGCCCTTTTTGTTTGTACTTGGATTTCGCGCATCACGACTCTTTGCCGCAAACAAAATTCCAGGACGAGCCGTGTTTTTGTATTCAGCGCAGGGTTGCAGGCGAAACTTCGCCCGCATGGGCGGAAAGTCGCCTGATGTTTTTTAAAACATGTTTGCTAAATATCGAATTTATAGTTTTTTACCAGATAGTTAGCCTGTTTGTGAGAAAAATGAATTTTTGTCATTTTTCACGCAGACGCTGCTCAACAGGTTGGGGCATGGTTCTTTCACACCAAAACGGTGAACCAATTTTTCCAATCTGTTTAATGGAGATTTTCCCATGCCGATGCCAGCATATCTGACGATTGAAGGTGAAACCCAGGGCCTGATCACGCAGGGCGCAACCACCTTTGACAGCATCACCAACGAGTGGCAGGCTGGCCATGAAGATGAAATCATGGTTCAGGCCTTTGATCATTCCGTGATCACCCCGCGTGATCCGCAGTCTGGTAATCCGACCGGTACCCGTATTCATCAGCCGGTAACCTTTACCTGCACGCTGAACAAGGCCGTGCCGCTGATGTATAACGCTCTTGTCACCGGTGAGCTGCTTCCGAAGGTTGAGCTGAAATGGTACCGCACCCAGGCATCTGAACAGGTCCATTTCTTCACCACTTCGTTTGAAGAAGCGCTGATCGTTGATATCAACTGCGCAATGCCGCATGCCAAAGATCCGGATGCCAAGGATTATACACAGTTGGTCGATATTAAAATGACCTATCGTAAAATCATGTGGGAACACGTGGTTGCTGGTACTTCCGGTTCCGACGACTGGCGCGCGCCCGTCCAGGCTTAAGGTCTGTCTCTCCCAACCAGACCTGCCGGACCTGTTTATCGGGTCCGGCTTCCTTCGTTTGTACTGCTTTGTTCCATAGGGGGTAGAATTGAAGGAATTTGTCACGTTTTTGCCATTTCTACACGTCACAGTTGCGGGCGTGGGGCGGCAACAGGGAAGCGGGCTTATGTCTTTCAGGTCGTTTGGCAGGATTTGTCGTTATTAGTGTTATCGCGTTTGCAGCAAGAGGCGCACCATGAACCATATCATATCGGAAGAAACCCTGTCGGGACTGGCAAAACGGTTTTTATCGCAAGATCAGGATCTGGCATTCGCCTTTAGTGGCGCGACCGGGGACTTTTCTGTGGTGGGCTTTGACGCGCGCGAAACCATCAATGCACCGTTTGAAATTTCTATTCATTTGGCGTCGGGTGACCCTTCAATAGACCTTCATGCCCTGATCGATGCCCCTGCCTGTCTTGGCATTTATAATAAATATGACGAAGTGCGATATCTGCATGGCATCGTCACCGAGGTTGAGCGCGGTGACAGTGGTATCCGCCGGACATTTTATTCCGTGACGTTGCGCCCGACCCTAAGTCGGTTAGACCATGGGTCGGACAGCCGGATCTGGCAGGCAAAAACTGTACCCGATATCGTATCAGAAGTTTTCAAGGATTACGGGATTACGGATGTTGAATGGCGCCTTAATGGTCAACATGCGCCGCGTGAATATTGTACGCAATACCGTGAAACCCACCGGGCTTTCATCGAACGGCTTTTGTCCGAAGAGGGCATTCTTTATTATTTTGAACATAGTGACAGCAGCCACAAGCTGATTTTGACGGATGCGCCATTGGCAGCCCCCATGTTGCCGGCGGCACCGAAGATTGAATATAACCCGCGCACCGGGGGGCAAAATCGCGGTAGCTGGATCAGTGCTTTTTCCCAGCGGGAAAAATTGCGTTCATCTACCTATGAAATGAACGATTATACTTTTAAAAACCCGCCTGCCAATCAGCGTCGCAATCAGGCTGCACAGGAAAATAACGGGCTGCAAGGCGATTACGCCCTGTATGATTATCCGGGGCGCTACAAGGACCCGCGTGTGGGGGCACCTTTTACCAAACATCGGATCGAAAGTGTACGGGTAGACGCAACCACCGGTCACGGTGAAACCAATAATATTCAGCTTTGCCCCGGTTTTCATTTTGAACTGACCGGGCATGATGATGGTGGTGCAAACAGCCGCCATCGCATTCTTTCTGTCCAGCATAGTGGTACACAATCGGCAGCCCTGGAAGAAGATGCGGGCGGGGGGGCGACAACCTACAAGGCCAGTTTCACCACCATGCCGGGGCATTTGCCCTATCGCCCGCCGCTGGCGCAAAAACCTTTGGTCGATGGCCCGCAAATTGCCCATGTGACCGGTCCGGAAGGCGAGGAAATTTACTGTGATGAATTTGGGCGCATCAAGGTCTGGTTTCCATGGGATCGTTACGGCGAGAAAAATGAAAATTCATCGTGCTGGATTCGCGTTAGCCAGAACTGGGCCGGTGGTGCATGGGGCCACATGGCCATTCCGCGTATTGGTCATGAGGTCATTGTTGATTATCTGGAGGGGGACCCCGATCAGCCGATTGTAACGGGGCGAACCTATCATGCCACCAACCGCCCGCCCTATGGCTTGCCCGAAAACAAAACCCGGATGACGATAAAATCCCAAACCCATAAGGGCGAGGGCTATAACGAATTTCGTTTTGAAGATGAAGCTGACCGCGAAGAAGTCTTTATGCATGCGCAAAAAGACCACAACACCATTATTGAAAATAACGAAACCCATCAAATCGGCAATGACCGGTCCAAAACTGTGGCGCATGACCAAAGCGAAAGCGTTGGTAATGACAAAACCATTACGGTCAAAAACGACCATACCGAGAATATCGGCAATGATATGACCTATTCGGTGGGGCGCAACCAACAGGAAAAATACGGCAAGGATCATATCCATACGGTTGGAAACATTCATAAACAATCGATTTATGCGGATCATTTATATGAAACCGGCCGTAATTATGAAGGTTCCGTTTCCGGGGCGTATAAGCTGGATGTCGGTAAAACCATTACCACCAATACGGGCACTCATACCCTGATGGCATTTGAGAAATTTGTCATTAAGGGGCCGGGTGGCAAGATCGTGATTGATTCATCGGGCATCACGCTGGAGGCGGCCAAAATTAACCTTAAGGGGGCTGTTTCAATGGGAGGTTCCGGCTCGGCCCAGGTTCCCACCCTGTCGATGGCAGCCAACGAAGGTCTGCCGATTTGTGAGGAATGTGCCAAAAAAGCAGCGGAGGAATAACAGATGAAACCGGTTGCTCGCGTTGGCGACAAGGTTGATTGCTCCAAACATGGCAGCGGTACAATTACAGCAGGCGGTCAATCTATTGTTGATGGCAAACCGGTTGCCCGGGTTGGCGATAAATGCAGTTGCGGCGGGAGCATTACCCAGGGTTCCAGCCAGTCGATGGATAACGGCAAACCCATTGCCTATGTTGGCTGTGCAATCAGTTGTGGTGGCACCGTTGTTTCAGGTTCGCCCACAGCAAAGGTAAAGCCCTGATTATGAACGATGTCGTTAATGTCTTGATAATATGCCGCCTAAGGCAGGGTTGTTCTATTGCGCGCGACGGCGGCAGTTCGGTTTTCTGATTTATTCTTCCGTATGCATCGCGGATTTTTAAGGATAGACCGAGCCATCAACGATGCCGGGACTTGATAAATGGTTGCCGGAAATTGGCCGATAATGGTAGAAAAGGTAACAAATAATAAGTCACCAGACCAAGTAGGTGTGTGACAGGTTGAAGCGATCAGACTGTGTAGTTTAACAGTTTTGACGGAAGGGGCCTATGCCCGCACAAGTGATTGAGAAATCGGTATTCGATACAGGAAGTATCGAAGAACGGTTGCGCTATGACGTTTGGCGCGAAAGTATTTCGTGTATTTTTAGTGTTGATGCCCCAAAGGAGCTGCGTGATCCGCGGCGCTTTAATGCTGTTATAAGGGCATTGCGCGTTGGCAACCTGATGCTGGCGGAAACGGCCACTGTCGCCCAGTGCTGGAAGCGACGCCCACTGGAAATTGCCCGCGACGGACTGGATCATTTTATGGTTCAGCTTTTCGTTAGTGGAAATATGACCTGGGCGACCCCGTATGGTGACCAAACGGCAGGGCCCGGCGACCTGGTGGTGTTTGATCTGGCGCGCGAAATGCAAAGCCAGACCAGTGATTTTAACCATCTGTCGCTAATTATACCCCGATCCAGACTGGTGCCGGTGCTTGATCATCCTGATCATCATCATATGCAATTATTGCCTTCTTCCTTGCCGTTAACCCGGATGCTGGCCGATTATATCGTGCTGCTCAATCGTAACCTGCCAACGCTGGAAGACGGGTGCGCCATTGATTTGATGCCCGCAGTCATTTCAATGGTGGCTGCTTGCCTTAATACTGCCGGGCCAGCAGGGGCGGCGAGACGACAGGATGGATTGGCTGTTGTTGACGATCTGATTGATGTGCGTATTCGATCGTTTATTCAGCAAAACATGGCTGATGCCGATTTGGATGTGAACCGGATTTGCGATGAATGCGGAATTTCACGCAGTGCACTTTATCGGCTTTTTCGGGAAGAAGGTGGTGTGCGCCATTTTTTGCGGGAACAACGGCTTGGCAAGGCCATGCGGGAATTATTGTTTGATTCTGAAACCCAGGTGTCCAGCATCGCGCGTGCGAACGGGTTTAGCCATGCCAACGATTTCAGTCGTGCTTTTCGCCGCCGTTTCGGGATGACGCCCCGTGACCTGCGGGCCACACAGGCGCGTCATAGCAAATCTGATGCATCCCTGCCTTGCGAGGAAGGACGCGAATACGAACAATGGCTGCGCCAGATTGGCCGAATAGGCAGCCTTGATAGATTTTCTTCTTCGCCCGTTCCTTGAAAACAAAATATTTCGCAAATTGTTTACCGATTGGGCGGCAATGAATGAACTGCGACTGTCATTGCCGCCGGGTGAAATGTTCGATGTTCGTGCTGCGTCTAAAGGTCGGGAAAATTTAAAGAACACCATGTGCCCGCAAATGATTTTTTGTTGGTAAGAAACGGGTGAAATTTGAAATTTTTCTAACAATACGTCCCATATGTTTTTCAATCTTAAAAGAACATTGTATTAGTAAATTGGTATTGAAAAGATGGGGAATGTGCATACAGGGTATAACAGCACAACAACCAGATCCAATCGCAGGGTTGGGTTTTAACGGGTGCTGTACTGTCGGATGAACGGATATTTTTGGCCGTAAATCCGGCAAAAAGGGCTTCTCGTGGGGCCAGGGGCCAGGGGCCAGGGGCCAGTCAGGAAGACTGGATTATTACAGGCAGGTAGGCTGTAGGGAGACAGGGACGCAGAAACATATCGGCTATCCGAAAGGATATCGCCAGGGATGTTGCCATGCGATCCGGTTCCCGCCCTTCAATCAGCTTGTTCCATATATCGATTGGTAAAACCCGTCGGGTTTTACAGGAAGAGTGCATGTATTGCACGACGGGAACGATAAGGGCAGTTGCACGTTAGTGTGTGCCGTCTGGTTGGGTATAGATATTGAAATTCTTGTCACACAGGGTGGTGGCAGGCTTGGGGAGCATGACAAGATGTTGGCGGTCGTTCGGGAAAACAAGCACAAGGTTATCAAACGGGCCTTTGCTTATGCGTTAACTACGACAACGTTTCTTGCCCCTGTTATGGCAAGTGCCACCCCCCAGATTGTGACCGACGGGCAAACCGCCACCAACCTCAATGTCCACGGGTCGGTAACGGATGTCACTACATCAACCATTCAGGGCAACAGCGCGTTAAACTCGTTTAGCAAATTCGATGTCTATCAGGGCAATACGGTAAACCTGTTTGTGCCCGGCCAGGCAGACCATTTGATCAATATGGTCAATGGCCCCAGGTCCCATATTGATGGCATATTGAATTCAATCAAAAATGGTCAGATCGGCGGCCAGGTTTATTTGCTGAACCCTAACGGGGTGGCGATTGGTGCGCAGGGACAGTTAAATGTCGGTAGCCTGACGATCATGGCGCCAAGCGAGGAATTTAGCGGCGCATTTTTTGATGCTCCGGGCCACGCCAATGAAGGCGCGTTACGGCAGCTTCTGGCCGGTAAGGTGCCGTTATCGGAAAATGGGTTGATCACGATTGACGGGTCGGTTCGTGCCACCCGCAAGGCCGCCCTGATCGCCAATGGTGTGCAGGTGGCGGGCAACGTTGTCGTTGGTGCCCAGGCCTTGAATCAGATTGCCTTTTCCGATGTGGTCAATGTCGAAGGCCTTGACGCCGGG
Source organism: Thalassospira sp. NFXS8 (assembly GCF_040148805.1). Classification (NCBI taxonomy): domain Bacteria; kingdom Pseudomonadati; phylum Pseudomonadota; class Alphaproteobacteria; order Rhodospirillales; family Thalassospiraceae; genus Thalassospira; species Thalassospira sp. NFXS8. The sequence goes on along the minus strand of NZ_JAGEMF010000005.1, from coordinate 284,048 downwards.
CAGGAAGCCGTTGTTGACGAGAGTGGCTATATCGAAATCAAAGGCGGGCTTTCGGGCGTTGGTATTTCGGGTGTTCTGGCGGCTAACGGGGCCGACGGGCAAAATGCCGGCAAGATTGATGTGCGTGCGACCGGCGATATTTCTGTGCGTGCCGGGGCAGATATCTCTGCCCACGGCGTTGGCGCAGATTCCAGCGGTGGGAATATCACGATTTTCGCCGACCATAATGCAAGTTTTGAAACCGGCGCACATATCGATATATCGGGTGGTGACGTTTCGGGCGATGGGGGTTTTGCCGAATTTAGCGCCCTAAAATCAGTTGCGTTGAATGGTGGAACGTTTGCCGGTGGTGCTGTTAATGGCACGGCGGGTACTGTCCTGATTGATCCGGAAAATCTGACGATTTCGTCGGATCTCGCCAGGAATGACGGGACCAACTATGTTTTTGAAGCGGATGATACGATTACGCTTGCAGATGATGTGACGGTCTCGACGAAAACAGTAACGTCAAAGTCGGGCAATATCACTTTGACTGCCCGTAATATCTTCTTGGGTGATAGGTCGACCCTTAATGCCGGTGATGGTGGCGAAGACCATGGGGCGGGTGACATCATCATCAAGGCCGCAGGTTCTACCAGCCATTCCATTTCCATGACAGGCGCGTCGCTGACGGGTGCGAATGTTTCGATTACGGCCACGGCCATAGCTAATGACGGGGATCTGGTCCTTAACCCGCTATCCGATGTTTCGGCAAGCGTCACCCTGACCGATACTGTTATCAATGCATCAGGCAATGTGACGGTGTTGGCAAAGGCCGAGCAGGGCCTGCCAACCCTTACCGGACAAGTGTTTGACGCCCGCAGTGCCACTGCCAGCCTAACCATGACCAATGGTTCAATCACGGCGGGTGGCAATATCAGCCTTGCATCTTCAAGCAAAATAACCAGCGAAGTCATCGGGGCGTTGCTGGTAAGCCCGATCAACGCATCGGTTGCGGTGACAGACAGCACGGCGTCAACTTTGCTGACAGGTTCGGCAACACTGGCCGCTGGCGGTGATGTTGATGTGACATCAACCGCAATTACAGACTCAACAGCCGTTGCCAAATCGGTAGCAGCAGCCGTTGGTGTGACCACGGCAGTTTCCGTGATTGATAACAGCGCCACTACCCGCATGACGGGGACCGCCAAAATCACGCAGGCGAATGCCGTAACCGTCAGGGCGACGGGCAAAACACAGGTTGATACCATTGCTGATGCTGCCACCGTTGAAAGCGGCGGTTCCGGCGCGTCCATCGGTGTGGCAATTTCCGATGTCAGCGCCACAGCGATTGCCGAAATTGGCGAAGGTGCCACTGTTTCGGGTGCTAGCAGCCTGACGGTGAATGCACAAAATGTAACAACCCAGAATACCGCGTCCCGTGCCGGTGTGGCAGACGGGGCCGGTACGGCGTCAGGCCTGTTTGGCGATGCGCTGGACAAAACCGGGCTGGGCGACACTGAAAAAGACGAGCTTTCAGACCTGTTTGACGGCGTTTTGGGCCAGATAACCGACAAGCTGTCGGAAAAACCCAAAGAAGGAGAAGAAGGCAGTGGCGGCGCGCAGGTTGCCGGGGCGCTTTCCTATGTTTCAAGTGATTTTGACACGCAGGCCCTGATTTCGTCGAACGCCGATAAAACGCTGTCGCTGACAGGGGCGCTTGCCGTTAATGCCGAGGCCATCGCGCGTACCAATACCCTTGCCAGCGGAATTACGGCAGGCGGCAAAGCCGGTGGGGGGGCTGGTGTTGCTATCCAGACGGTGGACAACAAATTACTGGCAAGCATTGCGGCTGATAACACCAAAACGCTAACAGTTAATGCCAAGGGTGTTGCGGTGAACGCAACCACCAAAAGTATCGATACAGATATTACCGATGAAGATGGCAATTCGTTTGGCGTGCAAGCCTTTGCCGGGCAGGAAGCCGAAGACGTTGGTTTCGCCGGGGCCCTGGGCCTGTTGATTGTTAATTCCAACAGTTCCCTTGCGGAAATTGGCGATAACGTTGCCGTGGATGGTAAAGCCGGATCCATTGAAATTGTTGCGACCGGCGGCGCAGACGCCGGTGTGGTCGCCGATGGTGCGCCCGATGATGAAACGGTTATTGGTGCCTTGTTCGAGGCCTATGAAACCTATACCGAAACCGAAGAAGACGAGGACGCATCGCCCAGTGTCGGCATTGGTGCGGCCATCGCCATTAACATTTCCAATAGTACGGTTGATGCGGCATTGCGCGGCGGTGCCACCTTAACCAATGCGTCGGGGTTGACGGTATCGGCGGTGTCGAACGGGTCGGTTAAAACAACGGCCAATTCGGCAGGGGCCGGTGGTGTGGCGCTTGTCCCGGTTCTGGCGCTTTCTGTTGCGAATGATCATGTAACAGCAGGTATTGAAACATCGGATGCGGCTTTGTCGCTGGCCGGTGCCGTATCGGTAAAGGCCGAGCAAAATCTGGCAGTGTTGTCGGTTGGCAAGGCCGCAAGCGGCGATGCTGATGATGCGTCAAAAGTTGCAATTGGTCTGACCGTTGGCATTAGCACGGTTAACGCTGATGCAACCGCGATGCTGGACCGCGATTTGACAACCACGGGCGATTTGACCATTTCGGCAAAATCCGCACGCGATATTCGAACAGGGGCGGCTGCCGGCACAAATACCGACCCGGGCGATACCGGGACCGAGGACGAAGATTCCAGCGATTCAGCAAAAAGCGATGTTCTGGGAACCATCAAACAGGCCGCCGCCTTTGGGAACCTTTATTCCGCCGACAAGGACAAGGTGGATGGCGATAAGACGGCCAGCAAGGCCAATGTTTCGGCAGACAAGGGCGATGATGCGGACGAAGGTGGCAAGATTTCGGCCGCCGCGGCCCTGGGGCTGACAGTCGCCGACACCAGTACCACTGCTGGAATTGCGGCATCGCGGACCGTTTCGGGCGCAAATATCAAGGTGACATCGGCTGATAACACCGATAGCCAGGCCGCTGCCGATGGCAGTGCCGCCGAAGCGGACAATAATATCGGGGCGGCAGTGGCGTTGAACATCGCCAATGTCAGCAACAGCGCCACAATTGGCTCCAGCACCACGGTAACCGGTACGGGGCTAACCCTGTCGGCCTTAACCAACAGCTTTACTGTGCTGGATGAAGACGGCAATGCTGTTAAGGATGACGATGACAACGATGTTGTGGATGATGCCAATAAATATGTCACATCCGCAGTGGCGGGGGCTGGCGTAGGCAATTTGTCATTGGCCGGGGCGGTTGCCATCTCCCTGATTGATCAGACAACGGCAACCGATATTGGTGCCAATGCCGACATTACTGTTGGGGCAAGTGGTGCAGCGATTAATGCTGCATCCAGCCGCATCATAGAAACGATGTCGTCGGGGGCGGTTGGGGAAAAAACGCCAACGCTGGACGAATTTAAAGATCGTTACACAACACTTGGCGGTATGACGGCCCGAATTAATGGCAAGCTGACATCGCTTGGTGAAAAAATTGAAGCCGGTAAATCTGATTCCGATAGTGGATCGGGCGATGACAGCACGGGTGATAGCGGCGGCGGAAGCGGCAAACTGGGTATAGGGGCGTCGTTTGCCATTACGGTGGATAATACCGTTACCCGCGCGCGCATCAGTGACGGCGCAAAAATGACCACCACCGATACCGGTGATGTTGTGGTTAGTGCCACGTCTGCTGTTGAACAGACAACCCATGCCGAAGCGGCCAGTGCGCCTTCGACCGATCTTTTAAATCTTGAAGAAAAAAGCGATACATCGGCCTATTCGCTGGATGCGGCGGTGGCCATTGCGGTGAACAATGAAACCACCGAAGGCCGTATTGGCACGGATCAGGATACCCTGACATCGGATGGTAAGGTAAACGTTACCGCAAATTCGGATTCCGAAATACTGGTGCAGGCAGACGGCGAAGCCGCAGGCGACAAGGCTGCCGCCGGAGCGTCGCTGGCGCTGGGCATTACCAACAGCACAACCAGCGCATCATTGGCACGTTCGGTTGCGGCACAAGGGGCGATTACGGTTTCGTCTACAGCCCTTAGCAAGGATAGAACGCTGGCCCTGGCAACGGCGCGCGGAACGTTGCTTGAAAGCTATAAAAACAAATTTGTTGGCGCGACCGATGAATTGTTGTTGGCCGGTGATTTTGGCAATGAAGATGGTGGTGATAAAAAACCGCGTAGTGCCCAGGCCCTGACAGATCAGAAAACGTCTGGGAATAACAAAACCAGTTCGGTTGATGAAACGGGCAAAACAGACAGTTCAAAAAGCGGTAAATCGATCAGCATTGCCGCTGCTGTCGGTGTTGGTGTCAACAGCCGTAAAAGCAGTGCCAGTGTTGATGACAGCACCTTGACCGGGGCGTATAGCCTGTCATCGGGCGGCAATATTGATGTTACTGCCAAAAATGATGCCAATGCCCAAACGCAAGGTGTAGGTGCCGCTGTGTTGACCGACACAGCCATTGCGGTTGGCGTTGCGGTAACGGCAACAGACCATGAAACAACGGCCAAACTGGGCGATTACACGAAAATCACCGCATCTACCGGTGTAAATGTTACGGCCGAGGCCACACAAAACCAGTCGGCTGATTTTGCGAATAAACTGATGGCCGAGGCCGTTGCGGGCGCGGGTGCCAAAAAAACCGGTGTGGCCGGTGCGCTTAGTGTGATCAACACTGATAACGATACCGGTGCATCGTTTGGCAAAAATGTCGATGTTACCTCAACCGGTGCGGTCAATATTACCTCGACCGAGAAAAACCACATCGTCGCCCGTGCCATTGCCGCCACCATAAGTGCCGGGGCCGAAGCAAAAGCCGGTGTTGGTGCCACCTTTGCGTTGATTAATGCAGGGAATACCAACAAGGCCCTTGTCGATGAAGGTTCTAAAATCTTAACAACTGGTGATTTGACCGTTTCGGCCAAAAACCTGCGCCAGTCAGAAAGCAGCTTTGGCTTTGACGGTGATTATTCGCTGTTAAACCCGACATCGGTTTTCCAGACATCAAACTATTATACCGAAGCCCTGGCCGGTGCCGCATCCACCGGGAATACGGCCCTTGCCGGGTCATTTTCGGTAACAGTTACGCAGAACGAAACCACCGCCAGTATTGCCGACACGGCAACGGCCAGCGCCAAAGATATCACGCTGGAAGCCGAAAACCGCCAGAATGCCCGCACCTTGGGCGGCGCGATTAGTGCGTCGAAGAAAACCGGGGTCGGCGTTACGCTTAATGCTATGGTTCTGGCTGATACGGTTTCGGCACAGCTTGGCAAAACCGGCAGTGCGTCGGGTGCCAACCTGACCGCAAGCGGCGATGTTGCCATCACCGCCAAGGCCGAACAGGACCTTGGGTCAATACTGGTGGCGGGTTCCGTTGGCGGCAGCGGAACAGCCGTCAGTGGCTCGGTCGGGATCAATGTTATTGAAACCGAAGCAAACGCGCTTGTTTCGTCGCATTCAGCCATTTCTTCAGAAGGCGGCGTTGACGTTGCGGCGACCAGCAAAACCGGCATTTCCAGCTTTGTTGGTGGATTGGCAGTTTCGGGGCAAACCGGTGTTGGTGCCGGGATTGCCACCAACCTTATTTTGGCCGAGACCCGTGCCGGTATTGGCGATAACGCCGAAATTGATGCGGCCAATACCATTGCCGTTAATGCCGATGCCAGCGAGGATATTTCCGCCGCAACGGTAAGTGCGGCCGTATCAAGCGGTGGTACAACAGTTGCCGTTTCGTTAGGGGCCAATACGGTTAAAAGTGACACGACCGCCAGTGTTGGAAATGATGCCAAACTAAATAGCGGAAATACTGCCGGGTCGCGCAGCATTTCGGTTACGGCAAAGGACAAAACCGACATTGGTAATATCATTGGTTCCGGGGCGTTTGGCACGGGCACCGGGGTTGGTGGTGTGCTTGCCAGCAATGCCATTGCCAAAAATACCAAAGCCGTTTTGAACGGTACTGCCACTGCTGATACCAATGTGAATGTCACGGCAACCAGCGAACAAAATATTACGGCGCTGTCCCTTGGTGTTGCTGTGGTTGGTGGTACGGCGATCACCGGTTCGGGTGCCTTGGCCCTGATTGATAACACCACCACTGCTGTGATTGGTGAATTGGCCGAAAACGATGCCGATAACGTATCGCGTGCCACCGTTATTAGTGATGGCAATGTGGCCATCCATGCCAGCGATGAAACCGATGCCCTGATTTTGACCGGTTCGGGCGCCGGGGGTGGTGGCAATGCCGGTGGGGCGTCGCTTGGTGTTTCAACCTTTATTGGCGAAACAACCGCCTATATTGGCCGCAATGCCAATGTTACGGCACGTGGTAATGCCACCGGTCTTGATGTGATGACGGGCGGGGCAACTCTTTCAAGTGCCCTGTTTAACGGTCTTTCGACCCTGGATACGGATACTGCCGGGTCAAAACTGCAAACAACGTCCGATGACGCACTGGCGCTCAAGTCTTCCAGCATTGATGAGCTGAAAGATGGTGCATTCAAAAAAACGCTGACGACGGAAAAACGCAAGGGGCTATCGGTTACTGCCTATTCTGACCAGGATATTGCCAATATTTCGGCAACAGGGGCGGCGGGTGGCGGCACCGCAGTGGCCGGTGCTGTGGCTGTTGGTGTCGTTTCTGATACGACAAAGGCCTATATCGATAATGGTGCCAAAATTAACCAGGCCGCCGGCGCGGCTGGTACCGCCCAAACGGTTACTGTGCAGGCACAGGGCGATACCCTGTCTATTGATGTGGCGGGCGGCGTTGCTATTGGCGGCAGTAACGGCATTGGCGGTTCGATTGACAGTCTTACCCTGAGCAAAACCACCAGTGCCTATATCGGGCAGAATGCCGTAGTGGGGGCGAGCGATGATGTGGTCGTGGCCGCCGATCAGGCGACCCATGCCATTTCGGTTGCCGCCAATGTTGCGGCGGCGGGCAATGCCGGTGTGGGGGCATCGCTTTCGGTGCTGGTCGCTTCCAATGTGACAACAGCCTATATTGACGGGTTTGTTACCACGGATGGCGACATCACCCTTGATGCCAACAGCGATACCACTTTTGTTCAGGTCGCTGGCCAGATCAGCGCAGGTGGCAGTGCCGGGGTTGGCGGGGCGTTGGGTGTATCGGTGCAAGACAACACCACAACTGCCTATATCGACAGCCACGGCCAAACCAATGCCAAAGGCAAAACCACCGTTTCTGCCAGCGGCAAGGAACAGGAATATGCGGCAGTTGTTGCCGGTGCAGGTGGCGGCAGTGCCGGTGTGGCCGGTTCGGTGCGTGTCGGTGTGCATACTTCAACCACACAGGCCTATGTCGCAGGCAAGGTTAACCAGAACGCCGATTATTCGCTCAGTGGCCAAAACGTTAATATCGATGCTGACAGCTTTGTGCGCGTGGTGAGCGTTACCGGTGGGCTTGGCGGTGGCGGCGTGGCAGGTATTGGTGCCGCGGCTGATGTTATTGTTTTGCGCAATAATTCAAATGCCTTTGTTTCCGGCGGCAGCGTTGTTTCTGCGCATGATGACATTTCAATTTCCGCCACGTCGGAAAAACAGTTGCTGCAGCTTGGCGTTGCCGGGGCCGCAGGCGGCCAGGTCGGTGTGGCCGGGGCGTTAACCGTGGCCTTTGTTGGCGGGATCATTGATGATGACGCCAAATCACATCTTTCGAGCAGTGACGAGGACAATAGCGGTGATACATGGTCGGCTGCCGATGAAGCCACCAACAAAAACCTGATCGGCAATGCCCTGGGCGACCGCGAGGAAGCCACCACCGCGAATAATGCCGCCGGTGCGCAACGCAGTAAAAATCAGATCACGGATGATTTTAACGCCACAGCCGAGGCATCACGCAACGATACCAAGGCCTTTGTCGGGCAGGGTGCAACGCTGATTGCAGGGCAGGATGTTTCCATTACTTCGGCTGATACATCAAAGGTCATTGCCGGTACGCTGGCGGTAGCCGGCAGTGGTGGTGTGTCTGTTGGCGGTGGCATTACCATCACCACGGTCGATAGTTCGGCCCAATCCTATATTGGCAATCTGGCCTCGGTCGATGCAACGCGTGCTATTTCAATCAAGGCGGCCAGCCATGATAGCGTTATAAATGCTGCGGCTGCTGGCGGTGGGGCATTGTACACGGCCATCAATGGTTCGGTGGCGATTACGACCTTGCTGTCTGATGCAACGGCTTATATCGGGGATAATGCCAAGGTCAATCAGGACGATGACGTTACCGATGGTAGCAGCCAGGATGTTGTAATTGATGCCAAAAGCGACAGCAATGTCGTTACGGTTAGTGGTGCCGCTGGTGGTGCCATTGTTGGCATCGGTGCCGCGGCAAACGTGACGACAATTGCCAAGCAAACCAACGCCTGGATTGGCAAAAATGCAAAGGTCGATGCTGCCCGTAATATTACCCTTGATGCGACGTCGGACGACAACCTTGTTGCTGTGACTGTTAGTGTGCAGGGCGGGCTTGTCGGTGCCGGTGGTACGGCAGCAATCAATACGATTGTATCAGATACCGCGGCCAGGGTTCTCGAAGGTGCCGCCATTAACGCCACGGGCAGCATGCGGGTACAGGCCCTGAATGATGCCGAACTTGACGATATTTCAACATCGGTTGCGGTTGGCGGGGCTGCCCTGGGCGGGGTTGTTTCGGTTAACACCGTTTCCGCCACAACCGAGGCGACCATTGCCGATGGTGCCAAACTTAATATTCTGGGTAATGGCAGCGGTATTAACATTGCGGCCGCCGGTGGATCGCGGAGCGACAGCACAGAAACCGCACTGGCCAAAACCACCCAGACCAATGACGATGACAGTACCCTGACGGTATCTGCGATTGATGTGGACCGTTCGACCCTGACGCGCAATTCGGAAACCATTACCGGTCTGGCGGTTGTTGCCCGGTCCGATCAGGATGTGACAGCCCTTCCGATTAGCGCCGGGGCCAGTGCCGCCGGGGCGTTGTCGGGTGTTGCAACGGTTAATGTTATTGCCGGGTCAACATTAGCGCAAATTGGCAGCAGTGCAGTGATTAATGCTGTTAATGCCGGTGCGTCCGATAATCAGGATGTGCTGGTTGCTGCCTATGATAGTACCGATCTTTCGACGGTTCCGGTTACGGTTGCTGTTACCGGGACAGGCCCGGCGGTTAGTGCTGCGGCTGCGACCAATGTTATTGCCAAAACCCTGTCGGCCAAAATGGGTGGCACGGTATCAGCCAAAGATGACATTACGGTTTTGGCTGTTTCGGATCAGGACCTCGACAGTGTTTCGGCAAATGGCGCGGTAAGTGCGCTGGCCGGACATAATGTGTCGCTGGGGGTAGATGTTGTCGATAATACGGTTCTTGCCGAATTGTCCGATAGTGCCATTGTTACATCTGGCGATGACCTTGGTATTCGTGCCACGGAAAACACCGATTTTAGCCAAACCATTGGTTCGGCATCGGTTGGCGGTGTAACGGCGGCGGGCGGTGCCATCGGGGTGGCTGTTGCGTCGTCCGATGTAACAGCCCGGATTGGCAAAAACGCCGTTACCAACGCCGATGGTACCACATCGGTAGCGGCAAATTCTGCGCAAACCATGACCCAGCACACTGTTGCCGGGGGGGCATCTGCCGGGTTGGCATTGCAGGGCGCGATTAGTGTGCGCACTGCTACGGTTAAAACACTGGCCGAAATTGGCGATGGCGCCAAAATCAACCAGACCAGCGTTACCGCCGATGATGACCAGGCGGTTCTGGTTTCCGCCAACAACAGCCTTACTGTTGGCGGTGTCACCGGTGCAGGTGCCGTTGGCGGTGTCGCCGGTGTTGGCTTTGGCATGGACATTGCCGTTGCCCGTAATTCAACTGCGGCCCGTATCGGGCAAAACACGCTGGTTTCGGCCACAGACGATGTATCGGTTACGGCACACGCGCAAAAAGATATTTCTGCAACTGGTATTGCCGGTGCAGGCGGGCTGGGGGCAGGCGTTGCCGGGTCCGTTGCCATTGCCATATTGGGGGGTGATGCCGACAGCCGGGGCACCGATCAGCTGACGTCGGACAACGGAAGTATCACTGATCAGGTCAATAGTGACGCGGGAACAGATCGCAGTGCCGACCTTACCAGTTCGGATGCCGGTAAACTCGCACATTCGCAGGCTGGGGATGCCAACAGCGATCGCACTACGGCAAAATCCAAAACCCGGAACGTTATGGGGGCGCTGGATTCCAGCAATGGCACATTTGACGATGGTGTTTCCGCCGTTATCGATCAGAACGCGACGGTTAAAGCTGGCGGCAATATTAATGTGACCGCCAAGGATGAAAGCCGTGTTCGGGCCTTTGCCGGTGGTGCTGCGGTTGGTGCTGTTGGGGTTGGCGGCTGGGTTGCTGTTGCCAGTATGGGCACAACTGCCCAGGCGTTGATTGGCCAGAATGCCGATCTTGATGCTGGCGACACGATTACAATTTCGTCCGATCTGCTTGATAAAACCGACCGTTCCAAGGTCGAAGCCTATGGCGCGTCGGCCGGTGTGGTGGGTGTTGCGGCAACAATTGCGGTACTGGATCGTTCAACAACCACCCAGTCACTGGTTGGCAGCGGGGCAAATATTTTTGCCGATAAAGCCGTGTCGATTACGGCACAAAACAGTTCGGGCGGACAATCCCGGGCGATTGCCGGGGCGGCGGGTTTTGCGGCTGCGGGGATTTCGGTTGCAGTTACCAGCTCTGACGATGACGTAAAATCCGAAGTCGGTGCCAATGCCAAGATTGGCAAAAAAGGTGACCCGGCCGGGTCCATAACGGTTTCTGCCACTAACGGGGGCAGTTTTGATGCCTATTCTGTTGGCGCGTCATTGGGGTTGGTCGGTTCAGGTGCCGGGGCAGATGCCACTGTTGACCTTGACGGGGATACCACAGCAAAAATTGGCACCGGTGCGACCCTATATAGCGACGGTGATGTTCTTGTTGCCGCCAGCGACGAACCTCATGCCAAGGCACAGGCCATTGGTGCATCGCTAAGTGCGGGTTACAGCCTGGGTGTTTCCATCTCTCAGGCCCTGGTGGATCGCAATGTTGCGGCCCTTGTTGACGATAACGCCAGTGTCACCGGCGATACCATTACCCTTGATGCCAAATTGCTTAAGGGGGCAGCCAATAACGCCGATGCCACGGCCACGGCAGGCAGTGGTGGTTTGCTGATTGGGGCGGCTGGTTCGTCGGCGGTCACAACGCTGGACGGCGACGTAAGCGCATCTACCGGCAATAACGTTAAACTTTTGGGGATTGAACGTACCCAAACCGATGAAAACAATGTAACGACGGCGGTTGCAGACCACGGTATTTCGTTAAATACGCGTAATGAATCTGCTGCAGAAGCCCGCGCGATTGGTGTTACCGCAGGGGCGATTGCGGTGGGGGCCCACAGCGCGGTTGTTGATGTGACAACAACCAGCAATGCCTTGCTGGGCGCCGGTACAAACGCCATCACGATGGCCGATTTGTCGATTACGGCTGTTGGGGCGGAACATGCCTATGGTGATACGATTTCCGGTGCGGGTGGTGTTGGTGTGGTGCAAGCTGGCCTTACCAAGGTGGACCTTGATAGTACGGTCAAGGCGGGCACGCGGGATAATTCGGCCCTGACAACGTTAAGTGCGGATGGCACAACCACCATCAGCGCCACATCAAGTGGCAAATATGATGGCAAAATTGATACGACCGGGGCCGCATTGGCACAGGCCGCGGCCGGGGCGCTGGTGGTGAATGGCACCAGCGATGTCTGGGCCGGGTTTGGGGCAAAAACCGGCCTTCGCACCCATGAATTGTCGCTTTTGGCTTTAAATGAACTCAGCAAGGATCTGGTTTCGGATGCCAACTTTAAAACCAGCCAGGGTGGCGGGTTTAACATGGCGGTCGGTGTTTCCAGTGGCACGATGAATGCCAGCACCAATATTTCGGTTGGGGCAAATTCCAATGTGTATGTGTTTGGCACATCGCAAAATCAGGGTGTCGCATCGGTTCAGGCAAAAACCAATGTTACCGTCGATGACGAAAGCAGTTTTGATAGCGGTGGTTTGATCAGCGCGCCAATTGCAAGCACAATTCAAACGGCCAATCTTTCGAGCAACGTTACGATGGGGGATAATGCCTCCCTGCAAACCCAGGCCGGCGACCTTAGCGTTGCGGCACGCAGCGATGCGAAAATGAGCGCGCGTGCCCGCTCCGTTACCTATGGTTTTGCCGGGGCGGCAGGCGGTGTTTCCAAGGCATCGGTTACGGCCAACGATGCGGTGACAGTGGGATCAAACACCAATCTTGTCGGGGTTGGTGATGTTGAGATTTATGCGGGTGCCGATGCAACCGGCCTGGGTATTATCGAAGCCAAGGCTGATACGCGCCTGTTTAACAAAACAGCTATTTCCATTCCCACCCCGCCAACTGCCGATGCGTCGGCAATTCATAACAGCAAGGTCACCATCGGCAGTGGCAGCCTTGTTGCATCGGCCAAGGATTTGCGGGTTCAAGCTACCGAAGGCCACTTGTTTGCCAATGGTGTGGGACGTGCAACCGACCTTGCCAAAAAGGCGCTTGAGGCAATTGGCGATGTGTTTGGCGCAGATACCGAAGGCTCGCTTGAAGTTGTGGGCGGTACCAGCAAAAACGAAGGTGTTGGTGGTATCAAGGTTGACGGTGAACTTCGTACCGGTATTCGCAATAAGCGTTATATTACCTTTGGCACCAGTTTCAGTTCTTATGTCGCTGATTCCGATGGCAATATGGTTCGGTATTACCCCAGTTATGATACCGACAATGACCAGTGGGTTTTGGCCACCGAAGACCCGGATAACCCCGGTGTTCCCAAAATCATCAAGGTCTTTACGCCCGAAGAAATCAGTGAAGGTATGGGCTTTAGCATTCTGGCTGATCAGAATTTGGGCCAAAGCCTGCAAACCGAAGTTGCCCGTCTGGAAAATGTCCTGTTGCGGTATGGCAGTTCCACCGATGCCAACAGTGTTCAAATCAAATCCGATATTGAAAGCCGCCTGACCATTTTGCGTGCGGCCATTGCCAGCCGTAAATCTGATGAATATGTCGATGTTATCCAGGTGGACCCAACTGAAGCCGCCACCGGGAATGTTGAACTGTATTCCGATTATGTTGTTGGCTCGGGTAAAATCAACAGCCCTGGCGATGCTGAAATCAAGATCATTAACAACTCGCCGATGCCGATCCGCATCGCCGAAATGACTATTCCCGATGAACTGGGTGGTCAAATTCTGTTTAATGGTCAGTCGGTGTTAACCGCGACCGATATTAATGCCCGTAATTCCAATGCCGATGGTACGGCGACGATGGAAATGGTCAGTTCGGTTTCCTCGGATGCCCCGAAAATCATTATTGAAAATAACTTTGACCCGGATTCAGGGGTTTATAACCCTGGCAATAAGCTCAATATTGCCGCACCCGATGTTATTCTGGCCGGGCAAATCAATAATATTAATGGTCTGATCAAGGTTACAAGTGACCAGGGTTCGATCTATTCTGTTGCCAGTATGCGCGGGGAAACCGTTGAAATTTCCACCGGCGGCGACTTTGTCTTTGATTCTCCTGAAACCCTTCTCAATATCGGGGCGCATCCCGATGCCGGGTTCGGATCTCTGGTCAACCAGTATGAAAATGGCAGTGCAACCAGTGGCAGCGCCAATAACGTATCGCAGGCCGCAGATGACAGCAGTTCGACCATTGCGGCGAACAATGTTTTCATCAATGCAGATACCATCAACATCAATGGTGTGATCCAGTCCGGTATTGCGGACAAGGAAATTACCATCAACCAGTCTGACGTTGATGCGGCTTATGCGGCAGGCAATAGCAGCGGTGCACGCTATGTTGAAGTCAAAAATGTTGGCATCAGCATGGGATCGGGCCGGGTTGGTGTGGGCGGCATCAAGGCGGAACTTGACCGGGTTACCGGTGAAATTCGCATTCTCGATGCCAAGGTTGAAGGTGGCACCGTTCTGCTTAGTGGTCGTCTGGTTTCAACCGGCAACGGCAAAATCAACGTAATTGATGGCTATGGCCGGATTACCATCAATAATAACAGTACCAATACCGTGCTGCTTGATGACGTCGATACCGGCGGGATCGAAGGTCAGATCACGCTAATTGATAAAAGCAAGGATAATGGTACTGGCCGCGCCCTTATCACGCGGTATGAACGCATTGGCGACAGCCTGAAGGTTTACAGCAACGCGGGCACAGACAGCGCGCAGGCTACCAAATTACAGTCATCAAATAACGGGCGTACATCCACCTATGCCATGCAAGATGACATGCGTTATTACTGGATGGCGGGTAAATCAACCACCACCCAAACGACAAAAGCATATAGCAAGCAGCAGAAAAGCCTGTTCGGGTTTATTCCGATTTCCGAACGGGAATTTTCGGATTCTAACCTTGTCTCCGGGTATCCCCAATCGCACGATCTTAGCCAGGCAGATTTACCCGAAGGCGATTATGTCGCCCAGCATGGCGGTCTTGCGGATTATACGTTTAATTCGGCGGATGAAGAAACATCGAACAAACAGATTTATCAGGGTGATTCTGAACGCAGCTGGGGCAGTGATTGTGCGTGGTTTGTTTGTTTCTCGCGCACATACGAATTCAAACGTACAACCATCACCGAAACCGGCACCAACACCTATTATTACCACTCGGTCGCGGCTGACAAACCAATCGACATCGCCTTTATCGGCTATGATAGTGGCGCGGTTGAGGTAACATCAAAGGGCAGCATTGCCCTTGGCGGCAGCTTGCAGAACGTTGGCGGGGCAACCACGCTAACGTCAACCGCCGGTGACATTTACAGCAATGGTGGCGCGGTTCAGTCGGGGAATCTGGTTCTTTCCGCGGCCAACGGGTCGGTTGGCCGGGCGGATAATTACCTTAACCTGGTGCAAAAATCGGGCGATCTGGTTTCGGTTACGTCGGGTAAAAACATTTATCTTGATGCCCCGGGTGGCAGCCTGGTTCTCAGCAACCTGACGGCAGGTAGCGGTTCTATCGGGTTGCGGGCCGATTTTGATATTATCACATCGGGCAGTGGCGTGATTAAGGGCCGCGATGTTGAACTGATTGCGCGCAATGGCAAAATTGGCACCAGCGATGGCGTTCTGAAAGTTGACACCGATGCTGCAAATGGCGGCAAATTAACCGCCAAGGCCGCACGCGGCGATATTAATGTCGAGGAAGTCAGTGGTGATCTGATCGTCAACCGGATCGAAACCGTTGGTGATGTGTCGATCAAGGTTTCAGACGGCAATCTGATTGATGGCAATATCGACGAAACCGAAGACACCGACACGACGGACCAGTTGCTGGCCCTGTTTGACAGCCTGGATCTGACTGGTGCGGATGCCGATGCGAAAAAGGATGCGCAGGTTAAGGCGTATGAAAATGAACAGGAAACGCTTTACGATGATTATTTCACCCTGCGTAACCTTCATAAGGATGGCGACGGCAACTATGTTGCCGATGCCGTTGATGCTGATTACACCTATGTTGTTAGCGATCAGGAACGCAGCAGCCTGACCGATGCCGGACTGGATAGTGATGCCATTCAGTCTTATGCAGATCGTCAGACCGAACGTTATCGGACGGCCTATGATAAATTTGGCGATGTTACCTATAACGCCGACTACAGTTATACTGCCACCAGCGACGAAATTGCGGCAGTAACCGACGGGTACAAATGGACACAAAAAGAACTGACCAACCTGTTGCCTTCCTTTGCGTTCAAGGAAACGACAGATACGACCACGGTTGTTGAAACGGCCAATGTCTCCGCGCGCAATGTAACGATTGATGTTAAAGGCAATTTGGGCAGCCATAATGGCGATATTGTTCTGGATCTGACGAAATCAAACGACCTGACCGATGAAGTTAAAGTGGCAATGGCTGCCGCTGAGCGCGACGATATCATCCGTGATGATACCAACCACACCCTGACCATTGTTCAGCGCGAAGATTTTGACATCGACGCGACAGGAACAACCACGATCAAGGCTGGTGGGGATCTGTTCCTCGGCTCGGAAAATGATCTGAACGTGTTTAATGCGTCGGGCCAGGAAATCCGCGTTAAAATTGGCGGCAGCATTACCAATGGCCGTGATGGTGACGGTGCCAACTTTGAGGGCGGCCGCATGATTTTTGAAGCGGGTGACGGCCATATTGGCACGGCATCTGCCCCGATCATGATTAACCAGACCGACGGTAGCTTGCTTACTGCGCGTGCAGCAGACGATATTTATATGCACGAAATCAGCGGCAATATTTATGTTGATGGCCTGTTCTCCAGCCACAATGTCAATCTGTCGGCAGATAATGGCAGTATTCTTGATGGTGCGAATGATGCCATCGCCGATATCGTGGCCCAATCCATTACCCTCTCGGCGTCCAAAGGCATTGGCAGCACGGCAACCGGTGGGGCGCTTGATGTTGGTATCAACAGTGCCGATGGCAGCCTGATTCTGACCACTGCTGATGGGGGGGCTTATCTGTCCGGTCCGGGGCGGTTTTTGGCTCTTGGCGCTGTCGATGTGAACGGTGTTTTGAATCTTAATGCCGATAATGGCATTACGCTGCGTTCCAGCGTAAACAGTCATGGCAACGCCCAAACCTATCAGTCCGCCAGCGATATCGTGATGCTCGCGGCCAGCAGCATTTCATCGGGCGGTGGTGCTGTTTCCATGACCGCCACCACAAGTGATATTACCCAGGCTGATGGCTCTAAAATCAGTGCCGGTTCCGGGACAATCAGTCTGACAGCCGCGGGTGACATTACCCTGGCGTCGCTGGTGACCAGTAATGCCAGTTCCAGTGCCATATCCGTTGATGCCGGTGGTCAGATTATCGATGGGGGGGATACCGATGACGACATTACCAGCAGCAATGACAATGGTATTGTCAGCCTGACAGCAGATGAAGGCATTGGCCGTGCCAACGCAATTGATACCAATGTGACCCGGCTAAGCCTTGCCAACAGCGACAGCGGCAAAATCAACATTGCGGAAAAAGACAGTCTTGTTTTGCAAACTGTGGCAATGACCAGTGCGACGGACACGACAGTCATTACCCAGGGTGATTTAACCCTGGCATCAAGTGGTATGCTTGAAACGAATGGCTTAACTTTCCTGACCGCACAAAATAACGGGTCGCTGGCAATTGATGGCGTGTGGACGTCATCTGCTGGTGCGGCAACGTTGGTGGCTGATAAAAACATTACATTCGGTGCCCTTGGTTCTATTGCGATGACAGGCAATGGTGACCTGTCATTGACGGCGGCCAAGGCCGGTGAAAATGGCGGCTATATCCTTCAGACCGATGGGGCGTCCATTAATGTTGGCACCGGCAAGGCAACCCTGGTGGCCGATGGCGATATCGGGCTTGCCAATCTTGTCTCCAATAATGCCACGCTTGATGCGATTGTTCTTACAACGGCACATGGCGGTATCACAGATAGCGGTGATTCCAACATCGACCTTGTTGCCAACGCCGTTGGTGCCGGTGTGACAATCAACAGCGCCACCGGTATTGGTGCGGACAATGCGATAGAAACAAATCTGGCTTCCCTTACGGCCACCAACACTACCAGTGGCGCGGTGGCACTGAACGAAACCGATACGCTGAACGTAACCAAAATTACCCAGCAGGCCGCAAATGGTGCGGTTACCGTTACCGGTGGCACGGGTCTTGTGATCCATGAAATCACGGCACCGGGGGCGGTATCCCTTAACACCACAGCAGGCGACATTGTTGATAAATTCACCAACAGCATCACAGCAGCTTCGCTTAACCTTGATGCGGGTGGCAATGTTAATCTGGTTACCACGGTGTCAACGCTGGATAATGTCATCATCCGTGATGGCAAATTGACACTTGAAAATACTCAGAACCTGAACATTAACCGTGTGTCGCAACAAACAACTGATGCCAATAAATCCGGCATCGATATTAATGCGAGCGGCAGCATATCGGTTGCCAACGCCAAGGGCGGCATTTCGGCAAATGTTGGTAATATTACCCTGAAAGCCAGTGCGCTAGAGAGCGTGATTACCGTTTCCGATGCCATTGCCACCACAAATGGTGACATTGAGCTACAAGCGGCAAAACTCATTGATCTAAATGATGCGCTGGCTGATGTGACATCGCAAAACGCTGGTATGGTGTCGCTAAGCGTACTGGATGGCTCAATCTCCCAGACCGATGGTTCCACCATTGACGGCGGGACGGGCAAGGTCTTGCTGGTTGCTTCTGGCAGCCTGACACTTGACCAGGTTAAAACCACCGGTGCAGATATCGTTATTACCGCAAAAAACGGGTCTGTTACGGCAAAGGATTTCATCACCACCAGTGCTGCCAAAATCGACATTACAGCAGCACAGAATGTAATCTTTGATAATGGTGAAGCTGATGTAACCTCGACCGGTTCGGGCGCCATTACGGTTATCGCAACGGCCGGCTCCATCGAACAAAAAGACGGTTCGACTATTGATGGCGGGGCGGCAAATGTAACGCTTACTGCCGGACAAAATCTGGTTCTTGACCAGATCAGGACCAGCAATGCCGATATCACACTTGAGGCACAAGGCGACACGCTTGATGCCTATGATTTCATTCAGACTGAAAATGGCAAAATCGCCATCAAGGCCGCAAAAAAAGTCACGCTGCATAATAGCAATACAAATATCGTTTCGTCCGGCAGCGGTGATGTTGAAATTACATCGCTTGGCGATAGCCTTATGCAATATGATGGTACTATTGATGGCGGTACCGGCAATGTTACTTTGCTTGCCAATCAGGCGCTGGTGCTTAATGAAGTTAAAACCGGCAATGCTGATATTTCCCTTACCGCGCAGACCAACGCTATTGCCCTGAACAATGCGGTTAGCACCGATGGCGGCAATATCATCATCAAGGCGGCAACTGCGGTTAATTTGTTTAATGCAAATTCCGATGTTACGTCTGCCAATGGTGGCACCGTCAGCATTACCGCCACTTCGGGAAACATTTTACAAAACGACGGATCCCGTATCGATGGCGGGACCGGCGCAGTTACTCTGTTTGCCGGCGGCAACGTCACCCTCGATCAGGTGCAAACCAGCGATGCAGCCATCGAAATAACCGCAGATGGCGGTTATCTCGAAGCCAATGATTTCATCACAACCTCGGCGGCGGATATAACGCTTGTCGCTGAAAACGATGTTCATCTGAACAATGCGAAAGCCGATATTACGGCATCGGGCTCCGGTGCAATATCAATCAATTCACGCACCGGTTCCCTTACCCAGACCGATGGTAGCACGATTGACGGCGGTTCGGGTAAAGTCACATTGGCTGCCGATCAGGATGTGACGCTTGATCAGGTCCAAACGACGAATGCCGCAATTGTGATTATGTCGCGTTCCGCTTCGATCGTTGCCAGGGATTATATCACGACCGATGCTGCAAACCTCGATATGTCGGCGGCACAAAATGTGACGCTGTTTAACGATGAAGCTGACGTTACCTCGACCGGCTCCGGTGATGTGACCATCACCGCAACGGCGGGTGATCTTTATCAGGAAGATGAAAGCACCATTGACGGTGGAACCGGCAAAGTCACTTTGACTTCCGGGAAAAAGGTGACCCTTGATCGGGTTCAGACCACGAAGTCTGCCATCCAGATTACCGCACAGGGTGGTGACGTTGTTGCCAATGATTTCATTAAAACGTCGGATGCGACGATCGATATCACCGGCGACAATGATGTGTCCTTCAGCAATGGTCTTTCGGATGTGACCTCGACAGACACCGGTGCCGTAACTGTCATCGCGACCAAAGGCTCAATCACGCAGGCGGATGGTTCGACCATCGACGGTGGCAGCGACAAGGTCACGTTGACGGCAGGTGATAGCCTGACGCTGGATCAGGTGAAAACTGTTGGTGCGGATATCGCGATTACAGCGCAGAATGGTTCTGTCAGCGCAAAGGACTTTATTACCACTAGCGGTGCCAAAATTGGTATCACGGCGGCCCAGAATATTGGTTTTGATAATGAGGAAGCCGATGTCATGTCCACGGGCAGTGGCGATATCGAAATTATTGCGACCGCTGGTAATATTACGCAGGCCGATGGTTCGACCATCGACGGTGGCAGCGACAAGGTTACGCTGACGGCAGGCGATAGCCAGACGCTGGATCAGGTGAAAACGACCGGTGCGGATATTGCGATTACCGCTCAAAATGGCTCGGTTACTGCGAAAGACTTCATCACGACCAGCAATGCCAATATCGACATTACAGCGGCACAGAATGTGACGCTGTTTAATGGTGAAGCTGATGTGACCTCGACCGGCTCGGGTGATGTGACCATCACCGCAACGGCAGGCGATCTCTATCAGGAGAACGACAGCACCATTGATGGTGGTACAGGTAAAGTTACCCTGACGGCGGGCAAGAAAATTACGCTCGATCAGGTTCAGACGACGACCTCTGCCATTGTCATTATGGCTCAGGGCGGGGACGTTGTTGCCAATGACTTCATCAAAACGTCGGATGCGACGATTGAGATCACCGGCGACAATGATGTGTCCTTCAGCAATGGCCTTTCGGATGTGACCTCGGCAGACACCGGTGTTGTAACCGTCATCGCGACCAAAGGCTCAATCACGCAAGCCGATGGCTCGACGATTGACGGTGGCAGCGACAAGGTAACCTTGACCGCTGGCGACAGCCTGACGCTTGATCAGGTCAAGACAAGCGGTGCGGATATCGTTATTACGGCGCAGAATGGCTCGGTTACTGCGAAAGACTTCATTACCACCAGCGGTGCCAAAATTGGTATCACGGCGGACCGGAATATTGGCTTTGATAATGAAGAAGCCGATGTCATGTCCACGGGCAGCGGCGATATCGAAATTATTGCGACTGCTGGTAATATCACGCAGGCCGATGGCTCGACCATCGACGGTGGCAGCGACAAGGTTACGCTGACGGCAGGCGATAGCCAGACGCTGGATCAGGTGAAAACGACCGGTGCGGATATTGCGATTACCGCTCAAAATGGCTCGGTTACTGCGAAAGACTTCATTACCACCAGCAATGCCAATATCGGCATTACGGCGGCACAGAATGTGACGCTGTTTAATGGTGAAGCTGATGTGACCTCGACCGGCTCGGGTGATGTGACCATCACCGCAACGGCAGGCGATCTCTATCAGGAGAACGACAGCACCATTGATGGTGGTACAGGTAAAGTTACCCTGACGGCGGGCAAGAAAATTACGCTCGATCAGGTTCAGACGACGACCTCTGCCATTGTCATTACGGCGCAGGGTAGCGACGTTGTTGCCAATGACTTCATCAAAACGTCGGATGCGACGATTGAGATCACCGGCGACAATGATGTGTCTTTCAGCAATGGCCTTTCGGATGTTACCTCGTCGGGTACCGGTGCTGTGACCATCATTGCAACCAAGGGCGATATCACGCAAGCCGATGGCTCGACGATTGACGGTGGCAGCGACAAGGTCACGTTGACCGCTGGCGACAGCCTGACGCTTGATCAGGTAAAAACCACCGGTGCGGATATCGCAATTACCGCTCAAAATGGTTCGATCACTGCAAAAGACTTCATCACCGCCAGCAATGCCAATATCGGCATCACGGCGGCACAGAATGTGATGCTGTTTAATGGTGAAGCTGATGTGACCTCGACCGGTTCGGGTGATGTGACCATCACCGCCACGGCAGGCGATCTCTATCAGGAAAACGACAGCACGATTGACGGCGGTACGGGCAAAGTCACCTTGACCGCAGGCAAGAAAGTTACGCTCGATCAGGTCCAGACAACCACCTCTGCGATCCAGATTACCGCACAGGGTGGTGACGTTGTTGCCAATGACTTCATTAAAACGTCGGATGCGACGATTGAGATCACCGGCGACAATGATGTGTCTTTCAGCAATGGCCTTTCGGATGTTACCTCGTCGGGTGCCGGTGCTGTGACCATCATTGCAACCAAGGGCGATATCACGCAAGCCGATGGCTCGACGATTGACGGTGGCAGCGATAAGGTAACCTTGACTGCTGGCGACAGCCTGACGCTTGATCAGGTCAAAACAACCGGTGCGGATATCGTTATTACGGCGCAGAATGGCTCGGTTACTGCGAAAGACTTCATTACCACTAGCGGTGCCAAAATTGGTATCACGGCGGCCCAGAATATTGGCTTTGATAATGAGGAAGCCGATGTCATGTCCACGGGCAGTGGCGATATCGAAATTATCGCGACTGCTGGTAATATCACGCAGGCCCATGGTTCGACCATCGACGGTGGCAGCGACAAGGTTACGCTGACGGCAGGCGATAGTCAGACGCTGGATCAGGTGAAAACCACCGGTGCGGATATCGCGATTACGGCGCAGAATGGTTCGATCACCGCGAAAGACTTTATCACCACCAGCAATGCCAATATCGGTATTACAGCCGCACAGAATGTGACGCTGTTTAATGGTGAAGCTGATGTGACCTCGACCGGTTCCGGTGATGTGGCCATTACCGCAACGGCGGGTGATATTTATCAGGAAGATGGCAGCACCATTGATGGTGGTACCGGTAAAGTCACCCTGACGGCGGGCAATAAAGTCACGCTCGATCAGGTTCAGACGACGACTTCAGCCATCGCCATTACGGCACAGGGTGGTGACGTTGTTGCCAATGATTTCGTTAAAACGTCGGATGCGACGATTGAGATCACCGGCGACAATGATGTGTC
The DNA here is from genome assembly GCF_040148805.1 of Thalassospira sp. NFXS8. Taxonomy (NCBI): domain Bacteria; kingdom Pseudomonadati; phylum Pseudomonadota; class Alphaproteobacteria; order Rhodospirillales; family Thalassospiraceae; genus Thalassospira; species Thalassospira sp. NFXS8. Next base: position 261,159 of record NZ_JAGEMF010000005.1, on the reverse strand, counting down.
CTTCTCCAATGGCCTGTCTGACGTTACCTCGTCGGGTACTGGTGCTGTTACCATCATTGCAACCAAAGGCGATATCACGCAAGCCGACGGCTCGACCATCAATGGTGGCAGCGACAAGGTTACGCTGACGGCAGGTGACAGCCAGACACTGGATCAGGTGAAAACCGCCGGTGCGGATATTGCGATTACAGCGCGGAATGGTTCGATCACTGCAAAAGACTTCATCACCACCAGTAATGCCAATATCAGCATTACAGCCGCACAGAATGTGACGCTGTTTAATGGAGAAGCTGATGTGACCTCGACTGGTTCGGGGGATGTGACCATCACCGCAACGGCGGGTGATCTGTATCAGGAAGATGAAAGCACGATCGATGCTGGAACTGGCGATGTCATCCTGAAAGCAGGAAACGACATTACCCTTGATCAGGTTCGTACCAATACTGCTGATATTACTGTTACGGCCGATAACGGGTCCATTCTGGCGAATGATTTTATTCGCACCAGGGATGGGTCGATTACATTACTGGCCAATAAGGATGTGACCCTGAATAATCCGGAATCCGATGTGATTTCCGAAGCATCAGGCAGCATCGATATTACCGCGACCACTGGCAAGATCGTGCAGAATGATGGTTCGGAAATTGATGGCGGTGATGGTCGTTTGTCGCTGAGCGCAGCACAGGATATGCGTATAGCCACCCTGCGGACCGGGGCGGGCACGAGCGGTACATCCTATGATGGTGTCACCCGCATGATCGGCATTTCGCTGCGGTCGGTTGCCGGCACGATCTCGCTGGGTGAAATTAGCGCGACCAACCATATTGATATTGTCGCGGGGAACTCGATTGTTGAATCGAACGCCTTTGTCGATCATGGCAGCGGGTCGGTCCAGCTTTCAACTGCCGTGCTGAAGGGCGATACGATTGCGATGATTGCGGAAGGCGGCACCATTGGCACCTCTGCATCGGACCGTTTCGAGGTGCAGACCACGGCACAGGATGGCAGTGAAATTGCGGTCGCCCGTGATCAGTTTGCCACCAAGCGCCGTTACACAACCCTGCAAGCCCGTGACGGCATTTATATGGCCGAAACCAGCGGTGATCTGAGTGCGGATCGTATTGTTGCCGGAACGGCAAAGGGTGGTAGCAATGACAATGCTGAAATTGCCCTTGCCATTCGCAATGGCAGCAGCGATATCGGCACGGTTTCGGCACCCGAAAAAATCGATATGCGGGCCAGCGGGCAGGATATTCAGATTGAAAGCCTGACCTCGCGCAATGCTGATTTGTATGTGGAAGGAAGTGACGGACGCCTTGATATTGAAAAAGGCAGTCTTGGTGAAAGCACGGTCATGGAAGCCCAGCATATTTCCCTGACCAGGCTGGAAAACTACGTCAATAGCGCGCAGTTGCTGATGAAGGTGACGGGCCTGAATGGCAGCCTGGCACAGACGGTAAATGCAAATATCAGCGCACCCAAAAAGATCCAGTTTGATCTGTTGCGGACCAACAAGGCAGTGTTTGATGTTCAGTCTGTCCAAACCCGTATCGTGACGGGGCAGATTACCGGTGACATGATCATGTCACTGCCATTTGCCAAAATGCTAATGGATAACGTGACCCAGAAAATCCGTCTGGGGTATCAGTTGCAGCTGTTTGACAATGACACATATTTTAACGAACTGTCGTTCGATGATACCGATTTCAACCTGCCGGTTGATACCCGTATCGTCACCATGGATGACACGATTTTCCATGGTCCGATCGTGATTGACGACCCCGAAGACCGCATTGGCCGTATTACCGCGACCACACCCACCGAAACACCACGCCCGACAACGGGTAACCAGACAGCCGGTATTCAACCGAGCACCACCACACAGGTGGCACCGGCAAGTGTAACGGTGGGAACGGGAAGCATGGTTGCACTTGGCCGTCCGACTGGGGGCGCTGGTGGTGCGGTTGTTACGGGTCAGGGCAATGGGGCGACCAACGGTAACGGTTTCCGGAATGCAGCCTTCCAGCCGAGCATTTCGGTTGGTAATTTAACACCGGTAACGCCTGTATCGTCGACCGGTTCGGGGACGACGCCATCTGCCAATACGCCATCTGTACCTGTTAATCCTTCTACGCCAACGGGCAGCACGGCGGGAACCAGCGCAGGTAACGCTGCCGGGCAGCCGGAATCAAATGGGGATGCCGGTACTGTGAACAGGTCGGACGAACAGGACCAGTAAAAGAACGAAGTGGCGGTGCGGCCGCCACTTCGAAAATTGACGATACGTGCATAAACAGCGCCGGGGCGCTGTCTTTGGGGGACGACATTTTGGCAATTTTTAGCCGTACCATACCGGGTGTTTCCGGTTTGACCGGAAAAGGGTCGTTGCGCCCGATGGTTCACGCCATGAAGGCTGTGTTGAGGGCCGGGGGGATGAGTGGGATTTGTGTGCTGGCACCGTTGGCCGCACACGCCCAGCAGGCCCCCAACAGTGTTCAAAGTGAACAACAAAGCAATCCGCTGGAAAATGTCATCCGTCAGGAACAGCGTCAAAAACAGATCAACGAATTCAATGGTTTTGAGCTGCCTGAAATCGTTGATGGCGGCCCGGATTTTACCCCGCCAAAGGCGGGTGCGGGGGCGAAATTTACGGTTCAGCGGTTTGACATCAACCGGTCCGAAATCCTCGAGGATCAGACCATTCGTGATGTTTTGCAAAAATATGTTGGCCGTTCGCTTTATCTGGCGGACCTGTATGACATGCTGGCCGAGTTTAACGAGCTTTATCACGAAAAAGGTTTTGTCACGGCGCGGGCCTATATCCCGCCACAGAAAATTGCCGGTGGTGAAGTCCGTGTCATTCTGGTTGAGGGGCGGGTAGGCCGTCTGCGCGTCGAGCAGAATGACTATATGCTTGAAGATTATATCACCAGCAGCCTTCATATTCAGGAAGGTGATCTTGTTAGTCTGGATGTTTTGGAAAAGGCATTAAGCCGTTTTAATCGGCTGCATCAGACAAAGCTGACCGCCAGGCTGGAACCGGGCGAGAATTTTGGCCAGACCGATATTGTCGTTACGGCAAAAGAGCCGGACCGCATGGCCTATTCCCTGTTTATTGACAATTATGGTGCGCTATCGACAGGGCATCGCCGGAGCGGGGGTTATGCCCGTGCCAACAGCCTGTTTGGCATAGATGACCCGTTAACCGTGGGTGTAACGGAGTCTCGCGGGTCACGGTCGGTGTTTACCTCATATGAATTGCCGGTTAATTCATATGATACGCGCCTGTCGGTGGGGTATACGCAAACGCGTATCCATATCATCGATGGTCCCTTTGCCGATGACCCGGCCGATCCCGATGTTTACGGCCAAACACAGTTGATTACGGCCTCGTTAAAACAGCCGTTCATTTTATCGCCGCACTGGTTGATGAATGTCGATTACAGCTATAATGGCAATATTTCCTATACTACATTCGGGGCGGCATTAACCGAAACATGGATTAATCGTCATTCAATCGGGGTTGATTTTAACTATCTGGGCGATACCGGCTTTTATTCGTTCGGTTTACGCGGACACCGGATGTTTTCCCATATTCGTCAGGCCGCAACAGAATATCGCGTAACCAGCAAATACACTGCCAATGCCTTTGCCTATCAGCAACTTGGCGGGCCGTTTACGGCACAGGTCACGGCGGGCGGACAAATGACAAAAGACCGTGTGTTGCCGCCAGCAGAACAGTTTTCGGTCGGCGGCGTTGGCACCATGCGGGGCTATGAACCCGGTGCGTTCTCAGGTGACGACGGTTATTTCATCGATACCGAACTGCATTACAATTTCAATTTCCCTACTGCGTTCTGGAAGGGGCAACCTGAAAACACCCAGGCCAGTGTTTATGTGTTTTTTGATCATGCCGGTGCTTTTCGTTATCGCGATGGTTCACAAAATGACCGTTATCGTCGCGAAGATTTCACCAGCGCGGCAGGTATTGGTGTGCGGGTAAATAATTTTGTCGGTATTGGTTCGCTGGATGCCGCGTTTTTCCAGGATCTGGATTACAACACCAATAATGAAGAAGCCCGTAAACCCAGTTTTCTGATCAGCCTGCGGATGAACTTTTAGGCGCAGTTAAAGACGTTCAGAATTATAAAAGCCCGGCAGGATGTCACCTGCCGGGCTTTATTATGTCAGGGTCACGATCATTCAGGCGCCAGGTTTTACAGCCGACCCAGTTTTAAGGGACTGAACGGCGGCATCGGCCAGTTCAAGGGCTTTCAGGCCGTCATGCCCGCTTGGGAAGGCGACATTTTCGCCGCTGAGCATGTTGCAAAACGTGGTCAGTTCAAACCGGTACGCATCGGCATAACGCTGCATGAAAAAGTCCAGCAGTGGTTCGGTGGTATAACCGTCGCCATTGGCAATCGTTACCGATGTTGCCCGGTGGTTTTCAGCCTGCACCATGCCCTTGGAGCCATGGACCTCAACACGCTGGTCATAACCATAGGTCGCCCGGCGTGAATTGGTAATCACGGCCATTTTACCACTGGCGGTGCGCAGGGTTGCGGTGGCGGTATCGACATCGCCGGTTTCCTTGATTGCCGGGTCGGTCAAAACGGCGCCGGTGGCAAAAACCTCGGTCACCTCTTCGCCGAGCAGAAAGCGCGCCATATCAAAGTCGTGAATCATCATGTCGCGGAATAATCCGCCAGACCGTTTGATATAATCAACCGGCGGGGCACCCGGGTCGCGTGAGGTGATTTGCACCAGTTCAACATCACCAACATTACCCGCACGAATTTCGGCATGGACGCGGGCAAAGCTGGGGTCAAAACGGCGGTTGAAACCCACCATCAATTTGGTCCCGGTTTCCTCGACAACCTTCAGGCAGGCACGCACCCGTTCTGCCGACAGGTCCACCGGTTTTTCGCAGAAAATCGCCTTGCCAGCCCTGGCCGCCAGTTCGATCTGATCGGCATGAAGGTCGGTCGGGGTGGCAATAATGACGGCACCAATGCTGGTATCGTTCATAATTTCTTCGACCGAGGCGCGTTTGGCCCCGGTTAGCGCGATGGCAGCATCCGCCGCAGCATCCACGGGGTCATAAACCGCGGCGATTTTTGCATTGGGCACGCCCAGCACCGCTTTGGCATGGGTGATGCCGATACGTCCGGCACCGAGCAATCCGATATTAAGCATGGCTATGTTCCTTAACCAAGGGTCGGCATGGTGAATTCAGGGTCGGTCCGCTGGCCGGTTGGCCACCGGGTGGTGGTGGTTTTAAGGCGGGTAAAGAAACGAACGCCTTCCATGCCATGCATGTGGTGATCGCCAAAGATCGATGATTTCCACCCACCAAAGGAATGGAACGCCATTGGCACCGGAATTGGCACGTTAATGCCGACCATGCCAACCTCGATATCCTGGCTAAAGGCACGGGCAACGTCACCGTCGCGGGTGAAAACTGCTGTGCCATTGGCGTATTCGTGGCTATGGATCAAATCAACCGCCGCCTGGTAATCGGGGCGACGGACGATGGACAATGCCGGGCCAAAAATTTCCTCGCGGTAGATTTTCATTTCCGGGGTGACGTGATCAAACAAGGTGCCACCAATATAATAGCCGTTTTCATAACCTTGCTTGTCCTGGCGGAAGGTGCGACCATCGACAACAATTTTGGCCCCTTCGGTTTCAGCCGAATCAATATATCCGCGTACTTTTTCAAGGTGCTGTTTGGTGACCAGCGGCCCCATATCGGATGATTTATCTGCCGCCGGGCCAATTTTAAGGGCGTTGATTTTCGGCACCAGTTTTTCGACCAGCGCATCGGCAACGGCATCGGTCACGGGCACCGCCACCGAAATCGCCATGCACCGTTCCCCGGCCGAGCCATAGGCCGCGCCCATCAGGGCATTCACCGCCATATCCAGGTCGGCATCGGGCATAATCACCATATGGTTTTTTGCCCCGCCCAATGCCTGCACACGTTTGCCATTCGCTGTGCCGGTTGTGTAAATATATTTGGCAATCGGCGTGGAACCGACAAAGCTGATAGCCTTGACATCCGGGTTGTTCAAAAGGGCATCAACCGCTTCCTTGTCACCCTGCACCACGTTGAAAACACCGTCCGGTAACCCAGCTTCGGTTAGCCAGTCCGCCATCAGAAGGGACGCAGAGGGATCGCGTTCGGACGGTTTAAGGATGAAAGTATTGCCGCATGCAAGTGCGACAGGGAACATCCACATCGGCACCATTGCCGGGAAGTTGAATGGCGTAATGCCGGCGACTACACCCAAAGGCTGGCGCACTGAATGGCTGTCTACGCCGGTGCCAACATTTTCGGTAAATTCGCCTTTGAGCAGGTGCGGGGCACCGGTGGCAAATTCCACCACTTCCAATCCACGGGTCACTTCACCCAGGGCATCGTCGTGGGTTTTGCCATGCTCGGCACTAATGGCTTCTGCCATCTTATCGGCGCGTTCCCACAAAATGGTTTTGAACCGGTCCAAAATACGGGCGCGGCGCAGCGGCGGCGTTTTGGACCAATCACGCCATGCGGCTTTGGCAGCGGCAACGGCCTGATCAATTTCGGCAGTTGATGCCAGGGCAACGGTTTTTTCAACATCCCCGGTCGCGGGGTTAAAGACTTCCTGCGACCGGCCCGACGTGCCAGCAACATGTGCGCCATTAATGTAATGGGCAATCTCGGTCATGGGTAAAATCCTTTGGTTCGGGGCGTTCATTCATTCGCGCCAGCTTATTTGCTGTCGCGCTGATAAATCCAGTCGTGATCGGGGTGGTTCTGGAACCGCCATTTGCGCATCGGCCCGGCCATGACATTAAGGTAATACATTTCATAGCCATAAGGGGATCCGCAGGGGTGATGGCCCTTGGGCACCAGCACCACGTCCCCGCTTTGCACGGCCATGGTCTCATCCAGTTCGCCGTCTTCGGTGAAAACACGTTGAAAGCCAAAACCCTGTTCCGGGTTCAAACGGTGATAATAGGTTTCCTCAAGATAAGTCATCTCGGGGTAATTATCTTCATCGTGGCGGTGCGGCGGATAGGACGACCAGTTGCCTTGCGGTGTGAAAACCTCGGTCACCAGCAGGCTGTCGGCCACATCGGATTCCTCCATCGCAATCGGATGGATATATCGGGTGTTGCCACCTTTGCCGCGCTCTACCATTTCTATGTCGCGAATAACACGGGCGGGATAATTGCCTTTGCCCGGTGCCGTGCAAACCGCAAGGGTGCATTTGGTGGTGGCCTGTGCGCTCCAGGTGCTGTCATTCGGGGCATAAACGCAATGGGGGGATTTGCGTTCAAACACACTCATGCGGTCGCCAAGTTCGCCAAAATTCTGGTCATCGACCGAAATGTCGGCTTTGCCCTCCACCAGTACCAAAATAACTTCGCGATCATTGGTAGGTTCACTGGCGGTTTCGCCCGGCTCCAGGTGATAAAGCCCAAATCCGACATAACCCCAATTCGCCGATTGGGCGGTAATGTCATGGACTTTGCCATGTGTGCCGTTGGGTTTGCGTAGAAGGTCGGCCATCAGGCGTCTCCTTTATCCAGTCCGGTTTCTTTGGCCATCGCGCGCAGCGATTTCAGGCCAAGGGTTTGATATTCAAGCGGGTTGCGAACGGCAGGATCCTGTTCGGCTTCAATCACCAGCCAGCCGCTATAGCCATGTTCGGCAGCAATTTTTAATACCGGTTCAAAGGCAACTTCGCCGTCGCCATCACCGGGTACAGTAAACACGCCGCGTCGTACGCCTTCCAGGAAGCTGAGTTTTTCACCTTCGACCTGCTGGCGAATGACCGGGCGCACATTTTTGCAATGAATATGCCCAACGCGATCCATATATTTGCGCGCGACTTCTTCAGGGTTGGCACCGCCAAACAGGGCATGCCCGGTATCAAGCAACAAATGCGTTGCCGGGCCGGTATGGGCCATAAAGGCGTCAATCTCATCGCCACTTTCAACGATGGTGCCCATATGATGATGATAGACCAGCGTAATGCCCTGATCGGCGCAATGTTGGGCAATGGCTTCCACATCGGCCCCAAATTTTGCCCATTGGTCGGCCGGCAAAACCGGGCTGTCGGCCAGGGAAGCAGCATCATTGCCATGAATGGCATTGGATGTTTCGCACACAATGCACACCTTGCAGCCCATCGCCTTGAGCAGGTCCAGATGCGGCTGAATGGCCTTTTTTTCGTCTTCGACCGAATGGGTCAAAAGATTGAGCGAATGCCAGCCGGACACGAATTTAAGGCCGTTTGGCTCAAGGGCTGCTTTTAGAGCAGCCGGTTCGGTCGGCATTTTGTGGCCTTTTTCAATGCCGTCAAAGCCGATCTCGCCTGCCTGGCTCAGGCAGGTTTCAAGCGAAATATCCGCGCCAAGCGTTTGGTCGTCATCGTTGGACCAGGCAATCGGGTTGGTGCCATAAAGAATCATGGGGACTTAATCTCCGGGGCGCTGGTTTTTCAGCGCGTTTTGGTAATTTTCGTGGGCTTCATTCACACTGGGGCGCACCGAGACCTCGGGTATGGCAACGTCCCACCAATGACCACCGGCCTCGGTCGAAGGCAGGGGATCGGTATCAATGACAATGGCATAGGATTTATCGGCCGCACGGGCGCGGACCATGGCTTCTTCCAATTCGGTAATGGAGGAAACCTTTTCGGCAATTGCGCCCATCGATGCCGCATGGGCGGTAAAATCAATCGATGAAGGTTCAACATGGCGGGCGGTATCAAGCAGGTTGTTAAAGCTTTCCCCGCCAGTGGCCATTTGCAGGCGGTTGATGCAGCCAAAGCCACGATTATCGAGAATAACCGTGATGATCTTGTGGCCCAGCATCACACTGGTCGCGAGTTCGGAATTCATCATCATATAGGAGCCATCGCCAACCATCACGACAACCTCCTGATCGGGGCGGGCCATTTTAACACCCACGCCGCCAGCAATTTCATAGCCCATGCAGCTGTAACCATATTCAACATGGTAGCCATTGGGTTTTGCCGTTTTCCAAAGTTTGTGCAGCTCGCCGGGCAGGCCGCCGGCGGCACAAACCAGAATGCCGTCTTCGTCCAGGCTGCGCTGAACGGCACCAATCACCTGCGCATCGGTGGGCAGGTGATTGCCGGTGGGGGTGGCGGTTGCCGCATCAACAGCGGAAATCCAGTCCTGTTTAAGGGCGGCATCGGGCCGGTCAAAGCAATGGTCACCCAAGGCGCGGGAAAGTTCTTCCAAGGTGGCCTTGGCATCGCCAATCAGCGGCAGGGCATTGTGTTTGGTGCCATCGAAGGCGGCAACGTTAATGCCCAAAATACGCCGATCCGGGTGTTTAAACAGCGCCCAGCTACCGGTGGTGAAATCCTGCAAGCGCGTGCCAACTGCGATGATCAAATCGGCATTTTCGGCAACCGCATTGGCACTGCTGGCCCCGGTAACACCAATGGAGCCCAAATTGAGCGCGTCATCCCACGGCAGCGCCGATTTGCCAGCCTGGGTTTCACCAACGCCAATGCCGTGTTTATGGGCAAAGTCGCGCAGGGTTGTGCAGGCATCGGCATAATGCACGCCGCCACCGGCAATAATCACCGGGCTTTTCGCCTGTTTAAGGGCGGTAACGGCAGCATCAAGTTCGTCCTGGTCCGGCCGCGGGCGGCGCGGTTTCCAGGTTTTGGGGGTAAAAAAGCTTTCCGGCCAGTCATAGGCCTCGGCCTGCACATCCTGGCAAAAGGCCAGTGTGACTGGGCCGCAATCGGCGGGGTCGGTCAGGGTGGCCATGGCGCGCGGCAGGGCGGTTAATAAATGTTCGGGCCGTGAAATGCGGTCAAAATAACGGCTGACGGGTTTAAAGCAGTCATTGGCGCTAATCGTGGCGTCGTTGAAATCCTCGATCTGCTGCAAAACCGGGTCCGGCGCACGGTTGGCAAATACATCACCCGGGATCAGCAAAACCGGCAGGCGGTTGACATGGGCCAGGGCCGCTGCCGTTATCATATTGGTCGCACCCGGGCCGATGGATGTGGTTACAGCCATGGCGCGTTTGCGGTTTGATGCCTTGGCATAGGCAATCGCGGCATGCGCCATGCCCTGTTCATTATGGGCGCGCCATGTTGGCAGGGCATCGCCAATACCATGCAGGGCTTCGCCAATGCCGGCAACATTGCCATGGCCAAAAATGGCCCAGCAACCGCCGAAAAACGGCACGTTATCGGCGTTATATTGCACACTTAAATACCGCACCATTGCCTGGGCGGCAGTCAAACGAATGGTGTTCACGCCGTTCCTCCGCTATTTTTTCGTGCCTGGTCCCATGACTGGCACAGGGCACGGTATTTGTCGGCCATTTGTGCAATGGCCGTTTGATCATCAATCGTCCCGGTCAGCCATTCACGGGCTGTTCCGGCAAAAATCGTCCGTCCCACGGCAAAACCGCGCACCAGTTCGTGGCGGGCTGCCGCTTCAAAGCTGGCGGCGAGTTCCTCGCTGGGGGCTTCCAGGCCCAGAACCACCACACCCCGGCAATAGGGATCATTCTGTGCAATCGTGTCGCAGGCATGGCGCCATGCGGCATCGCTTTTCATCGGTTCCAGTTTCCACCAGTCGGGGTAAACGCCAATGTCATAGAACCGCTGAATGATCTTTGCCGTGGTCTGATCATCGCATGGCGCAACCTTTGATGGAATGATCTCCAGCAAAAATTCCAGGCGATTGGCCCGTCCGGCATCAAAAAGGCGTAGAATGGTTTCTTCCTGCTGGGCCTTCATCGCGTCATCATCATCGGGATGATAAAAACACAACACCTTGATGACATTTTCCACCGGCCATTCGGCCAGCTTGCTGCCCAGATCCGGGCCGATTTCAAGCTGCAACGGGCGTGATCCCGGCAGTTCAACCGGGCGACCAATCCAAAGCCCTTTGCCCGCTGCGGCATAAAGCGCATCGCGGCCCAAACGACCATCGCATAACAGGCCATAACCGGGTTTGCCGTCGGCCACGGTTTCAACCGCGTTCAGGCACAGTTTCTTAAACGGACCAATTTTATCGCGTGATACGCCCAGTTCATCGGCCATATCTTCCAGTTGCATGCGGTGGTCAAAGGCAAATACCCGCATTTCGGGCCAGTCACCCGTGCGGTTGGTGGCCCAATGAACCTGTTCAAGTTCCGCATCATGGCGGAGCGCCGGGGTTTTCATGCCGCGTTTAAAGAAAAACTGCAATTCTTCCCAACTGGGATAGGCCGGGGTGCAGCCATGGCGCGACACGGCAAAGGCTCCGCAGGCATTGGCATATTTAAGGCTGGTTTCCCAATCCTCGTCCGTCAGCCAGCCTTTTAACAGGCCCGACATAAAGCCGTCGCCCGCCCCCAATACGTTAAAAACATCAACCGGGAAGCCGGGGCCGGAAATACCATCATCCAGGCTGTTGCCAATGTCGCCACTAAAGGCCGAAGCCCCCATGGGGCCGCGTTTGCATACCAGTGTGGCCGATGAAAGGGCGCGGACATTGCGCAGGGCGGCCAAGGTATCGGTCGTGCCCCCGGCAATATGGAATTCTTCCTCGGTCCCGACAATCAGGTCAAACAGATGCAGGGTGGCCTGCAATTCCGCCGTGACCTTTTCCGAGGCAATGAAACGGTTTTCACCATCCCCATGCCCCGAAAGCCCCCATAAATTGGGCCGGTAATCAATATCCAGGGCTGTTTTGGCCCCGTTGGCACGTGCCAGCTCCAGCGCCTTTAACACGGCCGCACGGGTGCGCGGATGCGAAAGATGGGTGCCTGTTACGGTGACACAGCGGCTTTGGGCGATGAAATCGGGGTCGATATCATCTTCACACAGCGCCATATCGGCACAGTTTTCGCGGTAAAATATCAGCGGGAACTGTTCCTGGTCGCGAATGCCCAATAAGACAAGGGCCGTCAGGCGTTCGGGGTCGGTAATAACCCCTTGCACATCAACCCCTTCGGCAATCAGCTGTTCGCGAATGAACCGGCCCATATGTTCGTCGCCAACCCGGGTAATCAGGCCCGATTTAAGGCCGAGCCGGGCGGTGCCACACGCCATATTGGTGGGCGATCCACCAATATATTTGTTGAAGGATGCCATGTCCTCCAGGCGGCCGCCAATTTGCGCTCCGTACAGGTCGACCGATGATCGGCCGATGGTAATGACATCCAGGGTCATCAAATGGTTCCTCCCAGCGATCCTTCAAGTTCGGCCAGTTCCTGCCCGCCTGCCATCAAATCCTGCAATTCTTCGGGTTTGATGTCGCCGCGCATGGCGGTGCCGTGGGTTTGCCCGCGATTAAGCACGGTAAACCGGTCGCCAACGGCCATGGCATGACGCACATTGTGGGTAATAAACACAACGCCGATCCCGGCCTTGCGTACCCGGTCAATGGTGGCCAGAACGTTTGATGTTTGCCGCACGCCCAGGGCCGATGTTGGTTCGTCCAAAATCAACACTTTGGCCCCAAAATGAACAGCACGGGCAATAGCAACACTTTGGCGTTCGCCCCCCGAAAGGGTGCCAACGGCCTGATCTGCTTCGCGCAGATTAATGCCCATGCGGGCCATTTCTTCAAATGTGATGCGGTTTGCTGTTTTAAAATCGATCCATTTAAACGGACCAAACCCCTTGCGCGGTTCGCGTCCCATCCAGAAATTGCGGGTAACCGACATCAGCGGAATCATCGCCAGATCCTGATACACCGTCGCAATCCCGGCGGTCATGGCATCGCGCGGGGTGGCAAAGCTGACTTCCTTGCCATTGACGCGCATCACGCCGCCGGTTGGTTTATGCACGCCCGACATGGTTTTAATAAAGGTCGATTTCCCGGCACCATTATCGCCGAGAAGGCAGTGGCATTCACCGGCATAAATATCGAAGGACACGCCACCCAGTGCAATCACGGGGCCAAAATTCTTTTTGATGTTGTCCATTTCCATCAAGGGTGTTGCCATCACCGTTCTCCTGTAATCATGCGGCGGATATAGGTGTTCATAATCACAGCCAAAATCAGGATCGTGCCCAGGAATACCCGGAACAACGAACTTTCGGCCCCGGCAAAAAACAGCCCCTGTTGCACAACACCAAATATCAGGGCCCCTAACGCCGCCCCGATGACAGAGCCATATCCACCGGTCAAAAGGGCACCGCCGATAACCACGCAAATGATGGCTTCAAATTCCTTAAGCAAGCCTCGGTCCGCTGCGGCCGAGCCAAACTCCATGACCTGACAGGTGGCAAAAACAGTGGCGCAAAAGGCGGTGAACATGAACATCAGGATTTTTACCCGATCGACCGGCACGCCCACATAACGGGCTGCCTTGGCATCCCCGCCGGCGGCGAAAATCCAGTTGCCAAAACGTGTGCGGGTCAGCAGGAAATGCCCAAAAATGACCAGCACAATCGCCCAGACGACCAGCATCGGAATGCCTTCAACAATCGGCTGTCCGGCCCGTGTGCCACGGGTAAAGGTGCCAACCCAGCCCATATCGCCGAACCACTGGAACAAATCCTTGAAAATCACGCCACCAAATAAAAAGGCCAGCGGGTCGCCCACGGCGGCTTCTTTTACACCGCCAATAATGGTTTGGCGGGTGGTGGTGATGGATAACCAGATGGTTAGGCCGCGCAGAATATATAAAAATGCCAGGGTAACGATAAAACTGGGCAAGCCGGTTTTGATCACCAGAAACCCGTTTAATGCGCCAATTGCCATTGCAATAACAAAGGCAGCAATGATGGCGGCCCATACCGGCCAGCCCATATGTACGGAAAGAATGGCGATAACCACACCGGAAAAACCGATCATGGAGCCGACGGAAAGGTCAAACTCGCCTGCAATCATCAACAGGCAGGCACCAACGGCAATGATGGCAAATTGTGCCGAAACCACGGTCCAGTTTTTGATGCCTTCCGGCGCGAACATGCCGCTATCGCCTGCAATCATCAAAAAGAACACAAAAACCAGAATTGCACCGCAAATCGCGCCCAGTTCGGGCCGGATCATGGCACGACGAAGGCTTGAGACTTGCTTTAATCGCTCGTCCGTCATGGCATTACTCTTGTATTTTGGGAAGGGAGAGTTGCCAGGGGGCGGCGGTGTTTGCACGCCCCCTGACGGGAGGAAAAAGGTTCAGGTTTTAACGGTATTCGCCCGCATATTTTTCAACCAGGCCAATATTGTCTTTGGTAATGAAACCGGGGCCTGAATTGATGTCGCCCGACGGAAGGACGCCATAACGGACATAGTTGGTCAGGATCACAACCGGCAGATAACCTTGCAGGTAGGGCTGTTGGTCAATTGCAAAGTCGATATCGCCTTTTTTGATGCCATCGGCAATTTTGGCCGACAGATCGAACGTGCCAAACGGAATGGCACCGTTCATGCCCAGTTCCCGCAGGGCATCAAGGGTCGGTTCAGCCGAATTCGGGCCAAGTGCCAAAACAGCGCCAACGTCCTGATGGGAATTAAGATAAGCCGAAACCTTGTTTTTCACTTCCGACGGGTCCATGCCGGTATCAATCATCTGGTCGCCCAGTTTGGTGCCAATCGCTTCGGCAAAGCCACGGCAACGTTCAACCGATGCCGGGTTGGTGATGTAATGGTTCACACAAACAAATGATTTAACACCTTTGGCCGCCATGCGCTTGCCTGCACCAAAACCGGCATCATATTCCGGCTGGCCGACATGCATCAGCGCGCCAAGCTCGTGCGATTGTTCGATCGTGCCGGAATTAATCGTGATGACCGGGATGCCTTTGGCAATGGCGTCTTCGACCGGGCCTTTCAGCACATTAAAATCGGCGATGGTAACAATGATACCATCAGGGTTGGATGCCGCTGCCTGTTGAACAATGCGGGCCATGTCGGCAAGGTCGCCGGTGGGCGGGTTGCGGTATTCAACATTCACGTCCATCTGGTCGCCGGCAATTTTGATGGCGTTTTTGATCACGTTCCACCAGCTATCTGAGTCCGGTGCATGGCTGATCAGAACAAAATTTTCGCCGGCTGCCTGCGCACTGGTGGCAGATGTGGCCAACCCGGCAAATGCCACGGTTGCGGCGGCAATCGCGGTCAGTGTCTTTTTCATTTTCATCTTGGTCCTAGCCTCCCTATCGGCTTTTGGTCGGAACACCGTTGTAGGATCGGTGCGATGGTTCTGTGCCGTTGTCTCGGCATTTTGCTTTACGGCTTCTTGTTGCGGCGGACCGCTTGGCAAAAAAGGAAAGTGTTTTGCTTTCTCTTCATGTTTCGGATGGAATTTTTATTCCATTAAAAATGAAATGCAACAGAATTTTCTATTTTTCTGTTTGGTCACGTCGCGCCCCAATCGCAACTGCAAGGGAAATAGCCAGCGACAGCGTTGCCGAAAGGGCGCGAAACGCCCCGACATCGACCTCGGTGACGTGCAAGGTCAGCGCACGCAATTTCTGAAGCGGGCTGGTGACGGTGTCGGTTATGGCAATGACTTCATTGCCGAGTCCGCGGGCATATTGTGCGAGTTCCACGGTTTCCTGCGAATAGGGGGCAAAGGTAATGGCGATGAGAACGTCGCCTTTACGAATGGTGTGGCGGTGGTTCAGTTTGCCAACGCCATCGTGGAAAACGGCGGGAATATCCATTTTTTCCAGCGCATAGGACAAATAGGACGCGACTGGAAAGGCCCGGCGCAGTCCGATGATGTGGATCATGGGCGCATGGGCCAGCAAATCGACCGCCTGTTCCAGCGTTTCCGGGTTGATCGAGGATGCCAGATTTTCCAGCGACAGCCGCCCGGCCTCGACAAATTCGGCCAACAAGGCCGATGGGCTATCGGCCCCCGATGCCTTTAAATTATCCAGCCGTGTGGCGTAATCCGGCCATTTCAGGGCATAGGTTTCGCGAAACATTTTTTGCATGTCGCTAAAGCCGGAAAAGCCCATTAACTGGCAAAACCGCATAAAGGCCGATGGCTGCACACCGGCGGCAGCAGAGAGTTCGGCGACGGTAGAAACTGCAATGCGGTCGGTGTTTTGGGCGATGTAATCGGCACATTGACGCAGGCGTTTGGGCATCGATTCGGAGATATCGAGCAAGCGGTGATTAAATTCTTCCAACGAAACGGGGGCGGTTTGATCGCTCATGTCGTGCCTTTTTTGTTTTTTCTTGACGAATGACATGTTCCATGGTCATCCAGATTATAGAACAAAAATTCTATTTTTATTTGGGCGAGGAGTCTAGGAAAATGAGCAGCATTGGCGTGGGCCTGATTGGAACCGGTTTTATGGGCAAGGCCCATGCGCTGGCTTATGGGGCGGCAAAGGCCGTTATGGGGGATGTGCCCGACATTCGGATGGAAGTTTTATGCGAAACGCCGCTTGATAAGGCGCAAAAAATGGCCGACCAGTTTGGCTTTGCGCGTGCCACCGATAACTGGCGCGATTTGCTGACCGACCCGGCGATTGATGTTATTTCCGTTACTACGCCCAATATGCTGCATCATGAAATGGCGCTGGCCGCGATTGCGGCGGGCAAACATGTCTATTGCGAAAAGCCACTGGCCTTAACGTTGGATCAGGCGCGCGCAATGCGCGATGCCGCTGTCCGCGCCGGGGTGAAAACGATGGTCGGTTATAATTACATCCATAACCCGGCCTTTACCCATGCCTGTCGGCTGGTAAAATCGGGGGCCATTGGCCGGGTGGTGCATTTTCGTGGCTGGGTAGACGAAGATTATCAGGCCGACCCCAACCTTCCCTGGACATGGCGCAGCACCATTGCCGATGCCGGGTTGGGGGCCTTGGGCGATATGGGCTGCCATCTGGTTTCTATGACCTATGGCTTGCTTGGTCCGGTCAACAGCCTGATTGGCGATATGCAAACCGTGCACGAAACCCGCCCGCTGGCCGATGGTTCCGGCCATGCCCGCGTTGAAAACGAAGATACCGCAACCGCGCTGATCCGCTTTGAAAGCGGGGTGCAGGGCAGTATATCAACATCACGGTCGGCCTGGGGGCGCAAAAGCCGTCTGGCATGGGAAGTTCACGGCAGTGAAGGCATGATTTGTTATGATCAGGAACGCATGAATGAATTGCAGCTTTATCAAAATACCGGCAACCCGGCCGAGCAGGGCTTTAAAACCATTCTGACCAATCCCCATCATGCACCTTATGGTCACTTCTGCCCCGCACCGGGCCATCAGTTGGGCTTTAACGACCTTAAGGTCATCGAATGTGCCACGTTCCTGTCTGCCCTTGCCAAGGGCGAGGATGCCTATCCGAATTTCAACGATGCCTTTGAATTTGAAAAGGTTATTCATGCCGTTGCAACCTCCGCCCGTGAAGATCGGCGCGTAAAACTGGCCGATTTTGACTGAGCCATTTTATCAGCGAGTCGTTTCATCGGAATGTCTGAAAGTTAGATAAATTCCCCGTTCTTCCCTTTTTGTTGGCTGTTCGACCCGGGTGGATTTGATCTGGTGGTTGGCGAGACCATTTTAATAGAAATGGAATTTCAACCTGCCGGTTCCTCCCCTGTGGTCGGTCAGGCCCCCTTTTGCGCCTTTTTGTCAAGGAAGCGTACTTTCCCCATCTCATCCGCATAATCCTTGGTAGGGGGGCGAAGAAAATTACATCTTTGCGGCGAAATAACCTTACTTGGTATAGGGATATTTAGGTTTATAGTGCGGCGCAGGATTTAAAACATCAATTGATTTCAATGAGTTGTTCATTGTTATCATTCCAATGTTTTGCATTGCAACAATGGGTGATGGGGAAGATTAATATGTTTCGAAAATCGTCTGGACTTGCCAGGAAATTATCCATTTGGCTTGCCGCGCTTGCTATTTTGGGCGTGGCTGGATTTGTCGTCCTTACGTCTCCCTGGACCTGGTCACTATTTTACCCGACGCCTGATGTTGCGGATGCGGGCCCGGCGAACCTGGAGAATGGCCGCGAGATGTTTCTTGTGGGGGACTGTTCGACATGTCACGCGACGCCAGGCAAGAAAGACCCGCTTGATCTTGGGGGTGGGCACGCGCTCACAACTGATTTTGGTACTTTCTATATGCCAAATATCTCGCCCGACAAGACAGATGGTATCGGGAACTGGACCCTGGCTGAATTTACCCGTGCATTGCGCGAGGGTGTTGGCCCGGACAGTATCATGCCAGATGGTGAAAACCTTTATCCGGCGTTCCCTTATACGTCCTATCAGCATATGACGGCCAATGATGTGCGCGACCTGTTCGCCTATCTCAATACCCTGGATCCCGTACAAAGCCAGGTGCCGCCACATGACCTGAAATTTCCCTTCAATATGCGTCGCGGCGTTGGCGTTTGGCGCCTGGCGTTCCTCAACGGCAAGCAAGTTGTTGACGGCCAGCCAAAACCGCTGGAAGTCGCACCCGTCAATAACGACCCGATGAAGCCGGTTGATATTCTGTCGAAAAGTGAAGATATTCTGGCGCGCGGTCGTTATCTGGTAGAAGGTGCCGGGCATTGTGCCGAGTGTCACTCGCCGCGTACCATTGCGGGCAATATCCCCTCGGACATGCGCTTTAGTGGCGGGCCGCAAGTTTCGGGCGTTGGCTATTATCCGAATATTACGCCGTCCGAAACCGGCATCGGTTCATGGACTGCCAATGAAATCACCAATTACCTGAAAAGTGGCGTAAGCCCGGTGGGCCAGATTGCAGCAGGCGACATGGCCGAGGTGATCGAAAACACCTCGCAGCTTTCTACTGCTGATCGCTACGCGATTGCGGTCTATCTCAAGACCTTGCCCGCAGTTGATCATCCTGCCCCTGGCGTGCCGGAACCGAACCGGACATCTAAACTGGTCATGCTGCCCAAGCAGAAGGCCAAGCCGGTAGTCCTTCCTGTTTCTTCTCCGGAAGACATCGCGCAGGCAAAAACCGTGAATGTGGTTTACACCAAATCGCTTTTCCTTGACCCGGCAGATGTGACCAAAGCGGATGCCGAACCGGCAGGCAAGCTGATTGGTGGCACCGAAATGGAAATCCTTGAACGCAAGGACGACCTGATCAAGGTGAAAATCACCGGTTGGCAGCCCGAGGGTGTTAAGGCTGTGCTCTATGCACTAAAGGGGCAGCGGATCCTGGAGGCCGTTCTCGATAAGTCGGCAATCGCAGCCCTTGAGACCGGCAAGACGGAAATTTCTGCCAATACCGGACAGACGTGGGGTCAGGCCTCGTTGACGGGGTGGACAAAGGCCGATGGCGTCATCGTGAACACCGAAAAATTGTGGGACTTCTCGTCGGCATTGTTCAACAAAACATGTTCTGCCTGCCATACCCAGCCCGAAACAGGCGCCTATCTTGCTAATCAATGGGTCGGGACCATCAACGCAATGCGGCGTTTCACGTCTCTTAATGATGACCAGTACCATCTTGTCCTGGCCTATTTGCAGAACCATTCGAAGGATGTGAACCCGGACGGGGAGGGCGAGAAATGAGTATCGCAGTAGCCCGTGAGACCGAAACTTTAATGCACGTGCCCCATCCTGATCGTGAATCGACTGCTTTTTTTGCCGATTGGCTGGCAGGGCTGTTTATGGGGCCGCTTGATGCCGAGGCGATTGCCGCCTTTCAGAACGGTTCGGCGTCGGAACTTCTGGATGCCTTCTGCGCAGCTTTTGGCTGCGAGGAGGCCGGTGCAAGGTTGCAAACTGCCTTGGCCGGTCCGGCATCGGAAACTGCGCTGGCGTTATCGCGTCGTTTTCTGCGCATGTTCGAAGGGCTCGCCGGTCCTGAAATGATCGTTCTTTATGAAAGCGGACATGTCGGTAACGGCCTGTTGTTTCAGGAACCGGTTACCAGAATGCGTGAAGTTTTACGCGAGATCGATATGTGGGTTGCGCCGGATTGTTGTGAACCTGCCGACCATCTTTCGATCGAACTGAGTGCGCTTGCCGAGGCACTTCGGCAAGGCCGGGGCGACATTGTTTCTGCCCTGGTTCAGCGATTGCAAAACTGGGTGCCCGGTCTTGTTGCCAAAATTCGCAAAACGGATCCACAGGGTTTTTATGGCGCTGTGGCCATTATTCTTTCTGCCTTCCTTGTCTGGCTGGCAGATGATCGACTGTACTTCTCGCAAGGGGATGAGACGTTATGAGCAAGGAACAGAAAAAATCTATGTCCAGCAATAATGGATCGTCAACATTTCCGTCGATATCGCGTCGGCGCTTTATGCAAAGTGCTGCTGCTTTGGGCGCGCTTAGTGCTGTCGGAACACCTTTGCTTGGCCGGGGCGCTTTTGCCGCCGAGCCGAAAAAGGCAACACTGACAGGCAGCCATTGGGGCGCCTTTCGCGGCCATGTCGAGGATGGACGGTTTACCAGCATAACGCCGTGGGAGGGCGACAAATACCCGTCTCCCCAGTTGGCGGGGGTGCGTGATTCGGTTTATTCGCCGTCACGCATCAAATATCCGATGGTGCGTCGGGCATGGTTGGAAAACGGTCCTGGTGCCGATCCGGCCGGGCGCGGTACGGATGATTTCGTTCGGGTAAGCTGGGAGAAGGCTGTTGAGCTTGTTGCCAACGAACTCGTCCGGGTAAAAGAGAAATATGGGCCGACCGCAGTCTATGGTGGCTCCTATGGCTGGAAAAGCCCGGGCAAGATGCACAACTGCCAAACGCTTTTGCGCCGTTTGTTGAACCTTAATGGCGGCTTTACCAACTCGTCCGGTGACTATTCAACCGGTGCTGCCCAGGTTATCCTGCCTTACGTTGTTGGCTCGATCGAAGTTTACGAGCAATGCACAACCTGGCCGGTTGTTGCCGAGAATACCGAACTTATGGTGTTCTGGGGATCCAACCCGTTACGCAATTCTGAAATTTGCTGGGCCGTTGCCGATCACGGGTCCTTTGCTGGCATGGACCAACTTAAAAGGGCAGGGACCAAATCGATCTGTATTGATCCGATATACACCGAAACCGCGCAGAAGCTGGGATCGGAATGGATCAAACCGCGGCCGCAAACCGACGTGGCGATGATGCTGGGCATTGCCCATACGCTTTATAGCGAAGGGCTGCATGATCAGAAGTTCCTCGACAAATATACTTCCGGTTTTGATCTTTTCCTGCCCTACCTTCTGGGCAAGGATGACGGACAGCCCAAAACGGCCGAATGGGCTTCGGAGATTTGCGGCGTCGATCCGGAAACCCTTAAGGATCTGGCCCGTCGCTTTGCAAAACAGCGCACCATGCTGGCCCTGGGCTATTCCACCCAGCGTCAGCACCATGGTGAGCAAGTACACTGGATGCTGATTACGCTGGCCTCCATGCTGGGCCAGATCGGTCTTCCTGGCGGTGGTTACGGTCTGAGCTATCACTATGCATCGGGCGGTGCACCAACGCATACGTCGCCGTCTTTGCCTGCAATTTCGGATACCCCCGGCGCGGTTGCACCAAGTGGCGGTCCTGCCTGGCTTGCCGGTGGTGGCGCTGCTTCGATCCCGGTTTCCCGGTTCGCCGAAACGTTGCTTAACCCGGGCAAGACAATGGATTTCAATGGTGGCCAGGTCACCTTGCCGCTTATCAAGCTGGCTTACTGGGTTGGTGGGAATCCTTTCTCGCATCAGCAGGACCGCAACGAGATGGTCAGGGCCTGGCAGCAACTCGAGACGTTCATCGTTCACGACTTCCAGTGGACGGCAACAGCACGTCACGCGGATATTGTCCTGCCTGCCACCACATCCTACGAACGTGATGATATTTCGGTTATCGGCGATTATGCGATGAGTCATATCTTGCCGATGAAAAAAGTCGTCGATCCGGTTTTCGAGGCAAAGTCGGATTACGATATCTTTACCGCCATCGCCCAGAAGATGGGCCAGGGCTATACCTATACCGAAGGCAAAACGCCGATTGACTGGATCCGTGGTTTCTACGAGGCCGCCAAGATTGAATCCCGTGCTCGTGGTATGGAAATGCCGGTTTTTGAAGTATTCTGGGAGAGTAACGAGGCGCTTGAATTCCCGCTGGCGGACGCAAATAAGAATTACGTTCGCTATGCGGATTATCGCAAGGATCCGTTACTCAACGCGCTTGGCACCGCAACCGGCAAGATCGAGGTCTATTCCCACGATATTGCCAAAATGAAGTATGATGACTGTCCGCCCCATCCGACATGGATGGAGCCGGTCGAGCGTCTTGGCGGGCCAGGCGAGGCATCGCAGAAGTATCCTTTGCATGTTGCGGCAATTCATCCGGTCTTGCGTTTGCACTCCCAGCTTTGCGGAACTTCCCTGCGCGAAAGTTATGCTGTGCAGGGGCGTGAACCTTGCTGGATGAACCCGGAAGATGCCAAGGCCCGTAACCTGAAGGATGGCGATTTGGTTCGGGTCTTTAATGATCGGGGGCAAATCCTTGCCGGTCTGGTGGTGACAGATGTCATTATGCCAGGTGTGATTCGCATTGACGAGGGCGGCTGGTACAACCCGGTTGACCCGCGTACACCGGGCAGCCTTGATAGCTACGGTGATGTCAACAATCTTACCGTCGGTATTTCGACATCGAAATTGGCTCAGTCAAACTGTGGTCAAACGGGTAACGCCGAGGTCGAGAAATTCGAGGGTGTTCCGCCCAAGGTAACGGTGTTTGACGCTCCGGCCGCCTGATCGTATTGTGTGAAAGCGTAAGCAGAAAAAGCCCCGGGGTCAGTTTAAAGACCCCGGGGCTTTTGGTTGTGCTTTGATCAGGAACGCATGAACGAATTGCAGTTTTATCAAAATACTGCCGATGGCCCGGCGCAGGTTTTAAAACCATCATCACCAGCCTGCTCAACACTCCTTATGGCAACTTCCATCCGCGAAGTTTGGCCTGTGCGCCTGGCCGATTTTGATTGACGGTCTGTTTATCGCGTGTTTTTGGCCAGCCTGGAAATATTGTGCAACGGGCGGTCACTATGGCTGCCCATTGAAGTTTTTATGCACATTCATTGCACGGCCAAACCTTCAAAATCCTTCAGCACATTCAGGACAATGGATGTTTTAACGTGTTGAACCGAATCATGGGGCAGCAGCACGTCATTCACAAAACGCGATAGGTCATTCAAATCGCGGGTGACAACTTTCAGGTGATAATCCATCTCGCCGGTCAGGGCATAGGCTTCCAGCACTTCGGGTAAATCGGCCAGTAATTCGCCAAATCGTTTGGCATTGTCGCGGTTATGGGTGGCCAGTGTCACCGAAATCACCACCATCAGGCCCAGCCCCAGTTTCTGTCGGTCAATTGCGGCGTGATAGCCGGAAATAAAGCCTTCGGCCTCCAGCCTTGTCCGCCGGCGAGAACATTGCGAGGGCGACAGCGCGATGCGATCCGAAAGCTCGTTATTGGTCAGGCGGCCATCTTTTTGTAGTTCGGCCAGAAGCTTCAGGTCCATTTTATCAAGATGCGTCATGTGTGCGCCATTTTGGGTTTTAATGCGTATTTCATGCAAAATTTTGCCAGAAGTGCCCAAGAATGCAAGCACATTGCACGGGTTTAAGTGCAAGATTGAGGCAAGTTAATAATTAGACAAATACAAAATCAGGAGACTTCCTATGGGTCCGTTCCCGCACGATGCCCCTCGCGCCACCATTAGCGATGAAAACCCCGCTGGTACCGATGGTTTTGAATTTGTTGAATTTTCCCATGACGATCCAGAAAAGCTCGCCGTGCTCTTTGATCGCATGGGTTATGTGCCGGTTGCCAAACATAAAACCAAAAACATCACCGTTTGGCGGCAGGGCGATATCAACTATATCGTCAATGCCGAGCCAGGCTCGCATGGCATGAAGTTTGTGGAAAAGCATGGTCCGTGCGCGCCTGCAATGGCGTGGCGTGTGGTGGATGCCAAACATGCCTTTGATCATGCGGTTGCCAATGGCGCCGAACCCTATAAAGGCGATGATAAAACCCTGGATGTTCCGGCCATTGTTGGCATTGGTGGTTCGCTGATTTATTTTATCGATAAATATGGTGAAACCGGTTCCACCTACGACGCCGAGTTTGACTGGATCGGCGAACGGGACCCGAAACCCGAAGGGGTTGGTTTCTACTTCCTCGACCATCTGACCCACAATGTCTTTCGTGGCAATATGGACAAATGGTGGGATTTCTACCGCAATCTGTTCAACTTCAAACAGATCCACTTTTTTGACATTGCGGGTAAAATGACAGGGCTGGTCAGCCGTGCCATCACCTCGCCGTGCGGCAAAATTCGTATTCCACTTAATGAATCGACCGATGATAACAGCCAGATCGAGGAATATCTGAAAAAATACAAAGGCGAGGGTATTCAGCATATCGCGGTTGGCACCGATGGCATTTACGAAGCGACCGACAAACTGGCCGCCAACGACCTTAAATTCATGCCCGGCCCGCCCGAGGTGTATTACGAGCAGTCCCATGAGCGCGTAAATGGCCATGATGAACCGATTGAGCGGATGAAAAAACACGGCATCCTGATTGATGGTGAAGGGGTGATTGATGGCGGCATGACGAAAATTCTGCTGCAAATCTTCTCGAAAACCGTCATCGGCCCGATCTTTTTCGAATTCATTCAGCGCAAAGGCGACGAAGGCTTTGGCGAAGGCAATTTCCGCGCCCTGTTTGAAAGCATTGAAGAAGACCAGATCCGCCGGGGTGTTTTGAAGGTGGATGCCGCAGAATAAAACCGTTCGTACTGGTGCCAGAGGTGCGTGAACAGGTGCGCCTCTGGCTTTTTGTTTTCGTGTTTATCTCACATAATGTCCATTTTTATCAAAATACAGTACGTCACCATCTGAAAATTCGACCCGGGCAAGTCCCTTTTCAAACGGATCGGCGTCTTTCGCCTCTATGGGGGCAAAGGCAAACTGGCCGTCAAAACCGTAATACCCAAACAAATACTCGTCATCATCATTTCGGTCGGCGTTGGACTGAAGCACGAATAACCCTTCCGAATAACCCTGATAGTGCCAGTTCTCGGGCAGGGACATTTTCAGCTTCATTCGGGTATCGTACACAAAGTCCTGTTCCACATCATTTTCTTTCCGGGTCAGAACCAGATAACCGTCATAGAACCTGAAATCTGATGGTTCAAAGCCAAAGAAGTCTGCGGCATTGCCTTCCTGCACCAGGGTCTCGCCGCGCGAATTAATGATCGTCCATTTTTTGATATTTTCTGTGAATGTTGTGTGCGAGACGGTGCTGCCAGAACAACGCCCGCTGCAAAGTCCGAACATTGGGACGTCTATTTCCCGCGTGCCGACAATTTTTTTAACAAGGCCAATTCCGTTCAGGCTTGCGCTACAGTTTGTATATTCCGCCTCCAGCACAACCTTGCCCTGCTTATCCTTGTACCCACAGCGATAGTCATTTCCGTCGTCAACTGAAAAATCAACAAGTTCATCGAGCGGCGAGGGCAGGCAAGCGCGATAACCGACAAGGGCTTCGGGGGCGTCTTCAAACCCATCGGGTTTATGAAAAGCCGGGCAGTTTTCAATTTGTTGTTTTAGATCTGCCGCCCGCGCCATCAAAGCCTCATTCACCGGTATATCGGTTGGAAAACGGTCCTGTATTTGTTCTAGGCGTTGTGTGCGAAACGTGCTTTCAAACAGGTTCTGGATGTCTGCTTCGCTGATTTCTTTTGCCGGGTCGGCGGGTATGTCGTTTTGGCGCGTGCGGGCCTGGTCGAG
This sequence comes from Thalassospira sp. NFXS8, assembly GCF_040148805.1. Lineage (NCBI taxonomy): Bacteria > Pseudomonadati > Pseudomonadota > Alphaproteobacteria > Rhodospirillales > Thalassospiraceae > Thalassospira > Thalassospira sp. NFXS8. Next base: position 235,466 of record NZ_JAGEMF010000005.1, on the reverse strand, counting down.
TTTGTCCTGTGCTATTTTCTGGTCGCGCTTCGCAAGCCATTCTCCAACCGCATACAGATTAATGTGCGACTTTTGCACTTCGTGCAGTGCGTTAGTTTGGACCTTGCCGGTTTTTAACAGGTCTCGATAATAGGATTTTGCGCGTGTTGAGGCGTCTGAAAGTTCAAATCCGCTGCTTTGGAATAGATCGTCCCAGCTTGGACTGCCGGGGATATTAAAGCTAACATCCGGGTCACCCGAGGCCCCAAAAATACCGGGGTCACATTCGACCCACACATTCTCAAAAAGGCTTGGGGAAAATTTCAGGTCAACGCTGTAAAGCTCGATCTCTTTGGCAATGTCATCAGGCACATAGGTGCCGACACCTTTTATGGTCGAGACAAAACTGTTGTTGGTTTCGGCTTTTTTGAAAGTCCAGTTTGCCGTGCAATAAACAACAGGTTCCCCCCACAGGGTATAAATTAGCAGTTTTGCCCGAATATCAACCCAGGCCGTTCCTTCCCCTGTTGCGTCCCATCCGTCTAACATTGGCGCGGGGAAACGAACCTGCACATCTTTAAAGGTAATGACGTCGGATTCCACGCGGTTAATACGGGTGATGTCCTCGTCATCGGCAAAGGCGGAGGTATGGAAGTGTAAAATCAGGGCAATGATTAAAAACACAAACCGGATTGATGCAAATTTCACAACTCGTTCCCCCGGGCAAGTATCTGGGCCTCGTTCTTAAAAGCAGCGCAGTCTCCCGACAGGGCGAGATAGGTATTGGCATAATCTTTGGTGTATTGTGCAAAAAATTCGGTTGATGTTGAATATCGTTCTGAATGGGAAAGTTTTTGCACCATATAGGCGTAATAGAAATAATAGCTGCCCGGCAGATCGCTGGTCTCTTTGCGGGCGCGCCCCATATATTGCAAGCCCAGTTCGAAATCCTTTTCTTTAAAGGCATACGCCGCAAACCGAATAAGGTTTTGGGCAGCTGTTTTTTTATCGTCAAAAAGGATTTGTTCGACTTCCCTGGCGTGGGCAATTTTTTTGTCTGTCAGGTTGAACGTAAGGTATTTGGGTAAAGTGACTTTCGGTGTTTTCTTTTGCAACAGGCCCAAACGATACATCAGGGCGGGAAGGGCCTTTGGGGTGCAAGATGCGTTTTCTGTGTCGGAAACACTTTCCGGGACCATGACCATAAGGTTTTTACGAAAGATCCTGGCGTCCCAGATGTCAGAATAAACAAGGACCGCCATCGATAAAAGCGGAACGGCAACTATGCAACACGCTTTGAAAAATCTGCTGACCCGATAGGCATCCTTATCGCGACCGGTAATAAGCCGTAAAAGCCCATAAAACGCCAGCAAGATGGCAAAGGCGGCCAATATTTGCTCGATAAAAAGCCAGTTCCCCTTGCCAAGCCATTTGGTGGCCAGCATCAAACCGACAATGATTGTCGCCCAGCCGATGTTTTCGTTTCGGCTGAGCAGGAAATTGCCGGTCACAATGACCGCTATAAAGGCAATGATGCGAAAACTGGTATCAAGAAACGTATCTGGACCAAATTGCGTGATCAACCACCCGTTTGCCAGCAGAACAAGCCACAGCGCACCTGGTAATATGATATCGGTTATCTTGTTTTCGTATGTTGGTTGATTGGCTTTGGCCTCTGGTGCGGCAGGCTTTTCTGTTTCTGTGTTGTCCGGTGTTTCGTCATTTTCTGTTGCCAGATCAATAAAACCGGCACTGGCAGAATAGTGAAAATCACTTTTGCATAACGGGCAAATGATTTTCAGGACTTTATCCCTGAGGGGTATTCGGGTGGGTTCATCGCACACCGGACAGTTAATAACGATCTTCTGCTCATCCATTACCAATGTCCGATTTTGTACTATAGGATTGTATAATCCTATATATCGATCCGGTTGATTTTGGAATGGATTATTGCGATTGAATCAGTGTGTTAGATAATCATTCGACTGGTTTTTTCTTGATGAAAAAACAGAACCCCGGATTTTACCCGGGAAAACCCGGGGTTCACAACATCTCGTCGACAAATCAATACCCGCCAAGTCCCAGCATTTGTGGCAACCACATGATCAGGCCGGGAATGGCGATCATAAGCACCACACGAATAAAATCAGCCGCCAGAAATGGCAGAATACCGCGCGTAAGGGTGGTGATGGTCATATCGGGGGCAACGCCCTGAATGATGAACAGGTTCATGCCGATCGGCGGGGTGATCAGGCCAATTTCAACCACTGAAACCAGCAGCACACCAAACCATACCGGGTCGTAACCAACACCGGTAATCACGCTATAGGCTGGCACGACGGTTAACAAAATCATCGACAGGCTGTCCATGAAACAACCCAGCACGACATAAAAAACCAGCAATGAAACCAAAACCGCAAGCGGGGAGAAACCTTGACTGGTAATCCAGTTCACCAGTGTTTGGGTCAGCCCGCTGGTTTCGATGAAAAAGTTAAATAAAGATGCCCCGATCAGAATCAGAAAGATCATCCCGGTCATGCCAGCGGTTTCACGAATACCGCTGCGCAGTACCGTCCATGTCAGTTTTTTGCGGATAAAGGCAAACAGTAATGCGCCGCCCGCGCCCACGGCGGCGGCTTCGGTGGGCGAAAACAGCCCGGCATAGATGCCGCCAATCACCAGCAGGATCAGAACAATCGCATCCCACATTCGCCAAAGCGCGCCCCAGCGTTGCGACCATGGGGTATAATTGCTGACTGGCGCCAATTCAGGTTTGCGCATGACTTGCAAACGGATCGAGATGATATAGAGAACCGTTGCCAAAACACCGGGAATCATGGCCCCGGCAAACAGCGCCCCAATCGACTGTTCGGTCATCAATGCATAAATCACCAGCAAGATTGATGGCGGGATTAACACGCCCAATGTGCCGCCTGCCGCAATCGACGCCCCGGCCAGGCTTTTGGCATAACCCCGGCTTTGCATTTCGGGCAGGGCAACGCGGCCCATCGTTGCACAGGTCGCAAGCGATGATCCGCAAATGGCGCCAAAAATGGCACTGGCCCCAATGCTGGATGCGGCCAACCCGCCCCGGCGATGGCCGGCAAAGGCTGTTATGCCACGAAACAAATTACCCGACAGGCCGGAATGGGAGGCAAAAACACCCATGAAAATGAAAAGCGGCACCACCGACAGGCCGTAGGGAAATATCGCCTCGAACGGCAGGCTTGCCATCACATAACTGGCCGATGTCCAGTCCATCAGCATCAAGGTGCCACCAATGCCAACCAGCGCCATGGCAACGGCCACCGGTACCCGTAGCAATGCCAGGCCAAGGGCAACTACAAAGCCGATTAATCCTGCCCACTCAGTCGCCATTAAATCGTCTCGCCCGTAAAAACAAATTTCAGAAACTTCACAAAACAAACCAGTGTCGAAAGGGCCAGCCCGCTTAGCAAAAACACCCAGAACAAAATCATAGGGATCGCCAGGTTTTGCGATACATCGCCATAGGCCAATTGTTCCATCGCCCGGCCCCATGACAGGTAAAACAAAAACGCCATTAATGCCGCGCCGGTCAGCGGGATCAGGGTATCGACCACGCGGAAAAACCCGCGAAAGGTGCGTTTGCCAAACAGGTCGACGGTCACATGGGCACCTGTGCTAAAGGCATGGGGAATGGCCCAGGATGCCGCCGCCATTACGCAAAACTGAGTTAAGTCGACAGCACCGATAAATGACTGCCCGCCAATGCGCCGCCAAACGATGTCGGCAACGACAACGGCAATTGCACCGATCAGGGCGGTCATGCCGGCAAAGGCGAAAATATCGGTGATGCGGGTCATGATATGGTCAAGGCGGCGAACCGCAGCACGAAGCTGCGGTTCATCACGAAAGTTGGCCGATTGGGTCATTTGTCGCCAGCGTGATATTTGGTGTCAAATTGTGCAACCAGTTCCTGGGCGCGTTTGTAAATGGCTTCGGGGTCTTTCACGCCTTTGGCTTTCAGGCCTTCAAGGTAATCCTTGATCATGGGCTGAACGGCGTCTTTCCATTCTGCACGGGTTTTATCGTCAATTTCGATGATTTCATTGCCATGCTTAACGGCATCGGCTTTGCCTGCGGCTTCCCATTTGTCCCACCAGTCGCCAAATTTTGCGACCAAAGGATCGCCTGAAATTTCATCAATCGCTTTGCGAACATCTTCAGGCAGGGACTCAAACTTTTTCTGGTTCATCAAAAAATAGAACCCGGCCACATAGGCCCCGGCATCGGTGTGGTATTTCAAAAGTTCGTTGGCTTTAACCGCATTGACCAGGTCCCAGGTGGTCACCAGCCCGTCAATATTGCCTTTTTGCAGGTTTTCATAAATTGCCGAGGGCGGCAAACCAACCGGTGACGCCCCATAAGATTCCAGCATGGCGGAAACTGCGGGGCTTGGCGTGCGTAAACGAAGACCTTTCAGGTCATCAAGCGACCGTACCGGCTTATCAAGGGTATGGATCAGGCCGCCTTCATGGGTAAACAGGGCCAGAACCTTGAAATCCTTGTAATCGCTGCCCAGCATGCCTTCCTTATACAGGTTCCACAGGGTTTCTGATCCTGAATCTGCATATTTGACCAGAAACGGCATTTCAATAATTGAAGCCGCCGGGTAACGGTCACGCGGAATCCCGTTAAGGCCAACGGCCATGTCAATCACACCGGCCCGAACCTGATCGGCCTGACGGTCAATTTTGCCAAAGGCCGAGGTGGCGTCATAGATTTTTACCTCAACCTTGCCATTGGTTTTTTCTTCCAGCTGCTTGGCCCAGGGTTCCAGAAAATCCTTCTGGAAGCCATGGCTGGGCGGCAGGTAATGGCTGATTTTAAGGGTAATATCGGCGGCATTGGCACAGGTTGCCCCGGCAAGAGCAGTGGCACCGGCCAAAAGGCCAAGGATGGTTTTACGTAAATTCAGGCGATTCATGTTTCTCTCCCTGTTGTTTTATCTTGTTTGTTGGCTGCCGTTATTTATGCAGCCAGACTGTTTTGATCTGAATTGATGGCACATTAATATTCCGGGGCGGCATCGGCAAAGCCGGGTAGGGTGGTACAATGGGCATCCACCGCGCAAATGGCCGGATAAGGCGATAAATCGACGTCGAACCGGCGGGCATTGTAAACCTGCGGCACAAGGCAGACATCGGCCAGCGAAACATCGGCCCCCAGGCAAAACGGCCCTTTGTCGCGATGCGGTGCAATCAGCGCTTCAAGGGTGTCAAACCCCGAGCAAATCCAGTGGTGATACCATTCCAGCTTGGCCTCTTCTGACGCGCTCAGCGTGCCCGTGATGTATTTTAAAATGCGCAAATTGTTTAACGGGTGAATGTCGCAGGCAATGGTGTGGGCCACCTCGCGCACGCCAAGTGCGGCCAGCGGTTCCGATGGGATCAGCCGGGGCGACGGGTATATGGCATCCAGCCATTCAATCAATGCCAGCGACTGACCAAATGTTTTACCGCCAAAGGTAAAGGATGGCACCAGCCCCGAAGGCGCAACCGATTTATAGGGCTTTTGTGCGTGTGCCCCGGTGCGCAGATCAACGGTTTCGACCTTGTTCGCTTGCAACCCTTTAAGGTTAAGGGCAATGCGAACCCGATACGATGCCGATGAGCGGAAGTAATCATAGAATATCAGGTCGTCTGGTTTCATCCCTGGCTCTTTTTTAAAAGGTGGCCTTGGCGTGCATAGGAACAGTTCTGCACGCATGACAAAGAAAATCCCCCTTGCTGCTGTTTGTTGGAATGGCTCTGATTTTTGGATGCCGGGCAATCCCAACTTCATTGCAAAAGCGATTTCCTCTTTCAGATTGGAATTATGCTATATATAATGAATTACGCAATATGAAATTTTCACAGGCATTTTTTGATCGTGACCCCATCGCATATATCGCAACACGATGCCATTGACCCGACGGTTGAAGAGGTCGGCGACACCCGTAAAGGCATTCAGTCTATCGAGGTTGGTGGCCGAATTATTTCGGCCTTGTGCGATTTTCAATATCCCGTGCCGCTAAAGGATCTGGCGGCCGCGGTCGATATGCCTGCGGCAAAGGTGCATCGTTATCTTACCAGTCTGGCGCGCATCGGCCTGGCGTTCCAGGATGACCGGTCCGGTTTGTATGGCCTGGGGCCAATGGCATTACGCATGGGTCTGTCTGCGATTGAACGCAATGATGTGGTGATGCGGGCCGGGCGTTTGCTGCGCAGCCTGACAATTGAATGGCGATCATCCGGGCATTTGGCAATTTGGGGCGAACGCGGGCCGGTCCTTATCCGGACGGAACATGGCGGGCCGCCGGTTATTTCAACCATGGGGCTGGGAACGGTAATGCCGCTTTTGCGCTCTGCCACCGGGCAGGCATTTTTGGCGGCCATGCCACGGTCAGCCATTGAACATGTGATTGTCGCCGAACAGGAAATTCTGGGTTGGAACGATGCCAAGGTGGATCAGTTAATCACGGAAACCCGCCAGCGTGGGGCGGCCGTGATCGAGGGTGACATTGTGCCAGGGCTTTCAGCGATCAGCGCGCCGGTTTTTAATCTCGACGGGGCGGTCGCCTGTTGTGTGACCCTGATGAACCCGCAGGCCAATTATTTTCAGCCCGGTCATGCCGCCTTTGAGGCGTTTTTGCGCGAAATTGAAGTGTTTAATCAAAACTGGGGCGGGCGCGCACGCGCAACGCCCTGACGACCGGATTACATGTGGTTGAGTTTGCCAAGGAGGGTCACCAGCGTATCAAAGTCTTTGTCGCCCAGAAAATCGCGGGCTTTTTGATTATAGGTAACGCCCGCCTGGCATAGGGATAAAAAGGCACTTTGGCCCTGCTTTGTCAGTTCGATCAGGTGAATGCGCCGGTCGTTTTCATCCTGTCGGCGGTTCAGCCAGCGCCGCGTTTCGATGGAATGAACCGCGCGGGACACTTTGGTTTTATGAAGGCCGGTTCGGGTGCCGATATCGGTTGCGGTTTGTGGGCCGTATTGGCCAAGTGTGGCTAACACGCGCCATTCCGATCGGGTCATTTTATAGCGGTCCCGGTAAATGTCGCGAAAGCCAAGGCTGACCTTTTCGCTGGTGTGATGCAGCAAAAACGGCAGGAAACCGTGCAGGTTGAATTTTTCTGTCATCGCGTCTGATCGCTGTTTGATAGTTACAAAAATTATAGTTACGAATGTAACTATATCAAATAATGTTAGGGAGAAGGCAATGACTGATCACATTGTTTCTGCAAAAAAGGACCCGGCAGCAAGTACGGGCGAACTGCATTATATGTCCGGTTTTGGTAATGATTTTGAAACCGAATGTCTGCCGGGTGTATTGCCGCAGGGGCAAAACAGCCCGCAAAAATGCGCCTATGGCTTGTATGCCGAACAGCTTTCCGGCTCGCCCTTTACGGCACCACGTGGCACCAACGAACGGTCGTGGCTGTATCGCATTCGGCCCAGCGTGCGCCACAATGGCCGGTTTGAAACACTTGATTTGCCGCATTGGAAAACAGCCCCCTGCCTGAATGATCATAGTCTGGCACTGGGGCAGTTACGATGGGACCCGGTTGAGATGCCAACCACCCCGACCGATTTTATTGCCGGGATGCGGACCATTACCACGGCAGGCGATGCATTGGGCCAGTCGGGCATGGCGACACATGTTTATGTCTGCAATGCCGATATGGTTGACGATTACTTTTTTAATGCCGATGCGGAATTGCTGGTGGTGCCGCAAATTGGCGCGCTGCGCATTTTTACCGAATTGGGCGTTATGGATGTCGCGCCGTTAGAAGTGGCGTTAATCCCGCGCGGCATGATGTTTAAGGTTTCCATTCTCGATGCGGGGGCCGATGGCGGGGCGCGGGGGTATGTGTGCGAAAATTACGGGGCGAAATTTACCCTGCCCGAACGCGGGCCGATTGGCGCAAACTGCCTTGCCAATCCGCGTGATTTTAAAACGCCCGTTGCCGCCTATGAAGACAAGGAAACACCGTGCCGGGTGCTGGTTAAATGGTGCGGGCAGTTTCATGTCACTGAAATTGGTCATTCGCCGCTGGACGTTGTGGGCTGGCACGGCAATTACACCCCGTTCAAATACGATTTGCGTACTTTTTCGCCGGTTGGCGCCATTTTGTTTGATCATCCGGATCCGTCGATTTTTACCGTGTTAACAGCGCCATCGGGCGAAGCCGGCACGGCAAATATCGACTTTGTTATTTTTCCGCCACGCTGGATGGTGGCGGAAAACACCTTTCGCCCACCCTGGTATCATCGCAACATCATGAGCGAGTTTATGGGCCTGATCGAAGGCCAGTATGATGCCAAGGAACAGGGGTTTGTTCCCGGCGGCATGAGCCTGCATAACATGATGTTGGCCCATGGCCCCGATACCGAAGGTTTCACCAAGGCATCGGAAACAAAGCTGGAGCCGGTCAAACAGGAAGGCACGATGGCCTTTATGTTTGAAACCCGTTTTCCCCAGCAACTGACCCGCTTTGCAGCCGAACTGCCCGGCTTGCAAAACGATTATCAGGATTGCTGGCAAGGGCTGGAACGCCGGTTTGACGGCACCCCGGAAGGCCGTCAGGACTAGTGTTAAAGCTGGTTGATCGATTTCCGATCAACCGGCCCTCAATCGGCGGGCGGGCTTTTTGAAAGCCCTTGCCTTACGCGCATAAGCCGCGCGATGCCGTCGCACCTAACCACATCCCTGCGCGTTAACCTCGCAGAGATGTGGAAAACCCGAATTTCACTATTTGAAATATGATTTTAAAAATGACCGGAAACATTCGGCAAGGAGACAGGACCGATGAAATTTGCCACCCTGAAAGACGGCAGCCGTGATGGAAAGCTGGTTTTGGTATCAGGCGATTTAACCCGCTATATCGCGTGCGATCATGCCCCGAACCTGCAATTCGCCCTTGATCACTGGAATGATCTGGCGGCTCCGCTGGCCGATATTGCAACCCGGCTGGAAAGCGATACCGATTATGGCCAGCCGTTTGATCAAAAACAGGCCCATTCACCGCTGCCGCGTGCCTATCAGTGGGCGGACGGGTCGGCTTATGTCAATCATGTGGAATTGGTGCGAAAGGCGCGCGGGGCTGAAATTCCCGAAAGTTTCTGGACCGATCCATTGATGTATCAAGGTGGATCAGACAGCTTTCTGGCACCGACCGAGCCGATTGTGCTGGGTGATGAAGCCTGGGGCATTGATATGGAAGGCGAAGTTGCCGTGATTACGGGCGACGTGCCGATGGGTGTGTCCCCCGAAGAAGCCCGCAAATGCATTCGGTTGGTGATGCTGGTTAATGATGTATCGTTACGTGGTTTGATTCCGGGCGAACTGGCAAAGGGATTTGGTTTTTTCCAGTCTAAGCCGTCATCGGCCTTTTCACCTGTTGCGGTAACGCCTGATGAACTTGGCGATGCCTGGGATGGTGGCAAGGTGCATTTGCCCCTGAATGTGGATTTGAACGGCAAACCCTTTGGCCGTGCCAATGCCGGGATCGACATGACGTTTGATTTTGGCCAGCTGGTGGCCCATGCCGCCAAAACCCGCCCGCTATGCGCGGGTAGCATTGTGGGGTCGGGCACAGTTTCGAACAAACTGAACGGCGAACCGGGCAAACCGGTGGCCGATGGCGGGGCGGGCTATTCCTGCATTGCCGAAATTCGCATGATCGAAACCATTCGCGATGGCAAACCGGCAACGCCATTTATGCAGTTTGGCGATAATGTTAAAATCAGCATGTGCAACCGGGATGGACAATCGATTTTTGGTATGATTGATCAAACGGTTGAAAAATATAACGGTTAAACTTGCGGGCGTGCTCGACGTGGCCCAAAGACAAAACCCCTGCCAGCATATGCTTGCAGGGGTTTTGTTGTTAATCAGAACGTTTTAATGACGGCGAAAAAGGAGGGTCAGCTTGGGTCGCGGTCTAATACCACGCCTGCACGGTTTCCTTTGTTCGCTCCATCGGCCCAGCTTTCCCGGCCATTTACCCATACATTTTTAATGCCATGCGCCGGTGTTTTGGGTTTTTCGTAGGTTGCACCGGATTCAATTGTTGCCGGATCAAACAGCACCAGATCGGCATATCCGCCTTCCCTGATCCGTCCGCGATCCTTAAGGCCAAAGCGATCAGCAGGCATTGATGTCATGCGTTTTACACCTTCTTCCAGTGTAAACAGGCCGATATCGCGTACATAATGGCCCAAAACACGCGGGAATGTGCCCCACACGCGGGGGTGCGAATGGTCGCCGCGTGCAATGCCGTCCGAGCAGATGATGGTGTGTTCGAACGACAAAATGCGCCTTACATCACTTTCATCCATGATGAAGAAAATGCCGGTGGCGGGGAGTAAACGCTCCATCGCGGTATCGAGGTCGGTGTTCCATTCCCTGGCAATATCGGCCAGATCACGACCGGCCATTTTCGGATAAGCCAGTGATTCCGCCACAATCACGCGGGTGGCCTGGCGATGGCGCCCGGAATTAAGCATGGTCGAGGATGCCGTCCAGGGTGTGGTATCAAGACTGACATCCTGATCAAGCATCGCCTTGCTAAACATTGGCAGGGTAATTTCCGACTGACCGTGATTGGCGAGCCCGGCACATTTATGATGACTAACATGCACCCCGCAACAGGCTTCACGCCCGATTTCAAGGGTTTCTTCAAGGGCTTCAATGCCCTGGTCGCCTTCGTCGCGCATATGGGTGACGTAAAGTTTGCCATGTGCCCTGGCAATGCGGGCCATGGCAATGGCTTCGGCGGTGGTGGCCGCGCGCGCAGGCGGATAAAACAGGCCGGTTGAAACACCAATCCCGCCTTCGCCCAGGGCCTGATCAAGCGATTTTTCCATTGCTTTTAATTCGGCGGCGTCTGCCGGGCGGCCAAGGTCGGCAACCTCGTTGATACGCAGGGTGCCATGCCCGATCAGGCAGGCGGAATTAACGGCGGCGGGGGATTGGCGCAACTGGTTGCGATAATCGGCAAACCGGGCGAAGCGGGGGCGGCTGGATGTCAGGATCATGCCCAGGGGTTGGGGTAGAATATCAATGGTTGCCGTAAGGGGGGCAATTGAAAAACCGCAATTGCCCGCAATGATCGTTGTCACACCCTGGCTAAGCATACAATCCATGCCCGGGTCGGTCAGCAGGGCTTCGTCGTGGTGAACATGCGGGTCGATAAAGCCGGGTGCAAGGGTTAAACCGGTGCAATCAACATCGCGTCCGCCATGCCATTTTGACAGTTCGCCAACGGCGACAATCCGGTCGTCACGGATTGCGACATCACCGTGTATGCGCGGTTGGCCTGTGCCATCCACGATATCGGCGTTGCGAAAAATGACGTCAGCTTGCATCGTCGGAAACTCCAGAATGCTTATAATTTATTGTTGTTCAGGCGTGTTTATGGGCGACCCTTGGTTGGGCCATTATGAAAAATGCCTGCATATTCGGCCTTAGTTGAACGTCTCGGCTTGTGCGGGTGCAGAAGGCGGGGCGTCATCGCCCGCCCAACGGGCTATGACATGGACAAAGATGATCACGATCATGAGGGGCACCGCAATCGCGACCCAGAGTGTCGAGAAATCAAGCGCGTCGGCCATTGTCCGGCTGTGGCGCAGAAGAAACCCCCGGGCCGGATTATTGCCAGGGCCAAAAAAGCAGTACCAGAGAACCGGGGTAAGATAGATGATCACAACGGCAGACTGGACGGTGCCGGTTACAATGCCCATTAGTTTGCCACCATTGCCTTCGCTTGTGAAAAGGGCGGGGTCGAAACGGCGTTTAAAGCTCATGGTCGCGCCGATAAGACCCGCCCAGATCATGGCATAACGGGCCAGTTCTTCTGTCCAGGAGGGCGGCGAGGCGAACAGATAACGGGCGATAACCTGCAACAATACCGACCCCACCAGCACTGTCAGTGCGATAATGGCAATAAAGCATGCAAGTTGATCAAGACCGTGGCTGATTGCCATGGCTGTTTTTCGGATCGTGTTCACCTTCACCGCCTCCTGCTTAATTACGAACCAATTTGAGCGCGTCGAGATACTTTTGTAAGTCGTCGGCGGCCATGATTGACGTCCATGTCGGAGCTGTCGCCTTCACCATCTTGTCGCGCTCGCCCGGTTCCAGTTGGGAAATGGTAACACCGGCCTTTTCCATTCGGGCCATGACGCTGGTGCTCCAGTTCGCCAGCCATTCACGATTGGCCGCAATCCCGGCATCAAGTGCCTTGTCGATTTCGGCTTTTTCGTCGGCCGGTAATGTTTCGTACCAGTCGTTGGAAACAAAAACGGCACGGGTTGAAGGCGAAATATCGGCCGGTGTGAAATGCGTCAGAAAAGCAGTGTGACCGGTTCTAAGCGAGGAATTCGGCGGATTGAGATAGCCATCGGCAATTCCGACCTGAATGGCATTTGCAACTTCTGACCATGCGACGATTGTGCCATTGGCACCCAGGGCTTCTTCATATTCCAGCTGTTCGGCATTAAGGGCGCGCAACCGCAAACCTTTAAGGTCCGACATTTTGGTGACGTCACGCTGGCTGTTGTGAATGCCAATGCCGACGCCGATATAGTTGAACCCGGCAAGGCGAACGCCGTTTTCAAGCAGTGGCTTGTTCATTTCGTCAAGAAGGTCGCTTTTTTCAATAACAGCGTCAAATTCAGCGCTGTCCTTGAACATGAAAGGCAGCAAAATGCCTTTTAGAAGCGGGCTCATGCCAACACCGGTGGAAACGGTTGCCAGATCGATTTCGACCAGCCCCTGGGCTGTTGCGTCGAACCGTTCCTTTTCGCTGCCTAATGTGTCGGACGGGAAAACAACCGCCTTGAAGTCTGTACCTTTTAACGCATCGGCAAAGCCGTGAACAAAGGCGGCTTCGGCATTGGTGGTCGGGTCATCAATGCCGTTCATGGCGATTTTAACATCGGCGGCGAATGCCGGTGCCACCATTGTCGTCGTCAATAACAGGCTGAGAGAGGCAAGAGCCTTCCCGGATTTCATCAAGGTCATGTTACGTGAACTCCTCTGTTGTACCCTTTTTTTGTTATCAGCTAAGCCCCAGGGCATGTGGCAGAGCCAGTGAGATGGCCGGAAAGAAAGTCAGCACGACCAGCAGGATGACTTCGGCAAAGAAAAACGGCAGCGTTGCGCGGATCAATCGCCAGTAATTGATGTTGCACGTTGTCGCCAAAATCAGCAGGACCCCGCCGATGGGGGGCGATAAAAGCCCCGTTGAAATATTGAAGCAGATAACGATGCCGAGATGGACCGGATCAATGCCCATCGCCAGCGCAACGGGAACAAAGATGGGAGCGAACAATGCCACAGCAGCTTTGACATCCATTGCCATGCCCGCGATCAAAAATACCACATTGACCAGCATCAGATATTGCAGCGGGCCAAGGCCCCATTCCGTGATCTGGGCGGCAATGGCCTGCGGGAGGCGATCAAGGGCGGCAATATAGGAAAAGGTTGAAATCGCACATAAAATGATAAACAGCGCACCCAACAAAACAGCGGTGCGGATGGCACTTTGGCGTACGGCTTCCAGATCAAGTTTGCGATATGAAAAACCAATGATCAGGGCTGCGCCAACCGCAACTGCCGCGGCCTCGGCCGGTGTCATGATGCCAAAAAGCGTGCCACCCAAAATGATGATGGGCAGGGTCATTGCGGGCAGGGCGCGAAAAAACGATTTTTTGATCGGGGGGATGGTTGCCGGGTCGCCACCACCTGGATGATCATCGCGCCAGGCATAAAAGGCGTTCATTACCATCAGGACTGCGGCCAACAGAAGCCCCGGCACAACACCCGCAGCAAACAGCGCCGTAACCGATGTATTCATCAACGCGCCGTAAAAAATCAGGATGCTGGACGGCGGAATGATCGGTCCGATGATAGAGGACGCGCCGGTAATGGCGACGGCATAATCCAGCGAATAACCGCGTTTTTGCATTTCGGGGACCAGCGAATTACCAAGGGCCGCCGCATCGGACACCGCCGACCCGGATACACCGGCAAAAAACACGCTGGTGAGAACGTTGACATGACCAAGCCCGCCTTTGACCCGCCCCAACAGTGACATTGAAAAATCAATCAGCGCAGAAGCAATGCCGCCCCGGTTCATCAAATCCCCGGCAAAGATAAAAAGTGGCATTGCCAGAAAAGCAAAAACGTCGAGCTGGCTAAACAAGCGTTGAGGCAGGGCCGCCATGAAATTGGCATGGTCGCCCAAAATAAACGTCATGATCGATGCCGCACCGATGACATACGCAATTGCCGCGCCAGATAGAAGCCCCGCTCCGATTAGGATAAGCAGAAATACCGCCTGCATCCTATTCCCCTTTCTGTTTTTTATTTAAAGCAAGACTGAAGTGCTTTCCTGCGTTAGGAAATAGAAAATATTTATTTCATCCATAGTAATATACTATGGATTGCGACAATTTGGTAAGGTACAGGAGCGCATTATGCGCGGGATAACGCTTCAGCGATTGCAGGTATTTTGCGAGGTTTATGAACGCAATTCGATCAGTGCTGCGGCCCGCGCACTGGGGTTGTCGCAACCAACTGTTAGCAAGCATTTGCGCGATTTCGAGGCAGCATCGGGTCTGACGCTGTTTGTGCTGGAACGCGGGCGTATTTTACAAACGGCGGACGCCGATGCGATTTACAGCGAAAGCCGGTTTTTGCAGGATGGAATTGGTCAGCTTGAGGGGCGTATCGATGCGTTGAAAAAAGGGGTGGGTGGCAAACTTTCGGTGATGTCGATCGGCCTTATGATGAACCATTTTGTGCCACAGGCCTGCGCCCGGTTGATGCAGAAAATGCCCCAATTGCGCCTGATCCTTGATATCAGCAAGGCGGCGCATCAAATGGAATTGCTACATGCGGGGCTGATCGACCTTGGGATTATGGCCGGGCGGGTAACGATGCGCGACGAAGAATTTACCTTGTTGGGGCGTGGAAAGTTAAAGGCCATCGTGCCACGTGAAAACCCGCTTGCGCAAAAACGGCAAGTGACACTGGAACAGATTTTTGACTATCCGATGGTGGATACCACCGCACGTGGGCCGATTGGCAATGTTCTTGAAGAAGCCCTTAGAACACGGGGGCTGAGCATGGCCGGGGCCGTGACCTGTAATTCGCTGGAAGCGGTGCCGCCGATGGCGCAAATTCTGAAACGGTGTGCCATCATTGATGAATTTACAGCCCGTTGCCTGCTGCAAACCGATATTGTCTGTGTTGACCTGGAACCAGCGATAAATTTTGATATCTGGGCTGTGACTTTGTCCTCGACCGGGAACCGTAACGCCATTCGCCTTTTTTCCGATGCATTACGTAGTTTGCTGGCAGAACGATAAGACACGGGCGGCAACAGGTCAGTGTAAAATCCGGTTATATACAAACAAAACCCCTGCCGACAAGACGACAGGGGTTTGTATGAAATACCGGTTTTGTTGGCTGTTAAAATGCCAGTCTTGGCAAAAATAATACCAGGTCTGGCAACATCAGCAGGGCAAAAACCAGCAGCAAAATGGCGGCCAGAAATGGCAGGGATTCCCGCACGTAATGTTCAACCCGGACATTCATGATCGCGCAGACGGTATACATGGCAACACCGACCGGTGGTGTCATTGACCCCAATGTTACCAGCGTCATCATCAGGATGCCGAAATGAACCGGATCAACACCAAGCTGTTTAATGATGGGCACAAAAATTGGCGTCAGCAGCAACACCAGAACCGTGCTTTCAACAAACAACCCGGCGACAAACAGAATGCCCAGAATGGCAGCAACAATAGCGGTGGGGTTGCTTAAACCTGACAGCAGGGCGCCCGAAACGGTTTGCGGGATTTGTAAAAACGTAATGGCAAAACCGACCATGCCCGACATCAGAATAATCAACATGATCATGCCAATATCGGAAATAGCATCGGCCAATGCACGTTTGATATCGGTAAAGCTAAGCTCGCGGTGGCTGAAAACCCCGACAACAACGGCATATACCACGGCAAAGGACCCAACCTCGGACGGGGTAAACAGCCCGCCACGAATGGTAATGATCAGCAAGACTGGAAACAGCAACGCCCATTTGGCTTCCCAAAAGGCTACGGCCAATTCACGCACGGTGGGTTTGCGCGCGTCCTTGGCAACATAATTGCGCTTTTTGGCGATGATATAGGCAGTGACCATTAGCACAATCATCATCAGCACACCGGGAATGATGCCAGCCAGAAACAGTCGCCCGATGGAAACATTGCCGACATACCCATACAGGATCAGCCCGATGGACGGGGGAATGGTGGCAGTGATAAGGGAACTTAGCGCGATAACAGCCGCGGAAAAGCCTTTGGAATAACCGTTCTCGATCATTTTGGGGCCAATAACGCGGGCTTCCATAGCGGCGTCGGCCACGGCCGAACCGGAAATGCCGCCCATCAAGGTCGACAGAATGATGGAAACCTGGGCCAGACCACCGGCCATCCACGAAACGGCGATGTTGGAAAATTTAAACAGGCGGTCGGTGATGCCGCTTTCGTTCATCAAGTGACCGGCCAGCACAAAAAACGGCACGGCCAGCAGGGGGAAACTTTGCGACACAGCGGCAATTTTTTGCACACCAATTGATAGCGGCATGACATTGGATGTGACAAAAAATGCGAAACCGGACAGGCCAATGGCAAAGGCCACCGGGGCGCCAATGATCAGGAAAAACAAAAAGATGGAACCGATCAACAGCATGGTCAGATTTCCTGCGTGGTCGTTTTGGGTGTGGTCACGGGCGGGATGGCATCAATCCCTTCTTCCGGCAGCGAATAAACAAGAACCTGTTCGGCCCGGCGGTTTCGCCATGCATCGATAATATTGTATATGATGGTGCCACCCAGAATGACCGACCCGACCGGCACGGCAATGGTGACAAAGGCATAGGAAATACCGGAATCACCAAACTGGCGCTGCTTGTTAAGGATCGTCAGGTCGTAACCTTCGACCGCAAGAATGGCTAGCATGGCGCAGAAGATCAGACCAACGGCAGTTTCAATAATCAGCCGATAGCGATGCGGTGCAAGACGGACAAACAGGTCAACGCCAAGATGCCCGCGCTGGCGCATGGCGCGGATGGCACCAAAAAAGCACAGCCAGATAAACAGCAATTGCGCCATATCGACCGACCACATGACAGGATGACCAAAGGTCCGCATGATGGACGCGACAAAAACCAGCATGACGATGGCGATGAATATTGCGGAAACCAGTGCAAACTCGGCCTGAGCCAGACGTTTTTTCATGCCCGGTTTTCCTCCCTTTGCTTGGGCGCCCAAAAGCGCCATGGACCAATGGTGGGGTGGGTGAATTGGGGTGTTCGCGATTTTAAAATGCCATCCAGCGTGGAAACCGGATGTTTTAACGCTGATCTGACACCGGAAAAGATGCTGCTGCGGGGCCGCGATAGCCCGTTAGCCGGAATTATTAAATTATCACACCTGAACATCACATGCCGGTCAATTCAGGAAAATTTCCGCCTGATATTTGGAATGTATCAGGGAAAGAAACAGACGAAGGACCGTTTGGACGGCCCTTCGTCTGTTAAAATGCTTACTGGTTCAGGATTTCATCAACCTGCTTGTGCAGATCGCTGTAACCCAGTTTTTCGTAAACGCCCTGGGTGGCTTCCTTGAACGGGGTGGTGTCGACTTCGGAAACTTCAACGCCGTCGTCTTTAAGCTGTTGTTCAATCGATGCCAGCGCATCGCGCGTGCCGTATGATGCGATGTCACCGGCTTTAAGCGATTCCTCGCGCAGGATTTTCTGCAAATCTTCCGGCAGGCTGTCAAACCATGCGGCACTGGTCACCAGACCGGTGATCAGGTTGATATGGCCGGTTTTGGTGATGTGCGTGATAACTTCCTGAAGGTTCGCGCCGACCACAGCAGGAAGCTGGGCTTCGGTGCCATCAATGGTGCCAAGTTGCAGGGCGCTGTAAACATCGGAAAACGGCATTGGTGTTGGTGTGCCACCCATTGCCTTGACCGTTTCGGTCCAGACAGGTGCGCCTGGTGTGCGCAAAACCAGACCATTAAGGTCAGCCGGTTTGGTGATTGGTTTTTTGGTCAGCAAATGGCGTTCGCCCTGCCACCAGTTAAATGACAAAACCTGATGGCCCGATGCCTTGCGCAGTTTTTGCACCCAGGTTTCAAACAGGTCGGATGTGACAACCTTGCGAATGCCGTCATAGCCCTGTGCCAGATAAGGGGCGCCAAGAATACCGAATTCTTTTTCAAAAACGGCCAGGCGGCCACCATCAACAATAACAGCAACCGGGGCACCGGCACGGGCCTGTTCAAGAACGTCTTCATCCGGGCCAAGCTGTGAATTGGGAAACAGCGTTACCTTGATCTGGCCTTTGGTGCGTTCATCAACATTTTTAACAAAGGCTTCAAGGCCTTTGTAAAGCGGGTCGCTGGTGGCAAGGGCCGTGTTTACACTTAGCGTGTAATCAGCGGCATGTGCCGCCATTGCCATGGTCATACCGGCAACACCCGATACGATGAAAGTTGTCAAACGTGAGATCTTCATTCTTTCCTCCCTGAAGATGCCAGCTATGGATGCCAGCCTTATTTTTTTTCAAATAGCATACTAATATATCAGTGTCAATTAACAGAGGGGCAAAAACTGCCTTTCTGGTGGCTGGAGTATGTTTCAGACGTTTGGGGCGGTTATTATTGCTGTTCGGGTGAGGTGGCTGACGGGGAATACCCAGGCCAGGTGACATGGCAAAGACACTTATGTCTTTGCGGTCTTTTGTTGACAGAACTGGACCTGATGTTTGGTGCCGTGACCCTGGCGTGCGCGGATGGCCGGGCTTTTTGGGTGTTGTACCTAGGGCAATGATGTACGGTGCGTTATTTTACGATGTGGCGTTAAGCCACTGGTTTTGGTGCCGACGGTATGGCAGTGCGAAGTTAGGCACCAAACATTTCGCGGTTGTTTTGAATGATATTGTCGAGTTCGTTAAGCGAGCCGGAAAGATGGTCGCGGACGTGGGATTCGGCGGTATGAAGATCCGATGCATGGATGGCATCAATGATTTTGCCATGTTGGAAAATTACCCGTTCGATCTTGCCCGGTGTGGGCAGTTGCAGGCAGCGAACCCGGTCCAGATGACCGCTATGTTCGCGCACGACTTCCCATAAATCCTCGTATCCGGCGGCAATAAACAGGGCGCGGTGAAAGGCGCTGTCAAGGCGTGAAAAGGCGGCGGTTTCCGTGCTGCTGTGGCGTTGTTCAGTCAGAATTTTTTCTGCCGGGGCGATTTTTGTCTTGTCCATTGCCAGCGCCAGATTATGGGCCACCTCAAGTTCCAGCGACGTGCGCAGGAAATGGGTGGATTTAACCTTATGGATACTGATAGGGGCAATCAGGGTTTTTGATTGCGGGAAAACTTCGACCAGCCCATCCTTTTCCAGTTTTAAAAACGCTTCGCGGACCGGCGTTTGGCTAACACCATAAAAATCGGCCAGCACAGCGCGTGACAGGCTGTATCCTGGCATTAGGTCCAGCGAAACAATTCTGTCGCGCAGGTCTTCATATACCTGCAGCGCGACCGGGCGGTTCCGGCTGATTTGAAAAGGTGTTGTATCCAGGCTTCCCTCGGGAATGCCACCAGTGATCTTTTGTCTCATCGCGTTCTTTCCTATGCCACTTTGTCTTATCCTACAATATGCCTTGCACGCGCAATACTAATATTTTACTATCCGCATTAACGCGAAATAATTTAAAAACAAGGTGCCCGTGTTATCGGGATTGGAACCCGAAATCTGAAGTGACAGTTTTTCAGGCGATCAGTTTGTCGCCAGTTGTGCCAGATTTTGATTTCTGCCAGTTCTGATCAACAGACCATATGACCATCGACCACCGTTCCGAGGAATTCATGACAAACAAGAAAACGATCAAAGCCGAAGACCTGCGCAGCGCACGGTGGTTCGCCCCTGATGATTTGCGGTCATTCGGGCATCGTTCACGCGCCATGCAAATGGGCCTTGGCCCGGAGGACTGGGAAGGCAAACCGCAAATTGCCATTATCAATACCTGGTCGGACGCCAATCCATGCCATGCGCATTTCAAATTCCGTGTCGATGATATCCGCCGCGGGATTACCGAGGCAGGCGGCTTTCCGATGGAATTGCCGGCAATCTCGCTGTCGGAAAGCTATGTAAAGCCGACAACGATGCTGTATCGCAACATGCTGGCGATGGAGACGGAAGAACTTTTGCGGTCTCATCCGGTGGATGGTGTTGTGTTGATGGGCGGGTGCGATAAAACCACACCGGGCCTGATCATGGGTGCGGTCAGCATGGGGTTACCTACCATTTATGTGCCTGCCGGGCCGATGTTGCGCGGTAACTGGCATGGCAATGTGCTGGGCAGTGGGTCTGACGCATGGAAATATTGGGATGAACGCCGGGCCGGTAACATTTCGGACGAGGAATGGCAGGGGATTGAGGGCGGCATTGCCCGATCTTATGGCCATTGCATGACCATGGGCACGGCCAGCACCATGACCGCCATTGCCGAGGCGCTTGGCATGACGTTGCCCGGTGCAACCTCCATTCCGGCGGCGGATTCAAACCATATTCGCATGTGTACAGCATCGGGCCGTCGGATTGTGAATATGGTGTGGGAAGACTTGCGCCCGGACCAGGTCATCACGGCAGCATCGGTTGAAAATGCGGTAACGGTGGCGATGGCAACGGGGTGTTCGACCAATGCGGTGATCCATCTGATTGCGATGGCGCGCCGGGCCGGGGTTGACCTGGATTTAAACGATTTTGACCGGTTAAGCCGGACAACACCCGTGATCGCCAATATTCGCCCGACCGGTGATAAATATCTGATGGAAGATTTTTATTATGCCGGGGGGTTGCGTGCCCTGATGAGCCAGCTTGCCCCCAAGCTGGATTTGACTTGTCAGACCGTAACGGGTGTGTCGCTGGGTGAAACGCTGGAAGGGGCGAAGGTTCATAACGAAGATGTCATCCGCCCGCTTTCGAACCCGATATACAAGGAAGGGTCGCTGGCCGTGTTGCGGGGCAATCTGGCACCCGACGGCTGTGTGATCAAACCATCGGCGTGTGATCCGAAATATTATGAACATGTTGGCCCGGCCCTGGTGTTTGACAGCTATCCGGAAATGAAGGCCGCTGTTGATGACGAGAACCTGGATGTGACGGCAGACCACGTTATGGTGTTGCGCAATGTCGGGCCACTGGGAGGGCCGGGCATGCCGGAATGGGGGATGTTGCCCATCCCGACCAAGCTGGTGAAACAGGGCGTGCGCGATATGTTGCGCCTGTCCGATGCGCGCATGAGTGGCACGTCATACGGGGCATGTATGTTACATGCCGCACCTGAAGCCGTTATTGGCGGGCCGTTGGCCTTGCTTAAAACCGGCGATATGATCCGGGTCAGTATACCTGATCGCACCATTGAAATGCAGGTGTCGGACGAAGAACTGGCCAGGCGCCGGGCAGAATGGAAAAAACCGGAACCGGCCTTTGCGCGGGGTTACGGCTGGATGTTTGGCCGCCATGTCAAACAGGCCAATGAAGGCTGCGATTTTGATTTTCTTGAAACCGGTTTCGGCCCCACGGTTGGCGAACCCGATATTTACTGATCTGGCGGAGCGTTTAAAGATGACCACCAAACTAAGTGCGGAAACCCGCGAAAAATATATGCAGGTTAGTACAGCAACCCTGTGTACGGCCCTGTTCAAACGCGGCTTGCGCAACCAGTTTATTCAGGATGTGCGCCCGTTAAAGGCTGATGGCCCCAATATGGTCGGCGAAGCCTATACCCTGCGCTATATCCCTGCGCGCGAGGATTTAAACCCGATTACCGTGTTCCAAAACCCGCAACATCCGCAGCGGGTTGCGGTTGAGCAATGCCCCGAAGGGGCGGTAATGGTAATTGACAGTCGCAAGGATGCCCGTGCGGCATCGGCAGGGTCCATTCTGGTATCGCGCCTGATGGTGCGTGGTGTTGCTGGTATTGTTACCGATGGCGGGTTTCGGGATTCCCCCGAAATTGCCCAGCTTGCCATTCCAGCCTATCACAACCGCCCGTCTGCACCGACCAACCTGACATTGCATCAGGCGCTTGATATGAATGTGCCGATTGGTTGTGGCGATGTTGCGGTTTTTCCGGGTGACGTTGTGGTAGGTGATCGCGAAGGCGTGATAATTGTTCCCGCCGACATTGCCGAAGAAATTGCCGACGAAGCCATGGAAATGACGGCGTTTGAAGATTTTGTGACTGAACAGGTTCTGGCAGGTAAAACCATTGTTGGCCTGTACCCGGCAACCAACCCGCAAACCCCGCTTGATTTTCAGGCCTGGCGCGAAAAAAACGGTCGCTGATTTTTTAACGACCGATTTTTAACTATTCGGCGGCAAAATGCACCTCGTACATAGATGTACGAGGTGTTTTGTTTTGAGCCTGTCGCTGGGGCGCAGTGCTGCGGCGCAAGGTGTTGAACTGTTATTAAAATTCATGCCAAACTCGACCGGCCCGCTATTTTTCACAATGCCTCAAAGCTGGGCTTCTATGGCAACTTTATCAAGAACAGACCAGACATTGATGATTTTGCCGTCGCGAAATTCATAAAAAACGTTCTCTGCAAATTTGATTTTTCGGCCATTGATGGCAAGACCCAAAAACTCGCCCTTGGGCGTGCAATCAAACATCAATCGGCTGGCAACCATTGGCGCATCGCAGCTTAGTATTTCAATGTTAAAACGCAGGTCGGGGATTTGCTCGTAATCGTTTTCCAGCATTGCGCGGTATCCGGCAACACCAAGTTCAGTGCCGTTATGGGATGCATCAGCATGAACATATTGCTCGAGATTGTCCCAGTCCTGATTGTTTAAGCAGTCGATATAGCGGCGATAAAGTGTGGCGAGGTCGGATTGGTGCATTTTTGTATCCCTGTTTCGGTGCCGTGCAACTGCACCTGTTTTACGCTAGGATATAATCAGACACAAATCAGCGCGAGGTAGCGATATGAAAATTGGCATTGTTGGGGCCGGAATGGTCGGAAGTTCGGCGGGATATGCCATTGCGTTGATGGGCATCGCCAGTTCAGTCATTTTTGTGGACCGCAATGCCGACCTTGCCCGGGCGCAGGCTGAGGACATATCCCATGCCGTGCCGTTTATGTCATCGTGCATGGTTCATGCTGGCGATTATGCTGATTTGAAAGGGGCGTCAGTGATCATTCTTGCCGCCGGTGTCAGCCAGAAACCCGGTGAAACCCGGCTGGAGCTTTTGGGCCGGAATGCCGCTGTTTTTAGGGAAGTGGTGGGCGAGGTTTTGCGTGTAGCCCCGGATGCCATTTTGCTGATTGCCTCCAACCCGGTTGATATCATGACGCAAATTACTGCTCGCTTGTCAGGGTTACCCGCAAATCGGGTGATTGGCTCTGGCACAATTCTTGATACTGCACGGTTTCGGAGTTTACTGGGCCGACATTTGCAAATTTCGCCGCAATCTGTACATGCCTATGTGCTGGGTGAGCACGGCGATAGCGAAGTTTTGGCATGGTCAAATGCGCGTGCCGGGTCGGAGCCGTTATTGTCATTTGCTGCGCAAATGGGCGCGCCCCTGAGTGATGATGTGAAAGCCGGAATTGATGATGGCGTACGTAATGCCGCCTATAAAATCATTAATGGCAAGGGCGCAACCTATTATGGGATCGGGGCAGGACTGGCGCGGATTGTAAAGTCCATTGCGCAGGATCAGCAGGATGTTTTATCGGTTTCGGTTGTGACGGGTGATGTGGCGGGGGTGAAAGATGTTGCCCTGTCGATCCCGCGGGTGGTGGGGGCAGGGGGCGTGAAGGCCGATATGATGCCAACCCTGGATAATACGGAAAACGACGCCCTGCACCGCAGCGCGAGCCTGTTAAAAACAACCGTTGAGGCGGTTGAAATTTAGCCTGCGATGTTTGGCAGGGCTATGAAACGAAACATATTTGGTAGAAACGCATGACGGGTCCATTATCGCCGGTGCCGCAGGATGAAGGCATTATTGAGTTTCAAAAACAGGCCGATGCGTTTTATCCGCCAGATGCGGTAAGTGCATCCATCGCCCAGCAACGTGCCTGGTATGATGCCTTTTGTGCCAGTTTTAACCCGCCAGACCCGGCGGGGTCGGGGTTCGAGGATGGCACAATTGAGAATGTGCCGGTGCGGTATTTTCACCCGGCAAAGCAACGCACAAAATGCTGTTTGTTGTATTTGCATGGTGGTGGTTTTGTTGTGGGGTCACGCGATAGTCACCATGCCATTTGTGCCGAAATCGCCGACTTTACCGGTGCGGAGCTGGTGGCGGTTGATTATCGGCTGGCACCCGAATATGTATGGCCCGCCGCATCGGATGACGGGTTTACTGTATTGCGCCATCTGGTGGCGCGGGGGCACCAACTGGTTGTGATTGGGGACAGTGCCGGGGCCAATTTGGCGGCCGGGCTAATGTTGCGGGCGGTTGAAGCCGGATTGACCCGGGCGATTAACGGGCAGGTTTTGATTTATCCTGCATTGGGCGGTGACGTTGCCCGCGGGTCGTACCTTGAGATGGCACATGCACCGGGGTTAAGCACGCAGGATGTTTTATATTATCGCAATATTTTAGCAGCCCCGGATGCCGATGAGGTCGCCAACCCTCTGAAAGCGCAGGATGTGTCAAAGGTGCCTGCCGCCTATATCAGTGCTGCATTTTTTGACCCGTTGCGTGATGACGGGCGGGAATATGCAGCCCGTTTGGCACTGGCCGGGGTGAATGTAACATATCGCGAAGAACCGCAAATGGTGCATGGATGGTTGCGGGCCCGCCATATGAGCGACGGTGCCCGAGCCGGGTTTGACCATATGTGCCGGGCGGTGGCCGGGTTTTGCCAATAAGCCCTTACCGGTGGTGGTGAATTAAATAACGGCCCGCAATTGGTTTTGCGGGCCGCTTTGCAAGTGCATTGTCGTTACATAAAATCGCGCGGGATGGTGCGGTTCCAGTTTTTTTCAAACACTTCCTTGTCCTGTTCAACTGCAATTACGCGGGCTTCGACGTGCCAGTCGGTTTTGGTGCAGCTTAGCGTTGCGGTACAAACCGTGCGGGTAAACCAGCCATCGCGTTCCATATCGCATGTCCAAACGGCATGGCCACGCATTGATAACGGATCATCAAGCGATATTGCCCAGGTTTCATCGCGAATTTGCCGCGTCGACAGGCCGGTATCGGGATGTTCGACCGCGCCCGTGTCTTCCAGAATGCAATATTCGGTTTTATTTTGCGTCAGGTTATGCCGCACTTCGCGCCGGGTGGTGGCGGGGTGGTGTTCGATATAGGTGGGCAGGGGATTGGGATTTTCGGGTTCAGGCATGTCGATTGGGTCGTGGTCGCCCAACAGCGGCAGGGACAGATTGATGCTGGCTGTATCGATGGTTAACCCGGCATTGAACGGGTCAGGTAGGATCATGGGCCAATAGGCGGTGGACAGGGCAACCCGTAATTTGTGACCGGGGCGGAGGCGATACCCGCAAGCATCAAGAACGACGGTGACAGACGTTTTTTCGCCCTGTGGCATGGGCTGCGGGTTGTTATAATTCCCGGCAGGGTCGCGGTGAGCCAGGTTAAGGACACCAAAAGAAATGCGGGTTGCCGTACCGTCGGGGTGCACATCAACAAGACGGGCGCAAAGGTTGGCCCAGTCGGCATCGCAGGCAACATTTAACGTAATTTCAGCTCTGCCCAGTAAATCCAGATTGTCGGTTAAAGGGGCGCTATCAAAACAAAGTGATCCCGCATCGTCGCTGCGCTGGTCGATTGCCATTTCGGCATCGGGTTTCAGCGTGAAATATTCGCCTGCGGCCGTGCCTGTATCAAGCGGGGATTTAAGAAAAACATCGTGGTTTTTATGACTTTCGACGGGGGAATTTTCGTCGTCGATAACCAGCCTTTCGTCCCTGACCGTATAATGAACCATTTCGGGTGATTGCCAGGTTTTTTTGGTGACCCAGAAACCGGCATCATGGTCGCGCCGGGGGGCTGGTTTGATGGCATCGAGAATGTAGGCACGCATTTGCGGCAGGGTTTCGGCCGCGTTATCGGCATTGCGCAGCCATTTATCCCACCAGCGAATGGCTTCACCATGAAAATCGGCACGGGGTTTGGGCCACGCAAAGTGTGGGTATTTATGTACCCATGGGCCAATCAGGGCTTTGGCCCGGTCTGGCATCCCTTCGATGGCGCGTATTGGCGTGTTGCGGTATCCGTCGGCCCAGCCTGCCATCACCATTGACGGGATTTTGACAGCGTCGAAATCCTCGCAGATCGAGGCATGTTTCCAGAAATCATCACGTTGTTGATGATCGAGCCATTCTTCCATGAAAAACGGTTCTTTTTCCAGGCGTTCCATCCACATTTCACGCCAGCGACCGCCGACCAGTTCCGGGTCGGGCGAGCGGGACTGATAGGCCAGCATTGTGGCGGCCCATGAAAGCTGAACAGCCAGGTGGCAACCATTTTTGTAATGAATGTCGTCGTTATAGCGGTCCACTGTGGAGGCGATGGAGATGACGGCTTTTAGGGCGGGTGGCTGCAGGGCAGCAACCTGCAGACAGTTAAACCCGCCCCAGGATATGCCCATCATCCCGACTGAGCCATTACACCATGCCTGTTCGGCGATCCAGGCGATGATTTCGCAGGCATTATCGAGTTCCAGCGGGGTATATTCGCCGTCTATGACACCATCGGATTCACCCGAGCCGCGAATATCAACCCGAACACCGGCAATACCGGCACTGGCAAATACCGGATAAGTTGATTCATCACGCGGGCTGGTTCCATCACGTTTGCGGTAAGGCAGAAATTCCAGCACCGCAGGGACGGGGGTTAAATCGGCGCTGTCGGGCATCCAGATGCGGGCAGCAAGCCGGGTGCCATCCTTTAATGTAATCCATTTATTTTCAATGACGGAATAGGGGGCATTGGTCATTGTTTATCCAATCTTCGGGTGCATGGGGTAAGGCAGCCTTGATATCGCCAGCCTGAAATCGGTTTGCGGCAGCAATAGGGTAACGTTGGCAATATCGTGTTAGTCCAAAAATAAAACCACCGCCCGGACATAGCCCGGGCGGTGGTTAAAACAGCTGTAATTAGTTACCAGCGCTTTCCATGCGACGGGTTGCCAGAACCTTTTCCAGCCAGCCCAGTTCCATTTCCGGTACTGATTTAAGCAAAAGGTCGGTGTAATCGTCGAACGGGGGCGATAGCACGCTTGAACGTGGGCCAAAATCAACCAGTTTGCCTTGAAGCATGACAGCAACTGAATCGGCAATGGCGCGGACAATGGCGATATCGTGCGTGATAAACAGATATGACACCTGGGTTTCGGCCTGCAAACGCATCAGCAAATCAAGAATGCCTTCTGCTACCAGCGGGTCAAGCGCCGAGGTTGGTTCGTCACACAGGATCAGGTCAGGTTTTGCGGCCAGGGCGCGGGCAATGGCGACACGCTGTTTTTGCCCGCCGGAAAGTTCAGCCGGGTAACGGTCGTAAAAGCCCGAGCCCATTTCGATTTCGTCGAGCAGTTCCTGAACCCGCTGTTTCTTTTTCGTGCCATGCAGGCCGAAATAAAACGTCAACGGGCGACCAATAATTTGACCGACAGTTTGGCGCGGGTTCATGGCGGTATCCGCCATTTGATAAATCAGCTGGATACGGCGTAACTGATCGCGGGTACGCTGTTTGTGTTGGGGGGGTAATGCCTCGTTAGCAAAGGTAATAGACCCTTCGCTCGGAGGTAAAAGCCCGGTAATAACGCGGGCAAGTGTTGATTTGCCCGAACCGGATTCACCAACCACCGCAACGGTTTGCCCGCGGGGCACATGCAGTGAAACATCGTGCAGGACCTTAAATCCGTTGCCATAGGATGCCGAAATATTATCGACAGATAACAAGGCGTTGGACTGGTCCCTGGCTTCACGCTGTTTGGTTTGGCGTACCGAAATCAGGGCCCGGGTATATTCTTCCTGCGGGTTCTCAATGATTTGCTGGACACTACCATATTCAATAGTTTCACCGTGACGCAGCACCATGATGTCGTCTGAAATCTGGGCGACAACGGCCAGGTCGTGGGTGATGTAAAGGGCGGCGGTGCCGGTTTCCTCGATCGCATTTTTGATGGCCGCCAGAACGTCGATCTGGGTGGTGACATCAAGGGCTGTGGTGGGTTCGTCAAACACGATCAGTTCGGGGTTGGAACAAAGTGCCATTGCCGTCATGGCACGTTGTAACTGCCCACCGGAAACCTGATGAGGAAATCGGTCGCCAAAGGTGTCCGGGTCGGGCAGGCCGAGAATTTTAAACAGATAAAGGGCACGTTCCCGGGCTTCGTCACGTGTCATCAGGCCATGTTCAAGCGTGGCCTCAATCACCTGATCGCCCAGTTTATGCGCCGGGTTAAAGGCCGCCGCCGCCGATTGGGCAACATAGCACACCCGTGCCCCGCGAATTTGGCGAATGCCTTTTTTGTCCGTTTTTAAAATGTCTTCGCCGTCAAGCAGGACTTCCCCACCGGTGATGCGCACACCACCCCGGCCATAGGCCAGTGCGGCAAGGCCAATGGTCGATTTGCCCGCACCCGATTCCCCGATCAGGCCCAGGACTTTGCCCCGTTCCAGATCAAATGAAATGCCATGAACAATTTCGATGTCCTTGGGGTTTTCCCCGGGCGGATAGGTGGTGGCGCCGATTTTAAGATTGCGTACCGATAACATATTAGCCATCTCCGCGGCCCCCCTTTAAGCTGGACGTTCGTTTCAGAAGCCAGTCGACAACCATGTTTACACAAATTGCCAGTGCGGCAATGGCACCGCCAGGAATAAGGGCAGCTGAAATACCAAAGATGATGCCATCCTTGTTATCCTTGACCATACCGCCCCAGTCGGCCGCGGGGGGTTGAATACCCAGCCCCAGAAACGAAAGGGTGGATAAAAACAGGATTGAAAAGGCAAAACGCAGGCCAAATTCGGCCAGAAGCGGCGTTAAGGTATTGGGCAGGATTTCGCGGAAAATGATCCACATTTTGCCTTCGCCGCGCAGCTTGGCAGCCTCGACAAATTCCATCACGGCAACGTCAAGCGCCACAGCCCGGCCCAGCCGATAGACACGGGTGGAATCAAGTACGGCCATCACCACGATCAGGATCCACAGATTTTGCGGTAAAACGGCCAAAACGACCAACGCAAAAATAAGTGTGGGGATCGACATCATCAGATCATTAAACCGTGACAGGGTTTGATCAATGATGCCGCGCGAAACCGCCGCTGTGAAGCTAAGGAAAATGCCAATTGAAAACGACAGGATAGAGGCAGCAAGGGCAACAAACAAAGTTGTCCGTGCGCCAAAAATCAACCGTGAAAGCAAATCACGGCCAAGGTTGTCGGTACCAAGCCAGAACTGGTCATTGGCGGCCACCCAGATATCACCGACAATTTCGCGTTCCCCGTGCGGGGCAATCAGCGGGGCAAAGATGGCACAGAAGAACGCCAGAAAAATGCCGAAAATGCCGATCCAGGCGGTAATGGGAATTTCACGTAATCTCATCGCGGATGCCTCAGTTTCGGGTTGGCAATAATGGCGATCAGATCAGCAACCATGTTAAGCAGGATGTAAACAGCCGCAAAGATAAGGCCGCAAGCCTGCACAACCGGCATGTCGCGCACGGTTACGGCATCGACCATGTACTGGCCCATGCCGGGATAAACAAACACCACTTCAACCACGACAACACCAACCACCAGATAGGCCAGGTTCAATGCCACCACATTAACAATAGGGGCAATTGCATTGGGCGCGGCATGCTTGATGATGGTTTTAAAGGCTCCCAGACCTTTAAGTTCGGCGGTTTCCATATAGGCAGATGACATGACACTGATAATGGCGGCACGGGTCATACGCATCATGTGGGCCAGCACCACAAACACCAGCGTCGCCGTCGGCAGGGCAATGGCAGCCAGGCGGTCGCTAAAGGCCATGCCGTCATAAACGGTGGCGGGGAAACTGGCGACGCCAAATTTAACGGCAAAAAACAGGATCAGCAGATAACCGATAAAAAACTCGGGCAGGGAAATTGCTGCCAGAGAAACAATGTTGATGATGCGGTCGGGAACGCGATTGCGAAAATGAACCGCAAGCATGCCTAGGCCCACAGCCAGTGGCACGGATATGATTGCTGCACAAAACGCCAGAAACAGCGAATTGCCCAGACGTTTGCCGATTTGTTCTGAAACCGAATTGCCGCTGGCCCAGCTTTCGCCAAAGTCACCCTGAACAGCATTACCAAGCCATTCAAAATAACGCGTGGTTATCGGGCGCTCCAGCCCTAGTTGGGAACGAATGTTTTCAATGGCTTGCGGAGTGGCCGATTGCCCCAGATAGGTTTGGGCAAAATCCCCCGGCAAGGCTTCCACGCCACCAAAAATCAAAATCGACACGGCCAGCAAAAGACCCGCACTTAGTCCCAGCCTTTGCAGGATAAGAACCGTTAGCGGATAACGATGTTTCAGACGGCGACGGCTTGGTTTGCCGTCATCCATGGCTGTATCCATGGGGTGATCTCTCCTTGATGAGAGCCGGACCAGGAAGTCGGGGCATCAGGCATATTATCGTCGGATCAGCCGGTTGTGGGCCCGGCTGGAATTGGTGTGGCGTGTAACGATGATGTGCTTGGTACAACGAATGCTGCCGCACGGCATAAAATGCCGGCAAAACGGCACGTTGTTAATTCCTGTCAGGCAAAATCAGTTTAATCGAACTGCCGGGAATACCCCGGCAGTTCGCAGGCAGGCAGGTCGCGAAACATCTATGGATGTTTCGCAGGATCAATCAGCTATCCAGCCAGACGCGGGTTGCGACATAGCCGTTGGACATGTCGTTGCCGATGTCGTGAACATAGCCCTTGAGATTTTTATTCGAGGCATTCACGAAATCGTTGAACATTGGCAGGATCAAGCCGCCTTCATCGCGGACCATCATGGCCATATCGCGATACATTTCCTTGCGTTTTGCCTGGTCCAGTTCGGCCCGGGCTGCCAGCAGAAGTTTGTCGAAATCCTCGCGCTTGAACCGTGTGTCGTTCCAGTCGGCGGTTGACAGATAGGCGGTTGAATACATCTGGTCCTGGGTCGGGCGCCCCCCCCAGTAAGATGTGCTGAACGGCTGCACGTTCCAGACGTTGGACCAGTAACCATCACCCGGTTCACGTTTGACTTCGATATTGATGCCAGCCTTTTTCGCGCTTTCCTGATACAGCACGGCGGCATCGACAGCGCCAGGAAAGGCAACATCGGATGTCCGCAGCAGAACGGACCCGTCATGGCCGGATTTTTTGTAATGGAATTTGGCTTTATCAGGGTCGTACTTACGCTGTTCGATGCCTTCGGGGAACAGGGCATAGGTTTCGTTGATCGGAAAGTCATTACCGACCTTGCCATACCCGCCCAGGATTTTTTCAACCATGGTTTCACGGTCCATGGCGTATTTAAGGGCCAGACGCAGGTCGTTATTGTCAAACGGCGCGGTGTCGCAATGCATGATGAAGACATAGTGACCGCGACCCGAGGTTTGCAAAATATCAACACTCGGCGCACGTTTCAGCAAGCTGACGGTTTTAGGATCAACACGGTTGATATAATGAACCTGGCCCGATGACAGGGCGGCAACGCGGGCGGTTGCATCGTTCATGACGATCATTTCGATGCTATCGACATAACCGCGATCCGAACGCCAGTCATTTTCGTTTTTCTCGAACGTGGCGCGGACACCGGCATCATAGGTTTTAAGTTTGTAAGGCCCGGTGCCAATTGCTGCATTGGGGTCGTCGTTGCCGCCACCTGGCTGAATGACAAGGTGATAGTCGGTTAAAAGCAGCGGCAGGTCGGCGTTGCCTTCGGTCAGGGAAACAACCAGTTTATCGCCGTCGGCTTTGATATCGGTGATGGATTTCAAAATGCCAAGGGCACCGGATTCCGATTTTTTGTCGGTGTGGCGAT
The DNA here is from genome assembly GCF_040148805.1 of Thalassospira sp. NFXS8. Lineage (NCBI taxonomy): Bacteria > Pseudomonadati > Pseudomonadota > Alphaproteobacteria > Rhodospirillales > Thalassospiraceae > Thalassospira > Thalassospira sp. NFXS8. The sequence continues at coordinate 203,334 of NZ_JAGEMF010000005.1, read as the reverse complement.
GCAGGGTTTTAACCACGTCATCAATGGTCAGTTCCTTGCCATTGTGGAACTGAACGCCCTTGCGGAGGGTGAAGGTCCAGGTTGACGCGTCGGCCGATGATTCCCAGGATTCAGCCAGGGACGGAACCGCCGTGCCATCATGCGGGTGACTTTCAACCAGCGTGTCGCCCCAGTTGCGGCCTAACACAAAGGTGAATTGCGACTGCGATTTGGCCGGGTCCAGAATGTCGGTAGCGGCACCGCCCTGAAGGCCCAGTTTGAGGTGCCCGCCCCGTTTGGGTTCGGCGGCTTTGGCTGTTTTGGAATACAGGCTGGTCGCAGCAGTAAGTGTCAAACCGGCAGCCATCGAGCTTGCGATAAATTCGCGACGGCTGAGGCCATGCGCTTTTACGCTGTCGGTCAAATATTTAAGAGGGTCAGTCATCCCCGATTTCCTTTTTTGTGTTTAAATAATACTGATCCAGTTGGTGTGGCCCTTGTTGTTCGTTTTTATGGGCGTGACCTGGTGGGTATGGTCATTTTGCGACCGGTACCTGTCTTGTGCAGGTATTGAAAAATGGCCGTTATAAACCGTAATGGTTGTGTGCTTGTGTCCCCCCTTAAATGACCTGGATAATACCCTTAAAACTGTGCCGGTTGTTTCCGGGAAAGCAGCGTATCTTGCAGTCTAGCCAGCGCATTGAACGCCCGGCCCTGCGAATTGTTCCCCTTCGACAACCGTATAAACGTTACACCACATTTGGTGCAGCGTTGTTATGGTTGCACGACATGATTGCTCCTGACAACCCAAGGGGTGAGGGTTATTCGGTACTTTTTATTTAAACATTTGTTTTTAAAAGATTTTTGTTGGTGCGGAACGCCTTCGGACAGTGCCAAAAAGTACTTTGACATCAAATTAAATCGCGTTGTGCGGGAATGAACATTTTAACGAATCAAAAAATCGTTTCGGCTGGACCGGCTGTTTCATGATGTATCAGGTTATTTGAAACGGAATAATTATTACAGAAAGTTGTGTCGGCGGCCAGGATAGCATTTTCGCAATAACGGTTCCGGTATTGTGATTTTTAAGGTGCCGGGAAACCATGCCCGGGTATTTGCGGTTGCAATTTCAAGGTGCGTGGATGGTTGACGACAGATTTCCCGGTAATCGTGAAAACGATGCGACTTCCGTAGCGCTGGATGGCCTTGTGATCTGTACTTCTTAACGTGGGGAATTGACCGTGCGGTTTCGATGATGCGCGGGCAAATTTTGGCTTCGACCTTGTTACGTTCCCACCGAATGATGGGAAGCGTACCGGGGATTGTGCTCACGCGTTAGTGCATAGGGTGCTTTTTTACTGGTCACGACGGCTGAGGGTGACGCGGTTGGACCCGGCGGTTAGGGCGGGAACCCGCCGACCATAACCGATGCCCTGTAACTGGTGCAATAATCGGCCATACGCATCACATACATAATGTGATGATCAATCGGGCGGGCCATGTTGAAGCATTTGAATGCTTTATGATGCCGATGCTTTTGCACCCGATAAATGGTGACATCCGCAGTGAAACAGGAAGCAGATGTACTTATAAGGATAAGCGATCAGGCGAGTGAACTGCAGACGATAGCAGGGTTTATCGCCTTGCAGTTCTGGCCTTAATCCGGCGTATCAAATTTTGGGGGCAAACATGACTAGCGAAAATTGGTACGATTTAGATTATCAATAACATGCTTGATATGCTGGCGCATGGTGCTGCGTGCTTTTGTACGGTCTTTGTCGCGAATGGCGGCAAAAATGGCTTCGTGATCTTCGATCCACTTTAACCGCAATATCGGGCTGCGAATGTGGCGTTGCAGATTTTGCCATAAAGGCGAATTCATACTTTCCCAAATACGTTTTAACGTGTCCTGGGCTATCGTATTGCCGCAGGCTTGGGAAATGGCGTGATGAAACTCGCGATCGCCACGTTCGGTTTCTGCCGCATTGCGATGTTCGTCGCGCATAACGTCAAGGGTTGCCGCAATACGGGCAATGTCTTCCGCCGTTGCGTTGGACGCGGCAGCAGCACAAATCTCGGGCTCAAACATCAGGCGTGCGTCAAGGATTTCCTCAAGGCCGGGCAGGTCGGGTTGCTCGGTGATGGTGCTTTTTTCCGGCACGTCGGGGGACAGAACATAAACACCAGACCCAACCCGGATGGATACCAGACCCGCAATTTCCAGTGTGAGCAATGCCTCGCGCACACTGGTACGTGATACTGAATAATAGCTGGACAATTCGCGTTCGGTCGGCAGGCGGTCGCCCGCCTGGAACTCGCCCGCAACAATCCGTTCTTCCAGGGCATCGGCAATCTGGCGAAACAGCCGTTGCGGTGCAATGATGCGCTTGGGTGTGGGGCTGCTTGTCTTGTTAGCGGCCATTATTATAGAAACTCCCGGGATCGACCAGATTTACAGTTGTGTCGAAGTCCGCCCGATAGGCACCAATCGCTTTGCGATCAAAGGTGATGCCTAATCCCGGTTTGTCCGACAGGTGAATCCGGCCCCCTTGTACCTTCAAAGGTTCTTCAAGGATACCCTGATCTGTGAAAGCCCCGCCGTCAATATTTTCAACCGCATAACAGCCCGGAATGGCCGTTGCCACAATGGCAGAAGCCTCAAGTGCACCGTGCGGGGCGATGGTCAGGTTTGCCGTCATGCCAAGATGGGCGATTTTCAGCCATTCCGTAATGCCGCCAACCTTCAAAACGTTGGGTTGCAGGTAGCTGACCGCACCTGACGAGACATAACGCCAGAAATCATAACGGGTTGATACTTCTTCCCCAAGGGCAATCGGGATTTTGCATTGCCGGGCGAGGCGGGCATGGCTATCGGCGTCTTCCGAGATCATCGGTTCCTCGATCCATACCGGATCAAAGGGTTCATACATTGCAATCCGGCGCAAAGCTTCGCCCGGTTTGAAACGCTGGTTTGAATCAAGCATCAAGGGGCGGTTGCCAATGACTTTGCGCACGGCAGCAACGCGCGAAACATCCTCGTGCGGATCATCGCGACCGACCTTGATTTTGAACAGCTGGTTTCCGGCGTCAAGGAATGCGCGTGTTTGTTCAACCAGTTCTTGCTCGCCAAGGTGTAAATTTACGGCACTGGCATAGACGGGTAATTCGTCGACGCCGCCCCCGATCAGGCGGCGTACCGGCAACCCGGCCAGTTTGCCACGCAAATCCCAAATCGCCAGGTCGATACCGGCAACCGCAAGGGCACCCAACCCACCCGAACCGGGTTGATGGCATCGTTTCCACAGCGAAAGCCAAAGTGCTTCGTGATCAAAGACATTTTTGCCAATACACATTGGCGCAAGATAGCTGCGCGCAAGGGCTGCCACCGCCACCCCGCCAACACCCATGGTCGAGGACCAACCGGTACCTGTCATGCCATTTTCGAGGGTGATATCGATCAGAATATGTTCGTGATGCGTAATGGCGTGTGCCGCAGACACCCAAGGTCGGACCAATGGTACGCGAAACACCTCAACAGTAACTTCCGCGATAGAAAAAGGGGTTAAAACGGCCACAAACGCTCTCCTAAAATTGGTCCAATTGGTATATTGGTCTAATCAATTATTGACAGCATCCATTTCACATGTCAAGCAAGTCAGGCTGTTTGGCCGGTCTTTACAATGGTCGCAAATATTCAGAAACACTGGGAGGATATAATGACAAACTCTAGGAAACGTGGGTTGATGACCCGACGCGATTTGCTGCGCGGGACTGCCGTTTCGGCGGCATCTGCTGCCGCATTGGCGGTTTTTGGTTCACCGGGCATGGCGTGGGCAGAGTCGGTGGTTACATTGCGTGCCGCACATGTTGAGTCGACCGACAGTGCAACGCATAAGGCTTATGTTGCCTTTGCAGAAAAGGTTAAGGCTGCGACGAATGGATCGGTTGAAGTGCAGGTGTTTCCCGCAGGTCAGCTTGGCAATCTTCGTGATCTTTATGAAGGTCTCGGGCTTGGCTCTATCGATCTGACATCGTCGGGGCCGGATTATACTGCCAACATTGCCCCGGTGATGGTAACGGCGGCCCTTTATTATTCTTATAGCAGTCCCGAGCAAGCTGACCGTGCATTGCAAGGCGAATTTTCCAACCGTCTGTCTGATGCATTGGCAAAAAACGCCGGAATGCAGATTCTGGCGTGGGGCGAGCTTGGCTGGCGGTCAGTCTTTAATGTGAAACAGCCTATTACGGGCGCGGCTGATTTCAAGGGGCTGAAGCTTCGTGTGCCGGAGGCAAACCTTCATATTTTGCCGATGAAAGCATTGGGTGCGGCGCCAACGCCCATTCCTTATGCCGATGTTTACACATCCATGCAGACGGGCATTGTAGATGGTGCTGAAGGTACGCCCGCGGTGGTGACCCAGCAGAAATTTGACGAGGTCGCAAAATATTACAGCCTGACCCGCCATCTTTATAACCCGCTTCATCTAGTGATCAGTGATATTGCGATGTCACGGCTTTCGGACGAGCAGAAAAAGGCCGTTAAACAGGCGGCCCGTGAAGCCTTTAACGACCAGCGCATTCAGGCACGCGCTGATAACAAGGCTGCACTCGACACGCTGGTCAAGGGCGGGATTGCTGTTAATGAAGATCTTGATGCTGCGGCCTTGCGTGAAATTGTCAAGCCAACATGGGATGTTCTGACCAAGGATCTTGGTGCCGAAGGTCAGAATCTGGTGAATTTGTTGCTCAACGCCTAAGGTCATTGTCTGCGCCGCAAGCGCAGACAATCCTTTGACGGCTAAAAACGAGAGGGTTCATGATCCAGCTTTTTGAACGGATTTTGACAGCAATCATTGTGACCATTTTCCTGTTTTTCGTTCTGATTACGTTTGGTCAGGTCGTGATGCGGTATGTGTTTTCCGACTCTCTGGCCTGGATCGATGAACTTTCGCGCTATTGTTTCATCTGGCTGGTGTTTTTGGCCGGGGCCATAATGTGTCGCAAGGGCGCACATCTTGCTATCGACCTTATCGAGGAAATGGCACCGCCAAAGGTTCGCCGGTTTTTGTTAATTCTGGCCGATCTGGGACTTATCGGTTTTGCCGCCCTTGTTGGTATTCCCGGCAATACATTGATGCAACATAACTGGACGTCTTTGTCGCCCGCTATGGGGGTGCCAATTGCCTGGGTTCAGCTGATTTTGCCGATTTTCGGGGTTCTTGCCACGCTATTTTCGATTGCACATCTTGTCGACCTTATGCGCGGTCGCACTTCTGAGGGCGATGAGTTCTGACATGCTGATTACATTGATCGTTTCTTTTGTTGCGTTTTTGGTGTTTCGCGTTCCGGTAGCTGCGGCAATGGGCCTTTCAGGGGCTTTGGCGTTGTTAACATCGGGGATGCATATACCGATGGCCGTTGTGCCACAGCGCATTTTTGTTTTGCTCGATAGTACATCTTTGCTGGCAATTCCATTTTTCATTTTGGCCGGTGCGATTATGGAGCAAGGTGGCATTGCCCGCCGTATGATCGGCTTTGCCGAAAGTCTGGTGGGGCATTGGCGCGGCGGGCTGGCGCAGGTCGATGTTTTGTCGAGTTCGATTTTTTCAGCATTGACCGGCTCAAGTGCGGCGAGTGCATCTGCGACGGGTTCTGTTATGATCCCGGCGATGAAGAAGGCCGGTTATCCGGCAGGGTATGCGGCCGCCCTTGAATCCTGCAGTGCCTCGATTGGTCCGATTATTCCGCCGTCTATTATTATGGTTGTTTACGGGTCACTTGCCGGTGTGTCGGTTGGCGATCTGTTCATGGCCGGGATTGTGCCGGGCGTTTTGATTACGATTGGCCTGTTCATCGTTAATAATATGATGGCGCGTCGGTATGGCTGGGCCAGTGGCGAGCGGGTGGGTTGGGCCGGTCGCCTTAAGGCTTTGCGCTATGCGATTGCCGCATTGCTTGCCCCGTTGATTTTGATTGGGGGTATTTTAGGCGGAATATTTACCCCGACCGAGGCAGGTGCCGTGGCCGTGGTCTATGCTGCCTTGATCAGTTTGGGGCTGTATCGCGAAATTGGCCTTAAGCAGTTTTATCGTGTTGTGGCCGATGCCGCGATGACCACCGGCATTATTGGTTTGATCATTGCGGCAGCCGGAATTTTTGGATGGGTGCTTGCGCTTGCCCAGGTGCCACAAACGATTGTGCTTTGGGTTGAAAGTCTGACGTCAAATCCGCTGATTGCCGTTTTACTGGTTATTGCGGTGGTACTGGCGATTGGCTGTGTTGTTGATGTAACAGCTGCGGTTATTATTCTGGTGCCGGTATTTGCGCCGCTGGGCGCGCATTACGGGTTCGACCCGGTGCATTTTGGCATCATCATGTGCCTTGCGCTGGTTTACGGTAATGTCACACCACCGGTTGGGTTGTTATTGTTCATAACTGCCGGAATTGCCAAGTGCTCGGTCAAAGAGGTGATGCGTTATCTGTTTCCCTTTTACATCTTGCTGGGGACCGTTTTGACGATAACGGTCTTGTGGCCCGGTCTTGTTTTGATGTTTTCCAGTCACTAGACAAAAGCTGTTTTGATCGATGTTCCGCTCTCTCGTGAATGGCCAAGCAGCCGGACAAAAAACGTGTCCGGCTGCGTAAGCGAACCTTGGAATAACTGATGCGCAGATTTTATAACGTGTCGGTTACAGCTTTGCCAAAGTCGCTACAAGACAAGTGTCCACCCAGATCCCTGGTGCGGGTATCCGGGTTTTCCAGGGTTTTGATGATGGCTGATTCAAGCTTAATGGCTGCGTCTTGCAAATCATTGCGCCCGGTTTGAATTCCTTTCCAATCAAGCAATAGAACCGTAGAGAGCAGGAGGGATACCGGATTGGCGATATCCTGACCGGCAATATCCGGGGCCGAGCCATGTGATGCCTGCGCGATTGCATTTTGATCGCCGACATTAAGGGACCCGGAAAGACCTAGCCCTCCAGCCAGCTCGGCGGCCTCGTTTGATAAAATATCGCCGAACATATTTGTCGTGACGATTACGTCAAACGCATCGGGTGTTCTGATCAGCAGAGACGCCATGGCATCGACATGTTCGTCGCGAACCGTAAGTCCGTCTTGCAGTGCTGCGGCCTTTCTGGCTTCGGCCAGAAACAACCCGTCACTCAGTTTCAGGACATTGGCCTTATGCACAATCGTTAAATGTTTGCGGCGTTTTGCGGCCAGTTTTGCAGCAAAGGCTGCCACGCGATAGCTGCCCTTGCGGGTAACCTTGCGCATGGCAAGGGCAAGGTCTTCTGTCGGCATGACCTCTCCGGTACCTGCGAACATCGTGCGGTCAGCATAGAAACCTTCCGTGTTTTCACGCACAATAACCAAATCCATGGCTGGCGTACGTGCCGAAAGCCCGTTTATGGTGCGCGACGGTCGCACATTGGCATAAAGATCCAGATTGATCCGCAATGCAGCCGAGGGATTGATCCCGCCGTGGTCGGCGGGCGGATAATGTGCGGTGTCGACCGGTCCAAGGACGGTCATGTCGGTATTGCGGACCCGCTCGATCAAATCAGGTGTGATAGTTGCACCATGTTTTTCCAGCGACGAAAATCCGACATCCTCTTGCGAAAAGCAAAGGCCAAGTGACATGCTGCGATTGAGTTTCTCAAGGATCGTTCGGGTTGCGGCCGTTATTTCCGGCCCTATCCCGTCACCGGGCAGAAAAAGAACCTCCATTACGTGACGACCCTTTTCACAATGTTTTCCGGCACCAGAATCCTTCCTTCAAACAAGCGCCGTGCCGTACGCACCACACCGCCGGAAACAACAGAAAGATTGGGGCCAGATCCTTCAAGTGTCAGTTCTACAGCAATCATGCCGCTCGGATGTTCAATCTGGATCCATTGTTGCGGCATGGCCTTAAGGTCGATCATGCCGTCCGCGATGCTGCCCGAAAGGGACGCGCACGCGGCAACACAGATTGCCCCTGTTACGGCATGGGTGGCGTGGCAATTATGGGGAACAAAATAGCGCGAAGTAATGTCTCCGCCCCGGGTCGGGTTTGACAATATCGCCATTTTGGGCACCACCTTGCCCGTGCAATCTCCCAGCCCCATCAGTTCGGAGGCTTTGCGTCGGATTGCTTCAAGTCGCGCCAATAGATTGGCGTTTTCATCCAGTTCGGCCTTGCTTTCATGGCCGGTCAGGCCAAGGTCGTGTGCGCGAAACATCACCATGGGAACAGCAACATCGATGCAGGTTACTTCTACCCCGTCGATATAATTGATCGGCTTTCCTGTTGGCAGTAACTGCCCTGTTTTACTGCCCATGATGTTTTTAAAACGCAGGATTAGCGGGGACGCCGTACCCGGAACGCCGTCTATCGCGGCGTCCCCGTTATAGGTAACCCTGCCGTCTGGTGTGGCCACCAGCACGTCAACCAGGGCACCAACATTGCGGTTATAGATACGAACCAGTGTTTGATCCCCTGTAATGGGTACCAAACCTGCTTCAATCGCAAACGGGGCAACGGCGGCAGTCATATTACCGCAATTGGGGTTCACATCAACCTCGGCCCGGTCAATGGCCACCTGGGCAAACAGGAATTCCACATCGGCGTCCGGTCTGCTCGATGGGGCAACGATACAGGATTTGCTGGTTAAGGTATCGGCCCCGCCAATACCGTTTATCTGGCGTTTATCTGGTGACCCCATTGCCGCAAGCAAGATCTGGTCACGCAAGGCAATATCATGGGGAAGGTCACTTTCCAGGAAAATGGGTCCTTTTGATGTTCCGCCGCGCATCATGACGCAGGGCAGCGCATATTGATCATTTAATATTACGGTGTTTTTCATCATGCTCACCCTAACGGCCATGGAAGTTCGATCAGGTCCTGAAGCAGGCCCCCCGGAAAATCGAGAACCAGCGACCATGCCAAAAAGCACAAACCACCAATCGCCAGGGTTGTTAGCAAAATGCTTCGTACCCACGACGCTCCGGCCTTTAATCGAAGAAAGGCAACGAAAAACCCGGTAATGGCGATCAGGAAGCCGAACAGCGCGGTTCCGGCGACCAGTCCGCCAACCCAAAGGACATAGTGCCAAAGGCCTGCTGTTGGTTTTTCTTCGTGCTGTGCCAATTCGAATTCATGATCAAAATTCGCACCATGTGACGGTGGTGATGTGACCAGTTGCCATATCAGGATGGCGGTAACCACAAACATCACAACCGAAACAGAACCGGTAAAAACGCTGCCAAGGAATGAATGCTGGGTTGCATCCCATATGCCGAGGGAGAAAATCGCAAGGATCAGCCCGGCAAACAAAATTTGCGGGGTGCGATTTGGGGTATGGGAATGGCTGCTTTCTTCTTCTTCGACCGGATTGACCGGGTGTTTGCGCATGCCCATCAGAATGGAAATTACAGTCAGCGCCAGAATGATCATAACGCCCGGACGCACCAGAAATCCCCAGTCATAGAATTGCAGGGCCTGATACAGGTAAGTTTCGGTGTTGGATGCCAGAACAAAACCAATCAGAAATGCCGGGCGGGGCCATCCAAAACGTTTCATTAACACGCCGAAAACCCCAAGGACCAACAGAGCAATCATGTCGGAAAGGGAACGTGTTGCCTGAAACGCGGCAAAGCAGATAATGGTGATCATAAACGGCGCAAGATAGCCGTATTTGATCGTTGTCAGCCGCGAAACAAAAGGCGACAGCAACAGCGCGCCACCTGCACCAGCCACGTTGGCGATCGCCAGGGACCAGATAATTGTATAGGTGATGTCAAGGTCGCGGCCAACCATGGCCGGGCCTGCTTCAAGGCCAATCAGCACCATGCCGCCCAGAAAAACAGCCATGCTGCCCGAACCGGGAATGCCAAATAACAAGGTGGGGACAAGGCCGCCGCCCTCCTTGGCATTGTTTGCACTTTCCGGTGCCAGAACGCCGCGAATGTCGCCTTTGCCAAACTGGGATTTGTCCTTTGCCGTTTGCACGACATGGCCATAGGCGATCCAGTCAACAACACTGCCGCCAAGCCCCGGCAAGGCACCGACAATGCTGCCAAGCCCGGCACAGCGCAGGCATAGCCATTTATGGCGGATCATATCACGCACGCCATCGCGCCAGCCTGACCCCAGCGTGCCATTGTCGGAAATCGAGCGGTTTTGCCGGCAGAGATCAATAATTTCCGGAAAGGCGAACATACCCAGACCGACAATGACAAGCGGCAAACCGTCCATGAGATAAACGGAGTCAAAGCTCATGCGAAGTTCACCCGTTGCGGGGGCACCGCCAAGTGCGCCTAGCAACAGGCCAAGACCGGCTGCAATCACGCCTTTGGGCAGGCTTTTGCCCGCCAGCACACCGACCATCGACAGGCCAAGAACCGCCAGCATGAACAATTCGGCCGATCCGAACGCCAGAATGAGCGGCCTTGCAATGACAACAAAGCCAGTCAAAATAACGGCCCCGACCAGGCCACCGACCAGGGATGCTGAAAACGCGGCGCCAAGGGCACGGGCACCATGGCCTTTTTTCGCCAATGGAAAACCGTCAAGCACGGTTGCCTGTGACGCGCTTGACCCGGGAATGCCCATCAGAACAGATGTAAAGGTATCCGATGTGGGGATTACTGCTACCAGGCCGATCAGCATGGCAAGGGCTGAAATCTGGTCCATGCCATAGATAAATGGCAATAGAAGCGATAGCCCTACGATTCCTCCCAATCCTGGCAGGATACCGACAATCATTCCCATTCCAACGCCCAGCATCAGATACATCAAATGTTGAGGCTGCGTGAAATGAGACAATGCTGTCATCATTGCATCAAGCATTAAAAAAACTCCGGTAGAAGGCAAAGTTCGCCTGTTCCCTGCAAGCGACCGTAAGGTCGGCGGGTGAGAAAAGAGGGGTGGACGATGTCCACCCCGGATCAGGAAAAGGGAGACTTCAGGTTTTCAGGCTTAGAACTGAACCGAGTATTTTTCAGTCAGCCATTTTTGAACCCATTCACGTGCGTCGTCAGGAACGTCGACAGCCTGACGGAAAATGCGTTCGGCAGGCTCTCCGACAATTTGCTTGTATTTGCCAAGGGTGGCTTCACGGTCGGCAAGGAAGCTTTTGTCTTCGGTTGCTGTCTGTGCGGCAGTACGATAGGCCTCGACAATGTTTTCAGGCGTGTCTTTGGGCAGGAAGACCATTTTCTGTGCCGGGAACCCGGCGATGAAAAAGGCTTTGTATGCTTCCCAGGCCGGACCGGAAGGTTTTTCACCCTTCATCATTTCATAAGCTTCAGGGAAGCTTGGCAGATCTGGAAATGAGGGGTCACGGACAATATTGCCATCGTCATCCATCGCCCCCCACGAGAAGAGGGGCACGGCACTGCCAATATCGACCAGCGGGGTCACATTGTTGATAAATGCCGACGAGGTTTGATAGTCGATGTTGACTTCGCCCCGTTCAAAAGCCAGCCGCCCGGCACCACGCCCCTTCATGCCAAATACGGCATCAACATCAAGGTCAAGAAGTTCGAATGCCAGCAAGGGGACAAGGTCCAGCGATGTTGCGCCCTGGCTGCCATAGCGCAAGTGAATACCTTCCAGTGCTTTAATATCTGCTGCTGATTTAAGGCCGAGGTCGGAATTTACATAAACGACACCGCCCGTTGGTGATGCCAGCACAACGCGCCAGTCGCGCATTTCATATTGGACACGTTTGTCGCGCAGCAAATAGGGAAACTGTGTTGAACCCGAGGTGCCAATTACGGTTAATCCGTCGGGTTTTGCACGAGCTTCAAACTGGTTTGCCCCCGAAGTGGATCCCCCGCCTGGAATGTTTTTGACAACCACAGTTGGGTTGCCGGGCAGAAAGACACTGAAATAGGGTGCCCAGAAACGGCCCCAGGTATCTGTGCCACCACCTTCTCCAAACGGAATGATCAGTTCAACACGTTCGCCGGAAAAATCAGGTTCTTGTGCCATTGCGGTTCCGGCAAAACCAAAAACAATGGTGGCGGCAGCACATACTGCCTTTAGCGAATAACGAGTGGATCTTCCCCATGACATCAGGCATTCCCTCCAATAATGTTGTTGTTTCTCAACCGGAAGGATGCGAGCGGCACATAATATGCGGCATGTACAAACAAACGATTTCCTCCCGATCAGGCTTTCGGCTGTTTTTTATTCCGGTCATTGCCGGCGCCGCCGTGTGCCTGTGAAATTAAACCTAGTCGATAAATGCTGTCAGTTTGCTGTCGATGTTGTAATTTTTAATTTCTGCGTCGATTTTTGATGTTATTGAAGACATATGCGCATCCTGATCGTAGAAGATAACCTTGTTCTGGCCGACAAAATTGCTGCTGCGATGCGGCAAATGGATCATGCTGTTGATCTGGTGCATGATGGCGAAGACGCCTTGTCGCTTGTCGTGCAGGAAACCTTTGATCTTTTAATTCTCGATCTGTCATTACCGGGCATCGATGGTCTGGAAATTCTGAAAAGCGTTCGGCGCCGTAAAATCAATTTGCCGGTCTTGATATTGACAGCGCGTGGAAATCTTGACGAACGGGTAGCGGGCCTTGACGCTGGAGCCGACGATTATATGGTTAAGCCATTTGAATTGTCAGAACTCGAGGCGCGGGCGCGGGCGCTTTTGCGGCGCAATGTCGGGGTACGCAACCCGAATATTTCGGTGGGAAAACTGGTCTTTAATTCAATCGACCGATCCGTAAGCGTAAATGGCGCGTCCATTGCCTTAACACCGCGCGAACGGGGTGTGTTGGAAGTTTTGTTGCTAAATGTCAGTCAAGTGATCAGCAAGGAAAAAATCGCGCTGCATTTGTTTGGTTTTGATGATGAAGCCAGCGTGAAATCGATAGAGCTTTACATCAGTCGGTTGCGTAAAAAGATCGCAATGGCCGATGTGGAAGTACGGACAATTCGTGGTCTCGGTTATATGATTGACGAATGACGGAAAATATTAAGACAACTTCCCTGCGGGCAAGGCTGCTGCTTTGGCTTTTATTGCCAGGGCTGATTATGGCATTCGGTCTTCTTGCTAAAAACTACCTTTCGGTTAGTGAAGTCGCGAACCGTATTCAGGACCGCCTTTTGGTTGCGTTGGCTGTTACAATTTCCGAACATGCGATTAAATCCAGTGGTGATCTTTTATCGCGCGATATTGAACTGCTTTTGGAAGAATTTACCCGCGAGAATACCTATTACAGGGTGCAGGGGCCAAATGGGGCTTTTGTGACAGGTGACTTTGGTCTTCCGCGTGCCCCCAAAGATTTGGTTCTGCAACCGGGGGTTCCGTATTTTTACAATGCTTATTACCGGAACGAGGATGTACGGGCCGTTGCCATGAAATACCTCGTATCGGACCCATCGTCGAATATTCATGGATGGGTTACGATAGATGTAAGCCAAACGCGTCGGCAACGTGACACCCTTATTCATGATGAACTATTGGGGTCGACCACCGATTATCTGGTTTTGATGTTTATCAGCGGTGTTTTTGCATGGATTGGCGTAACGCATGGTCTTGCTCCGCTTCAACGTTTGCAACAGGCCATTCGACGCCGATCTACTGATGATTTGCGCCCCATCCGCCATGTGATGCCCAAAGAAGTGTCCGATGTGGTGATGTCGCTTAATGCGCTCTTGGCCCGTCTTGAAAGTTCAATTACGGCGAATCAACGCTTTATTGCCGATGCTTCCCATCAATTGCGAACGCCGCTGGCAACCGTGCAGGCCGAAGCAGAGTGGGCCTTGCGCGATATCAGAAACGAAGAAGACAGACAGGCGCTTGAACGTATTGTTCAGCAAACACGCCAGACCGCCCGTCTTACCTCGCAGCTTTTAAATCTGGCGCGTGTCTCGCCCGAAGGGCGCAAAGTGAGTTGCAATGAAAAGATTAATCTTCTGGCATTCGCGGCTGATGCGACATCGGAAATGTTACGATCTGCCGTGCGCCATAACGTTGATCTGGGATTTGAAGACCAAAGCGAGGGTCTGAGCTGCGACATTGAAACCGGTAACGAGGTGCTGTTGCACGAAGCTCTCGTGAACCTGATCGATAATGCGATTATGTATAGCCCTGCGGGCTCTGTCGTTACGGTTCGGGTGATTGGCAGTGGTGCCGCAACCGGGCCGATGCTGGAAGTTGAAGATAACGGGCCGGGTATCCCCGAGAAAGACCGGGACGCGGTTCTCGAACGGTTTGTAAGGCTTGATAACAATAATAAGCAAGGCTCCGGTCTTGGCCTTGCGATTGTTAAGGAAGTCGTCGAGGCGCACGAGGCAACTTTAAGTCTCGACGCAGGGGCAAATGGCAGGGGATTGCGGGTCCGAATTGCTTTTCGCTAACAAATTTACCGTTTGAGGCAATAAGGCCCCGCAATTGATAGGTGCTATTATTCTGGTGGTTGTGCTTTGGAAGCAATGGGGCCTATGACCGGTTTTTGCTGTCGCAGACACCGACAACTGCTTTGTGGTCATTCTTTTCAACCGCAAAAACAATCAGCGCGATCAGACGATAAAACCCGTGTATGAATTTGCCATAAGGCATCGACAAAAACAGGGTTAAAACGACACCCAGATGAAGGCAAAGTGCTATGCCAACATAGGGCGTGTCACGAACAATCATCAGGCCAAGCCCGGTTATGCTGGTAAGCAGCAAAAGTACCAGAAAGCTGATATCCATGCCTTTGTTGGTTTTGCCTTTTGGGGCGGTATCGGCCCTTTTTTTAAGCACAAGTAAGCCAATAGGGCCGACAATCAGGCCCAGACCACCCACAATACCAAACAGTTTAGGCAGGCTTGTAAAACCGTATGGGGCCTGCATGTCAAATCCGTAATGCATGATCGTACCTGACGATGTTGCCGCAAAACACAGCATGAAACCCCAGAATGTCATTTGATGGAACCAGCGGCGCGCCATCGACGGGGTTTCATCGGGATAAGAACACCCCTGTCCATTGCCGCCATCAAGATATTTGAGCGACAAGGCATCTTTGATGCCTTGATAAACCTGGGGATAATCAAGTTTCAATGGGTTTGGCAGTTGCATTGTTCGCCAAAATTTGGCGGTTGATGCGGCCAGTGCCAGCAAAACGAAACCACCCACAGCGCCAAACAGGGCGGCCAGAACATTGTGGGGTATTACACCGTAAAATGCAGTGTCGTGAACGGCAAAAAAGTCGGCACCGGTTAGAATAACTGTTGCGGCAAAGAATGCGGCGATGACGACAATTGACAACAGGCTGACCCAAAGGCCGTTATTGACAAACAATTTGCC
This sequence comes from Thalassospira sp. NFXS8, assembly GCF_040148805.1. Taxonomy (NCBI): domain Bacteria; kingdom Pseudomonadati; phylum Pseudomonadota; class Alphaproteobacteria; order Rhodospirillales; family Thalassospiraceae; genus Thalassospira; species Thalassospira sp. NFXS8. The sequence goes on along the minus strand of NZ_JAGEMF010000005.1, from coordinate 188,059 downwards.
CATGAAGCCAGGCCAGGCATAAACGCCATAGTTTTCCTGACGCAGTTCAGCCATGGCAGCTGGCACATTAAGCTGGAATTCGTGCGGGGGGGCATATTGGCAATTGTGATAACACGCCCCGCAGTTATGGCAAAGATTGGCCAGATAATCGACAGTGTCGGCATTAAATTCCAGTCGCAGTTCCATCGCCTGGAAAACAGCACAATGGCCCTCGCAATAGCGGCATGCGTTACAGATGGACATCACCCGTGCAGCTTCGGTTGTTTTATCGGTTGAGCGCATAATCAGCAGCCTCGCTTCCTGCAATTCGTCCAAATACATTGCCAATCGTCATGCCGATGCCGGCCAGATATCCTTGGCCTAGTACATTCCCGGCCATGATCTCGCCGGCGGCATAGATGTTGTCGCTTAGGGTGCCATCAGCCATTTTCATGCGCGCTTTCTCACTGACTTCGACGCCGAGATAGGTAAATGTAATACCCGGGCGCAGGGAATAGGCACTATAGGGGGGCTGATCAATGCGGCGGGACCAGTTGGTTTTGTTAACGGTCAGTCCGCTGGTATGAAGACCGTCCAGTGTTGTGTGGTCAAAATCACCGGGTTGAACCGCGTTATTGAAGTTCGAAACAGTTTGCTCCAACATATCGGGGTCCAGGCCGATTTTTTCGGCCAGTTCCTTAATGGTATTGGCAATAACCGCGGGAAATACCGGGGGCATGAAGCCGCCTTTGGCTTTTTGGTCAATGATCACATGGGCGACCTGCCCTGGCTGATCTGCGACCAGTCGTCCCCAAATGGCATAGCGTTTGGGCCAGAAATCTTCACCTTCGTCGTAAAAACGCTTGGCATTTTCATTGACCACAATACCAAGCGACACACAATCAACACGGGTGCAAATGCCGCCGTCAAATTTTGGCGCTCGCCCGTCAATGGCAACGGCATGGCACTGATTGGGTTCCCCGATCTGGCTGGCACCATTATCGAGCAGCATCCTTAAAAGATCGCCTCGATTATAAGGTGTGCCGCGGATCAGGAAATTTTCGGCGATGTCGCCCCAGGCTTCTTTAAGCCATTCAATATTGGCCTCAAACCCGCCCGCGGCCGCAATAAACGCCGTGGCTGAAACAGTGTCGTCCCCGATACGAAGGCTTTTAAATTCGCCATTCCGGATATCGATGCCGGTTACCATTGCATCATAGTGAATTTCGATGCCCAGTTTTTCAGCGTGGCGATAAAGCGCATTTAGCAGTTGTTTTCCACCCCCCATGAAAAACGCGTTTGTCCGCCCCAGGTGTAAAGTGCCGCCAAGGGGTGGTTGAAACTGTACGCCTCGTTCTTCAAGCCAACTGACCGCCCCGGCAGATTTGCGCAATGTCATGCGGGCAAGTTTTTCATTGGTTTTGCCCTTGGTGACGCGCATCAGGTCTTCCCAATATTCAGCTTCATCGTATGTGCCGCTTAGCACAGATAGCGGACCATCATGCAAGGGGCGCAGATTGCGGGTATGGCGGGTATTCCCGCCACGATAGGGCCGGGGGGCCCCTTCAAGAAGGCACACCCGTGCGCCTTTTTCGGCCGCAACGATGGCGGCAATAAGCCCGGCTTGCCCGCCGCCGGCGACAAGGACATCGTAATGATCATGCAGTGTTTTCACCAAGGCGTTACCTTTTTGTATTTTATAGAATACTATTGTATACAATTGTTCGCAAACTTGTAGTTTGAAAATGAATGTGTCAAGTTCAAACCAAGAAAAACAATCAAGGTACCTGGTCATGAGCTCTGATTCCGTTGATAAACAACCCCGCGGCGAAGTCGCTTATCGGAAGCTTCTGGCGGCCATCCAGCATGGAGAACTCAAACCCGGGACGCGAATCCGCGAGGTGGAGGTGGCGGAAAGGTTTGATATCAGCCGCACCCCGGTGCGTGATGCAATCCGCCGCCTTGAAAGTGACGGGCTTTTGATTCATGTGCCGCGCCACGGGGCCGTAATAAAGGAACTTGATCATCGCGAAGTGATCGAACTTTATGAAATCCGCGAGGTGCTCGAAGGTACCGCAGCACGCTATGCTGCGCGTCACGCATCAGAGCTGGAAATAGCCGAGCTTGAGGATTTAAACGAGCTGATGCTTAAAAACAGCCATGATCAGGTACAGGTCGCTGAAATTAACCGGCTGTTTCACCAGGCGTTATATCGGTCGGCAAACAACCGTTATTTGATTGATGCGCTTAATTCCCTGTCAAATTCAATGGCGCTTTTGGGCGGCACAACGCTGCAATATGACGGGCGTCCACAAAGTGCATATGACGAACATAGCGAGATAGTTGAGAATATTCGCAATGGTAATGCCGATGCAGCGGATAGCGCTGCACGCCTTCATATTCGCAATGCGCAAAGATTGCGCATGAAACTGTTGCGCAACACCCAGCAAGATAATCCGCAATTGACGCCATAATATTGGTGCGGGCGATGAAGATGCTGTGTTTGAACGAGTGTGCGAGTAGTTGACCAAGCAGGATTACCTTGGCGCATTTCCCGTTATGATTACGCGAGTTAAAATCGAAATCGTGTGCATCGGCCGAGATTTCGGTGTTTTTTTTGCGAAACTTAGGTTGGGTCGCGTATGGTCAGGGCCACATGACCTGTGCGTACAGTTGGACAGAGGTCTTGTTTCAGGTTTCGCTATGTTCCTGGAAACCCCGGGAAAGGTCGGCTAACTTTTAGAATTATCCGCTAAAATCCGGGGGATAATTTTCGGTGTCATTGAACGTGGTTTTGTTAATTTTCGCAACTTCGTGAACCGTAATGTCCGTCAATATTTTAATGGACCAGTTAACAAGAGGGTCGCTTTCCAGTCGTCTGGGCCAGATCATATAAAAAGTGACGGGTTGGAGGGCTAATGGCAGCTTGCGATGAACAAGATTGAAATGACGAATATGCGCCAGGGCGGTAACATATGGCATTGTCGTTACATAGTTACTTTGCTCGAGTACAAAACCTGTAATGCCAAAACCCGACAGATAGGCTGAAAACGGCAATTGATAGCCGGTACGTTTCAGGGCTTCGTCAAAGTTCGTGCGCTGCTGAAACATATTTGAAAAAGCAAAAAAGCTGTATTCTTTCAAATGACACAGTTCAATTTGTTCGCGTGAAGCAAGTGGATGGTTTGGCGACATCACGGCAACACGGATATCGGAAAATAAACGTTCGGCATTTATGCGTTTGGGAATGTCACGGAAAAGACCAATCGCTATATCGATCTGTTTGTTATCGATCTGGTCCGGGTCAAAGGCACCATGTACAGGATGCAACCGGGGAATAACCTCGGGTGCTTTTTCAGATAAAACACGCAACAACGGCCCGGCCAGCACTATTTCGAGATGTGCGCCGAGACCAATATTGATGACACCGGTCGCCTGGGCCGGGTTAAAACTTTCTGGCGCGTGAAAAGCGGCCTCAAGTGTTCCCAATGCTTCGCGAACTGTTGCGTGAAGTTCAAGGGCGCGCTCGGTTGGCTGAAATTGGCCCTGGTTCCATACAAGTAGCGGATCGGTAAATATCTCCCTTAATCGTGACAGATCCCGACTAACGCCAGGTTGTGTTTTGTTGAGCAACTGGGCTGATTCAGTCGCAGATCCCGTGCGCATCAAAACATCAAAAGTGACGAGCAAGTTCAGATCCATGCGGCGAAGGAAAGGCATCAGGTCTGCATTCACGAGCTTCTCCCATGGTTTTTTATGAATATACCAGTTTTGGTATAGCTCGTATTTATAATATTTATTCGCTATGGCCGATTTCATCTGCCACGCTTCTCGGGCCGGAAAAATGAAACTGTTTAAGGGAAACAGGAAGCAAACGGCAGGCCGAATGGTTTGCCAACATCCAGACGGGAGGAAAAATGAAAAATCGTTCCACAGCACTGACTGCAGTCTTTGCCACTGCCGCTGTTTTGATGGTAGCGCCTATGGCGCAGGCACAGGATGCCTTGAAATTAAAAATTCAAACCGCCGCAACAGCCAGCCATTTCAGCTTGCGTTATCTTAATGAAAACTGGACACCAAAACTTGCAGAAATGACTGATGGGCGCATTACCATTGAATTGCTGCCAAACGGGGCGGTTGTCCCCCATCGTGATACCCCGGATGCCGTTTCAATGGGCATACTTGACGGCGATTATACGTCGGTCATGTATTTTGCCGGTCGGGACCCGGCCTTTGCCCTTATGGGGGATTTGACGGCCGGTTACGACAGTGCAGATCAGACACAGGCATTTTGTTCGATTGGCGGCGGACGAGAAATGCTGCAAAAGATCTATGACGAAGAAAACCTTGATGTTCACGTTGTCGGATGCGGGGCCTATTCCCGGGAATCTTTTGTCTCGAAAGTGCCTATTCGCGGTGTCGCCGATCTTAAGGGCAAGAAAATTCGGGCACCCGAAGGGTTGGCCTCTGCGGTCTTTAAGGCCGCCGGTGCGACGCCGGTAGCGATCCCGGGCTCTGAAGTCTACACCTCGTTGGAGAAAGGCATCATTGATGCGGCGGATAATTCCGCCTATTCAAATGATAAAGCTAATGGAATGCACGATATTGCAAAATATCCGATCTTCCCCGGCATTCATTCAACGCCTTTTCAACAGTTTACAATTTCCAATTCTGTGTGGGACGGGCTTTCCAAGGCAGACCAGGAAATTTTGACCGTGTGGTACGAAGCCGCGACAAATGATCTTCGGCGTGCGGTTGACCAGCATGACCGTGAACTTGTTGCGATTGACCGGGCTGGTGATGATATCGAAGTCATCGATTGGTCGCAAAAAGATCGTGATGCCTTCCGGGAAATTGCCATGGGTGAATGGAAGAAATTTGCCGCAGGCTCGAAACTGGCGGGAGAGGCCTACGATACTCATGTGAAATTCCTGAAAAGTATTGGTCTTCTGGCAAACGATTGACGTGCTGGCCCGGGTGACGAATTAACACATCCGGGCCGTCTTCGTTGCCTGACCAAGGGAAGTTTTTGACCCCAACAGGGTAGTTTCAGAAATGAGTGATGCAGCCGCTTCACAAAGCCGCGACTATGAAGAGCACGGTCTCGACGGTTACGAAAACAAAGCACAAACCCGTAGCGGTATTATTGATCATCTAAGCCGTTATAGCGGTATATCGATTTCGGTTCTTATTGTTGTTGCGGCTTTCGCTACTCTATGGGAAGTCGGGTCTCGTTATATTCTGCACGCCCCGACTGATTGGGCCTTTGAAGTGGTGATGACCCTGATCGCCGCATCATGGATGTTCTCTGCGGGTTATATCACGTTGAATAAAGGGCATATCCGCATTTCTGTGCTGAGTGATATTGCCCCGCCCCGGATACAGCAATGCCTTGAGATTTTTGGCATGGTTGTGGGCATTCTGGCTCTGTTTCTGCTTTTAAGTGATGCATCGTTCCGCGCTTATGGGGCAATTGCAAAACTGGACCGTACCGGCAGCGCCTTTAATTCACCCTTGCCAACACTGACCAGCGCGTTCCTTGCCCTTGGTGCAGCATTGTATTTGATGCAGTTGATGGTCAATTTGCATCAAAGCCTGGCATCGGGTATTGGGAAATCGCTGGTTAAATTTGTTGCCTTGTTAATGGCTGTATATTTTGTTGCCGGCCTGGGTGTGGCGATCTTTGGGGATACCAGTCCTTTTGCCATCATAACCGAATTTGCCAGCAATATTGGCAAGGCACTTGATCCCTCCAAAGCCCTGGCGTTACGCAAGGTTGATCTTGGCACTCTCTCGATCATTATGGTGCTTATGCTCATCAGCCTGATGATGACAGGGATGCCGCTCGGGATTGTTACCCTCTTTGTTTCAGTAATTATCGCGATTGGCTTTTTTGGTCCGCGCGGCCTGTATCTTGTTTCAACCAATGCTGCGGGAATGCTGGAGCATTATACCCTGGTTGCGGTGCCGTTTTTCGTCTTGATGGCAGCCATTCTTGAACGCGCTGGCGTTGCCGAAGATCTATTTGATGCCATGTCGGTTCTTGCCGGTAATTTGCGGGGGGGTGTCGCCATTCAGACGGTTGTCGTGGCGGTTATTCTTGCGGCCATGTCTGGTGTCATGGGGGGCGAAATCGTCATGCTTGGCCTTGTGGCCCTGCCACAAATGATGCGCCTTGGCTATGATCGGAAACTGTCTATTGGTCTGATCTGTGCATCCGGGGCGCTGGCAACACTTATTCCCCCGTCGATCATTATGATTGTTTATGGTTTGTCTGCCGAAGTTGGCATTGGTCAGCTTTTTATTGGCGGGATCGTTCCTGGTGTATTGCTGGCATTCTGTTACGCCGCATATGTTCTTATCCGGGTTAATCTTAACCCGAAGCTTGCGCCAACTGCTGCCGAGGCGGTTCAGAATGGCCTTGTGCCTGTCAGAAAACTGGGGCGCCAAAAGCTGATCTCTGTTGCGATGGCGGTTATCCTTATTTTCTGCGTTATGGGTTCTATTTATGGGGGTATTGCTTCGGTCACCGAAAGCGCGGCTGTTGGTGTTGTAGGGGCTCTTCTGATTGCATTTTTGCGTGGGCGTCTGTTTCGCACCAGTTTGCTTGGTGACACGCTGGTTTCGACCATGTCGATGGTCGGAACCATTATGTGGCTGATTCTGGGTGCTATTTCTTTTGTTGGTATTTTTAACCTTGTCGGGGGCGGGGACTACCTGCGTGAGATGTTCCTTGATCTTGGGTTGCCAGCACTAGGTATCGTCATCGCCATGATGGCCGTTCTTCTGGTTCTGGGCACTTTCATGGAATGGATTGCGATCGTTCTGATTACCGTGCCGGTCTTTGCGCCTGTGGTCGTTGCTCTTGCGCCGGATCTTGGTCTTTCTCCAACAGAAGCCAAGTTGTGGTTTGGTATCCTGTTTGTTCTCAATATCCAGATTTACTTTTTATCACCACCATTCGGGCCAGCCTGTTTCTGGTTAAAGTCAGTGGCGCCAAAAGAAATTACGCTTCAGCAGATTTTTGCGTCGGTTTTGCCATTCATCGCCATTCAGTTCGTGGTTCTGTGCCTTTTCATTGCATTTCCTGACCTCGTATTGTGGCTTCCCGACCTGCTGTCACACTAGCGCCGGGATATAACAAGGAACCGTTCATCATGAGCAATCCTGAAAACAAACAGATATATCAGCCGTATGGTATCTGGCCCTGGGTGACAGGCGTTCTTCTCGCCTTTGTCCTTGTTGTTATTCTTTTTGCGGGTGCCGGGGGCATCTGACAAATCCGGGCGACCTATTTATCGTCCGGATTGCGATCTCTGAAAGAAAAAATGCTACAGTCATCAATTGAACAGCGCGATATTTCCCTTCGTTTGCGCGGAATGGGTTCATTCCATATCGGGGGAAAAGTTGTTGAACTTACCGATGGGGAGCCACGGCAGGTCCAGTTGACGCGTACCGGGCGACCCGCGACCATCGACCCCAACGGCAGCTATGTTGTCGGGCAGATGTATGTGCAATATTTTTTGCCTGATCCTGCCGTTCAGAAATTTCCATTACTGTTTTGGCATGGCGGGGGGTTAACAGGGGCGTGCTGGGAAACCACACCTGACGGGCGGCCAGGTTTTCGGGATATTTTTCTACACGCTGGTTGGGATGTTTACGTCAGCGATGCCGTGGAACGAGGGCGGGCGGGGTTTGCGCCAATCCCCGATGTTTGGGAGCCCCCGATTTCGCAAACCATCGAAACCGTTTTTGAACGATTCCGTTTCGGGAAATACCTTCCAAACGGAAAGACCTTTTGCGCGCAGGATTATGCATTTAATAAAATAGCTTTCCCGATGAATTCTATCGAACAGTTTGCAGCACAAATGGTTCCCCGGTGGACGCAAACCGACGATCTGATTATTGAAGCTTATCTTGAGGAATTACGCAAAGTCGGGCCGGGGGTTATTATCGCACATTCCCAAGGGTGTGTTTTTGCCCTGGAGGCTGCAGCCCGTCACCCGGAACTGGTTTCGGCGTTGGTTTTGCTTGAACCGGCTGCGATCTCTCATGTTGCAACCCTGGCTACTGAATGGCCTGTGCCGACATTGATTGTTCTTGGTGACCTGATTGAAAAAAATGCCAGATGGATAAGAATGCGCGAAGATATTCGAAATTTCGCCGGCAATTTTCCATCGGTTGAAATTATGTCACTGCCGGAACGTGGAATTTATGGAAACAGCCATATGTTAATGATGGATACGAATTCTGCCGATGTCGCAGCAGTGATTCAGACCTGGCTGGAAGGTTTGCCTGTATGATTGGATTTACCTTTGGTGAAAATCCCGCCAGTTGCGCCTGAGCGCGCTGTATTGGTGTTATTCTTGAGTGTATCACGTGGAATTCGGGGTAAAGATAAACACGATTGTCATGCTTTAGCCTGAAAGACGCAGAACAGTGACGCAATAGCCCGATCACACGGTGTTGGTTTCTAGGAAGTGGGTGTTTCCTCAGTTTCGATAGAAAAACGTGTTCCGGCTTTGTTGCGAATGATTTGTTCAAGGTCTTCTAGCGCGCCAATCGCGGCAAAGCCTTTTCTTGCTGCGGCAAAGCTGTTTGCGGCCTCAATTTTTGGGCCCATCGAACCGGCCGCGAAATCGACCGGGTTCAGGGTGCCAGGTTTTACATGGCGGATGGCTTGTTGTTGTGGTGTTCCAAAATTCAACATAACAGCGTTAACATCGGTAAGCAGGATCAGCCCGTTGGCATTGACATCGCGGGCCAAAACCGCCGAGGCACGGTCTTTGTCGATCACCGCCTCGACACCGTGCCATTTACCATTTTTATCCTTGGTAACTGGAATGCCGCCGCCTCCCACCGCAATAACAATTGTGCCGCTGGCTGACAGGGTTTCGATTGAACGTTGCTGTAAAATGCGTTTGGGCAGCGGCGAGGGGACAACACGGCGTTTTTTGCCGCCATCATCCACCATCGACCATCCCCATTTGGCTTGTAATACACGGGCCTCGTCATCGGAATATTGCGGGCCGATTGGTTTGGTCGGGTGTTTGAAGGCAGGGTCGTCAAACCCTACCTCCACTTCTGTCAAAAGTGTTGCAACATCGCGTTCGGTCGGCAGATTGTTACGCAGTTCGGTTTCCAGAAGGTAACCAATCATGCCTTCGCTTTCGGCATCGAGCACATCCATCGGATAGCCGTCTACCGCGCGATATGTGGCGTTTTGCAAGGCGATTAGTCCAACTTGCGGGCCATTGCCGTGGGTAAGGATAATGTCGTGCTCGCCCGCCAGCCGGGCAATGCCCGATGCCACCGCGCGAATATTTTCCCGCTGGTTTTCGACGGTCATTTTCTGACCACGACGTAACAGGGCGTTACCCCCCAGGGCAATGACGAACCGCATGATTTTCAGGCCCCCATTGTTGCCACAAGAATGGCTTTGATGGTGTGCAGGCGGTTTTCGGCCTGATCAAACACGATAGAGGCGGAAGATTCAAAAACCTCCTCGGTGACTTCCATACAACTGATGCCAAATTTTTCCTGTATGTCCTTGCCTGCGGTGGTGTCTGCATTATGAAATGCAGGCAGGCAATGCATGAATTTAACAGCCGGGTTGCCGGTACGTTTTAAAAGGGCGTCGTTGATTTGATAGGGGGTTAAAAGACGAATACGGTCTTCCCAAACCGCGTCATCCTCGCCCATGGAAACCCAAACATCGGTATAAACAAAATCACACCCGGCAACACCTTCGTCAATGTCCTCGGTGATGGTGATTTTGGCGCCGGTTTGTTGGGCAATTTGCCGGGACGTTTCAATCAGTTCTGACGATGGCCAGCAAGATTTTGGTGCACATAAACGTACATCCATGCCCATTTTGGCCGCACCAATCATCAGCGAATTGCCCATATTGTTGCGTGCATCGCCAAGAAAACAGAACTTCACGCTATGGAGCGGGCCGTCAAAATGTTCACGCATGGTCAGAAAATCGGCCAAAATCTGGGTCGGGTGAAATTCATCCGTCAGGCCATTAAAGACGGGCACGCCAGACCATTGTGCCAGTTCTTCAACCGAACTTTGAGCGTAACCGCGATATTCGATGCCGTCATACATACGGCCCAAAACCCGCGCGCTATCCTTAACCGTTTCCTTATGGCCGATATGCGACCCGGTTGGCCCCATATAGGTTACAAGCGCACCCTGGTCATAGGCGGCGACTTCGAAACCCGATCGGGTACGGGTTGAATCTTTTTCAAAAACCAGAACGATATGTTTGCCGGTCAGACGTGGTTGTTCGGTGCCCGCCCGTTTTGCGGCCTTAAGATCGGCGGATAATTGCAGCAAATAGCCAATTTCGGCCGGGGTGAAATCAAGCAGTTTTACAAAACTGCGACCTTTGAGGTTAAAAGCCATTTTCATTTTCCTTGATCAGACTGTTATGCGTCACGTTCGATGGGGCAGCTCATGCAATGGCTGCCACCACGCCCGCGGCCAAGTTCGGATCCTTCGAGGGTGATTACCTCGACGCCAGCTTTGCGCAGCAGAGTGTTGGTATAAACATTGCGGTCATAGGCAACGACGACCCCGGGTTCGAGGGCCAGAACATTGTTGCCATCATCCCATTGCTCGCGTTCGGCTTCGTATGAATCACCGCCGGTTGGCACAATGCGCAGCTTTTTAAGGTCCATCGCGCTGGCAACGGTTTCAACAAAGGATGTTTTTTCCGCACGCACATCAATGGTGCCTTCTGCCTCACCGGGCCGAATAGAGAACGCCTTGATGCGGTCGACAACATTGGGGAACGTCGTGACCAGGTCGCGGTCGCAGAAGGAAAACACCGTATCAAGATGCATGAAGGCACGATCACGCGGGAAGGCAGCGGCAATGACACGGTCGACTGCACCTTGACGAAACAATTCGCGCGAGAGTGATTCAACGGCTGTGGGGGTAGAACGTTCGCCCATGCCGATCAGAACCGTCCGGTGGCCAATCGGCATAACGTCGCCCCCTTCAAGGGACAATCCTGCCTGTGCCTGTTCGTTTTCGCCCCACCAGATCGAAAAGTCACCATCGCGAAACATGGGATGAAACCGATAGATCGCCGCCATATTCATGGTTTCCTGACGGCGTGCGGGCCAGTGCATGGGATTAAGGGTAACACCGCCGTAAATCCAGCAAGTGGTATCGCGGGTGAATAGCTGGTTGGGCAAGGGCGGTAAGACAAAATCATGCGGTTCCATCAGGGCGATGGGCAGGCTGGTACTTTTTAACGGCAATTCAGCAACGGCAATGCCACCGATCAGATATTCGGCCAGTTGTTCTGCGGGCATTTCCCCAAGCCAGGTCATCATTTCGTCGCGCAGAACGGCACCGAGATGTGCGACAGATAGCCGTTTGTCCAATAGCCATGCACGGGCGTTTTTGTCTGCGACCGTGTCGGATAACAGGTCTTGAACCAAATGGACCTTGATGCCGCGGCTTTGCATTTCATCGGCAAAGGCCTGATGTTCCTGTCGGGCTTTTTTGACCCATAAAATATCGTCAAACAGCAGTTCCTTGCAGTTTGCCGGGGTCAGACGCCGCAGCGACAGGTCGGGGCGATGCACGATGACCTGGCGCAGTGTGCCACATTCGGACTGAACAGAAAATTTTGTCATTTTACGCGGCCTTTCAGATGGAAACAGAGGTTTTGAATTTCTGTTTGGTCTTGGTTTGGCTAGGCTTCACGCACCACATAGGTGTGATAAACCACACGGCCGGTGCTATCGTGTTCTTTGTAAATGCCCTGAATTTCGTATTCAAAACCGGGGAAAAGATTGTCGTTTTCCTCGAACATTTTGAAATAATCCAGTTGCGGGCGGGTTTGTTCTGAATAGCGTTCACCGGGCACCATCACGCCAATTCCCGGTGGATAAACCACCGTCAGGGTTGCAGCGATGCGGTTTTCCAGTTCGGAAATCGGAATGTAATCCACCTCGTTGGCAACAAGGGCGGCATGTGCCTTTTGCGGGGTTAAAGCCAATTCTGGAAAATGGCCGAGTTCAAACTGCTGGCGTTGCAGGGATGGCAGGTTGTGCCCTTTGAAAAAAGCATGCATTTCCTTTGCCAGCGTCTGGATGCTGACAGTGCCGTATCTTTCCGGATAGGCCTTAACCTTGGCGGGCATCATTTTTGACAGCGGTGCATCTTCATCAAACAGTTTTTTGAAGTCACATAACGCCGATAGCAGCGTGCCTGCCTTGCTGCGTTCAATTGCCGGAGTGACCAGAAACAGGATGGAATAAATATCGTTCTTTTCGCAAACAATGCCGCGTTCGCGCAGGAACTGGGCCAATAAGGGGGCCGGAATGCCCAATGGGGCAAAGTCGCCGGTTTCTCGATCAAATCCGGGCATTAACAATGTCAGCTTGTTGGGGTCGGTCATGGCAAGGCCGCTGGCCATATCGCCAAATCCGTGCCATTTGGCACTGGGGGCCAAGGCCCATGCTGCCGGGTTCCGTGCCAGTTCGGATGTGTCAACATCTTCCCATGCGTGCTGCTCGCCCCGGGTGTCCGATAGTGAAATTTTGTCCGGGACGAACGGGTCAAAAAACCATCCGCCATCGGCTTCGTAGCGGCGTTTGTAAAACCGGATTTTTTTGCGAATTTCAATGGCCGTGCGAATGGCCTGATCCCACAAATAGGTACCGTTCGGCCCCTTCATCATTTGTGCGCCCACATCAAGCGATGCAAAAAGCGGATAAAACGGCGAGGTCGAGGCGTGCATCATAAACACCTCGTTGAAGCGCCGATGTGCGACCAGCCGTTTCTGATTTTGAATATGGCTGTCTTTGATGTGAATTTGCGATGCCTGCGAAAAACCGGCCAGCTGTTTATGGGTTGATTGCGTGGCAATCAGGCCCGGGGCATCGTCGCCAAGGTTTTCAAGCCCCATGGCAAAATGGTCTTTAAACAGGGGGTGGAACTTCATGAAGCCAGCCCAGGCTTCATCAAATAAAATATAGTCGCACAGCTTGCCAAGTTTTTCGATGATCTGGCGAACATCGTAAATTGTGCCGTCATAGGAACAATTTTCAAGTATGGCCAGGCGGAACGGGCGTTCGCGTTTCCAGGCATCGGGGTCATTCACCAAGGGGTGGTCCTTGATGCGCTGGCGCAGTTCATCTTCTGCCAAAGCCGCCATGTCCATCGGCCCGATCAGGCCATAGGAATTGCGAACAGTGGGAATGTAAACCGGAACGCCGCCTGCCATCATCAGCGCGCCGTGATGCTGTGATTTATGATTATTGCGGTCAAACAGCACAAGGTCGCCGGGGCTGATCAGCGCACCGGTGGCAATTTTATTCGAGGTGGAGGTGCCATTGAGGACGAAATAGGTGCGGTCTGCCCCGAAAATTTCGGCGGCCTGCCTTTGGGCTTCAAGGGCGGGGCCTTCGTGGATTAAAAGGTCACCCAGTTCTACCACCGAATTGTCCAGATCGGTGCGGAAAATGGCCTCGCCCATATAATCGAAGAACACTCGGCCGACGGGGCTTTTGCGATAGAACATACCCCCTTCGTGCCCGGGGCAGGTCCAAACTTCGTTTCCGGCCTCGGCATAGTCCAGAACCTTGCCGAAAAATGGTGTTTTGTGCTGATTGGCATATTCGTGGAAATGGCGGGCAACGAACTTGGCGATGAAATCCGGGGTGTCTTCTTCAAGGTAAATCACACCGCGCACACGTTCGATCAGGCCCGGGTCCAGTTCGGACTTTCCTAATTGGGATGCCAGCACAAACACCGGTGGCGACAGCCCCATAATGGTAAGCTGGTCGAGAAAGCTGTTAAGCCGGGTTATTTCTTTTGCGGTTTGCCCGGCGATCAGGAAACAGCCAAAGTTGACATCGCGGGCAAGCTGTATTTCTGCTTCCTTGATGCTGGTTGTCCGAACCACTTTCGGACCCAGTTTTTCAATTTCCGAAAGTATTTCGCTTAAGGCCGTGTTCTGTATGTCGTGATCGTGACTTTCGGGTTCTACAACCAGAAACTTAAACAGGTCATAAAAACTCATTTTGATCGCCTTTCAAAGGTAGGGGCCGGGGAAGACCAATAGGCGCGGTTCATTCCGGAGATCTGCTTGCAACATCTCCGGAACGAACAGGTATCAAAGCCCGATATTGCCACTGGCAAACAGGTAGATTGCGATAAGCGCGGTCAGGGTCATGAGAATGGCAAAGATTTTTTCGACGGCGTGAAATACCGGTGCATCGGGTTCCCAACTGCGCCGCGCCCACCAAAAAACCGGAATGCCCAGGGCATAAACAATCGTCGACATCAGGAAATAAACCGGCCCCGCAGCATAGAGAAGCCACAGGCTGTAAATCGTTCCTAATACAGCCGTTGTAATGGCCGCATTGCGCGAAGATATGCCTTCTGTCTTGAATTGCGGGGCAAAGGCCAGCTTGCACAGATAAAGGGTGCTGGCAACATAAGGCGGCAACACCATTACACCGGTAATGCTGATCAGGAAAATCCAGGCATCATTGGCAAAAAGGACAACAAAGATTGTCACCTGCATAACGATGCTTGAAAGCCACAAGGCGGGGGCGGGTGTGTGCTGTTTGTTTTCGTGTGATAGTGATTTGGGAAAAACACCATCACAGGCCGCTGCAAACGGCACTTCGGCAACCAGAATGGTCCATGCCAACCAGCACCCTAGAACCGAGATCAACAGTCCCAGATTGACAACAACAGCCCCCCAGCCCCCAATGATCTGATCAAGGATATAGGCGCTGGACGGGTTGGGAAGCGCGCTTAACTGTTCCTGTGACATGATGCCAAAAGGCAACAGCGAGATCAGTGCATAAATGGTCAGGCTGGCAATCAGGCCAATAAGCGTGGCACTGCCGACCATTTCAGGTTTACGCGCCCGGCCGGATATGACGACGGCACCTTCAATGCCGATAAACACCCACAATGTCACCATCATGGTGCTTTTGACCTGGTCCACAATCGGGCCTAATCCCTGTTCATTGCCCCAGGCATCAAAGGTGAACTGGTCCCAGTGTGCGGCGATGGCCGTAACAATCAGGATCAGGATGATCGGAACGATTTTGGCAATGGTTGCAACAACATTAAGCGAGCTTGCCTGTCGCACACCGCGTAAAACCAGAAAATTCATCGACCAGATCAGCAGCGACCCGCCAAGAACAGATTGCCAGTTACGCCCGTCACCAAAAACCGGCCAGAAATAGTTCAGGGTTTGCATGACAAGCACGGCAAAGGCAACGTTGCCAAATGCCGCCGACAGCCAATAGCCCCACGCCATTTCAAAACCAACGAATTTGCCAAAACCGTGTCGGGCATAGGCATAAATGCCGGTATTAAGGTTGGGTTTTTCATCGGCAAGAATGCGAAATGAATTTGCCAGAAAATACATACCGACACCGGTGACGACCCAGGCAATAAACACGGCGATCAGGCCTGCCCCTGATGCCATGTTCTGGGGCAGATTAAAAAGACCGCCGCCGATCATGGACCCGATAACCACTGCGACCAACCCTGCCAGACCGAGCTTTCGGGATTCAGGGTTTGCATTCTGTGTAGTGGGTTTGTCAGTCATGGAAAACTCCCTTGATCATGCTCATTTCCCTTATATTTTTGGGGTGAGGAAATGATTGTTCCGGGTCGATCAGGCACCGGATTTGTTCAGGACATACGTGTGATAGACGGGACGGCCATCGGCATCGCGCTGTGTTTCGACCCCATGTGTTTCGTGTTCGAAACCGGGGAAGCGGGCATCAAATTTTTCCATTGCCGACAGATAATCGAGGATGGATTTTGAAGATCGGGTGATTTTTTCACCGGGCATTAAAACCGGAATGCCGGGCGGATAAGGCACAATCTGAACGGCCAAAACCCGATCCATAATTTTTGAGACCGGCAATCTTTCGACATCACCGCGAACCATTTGGTTATAGGCATCACGGGGTGTCATGGTGGCAACGGGTAGTTCCATAAATGCCGCATCAAGATGGTCGAGAAGGGCGGTTTCTGCCAGAAACGCATGCATTTCGGCCGCAAATTCTTTAATGCCCAATCCTTGATACTGTTTAGGAAATGATTTGGTCAGGCTGGGAATAACGTCTTCAAGGGGGGCATTTGCATCATACGCATCTTTAAATTCCAGCAGCGCACTGACAAGCGAACCCCATTTGCCCTTGGTGATGCCTATCGAAAACAGGACCAGAATGGAATAGGGCTCGGTCTTTTCAACAACGATGCCGCGCGCATCAAGAAATGCCGATACAATGGACGCAGGAATGCCGTTTTCCGCAAGGCTGCCATCGGCATTAATGCCCGGTGTTAACAGCGTCACCTTGATCGGGTCTAGCATGCAATAGCCGGCACCAAGGTCGCCAAAGCCATGCCATGTGTCATCGTCCGCATTTAGCGCCCAAAATTTCGGGTCGTTGGCAAGCATGTCGGGGTTGGCATCCACAAACGATGCGGCGCCGGCATGTTGAGGCTGCCAGGTTTCAAACCACCAGTCATTACTGTTTTTGCCCAGAATTTCCTCGCCGATACGGCCAACTTCCTGACGAAAATCAATGGCCTCGCGAATGCATTCTTCGGTTAATGCCGGGCCGGCATCGTGCATCATTTTTGTTGAAATATCGGTCGATGCCATGATGCTGTATTGCGGCGAGGTGGAGGTGTGCATCATGAAGGCTTCGTTAAACAGGGCAAAGTCAATTGGCTTGCGCCCCTGACGCACATGAACCATGGATGCCTGAGACAGGGCTGCCAGCAATTTGTGGGTTGATTGGGTTGCGGTTACTGTCGGGTCCGAGGTTTTGTGCGGTTCATCATGCATGCCGAACCGTCCGGCATAAACCGGGTTAAAACGGGCATAGCCATACCATGCTTCGTCATAATGAATGCGATCAACGCTTTGACCCAGAAGCTGCGTTGTTGTTGTAATGTCGTAACATAATCCGTCATAGGTCGAATTCGTCAGAACCGCCAGCACCGGTTTGTCCCGGCCTTTTTTGACCAGCGGATTGGCCTTGATTTTGGCTGCGATTGCTTCCGCTGTCATTTCTTCACGCGGGACGGGGCCGATGACCCCGCGATGGTTGCGGCGTGGCATCAGATAGACAGGTACAGCGCCGGTCATGTTCAGGGCATAGTTCAGCGATTTGTGGCAGTTTCGGTCCACCAGAACGACATCGCCATCGGTTACAAAGGCATGAAGGACCATTTGATTGCTGGCCGAGCTTCCACCTACGGAAAATACCGTGAAATCCGCCCCGAATGTCTTTGCGGCGAACTGTTCGGCTTCCTTCAAGGCGCCTGAATGGTCATTCAAAGAGCCCAACTCGCCTACCGAAACCGAAAGGTCGGATCGCAGCATTTCTTCGCCGTAGAAGTTTAAAAAGGCGCTGCCCACGGCCGTTTTACGAAAAGCCGTTCCACCGGTATGCCCGGGCGTATGCCACGAATATTCGTGGACCTTGGCAAAATTGGCCAGCGCCCCGAAAAACGGGGGTAGCACAGTATCAAGATAGCGGCGGGCAGCGGCAACAATGCGCCCGGCAATAAAGGCGGGGGAGTCTTCAAACAGCCAGATATAGCCTTCGGTTTCTTTTAAAAGTGCAACGGGAAGGCGGCCAATGGCCATGCGCGATGTTGCGACAAAAACTGGCAGATTGCGGCCATGGCGCCGGATCGCATGGACCAGTGTTTCAAGCTGGTTAAGGTTATCGGTTTCGTGATCCAGTCCTAATATCGCGCAGCTTATTTGCGGTGTCGCGGCGATATAGGCGGCACCCTCGGCGTCGCTGTGGACAAGATCAACGGTTAACCCGGACAACGTAATGTCATCAACAAGTTCCCGTGCCCGGTTGGCCAGCGGGCTGTCCGTATCATTCGTGCCTGTAACAATTAAAACGGGAAATTTCTGCCCGAGGTGAGGGGGCATTGGCGTGTTGTGCATGGGGATTCTTCCGTGGGGCTGGAGGAAGGCATGGCGAGTGGGGTTAGAATGATGCACGGCAAGTTATTGTTACCGTTAAAGTCATTCCATTTCTGTGACGTATATCAAATATTATTAAATTAACTGATTATAATTAAAATGCAACTTCTTCCTGCTGCGTCATACAATCTTGCATTGAGTTTGTTTTTCGAATTTGCGACGTATGACCTGTTGCTGCGAGGTTGTTGACGTTGGCGCATCAGATCTTGGTAACCATATATAATGGCCTAACGACGCCGATGCAGAGCAAAGGCTAGAGAGATACAAGCGGGAATAAATCAGTTAATGCGGGCGGAGCACTTGCCAATTCAAACTTCAACCTGATATCTCACCAAATATCGTCTCATCTCTTTATAGCTGTAGCCTGTGCAACAGTTCATTATGTTACAGACCGGTAGGGGTTCAAATTCTTGGCGCCCAAAACAATTACCCTTAAGGATGTTGCTGCAGTTGCCAATGTATCCCGTGCAACGGCTGCGCGCGCATTAAACAGCTATGGATATGTCGGAGAAGAAGCCGCCGCACGTGTTTTGGAAGCAGCAGAAAAACTGGGCTATCGCGGTAACCGTGTCGCCCAGGCGCTCCGACATGGACAGCTGCCGATTATCGGGTTTGTGCCTGGTGACATTCAGAACCCTTTCTTCGCGCGGATTGCGCACGATCTTGACGTTGAGCTGCGCAAGCACCGCTATAACCTTTTGATTGCCAGCAGTGAGGAAGATGTAGACCAGGAAAAGGCGTTGCTCGACAATTTGCGCGCTCTTAATATCCGCGGTTTCATTCTGGCGCCAACATCTGGTGATGACAATCAGCACATCGCCAGACTTGCCAAAGACGGCGCGCCAATTGTTCTGATTGACCGTGTCGCAAAAGACATACAATGCGACAGCATCCTCGTCGACAATGAAGGCGGTGCCAAAGAAGCTGTCGATTATCTTATTGCAAACGGTCATCGCCGTATTGCGATCCTGCAAGATGATTCGCGTATTTTTACCGCACAGGAGCGTTTTGCCGGCTATACAAAATCTTTGCAGGAACACGGTATTACCGTGGACAAAAACCTGATTAGTGTTTCGCGATCAACTGTTAAACATGCCGTCGATGCAACCATACGCCTGTTTAGCCGTCGCGACCGCCCAACAGCACTGTTCACGGTTGACAGCCTGATGACACAGGGGGCCTTGCTCGGGCTGCGCACAATGGGGTTATCGGTTCCCAGAGATGTGTCTCTTGTCGGCTTTGACGATTTTGATCTTGCCACATTCACCGACCCGCAGATTACTGTTGTTGCACAACCGATTTCCAGGATCGGACCGTTGGCAGCCGAACTGATTCTTGAGCGGATCAAGGGCTCGCAAGCGGCACCCCGGAACACAACATTCCCGACAAAACTGATTATTCGCGGATCGGTTTCAAACCCCCAAATCTGAACAATTCAACTCTCCGCCAACAACATACATCCGAAAAGCGTTCGAAAAAGTTTCTTGCCAAACGGAAAATCGTGTGGCTAACTTTGCGTGTGAGACCGATCTCACTCTTCGCAAGCGCAAACCTGTTTCTCTTTTTTTTAGAAAATATGAGATCGATCTCATTGATTTGAAAACCGGTAGAACCATCCTGAACCGTGTTGCGGCACGCATGTCGCCGTTATCACGTTCTCCGATAACCGGAACACAAGGAACGACTAAATGCTGAATTTCGACAAGGACCGCTTTCTCAAGATTCAAAGTGGTGCCGTTGCCATCGCAGAGGACGTTCGCGCCCTTATGCGCAATGAACTCGCCAATGGCGTGGAACGGCTCTATTTCATGGGGACTGGAGGCGTACAATTGCTGACATTCCCGGCCATCGAACTTGCCCAGCGCTATTCGACGTTTCCTGTCAGCGCACAATATCCTGCTCAGGTGGTTCTTGATCCCCCTGCTGGTTTTGATGAAAAAGCGCTGGTTGTTTTGCCCTCCCTTTCCGGGACGACAAAGGAAAGCGTCGAACTTCTGGCTTTTCTGAAGAAGCGTGGTGTTCGCACCCTGTCACTGACAGGGCATTCTGACACACCGCTGGCGCAGGAGGCAGATTACAACTTTACCAATTTCGCCGAGGACGATACCTCGTCGGAATCTTTCTATCTTCAGACCTTGCTAATCGTTCTTGCTCTTTTGGCCGAGCGCGGTGAAATCGACGATTACGAAACCATCGTTTCCGAACTGCAAAATGTTCCCGTCCTGTTGGCTGATGCCAAGGCTGCTTATGAAGATCAGGCTGCCAAACTGGCCAAGGCCATCCAGAATGAAAGTTATCATATTTTTACCGGCGCCGGCGCTGTGTGGCCGGAAGCCCATTATTATGGCATGTGCATTCTTGAAGAAATGCAGTGGATCCGAACTCGTCCGGTTCATGCGGCGGACTTCTTCCACGGTACGTTGGAACTGGTGGAACCTGGCGTCAGTGTCTTTGTCTTCAAGGGCGAAGATGCGTTCCGCCCGCTTTCGGATCGCGTCGAGAACTTTGTGAAACGTTATACAGATCGCGTCTGGGTTCTTGATACGGCTTCGGTCGAACTGCCAGGACTTTCCGATCGGGTTCGCAGCCTGATCTCTCCTGTCGTTCTGGCGACCCTGCTTGAACGGCTTAGCGCACATCTTGAGGTTCTGCGCGACCACCCTCTGACCACCCGTCGTTACTACAAACGCGTCGAATACTGATGCCACAAAACATCACGGAGGCTTCACATGGGAAAATCAACTAAAACAATGACGGTCACAATGACCGCGCTGGCACTTTTTGGTCTATCCGCAACGAGCAGTTTTGCCCGTGAAAACGTCATTGCCGATCCGAATGCAAAGGTCGATTACAGCGGTACGGTGTCTATTCTGACCAAATTCGGTCTGCAACAGCTTTCACCCTATTTTGCCGATATTGCAAAAGAATATGAAAAGCTGCACCCCGATGTGACGGTTAAACTTATTCAGGAAACCGATGACAGCGTTAAAGACAAAACCAAGGCACTCGTCGCAACAAATTCACTGCCTGACATCTATTTTTCCTGGACAGGCAGTTGGGGAGGCAACTTTATTCGCGGAAAACGCGCTGTTGACCTGACTCCGGTGATCGCCCCGGACACGGATTGGGGTAGCAAAATGACACCCGCTGCAGTTAAGGCTTTCATTTACAACGGGAAATATTATGGCATCCCGTTATATCTCGACGCGAAATTCATGGGGTACAATAAGAAGATCTTCGCCGATCTGGGTTTGAAAAAACCCGATAATTTTGAAGATTTTCTCAAAAGTTGCGATGTCATTCGCCAATCGGGCATCACTCCGGTTTCCATTGGCAACAAGGAAGCCTGGCCGCTTGTTCACTATGTCGGTCAATTGCTGGCTTATAACGTCCCGCAGGAAACGCTTGAGCAGGACTTCGACCCCGACACTGCCAAATATGACAATCCCGGCTATGTTTTAGCACTCGAACAGTTCAAGCAGTTTCAAGATCGTTGTACGGAGGGTGCGGAGATGAATGGCACATCCTACCGGTCCGCACTTCAAGCACTGACCGACGCAAAATCGGCCATGTATTATCAGGAAATCATCGAATTTGACCAGTCAACGGGTGCTGACAGCCAGTTAAAAACCGGCGATTTCGGCTTTTTTCCGTTGCCTGCGCCGGAAAATGCAACCGGCGACCCGCATGCCATCGAAGGTGCGCCTGAAGGATATATGATCAACACGGAAGCCGAAAATGTCCCGCTGGCGATCGATTTTATGAAATTCGTCACCACCAGGGAACACGGTAAAATCCTTTCGGCACCCCCTTATGGGCAACCCAGCGCGGTTATCGGCGGTGCGGATGCATCCATGATGAACCCGTCTGTTGTTGAAGGCATGGCCGAAATCGAAAAAGCTTCGTACCTGATGCCCTGGCTTGACACCGTTAACCATCCCCGCGTTGCCGCAGCATGGTTGTCCAGTTTACAGGCCCTGGCTGGTGGATCAATGACCCCGCAGGATGTCATGGGAACAGTCCGAGAGGCCTCAAAAGCCGTAGCAAAGTGAGGTCAGGATGACACCCTTTCCTGAAAATATTGAAAGCGGCGCCTTAGGATATGGCGCCGCGACCCGCGGGCTGCCGGAAGCCGAGAGCACTTTCCATTTTTACATGGGTAAAATACTGTCATTACGCTGGGCTCTTCTTGCACTCATTGTTGTTGGCTGGTTCGTCTATTTTCCAATTATCGACAATTTCAGGGTCAGTACGACCAACCAGGACATATTCACCGGTGAACTTACCAATGTCGGGTTTGCAAACTATACCAGGTTGTTCCATGACCCCGTGGTATGGCAGGCGCTTTGGAACAACTGCCTGTATGCGATCCTGTCTATTGTTTTTCAGGTCTTCGGCGCGTTTATGGTTGCAGCACTTATTGAAGGGCTGGGGAGCGTTCGCTGGCGGAATTTCTGGCGTGCCATCTATTTTGTCCCTTCTGCCATCTCGACCACGGTCACTGGCTTGCTGTTTTACTTCATCTATCAACCCGATCTGGGCTTGCTTGATGGTGCATTGAAATTTCTTGGACTTGAACAGCTTTCGATCCCGTGGCTGGGCAACGAGCACACGGCAATCTACGCGATCATTGCAATGAGCCAATGGCAGGGATTTGGCTATTCAACATTGTTGTTCACCATCGCGATCCAGAAAATTCCCAAAGAACTTTATGATGCCGCAATTATGGATGGTGCGGGGCCGTTGCGTCGCCTGTTCAAGATTACACTACCCATGACCCGTGAAATGACCGGTCTTATGACCATCGTTACTATTACCGGCGCCTTTCAGGTTTTTAACGAAGTAATGGTGATGACGGCGGGCGGCCCGAACAACAGCAGTCAGGTTCTTGGAACATGGCTTTACCAACAGGGCTTCATTCAAAACGACTTTGGCTACGGCGCCGCAATTGCCGTTGTGATCTTTGTTGTCACGATGATCTGTGGGGCAGCACAGCTTTGGTATACCAAAAGCCGGAGAGTACAGTCATGAGCAGTACGACTTTTTCCCCGCCACAGACCGAACACGCAAATGCGTGGGCCGTCATCGCCAAAACTTTCCTGCTGGCGTTTCTGGTGTGCCTGGGCATCATCGTTTTATATCCGTTATTCTGGATGGCATTGAGCGGTTTCAAGTCCAATTCGCAAATCTTTAACCAGCCTTTTTCGTTTCCCGATAACTGGTCTCTCGACAATTATGTTGCCGCGTGGAACCAGGGTGTCAGCACCTTTTTAACCTCCAGCCTTCTGGTAACGATCGCCTCGACCATCTGTACGATCTTTATCAGCGCATGGACGGCCTTTGGCTTGACCAGAACAAAAATGCCGGGAAAACCGCTTGTGATCATGTTTGTTCTTGGCGGCATGATGTTAAGCCCGACAGTCGCGGTTATACCGTTGGTGCGCATGTTGCAGTCGCTTGGCCTGTACAATACGCACTGGGCACTGATCATTCTTTACACTGCCTTTCGCGTTCCCTTCACGACCTTTCTGATCCGTGCCTATATGCTTGAATTACCACGTGATCTGGATGAAGCAGCCATGATGGATGGTGCCACTGAAGGTCAGATTTTCAGAAAAATCATGCTGCCCTTATGTCAGCCCATCATCGTTTCATGTGTGATTTTACACATCCTGTTTTCATGGAATGAATATCTGTTCGCGATGATTTTCACCAGCGACGTCAGTGTTCAAACCTTGCCGGTCGGCTTGACATCCCTGATGGCAAAGCATGGCACAAATTATGCCCAGGTGTTTGCCGCCATGACGATTTCGGCCCTGCCTATTGTGATCATTTTCTTCGTTATGCAACGCTACTTCATTCGTGGCCTGACAGAAGGTATCGGCAAATAATTCTTCTCCAGACAGGAGCCATTCCCAATGTCGCAACTTACGTCCCGCCAGCTGATTGGGGCCAATTTCAGCTTTCAACATTTTCCTTTTGAAAAGGTCGCCGAAGTGCTGCGCGATTTTGGTTTCAAGGAAATAGAATTATGGGGCATTACCCCGCATCTCGATCTGTTTCATGGCGATGATAGTCGTGTAAAACAGGTGCGTGAAATTCTGGTCGAACATGGCTTGTCAACCTGGTGCTACACGCCAGAACAGGTAATTTATCCGATCAATATTGCTGCAGGTGACCCCGTATTGCGGCAAAAAAGCATCGATCTTTTTTATCGCGCCGCTGATATCGCCGCTGATCTGGGGGCCAAATATCTCTTTTTGACATCCGGGCGCGGTTTTGAAACCGACTGCATCGAGAAAGCCTGGGAACATTCGGCCCATGCAATTGGCCAGATTGCCGATCATGCCAGACGGAACGGCTTGCGCTGCCTTCTTGAACCGTTGCAACGGGTTGAAACTAACCTGATCACCGATGCGCGCGGTCTTGAACGCATGCTGAATGAGGTGTCACGCGGCAATATTGACGTTGTCCTTGATACGGTCGGAATGGCAACAGCTGGCGATACTGTATCGGATTATTTTGAAAAATTCGGGGACCGGCTTGCGCATATTCAACTGGTCGACGGTACACCGAACGGTCATCTGGTTTGGGGGGACGGCAATTTGCCCCTTGGCGACTATGTGACGGAAATTGCGAGCTTCGGTTATAAAGGGAAAATATCGTTCGAACCATTTGGCAATGGTAGCTATGCACTTGATCCGGTCACGGCTCTTAGCCGAAACCTTCAGGCGATCTCGCCGTATCTTTACGATTGCGCGGTGTCGGCATGATGTCCAACACATCCCCCAAACTGATTACGGTCGGAGATAACTGCCTTGACGTTTATCTGACCAAGAATGTCATGGCGGTTGGCGGCAACGCATTGAACGTTGCCGTACAATGGACACGAAAAGGATGGTCCGCCCGATATTTCGGGGCGGTTGGCAAAGATAGTGAAGGGGACGTCATTGTTGACGAGATTACCCGGATCGGCCTTTCAAACGATGATGTCGAGCGCCTCGCCGGGGATACCGCGGTAACCCTTTTGCAGGAAAAAGCCGGTGATCGCCGCTTCCTGCTCGAGGATCTCGGGATTGGTGAAAATTACCTGCCGTCAGTCAGCCGCTACAAGGCCCTGATTAATGCTGACTGGGTCCATCTTGGAACGAATTCTTCGCAACAACTGGTCCGGCAACTTGTCGCTGACGACATCGCCTTCAGTCTTGACGT
This sequence comes from Thalassospira sp. NFXS8, assembly GCF_040148805.1. Lineage (NCBI taxonomy): Bacteria > Pseudomonadati > Pseudomonadota > Alphaproteobacteria > Rhodospirillales > Thalassospiraceae > Thalassospira > Thalassospira sp. NFXS8. Next base: position 162,855 of record NZ_JAGEMF010000005.1, on the reverse strand, counting down.
CTCGACGTCTCATTTTGCCATAACACTTGTTGGTGTTCCTTTGGTTTTCGCAGCCGGGCCGGAAAACCCCGACGAACAGGTTACGCCAATCATCGCGGCACTGCGGCAGGCAGGAGCAAAAAATGTCGTTTTGACCTGCGGAAAGCGCGGCGCTTATTTTGACGATGGCGCAACCATCTGGCATGCACCGGCCGAAAAGATCGATGTTGTTGATACATGTGGCGCTGGCGACAGCTTTATTGCCACCTTCATCACCGCGTTCTGCTGCGAGCATAAATCTGCCGAAACAGCCCTTAAGGAAGCCACAGCCTCGGCGGCGGAAACCTGTCTGCATCAGGGCGGGTTCCCCCAGAAACTTCGCCGCATACCGGCATGGCTGTTTCATAAATACGCCAAAGTTATTACGTCCGCGGAGGACTGCTGACATGTCAAAAATTCAACTTCGTTTACCTAGTATTGCTGCACGGGATGACCGTTCTTTCTGGTTGCATGATACTGCAATTTCAGCCGCGACAAACCGGCAGGAAGGCGAACAACATGCCGATGTTGTTGTTGTTGGCGGTGGTTACACCGGACTGTGGACAGCTTTACGCATTCGGGAACAGGCCCCCGAAACACGTGTTGTTGTCCTTGAGGCAGATTTTTGCGGGTCTGGTGCTTCGGGCCGGAATGGCGGGCAAGTTCATTCCTGGTTTGCCGAACTTGACCACCTAAGTGCTGTTGTTGGCGAACAGGAAGCACAGCAACTTTGTGTCGCCTCGGTCGATGCCATTGCCGAACTGGAGCAATTGCAAAAATCAGGCATGATCGACATGGATTTGCGGCTTGACGGTTGGTTCTGGACGGCAAGTTCCAGGTCCCAGGAAGGCGCATGGGACCGGGCGCTTGCCCTGACGAAAGCCGCGGGTGTCGATCGATTTAAGGTATTATCGACGGCAGAGATAGAAGCTCGCACAGGCTCATCTGCATCTTATGCGGGAATTGTCGAGCCAAATGCAGGTACGGTCCACCCCGCAAAACTGGCAATTGGCCTTAGAAACCTTGCCATCGTCAAGGGTGTGATCATTCATGAACAAAGCCCGGTAACCAACATCACTCCCGGGAAATGTTGCAAAGTGCAAACACCTCGCGGAACCGTGCATGGCAAGAAAATTGTACTGGCGACCAATGCATGGCTATCAGCCATTCCCGAGCTTAGACAATATATGTATGTCGTCGACAGTCAGGTGATTGCAACTGCAGAGATACCGGATTTTCTTGATCACATCGGGTGGCGGGACGGTTCGGCGATTTGTGATTCACAAATGCAGGTTCTTTATTACCAGCGCACCAAAGGTGGCCGCATCGTTTTTGGCCGGGGCAGTGGCAATGTTGCCTTTCGCGGTAATTTCGGCGCTGATTTCAATCGAAGCCCGGAACATGGCCAGGATAACATACGGGAACTTCATCGTGTTTACCCTGCATTGCGCGATGTTCCGATAGAATTCGATTGGGCAGGGGCCATCGACTGCGTTGCAGATCATGTTCCGGTCTTCGACCATTTGCGTGAACATCCAAATATTTTTTACGGCATGGGGTTCAACGGCACGGGAATTGCCCAAACTCCGATTGCCGGGCGAATTCTTGCCAGTCTGGTTCTGGGAAAGCAGGACCGCTGGAGCAGCAGCGGCCTGGTCGGAATTAGCCGGCGTCTGAAACTGCCACCGGAACCTTTCCGTTATCTTGGTGCAAAACTGGTGCGCCGTGCCATTCGCCGCCGGAATGCTGCCGAAATTCAAAACCTCGCACCAGGTTCCATCACCCGCTTTATCTCGGAACTCACTCCGGGCCGCCGTGTACAAGACTGAGATAATCCGCGTCTGCGCAAATCTGGAATAATAAAAAGGGGAAGGCTTATGGCCGAATTAACATTGCAAAACGTGAAGAAATCCTATGGCGAATTGTCCATTCTTCACGGCATAGACCTTAAAATCGCCTCCGGCGAGTTCACGGTATTTGTCGGCCCATCCGGGTGCGGAAAATCAACATTGTTACGCTCTATTGCCGGTCTGGAAGACATTACATCCGGTGAATTGCGCATTGACGGGCAATTGATGAACAAAGTACCGCCATCTCGTCGCGGGATTGCGATGGTGTTTCAATCATACGCTTTGTATCCGCATATGACCGTGTATGAAAACATGGCCTTTGGCATGCGGATCGCAGGGGAGCACAAGAACCGGATCGACGAACGTGTGCGTCAGGCGGCGGCCAGTCTTCAGTTGCAAGACTATCTTCAACGCTTTCCAAAGGCGTTGTCAGGAGGGCAGCGCCAGCGCGTTGCTATCGGGCGGGCAATTGTCCGTAATCCAAGGGTGTTTTTGTTCGACGAACCGTTATCCAACCTGGACGCGGCCCTGCGTGTGGCAACGCGTATCGAGATCGCCAAACTGAAAAAGGCAATGCCGAACGCAACGATGATTTACGTAACGCACGATCAGGTCGAGGCCATGACACTTGCCGACCGGATTGTTGTGCTGAAAGACGGCAAGATCGAACAGATCGGGTCACCGACAGAACTTTACAGAAAGCCAGGTAACCTTTTCGTTGCCCAGTTTATCGGCTCACCTGCAATGAATATATTACCCGCGATTATCGACCAAACTGGCACCAGGACCATTGTACACCATATTGCGGACCGCAAAGTGCAGGTCCCAGTCACCACTGATACACAAACACATGGATGCGATGTCCACTTTGGCATCCGCCCGGAAGATTTGTTTGTTGCCCCGGGCGAGGAATATGTTGTCGAAGGCCTTGTTGACCATGTTGAACAACTTGGCGAAGTTCAGCTTGTCTATGTAAAGGTCGGCACGGAAGAGAGAACAATCGTGGCTAAATTGCCCGGTTATGCGGAAATCGAGATCGGCAGCACATTAAAACTCGATGCCAAACCTCAGGACCTTCATCTTTTTGATCAGGCAGGTCAGTCTCTGCTTCAATAGGATGCCTCGAAGATTAAATCAGAGACTTCGTCCTGTCGTGGCTCTGATACCTGCCATTGGATCAGAGCTTCCTTATGCACAACCTCAAGACCGGGTTAGAGCCATGTTAACAATCCTAGTGAAAGGGCCGGAATAAATGTCACCAGTCCCAGCACGACGAGCATTACCAGATAGAATGGCAATAGGGATTTGATTGTTCGTTCGATGCTGACGCCACCGACGCCGCAGCCGACCATGAGCGAAATACCAACTGGGGGTGTGCATAGTCCAATACCGAGATTAAGCATCATGACGATGCAAAAATGGATCGGATTCATGCCGATTTGGGTGACAATCGGTAGCAGGATCGGAGTGAGGATCAGAATAAGGACGCCCATATCCATCAACATTCCCAGAACCAGAAGAAGTAAATTGACCATAAGCATAATGGCAATCGGACTGGATGAGACGCCAAGAATGAAATCCGCAAGCGCAGAAGGAACCTGTAAATAGGAGAGCAGAAACCCGAACGCGGAGGATGTCATGATAATTGCGACAACCATTGCCAGCGTTTCAAGCGTGCCACTCATGATTTTACGAGCTTTTGCGCCGTCCATTGAACGGTAGATAAAGGTTGTCACCAGGAGGGCGTAGGCAACGGCTATGGCTGCTGATTCAGTGGCAGTGAATATACCGAAAATGATACCGCCTATGATGATAACGATAGTGAACAGTCCGACAGAGGCCCTGGTCAGAATGCCAACTGCATCTTTAAGGCGATAGCGCTCGCCGCGGGGGTGGTTGTGTCTGATCGCCATAATCCAGCACAGCAGCATCAGTGAGCCAGACAAAATCAGCCCGGGAATATAGCCGGCGATAAAGAGACTGCTGATTGGAAGGCCGCCTGCAGCAAGTGCAAAATATATCATGTTCTGGCTTGGTGGAATCAGAACGCCCTGTACTGATGAGGTAACGGTCACTGCAACCGAATATTCGGCAGGGTATCCCCTGTTTTTCATTCCCGGTATCAGAAAGGAGCCGATGGATGCAACATCGGCAACAGATGACCCCGAAATTCCGCCAAAAAACGTACTCGCAAGCACATTTCCCTGGGCAAGGCCACCTCGGAAACGTCCTACCAGTACATCTGAAAATTTCACAAGTCGGTCTGATATCCCACCTTCGGTCATAATATTGCCGACAAGGATGAAAAACGGGACGGCCAGAAAGGTAAAAGAGAAAAGCCCGTTAATCATGCGCTGACCGATCATCATCAACGGCAATCCCAGATAGAATGCTGTGATCGAGGACGAAAGGCCAAGGGCGAAAGCAACCGGAATCCGGATTACCATGAGTCCTGTAAAGCTGCCGAGAAGCAGCAGTATTCCGATTTCCTGTTCGCTCATCTGTGGGCTTCCGCTTCGGGGTTGGTATCTGTGCTTAGTGATCGGGTAACAAGGTTCGTGATTGCGTTTAGTCCCATAAGGCAACCACTAGAAAAGGCCGAGAAATAAAGCCAGCTTTTGGGGAGTTGAGAGGCGGGAAGCCGACTACGCCCGGTAACAGTTACCAGGTCCCATCCCTTGAATATAAGGATGGAGGCAAAAATCAGGATCGCGATCTGGGCCAATGCATCAACGACTTGTCTGCCACTTGGCGGCAGCAGATCGCGAAAAAACATGATGGAAATGTGGCTGTGTCGGCGTACTCCGATTGCCACAGCAAGCATACCGAACCAGACCAGGCTGATCATTGCCACTTCTTCGGACCATTTGGTCGGATTGTTAAATCCGAAGCGCAAGATAACCTGAAGCACGGTAACGATGACGATTAGTTCCAGCAGTCGATAGCAGATAAACTGCGCGACAAGATTGGCACCATCCACGATAGTGGCAATCTGCTTTAGGCGATTTTGCACTGGCACCACTTGGTTTGCCTCTTGGAAAAGCAGGTCAGGGGCAGTGCCCCCGGCCTTTGTTGGGGGAAATCAATTCACTTCGCTAATGCGATTGATGTAATCGCTCAGTTCGGGGAATTCGTCATAGATTGGCAGGATGGCCTGCTGGAAAGGCGTATTGTCAACCGGCAATACGGTAACGCCAGCGTCAATAACGGTCTGTTTTGCCTCGGCATTTGCTTCAAACATCAGTTTACGTTCGTAAAGAGCTGCTTCGTGGGCTGCACGTGAAATGGCATCTTGCTGTTCAGTGGGCAGGCCATCAAAGGTCTCCTTGTTCATGACAACAATGGCGGGAGGACTCAGATGTTCGTCTTCAAGAAAGTTCTTAGCCACTTCGTAGTGGCCTGAGGTCAGGAAGCTTACGAAATCGTTTTCCGCCCCATCCATGACGCCGGTTTGCAGACTGGAAAAGACTTCGCCATAGTTCATCGGGGTCGGGATTGCGCCCAAAAGCTCTACCATACGTATTGCAATAGGGGAGTTCTGGACGCGTATCTTCCGGCCTTTCAGGTCATCAAGACCGGTCAGCGGCAGGCCTTCACGTGTGTAGAAGCTGCGGGAACCAGCTTCCATGAAGTCAAAGCCGACAAGGCCTGCTTTGGTCATCTCGTTTCTGACGTCTTTGCCGATGTCTCCGTCAAGAACCGCATATTTGTGATTGGTATCCTTGAAAATGTATGGCAGTGCAAAAACGCCGACAGACGGTGTTACATTTGCAAGTGTTACGGCATTGACGCGTGTCATTTCGATAATGCCGACCTGGGTTTGCTCGATCGTTTCTGTTTCCTGACCAAATTGCCCGCCGGCATAGACCTGAATCTGGATTTCGCCATTGGAATATTCCTGTGCTAGTTCGGCAAACCGGTGCATGGCGATGGTTACCGGGTTGTTTTCAGGCTGGTTTTCGGCCAGACGCAGGACGGTTTCGGCCAATGCTGCCTGTGACGAGGTCACAAGAAACAAACAGGCAGCAAATGATTTTATTACGCTGGGGTATCGCATTAATAGGTCTCCGTTAATATAAAGCGTTGCTGAATGCTGTGTTCAAACAGCCCGCCCTGTTGGCATTAACTCTTGTATTCATTGCCGAGTTTTTCTGCGGAAGGTGCATCGAGAAAGAGATAGGTGTTCGAATGTTTTTGAAGCGAGGAGGCTGGGCACATGTCGCTGACCGGGCCTTCTAGCGCACCTTTCACGGCGTCGGCTTTGCGGGCGTCGGGAACGGTGCAGATGATGGTTCTGGTTTTCAGAATTTGCGGGATGCTCATAGTGATGGCGTATAGGGGAACGTCATCAATAGACGGGAACCAGCCCTCAGAAACCTGCTGGCTTCTGCAGGCTTCATCCAGTTGAACCCTGAGATAGGCCTGGTCAGTTTCCAGATCCGCAGGCGGGTCATTGAAAGCAAGGTGCCCGTTTTCTCCGATGCCGATAAAGGCAACATCGACGGGCCGGGAGCCAACCGTGTGGTTTAACCGCGCAATCTCCTGTTCCGGATCTGCAAGGCCATTGATGGCTTCGAAATGTTTAAGTGACGGAATTTGTTTCACAAAACGTTCGATCAGGTATCCGACGAAACTGGCCGGGTGATCCTTTGGCAGTCCGATATATTCATCCAGGTGGAAAACGCTGCATTTTGACCAGTCGATATCGGTGCGGGCGACCAGGGCCCGCAGCATATCGAACTGGCTTGCGCCAGTGGCAAGGATGATCCTGGCCTCTCCATGCTCAGCGATGGTTTTAACGATCAGGTCACCACCGATTGCCGCAGCTTGTGCGCCAGAGTCCTGTTTGGATTTATTGATAAAGATTTTCATATCATTCAAACTTTATAGTCAGGGGTTCAGGAATTTATGTGGACTTGCCAATTGCCGATACGTGCCCCGGTCACATGCCATTGGGCGTCGTGCTGTTGCCAGAAAACGCATTCGGCAATATCGCCGACAGACGGAATGGCCGATTTCCCAAGAACGGAGAGCGGGGTGTTGCGGGCCATGCAAAAGGTTGTGGCGAGGTCGTAGCCATGCCAGTTCATGATATTGCGGACGCACTGATCGAGCGTTACCCCTGATCCGGCAAGATAGGGCGATCCCGGTTCACGCACGATGCCATCCGTGCCACGTTCGATTGTGACATCTCCCAGGGTATAGGTGCCTGGCCGTGCCGCTGCGGCGGCGGTTGCATCGGTTACCAGGGCAACACGGCTTGCTTGTTTTGCCCTGATCCAGGACTGCAACATATAAGGCGGTACATGAACGCCATCGGCAATAAGTCCCGCAATCAACCTGTCTTCGCCAAGTTGCGCAAAAAGCGGATTGTTATTTTTCTCAAGCATGTGGGCGATGCCATTTCCCAGATGGGTCGACATTGTTGCCCCGGCTTCTATGGCTTGGAGGATTTGGTCGCGGGTGGCACGTGTATGGCCAAGGGAAACGGTCGTTCCCCGGCTGATAAGTTCACGTATGAACTGCGTGCTGCCGTCATGCTCCGGTGCCAGGGTCATCATCGCGATAGGAGTTCGCAACCCCTCGGTCAGATAATCAAAGTTTTCAATACTGGGCAGACGCATTGCATCTTTGGGGTGACATCCGGCATAACCGTCTTTGGCCGACAGGAACGGGCCTTCGATATGGATGCCGTCGATCATCACCGGGCCAAGGCGGCTGTTGCAGATTGCACTGTCAAGGGCGCGCAAGCGGGCGCGGAGGCATTCGGTGTGGGCGGTAATAATGGTCGGTAAACACCGTGTGACGCCGGTCGCAAGCATTGCTGTCAGGGCATGATCAAGTTCTTCGGCAGTCAGGTCATCTTTGTTGAAATCAATGCCGCCAAAACCGTTTACCTGTAGATCGACCATCCCCAATGTGGACATTTCATTTGCCTCCGTGTTTTTGGGGGTGTCCACGGATGCAATTCGACCGTCACCTGCGACGAAGAAGGCAAGGGGCTTTGTCGGCCCGGATATGATGACCCGGGATGTCGTCGTCTGTTGTAGTTCCAGCATGCTTACTCGCTTGTTATTCGCGTCTTCGTCGTTAGAGATTGTTGTTTTTCAACTGGTCCCATCAGCCAAGATGCCGGATGCGGGGGATGTATTTATCTTCGAGGACCTTGTTGGCAGCATCGCCGCCCGGCATGTTGGCGCTGCGCCAGACCGGTGGTTTCCCATCCATGGCAATGATTGCCCGGATCGCTTCGATCACAAGAAGGTTGAGAACAAACACGTTGCAGAAGGTTGACGTTGATCCCGTTTTTTCGTCGCAACCTTCAATGTCAACGATTGCATCGCCTAGTGGCAGATGGTTTTCGAGAAAGTAATCTGCTTCGGAATAAAGGTTTTTGCCGGACTCATGACGGGCAGGATGATCCGCTGGAAGATTATCGGCAAAAGACCGCGAAGTGACAGCAATCACCTGCATGCCGCGTTTTCGCGCTTCCAGAAGAGTATCAATGCACATAGCGTTTACGCCGTAGGCATTGACGATCACAATGACCTCGCCGGGTTTTTTACCAACCTGGTAAGAGTCCAGAACGCCTTTTGCATAGCCATGAGTTCGTTCGATAATGTTGGACCGTTTGGCGCCGTGGATCAGGTTTGTGCCCGGATCGAGGATTGCATTGATCGGGGCAAGGCCGCCTGCGCGCCACAGCAGTTCTTCGACACCCATGTTGGAATGACCACCCGGGCCGATAACATGGATCAGCTTGTCTTCCATGATGGCTTTTGCCATTACGGTGGCGGCCTTTTCAATTTCGGGCAGGCCCTCATGGATCTTGTCCATCAGCGTTTTAATCGTAGCGTGATAAAGTTCGGTTTCACTCGACATTTGAATTCTCCTTTTTGCGCATAAGGCGCAGGTTATCTGCCAGCCGATCAGCGCTGACGATAAAGAACAGGACGGCTGATACGGAAATGGCGGCGTAGGCATAGCCTGTTGGCAGATCCCATGTGTCAAAGGGGATGCGCATACGCTTTTGTGCGATCTCTATTCCTTTGAAAAACATGATTGCAAACAGGCTCATGGCCAGAAGTTCAATGAGAATGGCGATTGCCCGACGGGCCTTGTCTGGCAGACGGATGACAAAGGCATCCACCATCATGTGTCCGTTGGCGGCGTGCAGGACAGCAGCCCCGAGAAACACTAGCCAGACAAACATTAGTCGTGTGGCATCCGGCACCCAAAGCCAGGTGGTGCCAACAAGATAGCGCAGCACAATCTGGACTGTGAACAGACCGAAGATCGACATGAACAGCGTGGTGATGACAATTTTTGAAACGGACAGCAAAAATCTGATTATGGTTTTCATTGCCATCTCCTTAATTGCCGAAAACAAGATTGGGCAACCAGGTGACGAGTGCAGGGACATAAGTGCACAAAAGCAGAACCCCGATGAGGGCCAGCACAAAAGGCCAGATTTCTTTCAGAAGTTCTCCGAACCCTACCTGTGCAATCTTGCATTCGAGGAATAGCAGTACGCCAATCGGCGGGGTTAGCAGCCCGATCATCAGATTAAGGACCACGATCACGCCGAAATGGGTCGGATCAATACCGAGTTCGATGGCGATTGGAAGAAGCACAGGAAAGAAAATTAGCATTACCGGCACGGCATCGAGGATGCAGCCAAGGATCAAAAGAAAAATGTTGATCAGAAGAAGGAATGTGAAGGGCGACAGGTCCCATTCCCGTATGAGTTCGCCAAGTTGATCCCCAAGCTGGACATAGGCAATAAGGTATTGATAAAGGCCGACAACAGCGAAAATGATCATCACCGATGACGAAAATACAGCCGAATTGAAGAAGATGCCCGGCAGTTCTTTGAGATGGATGCTGCGATAAACGAAAAGGGAAATGGTCAAAATATAGAGAACGGCCAGAACCGAGACCTCGACAAGTGTAACGAAGCCGAAGATTAGACCGCCAAGGATGATAACAGGGGCCATGATTGCGAAGAAAGAATCCCGCAGAAGTAGCTTTAGCGCACTCATGCTTAGTTCTTTTTGGACGGTGGGGTAGTTGCGTCGTCGACTGATTACAAAAATTGCTGCGACTAATACGGTCCCCATAAGCAAACCGGGGACTATGCCGCCCAGAAACAACTTTCCAACAGAAATTCCGGAAATAATTCCGATAAAGATCATCGGGATACTAGGGGGGATGATTGGACCCAGTACGGCCGCAGCACCATTGATTGAAGCCGCAAAGGCCCGGTCATAGCCGCGTTTGACCATGGATGGAATAATCACGGATGAAACCGCACTTGCGTCGGCAACTGCCGACCCCGAAACCCCGGCGACGATCAGGTTGACGACAACTGCAACATACGCAAGTCCGCCTTTGGCGCGACCGATCAGGTAATCTGCCAGCTCTGTCAGTTTGGAGGTGATCCCGGATTTGTTCATAAGTTCGCCAGCAAGAATGAACATGGGGATCGCCACCAGCGTAGCAGAATCCACACCACCGACCATCGTTGATGCGACCATTCGAAGGGATATTTCACCTTCGATCAGGATATACAAAACGCCGCTGACACCCATGGCCAGCCAGATATTCATTCCGAGTGCAATCAGCCCGAAAAGAATAACGAACAGAAACGCAATCATGGCTCTGACAATTCTTGATGGAGGAAGATCGGAGGCGGATCAGGCTGTGGACCGATTATCCGCTCCTGCCTTATTCGTAGGCTGCTATGGCCTTGATCAGACCTTTGGGCCATTTGTCGCCTTCGAAATTATCGAATGCGCCTGACAAAGCATCACGGATGCTATCAAGGTCGGGGTCCACTATTTTCATTTTGGTGGACAAACGATCGTACACGCTTGCCATTAATTCATTTAACAGTTCTGTTTCGTAATTACCGGCTGTTTCGGCAGCATCGGCAATGATATTCTGTTGTTCGTCGCTTAATTCTTCCCATTTTTCCGAAGACATAAAGAATGTCTCTATGTCGCGGATGTAATCAGTTTTCATGTAATATTGCTGAACTTCATACAGGCTGGCGGAATCAACAACTGCGGCGCCGTTTTCCTGGGCATCAACCACACCGGTTTTCAGGGCAAGGTAAAGATCGCTGAAGGGAATTTGTTGCGGTATGGCTCCAAGGGTCTGCATGGCACGCAGAACGGTTGGGCTTGCTGCAGTGCGTATTTTCAGGCCTTTGAAATCTGCTGCGGTGGAAATGGCACGATTTGCCGTCAGGCCGCGAGGGGCTGTTTCGCCATTTATTGCGATGATCTTGATACCGGTATCTTTTTCCGCAGCATTAATGATTGGCGCAAATATTTCTGAATCAAGAACGCCCTTCATGTGAGCATAGTCACGATAAAGGAAAGGAATGGCTGTCGCTTCAAACGCTTCGCCACCATTGATCCAGGCAAGTGTATTGATGCCACCATAAACCATTTCAAGATCGCCGGTCTGCATCTGGACGAACATATCCTTGGCACCGCCAAGTTGGCTGTTTGGATAGATCTTTACCTCGATTTCTCCGTTCGTTTTTGCATTTACAATGTCTGCAAATTTCAAAGCGGCGAGATGCGTTGGATAATTGGTGTCGCGGATGTGGCCAAGGCGAAGAACTTCTGTTGCGTTTGCACTAACGTATGGGGCAACGGACGCGCCAAAGGCAATCAGGGCACTGGTGATGATTCCTATTTTCATAAAAGCTTCCCATGATGATCTATGTTATTAGGGCGATCTATGCCGCCTGAATTAATTAATATCATACGTTGTTATTTAATATAGTCAAGTGATCATGCAGCTTCCATTCGACACTATAATTTCCGATTTTTCAGCCAGTGCGTTGGACCGCGACAAAACGCGGATCTATCAGGCAATATGTGACCAGGATGAAGTCAGCCGAAAACGGCTGGCAAAACACCTGTCAATGCGGCCGACGACAATCTCGACTTTGGTAAATGAGCTAATCAAAGATGAGGTTGTTGAAGAAGTGAGCACAGTAGCATCTTCAGGACAGGGGCGGCCGGAGGTTGTGCTGGCACCGGTGCGCGATCGTTTTATTGTTATTATGTTGCAAGTTGTTTCGCGTACCATCCGGTGTCGTCTGGTTGATATGAGTGGTTCCCTCTTGGGCGAGGAAATCATCGAAATCAATCGCGACGAAGCCGATAACAGTATGATCCTTGCCGCGACGGAAAGTTTGATCGAAAAGCTGATCGCAAACACTCCGGAGCGATCGGAAATTTTGGGTATAGGTATTGTTGTGCCGGGGATTATCGACCGGCAAAACAGGCTCTGGATTTATTCCGCGCGGTGGCCCCGGATGCAGGCTCTTCCTTTTGATGAAATTGGCGAGAAATTTGGCTTGCCGGTAGGGGTCAATCGCAATCTTAACCTAGAGCTTCGCACAAGATTGTTGCGCAAGAAGGAAGAACGGGAAGGTAGCGTGCTGCTTATCCATTGGGGTTACGGGATTGGCTCATCATATGCACTGAACGGATCAGTAATTGAGTCGAGCATTGGTAGTTTCGGGGAATTCGGGCACTGGACGGTTGACCCGTCATCAATGCGGCAATGTCATTGTGGAGAAAGTGGATGCCTGGAGACGATTGCTTCCTTGTGGTCGCTTCTGCCGGAGCTAAGAACGATATATCCCGTTGTTCCATCTGAAGAAACCGCGTTTGAGGCATTTACGCGCGAGAATGATATTTCCGAATTGCCAATGATCGAACGCGCGGTTGATGCTTTTGCTCTTTCCCTTGCCAATCTGAACAAGGCGGTTTTTGCCGATCGAATTGTTCTGACCGGCCCGTTCGTTAATATTCCATCTGTTCTGAAACGTCTGGAGAGCCGGTTTTTCCAGCATTTGCCGCATTATGCACATGGTAAATGCCAGATGTATGTGGCCACACTTGGTGCCTTTGATATTACCCAGGGCTGTGTCATGCCTTTTTTCGAGGAGCGGATGCGCACCATTTTTACAGCACATGATGAAGCCAGATAGCCGTATCTTTCGGTATAAGCGGGTTATTCAGTGCTACAGTACGATGTGCAGGCTAACGTAAATGAGGTGTCATGCCCTGTTGAATTTGAACAGCACGAGAAAACCCCGCCTTTGTCGGGACGTTCTCGTCATTCAATTCGCTTGCACATCTCGGCAGTTATCTCGATATGCGGTCTCCAACATCCCGGTAATTAAGGAATAAACTGATGTCTGATCATTCTCGTCGTATTGTTGTGCTGGGGACGGGGGGAACCATCGCCGGCTCATCATCAGAGGCGGGTGCCAATGTCGGTTATACAGCGGGGACGGTACCGGTAACGGCACTTCTGGACGGTTTTTCTGCTCCGGCGGGGTTCGAATTGCATGTCGAACAGGTCGCACAGATAGACAGTAAAGATATGGATTTTGCGACCTGGCACAGCCTTCTTTTGCGCTGCCAATATTGGCTGAGGCAGGATGATGTTGCCGGTTTGATTGTCACCCATGGCACAGATACCATTGAGGAAACATCGTTCTTCTTGCATTCTGTTTTACAATCATCAAAACCTGTTGTCATGACCTGCGCAATGCGGCCTGCCTCATCCAACAACCCGGATGGGCCGCAAAACCTCCGCGACGCCATTAGCGTTGCGACAACACAAGGGGCAACAGGCGTTATAATCGTGTGCGCCGGTGAAATGCATGGTTCTAAAGACGTCAGCAAAGTCCATCCTTATCGGCTGAACGCGTTTAGCTCAGGCGATGCCGGGCCCATTGGTTATGTAGAAGAAGGCAAAGTTCGGTTGGTGCGTAACTGGTCATGCTATGACGCGCCTTTCGTTGGCAATACGGCATTTCCGTTGCCCGCCGCAAATGAATGGCCCCGTATCGAGATCATCCTTAGCCATGCCGGAGCTCGCGGCGAGATTATTGATACCTTGATACGCGAAAAGCAGGAAAATCACCCTGACGCAGTGGCGGGCATTGTGCTGGGTGCAACAGGAAATGGCAGTCTTCACCAGGCACTGGAGAAGGGGGGCATCGCCGCACAGGACGCCGGTATACAAGTGCTGGTCGCCACGCGTTGCATTGCCGGACATATTATTCCGTCATTAACCGAAAAACTGCCCTTAAGCACTGATCTATCACCGACAAAAGCAAGGATTGCGTTGCTTTTACAGCTTCTTAAAGACCGCAAGGAATTGGCTGTTTCATAGAAAAATAATTCTTCATTTTCAGCTTGTTTGAAGCATTCACCCAAACAAACATATGAAACTGAAAAAAGTGGGAACTTGGTTTCTCGAACCAACCGTTAGTGCCGAAATGGATTTACCGCGTAGCATCGGATGAACAGCCAAGTGGCATAAGTTAGCGAATGCCGTTTGACTGTATGGATATCTTGTTTACAGGAATCCGGTCGTTGGCGGGTACCGTCAATGCCGGGAAGGCCGCAGATAGCCACACGCAACATCAAAGCCAGGTCAATTTTTCAAGATTTGACCGACACATTCATTATAGAGATTGTAAAAATTCTGAGGTTTACTTTCCTCGACGATCTGGCCTGTTTCTATGGAAATAATGAGGTCGGAATAGTCCGCGCATACGTTTTACGTTTTTGCTGTCCGCCCGATACTAAATGTCAAAGAGAGAGGCAAAGGATAGTCACATCCTTTGCCTCTCTAAAACTTGGTTTTATAATGCGGAATTGTATTCGAAATTATTGCAATAAAATCAGATCATTAACCCATCTTTTCGGAAGCATAACTTCCTGGGCTGGCGGGAAAGACAATGGTTTTATTGCCATTTAAAAAAGCGCGCTGGTGAATATGGGCATGAATGGCCCGGGCCAGCACCTGCGCCTCAATATCGCGTCCCAGGCTGACATAATCTTCAGGGGACTGGGCATGGGTGATGCGCACGATATCCTGTTCAATGATGGGGCCTTCGTCCAGGTCCGCCGTTACATAATGCGCCGTGGCCCCTATCAGCTTTACCCCGCGCACAAATGCCTGCTTGTATGGGTTTGCCCCCTTAAAGGATGGCAGGAATGAATGATGGATGTTAATCACCCGTCCTTGCATTTTCTTGCAAACCTGATCAGACAGAATTTGCATATAGCGGGCAAGAACGATCAGTTCGGCTTCTGATTCCTCGACAACTTCCATCAGGCGCTGTTCGGCCTGTGGTTTGTTTTCCTTTGTCACCCGAATGTGGTGAAAGGGGATGTCGTGATTAACAATCAGCTTTTGATAGGTCAGATGGTTGGATACAACCCCGACAATATCAATTGGCAAGGCACCAATCCGCCAGCGATACAAAAGGTCATTCAGGCAATGACCGAAATTTGACACCATCAACAGAACCTTGGTCCGTTGCGCGCTGTTATTAAGCGCAAAAGTAATGTCAAATTCGGCCGCGACCGTTTCAAAACTGCTGCGCAGGGTTTCAAGATTTGCGCCTGTTTCCGACCGAAACGTAATGCGCATGAAAAACTTTTCTGTTTGCGGGTCATCAAACTGCGCGGAATCAGTGATGTTGCAGCCGTGATCGGCAAGAAACCCGGCAATTGCTGCTACGATCCCACGGCGGGACTGGCATTGAACGGTAAGGACAAAATTATCCACAAATTGCTCCTTCCAGGAGGTTGGCTAGCTGGCAGGCTGGCAAGCTCAGGCCGCATGTCCAAAATGACGGGTCAAAAGATTGCAAAGCGAAACGGTCCAGGTTGTCGGTATCAAAAGGTCAAAGGTTTGATCCCCCTTGCGATCCACCAGCACCCCAACATTGTGCATTCCTGCCTGAACAAACGTTCCCACCGGAAAGGCCGAAGCCGAAAAATCAATGGCCATCACCCGGGCCAGCAAACCCGCAGCACCGGCCCCTTCAAGGCGCAGACACCGGCGCGCATCGGATAGATTCAGCACAACCATGTCATCGACACTGGCGTGATCGACCGGCATAGCGGACTGAAGCAGCACACGGTTCGGGGCAATACGCCATAACACGCTGTTTTCATGGCGCATGGCAGTGCGATAATCGGCCGGCAGCGACAGGCCAAAGGATTGCAGGGCAGCATTCACCGCCGGTTCAAACCCGTCCCACCCGGCAAACTGGGTAATATGCCCGGTTGCGACCTCGCTGATGGTTACGGCTTCACCTGTGCTGATGGCGCCATTGACCGGCAATTTGTTATGTTTAACCATTTTGACGAAGCCCTTCGGGGTCAAAGAAATGATGCGAGACGACCTTTGCCTGCAAGGTGCTGTTACCGACAAAATCGACAACACGAATGGTTTCACCCAAGCGGGTGCGACCCCGTGATAACAGCGCCAGGGCGATATTTTTCTTCAGGGCAGGGGAATAGGTTGTTGACGATACCCAGCCTTCACCGTGCCCTTCGGCCGGGCCGGTTTGGGCAAATAAAAGCGACCCCGCCTTTGCCCCCTGATCGCCAATAATTTCCAGGCCGACCAGGGTGGGACGGTCGGGGTTTTCGAGATGCGGGCGCTTGCGCAACACCGCGCCCAGGAACGGCTTTTTGCCCGATGCCAGGCCTTCCAGCCCCAAATCCTGCATTGTGGTGCGGCCTTCAATTTCCGCACCGGCAACATGGCCTTTTTCGATGCGAAGGGCACCCATGGCTTCGGTGCCATAGGGTTTTAACGAATGCACCTTGCCCGCCGCCATCAGGCTTTCCCACACCATTCGGCCCGATTTGGCAGGCACATAAATTTCATAGGCCAGCTCGCCAGAATAACTCATGCGGTGAAGACGGCAGTTAACACCATTAACAAGCACATTGGTAAAGTGATTGTTGGGCAGGGCATCGCGGCTTAAATCGTCACCGGTCACATCGGCCAGCAATTGCCGGGATTTTGGCCCCGCAATGGCAAAGGTCGCCCATTGGTCGGTAATGGTGGTGACATGCACCTTCAAATCTCGCCAAGCGGTATCAAGCAGCAACTCGGCCTTTGCCAGAATTTTCGCCGCATTGGCCGTCGTGGTGGACATGAAATAGTCATTCTTGCCCAGCCGTGCAGTTGCGCCATCATCGAGGACAAAGCCATCCTCGCGCAGCATCACGCCATATCGCAGGCGTCCAAGTGCAAGTGTTTTAAACCCGTTGGTATAAACCCGGTTTAAAAATTCGGCCGCATCGGGGCCCTGAACCGCAATTTTGCCCAATGTTGACACATCAACAATGCCAACATGTTCGCGCACATGGGCCGCCTCGCGGATATAGGCACGGCGCAAATCCTCGCCATTTTCGGGGTAATACCGTGGGCGCAACCAGGCACCTGCTTCAGTAAATTCGGCACCATTTTCGCGGTGCCAGTCATGAATAACCGACAGGCGGGTGGGGCGAAAATGCAGGCCGTGTTCATGGCCGACAATGGCGCCAATGGTAACCGGCGTGAAGGGCGGCCGGAACCGTGTTGTCCCGACAGCAGGAATATCCATTTTACGCAGTGCCGCCATCCGCGACAGCGCATTCAAATTCGATGTTTTCCCCTGATCGGTCGCCATGCCCGATGTGGTATAGCGTTTCAAATGCTCGACCGAGACATAACCTTCCAGATGGGCCTGGTCGATATCTGCCAGTTTGACGTCATGCTGAAAATCAACAAAGGCTTTGCCCGGTGTGGTGCCATCCGGCTTGGTAATGATGGTTACCGGCGACAGGTCATTGCCCCAGAACGGCTCGGTAAGGGTCAATTCCGGCGCGTCACCGGTTTTGCTACCGGCATCAAACCCTTGACGAAGCGCGTCTTCACAGCTTGTCGTGCCCATCAATGCGCCAACACAGGTGATGTTTTCACGCTGACGTTGAGGTAAAAATGCCTCAAGGCTTTTATGGTAATCGGGCTTGCCGAAACGCTGACTCCATAAATGTAAAACGGGGGCCCATCCGCCTGAAACGGCAATAAGATCGCATTTGATCATGCGTGGGCTGCCCGTTGCGTGGCCAGCCGTATCAACCGGTACAATTTGCGCGCCGGTCACACATTTTTTGCCCCGGGCCTGCAAAATGCCGTGGCCTGCCAACACCGTAATCCCCGCCCGCACCGATTTTTGCACCAGAACGGACGAAATATTTTCCCGCACATCGCAAATGGTTACCGTTGCACCGGCATCGCGCAGGTCAAACGCGGTTTGATAGGCACTGTCATTATTGGTGGCGAGAACAACTTCCTGCCCGCACAAAACCGCATAGCGGTTCAGATATTCGCGAACGGCCGATGCCAGCATGACACCGGGCACATCATTGCCTGCAAAAACCAGCGGGCGTTCCAGCGCACCTGTTGCCAAAATGGTTTTGGCCGCGCGCAACAAACAGTAACGCTGGCGCGGTTTGTCCGCTTCTGGCACCTGCATATGGTCCTGCAGGCGTTCAACCAGGCCAAACACATCACCATCATAGGCACCAAAGGCGGTTGTGCGGGTCAGAATGCGCACATTATCCATAGCGCGCAATTCTGCCGCCGTCTGTGCCAGCCAGGCATCACTTACGGACCCAGCCTGTTCATCCAGCAAACTGCCGCCCAGCACGTGGTCCTGGTCCACCAGCACTACATTATCGCCCTTGCGCCCGGCAGCCAGTGCTGCCGCCAGGCCCGACGGGCCAGCACCAATGATCAGGGTGTCGCAAAATGCGTTGATCTTTTCGTAATGGTCGGGGTCATCGATTGTTTTGGCAAAGCCCATGCCGGCGGCCTTGCGGATGAACCGTTCGCAAAACATCCAGAACCCGGTGCCCTGAAACGGGCCAATAAAGGTTTTGTAATAAAACCCGGCACCAAAAAATCGCGACATCAGGCCAAGGGGCGCGCCTATATCAAATTCAAGGCTGGGCCAGGCATTTTGCGGGGTCGATGATAAACCGGCAAAGGCTTCGACCAGGGTTGCCTGGGCGTTGGGCTCGTGGCGGGCGCCATCGCGCAAATGCACCAGGGCATTTGGTTCTTCGGCACCTGCCGCTATAATCCCGCGCGGACGGTGATATTTAAAACTGCGGGCGACAACGCCCTTGTTTCCGGCCAGCAGGGCCGATGCCAGTGTATCGCCGCCAAAGGCCGTAAACTGTTTACCACCAAAACGGACGGCAAATTTCTGGCTGCGGTCAATGCGGCCGCCATTTGAAAGTCTGCGCGATGTCATTTGGAAACCTCACGAGCAAGGAAGCTTTGACCCATTTCATGGGTCAGGGTATCGCGTTCAACCACCAGCCACTGGCGGCACCCCGTCACGTGATGCCAGTATTCGCGGTGCGGACCACGGGGGTTGTCACGCATAAAGACGTAATCGAGCCATGCTTTCTGGTCGGTTTCGGCAATGTCGGGCTGCTGCACGGTGGCATCGGCACCATAGGTAAATTCGGTTTCGTCGCGTAAGCCGCAAATGGGGCAATGAATTCTCAGCATGATTAAACCTCAATGCGCGTTTGGTTGCGGGCCAACGCCCTTTTCGTCGATCTGATAGCCGCGCGCGAACCGGTCCAGGGTGAATTCGGCGTTGTCGGGGTGGGGTTCGCCCTTGGCAATTGTCCAGGCAAAACAAAAGCCCGACGCCGGCGTGGCCTTGAACCCGCCGTAACACCAGCCCCCATTCAGCCACAGCCCCTCGACCGGCATTTTCGAGATGATGGGCGAGCCATCCATACTCATATCCATCACCCCGGCCCAGTGGCGCAAAAGGCGCAACCGCGATAATGACGGCATCAGGGCCTTTGCACTTTGCAGGGTATGTTCCACAATCGTCAGGCCACCGCGCTGGGCATAGGAATTAAACCCGTCAAGGTCACCGCCCAGAACCAGGCCACCCTTGTCAGACTGGCTGATGTAAAAATGCGCCGCACCAAATGAAATTACGCTATCGACCAGCGGTTTTAGTGGTTCGGTGACAAAGGCCTGCAAAACATGGGTTTCAATGGGCAGGCGCAAACCGGCCTTGGCCGCCAGATGTCCGCTATGCCCGGCCACGGCCAGGGCAACCTTTTTCGCCCGGATCGGGCCGCGACTGGTTTCAACCCCCACAATCCGGTCCTGGTCCCACAAATAACCGGTCACTTCGCATTGCTGGATGATATCAACGCCATTCTGGTCGGCCCCGCGGGCATAACCCCATGCCACGGCATCGTGGCGGGCTGTTCCGGCGCGCGACTGGTAAATGGCCCCGTGAATGGGGAAACGGGCATTTGCCGAATAATCCAGATAGGGCAGGCGCCGCATCACTTCGGCACGGTCAAACAGTTCAGCGTCAATACCGTTGGACCGCATGATATTGCCGCGCCGCCGTGCTGCATCCATCTGGCCAGGCGAATGGCACAGATTATACTGCCCGCGCTGTGAGATCATGACATTATAGTTCAGATCCTGGCTAAGATTTTCCCACAGCTTCATGGAGCGTTCATAAAACATGGTATTGCCGGGCATCATGTAATTTGAACGGACAATGGTGGTGTTTCGCCCGGTATTGCCGCCACCCAGCCAGCCTTTTTCCAGCACGGCCACATTGCGAATGCCATGTTCCTTGGCAAGGTAATAGGCCGTTGCCAGGCCATGCCCGCCGCCGCCAACAATGATTACATCATATTCCGGTTTTGGCACCGGGTCGCGCCAGGCGCGGGACCAGTGCCTGTTCCCCGTTAGTCCATGGCGCAAAATAGACAGGGCAGAATAGCGGCTCATGCGATTTCCTCATGATAATCAGTGCTTTCACGAACCACCATGAGGACTTCGTCATGTGTGAGAAGGTCTCGCTCGATGGCCAGTTCAATGAAGGGGCGTTTGCTGGCAACGGATTCCTGAACCAGTCGTGCGACCTCGGCATAACCAAGTTTGGGCACGAACACGGTGGCAAGAGCCGATGATTGAAGAAGATTGGTAAGGGACTGTTCGGTATCGGCTTCGATCCCGGCGATACATTTATCAGCAAAAATGCGGGTCGAATTGGCCAGAAGCTCGATTGAATCAAACATGCGCGAGGCAATTACCGGCTCGAAATGGTTGATTTCCAACTGCCCCTGAAGGGATGCCAGCGACACCGCCGCATCATTGCCAACAACGGCAAAGGCAACCTGCTGCATCATCATGGGCAGTACCGGGTTAACCTTGCCCGGCATAATCGATGACCCCGGCTGAACCGATGGCAGGCGCAGCTCGCCAACACCACTATTGGGGCCGGATGCCAGAATGATCAGGTCTGATGCAATCTTGCCGATTACTTCGGCGCAAATGCGAATTTCGGATGATAGTCTTGCAAAGGCATCGGCGTTTTGCATGGCATCAAACATGTCTTCGCCGGGCGAAACATGGGCACCAACAATGGCCTTCAGGTGATAATAAACAGCCTTGCGATAACCCGCTGCCGCCCCCAGCCCGGTGCCAATGGCCGTCCCGCCCAACGGCAAAACCAGCATTTCGTTGCGCGCAATGCGCAATTTGGCGATCAGGCGGCGAATGGCCGCGGCATACCCGCCAAATGCCTGGCCCAGGCGCATGGGTTGTGCTGCCTGCATGCAGGTCCGGCCAATGCGCAACACATCGTCAAATGCGCGGGCACGATCCGAAAGCGTAACAGCCAGATGTTCCAGAACATCAATCAATGCATAGGATTTATCGTAAATCGCCAGTTTGACCGCAGCAGGCAACACATCGTTGGTGGACTGCCCCTTATTCACATGGTCGTTGGGATGAATGATATCGTAAGAACCAACCGGTTTTCCCAGTTTCTGAAGTGCGCGGTTCGCCAGTACTTCATTCATATTCATATTGATTGACGTGCCACCGGACCCTTCCAGCAGATCGACAATGAATTGTTCGCCATGTTCGCCA
The DNA here is from genome assembly GCF_040148805.1 of Thalassospira sp. NFXS8. Lineage (NCBI taxonomy): Bacteria > Pseudomonadati > Pseudomonadota > Alphaproteobacteria > Rhodospirillales > Thalassospiraceae > Thalassospira > Thalassospira sp. NFXS8. The sequence continues at coordinate 141,157 of NZ_JAGEMF010000005.1, read as the reverse complement.
CCGGCAATTTCGGTTGCCGCATCAATAATGGCATTGGCAATGGCGGTCGGCAGCACGCCAATATCGCGATTGGCTGCAGCGGATGCCTGTTTGATCTGCGCTAACGCCTTTAAAAGCTCGGGGGCGTCGCGCAGCTTGCGAAAGGAAATATTGAAATTTTCCTGTCCGCGTAGTGTTGCGACCCCGTACAGCGCGCCTTCTGGTATTTGGCGCGATCCCAGGCTGTCGGTATCTGTTCTTGTATGTGGCATGGTGGTCCCTGACTTCGGACTGTCGATGCGCAGAACCATGACAAAGCCGGGACGGGATTTGAATCAAATAAGCCAGACTTAAGTTAATTCACTTAACATCATAATTTGGATTAATAGTATAGCGAGAAAGCAGTGGGGTTTTCTGTTATCCGCGATCAGTTCTGGCACAGTTAAAATGACAAAACACCAATATATTTCATATGCTTAACTGAAATCATCCGGCTGGATCGATTTGAAAACCTTGTCAGCTCTGAAAAACGGGCGTTCCCATCCGAACGCGGATCAATCCGGCAATGATGGCAGACAAAAAGGTTAATCCCCGTCCTGATCGTGTTCCGCCCCAGGCGTCGCGTCCATATCCGCATCCAGCGACAAATCGGCCAGACTGGTAATTTCATCTGGCACCGGGGGCTGCCACACCATTTCGGTCGAGATATTGGCAAGCCAGGGAATTTCGCCAACAATTTGCGGCACGGTATGGTTTAGCAACATATCGCGTGCCGCCTGCGCAATGCGCGGACCCAGGGTATCAAACTCGCCCCGGCGGGTAACCAGCGTTAATTCACGCGAAAAGCCGGGGCTGGGCAGGGGCAATACCGCCAGGCCCGGCAGGTGCAACCCGCCCTGTATCAGGCATAGGGGTGTCGTAATGGCAACACCCACACCGCCTACCACCATTGCCAGCAAGGAATCCGAGGTATCAAACGATAAAACTTGCGAATGTTCGATCCGAAGGCGGCGCAAATGCCGCTCAACCTGCATGCCCATATGCGACCGCGCGCTATAGCGGATTAAGCGGTGGTCAATCAGAATATCGCGCAGGGGCCGGTTGCGCAGGGTATCACCCCAGGCAATGGGTGCTACCAGCACAAAGGGTTCACGAAAAAGTGGAAACCGCATTAATTCATCAAGTTCATCCATCGGGTCGGATGTAATGGCTGCGTCAATTTCGTGGCGCATCAGGGCATCGGCATGTGCGTTGGCAAGGCCGGAAAATGCTGTCACGCGCAGCGCGATTGAGCCTTCCATCAAATCGCGGATCAAAACCGGCCCAACGGCGGATGCAAATGTATCGACCATGCCCAAGCGCAAATTTTGCCGTTCCGGCCGCAGGGCAGTTGCCCGGACTTCCTCGATTGCGCGTTCCGCCCGAATGGCAATTTCGCGAATATGGGCCACCAAAACGCGCCCGGCTTCGGTGGGCACCAGGGGGCGACGGTTGCGATGCACCAGGGTAACATCCACCTGCGCCTCGGCCCGTTTCATGGCCTGCGAAACAGCGGATTGCGTCATGCCCAGTTGGGCGGCCGCCGCGCTCATGCTACCTTCTTCGATAACAGTTGCTGCAATTTCAAGGGCATGAAGATCGGGAAGGGGCATGATTAACTTTAACCGTATTAATGGAAATCAGTAATTCCACTACTACTAGGGAATTCCAATTGAAGCAACCGGCAAGTTTAGGGACAGTCAAATCCGTTAAAGGCATTTCTCTCCGCTCATAATAATAACAAGCCAAGAGAACGGATCGCGGCGATTAAAGCCACGTTTATCACCAAGGAATTATCAGGGGTATAACATGATCAACCTAAAAGCACTTGCGCTTGCCGCATGCGTTGCATTCATCAGCACGGTCGCGTCTGCTCAGTCACTTGAATGTGGAGACGACACACTTTGCCGCGTCAAAGCAGCGGGCACTTTGAAAATCGGCACCAAGGACGATTATGTGCCCTGGTCCTATCGCGCCTCGGATGGCAGCTTTATGGGAATGGAAGTCGATATCGGCAAAAAAATTGCCGATGGACTGGGGGTCAAGGCGGAATTCGTGAAGGTCACCTCCGCCAACCGGTTTGAATTTCTTGCCCAGGGACAGATCGACCTTATGATCGCTTCGGCATCCGATACGGCGGATCGTCGCAAGATCGTTTCGTTTGTGCACCCCAACTATTATTCGTCGGGTTATTCGGTGTTACTGCCCAAAACCATCAAGGCAACCGAATGGAAACAGATTTCCGGTCAGACTGTGTGTGCTGTTCAGGGCGCATGGTACAACAAACCCGCACAGCAGGAATTCGGCGTTAAAATTCTGGCTTTTGCCGGCACGGCGGAAACCGAAGCCGCGATGAAACAAGGGCGTTGCATCGGCCTTCTTGAAGATGACAACCAGATTAATGTCCGCCTGTCAAAGGAACAATGGGCCGATTACCAGATGCCGCTGCCCGTGATGGCCGAGACCCCTTGGGGCATGGCTGTTCGTCATGATGATCAGTTTTCACCCTTTGGCTATTTTGTTGCAGGCATGGTTGCCCAGATGCACCGAGATGGCACGTTGCTTAAACTTGAAGCCGATAATGGCATCAAAAACTCCGCCTATCTGATCAAAATGCATGAAGCGCTCAAAGATCACATCAACTGATCGTAAGCCCGCATTGGTCCGGCGTCATTGGACGCCGGACGCAGCAGAGTATCGGATATGATTACTGACATTCAGACTTTCTTCCGCGAACTGGCGAATTCGGGGATCAATCTGACTATTTTCTATGATGCGTTTGACTTTGAACGTTTCATTACAGGTCTGGGCAATACGGTTTTGCTCATTCTCGCCAGCACCTTTTTCTCGATCATTATCGGAGCGATCGGTACCGCCATTTTAACATCAGGGCGGGCTTTTCCCGGCTTTCTTGTACGTAGTTATGTTGCCATTTTTCGCAACACACCGCTGATCGTGCAGATGTATTTCTTCTATTTTGCCATCGGCAGCATCATGCCGGTCGGCCAGAACGAACTGGGCCTGCCCGAACCCCTGCTGGGCAGTTTCAGCTGGGCGGTCATTTCGTTATCGCTTTATGCCGGGGCTTTTAACGTTGAAACATTCCGCGCCGGGGTAGGGGCAGTTCATGGCTCCTACGAGGAAGCGGCGTTCGCCCTTGGTTATAATCGCAGACAGGCCTTTTTCGCCGTCACTGTCCCACTGGCACTCAGGTTCTCGTTTGCCTCGTTGTCAAACAACCTGGTTGATCTGACCAAGGCAACAACAGTTGCCTATGCCGTTGGTGTTGCGGAACTTTTATATGTTTCAAACCAGATCTGGTCAGACTCGCTCAACACTATCGAAATGATGAATGTCATGCTCGTCATCTATCTGGTTCTGACCGGGGCTGTTGTCTTTATCATCAACCGGGTGGAAGCCGCGATGCGCTTGCCGGGCTTTGGTCTGGGAGACAACCAATGACCACATCAAACCTGTATCTTCAGATCCTTGAATGGATGCCGTTTGTCCTGCAGGGCTTTGTGATGAACATCCTCATGAGCCTGCTTGCCATTGTCATCGGCACGGCAGTTGGTACTTTTCTGGGGCTGGGCCAGCTTTCGCTCAATTTCACAATCGGCCTGCCATCCAAATTGCTGACCCAGTTGTTTCGCAATGCGCCGTGGCTGGTTTTGTTGTTTTACTGCATTTTCCTGATGCCCTATCAGGTCAATATCGCAGGCATCACCATTGAACTGCCGAGCTGGCTTCGCGCCACCATCGGCTTTTCCTTTCCGGTGGCAGCCAATTTCTCGGAAATTGTGCGCGGGGCAGTCAAATCTGTACCGCGCGGACAGTGGGAAGCTGCCGAAGCACTGGGTTACAGCCGCAAGGCAACGCTTTTTCGTATTATTCTGCCGCAATGCCTGACCCGCATGATCCCGCCCTGGATGAACCTGTATGCTTTGCTGTTAACCGCAACGCCGCTTTCCATGATTGTCGGGGTAGAGGAAGCACTGGGCCGCACCCAGGCCGCCGTTCAGGCACAAAGTGATTCCCGCGTGCTGATCCCGATGTATGCAGCGCTTCTGGCAATGTTCTTTCTTTATACCTGGCCGATCAATCGCCTCTCGTTGGTGCTTGAACGACGCTTCCGCACGAAATGAGGTGCTGATATGACTATTTCTCCCAATTCTCAGCCATTGATTTCCCTTCGGGGCGTTCACAAATCCTTTGGTGCCTTCGAGGTGCTGCGTGGCATTGATATGGATATCCGCAAAGGCGAGGTCGTTGCCATTATCGGCCCGTCAGGCTCGGGCAAATCAACGATTTTGCGCACCATCAACGGCCTGACCCCGGTTAACAAAGGCACCATCAAGGTTGGCGATATCACGGTAAGCGACCCGGAACTTGACCAGGTCAAACTGCGCCATCGTGTTGGTATGGTATTTCAACAGTATAATCTGTTTCCCCACAAAACTGTGCTGGAAAACGTCGCCATGGCACCGATCCAGGTTCTCAAGCAACCGCGCCGCGAAGTTGAAGACCGCGCGCAAAAGCTTTTGGCCGACATGCGCCTGCCCGATAAAGCCAATTCCTATCCCGGCGAACTTTCCGGCGGGCAGCAACAGCGCGTTGCCATTGCCCGTGCGCTTTGTATGGAACCCGAAGTCATCCTGTTTGACGAGGTTACAGCGGCACTTGACCCGGAAATGGTCAAGGAAGTCCTTTCGGCCGTTCGCAAGGTGGCCGAAGACGGCATGACCTGCATTCTGGTGACCCATGAAATGGGCTTTGCCCGCGAGGCTGCGGACCATGTCTATTTCACCGATAAGGGCGTAATTGTTGAACATGCGCCCCCGGCAGAGTTTTTCTCGCAGGCCAGCGACCCGCGCACGGCCGAATTCCTGTCCAAGGTTCTCTAGCAATGGCAGCTATCATTGACGGAAAGGAATTTGCCCAGCGCATTCACGATTTTGTTCGCGAACAGGTGTGGCAAATTCAGCAGGATGCAGGGCGGGGCAGTGTGCCCGGCCTCGCCACCATTCTGGTGGGGGAAGACCCGGCATCCGAAGTTTATGTGCGAAATAAGGGCCGCAAAACCCGCGAAGCCGGCATGGCATCCTTTCAGCACCGTCTGCCTGCCACTATTGGCGAGGATGAATTGCTCTCGCTGATCGCGACCCTTAATCAGGATGCCGATATTCACGGCATTCTGGTGCAATTGCCGCTGCCTGCACATATCAACAGCGATAATGTCATTAACGCCATTGCACCGGAAAAGGATGTTGATGGCTTTCACACCCGCAATGTCGGCCTGCTGGGAAGTGGACAGAAGGCAATGTTGCCCTGCACACCCTTGGGATGCACGCTGATGCTGCGTGAACATTTCGGCACGTTAAAGGGCAAAAATGCATTGGTCATTGGCCGGTCCAACATTGTTGGCAAACCGATGGCGCAATTGCTGCTGGCCGATGATTGCACGGTGACCATTGCGCACCGATACACCGAAAACCTGATCGATCATTGCCGTCAGGCAGATATTGTTATTGTTGCCGTTGGCAAACCCGGGCTGATCCCCGGCAACTGGTTAAAGCCGGGAGCTGTGGTTATTGATGTGGGCATTAACCGTATTATCCAGGATGGCAAAACAATGCTGGTCGGCGATGTTGATTTCGCATCTGCCGCCACAGTTGCCAGCGCGATTACACCCGTACCGGGCGGTGTTGGTCCCATGACAATTGCCTGCCTGCTTTATAACACCTTGACGGCTTATTGCCGCATCCAACAGATTCCTGAACCAGATGAAACCGGCTTCACTCTTGCCGAAGGCATCGGCCAATTGCGCGAGTTCCGGGAAGCTGGGTGATCGCAACGATAAATTCACTTCATTTACACGGTAATTAAGTAACAGTGGGTATTCCAACATCGAGAATGCCCACTATTACTTATTATAGATGAGACGCAGGGCATAATTGGCTGGAAACTGGCCGCATGCAACTGTTGGCCAATGTTGTCTTACCTGTACCTCTTTCTCCAATTAGCAGGACAGGAACGCGTAATGGTACCCGTTTATTAAGTTGTTCCATCGCGTCTCTGAGTGCTTTACTGCTCACATTGGCGGAATTTCATGTCTGGTCGTGCGCCGAGGTAGCGTTGAAGAGTGGTATCAAGCGCAACAACAATATGGGAGTCCCTGTTGCGTTGGCGGATTTGTTCGGAACCCGGTCTGGTCATCAGGTTCGGCGGGCACCGTTCCGGACAATTGGTTGCATGTGTCGTCAAGGCGGGTAAAGCCCGTTACATAGGTGTGTCGTTGATGTATGCGGGGCAACTCTAGAAAATTTTCGCTGTCTCTCGGGCGAATGGATGGAAACGCTTCGTCTTCATGCAGAACCACGTGAAGCTGCTCTACGGTGAGGAGGAGAGAGAAATGCTTCTATTCTGCAAAGCTGAGAATATTGGCGGCGTCCCGTAGAGCCCGTTTGCGCGCGGTCGTTTGACTCGTGATTGGAGCGAGCAAAGCGTGTGCTTCCAAACCGACGAGTCTTCTGCACGCGGGTGAGTGAGGACGCCGACAGGCGCATGGCAGAGGCAGTTGCAGAAATTGTGCAGAACAGGGAGGTTTCCAGATCGCAGATCATACTAGCACGGGTTTTGTCGAAGTCCGACATATCGGGACGATGATGTTAATTAGCCTTGATCAATGACCTTGCCAAATCATAGACGGAACGTAAATCCGGCCATCAGCCAATTTGCGGGCAGTTCGTAATATGCCAGCGGATTTAAGAGTAAAGGTTTCAGCCAGGTCGAAGTCGACCAAAACGTCGATCGTGCCAGAAGCGTGCTCAAGCACCACGTTTGCAGGACTGCTGTCGGGACGGGTCAGTAGGCCGTCAGCGACACTTCCTGGCGTTAAAGCACAAGCGGCCAAACATTGCGCGCCGGTAACAGCCATACTGGGATGTGTGTTCCATGGCATGAAATAACGGGCGGCAATGGTGCCATTGGCTTTTGCCGGTGCTAAAAGGCCAAACTTCGGGGTAACCGATTGACGAACATCCCCCATCCCCATCTTTCTTGCGGCCTCGCGGCGTATACGCTCCATTCGAGCAAAAAATTCAGTGTTTTGATCCAGTTCGGAAGCACTTTCATAGCCCGATAATTCGAAATCGGATGCCCGCGCGATTACCATCGGCATCGCCACATCCATACAAGTGACTTCAATACCCTCAATTGTATCTCGTAAATTGCCTGTGGGGATAAAGCTGCCGGTGACCTTTCCTACAACTTCCATGAATTGCAATGTAACCGGTGCTGCGCTGCCTGGGACGCCAGCGATCGAGGTATCTCCGCCATATACCAGTGTCCGCTCAGGTGTTTGAACACGGGCTAATATCCGTGCCCCTGTATTTACCGCCCGAATTCGGATTTCTGTTTCGTTTTCCTGTGGTTTCACAAGGCTCATTTCAATTGCAGCAGGCCCCACGGCGGAAAGAATGTTTCCGCATGTCGGCTTAAAATCTACCAGTTGGTGCTCCACTGAAACCTGGGCAAAGAAATAGTCAATATCTGCCCATTCATCATTGGAGGGCGAAAGCATTGCGACTTTGGTTGTCACTGCTGCTCCGCCACCGATCCCGTCAATGTTTAACGGGTGGCCCGAGCCAATAGTTGCGAGCAGAACTTTTACCAGGGTGTCTTGGTCTTCTGGTAAATCGGAACGCCTGAAATATGGGCCGCGTGAGGTGCCCCCCCGCATGAAAACGAAGGGAATTCCAGTTTGTGTCACGGTAATTTCCACTCTTTCTAAATCGACAGAAATGTCTTTGTGGAGACTGCAATATTACTGTTTCGGCCATTTGGCCGGCGCTTAAACAAATGCGCTTCCCCTGTGATCCGACTTCATCCAAAACTGCTTCAACCAGTTGGATAAGGCCTTGTAAGCAGCGTTGCCGGGATCATGGAGCATCATGCAATGAGGGGCATCGGGAAGATGGCGATATTCGTATCCGAAGAACGCAGCGACTGCTTCATCCTGCCCCGCCGGGTGACGAAGCGGGTCTTCCAGTCCAGCTTCCAGGACAAGTCCTTTTGGAGGGCCGGCTTTTACGGATATTCGCAGATTGTAACGGTCATTTAATGCGCGTGGACTTTCAGAACACAATGAGGGCAACCACATTTCTGCATTTTCAGCTCCGCCCATGTAAATATCGCGAAAACGTTTGAGCGAAGGGGGAGGGTAAGGTTTGCCCGTCGGTAATTCGGATACAGCAGCAACGCCCGGCATATTGCCCGGAGGAGAGGGCGCAAGCAGTGCCATCGCCGCGACGTCACGGTGTTCTGCGGCAACGGCGAGGACGAGGGCCCCCAAAGAATGCCCAATGACAACCGGACGCTCAGGCAACTGGTCAATGCCCTCGCCGACAACCTTTGCAAAATACGGAATATCCATGCTTTCATATCCCGTCGGGGCAGGAAGACCACCATGCCCCGGCCAGTCCACAGCGGCGACCTGATACCCTTCCTGCAACAGGTAACGCATCCATTGTGCATAACACCATGCCCCGTGATATGCGCCGTGGACCAGTAGCACGACAGGTTTCGTTCCGGTTTGCGTGGTCGAGGTCCAAAGCCGTCCGCCAGAAGGCAACATGAAGGAGGAGCAGAAGTCGCGGAGATTAATCACGCCTGTTCTCCTGCCACCACTTCGGAATGGCTTGTCTTGCTGCAGAAGGCGACAATTAAAACGACGATTGCCCCAAGGCCGTTAATCACAAAAGAAGGCCAGAACAGCATCAAGCCGCCGAGGATGAGGGCACCTTGAAGTGTGCGTCCCAACGGTCCGAGGAACCACCGGGAGAAAGCGGCAGATAGAGAGATTGTTCCAATAAAGCATGCAGCAAGCGCCAGCACGATATTCAGTGTTGTTCCTTCAAGCAAAGTCTCGGGGCGAAAGACAAATAAAAATGGCAGCATGTATTTGATCACGGCAAAACGCATGGTTTGAACAGCCGTTTTCCACCAGGATGCGTTTGCCAGGCCCGCAGCGACGAAGACGGCAGAACAGACAGGGGGTGTGATGGCCGAGAGAACCGCGAAATAGAAAACAAACATGTGAGCCTGGAGCGGTTCAATGCCGATGGCATTCAAAGCAGTTAAAATCGTTGATACCGCAAGAACATAAGCTGCCGTTGTCGGCATCCCCATGCCGATGACCATGACCACAAAGCCGGCAAGGAGAAGGGAGAGAAACAGGTTTCCATTTGAAAGTGACAAAACGGCATCACCAAACTTCACGCCAATTCCCACAAAACCGATGACACCGATCAATACGCCAGCAGCAGCACAGAGCGTGCCAAGCGTAACGAGTGGTGAAGCGGCTTCCATAACCGCGTGACCAAGATCCATCACCCGTCGCTTTAAGCTCGACAGGCTCAAATCTCCGAGGGCCAGATACAATACGGTGAGGGTTACGCAGGCCATCAGGATGGATAGACTTACCGCGTATCCAGCAAGCAGCATGAACAGCAGAACACAAAAAGGTGCTGCAAGCGGTAGCCAGACCGATGGTTTTTTCAGCCGGGAAGCATCGGGCATTTCTTCTTCAGGAAGCGTTCCGACATTTGCACGTACGCTTTCAAAATGAACGGATGCCAGAACCCCCGTATAAAACAGGATGGCGGGTACCAGTGCCAGAGCCATCACGTGCCCGACAGGCATATTCAGGAATTCTGCCATTAGAAACAGGCCCGCACCCATCAGGGGCGGTGTGATTTGCCCCCCGGAAGATGCCGTTGCCTCAATACCACCGGCAACCTCCGGACGGTATCCCATGCGTTTCATCATCGGGATAGTGAAGCTGCCCGTCATTGCAACATTGGTTACGGATGAACCTGTCATCGAACCCACCATAGCCGAGGAAATCACGGAGATTTTTGCCGGGCCGCCACGCATGCGACCGCCGACAAGTTTCGCAATGTCCATCATCGTTTCGCCGGCGCCTGTTGCCATCATCAGGGCGGAAAACAGGATGAAGAGGACGAGAAAACTGCAGAAAATGTCAAAGACCTGGCCCCAGATGCCATCTGTTGAAAGGTAAAGCATCGAGGTCAGCATTCGTAGGCTGACACCGCCATGTCCGAGGCGCCCTGGAAGCATATCTCCAAACAGTGCATATGCCCCGAACACGCCAACGAGAATGGCAAAGGTCCAGCCGATTGTTCTTCGGGAAAGCTCAAGAATGGCCGCTGCCAGCGCCAGGCCAAGTACAATTGCCTGAGGCCTGTTTGCCACAGGGTTCATCATGACATCCCAGTAATTCCAATAAACCCATCCTGAGGCGATCAGGATTGCAAGAAGCATTACGATATCAAGTAGACGTCCCCAAATTCGCCCTGCCTGAGTGGGGCTTAAAAGGACAGCAAGGCCGGCGATGAGCGATAATATGATGGCCCGGTGTTGAATATTGGGGAGTTGGCCAAAAACCGCGCCCCAGGCTGTCAGGCCAATCAACCCGGCTGATAAACTGAATATTGCAATGGTTCGAATGCTGAAACTGCCAGGCTTGTATTCTTGCGTTTCGGCCCCGGACCTTGGTTCGGTTGTATTCATCCGTTCGTCCCTCTCCACGCGGATCTGTTGCCATTTGACAACAGATCCGGATGCTATCCCTGTGATGTTGGAATGATCAGTTCAGTCCGGCTTCAGTTTTTCATCTCGGGGGGCAGCAGGCGCTCAGGTACCTGATAGCCGGCTTCCCTGTAAGCCCGGACTGCACCGGCATGCAGAGGATATGTCGATACTTCCAATGTCTGTTTTGCGATGTCGACACCGTTGATTGCGCTAAGGGCGGCTGTCTGTGCCTTGGTGGAGGCAAGCATGCCTTTGACCAGTTGGTAGGCCATGTCTTCATCCATACGATCAGTGGCGGTAAAACCGATCCAGATGGCGTGGACTGTATAAGGTTCTGAACCTTCGGTAACGCCGGCTGGCATATTGTAAAAACTCATCCACGGCAGGGTTTCATGGATTTTGTCAATCTCTGCCTTTGTAAAGCCGATGGGGCGCAAGGGCGTTGTAAGGTTTAATTCTGCCGAGGCGCTGTCGAGACGCGGTCCCTGCGTGGCGCGCATTTGACCATCGCAGCGGCCATTTTTTAGTGCATTAATGGCATCTGTACTGTCTGACATGTAGAGTTTGGGGTGAATATTCAGGGCCTTGAGGATGCGTAGCATGTTGGTTTGTTGAGATGAGCCATTCATGCCCGGATGAAAGCAATTCCCTTCAAAACCAGCCAGATCGGTGATACCGCTTGCTTTTGTTGCCATCATGTTTTGGATGGCAGGAAGGGTCCACCACAACACGCGAAAACCTTTGTAGCCCTGTTCTTCAGCGTCGGCGATGAGATCGGGCGAAATTCCCCCGAAATCAAGCTCGCCTTCCTGCAAAAGGACCGAGTTCGCAGAAAAGCCTCCGGTGCTGACAACGGTGACATTCAGGTCTGGTTCGTGGTCAGTGATGCCATTCGCAACGGCGCTATAATACGGGTAAAATGCCGAGGTCGTTGTTGACCCGCCCATATTCAATTGGGTTTCCGCTGTTGCGGACCCTGCAGCAATAAGAAAAGTCATTGCGGCGATAGTTGATAGTAGTTTCATCGATTGGTTCCTCCCTATGATTTTTTTTTACAATTCCAGAAACTGACTGATAAAAAAAATTGTTTTTTTTTATTCTGTCATAAATTAAATCTATGGGTATGCAGCAACTTTCAACACGACATCTCATTGCAATTATAACGATCAGTGAAGCTGGTTCGGTAACTGCGGCGGCGGCGGAACTTAATGTTACCCAGCCAGCGCTTAGTGCGACCATTCGACAGGCAGAGGAAATCGTTGGAATTGCCCTTTTTGACCGCACATCTCGTCGCGCAAAACCGACGCCGGCAGGGCTTGCTTTAATTCCTGAGGCCCGTCGTATTCTTACTGATGTATCGCGTGCAACCCAGCAGCTCAGAGACCTTGCCGAGGGGCGTATTGGTCACCTGTCTATCGCCTCTTTGCCGTCAGCAATTTCTGAAATTGTGGCACCTGCATTACGCAGATTTATGGCGGAATACCCTGGTATTCGGGTTGCTGTTCGCGATGCCCTTAACACTGAAGTTGCAAGAGCCGTTAAATCCGGTGAGGCTGATCTGGGGTTCGGTATCCCGGGCGAGGAAGAAAACAATCTAAAAACAAAAACGCTGTTTGAAGATCGTTTCATTGCGGTTCTTCCCGCTGGGCACTTTTTGGGAGAACGGGAAACTGTTTACTGGGAGGACTTGCGATCAGAAACGCTGATTGAGGGTGCCAAAGGCTCAAACACACGTGCCAGTGTTCGCGAGAACCTGAAAATCGAAGGTGTCGGCAGTGCGATAGAATGTTCCTTTGTGCCAACCACGATTGGTATGGTTCGTAATGGTCTGGGTGTTAGCGTCCTCTCTGAACTGGCTTGTCGGATATTTGCAAACGACGATCAGATTGCTTTACGTCCTTTGTTGCCAATCGTCACAAGACCAATTTCTATCTTGCAGCGAGCGGACCGGGATCTCAGTCCTGCGGCTCAATTATTTATGAATTTTCTTGAATATTTAGGCGACAACGAGACCTAGATGGCGGCGCACGCAAACGAAGCCTGTGCGCGTTTCCCGAATGTTGGAGGTTGGAATAATGGCTCCGGTGCGCGCCCATGCACATATTGTGATGAGCATATTTAAGGCGATCACCAAAAACAGCCGGGATTTTGTTCCATATGTCGAAAGGCGGCGTTTTACCAACAGCCGCCTTCCCGTTAAATGTGTAATTTCCTGTCGGGCCATCGCACCGGCCAGAGCTTTTAGCTCTGGAAAAAGGCAGTCGGCATGAGGATTTTATTGACCTGACTGATCAGATAACCCGCTTCGGCAGACTTCTGTAGATATGCTTGCCATTCCGGGTCGGCTTTCAGGTTGGCACGCTTTTGCGCGCGATCCGATGCACTGTCATAGACCCAAATATGAATATAGGAATTTACATCTCCGGTTTCGGTTGCAGCATAAACAACCGGATCCCCCAGATGTTTCTTCTGGATATGCCAACCGGAATCTTCATAAAGTTTAAGATGCTTGGCGATGGTGCCAGGACGGCAAGTGTATGTACGATGATCGTAAATCATGGTCAAAATCCTTTTTGTGAGATCAGAGATCGTCGACGACATGACTCTCGTCAGCATAACGAGGAGAGTGCCGGAAAAGATCGGTGATGGCGTAGATCAGCATGATCGCCGCGCTTATGGGTACGCAGCAGTAGAGAAGGGCAACCGGAAGCCCTAAAATCGGTGTTGAAGCTGAGCTTTTCTGTGCGAGAAAGGCGCCCTCAAACAGCAGAAATGACAGAAACAGGATATTGACGAGAGCAACAAGGAAGGTGTGAAGGCGGCGTTTGGCCCGTGGTAATGTGTAGAAAAGCCAGTCAATTCGGAAATGCTGGTTTTCCCGCCAAAGTTCTGCCGCGCCAAAAAATACCATCCAGGCAAAACTCAGCTGAATGATTTCGTCATACCATCCCAGTGAAAACCAATTGGTAAACCGGGCGATAACGTTGCCGCCTAAAATGAACATTAAAATCACCAGACAGGTGATGGTGATTGTACGTAGAGCAATGCCAAGCGCACGATCAATGGAGTTCAGGATATTCATCAACGACCACCTCCCATTACTAACGAAGGCAACCAAGTTGAAACTTCCGGTATGCAAACAACGAGCAACAGCACGAACATAATACCAAGCAGATAGGGCCATAATTCACGGACCAGTGGTCCTATCGGGACATCTGTGACACTGGAAACCGCAAAAAGCACCATTCCGACAGGGGGGGTTAGCAGTCCGACCATCGAACACATGATCATGATGACACCAAACTGTATCGGGTCGACGCCAAGCGTATGCATAATCGGCATAAATATGGGAACGGTAATTACCAGAACGGCAATCCCTTCCAGAAACATACCCAGGACCAATAATATAAAGACAATAATTGCCATAATTACGGCCGGATTGTCGGAAAGCGACAGCAGCAGATTGATAACGGTGTTGGGAACGCGCTGATGGATCAACAGCCAGCCGAAGAACCCGGCCGCAGCAATAACGAACAGGACGCGCACCGTATGAAGCAACGTGTCCCATAAAATGCGGGGCAAATCCTGAAACGAGATTTCCCGATAGACAACCAGGCCAAGAAAAGCAGCATAGAAGCTTGCTGTTACACCGGCTTCGGTCGGCGTGAAAATGCCACTCAGGATGCCTGCGATGATGATGAAGGGGGTCCCCAACGGCAAGAATGCGCCTTTGAAGGAATCCCATATTTCGCGATAACTGGCCCGCATTTCACGTGGAAATTTGCGAATAACTGCCACCAGGTAAACGGCACACATCAACGCCAGGGCCATTAAAACACCTGGAATAACGCCGGCCAAAAACAGTTTTACAACTGATGTGCCGGTGAGGCTGGCAAAAATTACAAAAGGAATGCTGGGGGGAAATACCGGGCCAATCGTTGAAGAAGCCGCAGTAATCGCAGCGGAAAACCGTTCATCATATCCGCGATCGCGCATGGATTTGAATTCGACCTGGCCCAGCCCCGCTGCATCGGCAACCGCAGCTCCTGACATACCTGAAAAGATTAAACTGGCAACTACGTTGACTTGCCCCAATCCCCCCCGGACATGGCCGACAAGGGCTGCCGCAAATCGAAAGATGCGTTCGGTAACGCCACCGGTATTCATCAGGTTGCCAGCCAAAATGAAAAAGGGAATGGCCAGCAATGTGAAGGATGTTGTGGCCGAATACATGCGTTGCGGCAACATGGTCAGGATCGACGTTTCACCAAGTGCTAAATAAGTTCCGATAGCAGTCACCGCGAGGGAAACAGCAATGGGGACGCCAAAAATGATCAACCCGACAAGCGCAAGAAGCACAAACAGGGAAAGCATGGTCTCGGACTTTCTGAAAAGGTGGGAGCGGAAAAGCGAAGAGGACTTTCACATCCTCTTCACAAAGAAATCACCCTGTCTGAATGACTGGGCCAATGTGTTATTTCCCGAGAAATCCCATGAAAGTCTTCATGTTCTCTTCTCCGGCATAGGCTTTTACGCGTTCATATGCCGGGCCCATCTTGGCCTTGAACTTCGCAAGATCAGGTTCTGTAATTTCGACACCTGCGGCCTTGATTTTATCCAGATCAGAGGCTTCTTCATCCTGCACCAGTTTGCGCATCAAGTTCCCCGCCGAGACACTTTCCTCACGGACAATTTTTTGTTCGTCAGGCGTCAGGGAATCCCATTTGTCCTTGTTGATCACATGGACCATCGAATTGTAGACATGGTGGGTAAGTGCCAGATTGTGCTGCATTTCATAAAGTTTGTTGTGAAAGATTACACTGATCGGATTTTCCTGACCATCGACAACCCCGGCAGTCAGTGCACCAGGAAGTTCCGGAAAGGCGATCTGGGTCGTTTGAGCCCCAAGAGCTTCAAGAGCGGCAACAATTTGTATTTCCGGGGGCGTGCGCAATTTCAGCCCTACCATGTCCTCCGGGGAATTGATCGGGCGAACCGAATTGGTCACATTCCTGAAACCATATTCCCAGTTCGACAGCATGACCAAACCCTTCTTTTCAAGTTTGGGCGCCACCCATTCCATGAACGGACCGTCAAGCACCTGGTGGGCTTCGTCGTAGGATTTGAATGCAAACGGCGTCATGACGGTTGCGAATGCTTTTTCGTATTTATCAAGAGCGCCCTGGGTCGGCAGATTCATGTCGACCACACCAAGAACCGTCTGTTCAAGCTGTTCGGGCGGGCTGCCCAATTCGTTCGCCGGATACAGTTCGATACTGATGTCACCATGGGTGCGGTCTTCGACGTTCTTCTTGAATTGTTGTGCGGCAATTTGTGCCGGATGGTCTTCTGCAGCAAAGTGCGCCAGACGCAGCACCGTTTCTGCCTGGGCACTTTGAACCGTTGAGACAGTCAGGAATGTTGCCAGTACCGATATCGCGGCCTTGGCTATTGTTTTGTTTTTCAAGATGTTTCCTCCGTTGAAATAAAAATTACGCTTTGCACGTTTTGTATTTTTGGGGCTGCCAGCGTGACAGCCCGAAGAAACGAGATGTCGCTTCAGGAATTTTTAGGAAAGGCCGCTTCGACGCCCGACAGCTTTTCATAGGCTTTGATCACGGCAGTGCATCCTTCCGCCCCATGCCCCATGATTGATGCCAAGGCATAGGTCTGGTGAACAGATGCCGCCAGGAAGCCCGGAAGCCCTGCTTTTTCAAGCCAGCGAACGTAATATCCCACGTCCTTTTCAGCCCATTCGAGTGACATATGCGGTGTAAAATCACGCTCAAGCGTCTTGCGACCATATAGGTCCATCATGCCGCTCTTTCCGCCCGCCGCCGAGATGATGTCGATCACCTTGGTCATGTCGAGGCCCTCTTTCGCCGCAAGGGCAAAGCCCTCACAGAAAGATGCGACATTGGCAAAAGCGATGAAGTTATGAATCAGCTTCAAGCGAATTGCATGGCCGCTCGGTCCAACATGGAAAATGTTCTCGGCATATGTATCGAATAAGGGGCGAAGATCCTCCAAAAGGTCTGCTTCGCCGCCATAAAGCACATTCACACATCCCTGTTCTGCATGCATCGGGGTGCGTGTCATCGGTGCTTCGCAATACCTGATACCGGCTTTTTCACAAACCTTGCTCATCAGATCGACATGGTCGGGGCTGGTGGTCGTGTGATCGAGAATAATTTGTCCCGGGCGCATTTCCTTTAGACAGCCGGTTTCCAAATCGATTGTCAGTTTCTGAACATCTTCCGCGCGACCGATACAGAATGCGATCACATCACATTTCTGTGCCATTTCGACGACAGAGGATGCAATGCAGGCCCCGCGGCTTTCAGCAAGTTTTACCTTTTCCGGGTCGAGGTCCAGGACATGAACCGAGACTCCTTTCAGCAGCATGTTTTTAACCAAACCGCTACCCATGCCGCCCAAGCCGACAAATCCTATACTTTTTTCAAACGCCACGTTGTCCTCCATTTTTATCTTCGCCTTAATCGGATTTGGCGAAGTGCGATTTCATAATTAATCCGCATAACATGTCCCCTTGTTGTCTGACAACATGTTTTTATGTTGACAACGCATGATGCCGGCTTACATAAACCGGGAAGACGATGGCCGACGTTGATGTTGGCCAACGATTGGTAAAAAGGCATTTGGTCGTGGATTCTTTCACTCGAATAAACAGGCGCCCCAGCTTGACGGACGATATTTCGCAAAAGCTTTCTCGAATGGTCCTCGAGGGGGAACTGGCCGCCGGACAACAATTGCCGACAGAACAGAGTCTGGCCGAGAGTTTCGGGGTCGCCCGAACCGTTGTCCGGGAAGCAATTTCGCGTTTGAAACACGACGGTCTGGTCGATTCCAGACAAGGTGTTGGTGCCTTTGTCGCCGAGCCAAGCGCACGCAGCGCGTTTCGTATCAACCCCGCCTGCTTTGAAAAACGCCAAAAGCTTCTTGAAATTCTTCAATTGCGAACCGGGATTACCTCCGAGGCTGCCGGGTTGGCAGCACGTTCGCGCAGTGATGCTGATATTGAATGTATGGAACAGGCCTATCGGGATATGGAAAGTTCCCTTGCCGAAGGGCACGACGGTGCCGAACAGCTTGTTCTGGCCGAACGCACATTTTATCGCCACATCGCTGAAGCGTCGGGCAACCAGTACATTCTGGAATTTCTGTCTATGCTTGATGCGCGGATTGATATGGAATTGCGTTCCGTCGCTGTCAAAAACGCACGTGTGACAGAATGGAGTGCGGAAGTCCTGGTCGAACACCAAGCCGTTCTGGATGCGATACGCGACCAGAATGAAGATGCGGCATCCCAGGCGGTGCGGCACCATTACACCTATGCGGCACAACGTCTGGCGGATCGTGCTGATTTGGCAGACACTTAAAGTCGGGCGTTAAGCCCGCGCTATCATTTTAAAAATATCAAAGTCTGGAGGAGGCACCGATGCAACGCACGGGAGGCCAGCTGATCACTGACGTCTTGATTCAACAAGGTGCGGACCGAATTTTTGGTGTGCCAGGCGAGAGTTTTCTTGCTGTTCTTGATGCGCTTGTCGACGCGCCGCAGATCGAATTTATTGCGGCCAAACATGAAGGTTCAGCCGCATTTATGGCCGACGCTGATGGCAAGCTGACGGGACGTCCCGGTCTGGTTCTGGTCACGCGGGGCCCCGGCGCTTCGAACGCCTATTCCGGTATTCATGTTGCCTATCAGGATTCCACGCCATTGATTATGCTGGTCGGGTTGATCGGACGCGACGATACCGAACGCGAAGCATTTCAGGAATTTGACCTTAAGGCGATCTTTGGCACTCAAACCAAATGGACCGCAGTGATCGATGACGCCGCACGCATTCCGGAACTGTTAACCCGTGCATTTCAGGTCGCAACTTCCGGTCGGCCCGGTCCTGTTGTATTGGGTTTGCCCGAAGACATGTTGCGCGACGTCGTCGACGTTAAAAAACTTCCCCCCCGCATAACGCCTGTTCAGGCATCGCCGGCGGCAACGCAACTTGTCGATCTTGCCGCCATGCTATCCGATGCCAGTTCCCCTCTGATTATAGCCGGGGGTGAAACATGGGACGAGGACGCATGTAACAACCTCGCCAAATTTGCCGCAACATGGAAACTTCCTGTCGCCTGCAGTTTCCGCAGTCAGGATCGCCTCTCGGCGTTGCATCCCTGTTATATCGGTGATGCCGGATTGGCAATTAACCCCGATCTTGCGCAACGAATTCGCGATGCTGATACAATTCTGGTTCTTGGTGCCCGGCTGGGCGACTGCACGACATCGGGCTATACGCTGCTTGATGTCCCGGTCAGTACGCAAAAACTAATCCATGTGCATCCTGACCCCGACGAAATCGGGCGCGTTTATGCACCCGATCTCGGCATATGTTCCGGTATGAAAAACATGCTGGCAGCGTTGGTCGACATGAAGGTTCCGCAAGATGGCATAACCTGGTCGAGATGGACCGAGGCCGCCCGTGCAGACTATCTTGAATGGTCAACGCCCAATGCCGCCTCGCATGGCCCGGTCAATCTGTCCAAAATTATGGGTTATCTGAACGAAACGCTGCCCGAAGACGCCATTCTGACCAACGGGGCGGGTAACTACACCGTTTGGGTGCATCGTTTTTACAAGCATCGTCAATACAGAACACAGGTCGCCCCGACATCGGGCACCATGGGCTATGGCTTGCCCGCCGCAATCGCCGCAAGCCTGCGCCATCCGGACCGGCTGAGCATTTGTTTTGCCGGTGACGGTTGCTTTCAGATGACCTTGCAGGAACTTGCAACCGCCCAGCAGTTTGGTGCAAAGGTGATTGTGATGCTGTGCAACAATGGCATCTATGGCACCATTCGCATGCATCAGGAAAAGAACTATCCGTATCGTGTTAGCGGAACCGATATTGCGAGCCCGGATTTCGTTGCCTTGGCAAAGGCATATGGACTGGAAGTCGCCAGAGTTGAAGAAACCGGGCAATTCGCCGACGCGTTCGAAGTGATCAAGTCTTCGGGAAAATCCGGAATTATCGAAATCGTTACAGACCCGGAAGATTTAACCCCGCGGAACTCGCTTTCGCAAATTCGCGGAAACGCCAAATAGTGAAAATGACATAACATATCGTGACATGTGCCTCGGGGGTGATATGGCCTAAAATATCACAGGGGGCATGCATGCACGGACTGATGTGTTTGAATATATTGGCATGTTCTATAATCCCTGGTGCGAACTTGCCAATAAAGGGATGACGCCACGATTAAGCTGCAAATTTAGCGGCAAGGTCACTTCCGTCATCCGAACTGGCAAGCAGCCAGTTCGATCAACCGATGGCGCGTTCTGCCTGATTGGTATGGTCTATGTTGGATCGGCATTGGTTTAGTGCGTGCTGTCCGCATTATTATTGTTCCTAAGTCCAATATAAAACAGGAGGCTGGGACGTGCGGATATTTATATCTGTTGATATCGAAGGTGTTGCCGGGGTTTGTGAGACCCTGCAGGGTCGGCGCGGTAACCCGGAATACGAGGTTGCCCGCCGCCTGATGACCCAGGAAGCCAACGCCGCCATTGCAGGCGCATTTGATGGTGGTGCGACCGAGGTCACCGTGGCAGATTCCCACGGCCCGATGCGCAATATCATCGCCGAAGACCTGGATGACCGCGCCCGGCTGGTTTCGGGCAAACCGCGCCCGTTATCCATGATCCAGGGCATTGATGACAAACATGATGGCGTCATTCTGATCGGTTATCACGGTGCGGCATCAAATTTTGGCGTCATGGCCCATACCGTAAGCGGCCTAGCCTTTCATTCCATCATGATCAATGGCGTACAGGCTGGTGAACCAACCCTGTTTGGCGGGTATGCCGCCGAAATTGGCGTACCCCTTCTTGCCATAAGCGGGGATGACCGCCTGGCGCAGGAAATTTCCGCCCAGTTCCCGTCTGCCCGTAACATCACGGTCAAACAGGCATTGGGCGCTGGTGCAATGAACAGCCTGTCACCGAAAAAATCGCGCGAAATGATTACACAACAGGTCAGCGACGTCGTTGCCGCAGCAAAAGGTGCCCCGGTTGAGAGCCCGTGCAAGGTGCCGCTAACCATTTCGGTGCGCTTCCACAAACAGCTTTATGCCGATGGCGCGGCCCTATTGCCGCAAATGGAACGGTGTGATGCACAAACCCTCAAGTTTGTTGCCAATTCACACGCCGATGCCATCAGCACCATTTCCGCACTGGCGCTGATTGTAAACGGCCTGCAATAACAGCAAGGTCCCAAAACAAAAACCGGCTTTCTGGAATTTGCACCAGAAAGCCGGTTTTTTTATGTGCGTCATATTTCGCGGGTATCGGCGGTGATCAGACCGTACATGCCCGATAAAACGCCTGAAATTCCGGTAGGACTTTACCGTTATAGGATGGTGTTGCCTGCCCGTTCCACATGGCATTCAAAACGGCTTCTTCCACGGCCTCGACACTGCAATGGAAAAACGCATTCATGCAGCTTTCCGATACAAACTGCCCAGCATAAACCGCATCGCCGTCGCGCGCCTTGACGTTTTGGGTGGAAAAGGCCACTGCGATATCACCGCTTTGATGGCCAAGGTAACTGCCCAACCGCCCCAATGCCGCCGACGACCGGCGGCTCAGCCGCGAAAGCTGACGGGAGTCAAGCGGGGCATCGGTTGCCAGAACGATAATGATCGATCCCTTATCGAAATCCTCGGCCCCAGCGGAAGCAAGAACGACAGGAGCTGATGGTTTTTGCCCCAGCACCCGCAATTCGGATTTTTGGCCGAAATTGGATAAAACCAGCGCACCAACTTGGTAATGCACCCCGCCAGCAAGCTTTACCCGCCGCGAGGCCGAACCAATGCCACCAGCAAAGCCAAAAGTTTTCATGCCGGTCCCGGCACCAACCGTTCCCTGGTCAAACTGTGTACCGGCATTATCAATGGCCTTGTCCACCATGGCTTCGGTCACGTGAAATGCCTGAATGTCGTTTACCACGCCATCATTGCATTCCATCACCAGCGGGTTAACCGTTGCCATTTTGCGGCCCACATCGGGGTTTTGCCCAATTGTGCGTTTGATTACGGCCTTGGTGCAATCCGCCACGCCAAAGGTATTGGTTAAAATAATCGGTGTTTCAATCTCGCCCAGTTCTTCGACCTGGACCAAACCTGCACTTTTACCAAAACCATTTAAAATGGCGGTTCCGGCATGAACGGGCCGGTCAAACAGGTTGCCATCATGGGGCAAAATGGCCGTTACACCAGTGCGTGCCGTATCGCCGCTTTTATGGGTAAAATGGCCGACTTTCACACCGGGCACATCGGTAATCTGATTGGATGGTCCCGTAGGATGAACCCACCAATCGGAACACGCTATCGCGTTTCGCAAGTTTTCTGTCATGTTTTTAATCGCCTGGGATCAGGCTTATTCTTTTTCAAGTTTGGGGTCGAGCGCATCATGTAGGCCATCGCCCAGAATGTTGAAAGACAGGACCGTAATGAAAATGGCGAGACCGGGGAACAAGGTTAAATGCCATTCACCTGCCATCATGTAATCACGCCCGGTCGACAGCATCGCACCCCATTCCGCGGTCGAGGGTTCAACCCCCAAGCCCAGGAATGACAGACTGGTTGCCGTAATGATGGATGTGCCAATACGCATGGTGAAATAAACAATCACAGCACCCAGCACGCCAGGCAGAATGTGACGGAACATAATGATAAAGTCTGATGCGCCCGCTGCACGTGCCGCTTCGACATAGGTGCTTTCCTTATGGGCCAGCGTGCCCGAACGCACAATGCGCGCAAATGCCGGCACACTGAAAATCGCCACAGCCACAATCACATTGGTCAGGCCCGGGCCAAGAATGGCGACAATACCAATCGCTAACAGCATACCGGGAAAAGCAAACAGCACGTCGGATACCCGCATCGTGCAAGCATCCAGCCAGCCGCCATAATAACCGGCAAAAAGACCTGCCAAAACACCAATAACGGCACCGACCGAAACCGACGTAAACCCGATAAACATCGACAGTTTCGCCCCATTCATCAGGCGGGCAAAAATATCGCGGCCAAATTCATCGGTCCCGGCCCAATGCAGGGCCGTCGGGGTTTGCAGGGTGTTCATATAGTCAAAGCTATCGGGGCTGAACGGCAAAATAACCGGTGCCAGAAACGCCGTCACATACATCGCCAACAGGAAAATTCCCGCCGCTACCGCGACTTTGCGTTTGGCAAAACGTTTCCAGAATTCCTTGAACGGGCTGGTCGCCGGTTCGTTCAGGGCCGGTGGCGCATCAATAACGATTTCAGGTTGTTGCGTCATCACGGTATCCTAGCTATAGCGAATTTTCGGATTGATCAGCCCGTAAAGGACATCAACCAAAAGATTGATCAGCAGAAATTCAAGCGAGAAAATCATGATCTCGGCCTGAACCACGGTGTAATCGCGAAAACGGATGGCATCGAGCAACAACGCCCCCATGCCCGGCCAGCGAAACACCTGTTCGATCACAATCGACCCCCCCAGCAAGAAGCCGAACTGCAGGCCTGCCATGGTCACAACCGGAATCAGGGCATTACGCAGAGCATGCTTCCAGATGACAATTTTTTCCTTAAGTCCCTTGGCCCGGGCGGTTCGGATATAATCCTCGCGGACAACCTCGATCACGGCGGAACGTGTGAAACGCGCCATAATGGCGGCAACACCCGCACCCAGTGTCAATGACGGCAATACAAGGTCCGAAGGGCTGTCAAATCCGCTGGTGCCAAACCAGCCCAACTGGACCGAGAAAAACTGCATCAACAGCAGACCCAGCCAGAAAGGCGGCATCGAAATGCCGGAAACAGCGGCGAACATACCGGCATGATCACCTGCGCTGCCACGTTTAACGGCCGAAACCACCCCTGAAATCAAACCAAACAACACCGACCAGCCCAACGCGCATAATGCAAGCCATACGGTGGGCATAAAGGCCCGGCCAATCATGGTTGTGACCGGTTCGTGCGTTCGCAACGAAATACCCAGATTGCCGCTCAGGATATTACCGATAAATTTGAAATATTGCTGATAAAGCGGCGCATCAAGGTTAAGGGTCCGGCGAACAATTTCGACTTCTTCCAGCGTGGCATGTTCCCCGGCCAACACACGGGCGGGATCGCCCGGCAGTGCATGGACGAACATAAAAACAAATATCGAAATCAGAAAAAGAACCGGAATTAACGCAAAAAGCCGTCGCAGGAAATATTGAACCATCTGGTGCTCTTGGTGTCAGCGGCCCGGTAACATGTTGCCACATTACCGGGCCGGAAGTTTCAGGCGGGCTTATTTTTCGAAGGCAGCATGGGCATATTGCATGGTGCCATCGGGCATCGGGAAGGCACCGGTCAGGCCTTTTTTACGACCTGCCAGGGCGTTATCAACCGCCAGCCACACAACCGGTTTGTCTTTCCAGATCTGCTTCTGGGCGATTTCATAGGCCGCAGCGCGTTTTGCCGGATCAGCCGTTTCAAGGGCGTCATTGATGGCTTTGTCCACATCCGGGTTGGAATAGAACGCCTCGTTATACATATTCGGGATCCAGCCTTCGGTCGAATAAACCGGGCGCAGATGCCAGTCGGCATCACCGGTTGAAGGCGACCAGCCGCCAATAACCGAATCAAATTCGGCGGTTTCCGGGGTTACGCTGGAACCAAACAGCTTTTCAGCGCGGGTTGCCCCTTCAAGCGGAACGATATCAACCTTAACATTGATCTGCGAAAGCTGCTGTTTGATGAACTGCAGCATGCGCACTTCGGTCGAGTTGTTGCGCGCCCAAAGATTGATCGAGAAGCCATCAGCATAACCGGCATCCGCCATCAGTTCCTTGGCCTTGGCAACATCGGTGGTCAGGGCCGGGCTTTGGGTGGCATGGAACTGGGTTGCCGGTGCCAGCGGTGAGTCCGGAACGATGGCGTGGCCGCCATAAACAACCTGGGTAAAGGCGTTTTTATCGATCGCAAGGTTAAAGGCTTCGCGGACACGAATGTCTTTGAACTCTTTGCGCATCATGTTCATCGCCATGACCCAGACCGAAATGCCCGGCTTTTCCAGCACTTCATATTTGTCGGATTCACTGACACGTTTCATCAGCTCTGCCGGCAGGATCGGCACGAACTGCACTTCGTCAGACATCAGCATGGAAACGCGGGTACCGTTTTCAGCGACCGGAAAGAACGTCACCTTGTCGAGTTTCGGCCATTCGGAATCCCAGTAATTATCGTTCTTTACAACCACCAGCTTTTCGCCCGGCACCCATTCCTGAAATTTGAACGGGCCGGTACCAACCGGATGCTTGGCAAAATCCTTGCCATATTTTTCAATCGCAGCCGGGCTTTCCATCACAACAGACGGATGAGCCAGCGTGTTGATCATGGCGCCAAACGGTTTGCTCAGTTTGATAACAACGGTGTAGTCATCCGGTGTTTCAACGGATTCAACCAGTTTGAACAGGCTGTGTTTTTTCAGGTTCAGGCTGGGATCTGCCAAACGGTCCAGGTTGAACTTAACCGCTGCAGCATTAAAATCGGTGCCATCCTGAAATTTAACACCCTGACGGAGTTTAAGGGTGAAAGTTCTGGCATCTTCACTGCCTTCCCAACTGGTGGCCAGTTGTGGAACCAGTTTCATGTCGCCATCAAACGAGATCAGGCGTTCAAAAATGCCATTCGCGACCGAATAATCGACATTGTAGTTTGAATCCTGCGGGTTCAGACCCTGGATAATCTGGTTTAGGGCGATCGATAATTCCGCGGCCTGGGCAGCCTGATAAGTGCCAAAGGTTCCGGCCAACATGGTTGCGCCAAGGATTGCGGTTTTCAAAATCTTCATATTCTAATGCCTCTTTGCTGATTTATGTGGTTGTTATTGTTGTTATAACCATCGGTTTTGGGTTGGACGTTTATTCCGCGGCAACAAAATGCTTTGGTGAAATTTCCCGAAGAGAAAGCCGGGCAGGCGGGTTGTTAACAGAGCGCACCGGGCTGGGAACTTCACCGGTAATCAGGGGCCGGTTTTCAATGCGAAAGGCTGGATCGGGAATGGGGGCTGCATCCATCAGGCGCTGGGTATAGGCATGTCCGGGATTTTCAAAAACGTTGCGCCGCGTTCCGGTTTCAACGATTTGCCCCAGATACATCACGGCAATGCGATGGCTGACACGTTCGACGACGGCCATGTCGTGTGAAATGAATAGCCATGCAAGACCGAATTTTTGCTGCAAATCCATCATCAGGTTGATGACTTGGGCTTGTACCGACACATCAAGTGCGGATACGGCCTCGTCGGCGATGATCATTTTGGGATTGGTGCCCAGGGCGCGGGCAATGGCAATGCGTTGGCGCTGACCACCGGAAAAGGCATGGGGATACCGTTTGGCATGATCGGCCGAAAGACCAACCTGTTCGAGTAACCATACAGCCCGGTCCATGGCGTTTTTCGGGCTTTCCAGCCGGTGGATCAGCATTGGTTCGCAAATGGAATAGCCCACGGTAAGGCGCGGGTTAAGCGACGCGTACGGGTCCTGAAAAACAAACTGGATTTGGCGGCGCAGTTTTTGAAGGTCGGTGTGCGACATGGCCGACATGTCCTGACCATCAAAATGTAGCCGGGATGATTGCGATTCAACCAGTTTTAAAATTGATCGACCGGTTGTCGATTTGCCACAACCCGATTCCCCGACCAGGCCAAGCGTTTCCCCTGGCCAGATATCAAGATCAATACCTTCAACGGCATGGACACGTTTGGTGGTGCGGCCCAGTAAACCTTCCTTGATGTCAAAACGGGTGGTTAGATCCCGTACCGATAACAGCGGCGGTTTGGTGTAATCAATTGCCGAAATTGCGGCATCAGGTTCGCGTGCAAGCGATGCGGCAACCTTTTCGCCGGGAATGGCAAATCGGGCGGGCTGGTCCATGCCCTTCATCGATCCCAGTCGGGGGACGGCTTGTAACAGGGATTTGGTGTAGGGATGTTGCGGATTGGCAAACAGGGATTTTACATCACCTTCTTCAACCTTTTCGCCACGATACATAACAATCACACGATCAGCGATTTCGGAAACAACACCCATGTCGTGGGTAATAAACAAAACCGACATGTTATTTTCGACCTGAAGGTCGCGAATCAGGCGTAAAATTTGCGCTTGAATGGTTACGTCAAGGGCCGTGGTTGGCTCGTCAGCCAGCAATAATTGCGGACGGCAGGACAATGCCATTGCAATCATCACCCGCTGACGCATCCCGCCAGACAGATGATGAGGATAGCGTTTGAGAAGATTTCGCGCATCCGGGATACGCACCTTTTCCAGCATTTCCAGGGCAATTTCGGTTGCTTCGGCGCGACGTTTCTTCTGATGGGTGATGATTGGTTCAATCAGCTGTTCCCCGATAGTGAAAACCGGGTTCAGCGATGTCATCGGTTCCTGAAAAATCATGGAAATTTCATCACCGCGCAGGGTGCGAACACTTTCATCATCAAGCTGGCAAATGTCGTCAAATGCTCCGTTGCGGCGACGGAGTTTGATGGAACCGTTGGTGATGGCGCCATTGCCAAATTCGATCAGGCGCATCATTGACAGCGCGGTAACAGATTTCCCCGACCCGCTTTCGCCAACAATGGCAACGGTTTCACCTTTATAGACATCAAGATTAAGGCTATTAACCGCTGTTACAGGCGCAGCGTCATTACCAAATTCCACTGTCAGGTCGCGCACGGATAAAAGGGGGGATGTGGTCTGTTCTGCCATTCAAATTTCCCTGAAGTATTTCTGGCGTCATGCGGCCAAATTTGTCTTGCAGGGAACGTTACTGTTTTGAGTCAGTACGGGCCAAAGCTGTTTTGGCAAGATATATGCCGATTTTGCATAGTTTTGCCTGTGCAGGAATGTATGGTTTCCTTTACCGGTGCAAGATCAAGCGGTTCGGGTTTGTCTCTATGTGAGTGTACGGTGGCGTACTATATGCAATTTCATAATTATGCCAGTTTTGTATGACATCGCCAAATTGACAAAAACATGGCCTTGTCACCTTTCGGGCGCGGGACAATAGTGTCGGAAAACATAACCTCTTTTTTCCGGATTTTTGCTCGGAGCATCCATATGACAAATCGTTTCTCACTGGCCTTGCACGGCGGTGCCGGCACAATTTTGCGTTCTAAAATGTCCCCTGAAAAGGATGCAGACCATCGCGCAGGTATACAGGTTGCGCTGGCTGCTGGTCACGCTGTGTTGTCAAAGAATGGCAGCGCAATGGACGCGGTTGTCGCAACTGTTTGCGCCCTTGAAGACAATTCCCTGTTTAATGCCGGTCGCGGTGCCGTGTTTACGTCGGCGGGTAAACAGGAAATGGACGCGGCCGTCATGGATGGTGCAACCCGGAGTGTCGGGGCGGTTGCCGGTATTTTTGGGCCCCGGAACCCTGTATGTGCCGCCCGTGCGGTCATGGATACGACCGACCATGTTTTATTTGGTGGGGCGGCAGCAATTGAAATTGCGCGAAATGCCGGTTTGCCATTTGAAGACGCCGACTATTTTTATACCGATGCCCGTTGGCAGGCTTTACAGGAAACCTTGCGCCTGAGGGCAGAAGGCCGGGAAAGCGATGATCCGGCCCGACGACACGGCACCGTGGGGGCCGTTGCGCGCGATATGCACGGCAATGTTGCCGCGGCAACATCAACAGGCGGGATGACGGCAAAGGCACCTGGCCGTATTGGCGATACCCCGGTGATCGGGGCTGGCACCTTTGCTGATAATGAAAGCTGTGCTGTTTCGGCCACGGGCCACGGCGAGGTTTTTATCCGTTATTGTGCGGCACACGAAATTTCTGCCCGGATGCGTTTTGCAGGCCAGTCATTGGCAGATGCCGCGCAGCATGTGGTGATGGAAGACCTGGCAAAAAATGACGGATCGGGTGGTTTGATTGCGGTTGATCGCGCCGGAAACATCGCCATGCCCATGAACAGCGAGGGCATGTATCGCGGTTGTGTAACCGAGGACGGACAGTTTAAAACCTTTATTTACGCAGATGAATAGGCGTTTTAGCCCTGGTCACTGGTCAGGGCAGCCCATAACTTGCGGGTGATCGAGCGTTTGGTGTCCGCTTTGCGGTAAATCTGGATATCAAGGTTATGCGACCAGGTTTCAGATTGTATTTCAACAAGTTCGCCGCGCTGAATTTCGGCTTTTGCACAGCTTTCCGGGACGATGGTTAATGCACCAAATTCAAGCGCCATCCGCTTTACGAATTCGGACGTCGGGCTTTCGCTGATTTTTTTGAATTTTTTCCGGCATTTGGGATTTTGTGAAAACATCAGAGATTCAATTTCAGCGAAATATCCGCTTTTGGAATAGCCGATAAAAGGAATTTCCTGGTCCCTTTCAGGGTGTAACAACGGTGTTTTGCCGTCGGCGGCAAAGGGCGAAATCAGGATCATGCGTTCACGTGCAAGGGTCATCGCCTTGAACTGGGTGGTATCGAACAGGACGGGTGCTTCCTGGCTGCAATATTGCAGGACAAAATCGATGTCGCCATCTGCAAGATGGCGAACCATATCGTGGAAGTTTTCCGTCATGATATGGCTTGTGAACGGGCCTATTTTTTCCCGGATGTTTTTTAACCAGGCGGGGATAAAGCTGATGCTTAGCGTGCTTGCTGCGGCAATGCGGATGTCGGGCCTTTCGGCGTGTTGCAATTGGTGAAACTGGGCGCGGTCGTGATAAATATCATGCAGTACGGTTTCGGCCGTATCGCGAAACAGGCGACCTTCTTCGGTCAGGGTAATGGGATAGGTGCGCCGGTCAATCAGATCCGTGCCCAGCCAGGTTTCAAGGGCACGAATGCGGCGGCTGAACGCTGGCTGGGTAACATTTCGTTCCTTTGACGACCGGGAAAAGTTGCGGGTTCTTGCCAGCGAGACAAAATCTTCCAGCCATTTTATTTCCAATTGGTCTTTCTCCTTGGTCCGGTAAAATCCGATAAATAACGCAACCCGGCTATTGGGAACGGGATGCCGTTAAAAATACACTACTTAACCTGTCAATTCGCGCACAGCCAATATATTTACACCACAAACACGGGGGTTAGCATCATAAATACCCTGTTTGTCCTCGTTCTTAAACGATTGCACATACACGTATCTGGCGAACGGCCAGGCCGGTTTTAAGTGCTGTTTTTAATGGGAAAATTCCCCGAAAAAAGAAGGCAAAGTTTATCGTGTCGCCGCTATGTTTGCCAGTGCCGGGCAGAAAAAATAAAATGTTCTCTAATATAATTTCGCTTTCTGCTACATGCTGTGGGACGGCAGGTGGAAAATGACCTACGCACGAAACATAAATTTAAATAATTTTTTTCTACCGTCACTTGAAAACATGGTCAAATCAAACGCATAATCTAATTAACGGGTTGGGTTATTGTCGCACAAATTCAACCTGGAAAGAACGAGTGAACCAAAGCACTTAGGGTGAGTGCTTGGTAACGCGGCAACGTTTGAAGGGGCAGGCGTTGAACATTGAATGGGCACATTCGGGTGCGGAATCCGAAGAGGGTCGCTATCCTCTGACGTCACCGCAATCTGCAATCTGGTTGGATCGGGATAAGGGAAACGATCCTGCACGCTATAATATCTGCAATGTCATAACATTTGAGGGTAACCTTGATATTGCAGCCTTGCATCAGGCGATTATTCGCACTGAACGGGAAAATGATGCGCTGCGATTGCGATTTTGCGATGAAAATGGCGACATTTCGCAGTCATTTGCTCCCGCCTGTTTGCCCACGGACTTTAGCGTTGTTGATTTACGTTTTTCCGACGATATTGAGGCTTCTGCCTGTGAAGAAGTGCGTTATGCCCGCACCCGCCTGATTGGTCCCGATGGTAATATCCATTGTCGCCACCGGTTGCTGCGACTGGCAAATGACCGTTACTGGTGGGTTCGGGTTTATCATCACCTTGTTTGCGACGGGTTTGCTGGCAATTTAATGGCGGATCGGGTTGCAGAAATATATCGCGCTTCACAGTCTGACGTGGCAGCCCCCGATACCAGCTTCCGACCTTATCGCGAATTTATCGCCTCGGAAATTGCCTATGTGAACAGCCCCGCCTATCAACGCGATTTGGCCTATTGGACCGAACGTTTGGCATCCGATAAACCGGTCACGCGTTTTTCATCCCGGCCCGAGCGACAGGCCAGCCAGCAGGCGCAAGTGTTGCTGGGTTTTGACGGGGAGAAACTGGTCGCGCTTGAAGACGTCGCCAGCCAGTGCCAGACTTCACCGACGTCGGTGATGATGGCAACCTTTATTATGTTGCTGGCCGAAGTAAGTGGAAATCGCCATCCCGTGATGACCTTGCCGGTACTTAACCGGATCGGGCGTAATGAACGCAACATGCCAGGAACATTTTCCTGTGTTGTGCCGCTCGATGTTAACCTTGACCAGCATGCCAGCTTTGCCGAACTGGCCCAAAACATATTTACCAGAATACGTCGTGATGTGCGTCATATTCGCCTTGGTCCGGTGCGGATGCGCGCGGCAATGCTGGGTGCGAAAAGTCTGTCGGGTAGCGGGGCATTTTTTAACAGTCTCGGGTTGATCTCGGCGCCGGATTTTGCCGACATAAAAACAAAATACCAGCATGTTTATACCGGTCCGGTTGCTGATTTGGGGTTGGTCTTCCTGACCGAAGAACTGGGCAATGACGAACGGGAAGGCGCGCTGATTTGGCAATACAACGCCGAACGGATCAATCTGGACGAGGTTAAGAAAATTGCCGCCCGGTTTGAGGTGTTACTCGACGCAGTTATTGCCGATGGCGGACAACAACCGATCGCCACGATTAGCCATAATATGCAGGCTGTTGTTGATCTGGATTTGCCAGGTTTGCGCGGTGATCTGGCACAAACAGCAAAACAGGATGATATTCTTCCTGTTGTTCTGCCAACGCAAATGTCCGCCGCCCGGCAAGGTGAATTGATCATTGAAATTAGCCGTATCTGGGAAGGGTTAATTCAGGTTGATGCTATTGACCCTGATGCCAATCTGTTCGAAATCGGGGCACATTCGTTGCTGGTGCCGCGTGCTCAGTTTGCCTTGTCAAAACTGGCTGGCCGTAAAATTGCGTCGGTCGAAATTTTTGAGCATTCAACCATCCGGTCTTTTGTGCGGCATCTCGGCGCGCTTGAGGCACCAGATGAGATGGTCGACGAACGTGTCGTTGCAGTTGCAGGCGTTCAAGATGTACCGGCCCCCCAACATCAGATAATGGCTGATCCCATCCGCAAGGCAGAGCCAGCGGAGGCATTGGCGGCATCTTCTGACCCGTATGTTTGGCAATTATCCGCCAATACACCGTCGGCGCTGGACGACAAAATCGCCGACCTGCACAGGCGGGTGACGACCATGGTGGATCATGCCGATCTGCATGATGTGACTGCCGGGGTTGATGATAAACTGGATGGATCGGTTCGTGCGGTTGTTGTTGCGGCGGATAAGGCAACAGCATGCCAGGCTTTACGGGATGAAACATCCCCTGCCCGCATTTCGGGCACGGTGCCTGCGGTCGTGCCGCCGGTTGTTTTGATGTTTGCGGGGCAGGGTGCCCAAAAGCCGGGCATGGCCCGGGCCCTTTATAACACCGATATTCTGTCAGCCGATCTGATTGACCGTGCCTGCACGACGGTTGCGCGCCTTTCCGGCCCGCAAGATTTGCGCGATCTTTTGGTCGTTTCGGACGGCAATTCCGATGATGTTGAACGCCTTGCCCAAACAGCCTGTACGCAACCTGCATTGTTTATTTTTGAATATGCACTGGCCGATTATTTGATCCGCCGCGGCGTGCAGCCTGCTGCTTTGGTTGGGCATAGCATTGGTGAATATGTTGCAGCATGTCTTGCCGGTGTTATGTCCTTTGACGATGCATTGCGTTTGGTTGTTTTGCGCGGACGGCTGATGGAAGCCACAAAACCAGGGGCAATGTATGCCCTGTCAATGGTTGCGACCGATGTTGACGAATTATTAGCCGCATTTGGGGGCGATTTGGCAATCGCGGCGGCAAACGGCCCGCGCCAGCATGTTGTTGCAGGATCAGTCGAGGCGATTGAAAGGCTGGCAAAGTACCTGGACCAGCGCGGTAAACCTGGCCGAAGATTGACTGTTTCCCAGGCATTTCATTCTTCACTGATGGATCAGATTCTTGATCAGTTTCGCAATGTGGTTGCCAATGTAAATCTTTCTGCGCCGAAAATTCCGGTGCAGTCAAATCTGACAGGCCAATGGCTTTCAGATGCCAATGCAACAAGCCCGGATTACTGGGTTTCCCATTTGCGCAATACGGTTCGGTTTGCCGATAATATCACAGGGTTGCTGGCAACATTGCCGGGTGCTTTGTTGGTTGAATGCGGTTTTGGTAACACGCTTTGTCGGTTGGCAGCGGTAAATGGCGTTAAAGTCAGCAAGTGCATCCCCCTGCAGCCGGCATTAAACGCTGCCCAAACTACGGACGACGACACTACCGGTTCGCTCGCATTGCTGCGCGGTGTTGCTAAAATGTGGGTAAACGGGGTTGATGTTAAACCGGGTGCTGCAACGGCAAAGTTGCCCGATCGGAACGACGGGGAAGTTGCCGCATACCCACAGACAGGCATGACAAACAAGACATCCGGTTGTGTTTTTGTTGGCGGGGATACTGTCCGTGCTGGTGATGCCCCGATCACTGCCACATTTCCCGCGCATCCGGCGATAGAAGGCCAGTGGCTGGCCCGCCGCGACCTGCCGCCAGATGATCGATATCATATTGTGTCTAGCCTGCGTTTACCGGATGGAGCCGGGTTTGATGCATTGCGGTTGGTGCTTGATAAAATCGTTGCCCGGCACGAAGCATTTCGCTCAACCTTTGTCGAGCAGGAAGGAGAACTGGTTCAACGTGTTCACGCCCATATGGCTGTTCCGTTCATGCGCCTTGACCAGTTTGAGGATATTCGGACCGGGTTGTTTGACATTGAAAAGGGGCCGTTAGCCCGTTTTGGTTATGTTGAAAAAACCAGAACGCTACCAGCGCTTCTGGCGGTTGCCGTTGATCATTTGTGTTTTGACGGTCAGTCTTTTGGTTTGCTGCAAGCCGAAATCGAGGCCGAGCTTGCAGGCGAGGAGGTGCGTAAAACCTGCCCGGCCCAGGTTCTGGCCGAGCGGGCCCATCGTGACTTGAAAGGCGAGCGCGGCAACGAAGCCCGCGCATTCTGGCAAAGCCGGACAGAATATTTGCTTGCCGAACGGTTGCCATCTGACCCGATGGCCAATCATAATAACCATGACACGCACGCAGGAAAACGCTTGTTTTGGCGTTTGTCATCCCGGCAAAAGACCGCACTTGATACATTATCGAAATATGCCAGTCGCGCCACCCCGACAGCCTTGTGGACCGCACTGGTCATTGCGGTTATTGCACGTCGCAAGGAAAGTGGTGCCGCTGTTTTGGGCATGCCGTTTGCCGGGCGGGTTGATCAGGATAGCAGGCAATTCCTGGGGTGTTTCGCCAATGTTTTGCCATTAGCGATTACACCCGACATGTCACGTGGCCTTGATGATCTGGTGCAAAAGGTCGGACATGAAATTCTGTCGGTGATGGATGTGCAGGACTATCCTTTGTCGCGGCTAAGCATGGACCTTTCGACCATCTCACGCGGTCCGGTTGGTCTGCCATGTGATGCGGTTAGCATTATTGAAATTAACGAAGACATCTACGACCTTAACGACCTTGATTTTGGGGCTGGTAAGTTCCCGTTGATGTTGGCGCTGGTTAAATGCGGTGCAGGCACACATCTGGCAATCGAATATCAGACCTCGACTTACGGGACACGCTGGGTTGAGCATTTTGCCGAACATTTCCTAACCCTGATTTGTGCCTGGGCCGAGGAACCAAAACGCCCGCTGGGCACTGTTGAAATGATTCCGGCAACTGAAAAACAGCTTTTGTTATCAGACTGGAATGATACCGGGTCAGATTATCCGCGGGATTGTGGTCTTGGGACGTTGCTTGCAAAACGCGTTAATGACCCGCGTTACCAAGAACGCGTCGCCCTTGATGATGGCACAACGACCCTCACATATCGTGATATGGGCATCAGGCTGGCGTCGATCTCGGCGGAACTTGGCACACTTGGTGTCATGCCGGGTGATATCGTTGGTTTGGCCGCAGCGCGAAACATCGACAGTATCCTTACCTTGCTGGGCATTGCATGGCACGGCGCTGTTTATTTGCCGATCGACAAGGCATTGCCACCGCAGGCAATTAACGATTTGATGGCTGAGTGCGGGGCACAAACCCTGCTATGTGATGCGGATGAATATCAACGTCTGTCAGAACTGCAAAAAATATATAATATGGCAGGGCTACCGGATGGAAAAGAACCGGAAAGTACAAACGAGCATCCACTTGCAGCCAACAGGGCGGGCAATGATCCTGCCTATGTTATGTTTACATCGGGTTCTACCGGAAAGCCCAAAGGGGTTCTGATACCTAACCGGGCGGTTGCGCGGCTGGTTCTGAATAATAAAAGCCTGCCTTTTGATGAAAACGATGTCATTGCCCAGGCTGCTCCGCTTGGTTTTGATGCTTCGACACTGGAAATATGGGCGGCTGTTTTAAATGGCGGGCGTTTATGTATCATTGCCGATGATGCACTTTTTGACCCGGGCATGATGCGCGTGGCAATTTGCCGCGGACATGTATCGACGATGTGGCTGACATCCAGCCTGTTAAACCGCATTGCTGACGAGGCCCCTGAGAGTTTCCAGACGTTAAACCGCCTGTTAAGCGGTGGCGAAGCATTAAGCCCGGCTCATATCGCAAGGATC
Organism: Thalassospira sp. NFXS8; assembly: GCF_040148805.1. Lineage (NCBI taxonomy): Bacteria > Pseudomonadati > Pseudomonadota > Alphaproteobacteria > Rhodospirillales > Thalassospiraceae > Thalassospira > Thalassospira sp. NFXS8. The sequence continues at coordinate 105,604 of NZ_JAGEMF010000005.1, read as the reverse complement.
CGGGCCGCTTGCCCGGATTTGACGCTGATCAACGGGTATGGACCGACTGAAAACACGACCTTTACCTGCATGCACACTATTAGCGATGCGGATATTGCCACTGGTAATATTCCAATTGGCACGCCTGTTGGCAACAGCCGGGTTTACATCCTTGATGCGCGTGGGGAAGTTACCCCGATTGATGTCTGGGGTGAATTATATGCTGCGGGTGACGGGTTGGCGCTGGGCTATACCGGGGCGAAAGAACGCACCGAAAAAGCGTTTTTTACGGTAAATTGTCTGGGCGACGAACGGTTGTATAAAACCGGGGACCGGGCACGCTGGCGTGCAAATGGTGTGATTGAATTTGGCGGGCGCAATGACAGCCAGGTTAAAATTCGCGGGCACCGGGTCGAACTGGGTGCAATTGAAGACAAATTATCGATGCAAGATGGCATCCGTAATGTTTGCGTCATGGCGATCGGGAAGGGTGCTGATGCGTTTTTGGGGGCTGCTATTGCCGCCGACAATGACCAGCGTGATATCTGGACGGGTGCGCTTTCTCGCGATTTGCCTGGCTATATGATCCCTGAGCGTATCGTGGTGCTGGATCATTTGCCCGTTACAGTAAACGGGAAAGTGGATCGATCGCGCCTGCGTGAGATTTTGCTGGTGGCGGAAACACGTGTTGATGCGCAGGCAGATGCCGATGCCAACGACGTGCAACTGGTGATCAACCAGTTTCAAAGGTTATTTGGCGATAAGGAAATCACCCCGAATTCGGATTTCTTTGCCCTTGGCGGGCACAGTCTGATTGCAATGCGTTTGGCCGGGCTTATCGAAAAACAGTCAGGTTTTCGGCCAAAATTGCAGGATATTTTTGCCGCCCGAACGGTTGAAAATCTTGCGCGACTGGTTGCGAATAACCGCCAGGTTTCAACCGGGCAAACATTGTTGCGTACCCAGGGAGATGTTTTCCCATTATCAAGTGGACAGGCCAGATTATGGGTTTTGCAGCGATTGCAACCGGAACTGGCGGTTTATTCCGTCCCGGCGACACTGGAAATTACCGGGGCAATTGATGCAGCTGCATTACAACGTGCCCTTTTTGCCCTCGAAGACCGCCAGCATGCCTTGCGCCTGCGCTTTCGCGCAGACCCCGAACACCCTGATGGGGTAAGCCAGTATCTTGCGCCGGCAGGCAGCTGGATATTGCAGCGCCATCAGATGACCGAGGATACAGCGCGCCAGTTTGTCACCCGGGAAACAGCACGCCCGTTTGACCTGGATAATGCATCAATGAGCCGGGCTGATTTGATTACGCTGGCGCCGGATCGTCACTGGCTGATGATATCGTTGCATCATGCCATATGCGATGGTTGGTCGATGCCGGTGTTATTACGTGAAATTGCTGCTTTTTATGGTGCTGAAACAGGGGCTACACCGCCGCATTTGCCCGAAATTGACCGTCATTATGAAGATTTTGCCAGTTGGCAGCGGGGCTTTTTACAAAGTGATGCAGGCAAGGATGCCATTATCCGCTGGAAAGACCGGCTGGATCCATTATGTGAACCACTGAACCTGCCAACCGATTATCCGCGCCCGGCAGAGCGCCGGTTTTTGGGTGATTTTGTTGATTTTGATATTGATGCTGATAATGCCAGGTTAATTGACGCGGCAGCAATTCGTCACGGCACAACGGCCTTTAATATCCTGACAGCCCTGGTGCAGGTTCTGCTTTATCGCCATTGCGGGCAAACCGATATTCCACTGGGGATGCTGGTGGCTGGCCGCGAGCATGGCGCATTTGACAATACCATCGGCTTTTTTGTTAATACGGTTCCGTTACGCCAGAAAATTAACCCTGAGCAATCGTTTGATGCGCACCTTACCCAAACCGGTAAATGTATCAGCGATGCGTTGGCCGACCAGTCCGTGCCATTTGAAGTGATTGTGAATGCGGTTAATGCCCCGCGTGATCTGTCGCGTAACCCGTTATTTGATGTGCTTGTCGCGTGGCAGGACGGGACGCCTGAAATGGGCCATTTGGGTGGTGCCGGGCTGTCATTGGTCGAAATGCCATTTCCTTATGCCAAATTTGATCTTGGGTTCTATTTCTGGCGGGCCGCAGGGGCCTTGCGTGGTCAGCTTGAATTTGACACCGACCTGTTTGATCGAAATACCGTCAAAAGCGTAATTGCGCGCCTGAACAGTTTGTGCCGTGCGGCATTAAATAGTGAACAAACCACGTCGCTTGCGCATCTTGCCATAATGCCAGATGACGAACGCGCCCTGATCGACCAGTTTAACGCGACCACGCTGGACCTGCCTGTTGACCGTTGCATTTCCGAACCCTTCCTTGATCAGGTGGCGCGCACCCCTGATGCCATTGCCGTTGTCGATGAAGGTGGTGAATTATCCTATACGCAGTTTGCGCGTCGCGCTGCCGGTATTGCGGCACGGTTGCGGGCGGCAAATATCGGGCGCGGTGATGTCGTTGGCATTGCTGTGCGCCGTTCGATCAATATGCTGGCTGCTGTGCATGGAACTCTTTTGGCGGGTGCGGCTTACAGCCCGCTTGACCCTGATCACCCGGCGCAGCGCCGTCATGACATGCTTGAAGACCTTGGCAAGGAAGCCACCGTTATTACGACTGCCGACTGTGCCGGGTTGTTTGATGGTACCACAACCATCCTGATTGATGGTGCTGACGATGCCGATGTGCCCGTTCTGGCAAGCAAACCCGACGATTTGGCCTATGTGTTGTTTACATCAGGCTCGACCGGGCGCCCCAAAGGGGTGGAAATTATCCATCGGGGTGTTTTGAACCGCATATTATGGATGCAGGATGCATTCCCGATTGGCCCGGGTGATGTGATTTTGCAAAAAACGCCAATCACCTTTGATGTTTCGGTGTGGGAGCTTTTCTGGTGGTCATGGACCGGGGCAAAGGTTGTTTTGCCGTCCCCCGGTGCTGAACGCGACCCGCAACAAATCGCCAGTGAAATTGACCGGCATCAGGTGACGATTATTCATTTCGTACCGTCCATGCTGGCAACGTTTTTGTTTGCCATTGAAAGTGGCATGGTTGAAGCGGCCCAACTGTCCAGTTTGCGCCGGGTTTTTGCCAGTGGCGAAGCCCTGGATGCCGCGACGGTCAGGCGGTTTAATGAATTGTTACATCAGCCGTTTGGAACCGAACTTCATAACCTTTACGGACCGACCGAAGCCACAGTTGATGTAACCTGGCAGGCGTGTTCGCCCCATCAAACCGGTGGCATTGTTCCTATTGGCAAACCGATTGCCAATACCACGGTGCAAATTCTGGGTCAGGAAATGGATGTTCTGCCCATTGGTGTAACTGGTGAAATTGTTTTGGGCGGCGTCCAAATTGCGTTGGGGTATCGCAATCGGCCTGAACTAAGTGCGGAAAAATTCCCAAGTGACCCGCATAATGATGGCTGTCGCCTTTATCGCACCGGCGATCTGGGCCGGTGGCGGCGTGATGGCACGGTCGAGTATCTGGGCCGCATTGATCATCAGGTTAAAATTCGCGGTTTCCGTATTGAATGCGGCGAGGTCGAGGCGGCACTTGAAAGCCACCCATTTGTTGAACGTGCGCCGGTCAAGGCTGTGAAAGTTGGCGGTTTTGACGAATTGCATGCTTTTGTTCTGGGCAAGGATGGTCTGAGCGTTTCAGATTTGCGTGACCATTTGCGCCAGCGCCTGCCCGAATATATGATCCCGGCGCGGTTCTTTGCCCTTGATCATTTGCCGCAAACCAGCAGCGGCAAGGTGGATCGCAAGGCGCTGTCAGGCCAGCCGATGGTTGCGAGCAAAGCCCCATCGGATCGCCAGGAAAAGCAAGATGAAAAAACGGTGTTATCGGCCAGTGAACAGGGCCAGATCGAATTAAAAATACGCCAGTTATGGCAACAGGTTTTACCCGACATTGACCCCGGCCGGGACGACGGTTTTTTTGACATCGGCGGCAATTCCCTTTTGCTGTTAAAATTGTTTGAAAAGATCAACACTATTTGGCCCGGTAAAATGGGTGTTGCCGATCTGTTTGCCAATCCGTCGATTTCCCGCCAGGCTGATTATTTGACCGGGCAAAATGCACATTCACCCGCAAGTAATATGGCATTACGCGCGAACGGTCATTTTGCCACTGACGAACCGATTGCCATTATTGGCATGGGTGTTCGGGTGGCCGGTGCCGACGATTTTGATCGTTTTTGGCAAAACATTGCGACCGGGCGCGATCACGTCGGGGCGTTACCAGTCACACGCGACGCCGAAACCCGCGAACTTTTTACCGTAATGGGCAAAGCCGTTCCCAAACAGTTTCGCGAAGCGGCATATCTTGACAGTATTTTTGATTTTGATGCCGCCCGTTTCCGTATGGCACCGGTCGATGCCGGGTTGCTGGACCCGGAACAACGGTTGTTTATTGAAACGGCCCTGATGGCGATGGAAGATGCCGGTTATGGTGGCAATGCGTTGCGGGGCCAGAATGTGGGGGTTTTTGCAGGCGGTGGTGCCAACCCGGTGTGGCGGGTTGCAATGGAACATGTTGCAAAAACCCGGGCTGAACAGGTTTTTGCCCTGAATGTGCCGTCAAACATTGTGACACGGTTGTCGTTCCTGAAAGACTGGCATGGCCCGGCGCAGGTGGTGGATACGGCTTGTTCATCGTCGCTGGTTGCGGTGCATCAGGCCTGCCAGAATTTGCGCAATGGCACATGCACGGTCGCCATTGCCGGTGGTGCCAAATTATTACCCTGTCCGCCCGATGCGGCAGGCGGGTTTACAATTGATTCCTCAACCGCGCGCACGCGCGCCTTTGATGCCAGTGCCGACGGTACCGGCATGGGTGAAGGCAGCGTTATTTTCGTTCTGAAGCCCTTAAGTGCAGCCATGCAGGATGGCGATAATATCCATGCTATTATTCGCGGCAGTGCTGTTAACCAGGATGGTGCATCCAGCGGGGCGGCAGCCCCCAATCCCGCAATGCAGGCCGAGGTTATTGCGCAGGCCGCCCGGGCCGCTGACATTGACCTGACTACCATTTCATATTTCGAAGCACATGGAACGGGAACCGCGTTAGGCGACCCGATCGAAATTGATGGTCTAACGCGGGCATTTGCGGGTGCCCACCCCATCGCCGATCCAGCCTATATTGGTTCGGCCAAGGGGAATTTCGGGCATCTTGATGGTGCTGCCGGTGCCCTGGGCCTTGCACGGGCTATTATGGTGTTGCGCCATGGCGACGTACCGCCGCAGCCGTTTTTTGAAATGCCAAACCCGGCGATTGATTTTGGCCGTGCCCCGGTGCGTGTCACCGGGCATTTGGCAAAACTTCCTGATCGCGGCGCAGGTATTCCGCGCCGGGCCGGTGTCAGTTCGTTCGGGCTTAGTGGCATTAATGCCCATATTGTGCTTGAGGCGGCACCTGCCCGTTTGCAAGCCGATGATACCGGGCAAACTGACAGGGATCATTTTATTGTTTCTCTTTCTGCCAGCAGCCCTGACGCGTTGCGCGAATATGGTAAAAACTTACTGAGAATACTTAAAAAAACGCCCGCTCTTTCGGTTCGCGATATTGCTTTCACACTCGCTACCGGGCGAGATTCCCTGAAATATCGATTTGCGGTTGCAGTTCATGATTGTGATGCCTTGGAAAGTCATCTTGAACGCTTGGTAAACGGTAATGGGCACATTGGTGAAGCAACCAATGGCGGGCAAAACCACACGGTTGATGCCATTGTTGCCGTGACCGATGATGTAACCGCGCAATCACAAATATCAGCCTATCTTGATGGTGCGGTGCTGGCTTGGCCTGAAAATTACAGGGCGCGGCGGGTGTCCCTGCCGTCGGCCCCTTACGTTCGTAAACCCTGCAAACCGGTGTTTGATGTTAAAATAGCAAAAGCTGTTTCTATGTTGCAGGGGCCGGTTGACACTGCCACTGCTCGCAGTTTTGCAATCAACATTAACGATCCGGGATTTTGGCCGGCAAATGAACATCGCCTGAACGGCCAGCCAACCCTTGTTGGGATGGCGGTTCCTGCATTGATTGCACAGGCGGCTGCCCAAATGGGGAATGGTGCTGGTCCGGTTTGTCTGTCTGATCTGGTATGGCACCATGCTTTGATGGTAAACGCCGTTCCTGATGGCAACGTGACACTTTCATTCGGCAATGATGACAGCGTGGAACTGGGGGGACGCCTTAAAAATGGTCAGTGGCGTGTGTTCGCCAGTGCGCGTTATATGCAGGCCGCCTCTGATGTTGATGGTAACAACCTGTCGCTGGCGGCCTTTCGCGCGAAGGCAACTGTTTCTGTGCCGTTGGCGGCATTTACCGGGCATTTTGGGGCCATTACAACCAGTTCACGCTGGGATTGCACCGTTTCGCTATATTCTGACCCGGCCAAAACCGTTGCGATAAAACAGTTGCGCCTGCCATCGCAATATCATGCGGATCTGCAAAACTGGGTGTATCACCCAGCACTTGCCGATGTTGCATGTAGCATGGCCCTGGATAATCAGAACGGTCCGTCTGTGCCGGTTGGTGTGGATGAAGTAATTGTTTATGGTGTGTCTGGCACCGATATTTTGGCATGCGGAGAATTACAACCATCAGGCAAGCTGAATGTTACACTGTTTAACGGTGTAACCGGCCAGCCTGTTGTTGCTGTAAGAGGTATTCGCTTTGCCAAAACCGGCCAAAATGCCTTAAATCAGGGGCCAACGACCCTTGAAATAAGTTGGCACCCCGAAAATGTTGAGGCACATCCGTGCCCGGTCGGCTGCCTGTTTATTGCTGACGGTGATTTTTGGCCGGTGCCAAAACAATGTCGGCTTGTTCACCCTGAAACGCTGGATAAAGCAACCTTTGCCGGGGTTTCACACGCGATTGTTGCCTTGCAACCCGGCGTGGATGCCGTATTGCGCACGGCCCAGGTGTTGCGAAATGTTCTGCGAAATATAAGTGGGCCGTTGCGTCTGACAGTGGTTGGGTGCGGGGCATTTGCCCCGGATGGTGAATTTGCAATCGACCCGGACCAGTCTGCGGCGGCAGGTGTTGTTATTGCCGCTGCTCACGAAGAACCAAAATTGACCCTGAGTTATGCCGATATGCCGCCAGATACGGTTTCATCCGTTATCGGGTCGGAACTGGCGGCAATTCCTTCGCGGGACCCGGTTGTGGTTTATCGCAATGGACAACGGCTGGTCCGCGATCTGGCAATGTTTGAAAATTATGACGGTGCCAAACAATCCAATTGGCCCGATCACGGGGTATGCGTGGTTACAGGGGGTACTGGTGGTTTTGGCCTGGCGCTGGCGGTCGAAATGGCCGCAGGCGGCAAGGTTGAACTGGCTTTTATTGGCCGCCGTGACGAAGCATTGCTTGATGCTGAAACAAAAAGTCGGCTTGTCGCCTTGCGGGCCGAGGGCATCGATATTTCACTGTTTTCCTGTGATGTATCGGATCAAAAATCCCTTGATCAAACCCTGGCGCACATCAGAAGCAATCTGGGGCCGATTACGGCCATTGTCCATGCGGCAGGCCTTGCCGATGGCGGGTTTCTTGCCGTGCGGGATATGGACAGTTTTAACGATATTTTGTCGGCCAAGATTGCCGGTGCGCGGAACCTGGATCAGTTAACATTGAACGATCCGGTTCAGGCATTTGTCATGTTTGGCAGTGTTACAGCGATAACCGGTGCGCCGGGGCAATCGGCTTATTGTGCGGCCAACGGGTTTCTGGGCGGGTTTGCATTTTATCGTCGCGCACAGGGTCGCCCCGCAATGGTGATAGACTGGTGTACCCTTGCTGGTCAGGGTATGGCGGCGCGAAACAATGTTGTTCTTCATGACGGCGCATGGGTTTCACCGCAACAGGCTGTGTCTTTGTGGCGCAGGGCTCTTGAGTGTGGTTTGGCGCAGGTTGTTGTGCTTGATCCAGCGGTTCTGGGCCATAACCAGTCCACCGAAGCTGCCGTTAAAACCCCTGCCGTAGATGATCGTGTATTGCCAAAACCGACCCGCAATACGATCGCACGTATTGCCGCGATATGGGCCGAAACGCTGGGATATGACACACTAGACATAACCGAGGATTTCTTTGCGCTTGGCGGGGATTCGATTACAGGGATGCAAATCGTTGATCGAATGCAAAACGATTTATCCCTGTCCTTGACAATTTCCGATCTGTTTTCGGCATCGTCGGTCGTGTCGTTGGCCCGATTGCTTGGGGTGGACGAAACAGACGCAGATATTATGACGTCTGGCAGGGACGTGGATACCGACGGCAAGCAAGTGGACCCGATTGTCGCAATTGGCCGTATTTGGGCGGAAACACTTGGCTATGATGCCGTCGACCCGACCGAGGATTTTTACGCACTGGGTGGTGATTCAATAACCGGGATGCAAATTGTTGACCGGATGACGCAGGAGCTTGGCTATTCGCTAAGCCTGTCTGATTTGTTTGAACATTCTACTGTCGCAGGACTAGGCAAAAAGCTGCTTGATCCGTGGCCGGAGAATAGCGAGTTTGGTCATGACGGGCATAACCAAATTGCCGGTTTTGATGATGCGCCAGCGAATTTTGTACCGCAAGTAACCGCCGATCAGCCCGGTGACGACAGCACACACCGGATGGCGTTAATAACGTACCCGGCTGCCCCTGAACAATTGTCGGTTTTAAATGCCGGGCAAAAGGGGAATATGGGCACGGCATTTAATTTGCCCCATGCCTTTTTGCTTGATGACACCGTTGATATGGGGCGTTTGCGTGCAGTGATCACGCAACTGATTATACGTCACGAAATTCTTCGCACCCGGATATCCACACAGGGCGACAGTTGGCAGATGGAGGTTCTGAAACCTGAACACGCCATGCCCGACCTGACACCGGTTATGGTTGATGGTGAGGTTGAAGATGCCTGTGCTAGGTTGGTAAGAGCATTTGATCTGAACAGCGAAATTCCTGTTCGCTGGCAATTCCTGACGGACCAAACCGGCAAATTGGCTTTGTTTTTCGATATACATCACGTCCTGGCTGACGGTTCTACGACGGAACGGTTGTTGGGTGATTTGTTTGAATTGTATCTTGGCAAAACGTTGTTGCCGTTAAAACATCAGTTAAGTGATTATGCCCTGTGGTGCCAGCGGGGGGAAAACCAGGCCCGGTTGGCGGATGCCAAAAACTATTGGCAGGCAAAGTATCGCGGTGCGTTACCGATGATCAATTTGCCATCTGATCGGCGGAGGCCGGCATTTCATACTTTTAACGGTGAAATTACGTCGTTTGAATTGGACAGCAACTTGCTGGCTGATGCTCGTAAATTTGCTGCCACGCAGCGGGTGACGATGTTTACCCTGATCCTGTCGACCTGGTTTGCCGTTTTGTCACGGTTGGCCGAAACAAGTGATCTGGTTATCAGCGTTCCTGTAGATGCACGGGATGCGAACGGGTTCCGCGATATGCCCGGTATGATGGTGTCCCTGTTGCCATTGCGAACCTGCCTTGAGGATGGTGAAACTGTAAAATCACTGCTGGCTAAAATGCAGTCCCAGCATGTAGAGGCTTTACGCCATCGCGCTTATTTTCTGGACATGTTGCTAGACGATTTATGCCCCCCGGCTGCGCCAGATCGGACATTGCTGTCGGAAATATCGCTTTCCTATATGAACTATCGGGCTGCGGCAGATGATGCCAATACACATATTCGTCCCGTTGGCCTGATGCGGCACCATTGCAAAAATGATCTGTCAATTTTTGTGCGTGATCTTCCCGAGCGCATGACAATCTCGTTTGATTATTATGCCGATATGTTTGATCGCACCCGGATGGATGATTTGGGGCGTATTTTTGCCGCAACCTTGCGCCGCCTGATCCGTAGTGACAGTCAGAAACTTGATGCTATCAGCCTGTTACCGGCAGAACAGAGCGCACAGTTTGACCTGTGGGAAAATGGCCCCGATGTTCCGATATCGATGCACGAGGGGGTGTTTGCCGAATTTTCCCGGCAGGTTGCTTTGGCACCAGACAATTGTGCCGTGCGTGATGCTGCGGGTTCCTGGAGCTATGCCGACCTTGCAGCACGGGCCGGAGCCATTGCCCGGTATCTTGTGAATGCCGGTGTTGGACAGGGCGATCTTGTTGCCATGCATATTGATCGCGGGCGCGAAGCCATTGCTGTAATACTGGGGATTACGGCCCTTGGTGCCGGTTATGTCCCGCTCGATGCGGCTTATCCGGCGGAACGTAATCTGTTTATTCTTGGTGATAGTAACGCCACACTGGTTTTGGTTGATGACGTGGGCCGGGCCTCATTGGCAGATATTGCTAATGACGCGGTTCGAATGTGTCATGTCGCTGATATACCTGATATCGGAGGCGAATTTGTGGCCCCGGTTCTTGATGTTCCGGAACGTGCCCCCGCCTATCTTATGTATACATCCGGGTCCACCGGGCAGCCAAAAGGGGTGCTGATCGAACAGGGCGCTGTCATGCGGTTGGTGCAAGGGGCGGATTACACCGGGCTTTGCGCAGGTGGCGTGATGGCCCAGGCCGGACCATTGGCATTTGATGCGGCAACACTTGAAATATGGGCGCCTTTGTTAACCGGGGCCGAAATTGCGGTGATCGCGCGTGATACCGTGCTGGACCCGTCACAATTTGGCGCAGCGCTGGCAGCGTTTGGTATCACGACGATGTATATGAGCGTCGGTTTGTTTAATCGGCAGATTGATGCCGACCCGGCCAGTTTGTCGCGGTTGCGGACATTAATGATCGGCGGGGAAAGTATCAGCAAATCGCATGTATCCAAATTCATGGATATTTGCCCGGATACCAGTTTGATTAACGGCTATGGCCCGACGGAAAGTACAACATTTGCAACCGTGACGCCGGTTTTGCGTTCCGATATTTGCGAAGAAAGCGATTTTACAATCATTGGTCGGCCGATTGCCCATACCAGAACCGTGATCCGTGATGCCCACGGTTTGCGGACACCGGTTGGTGTATGGGGCGAGTTAATGATTGGCGGGGGCAGGCTGGCACGTGAATATTGGTGTCAGCCGGAACTGACAGCAGAAAGGTTTGTTCCTGATCCTGATAAACCCGGTGCGCGCCTTTATCGCACGGGAGATATTGCCCGCTGGACGGGTGATGGCCGGGTCGAATTTGGCGGCAGACGCGATAATCAGATCAAGCTGCGGGGGTTTCGGGTTGAACTTGATGAAATCGAACATCAGTTACAACAGGCACCTGACATTCAGAATGCGGTGGTTTTGTACAACCATGACGGGGTACATGGCGGCGAGATTATCGGGTGTATTCAGCAAGTACCCGGTAAAAACACTGTGCAGTCCGATGTGTTGTTAGGGGAACTGCAGGCATGGCTTGGCCAACGCCTGCCGGGCTATATGGTGCCGACAAAATGGTATCTGGTTGCCGATATTCCCGTTACGGCGAATGGCAAGGTTGATCGCAACGCATTACTTTCGCAGGTAAATTTGCAATTACCAGCCGGGGCGCAGGCCAGCAACGTTGATAGCAGCCTTAGCCCGGATGAACAGGTGATTGCCGATATTTTCAGCGATGTTTTCCAATTGCCGGTTTACGATCGCAACACCGGCTTTGCGGCGTTGGGGGGGCATAGCCTGATGGCGATCCGCATTGTAAACCGCATTGCTGACCGCATTGGTAAACGCATTAGCATGGCCGACTTTTTTGCCAGCCCGACGATTGCGGCCCTGGCCCGGCATGTGAACAGCCTGCGTCAATCGAACGCAAATACGCAAAAAGCGGGTATTTTACCTGCACCTGTTATGGATGAATATCCGGCCAGCCACGCCCAAAAGCGCCTTTACCTTCTATCCAGGATGGACCGTAACGGTAGCGCCTATGGCATGGTTTATGTGATGCGGTGCGATGGTTCCTTACGTGCCGATATTTTGCAAGAGGCCCTAAAGCGCCTGATTGTGCGTCATGAAACCTTGCGCACAGGTTTTCATGAACAGGACGGGGTGATTACACAACATATCCACCCGGTATCGGCGCCAAATGTTGTTGTTCAGGATGTTTCAAACCATGCCGACCCTGCGCGCGAGGCCCTGCGCCTGACCCGTGAAGAAGCGGCCACACCGATAATACTGGATCAGCCCCCGTTAATCCGGGGTCGTATGATTACAGTTGGCAAGAACGAAATTCTTCTGGTTTTAACCACGCATCATATTGTCGGAGACGGTTGGTCATCGCGCATTTTGCAACAGGAACTAGGTGCGTTGTATCAGGCTGTTTTGCATGAAACCGACCCTGTTCTTGCACCGCTTCCGATTAGTTATAAGGATTATGCCTGGTGGCAGGCGGGACAGGACTGGTCGGCGGCGGCTGCCTATTGGCAGGAAAAACTGCGTGGCGCGCCCGGGCAGATTGCCTTGCCGACAGATCGCACGGCACCCGATGTTCAATCCTATCGCGGGGCACATGCTCATTTGCAAATTGATCGCCCGGTGCTTGAGGGGCTGCACAAACTGGCGCAGACCCACAACACAACGCTGTCGGCGGTTGGTTTGGCCTTGTTTTCGGCCATGCTTTATCGTCTGACACGCCAGCAGGACATGGTTATTGGCATGGGCGTAGCCGGGCGCGAAAGGACCGAGACAGAAGGGTTGATCGGGTTTTTCGTAAATGTTTTGCCGATCCGGGTACAGCTTGACGATGAAACGGAGCTTGGCGCACTGATTGACCAGTTACATGCCAATATTGCCGCGGCGCTTGACCGGCAGGATTACCCGTTCGATGAACTGGTGCGCGCGGTTGCCCCCAAACGGAATGCCAACCGTCAGCCGCTTGTGAATGTCGTATTTGAATATCAACGGTTCGGCGATTTGCCAGGTATGTCAGATACCGGCGATACGTCCGGGCTGCCGCTGGCGAAGGATAACCGGTCGGGTCTGCTGCCCGATAATCTGGATGCCTTTGTCGATAATACAACAGCAAAACATGACGTTATTCTGTTCCTTGTCGAGGAGGCGGGTCAGGCCCGCTTTACGCTGGAATATGATACCGACCTGTTTGATGCCGAAACCATGCGACGCTGGCTTGCCTTTTTGGGCAAATTTGCCAGTGCCGCTGCGCTTGATACCTAAAGGGACAGCCAAATGAAAATCGCCGATTTTGATTTTGACACTATCGAGACGTCCCGGAATGCCGAGACCACCAAACCGGAAGCAACAATTGCCAGCATTGTTGAGCGGTTTGCCGATATTGCCCGTTCGTTTCCGGATCGTTTCGCGATTGTGGATGAAAACGCCAGTCTGACCTATGGTGCGCTTGACCGTGATAGCAACCGGATTGCGCAGTTTATAACCAGTCTGGAACTTGCGAAAACAGCGCCACTTGGCATTATGACGGGCCGTAATCAGCATTATATTACGGCTGTTCTGGCGGTGTTAAAGGCAGGGCATGCCTTTGTGCCGCTTGACCCGACTGTGCCGCTGGTTCGCCGTGCAGCCATGGTGCGCAATGCCGATATTGCATTGGTGTTGGCAGATCGCACCCATATTGGCGATTTACATCAGTTACAGTGGCGTTGCCAGGGGCTGGCGCATGTTTTATGCGTTAATCATTCTAACATTGACGCCCTATCGGAAATGCCCGGGTCGCTGATGTCGGTTGAATTGTGGGATCATCTGGCAGGTGATGATGCCGACAATATTCAGGCGGGGGGCTGGAAAAGTGCCTTTACGGGGCAGCCGATTGCACAAAGTGCGATGGATGCCTTTGGTGCCAATGCGCGCAATAAAATCACCGATCTGGTTTCCAAAGATGCACATGTGCTTGAAATCGGCTGTGCTTCGGGCTTTACGATGAAGCATGTTGCACCGGTGGTGGGGCGCTATGTTGCTACCGATCTGTCCCGGCGCAATGTTGAACGGACCGAAGCCCTGGCGATAGAATCCGGTATGCGTCATGTTGTCGGGCGTCAATTAGGTGCACATGATATTGATGTTTACGAACCGGGTTCATTTGATTTGGTCATTCTTAACAGCGTGATCGAGAATTTTCCCGGTTTTGGATATTTGCGGCAGGTTCTGGCCAAGGCCGCCCGTCTTTTGAAGCCGAACGGGGCGATTTATCTGGGCAATGTCTGGGATGCCGACAGTAAAGAGCAATATCTTGCCGATCTGGCAATGTTTGCGCGCGATAATGCAGGCAAAGGCTATGATACCCGGCTTGATTTTTTAGAAGACCTGTTTGTACCCGAAGCATTCCTTAAAGACTGGGTTGCCGAACAGGGCGGGTTCGTGGCTCAGCGCAGTGCCATTGCTGCACCAGGGTTTGACCCTGCACCTTATACTTTTGATTGTGTTTTAAGGCCTGATAGCGCGGTAAAACCTGCCTTGGGTCAAAAACGTCGTTACGATAGCACGCATCTTGCGCGTCAGGTGGATGACGCCGTTACAGTGGCAACAACCGCCCATGACCTTGCCTATATATTGTTTACCAGCGGTACAACCGGGACCCCTAAAGGGGTGATGGTTGAGCACGGTTCGGTGGTTAATCTGGCCCAGTCGGTATTTGATACCCAACTTGACCCGATTAAACATCACGATAGTAACCGCCCTTTGAACCTTAGTTGTGTTGCGCCATTTGCTTTTGACGGGTCCATTGTTCAAATATTTGCCGCCATTTTGAATGGTCAAAGCCTGTATATTCCCGGCTTGGAAACACGGACAGACCCCGAGAGCCTGCATCGTTTCATCATCGATCACGAGATTGACCAGCTTGATGCAACGCCAAGCCTGTTTTCCTTACTGCTTGATTATTGGCAGGAAAGCGGGTTGCATTGTGGCGCGCGGATGGTTGTTCTTGGTGGCGAAGTTGTTTCGGCCGATCTGGTCGAAACATTTTTTGCCAGTGCCCAACATGGCAATTGCAAGCTGGTCAATGCCTATGGCCCGACCGAATGTTGCGTTTCAAGTGCGCAATATGTGATGACATCCCATAATTATCGCCAAATTTTGCCGCCGCCGATTGGAAAGGCCATTCAGGGTGTGGTTATTGATATTTGCGATGATCAGGGGCGCGTATTGCCCGATGGCGTGCCAGGTGAAATTCGCATTGGCGGGGCCGGTGTGGCGCGGGGTTATTTAAACGATATGGCCCAGACCGGGCAGAAATTTGTGATCAATGCTGATGGTGACCGATGGTATCGCAGCGGCGATATCGGCCGTCGGCGTAGTGACGGCGAGATTGTTTTTGTTGGCCGCGAAGATGGCCAGGTCAAGGTACGTGGTAATCGACTTGAACTGGGTGAAGTTGAAAATGCGCTATGCCGACATCCGCTGGTGCGTCGGGCAACGGTTACCCTGCGCGCAGGTCGCGTTGCAAATAGTGCCGATATTGTTGCCTATCTTGTTGTTGACGCGGGTTTTGAAGCAGCTTCGTGCCGCAGCATGCTTGAACAAAGCCTGCCGGCCTATATGGTGCCAGGCCACTTGATATGTGTTGCTGACATTCCGCTAACGATTAGCGGTAAAGTCGACCTTTCAAAATTGCCCGCCCCGGACGAAAAGTCGGACCTGCGGAATGCCAAACCGGCCAAACCGTTATCGAACGACCTGGAGCGCACGGTGGCGGGGCTTATGTCGGCGGTGCTTGATTGCCGTATCGAGGATGCTGACGCTGACTTTTTTGAACAGGGCGGGCATAGTGTTCTGGCGGTTCAGTTTTTGTCAAAAATCAATCATATGACAGACGTTAAAATACCGCTCAGTGATTTGTTTAGTTGTTCCAGTGTTGCGAAACTTGCCGCCCGGATAGAGGACCGCCAAAAAGAACAATATGCGAAAAGTCCGATTGTTTCGGTGAATGCCGAAGGATCGGCCATTCCGATGGTTTGTTTCCATCCCGTTGGCGGAAATATTTTGTGTTATCAAAATCTTGCGCGGGAACTTGGCCCTGAACAGCCGATTTATATGGTCGAGGCACAAGGTCTGGAAGAAGGCCAAACCCTGTATCCGTCGGTTGAGGAAATGGTAGCGGCCTATTTGCCCCACATTCGCAACGCTCTGCCAGAAGGGCCGGTTCATCTGACAGGGTGGAGCTTTGGCGGGTTGCTCACCTTTGAAGCGGCATATCGGTTACAACAGTCCGGTGTTGATGTTCGCGGGGTTTATTTGCTTGATGCGGTAGCCGTGCCGGACTCGGTACGCGAGATTTTGCGCAAGGATGAAGCCGAATATCTTGCGGATATGTTTTCGGAACTTGGCTTGCTTGATGTTGATATGCTTCGGGCAATGACACCGGAACAAAGGATTGATTATTTGCTGGTACGTGGCAAAGATTCGGATCTTTTGCCTCAAAGTGCGGATCGCAGTGTTATTCGGCGTTTGTTGGCGGTATTCCAGAATAATGCGCTGGCAGCGATTCATTATGTACCGCCCAAACTTGACGATATCGATGTTTTGCTGGTGCGACCAACAACCGCAAGCCTGGCCGCACCGGGCATTGACGGCGACCCATATAGCGGTTGGGAACAGTTTGTTGGTGCGAACCTTACCCTGAAATGGGTGAGTGGCACTCATGGATCCATGATGATGGCACCAGATATTGTTGGCGTTGCCAAATGTATCCGTGAACAACTTGGCTGAAAATTCTGACCCGGGGCAGGTAACATCTGCCCCGGACCCCGATGTTAAGGGTATTTGGCGTTATGAACTGGCCCTTACGTCCAGCGAAAGTCTGACAGGGAAAGTGCTGTTTCGCGGGGAAGGGTAAGCCCGAACCAACCCTTAATGCCGGGCCAGATCAGGGTGCGGTATTGGGCAAAGTTTTCATATTGCACAACAAAAATTCCGTCCTGCATTTCGATTGATGACGGGGCATATATTGCTAACGGCGTCATCATGCCGGTTGTCAGGGTTTTTCCGATGCTTTCGCGCGCCACCCAGATCAGGCCAGCGCTGGCTTGGGTGCCAAGGTGCAGGCCGGCAAGCATTTCGGTGATGGCAGGTTTTAAGTCAGCCAGAATTAAGTTGGCATCGTCAGTGGTTGGCAAGTCGATATCAATTCCCATCGGATGAGCGCGATGAAACACCAATGCCGCCGCATAATGGCCAGAATGCGTGATTGAAACACCAAGGTCATTAAATGCGGTGTGGGCACTTGTGATGACAGGCTGATCAAAAACACCGTTATCGACTTGCGCCTGTCGCGGATTATGACCCGGGCAGTGATGAGAAAGTGCCAGCTTTGCCGCAAGCCTGCCAAACGTAAAACTTTGCTGGCGTTTGACATGTGTAAATTTGTTGATACGGGTAATTTCAGTTTCGTTTAACAGGGACGCAACCAAATTGTTACAGGTCGCCGGTATCAGGCAATCAAGGTCGATTATTGCCAGTGTTGCGCGTAGCAGTGTATCGCTTGCAAAGCTTCCGGGTGCCTTGTTGCGTGTTAATACAAGTGATTGAATGCTGATCGCATCCGGATTGGTCATCTGATGGTCTCGTACTGATTACCGGGATTAAATATTTAAAGTGAACAAAAATACTTGGGTGTGAACTCTATTATAAAACACAAATATATTTATCGCGATCTGGTCTGACAAACAGGTTCGGCACCAGATAAAAAAATGCCCAAAGCATGCTTTGGGCATTTTTAATAATATTACGATGTGCAGGCCAGAATCAGGCTTTGGCCGTTGCTGCACCACCGGTGGATTTTGCAGACGTTGTTTTGCTGCTGCCACCTTTAACAAATTCCGACGCTTTGCGTTTGCCTTCGGCAAATTCGCTTTTGAAACGGTCTTTCATTTCTTCTGAGTCGAAATCGCAAGCCGTGCCACCGCGGGCGAAATGCCAGGAAAAGACGCGCCCAAGGGCATAGGTGCTGGCGGCTGCAAAGGTTGGCATGGCAACCATACCAAACACAGTGCCCGCGACCGGGATACGACGGATAAGGCTTGCTGTTGCTACGCCAACGCCGGTAACCGGGAATACTGTTGCAACAAGGGTCGCAACCGAGTTTTTGATGGCATTTTCCGAGAACGGCACGCCGTAAATGTCACACAGCTTGGCAAGCATCCGTAACTGGATGGTGCTGCTTGTTGCCATTTCAAGGAAAGGAATTGGAACCAGACCACCCACCGCAGCATAAACGCTGTGGCGATGGATGCAGTCACGGGACTGAGCACGGAGCTCGTCAGCTTCTGCCAGCGTGACTTCTTCAGTCTCTTCGATTGTCTCTGCTTCGCTCATAATCGCCTCTTCGTAAATAGCTGTATGTCGATGGATGGGCTAAATAAACAGTGATAAGATATCTTTTATACTCTACCTCAACTTACGACCATTCGCAACGCGTAGAAGTAATTATCATTTTAGGACATTTTCATCAGCGGTTGAGGCAAGGTTTTTTTCGTTTGCGTTTTTAGGATTGAATATTTTTCCCGACATTTCGGACGCAATAATAGATAATAACGTGTTTTGATGGTCCTGAATAAAGAAATGACCGCCATGATAGGTGTGTATTGTAACGTGCGCATTTGTTGCCTGATGCCATCCGGCAAGTTCCCCCGGTCGAGGACTGGTATCCGTTGTGCCGCCGAAAACAGTAACAGGGCAATTCAGTTTTTGCAGGTTCCGGGAAGATGTTGTTTCGACCAGTTTGAAATCTGCCCGTAGTGAGGGTTCGAGCAGGGCACGAAATTCTGCGCTTTCCAGTATTTCTTTTGGTGTTCCGCCATAGTTGGCAATGTGTTGCCATAATTCATTCGATGGCAAGGCGTGAACCGGTGGCCTTGACAAGGGCAGGTCGGGGCCACGAAGAGCCGCAATAAACAGATGCGCAGGCGTGTGATGCCCCTGAATTGCCAGATGGCAGGCCAGATGATGGGCAATGATACCGCCCATGGAGTAGCCAAAAAATGCAAAGGGCAGGTCAAGTAACGGTAAAACTGCCTTTTCCAGGCCTGGAACCATCTGATCGATATGATCAATTGCAGGTTCCCCCAACCGCTGTTCCCGGCCGGGCAGACAAATAGGAATAACCTCAATATCGTCTGGCAGCTTTGATTGCCAAAGGCGATAAAAAGACGCCCCGCCCCCCGCACATGGCAGACAAAACAGGCGCATCCGCGTGGAATGTCGGGGTGTTGGCTGTATCAGCCAAGGTGTCTGGGTCATGTTCTGTGTTTCTGAATTTTATGCTTGCCGATAAAATCGCCAGGTAAAGGTAATACTAACAGGCCGTTGCATTTCATCGTGACGCAACAGGCCTGTCACAGGATGGGTTATTTTCTGGGCGCTTCTTTGGTGCCAGGTGTTTCAGGTGCGCCCGTCGGATCGGCCTGGGCCGTTGGCTGGGGTTCGCCATCGGGCCCGACTGGATTATTGCCAGGTGCGGCAGCCGATGACAGCGTTGCGGTTTTCTGGCTGGTTTGGTTGCCATTTGGCATGCCATCAACCGGTGCGGCAGGGGCCTCGGTGCTGGTAATGCCAGGTGAAATGGCATTTTGCGGCGAAATATCTGGCATTCGGGCATTAAGCTGTTGCCCGGATGGCAAGGTGTTCATTGTATCGCCAGTTAAATCTGTCGATGAACCCTGGTCTTTTTCCGGTTTATTGCCATCGTCGCTGATGTTGTTATCTGCGGTATTTAAAATAACCGGCAGGCCATCTTTGCCACCAATGATAATTGTTTTACTGTTTTTCGACGTTGCCAGCGCCATGGTTGCCTCGATACCGCGCAGGCGCAAATATTCCGGTGTAATTGTTTTGGCAACGATATCCTGAAATTCGCGAATACCTTCGGCTTCGATTTTTTTGCGCTGTTTTTCCTTTTCTTCGCGCGCAAGCCGGAAATCATATTCCAGCATCGATTGATATTGTTCAGCCTTGCGTTCAATCGCGGCAGAGACACGTTCCGGTAACGTTACCGAACGGATCAGCACATCCTCGACAATTACCAGCTTTCCCTGGAAACTTTGATTAACCAGCGATGACCCCAACTGGTTGACCATGCGTTCGAGAATTTCAGCCTGAATGAAAGCACGGGTTTCGGTGTAAAGCTGTTCAGGGGTATAGCGCGAAATCAGTTCACGCGCGTGCGAACCGATTTCGGGGTAAACAAGTACCTCGGGGTAACGGGGGCCGACCAGTTTGTGCAGGTTGCCGGCATTATCGCGGTTAATGCGGTAGCGTACAGCAATATCGACCTTCATCGACAGGCCGTTCGATGAAATGGTGTCATAGACACGTGACTGATTTTGAAGGCGGGCATCGTAAATATACATTTCATCCCATGGGAAGATCATGTGGATGCCTTCGCCATAGGTATGATCGGTTACAGTACCGCCAAAAAAGCGATACCACAGCACACCGACATGCCCGGATGGCACGGTAATGAATATCTGCGGCGCCAACGCAATCAAACCGATTACGAAAAACAGCAGTGTTACCAGTATTGACGTGCGATATCTGCGAAGCAAGGCCGCCAGCCCGTCGAGATACCTGTCGATGATGGCACGAAGGCCGCGATTTTGTTCCTGCCCGCTTTCTGTCTTCCCTGTGTCAACGCCAGGTGAAACAGTTGCCGTGTCGGCGCTCTCAACCATTCAATGTCTCGTCCAAACCGGGAAATGCCAGAAGCTGCATCAGCATGCTATTCGATGTCATAATCTTTTATTCTCCTGCGCAGCTCGCGGGACGGGCGTGCAACGAGCTGTACAAGAAAATCGCCAATCGGGGTAATGATCAGTGCAAGAATGAAATGCCCAAGAAACCCGAATGCTGTATTGCGCCCGAGCATGCCGCATATTGCTGCGGCGATGATATACAGAATGAGAACGACGAACTGCATTGCTTTCCCCTGCGGACGCTATGTCCTGCCCCAAAATTTCGGCACTATATTTTTGAACGCGCCTTGATAGTTATTTTCAAAATCAGGCAGCGGCGGTTTGCCGCGCCACAAATTCCTTACCTTCTTCAAATTTCTGGCGGAAATGCCGCTCTGTTTTTTGGGGGTCAAATGTCAGAAAAGTGCCACCCGCGGAAAAGTGCTGCTGAAAAACCTTGCCCAGTGCGTATGTTGCCGCACCGTTAAAACCGGGCATGGTTAAAATGCTTAACCCATAGCCAATGACCGGAACAGATTTGGCCATTGCCCCGAATACGCCGGTTGCCAGCAGGGATTTCCCCAAAGCACCACTGCTGAGACTGCATATCAAGGCCGCAATCGCCGACTTGCCGCTGTTGCGGTTAAATGGAACGTTATAAATGGCACTAAGTTCGGCAAGCATTTTTAACTGAACAGCAACAATTGTTGCACTGTCAACCAGGGGTATGGGAATAAAGCCGCTGCCCACTGCCCACATTGTATTGCGGCGCACGATAGCGCTTGCAAGACGATGTTGCTTTAACTGTTTTAATTCAGCAAGTTTTTCCGCACTCATGACGGGCAGTCCTCTGATCGCAACAAGGAATGAAAGCATACCGGCTAAGGACTGCTACTGCAAACCTTATCAAGTTGGGGTAGCAGTCATATACAATCTGCTGGTGGGTGCTTGACGTTGGTACAGGACACAGGCAAACATGCAGCCAGCGGGGGGATAGGTTTTCATGATATTTAACGTCAGGGTTAACAGCAAAACAGACCGGGCTGTCAGTGTTGGAGGATGGTCGTGAGTTTGGCTCTCAAGATCGGTCTTGCGCTGCTTTTGGTCTTTGGTGCGGCAATTGCCATGACAACCGGGCTGAATTATTTGCGTTTTGATCAGACATTGCATCACCTGCTGTCCCAGCGCATGACGGTTGTGTTGTCCGAAACCCGACGCGATATTGTTGCAGGCCTTGATTTGGGGTTACGGCTTGAGAACATGGAAAATCTGGATGCCATTCTTGGCAGGCGTCTTGATATGTCGGAAGGTATCAGGAACATTCAGGTTTTTGCCTGCGATGGATCGCAAATTGATGTCGCGCAGGCAGGTTCTGTTGCGCCACCGCCATTTTCTTTGCCAGATATGGATCAATGGCAAAGTTTTGATCATGATCGTGCGATTATGGGAACGTTACTGCGCGATAGTGTGGGGCAGTGCGCGGGCTATGTTCGGATTATCACCGATATTTCCGATGCAAATGCCCAACTTGACCATGTTTTAAGCCGGATGTGGCAGGCGGCCATGATCAGCCTTGGGACGATTGTGCCGGTTTTGCTGGTTCTGTTTGTATTGATGCGCCGACGGCACCGGGTTTTTGTCGAACTCAATGATGATCTCGAGCGTGCGCTGGACGGGAAAGCATCGGCTGTTTCTGCCCATGACGGCGATGTTCTGACCGGCGGTGAAATGCGCATGATTTCCCTGTATCGGCAATTGCGTGACCAATTGTCGCGTGAGAACGCAAATGCCGAAACCAGACATGATGACGGTTTGATTGACGGTGATGATCAGTCCGGGGATGGACAAAAACATGAAAAATGAACCTGTCATCCGTCGCAGCGGCCTGTTTCCCAAGGGCACGATCTGGGTTTTGTTGCTGGTCAGTGTGGTTGCCTTGTGTATTGCACTGGTTGGCATTTCCTGGCGTGCAGCTGATCTGGCACGAGATGACCTTCGCAGTGAAACCATCAAGAAGGCCACCATCGAGGCACAGGTTCTGGTCGAAAAGATTGCCCGTGCGCTCGACCTTGGTATTCCGCTTGATAAAATTACAGGGTTCGATGACCTGATCGTCGGGATGCAGGATGGTGACCCTGATCTGTTGTTTGGCGCGATCCTGACATCTGACGGACAAGTGCTTTTTAGTGGCGGGCTGGAGCCTGCTGCTTTTGAGAAAAGTCTGTCACTGTCGCAGGACGATCAGCAACAAAACCGGTTTATCCTGACCCGTCTGCCCCTGAAAACGGGCGACGGTGCGCTGGAAGCTGGCGATACCAGGTTGGGCAGTCTTGTCATCGGGCATGATCGCCGGGCGCTGATGCGTCCGTTGATTGACAATCTGTTTGATATTGGTGTGATTTTGCTGATTGCGCTGGCATTGTCATTTGAACTGATGCTGCTGGTGTTAACGGTCAATGTCACCATGCCGGTCAGGGTGGCATCGCGGGTCTTGGCCAATATCCATGCCCGTAAATTTACGCTTTTGCATGGTCAGTCAACGCGCGATGATATTGGCCAGTTTATGGGCCGTATTAATGCGGTGGTCGCAAACACGGCGCAAAAAGCCGGGATTATACCCCAACCCGCCCGCGAGGTTCGGCTGGTAGGGGTCAGGATGCTGGCCTTTATGTTTGTTCTGGCCGAAGAACTGGCCCGGCCAATTATGCCTGCCTATTTCAGCGACCTGACAGCGCACACGATGGGGGGGCAACTTGGTGCCGGCATTGTGATGGCGGTGCATCTGTTGATGATCGCAATTGCCATGCCGCTTTGCAGCCTGATACAGGGAAAAACCGGCCCGTTGCGTATGTATCTGATAGGGGCATGCCTGGCGACGGTCGGGCTTTTCGGGGCGGCCAGTGCCATCGGGTTCTGGGACCTGGTGATTTGGCGTGCTTTGTCCGGGCTTGGCTATGCCACTACCTTTGTTGCCTGTCAAAGTTATGTTCTCGATGCCACGACCGAAAAAAATCGCTCGCAAGGAACCGCGATGATGGTCAGCGGGATTATGCTGGCCGATATTTGCGGACCCGCGATAGGTGGCATTATCGCCGGATATTTCGGGGCATCGCTGACCTTTTTCATGGGTGGTTTTGTGGCGGTGTTTGCCACCGGCCTTGCCTTTTTCCTGATGGATAGCCAGGTCGGATTGCGTGGCGATATGGCTCCGGCCTTGCCTACACGGGCGGCGTTTGGGGCATTGTTGCGTAATCGCCGTTTGCAGGTAGTGATGGTGTTTGCCGCGATTCCTGCCAAATTAATCCTTAGTGCATTCTTATATTACCTTGTGCCGGTTTTGATGTTGCAGAGTGGGGCAACGATTGCCGAAATCGGCCGGGTTATCATGCTATACGGGATGGTTGCCTTGCTGTCAGGCTGGGGTGTTGCCCGCTGGACGGACCGTAAGCAACAAGAAATGCGGGCCGTTGGTATTGGCGGGGTTATAACGGCCATCGGGCTGGTAATGGCCGGAATCTTCCCCGCAGGGTCGGTAATTGCGGTTGCGGTTGGTATGCTGGGCCTGTCGCAGGCAACATCCATTCCGGCACAGGTTTCACTAAGCCTTAAACTTAGCCGTACATTCACGGAAAAACATGGCACGGGCCCTGTTTTGGCTGTTTTGCGGCTGGCCGAACGGTTTGGCGGTGCCAGTGGCCCCTTGATTGCCGCGATGCTGGTGCATTATTTCGGTCCCGAGAAGGCTATCCTTTATCT
Organism: Thalassospira sp. NFXS8; assembly: GCF_040148805.1. Taxonomy (NCBI): domain Bacteria; kingdom Pseudomonadati; phylum Pseudomonadota; class Alphaproteobacteria; order Rhodospirillales; family Thalassospiraceae; genus Thalassospira; species Thalassospira sp. NFXS8. Next base: position 81,236 of record NZ_JAGEMF010000005.1, on the reverse strand, counting down.
TGGGTGTGGTGCGGTTATTTGTATTTTGTGTTTTGAAGTGCTTATCGGGCGATCACCGGTCGACAAGGATATTGCGGATAAAGCAGGGGTGAAACAATGAACCGGTTTTATGCCTGTATTCTGCTAGTGTTTCTAACCATAATCGGGGCAGGCAATGGACCTGCCCATGCATCAGACCACCGCGCGTCCCCTGACCATCCTTTTCATATTGCGATGGTTCTCTGGCGGGGTGAAACCCAGGTCGAAGAAGGGTTTCGCGCCTATTTTGCAAGCCGTAACATCCCGGTGGATATTCAGGTTTATAATATCAACCGGGATATCAGTGCCATTCCCGATGTGATTGCCCAAATCCGCAAGAACCCGCCGGATCTTGTGTATACCTGGGGGACGGGTGTTACAATGGCGGTCGCAGGTCGGTATGACGCTGTTGACCCGGTGCAAAATATTACCGAACTGCCTGTGGTTTTTGTGATGGTGTCGGCACCCTGGAAAACCGGGATTGCTGCGCCGCCCGGTCAAATGCGCACCAATATTACCGGCGCGAGCCACATTGCCCCGCTTGCGGCACAGATTAATGCTATTCGGGCCTATCGCCCCATGAAGCGTCTGGGCGTGGTTTACAATGTTCAGGAAAGCAACTCGGTTTCGAATATTGCCGACCTTAGGGCGCTGGGCACGGAAATGTCGTTTGAGGTTCTGGCCGAACCCCTGGGTGAAAACGGCACCCCGGACCCTGACCGTATTGCCGGTGCTGTGGCCGATCTGGCAAAGAAGGGGGCCGATTTTTTATATATCGGGCCGGACAACTTTATTGGCACCTATCGCGACAACCTGACAGATGCGGGCTTTGCAAATGGCCTTGGCACGTTCAGTGCCACAGAACTTGAGGTGCGCGAGGGACATGCCCTGTTTGGTCTGGTCAGCCATTATGAACTGGTGGGGCGTCTGGCCGCAAGCAAGGCGGCAGACATTCTGATCAATGGTGCAAAACCGGGCGATTTGCCAATTGAAACATTAAACCGTTTTTCCTATCTGATCCGGCTATCTGCGGCAAAACAGTTGCAACTGTACCCGCCGTTGCCATTGCTTGATTACGCGGAAATTGTAAAATGACGACGATCCGTCGCCTTGGCACCGAACACTTGCCTGCAATTATTGGGCTTCATCACAAGGTCCTTGCATTATTGCCGACGAAAAACCTGGCCGCATGTGAAACAGATGGCTTTTTCGCGGATCATATTGCGACCTGCGGGCATATTTACGGGGCTTTTCGTGACGATACCCTGATGGCCTATAGTGTGTTGGGGCTTCCCCGCCGGGATGATCCCAATTTCGGTGTCGATCACAATTTGCTGCCGGGACAATTGGCCGGGGTGGCCCATATTGATGGTGTATCGGTGGCCCCTGAATGGCGCGGCCAGGGCTGGCAGCGTAAGATGATAAATCACAGGCTGGCCGCTGCTCTGGCTGCTGGTCGTTCTATTGCCCTGTCGACTGTCGCACCGGGGAATGTGCCCAGTTTGCGCAGTTTGTTGTCGTGCGGGTTAACCATACGGGGAATGGTCGAAAAATTCGGGGGTATTCGCTATCTTGTAAGGCGTGATCTGGCGGTGGATTTTGCGCCTGTCCCGGTTACGGGCAATGGCACCGGGGAACGACCGCAAAGTGACATGCAATGGATTAATCTTGATGATCTGCCAAGGCAACGCACAGCGATAGCGGGGGGGTGTATCGGGATGGGGGGGCGTGTTGACGGGGGCAAGATCCAGATTGGTTATGTCCCTGAATAATCGTCCCGGTCGGCTTATTGATCATCTGTAAGGTATTTTGATTTGGCGTTAAGCAGTCTTGCCGCCTCTGCATCGCGTGCAATATAGGCTTTTTGCCAGTCACAGGCGTGCGGGTCGGTTTCCCAATAACAGGCTGCACCACTGTGGAACGGCAAGAAATTGCCTTTTTTAAACATGTCATCGGCCTCAACACTTAGAAACATCGGCATCATTTTGCGCAAATCGGCAAGATGCTCGTGCACGATCCGTGTTAACCAGTAAACAACATAGGAATTGGCCGGTTCATAAGCGATCAGGGATGCCTTGAAACCGAAAGATTTAACCGGTTTATTTTGACCGGGATACGTGTTGGCAGGCAGGGTTTGGTTAAAGAAATAACTGTTGTCTTTAACCAGTTCCTCGGTCGGGCCGCCGCCCATGCCAACGACTTCTGCATCGCAACCCAATGTGTCGTTAATCGGTTCTGCCGGATGTCCGATCCATAGGCCGAACGCATCGAGATAGTTATTGCAAATGCCAATGCCGTTGTAATCCTGTGCAACGCCATAAACCTGGCCCAGGTCCTTAAGGCCGATATCGTATTTTTTTAACAGTTGCAGCCACAATCCCCGCGAAGCTGATCCTTCGGGGCCAACATTGATGCGTTTGTTGCGTAAATCAGCAACGGAATGAATGCCCGAATCCTTACGCACGACCAACAGGCCCATTTCATCATGAAGTGACATCACAGAACGGGCACCGGGAATTGGACTGATGCCGTTCTGGGCCTCCCAGTTCGTATTGGACTGGACGATGGCAACCTGAACGCGGCCTTCTTTCATCAATTCAACATTGCTGCCAACCCCTTGCGAACGCAGCGGAACACAATGCACGCGATGTTCCTCATAGGTTTGGCGCATGAGTTCGCAAATCCTGGCCGCGACCTGAAAGTAAACACCGTTGGTACTGCCGCTATAGATGGCAAGGTAATAGGAAGGGCGTGTGTCGCCAGTTTCAGAGATTTTCTGGCTCAGGCCGCCTATCCCTTTGTAATCGCGCCGATATTGCGACAAAGGGATTGCATCGGGCTTATAAATCAGCCCGTCTATCATTTCGGGATTTGTCGGTATTTTTTCTGTGGGTTGATTATCGAACTGATCAATATTGCCGGTCGCATTATTTTGGTTGGCCAGCCGCGATGATGTATCTGGCGATGCATCGGGCAGGTCACTGCCTTGCGCGCAGGCAACAGAAATCGCGCCAGTCGATGCCACAATAAGCAGGCTGACCAGCAGCGCGTTTTTCAGAAGCCCGAATTTTTTGCCCATTGTGACCTGTTGCATTGGATCGCCCTGTAACCCCCTGGTTGCAAAAGAGAGTGTAATGGACCGCAGCATCCCCCGTCGAGGACGAAGTTACGCTGTTGTCGTCTGATATCAATTTCACGATTTGGGGGCGCGGTATAGCCCGGCAATTGTATTTTCATAATAATTCACGACATATGGATAGTGTTGTGACCAATTGAGTAGTAAAAACTTTGTTGCTTTACGGGGGCGATGGCGTGAACAGGCGGGTGTCTGAGACGGTCATAATAGATGCGGGGTATGGAATAATTGTCGAAACAACCGGATTCAGGCATCGATGCCCTTTTTCCCGGCCGGGATGAAATCTATCGGGCGCTGGACTTGATTTCAGACTGGCAGGAATATCGCCCCAGTCCGCTTCTTTCCGCTCCGGGTTTGGCAAAACAGCTCGGTATCGGATCGGTTCTGATCAAGGACGAAAGCAGGCGTTTTGGACTGGGCGGTGTTAAGGCACTTGGTGCGCCTTATGGGTTGAAACAACAGTTGCTGGACCTTGGGCTTGTGCCGGGCAGTACCGATTGTTCAGGCTTTACGGCCGTTGCGGCAACAGACGGGAATCACGGGTTGGCGTTGGCGTGGGCGGCAGCAAAATTTGGCTGCAACGCCCGTATTTATGTCGGCACAGATGTGAATGTGGGTCGGGTGCAGCGCATGCGCGACAATGGTGCCGATATTGTGGTGGTTGCAGGCACCTATGACGATGCCGTGCTTGCCGCAGAAAACGCCGCACGCGACGCTGGCGTATTACTGATTACCGATACCGATTATCACGGTGGCATTAAAGTAACCCGCGACATTATGGCCGGATATGCAGTTATGGGCATTGAATGCGCCCGGCAACTGGAACAGATTGGCGTTTGGCCCGAACATGTTTTTTTGCAATGCGGGGTGGGCGGCATGGCGGCAGGCTGTGTGCTGGGCCTGTGGCATGAAAGTGGTTGCAAGCCCGGTGTGATTACTGTTGAAGCCACCAACGCGGCTTGTGTGAAACAAAGCCTTGCACAGGGGCGCCCGGTCTCTGTCGCCGGGCAGTTGCTAACCCGGATGGTCGGTTTATCCTGCGGGCGACCAAGCCTTCCGGCATTCGATATTTTGCAAAAGGTTGCGCGAGGCAGCATTGCGATTGATGATGCCATTGCCCTTCATGCCCAGACAGAACTGGGACGGGGAATAAATGGGGATGTGCCGCTTGATTGCTGGGACACGGGCATTGCCGGTATCGCCGGGTTATGGCATGTGGCGCAAAGCCCGGTTTTGCGGGCGCAATTTAACCTGGACGCTAACAGCACTGTTCTGGTGGTTAATAGCGAGGGCGCCATGCCCGCACGGTATGCCAGTACAATTACACCTGTTCCCGCCTATGCGATCACTGGACAGCCATAACGCCGGCAGCTACACTCGCCGGGTTAATTCGGCCCGGGACACAATATCTTAATGGCCGGACCAGGGGGACTTCAAACCAATGAAATTGCTTGATCTGTTGTCGTCGGGGGATAACAGGCTGTTAACCCGTCTGACGCTTGCCGGTGGACTGGCAGGGGGCGGCAGTGCTGTGTTGCTGGCAATCGTAAATGCGGCAGCCGAACAGATTGAACAAACCGAAATTGACAAGGTTAACTGGTTTCTGGCCGGGGCATTTATTGCCGTATCAATAGTGTATTTTTTTTCCGAGATTTATCTGGTTGCCCATATTGGCGCGCGCATTGAAAATGGTATTCACCGTGTGCGCGCACGCCTTTTGACAGGTTTGGCAAATGCCGACTTTGCCCGGATAGAACGTTTCGGGCGGACCCGCCTTTATGAAAGCATCACACAAAGCAGCCAGGTAATTTCGCAAAATTCACAATTGCTGGCCCATGCGTTTCGCTCGTTGCTGCTGGTTTTGGCGGTGATGTTGTATGTCTTGTGGTTGTCCCCGCTGGCCTTTTTTCTGATCGTGATAGTGATCGGGTTTGGCACGATGATTTATTTACGGATGGGGCGTGAATTATCGACTTGTTATCATCGGCTGGCAGCGGCAGAAAATTCCCTGTTTGAAAGGGTTGCCGACCTGTTTTACGGCATCAAGGAAGTGCGGATGTCCTCGGCACGCAGTGATGCGTTAAATACTGCTTTTGCCGCGACGTCGGCCCATAAGGAAGAAACCGCCGTTCAGGCGCATGATCTTACCTTTCGCCAGCAGGTAATGGGCATGATGGCGTTTTATATTCTGCTTGCGGTGATTGTGTTTGTTGTTCCGGTTTATTCCCCCGGCTTTTCCGGCACGGTGATGAAGGTCAGTACGGCAGTATTATTCATGATCGGGCCCATTAGTGCCGTTGTGCAAAGCTGGACTGTGCTTGGCGCGGCGGAAAACGCGGCATCGCGAATGATCTCGCTTGATGCTGACCTTGCCGCAATGGCGGAACCCGTGGCCGAAGATGATGGCGCGATGGTTGCCCGTGATTTTACCCGCATCGGTTTTCATAACGCGATTTTCCGCTATGCTCATCGGGATCAGAACCATGGTTTTCAACTGGGGCCGGTAACGCTTGAAATTGCGCGCGGGGAACTGATTTTTATTACCGGTGGCAATGGTTCGGGAAAATCAACCCTGATCAAATTGTTGACCGCTTTATATTATCCGACCGACGGCCATATTGAAATTGATGACATTCGTCTTGGTCCGCAAAGCATCGGCTCGTATCGCCATCTGATTTCAACTGTTTTTTCCGATTTTCATCTGTTTTCCTGTCTTTATGGTTTGGGCGAAATTGACCGCACCGAAGCGGCCTTCTGGTTGCGAATGTTTGAACTCGACCATATTACCGGCATAAATATTCCTGACGAAAAAGACCCGGCAGAGACAGATAGTGCGAACACCCTGTCGGTTGGACATGCCCGCTTCGTTCGTCAGGATCTGTCACAGGGACAACGCAAACGTCTTGCGCTGATTGCGGCCATTCTTGAACATCGTCCGATCCTGGTGCTTGATGAATGGGCAGCCGACCAGGACCCGCATTTTCGACGGAAATTTTATCGCGAGATTTTACCTGAGCTTTGCAAACGTGGCCTGACGGTTGTGGCAGTAACCCATGACGACCATTATTTTGATGCTGCTGATCGTTGTCTGCATCTTGAAGCCGGGCAATTGCACGATGTGGCAGGCAAAAGCAAGGCCGATAGCGTTCATGACGCAGGAGGCCCAACAGCATGATTTTGGTCGATCTGATCCGGCAAAGAACGCGGGTTAGCCTGCGCGGAGTTGCGATGTTGACCGCCCTGTCGGGCATTGCGACCACCATGATTTTGATGGTGGTTAATATGGCGGCCGAGCAGGCGGCACAAGGACAGGCCAGTGTACGATTGCTTGCGCTGATGGGCGTGTCGCTTTTGGCATATGCGTGGTCGCAACGGCAGTCTGATGTCATTGTTGCGCGCGAAGCCGAACATATTTTGCATAATTTGCGGCTGCGGTTGTTTGATAATGTACGCAAGGCCGGGCCTGATACCCTTAATGATATTGGTCAGGGGCCACTGCAAACGGCACTGACCCAGGAAATGCAGACGATTTCCGGGGCCTTGCCGATGATTCTGACGGGGCTGCAACAAATGGTGTTGCTGGTTTTCGTCAGTCTTTATATGGCTTGGCTTTCAATGCCGGCCTTTATCATGGTGATGGGTTTTAGCGTAATTGCCGCTGTGGTGCATTTACACCGTGCCCGCAAGGTAAGTGATGCCACCCGCGATGCCGTGGCAGAAGAAAACAAGCTGTTTGATGGCCTGACGGATTTGCTGCAAGGATTTAAGGAAGTCCGCATGAGCCGGGCGCGCCGTGATGATTTGATGGTGCAACTATATGACCTTTCTGATCGTACACGCCTTGCTAAAACAGCAATCAAACGTCAATGGGGACGGGAATTTTCATTAATTCAGCTGGCATTCTATGTGATGATGGGGCTCATGGTGTTTGTGGTGCCAATATTCACCACGGATTATCACGAGGTTGCCACCCAAACGACAACCGCGGCCCTTTTCATGATCGGGCCGATTGGATCGTTATTGTTTGCCATTCCGTCTTTTGGCAATGCAGAGGCATCGCTTGCCCAGATTTCCCGGCTTGATCAGGCACTGATCGCTGCGGCGTCACTGCCAACAGGTAAAGATGGTGTGGTAAAAACGGGGCAAGGTGCCGTTTTGCCCGTAGATGATGTGGTTCGCGATATTACATTAAGCGATCTTTGTTTTGCATATCGTGATCAAAACGGGGGTAAAGGGTTTGCTCTGGGCCCGCTAAATGCAAAATTCGAGCGCGGCAAGATCAGTTTTATTACCGGTGGCAACGGGGCTGGTAAATCGACCATGATTTCGCTGTTAACCGGTCTGCGCAGCGCAGAAAGTGGTGATATCCTGGTAAACGGTGTGCCGTTGGCACCCGACCAGTTGCAATCCTACCGTGACAGGTTTGCCACTGTTTTTAGTGACTATCATTTGTTTCGTGACCTGTTCGGGATTGCTCCGGTTGACCCGGAACGGGCACAAATGTTGCTCGAAAAGATGGAAATCGACGATAAGGTTGAACTGGTCGATAACGCCTTTTCGACAACAGATTTGTCCCAGGGGCAACGTAAACGGCTGATGCTGGTAACAGCAATGCTGGAAGACAAACCGGTCCTTGTGCTTGATGAATGGGCGGCGGACCAGGACCCGTATTTTCGCAAGATTTTTTACGAATATCTGCTGCCGGAATTACGGGATCAAGGCAAAATTGTTATCTGTGTTACCCATGATGACCGCTGGTTTCATATTGCAGATCAGGTCTGCTACCTTCGGGATGGTGCGTTCGAAGGTTAGAGGGCGCCTAACATGTAATGCCGCGGGATTCAGTGTTGAAACCCGCGGCATATATATGATTTATCAGATGCTTCACGCGATCCTGTTGCCATCTTTTGCAAAGGCATGAACATTATCGGCTTTGGCATTAAGCGATATTGTTGTTCCCGTGGTTATTTTTGTGCCAACGGGTTGCTCAAGAATAACCGGGTCATGTCCTTCTATGTCGGCATGGATCAGGCAAGCATTGCCAAGATATTCGTTCAGGCGAACCTTCCCTGACAATATACCTTCTCCGGGTTGCACAATTTCAAAGCTGTCTGGTCGTATTCCGAAATAATGCGCGTTACGGTCCAGTTTCAGGCTTTCCCGCAGGTTTTGGCATTCATCGGTCAATTTGAAAATGTTCATCTTGGGCGCACCGATAAACTGTGCCGCAAACAGGTTTTGGGGGCGCTCATACAGATCATGCGGTGTTCCAACCTGTTCGATACGCCCGTCTCGCAAAAGAACGATTTTGTCGGCCAGCGTCATCGCCTCGACCTGATCATGGGTCACATAAATCATTGTCCGTTTCAAACGCTGATGCAGTTCGGAAATTTGGGTACGCATATGGACCCGAAGTTCGGCATCAAGGTTTGAAAGGGGTTCGTCGAACAGAAAAGTTTGCGGCTGTCCGACGATGGCACGGCCAATGGCCACGCGTTGCCGCTGCCCGCCGGAAAGCTCACGCGGATAGCGCTCCGTCAGTTTTTCAAGCTGCAACATGGTTACGGCCTCGCCAACCCGTGTTTTGATTTCGCTTGCCGATGTTTTGCGAACCTTTAAGCCAAAGGCAATGTTTTCATAAACGGAAAGGTGAGGATAGAGCGCGTAGGATTGAAACACCATGGCGACCCCGCGTTTGGCGGGGGCGAAGTCGTTCATTCGGCTGCCATCAATTTCAAACGTTCCGCCGGTGATGTCCTCAAGCCCGGCAATCATACGCAAAAGTGTGGATTTCCCGCAGCCGGACGGGCCGACAAAAACGCAGAACTCGCCATCTTCAATGGTCAGATCAATTCCCTTGATGACATCGACGGTGCCATAGGATTTGCGGAGTTCCTTTAGGTGTAGTTTCGCCATCGTTTTACTCCACACGGCCAAACAGTTCGAGCCTTGGGGTTTCGCGGATGTGTTTTGGCCAGGAAAGGGGCACTTCAAAACGCGTCGCGAGCAGGTCCTGGAAAGCGGTGAGTTGGCTTTCTGTTTCGCGCACGGCACGCGGTGTTATTTTGTGGTCAAGGCAATAGGCCGCCAGCGCGCCAACACTTTCGCCAATATTCCATTCCACCGGATGCAAACGGTAACAGCCGTTGGTCAGGTGGGTTGTGCCAATATTTTTACAGGCAGGCAGCATGTTTTTGACGCGCTGCGGTATCAGGCTGCCGAGTGGTATTTGAAACGGCCAGTTGGCAATATCGACATAGTTGCGCGGTGCCGTTGACGGGTGAAGGTCGATGCGATAACTGCCAACACCCACTGAATCATGGAACTGTTCTGCCCCGACAAGGCCATCTCGCGCATCAATACCAACATGATTTTCGGTAACAGTGAACAGCGCCTTGATCCGCCGACTTTCGCGGATATAGGGGGCAATGGTCAAACCGTCTAGTGTGCCCATTGCGTTTCCAGCGGGTTTAAGGCCGCGGTAACCATAGCCACCATCATGGCGGGGGGCTTCTGTTTGCATCCAGTAAAGCATGGACAATGATAGCTGACGTGCCCCTTCCAGGTGTTTTTGGGCTTCTTCTGCCGAAACGCCAACAATCGGGCCATCGCAATAATCAATTTGCGGCCAGTTAACCAGGCAAATATCGGATGGATACTGATCGCCGACATGATTACGACGATAGAAAATGCGCCGATAATGCCAGTTGTCAGGGGCGAATTTTTCATCGCTGTCCCCCACGAAAAGCGGGCGGTTGTCTGGTTCCAGTGTTACCGGATTGGGGCCAACAAATGAAAGTTGACGGTCGGGCCAGAAATCCAGCTTGTAATCGCGCCAGATATCGTAATCGCGCGGGCGTTCTATCGTATGATCTTCATCGGGGTGGTAGCTCATGGCAAAGCACCAGCTAACGGCCTGCTGGTCGAACGGGTCTGCGTCACCGGGTAACGCCGATGGCTCACCGGTTTGGGCCTGGCTTTCCGCACCAATGACATGTTCAACCTTGCCAAGCTCTAAAAGGTCGCCAAGTTCAGTGGCGTCAATGAAGTAGGCGCCCGTCAGAACAATGTCACCATATTCGGCAGAATGAACCGTAACAGAGGTAAATTCGTCGTCCCTGGTTTCTACAGCAACGGGCTTTGCATTCATCAATATTGTCAGGCGGCCGGTTGCAAACCATGGTGCCAGCATGGCGTCGATCGCGGCAACGCCTGCGCGCGGTTCAGCACAAATGGGTGATACATTGCCACTGCCAGGGTTAAGGGCCTCATCGGCCATTGCCTCGTCGGTCAGGGGATAATTACGGCGATAATATTCGCGAATATGCTGCCGAAGCTCGCGGTAGCTTGCGGTTGAGCCATCAGATTCAATCCACGGATTTTCATCAGGCGGGACGGCCTGTGTGGTTAATTGCCCGCCCAACCATTTAAATTCCTCTGTCAGGATGACGCTTTTGCCAAGTTTCAATGCGGACAAGGCAGCGGCTATCCCTCCCAGTCCGCCTCCGATGATTACGATATCAGAGTTAAGTTCTTTCATTTTTTATCCTTTCACGCCTGACAGGGCGAAACTTTCGACGATTTGGCGCTGGGCCAGAATGTAAACAACAAGCATGGGAATAACGGCAAGCGCGGTTGCTGCCAGTTGCAGATGCCAGAGCGGCAAGCCGTAGGTGTCGGTAAAATTGGCAAGGGCAAGCGGGAGGGTGAACAGTTCGATGTCGTTCACAAAAACCAGTGGTTCGAGAAACAGGTTCCAGGAAAACAGGAAGGTGATAATGCCAACGGCTGACAGGGCCGGCCTGGACAGGGGCAGCGCCACCTTGAAGTAAACCCCGAAACGTGAAAGCCCGTCCATGCGCCCGGCTTCTTCAAGTTCTTTGGGCAAGGCCAAAAAGAACTGCCGCATCAAAAAGGTTGCCATAACCCCCTGCGAACCAAAAAGCGGCAACAGGATGAGCGGCATATGGGTGTTCATTAACCCAAGCTTTTTCATCAGGAAAAAATTGGGAATGATGGTGACTTCCTCGGGCATCATCAGTGCGGAGATCAGCAATAACAGTACCAGCGCACTGCCGGAAAACCGTAAACGTGCAAGCGCATATCCGGCCATTGATGCCAGAAACAGGGTTAACCCCGTTACAAGCACAGCAATGTAAAGCGAATTGAAATATTGCCGGGCAAAAGGCTGGTAGGCGAAAATTTCTGAAAAATTCGACCAGTGTATTTGTGACGGGATCAGGGATGCCGAGGAAAATACGTCTGCCTGCCCTTTCAGTGCACCGGCAAGCATCCAGATGAAGGGAAAGACAAAGGGGATAGCCAGCGCGCAAAGACCGATGATCCAGCAAATACGGGTGATTTTCTGTTGGGTGCGATAGGTCATTTACGCGCCGCCTTCAGGATCGTTTGCAGGATGGTAAGCGCCAGAATCAGCACGAACAGGATGACGGCAAGCGCTGATGCGTAACCGGTATTGAAGAATTTGAAACCCTGTTCATAGATGTAAAAGGCAAGCACCAGTGTTGCGTTCTGTGGTCCACCGCCCGTCATCAGATAGATGTGGTCGAAAACCTTCAGGGAACCGACAACTGTAATCACCATGATGACAAGTGTGGTGGGGGCAAGAAGAGGCCAGGTGATCCGGCGGAAAATTTCCCAGCCATTGGCACCTTCAAGTCTGGCCGCTTCCGTATAGTCGCGCGGGATGGATTGCAGCGCTGCGATATACAGGATCATGTTCAGCCCAACTGTTTTCAAAACACGGGTGAAAATGACAGAGGCCATGGCCCAATGTGGTTCGTGTAACCAGTTTGGCCCGTTAATGCCAATGACGGATAATGCCCGGTTAACAGCGCCACTTTCATGTTGAAGCAGGAATGTCCAGATGATGGCCCAGGCAACGGCCGAGGTAATAACCGGTGCAAAAAACACAGTACGGAAAAACACAGCCCCGCGAATGGACCTTGAAAGGGCTAGTGCCAGTCCAAGTGCCAGTAACATGTTAAGGGGCACCAGCCCTGCTGCAAAGATCAGCGAATTTACCAGTACGTCCCAGAATGTGTCGTTGCGGGTCAGGGCATCGACATAGTTTTCCATCCCCACAAAGTGCGATTGCTGGCTCAGCAAATTCCATTCGGTGGTGCTGTAATAGAATACTGCGATCAGGGGACCGACGAAAAAAATCATAAAGCCCGTTAGTATCGGACTTACGAAGAGCCATCCCGATATCGCTTCGCGCGCTTTCAGTGTCAGGGATGGCCCCTTGATGGCAGCGGACATGTTCGCTTCCTTTGTAGGGCAATGTTGGATGCAGGTTTTACGCGTGCCGGGTTAAGGGCGACGATAACGGGTGGTATCGTCGCCCATCCTGGTGGTGCGTTACAAAAGGGGCTGAATGCCCTGGCAAAGTTTGGTCATGGTTGCCTGAATGTCGGCATCCTTTGACCAAAGCGCATCGAACTCCGGCCGGGCTTTTGCTTCGATTTGTGGGAAATGTTCATGGCTTGGCAGGACGGAACCGTTTTCAATGCCCTGGGCAACAATTTTCATTTGTTCCGGGGTGATTGCCGGGTTACTGGACAGGAACGCGTCTCCTTCAAGCACGGATTTACGTGCCGGCGGAAAAAATTCGGCCATCTTTGCAACGTTTTTTGCGTTGGTCATATAGGCGAGAAATTCAGCTGCGATATCTTTGTTCTTACCCTGTGCAAAGGCAACGACAGCTGCCTGGCCAACGGTTGCCGCATTTCCGGCGGGGCCGGCGGGCAGGGGCGCAATTCCCCAGTCAAAATTTGCGTCGGCCAGTTTGGAAACGCGTGAAATCTGGGTAACGGTCAGGGCTGATTTACCTGAAAAGAAATCACCCTGTTCGCCAGGGGGAACGGCTGATCCATCGACATAAATCATGTCGTGAAACAACTTGATGGCCTTAACGGCCTCGGGGCTGTCAAGGTGGCAGGTTTCGTCCGTCCATGCATTCCCGCCATAGGCGCGGATGATCGGGATCAGGTTATGCCATACGCGTGCGCTATAACCCTGGCCATCAACTGTTTCATAACCCCATACCCCTGCATCTGCGTTGCGCAGGGTGGCTGCATCTTTTTTAAGCTGTTCCCAGGTCCAGGTACCATCTGTCGCACGCTGGTCCGGTGTTTCCAGTCCGGCGGCATCGTAAAGCGATTTATTGTAATAGACGAGAAACGGCGACGTCGAAAAAGGAATGCCATAAACACCATCGTCTTTGGTCCAAAGGCCCATGGCAGATGTCGAGAAATCGGCATAGTTGTAATTTTCTGTGGCGTGCAGTGTCGTTGAAACGTCGGCCAATGCGCCCGCTTCGACAAAAGCCGGGGCCGAGTTTTCAAGCAGCCAGCCAAGATCGGGCGGATTGCCCCCTGCCATTTGTAATGTCAGCTTTTGCACGTAATCCCCAAAGGGAATGGTGTCGTAGCGGACGGTTACATCAGGATGGGTTTGCCTGAAACCGTCGGCGATATCATTTAACATATCAAGATGTGCCTTGCTGCCGGTCCAGACGGTAAAGCGCAGTTCCTCGGCGTTCACGTTTGTTGCTATGGTTCCACTAAGCACAGCTGCGCAAATTAAGCGCTTAATCATTATGGTTGACATTTTTTATTACCTCCCGTTTCAGATTAAATTTAGATGGCTTGCAGGGTGCTGCCTGGTACGAAACCGCAAGGCAACGTGGTTTTTATGGGGGTGTTTTCAGGACTTCTGATTTGGGCAATCAGGTTGCGCACGGCGACTTCGCCCATTTCTTCCCGGGGAACGGAAATACGGGTCCAGCGTTCCACATCGGCGGGGCGGGTTAACGGAGATGCCAAGGCAACGATGGAAATGGTTTGCGGGACACTGCCTGACATTGCAGCCACCTGGCGTTCCAATGCAACCGCATGCTTGAAGGTTTCGGTCAGAACAACAGTATTTCCGTCGTCCAGACACCGGCGAAGCCATGCACCGTCGATGTCATCAGTTTCAAGTCGTTCAACAGAAAGGGTCAGGTTTTCTGCCTGCCGATCCATAAAACCACGTTCGCGGTCAATATTTTGTTCGCGTACTTGCGTTGCGCCCACAAACTTTAATTTACGATGGCCCAATGCGGCACAGCGTTTTACAACGTCGGCAACTGCAGCGGTGTAATCGGCAGCGACCCAGTTAAGTTCCGCCTTGTCAGTGTCACGTCGGCCAATCGTTACAAACGGAAACCCGGTATCGTAAAGCCGCTTTAGTTCGCGTTTGTCGGGTTCTTCGCCCAGCAGAATGGCCCCGTCGGCAACGCCCATGCGATTGGCCCCACCCGGAAAAATGCTGCGCGGCCCTTTTTCAAGCGACGATGACGTAAAAAGCAGCAAGTCCTGCCCAAGTTTCATCGCGCCACGTTCAATGCCAAGCAAGAACGGATAGAAAAAGTTTTCGCTGTCGGAGGGAAAGATGGCTTCATAGGTAAAAACGCCAATGATATTGCGTTTTCCCCCTGCCAGTGACTGGGCGACAACATCGGGGGCGTAGCCCAATGTTTCCATCGCCGCACGGACCCGTTTTTCGGCTTCTTCCCCAACCCGGATGGTTTTGCCCGGCTTTGGCGAAATCACAGCAGATACTACGGCGGTTGAAACACCGGCCATCGCGGCGACATCGCTTTGGGTGACGCGCTTGATGCGACTTTGCTTGACGGACACGCGAATTCTCCAGATTTGATCTTGATTAAGCGTATAATCAAAAAGAAAAGCGCTGTCAATACGGTGTGAAACTGTAGCGTCAATGACTTAAGCGATCTGAACCAAAGGGTGAAAATGCCTTTGGGGATCCAGCCACCATTTTGATGGGAAAAGATATTAAGTTTGCTGTTAGCGGTCGTTGTGCATGTGCAGGGCGTGAAATTTTCCACGTTTGCTGTGCGCGCAAAAAGTGTTTTTTAGAAAGACAAACTGGAATAATTCCATTTTCAGAATGGATGTTAAATGTCATATGATGACATTTGAATAAGTCATAATGCACTTTTGTGTGTCTTCTTTTCCTGGTCCGGAATGCTTGTCGAACGAACAGGGCGCTTGGTGATTTGCACAATGCCCATGTTTTGATTGGGGCAGGGAAGACATTAAAAAGCACATGATTGACGCTGGTTACTCAATGCACAACTTGATATCCCCCTATTAACAAAAAATTGCATCCGAGGAGAAACGTTCGTGATTCTTCAACTTTTTCCGGTTTGGGCATTATTGCTCTCTTTGCTGGCTTTTTTCGTTCCTGGTCCATTCACCTCGCTAAGTGCGGGTATTGTGCCGCTGCTGACGGTGATTATGCTGTCCATGGGCCTTACGCTGACGGCGAAAGATTTTGCCAATGTTGCTAAAAGCCGCAAGGCATTGGTTGTTGGTGTTATTTTGCAGTTCCTGATTATGCCGGTTGCAGCCTGGTTGACGGCTAAGTTGTTCGGGTTCGATGCCGAACTGACTGTTGGCATGTTGCTGGTGGGCAGTGTTGCGGGGGGAACTTCGTCCAATGTGATGTGTTACCTGGCAAAGGGTGACACCGCACTTTCAATTTCAATGACGGCAACTTCCACCATTATCGGTGTGTTTCTGACCCCGGTTCTGGTGTCGCTTCTGGCGGGGCAAAGCATTGATGTTCCCGTACAGCCGATGCTGCTGGCATTGGTCAAGGTTGTTCTTGTGCCGGTTATTCTTGGCGTTGTTTTGAACGAACTGGCATCAAAATGGGTTCGCAAGATCGATATGATCTTTCCCTATGTTTCGATGGTTGCCATTTTGCTGATCATTGCCATCGTGGTTGCGCTTAATGCCGGTACGATAGCAAGTGTTGGTCTGATCGTGGCCTGTGCGGTGGTTTTGCATAATGCCATTGGTCTGTGCCTTGGCTATGGGGTAACCGCACTGCTTGGATTTGATCGCAAAATTTGCCGGACCATTGCCTTTGAGGTTGGGTTGCAAAATTCCGGTCTTGCAACGGCGTTGGCAATGAAGTTTTTCACCCCGGTTTCGGCCTTGCCCGGCACATTGTTCAGTGTCTGGCACAATATTTCCGGGTCGTTGCTTGCGGGTTACTGGAGCCGCAAGCCGCTGGGTGATTTAACCGACGATAGCACACCCGAACGTCGCGTTTCCGAGACCGTTTAATCAAATAAAAACCCGGACCGGATGCTGCAATGGCAGAATCTTTGGTCCGGGTTTTCGTTTTAATATGTCAGGTATGGCAACGGACATTCCACCATCAAAGATGCCGTTGTGTTATCGCTGATCCATCCTGATCAATGTGCCTTGGAACGTCCGGTCGGGCACAGAACGCCACTGGTCCCCCCCAGAACATCCCCATTAAGGTTTAGGCCCAAAAACCGGTGCCGGTCAAAATAACCGGGCATCGACAGGCCTGCTGCCGGTGCGGCCATAAAGCCGAACCGGGCGTAATATTGTGGATCCCCAACCAGCAGAATGGCCCGGTGGCCCGCGTCAAAGGCGGCATTGATGGCAGCGTACATCAAACCAGCCCCGACACCGGAACCATTATAGACCTTTTCTACCGCAAGCGGGCCTAGCATCAGGGCCGAACCGCCATTGCCCGCCTCGACATTCCACAACCGGACAGTACCGATCATGTGTTTGCCATCATGGGCAACAAAGGCCAGCCCGTCGGCCGGAAGGCGGCCTGCACGGATCACTTCGGACGATTTTTTAAACCGTTCCGGTCCCATCACGCGATCCAGAAGCTTTTCCCGGTCGATATGGGACGAAGCACCTTCGCGATCAATGACAATCATTGGCGGGATGCCTAGATGATATAGGCGGCCAACGGCGAAAAGCCGTTAAACGCCACCGATGCATAGGTTGTGGTGTAGGCGCCAGTGGCTTCGATCAAAACCTCGTCGCCAATTGTCAGGGCAATCGGCAGGTCGTAGGGTTTCTTTTCGTACATCACATCGGCGGAATCACAGGTCGGGCCTGCCAAAACACACGGGGCCACATCGCCGCCATCATGAAGGGTGGTAATCGGATAGCGAATGGCTTCGTCCATGGTTTCGGCCAGGCCACCGAATTTACCAATATCAAGATAAACCCAGCGCACCGGATCATCTTCGTGCTTGCGCGAAATCAGCACCACTTCGGCTTTGATAACGCCAGCATCCCCCACCATACCACGGCCCGGTTCAATGATGGTTTCGGGCATATGATTGCCAAAATGATGATGAAGGGCATCAACAATGGCGGCACCATAGGCCTCGGTTGCCGGAACATCACGCAGGTAACGGGTCGGAAAACCGCCGCCCATATTGACCATGCGCAACGTAATGCCTTTTTCTGCCAGGGTGCGGAAAATCATTGCGGCTTCGCCAAGGGCGGTATCCCACGCATCAAGGTTGCATTGTTGCGACCCGACATGGAACGATACACCATAGGCATCAAGGCCGAGGTGATGGGCATGTTGCAAAACATCCAGTGCCATGCCTGGTGCGCAGCCAAATTTGCGCGACAGCGGCCATTCGGCGCCAAAACCATCGGTCAGAATGCGGCAAAACACGCGCGACGCCGGCGCAACACGGGAAATTTTTTCAACTTCTTCGATGCAATCAACGGCGAACAGGCGCACACCCAGCGCATAGGCACGGGCAATGTCGCGTTCTTTTTTAATGGTATTGCCAAATGAAATCCGCTCGGCAGAAGCACCAGCAGCCATCGCCATTTCAATTTCCGGCACCGATGCGGTGTCAAAATTGCTGCCAAGGTCGGCCAGAAGGCTTAAAACTTCCGGTGCCGGGTTGGCTTTGACGGCATAAAAAATGCGCGAGTCAGGCAGGGCACGGGTAAAGGTTTCGTAATTGCGCTGAATCACGTCCAGATCAACAACAAGGCACGGACCTTCCGGTCGGTTCTGGGCAAGAAAATCAATAATACGCTGCGTTGCCATGGGGGCGTTCTCCCATTCCACTATAAAGAGCATAGCGACACCTGATGCATCCTGACGCGGTGGAGGCGCAGAATGCGGTCTATCGTCATGCCAGACGTGAACACCGATGATCCGGGTTCGCGAAAGTTGCCTCGATATAAGAATGGGAAAATGCCATTCCGCACGGCGGGCAATGATGGTGTGCCTCTTCAGTGTCGGTGGTATTTGGACAACCACCTGAGACCAAAAAAGCCCTACACCGTCGTTGCTTTAAGTAAGTCCTACAGGGTTCCTGATCAGGACCACCACAGGCACGTGCGACTTTGGGCAAGTCGGGATTTACGCCTGTTCTAACCTTTGTGCAAGTGAAATTTTCAACCATTTTGTCATGGTTCAATCGCAGGATCGTCGAACAAGTCCACGTCCTACGCAAAAAATGGCGTAAATGGCCGTGTTTTGCCCGGTCGGCTTTTTTATTCAAGGTGTTTTGGAATGGGGCATTGCAATTTGCGCATATCACACGACCTGAACAACCGCGTTTGATGACCAGGTGTGTGTCTGTCAGTCGGGGACCGTTGCAATATAATGCGGGTAGGGGCCAACAATGTGCCATCCCAGGCGTTTTTGTAACCGGATCGAGGCCGCGTTGCGGCGTCGGGTAACACTCCATAACGCGTCAAACCCGCGTTCGCGATACAGATCCATCGTATAGCCAATGATCCACTGGGCAAGTCCGGTGCCCCACCAAGGCCGCAGCACCGCGACGCCGGAAAACAATGACGTCCTGGTGCCTTCGGTATAGGCCGCGATCTGACCGCTGGCATCGTCGCGGGCATAAACCATCCAGACGTCATCATCGGTAATCAGGCGTCTGATTTTTGCCCCGGTGAACGCGACACCTAATTGTTCATTGGCATAGGCGCGATTGTAAAAATTGGCCAGTTCATCATCGATCTTGTCATCAAGACAGCTGGCGTCATAGAGATGAAAAGACAGGCCGGGGACTTCCTTATAGGAATAATCATCGCCGTCCCATGCAAGCTGCACCACGTCATCTTCGGCGACAAAGCCGGTTTTTTTAAAAAAACCGGCTGCGGGGAGGGATCTTTCATCAAGCATCGCGATCTGATGGGTCAGTCCGCGTTTGCGAAAGGCGACATCCATTCCGTTTTTCAGGGCCGTACCGATACCTTTTTTCTGGCAATCGTTGGGGACGAGATAAACGACGGAGCGTGCATTCTCATTGCGGTAGGGACGCCAGTTGGCAAATGCGACGCCCTTTGCCTGATCATCCTTTACGGCCAGCAAAACGACTTCCATGCTTTTATGCGGCGCTGCAATCACCGATTGCCAAAAATCATAGTAAGGCGATGCCGGATCATTTCCACCCCATCTCGCGACCAGTGCGACCAGCAAGTCTTGCATGCAAGCCGGATCATATTCGACAATCTGGCAGGCTAAGGGCTGTATCGTGGTCATGAAACGTTTCTTTCTTAAATGCCGCGGAAGCAATATGCGGTGGAATGGCGCAGCACATTTTGAGAACAAAAAAGCGCGATTGCCAAATCCAAATGGCAATCACGCCCTTGTCAGATAATTTTTAGCCTGCCGACATCAGAATTGTCACATCAGAGACCACGCATATCTACTAGAATTGTGGGGCCTGTTCGCTGATGCCGCAAGCGCAGCCGCTGGGAACGGGCCAAGCCGACAGGTTCTGATCGTCGCTGATGGAACGGCAAGCCGATATCGGCGGCCTAGGGCCGCTGGCGGAAAGCGTTTCTTCGGCATTGGTCCAACAGAAAGTTGGCCGCACCGGAGCTGCCACTGTCAGTTTCTCATCCTTGATATTCATACAGGGGCCGAGGCACATGGTGTTCGGATTTGGCACAGGGCCGGATAGTACGGCAAGAGCCTCAACATCGCTAATGCGCGATAATAGCGGTGTTGGGAGACTGGTTGAAACCTGAGCGGTTTCGTCGTCATTAAAACGAGAAAAAACCGGCGGGGGCAAGTGACCTGCCCTGATGGAATTGTTCTGTGTCATAACCCCTGCTTCTCCTGATTGTGTGTCTACGCCAATAAGGACCGCCCTTGCGGCGTAATCCGGAATTCAGGCTGAAAATCCTTGCTAAAGGACTGCCCGCCTATTGTAAAATTTCAAGAAACTTTATTTTAGTTTATTGATCTCCCAAGACTTTTTATTGCATGACCTTACGCGATGAATGAAAATGATGCAACTGAAGGATGATTTGGGTCTTGGGAAATTGTCGGGTGTTAAACCCGGACAAAACAAACAACACAAGACGGGTTACAGCTCGTCAAAAAGAGGGGCCGGGTCACAAACCGGCAAAGATCGGTTTATGGGACAAAATAGCAGTCATTATTTGGCCATCGCACCGCATTTTAATGTGCATCGTATGGGGGATGACCAGTTTATTTTATTGTCCGAAGATCAAAGTTTCCGGCTGTCCGGGGCAGGGTATATGATGCTCATACCCTTGCTTGATGGTCAGTTTACCCGTGCGCAAATCCTTGAACAAGTGGCCGGGCGTGCCCCTGTTGACGAGCTTAATGCTTTGATCGATACCATGCTCGCCAAGCGCTATGTCGTCCCGGTCGAGCCATGGGCAGATAGTGCGCGATCCGCATTCTGGAGTGCACAGAACCTGCCGCCGGTTGATTGCGAAAGCCACTTGGCGAAGTACCGCGTAGCGGTGGTGCCGTTGGGCAAGGATGGACCGGCTGGGTCCGTGCAGGCATCGCAACTGGCTGCCATGTTGATGGCGGCGGGGTTTTGCATCAGTGATTATAAAAATGCCCATGTTTCGATCGTGCTGGTCGAGGATTATCTACAGCCCGCCCTTGGCGATTTCGCCCGGTCAGCCGCACAGCGAAAAGCCCTGTGGATTCCGTTCAAGCCGGGCGGTATGTCCGCATGGTTCGGGCCGGTCATGGGCAGCCACAGCGGCGAGTATAATTGTTATTTCTGTCTGGCACGACGGCTGGCGGAGCACCGGCCAACTGAGCATGTGCTAACCCCGACCATGATGGGTGTTCGCGCGGCAAAGGCATGGACCCCGGCCACTTTGGCGATTGCAAGTGGTCAGGCAACGCTGGAAATGACCCGCTTCGCCCTTGGTCAGTCGCAACAGATCGAACAGCGCCTTATGACCTGGGGCATTGTTGACGGTCAAAATGCGGTGCACATGGTGCCGTTGTTTGACGATTGCCCCTCACAAGATCGCGCGCAGGCGCATGGGCAGAACGGGGGGGCTGATGGGACAAAGAATACCGTCGATGCCGTTCCGATCCGGTTGCTGCCGGTTAAAAATTTCGATGGTGCCGACAGTGGCTGGCGTGCCCTTTCGCCAGAGCAAGCATTGGCGCGGTTAGAACCGATCGTCAGCCCGATTACCGGAATTGTCGCCTATATAAGTCCGGTTGCCCTTGGCGAAGGGTTGCATGTTTACAGCGCGTCCCAAGGGAGCAGGAGTGCGATTGATCCGCGCCAGAACCGCACCCTTGGCCGTGCGGGCGGGGCAGCAGGCAAAGGATTAAGTGCAAAACAGGCAAAAATCAGCTGTCTGGCCGAGGCGGTCGAGCGATATGGCGCGCAATGGGTGGGCAGTGAACCCCGGCGACAGGCAAGCTGGCGCGATCTGGGCACACTTGCCCCACATCCCCGTGATTTGTTGCAATATAGCGACTTTCAATACGAAAACCGGGCCGAATTAAACAAAACGATTGGCATGATGGGCCGGATTGCCGAGCCGTTTGATGAAACCGCATTGGTTGACTGGAGCCCGGCATGGTCGCTGCGTGATGACGCTGCGCGCTGGTTGCCCAGCCGGTTTTGTTTTTATCAATATCCCGACGGTCTTGCGCCGGGCGATCATAAATTCTGTTGGGCGGATTCCAATGGCTGTGCCACGGGGGGCAGTCTTGAGGAAGCCATCCTGCAAGGGTTCCTTGAGGTGGTTGAACGCGATGCGGTGGCGATCTGGTGGTATAACCGCCTGCAGGTTCGACAGGTTGCGTTTGACGGGCTTGATGATACCTATGTGGCGCAGGTTCAGGATTATTATCGCGGCTTGGGGCGTGATATCTGGTTGCTCGATATCACCACAGATCTTGGGATTCCGGTGGTGGTTGCGGTTTCGGCAACCTTTGATGGTCGTCGTATCCTGACCGGTTTTGGGTCGCATATTGACGGGCGGATCGCCGCCTTGCGCGCCCTGACCGAAATGCATCAGATTATATTGTTCGATCAATCCCCCGATACGGAGCGCAGTGCAAATCATCTGGTTGATGATGCGCTTTGGCAATGGCTTGATCAGGCCAGTCTGGATGATCATCCCTATTTGAAACCCGATGGTATGATCACGGTGCATGAGATGCCCGCCCATCAGTTTGACAGCATCGATCAGGCGGTACGTTATGGCGTTGACCGCGTGGCGCAGGCAGGCCACGATTTTATTGTTGTTGATTACAGTCGTAATGACTTGCCGCTGAATTGTGTGCGGGTAGTTGTGCCCGGCTTGCGCCATTTCTGGAACCGCCGCGCGGTGGGGCGTTTGACCGAGGCACCGGTGCGTATGGGGAACCTTGCCCGGCCTTTACGCGAAGACGAACTTAATCCTGTTAACTTTTTCATTTAGGGCATTTTTTATGACATTCGATGCGGCCGAACCGATACCCGGTATCATGCTGTCGCCCATGATTACCGCGGTTTCGTATGATGCAGATCGTCTTTTGCTGTCAGTGCATTTTCAAGATTGGCCAAGCCGGGATTTGCCCTGGAATGATGCAGCGCTGGCCGAATTGATCGGGAAGATGCCGGGGACTGCGGGTATGTCGCTTTCAGACATTGGGCGCGCAATGGGGAGCTTGTATCCTGGCATGTCTGATGCTGATCTTGGCAAAGCCACCGACACTTTTTTGCTTTTTCTGTCTCAGAACGACATGCTCCACTGGTGGTTTGGCATGGCACAGCAACCCTTGTGCATTCTTCATCCGCAATCGCATCTGTTTTTCCCAAGATTTAGCTTGGGGCCGTTGCCCGATGGGGTGGTTTTGTCGCGTTTTGTCTTTATGCGGCGTGACGGGGATGCTGTTCTTCTGGAAAATCCTGAATATCATGCGGTGTTGCGCTTTACTGCCGCCGGGCGGGATTTGCTGCCGGTGGTTTTTGCTCATTCTGCATCTGACGCGGCAGCAGAAGTAATTTCATCCCATCAGGCCTTCTGGCATTTTCTGTGGTGTTCAGGGTTTCTTGAAACTGGCGCAACCGATACGCCATCCCGGCAAGCGTGGGATTTTCATGACCGGGTTTTTCATGCCGGATCACGGTCTTTTCTTGGATTAGCGCGCCTCGGTATCCGGGAGCACTTAAATGACACGGTTGCACCGCCCCCCGCTCAGAAACCGGCAATGTCGAACCGCAAGATTAACTTGTTGCGCACACGCGACGGCGAAGCAACACCGCAATCTCGGCCCTTAAGCAGTGTGATGGAAACCCGGCATTCTGTGCGCCACCCCGGCCACTTTCCGCTCAGCCTTGCCGATTTGGGTGTGTTTTTATGGCGCACAGCTTCTGTCCGTGGGCAAGGGTCTGGCGGGGGGCAGGAATTGTTAAAACGGCCGATGCCCGCGGGTGGTTCGATCCATGAGCTTGAATTTTATATTGCGGTCCATCGCTGTGACGGGCTCGAACCGGGGCTGTATCACTATCATGGCAGCGAACACGCCCTTTATGCCCTGCCGACCAAACCACCCTATGTGCAAGCGATTGTATCCAGGGCCGCCGGCGGCATGGGACAGCCCGACATTTTGCCTGATTGTGTGATTGTCATGGCGTCCCGGCTGTTGCGACTGGCGTGGAAATATCAGGCAATTTCTTATCGGCTGTCGCTTTTGCATGCCGGGGTGGCGATGGAGACATTTTATCTGGTGGCCGAGGATATGGGGCTTTCGCCCTGTGCGGTCGGCAACGGCGATTCATCCCTGTTTTCGATTGCCACGGGCCTGCCCGAGGACGAAGAAGCGGCAATTGGCGAATTTGTTTTGAGCGGTCGTCAGTTAACTGGAACGGCAGGGGGTGAAAGCGGGCTGCTGCAATAAAAAGCCCGGAACCGGCACGACCATCATATTATTGTCACCGTCATCGCTGATTTTTGCCTAAACCATTTGGGACGTTATAGTAGGGATACTCGCCCATGATCACGACTGTCCGATTGTTTAAATCCTGTATCGTGATGGCGGGCCTGTCGCCGTTTGTTTTGACTGGATGCCAGACATTTATGGCCGATGACGTTGCTGCCAACCCGGATCGTCAGCCGCCAGCCCTTATTATGCCCGACCGACCGGCGGTGGCTGATGACTGGTCGGACAATTTGCCGATCATTTATAATCAGGTGGCGGGATGCCTTAATGCAGACCCGACACCACCGGCGCGTGTGGTTGATGCCGGGCAAAATGCGGATGGGCAAATTGTCATTGATATGCTTGGTGACAGTGGCAGTTATATCCGTTGCATCAGCGATTCCTCGGGCAAAAGCAAACCGGTATTGCTCGATCAGGTGGCCCCGGCCGATTTGCCCGGCCCTGTTTACACATCTACCCCGTATCCGCCCCCCAAATCGCCCGACGCTGCAATATGTTATGAACATTTTCCAGTGTTGGACAAAACCGGTTGGCAACTGGGGTGGCTAAGTTATGCGCAAGCGGCAGGTGACTGCACCGATCGGACCGTTGCCAAACCATAAACCGGAATTTACGGTTGCTCGAACCGGGCCGCACCTGTGTTTTCTTTCATATTGCCGGGTGGTCTATGTGACCGCTATTTTAAAGCTGTAAACACCGCAAGGATGAAAGAAACCTGGAATGACCAAACTGAAAATCACGGCAGGCCCGTTTGTATTTGATGGCAAACTGGAAACCGAAGCCGCACCCAAAACCTGTGCTGCTTTTGTGGAACGCCTGCCGTTTGAAAGCAAAGCGGTTCATGTGCGCTGGAGCGGCGAGGGAGTATGGATGCCGCTGGGGGATTATCAGTTTGGTGTTGATTATGAAAATCATACCAGCTATCCGGCACCGGGGCAGATTATTCTATATCCCGGCGGGATCAGCGAAACCGAAATCCTGCTGGCTTATGGCGGTGTTCATTTTGCATCCAAGGTCGGCCAGCTTGCCGGCAACCATTTCATCACCATCACCAGCAATCTTGATGACGTGGTTAAACTTGGCAAAATGACCTTGTGGGAAGGGGCGCAGGATATCCGGTTTGAGCTGGCTTCCGATTAGTCCGTGATCGTGTTTGGGCGGGATGCGGGCCGTTTAAGCAGCATTGATGTACCGCCCGAAATATTTAATGACCAGCGGGTTTATGACAAACACGATGCTAACGACCGTGGCGGGTGTTAATAGCAAGGTTTGATGCCAAATCTGCCAGCCCTGGGTGAATGGCGCGATCACATAAATCAGCATTGTCACCAGCGGATAGACACATGCGATCATGATGATTACCAAGCGGCGTTTTAGAGGGCGCACTGCTGGCGGGTTGCTTTGGCAAGGGTGTTGTGGCCTGGTGGGACCAGGATATTCATTTGTTTGCATCATATGTTTTCCGGCTTAATAATCGGCGCTGGGCCGTTTGCGGAAATTTGTAAACCATGCATCAAGTCGTGGGTGTTCAGTGCCAAACGGCAGATTGAAGCGTTCGCGCGCTGTCTGGAAAATTGCAAATACGGTGAAATCCGCGATGGTTGGCTGGTTACCAGTCAGAAATTTGTTATCCCCAATTGATTTTTCCAGTGCATCAAGAATTTCTGTAACATGCCTGAACATGATGTCGGCGGTTTCTGGCGAAGGTTTGGGCTGCATATGCGGGAAACTAGTCGTTACATTCCATAGCCAGACCTGCGTGCGAACCACAAGATCGGTACCCAGCCGTTCAAGGGCACGAACCTTGGCCCGCGTTTCGGGATCGTCACCGATCATTGAATTGGCGGGGTAAAGCTCCTCGAGATATTCAACAATTGCGGCAGAGTCCGTTATAACCTCGCCATGATCGGTTACCAGTGCGGGTGCGCGACCGGCGGGATTAATTGCCAGATATTCTGGCGATTTGTGTTCTCTGTTGGCGTAATCAAGTTCGTAGCGAGGAATATCCAGTTCCTTTTCCGCCAAATAAATCGAAACCCGCCTTGGGTTTGTTCCGGCTTTAAACTGATAGAGTAACATTCAAAATCATCTTTCTAGGAGGCATCGGACAAACAGGAAGACGGGGTGTTTACGCATCTTCCTCTGGGGGCAGTATGTGCCCGTTGGTGTAAATCTAGATTTGAATTTATTATGTTACTATATAGCCTTTATACTATTACTAAAGTGATGGTGAGCGGGAGGGATGTATGCCGTCAAACCGGTTGATTCGTTCGGATGACAAAGAAGAACTGGCGAAATTTTTACGTTCCTGCCGTGAACGCATTTTGCCCGAACAGCTTGGTTTGCCAGCAACACGTCGGCGCAGGACAAAAGGACTGCGCCGGGAAGAAGTCGCGACATTGGCTGGTGTCGGGTTGACCTGGTATACCTGGTTTGAACAGGGGCGCGATATTCAGGTTTCGGATGATTTTTTGCTGCGCCTGTCACAGGGGTTGCGGCTTAATCGTGCGGAGCAGGAACATTTGTTTGCACTGTCTCAACATAAGTCCGGGCAAGCTGTTCCGCGTGCGGCTGATTTGCCGCCAAGCTTGATTGCAATCGTCAAACGGTTACCAGATGCAGCATATGTGCTGGATAAATGCTGGGACGTGCTGGCTTATAACGATGCAGCGTTAAACCTGTTTGAGGATTTGAGAGCCGATAAGCCAAATATGTTGCGGATCGTGTTTTTCTCGGACGCGTATCGCCATAAAATCAAGGATTGGGCATTTGCCGCCAGACTGGTTTTTCTAAAGGCCCGGCATGACTTTTTCACAACGGGGCGCAGTCCTGTTCTAGGTTCTTTGCTAGACGAGGTGATGGAGGCCTTTCCCAAAGCCAGAGACTGGTGGGACGACCCCCAATCCCTGCGTATTGGCGATACTAAAATAGAGCTGAATGACCCCAAGACAGGATGGACAACCTACCATCTGAGCATCTTTGCCCATGAAGACCATCCGAATCTTCGATTGGCGATCTACACCGCCTAGCATCGTAGCATCAGGCGTGGACATCCGTGCTTAACGTGGGTGTGAAATATTGCTTTCAGAATACCGGGCACGGGCAATTATCGGTGCGTTTCGTGTGGTCCACAGTACAAAAACGGCAGCAAAGGAAACCGATGCTGCCGTTTTTTGTTTGAGACGAGTTAGGCGGTTTACTCTGCCGCCACCGTCTTGCCGTCATGTTCCAGCATTTCGCCCTGTTTGCGTTTGCCAAGGATTTCGCGGGCTTTGGCGTATTGCGGGTCGTGCCAGAAAATCAGGCAGCCATTACAGCCCCGGCCACAACAGCCCTGGGTGCCAACGCGCGGGGTGCGGAAGCTTCGGTCTTTCTGGCGGTCATCAAGGGCGGTTTGCAGGGCTTCGCGTTTAACGTCGTAGCGTTCCGGGTTGCCCTTGCCCATTTCAATTTTATGGCCTTCCTGATCCAGCTTCATGCGTTGCCATTCATCGGGCGTTAAGGCTTTTTCCTTGCGGATGATGGTCAGTGGCGGGAAGGCGGTGCGCAGATAATCCGGGTCTTCCTGTTCAAGCAGGGAAAACGGAATGCGGACCATGGGTTTGGCCCCGGCATGAACGGCTTCGCCGACCTTGCCGGTATTGGCATCGATGAATTCATACATGCGGATGAAAATGGTTTTGCGGCCCTTGGGCGGCACAATTTCCAGAACATCCCCGGCCAGCAGGCGATTTTTGACCGAAATGACAAAGGCATCGTCTTCAACCCGTTCAATCAGCCCGGCAAATTCCCAGTCCGATACGTTTGATGCATTGTCATAACCGTGCGCGTAATTGGTCAGGCGGCCTTCATGGAAGGCCAGCGTATAGCCCCGGTTGGGGATGGTTGCCAGTTCCTTCATATAGGGTTCGGGCGACCAGTTTTCGGGGTCTTCGTACCAGTCATCAATTGCCATGCGATAGGCGCGTGCGACCAGCCCGGCATAATAAGGGCTTTTACCGCGACCTTCGACCTTCAGGCTGTCCACACCGATTTTCAGGTAGTCTTCAAGTTTCGGCATGATGCACAGGTCGCGCGAGTTCAGAATATAAGACCCGCGTTCGTCTTCCTGAATTTCCATCAATTCGCCGGGGCGCATTTCTTCTTCAAGGAAGAAATCAAACATTTCCATGTTTTCTTCAGACAGCTTCAGTTCCTTAACTGTGCCGTCTTTCAGTTTCATATGGACCTTGTATTTCCAGCGGCATGAATTGGCACATGCGCCCTGGTTCGCCCCGCGTTCGGCCATGAAGTTTGACAGCAGGCAGCGCCCGGAATAGGTCATGCACATCGAACCATGCACGAAGGCTTCCAGTTTGATGTCCTGGCATTTTTCGCGAATTTCGGTCAGTTCCTCGTAGGAAACCTCGCGGCCCAGTACCACCAGCTTCGCGCCAATCTGCTGCCAGAATTTTACGCTTTGCCAGGAGCAAACATTGGCCTGGGTTGACACATGCAAATCAAGTTCCGGGGCATGTTCGCGCACAAACATGAAAACACCGGGATCAGCAACAATCAGGCCATCTGGCATCACCTTGCGCACGGTATCAACATATTCCGGCAGCTTGGCGATGTCTTTATTGTGCGAAAACAGGTTCAATGTCAGATAAACGCGCACCCCATGTTCGTGGGCAAAGCCAATGCCTTCCACCACATCATCGAGCGACATTTGGCTTTTGACCCGCAACGACAGATCGGGCGTGCCCATGTACACGGCGTCGGCCCCATACAGCACGGCTATTTTTAGCTTTTCCAAAGAGCCAGCAGGCATCAACAATTCGGAACGGCGCGATTGATCACTCATATCGTCGGGTCTTTTTTCATGGAATGCGGGGAAAGTCTCTCTCTTACCTGCGCGTCATATCACAAATGCACGCCAGATTGCGCCCAAAATCGCATATTTCAGGCATTCTGCAAAGGCATGGCTTTGCAAGGCTGCGTTGTGAGAGGCCAACAGTCGCTGTTATTTTGCCAGTTTTGGGCAAAACCGGGCCAGGTTTTGCAAATAATTGGCCAGAACATAGGCGGCAATATCGGCGTCGGCTGCCGTAATTGCTTCGTCGGGATGGTGGCTTAACCCGTCTTTACAGCGCACAAACAACATGCCGATGTCGCATAAATCATGCATGGCAAGGCCGTCATGGCCGGCACCACTAAACAGGCGTAACGGGGTCAGGCCCTGTTTGGTAATTGCGGCTTCCAGCCCGTTCATCATCCAGCCAGCACAGGGTACACCCTCGGCCTCGTAGGTTTGATCGGCCGTAATGGCGACAGTGCGGTTTTGGGAAATGTGCCCAAGTGCAGACAAAATGGCACCCCGGCCATTCACACGTACCGCACGTTCGGGCGCGCGCAGTTCAATCGTCAGATCCACAGTATCGGGAATAACATTGACCGCGTTTGGCAAAACCTCGATTTTTCCGACCACACCTACCATGCCCTCGGTTTCCCGGCAGACCTGATTGACCTTGTGAATAATATCGGCTGCGGCAAGCAGGGCATCCTGGCGTTTATCCATTGGTGTGGTTCCGGCATGGCTGGCTTTGCCCTTGATCAGCACGCGGTGACGTTCAATACCGGTGAGCGCGGTGACGATGCCAACAGGCAGGTGGCGGCTTTCCAGCACCGGACCTTGTTCGATATGGATTTCCAAAAACCCAAGGGTGTTTTTGCGATCGCGTTTCAGGGGCGCGATGGCATCGGGGTTACAGCCAAAGTCGTGCAAGGCGGTGCGCACCGAAATACCATTATCATCGGTTGCATCCAGGGCTTTGGGGTCAAACGTGCCCGCCAAGGCGCGCGAGCCGACAAGGGTGGATTGAAAACGGGTACCTTCCTCGTCCCCGAAGGCAACGATTTCGATGCCGAAGGGAAGGTCGATGTTGCGATTGTAAAGGTCACCAACCACCGCAATTGGCAGGGCCACACCCAGCATTCCGTCATATTTTCCGCCAGAAACCACCGTATCCTGATGCGACCCCGTGATCAATGTGGGCGCCCCTTGTTGTGCCTTGGCATCGCGGCCAACAATGTTGCCGGCGGCATCAATTTCAGTGTGCAAGCCGGCTTGTGTCATCCAGTCGTGGATCAAGGTGGTGACCTGTTTATGTTCGGGGCTGAGAAACAGGCGGGTGACGCCGGGGCCGGATTGCGAAAATTGCGCGGCTTGTTCCAGGCGGTCATAAACAAGTTGTCCCAGCATGGGGAGTCTCCGATATGTGATGCGGCGATTATGGCGGGTTATGTTCTGGTGGCACAGTGTTGATAGGAATTAATGTTGGTGCGGATGATCCGGTGTGGGCAGGCGCACAAAGAAAGATTGATAATCGCTTTGTTGTGTCATGTCGTAAAGCCGGTGCAGCTCGGTAATCGGCTGGGGATGATCGTCAACGCGCAGATCCAGTGGCAGGGCATTTGGCGCAACAACCTTGATCACAGCTGAACTAGTGCCACGTTTGTCCCCACCCGCCTCAAACGCCGCCTTTAATGCACACAGCAGGGCACGCGAAAACGGGACGCCGTTTTTCAGTGCCTGTTCAAAGCCCGATTTCATGGTGGGAATAACCTCATCATTCGCCAATATATTGCCCCCGGCGACAAGATTGGGGGCAATGATATGGGCATGGTGCGCGGTGTTGGCATGGCCCGTCCAGGCGGCCCCGTTGCCCTTTGCATCAAGCAACAACATTTGCCGATAATCCCGGCCCTTGTCGGCGTCGGTCAGATTTTTAACCACCGAATCGGCATTTTCGCCGTTTTCCAGCTGTTTTAGCCCGTTACCACCATACCAGTAGTTGGTAGAGAACCCCTGTGTGGCAATGGCGCCCACCCCGGCGCGCAGATGCGGAACAAAGCCCCCTACGGCAAGGTTGCCGGTGGCGGTAACCAGGCCAAGGGCGTTGGTTTGCGGGTCTTTCGCGATAAGAGAGTAGGTCATGTTTCCTGCCTGGTCAGAGGGGCGGCAATGCGGGTTGGTTAAATTTATTATGATAAATAATTGCCGAAATCCAATTTATCATTATAAATAGAGTTTGCAACCGTGATGGCCAAAAGGACGGGCAACGGCTTTTGGTTCGGGAAACGTTCAGAACAATAACAAGCGGTCGTTGCCGCAAGGTTCGGATTCTGATCCGGGCGAGATCGAGAGGCTTAATAACAGGGAGGCTTGAATGAAAAGCCTGTTTAAGGGGGCGCTGATCGCAGCAGCCCTGACAGTTTCAGCATTCTCAGCCGGGCAGGCTGAGGCACAGACACCACCGGGCGTTCTGCTGGTCGGACAAATTGCCGAACCAAAATCGCTTGACCCCGCAGCGGATACGGCGGTTAACGACTTTCGCATTCTGGTTAATATGTATGACGGTCTGGTGCGCTATAAGGATGGCACGCTTGAGGTCGAGCCCGACCTTGCCACCAGCTGGACCATTTCGGACGATGGCAAGGTTTATACCTTCAAGCTGCGCGACGGGGTGACGTTTCACGACGGTACGCCGTTTAATGCCGAGGCGGTAAAATACAATTTTGACCGGATGCTGGATGAAAAGCACCCGGAACATGACACAGGCCCGTTTCCGCTGGCGTTTTTCTTTAGCACCGTTGATAAAATCGACGTGCTTGACGATCTGACGGTGAAGTTTACCTTAAAAGAACCTTATGCGCCGTTTTTGTCCAATCTGGCTTATCCAACCGGCCTGATTGTATCGCCCGCAGCGGTTCAGAAATACGGCAAGGATTTTGGCCGTCACCCGGTGGGGACCGGGCCGTTCAAATTTGAAGAATGGGACAGCAACGCCAAAGTGGTTGTCAGTCGTAATGACGATTACTGGGATGGTGCACCAAAACTTGACGCTGTTGTTTTTCGACCGATTACCGATGCCAATACCCGTGTGGCTGAATTGATGGCCGGTGGCATTGATTTGATGGTTGAGGTGCCGCCCGACAGTTTGACCAACCTTGCCGGTGACGACAATTTTCAGGTTTATCAGCAGGCGGGGCCGCACCTTTGGTTCCTGATTTTGAATATGAAGGAAGGCCCGTTCAAGGATAAGCGTGTTCGCCAGGCGGTTAACTATGCCATTAATAAAAAGGCATTGGTGGACAATGTGTTGCAAGGCACAGCCGAGGTTGCAGCCGGGCCAACACCCCCTGCCTTTGCCTGGGCCTATGACAAAAGCCTGGATCCTTATCCCTATGATGTGGAAAAGGCCAAACAACTGATCAGCGACGCCGGGGCCACAGGCAAGGAAGTGACTTTTTATGTCACCGAAGGCGGTTCCGGTATGCTTGATCCGATCCCGATGGGGGCTGCCATCCAGGCAGATCTGGCGAAGGTCGGTCTTAAAGTTAAAATCGAAACCTATGAATGGAATACCTTTCTGGGCAAGGTTAATCCGGGTTTGGCAGGCAAGGCTGACATGGCCGAAATGGCCTGGATGACCAACGACCCCGACACCCTGCCTTACCTGGCCCTGCGCACTGATGCCTGGCCCGATAAGGGCGGTTTTAATTCCGGCTATTATTCCAACCCCAAGGTGGATGAATTACTGGAAAAGGCCCGCACCTCGACCGATCAGAATGAACGCGCGAAGCTGTATCGCGAGATGCAGCAGATTGTTCATGATGACGCCCCGTGGGCCTTTATTGCCAACTGGAAACAGAATGCTGTGAGCAGTTCGGCGGTAAAGGGCTTTAAACTGCAACCGTCATTCTTCTTGCTGTTAAAAGACGTTAGCAAGGATTAAGGCCGTTTGCCGATGACATTGTAACGTCATGGTCCTTGTGACCATACCGACATGTGGCCGGGTGTGAAATATCATGTCTTTTGCACCCGGTATCTTTTCCCGCATTCACACCGACGAGCCGTAATCATGCACGTCTATATCCTTCGCCGACTGGTTTTGATGGTCCCGGTACTTTTCGGGCTGACCGTGATCGTGTTTTTAATCATGTCGCTTATTCCCGGCGACCCGGCCCTGGCGATTTTGGGATCTTATGCCACCCCGGAAAATGTTGCCAAATTGCGCGCTGATCTGGGTCTGGATAAATCACTGATCAGCCAATACTGGATCTGGCTGACCCATATGTTGCACGGTGATTTTGGCCGGTCCTACAGCCTTAACCGCCCGGTTTTAGATGAAATTCTGGAACGGTTTGGTGCGACGCTGATTTTGGCGGGAACATCGTTGGTGTTGTGTACGATTTTGGGCCTGCTAACCGGTGTGGTGTCGGCTGTGCGCCAATATGGCTGGGCCGATAAAACCCTGACCTTTGTGGTGTTGATCGGCATTTCCGTGCCGTCATTCTGGTTGGGGCTGATGATGATGTTGCTGTTTGCGGTCAATCTGCGCTGGTTGCCGGTTAGTGGCATGTATGCGATTTACGGCGGGGGCGACTTGCCCGATTTGTTGCGCCACCTGGTGATGCCGTCGATCACGTTGGCGGTGGTGGCAACCGGGGTGATAGCCCGGCTGACGCGGTCAAACATGCTGGAAGTTTTACGACAGGATTATATCCGCACCGCACGCGCCAAGGGCCTTGATGAAAGACGGGTGATTTATCGCCATGCCTTTAAGGCGGCACTGGTGAATGTCATCCCGGTGATCGGGGTGCAAGCGGGCTTTGTGCTGGGCGGGGCGGTTTATATTGAAACCGTGTTTCAGTGGCCCGGTATTGGCCGGATGCTGGTAACTGCCATCGCCACCCGCGATATTTTGCTGGTGCAAGGGGGCGTTGTGATTGTGGCGGCAAGTTATGTGCTGTTCAATCTGTTTGCTGATGTGTTGCAACATCTTATCGATCCGAGGGTCAAGGCATGAGCAACCCGGCAGCAACCGCAAAAATGGCGGCAAAACCCCGTAAATCGTCGGCCCGTCCGTCGGCATTTAAATTGCTGGCGCGCAATCACCTCGCCCTGCTGGGCGCAGTGATTTTGGCCGGTGTTATTATTGTCGCCCTGATCACACCGTGGCTGCCTTTGACAGACCCGGACGCAACCGACCCGGCCAACCGGCTTTTGCGGCCCTTAACAGACGGGCATTTTCTGGGAACCGACCATTTGGGCCGTGATTTGTTATCGCGGCTGTTATGGGGCACACGGGTTAGTCTGGCTGTTGGCATTTCGGCATCGTTGTTTGCTGCGGTGTTTGGCTCGGCGATTGGTATTATTTCGGGCTATTTCGGCGGACGCACTGATAATGTTTTGATGCGCGGCATCGATATGGTGATGGCATTTCCCTATATCCTGCTTGCTCTTGCAATTGTCGCCGCCCTGGGACCGGGATTGATGAATGCGCTTTATGCCATTGCCGTCGTCAATATTCCGTTTTTTGCTCGCAATATTCGCGGTGTCACGGTTGGGATTGCCCATCGCGAATTTGTTGATGCTGCCCGTTTGTCGGGCAAGGGGCATGTTCGCATTTTGCTAAGCGAGATTTTACCAAATGTGATGCCGGTGATTGTGATCACCATGTCGACCACGGTGGGCTGGATGATTTTGGAAACAGCAGGGCTAAGCTTTTTGGGCTTGGGCGCGCAACCCCCACAGGCCGACCTTGGGTCGATGCTGGGCGAGGGGCGCAAGTTGATTACAACCGCCCTGCATTTATCGGCCATTCCGGGCGGTATGATCTTTTTATTGGTTATGAGTATCAATTTACTGGGCGATGGTATTCGTGATGTGCTTGACCCGCGTTTAAAATCGGGTGCATTGGCCCGCCCGGCACCTGTTACCCGTATTGATCGTTCCAAGACCATGACGAACGGGAACGTTACCGATGCAAACCCAAACATAAATTCAGGCCGTGATCCTATTTTGTCGGTCGAGGATTTACGCACGGAATTTGTGCAGGGCGACGATGTTTACAAGGCCGTTGGCGGTGTGTCTTTTAGCGTTGGCCGCAATGAATGTGTTGGGCTGGTGGGGGAATCCGGGTCGGGTAAATCCGTCACGGCTCTTTCGTTACTGGGGCTTGTGGCATCACCACCGGGCACCATTGTTGGCGGGCGGGTTATGCTTGAGGGCCGCGATGTGTTTGACATGCGCGAAAGCGAAATTCGCGCCATTCGCGGAGGCCGTGCTGCCTATGTGTTTCAGGACCCGCTTTCAACCTTGCACCCGTTATTTTCGGTGGGGGATCAATTGGTTGAAGCGATCCGCGCCCATAACCGGGTCAGTTACAAAGATGCCTGGGCCAAGGCCGTATCGCTGTTGCGAATGGTGCGTATTCCCAACCCCGAACAACGTGCAGATAGCTATCCGCATCAACTTTCGGGCGGGATGCGCCAACGGGTGGGCATTGCCATGGCGCTGGCCAATGAACCCGAACTGATTATTGCCGACGAACCCACAACCGCACTTGATGTGACAGTACAGGCGCAGATTTTGAAATTGATGAACAATCTGCGCACGGAACACGGTACATCGGTGTTGTTTATTACCCATGATTTTGGTGTGGTATCGGAAATTTGCGACCGGGTTGCCGTGATGTATGCGGGCCAGATTGTGGAAATGGGCACCACTCAACAGGTTTTGCAACAACCCGCCCATCCCTATACCAAACGCCTGATCGATTGTGTGCCCCGGTTGGGCGAAGCCAAACGTGACGTGGCGGCCATTCCCGGTTTGCCCCCGGCGGTGAACAATTTACCCGCAGGATGTGCCTTTGCCGAGCGCTGCGACCGCGCGGATGATACCTGCCGGGCAGGGGCCGTCGCCCTTGATGATTTAGGGGCGGGGCATGCCGTTCGCTGTTTGAAACCGATGGGAGGCGAAGATGCCTGATATTGTTCTTCAAACCCGTGATCTGGTGCGTGTTTTTGGCGGTGGACGCACTCTTTTTATGGGCAAAAAACCATCTGTTTATGCCGTGCGCGGGGTGGATATTGCAGTGCGTAAGGGCGAAACCCTTGGCGTTGTCGGGGAATCCGGTTGTGGGAAATCAACATTGGCGCGGATGCTGGTTGGGTTGGACCGGCCCAGTGCGGGCGATGTGACTGTATCGGGTGAACCGTTAAATGATTTGCTGTCACGTGATCGTCATGCGCTGTCGCGGCGTATTCAATATGTGTTTCAGGATCCGATCAGTTCGCTTAACCCGCGCAAGCTGATCCGCGAAACATTATCGGCACCGCTGCGCTATTTGCGCAATCTTTCGGGTCAGGCCCTGACCGAGCGTTTGGAAGAATTGATGGATTGCGTTAATTTGCGGCCTGAATTTCTGGATCGCTATCCGCATGAATTTTCAGGCGGGCAGGCCCAACGTGTGGGCATTGCGCGGGCCCTGGCAGCAGAGCCGGAAATTATCGTGCTTGATGAACCGGTATCGGCCCTTGATGTGTCGGTGCAGGCGCAGGTTTTAAACTTGTTAGATGACCTGAAAAAACGGTTTGGTTTAACCTATATTTTCATCAGTCATGATTTATCGGTGGTCGAGGCGGTAAGTGACCGTGTGGCTGTGATGTATTTTGGCCGGGTTGTTGAACAGGCCGCCGGACAGGCCCTGTTTGTGGCACCGCGCCATCCTTATACCCGGTTGCTACTTGATAGTGCGCCGGTACCAGGCAAACGGGGATTGCAAGGCGAGGATGCCAATGCCGAACTGCCAGATCCGATGGCACCCCCGCCGGGCTGTGCGTTTGCGCCGCGGTGTCCATATGCGCAGAATGATTGCCGAAAAAAAGTACCCGAAGCCGACTTTGGAATGGATAATCATGCCGCGGCCTGTTTTCACCCGCTTGGCGCGATGACATAAGACAGACTGGCCCGCAAAATTGATTTGCCTGAATGGGGCAGCATACAGGTCGCACTAGCGGCATATGGAGCGTGAATGACCGACCGACCGACATTTCCCAAATCCCGGCAGGATGCGCTGGATAAAACGCGCAAGCGGGACCGCAAACGTCCCGAAGCGATTAGCGAGGCGATAAAGGATTATATTGCCCAGAAACGCTTGCGACCGGGATCACGCCTGCCCCAGGAGGCAGAGCTGATTTCGCTGCTCGGCGCATCGAAGGGCACCGTGCGCGAGGCATTAAAATCGCTCGAAACGCAGGGCCTGATTGCCACCCGGACCGGGCCGGGGGGTGGGGCGTTTATTGACAGCGTGCCCGAACAACGCGCTGTGGAATTGCTGGGCAATTACTTCTTTTTCAAGGATTTATCGATCCGCGATATTTATGAATTACGCATTTTGCTGGAACCTGAAATGGTTGCCGCCTGCATTGGCCGGATGGACGAAGCCGATTTTGTGCGCCTGGAAGAAAAGATGACATGGTACGCTCGCCAGCCAGCTACCATCGAAGAAGCTCATCGCCAGCGGATCAAGGAACTGGAATTTCATCTGGTTCTGGTTGAGATTTGCCCCAATCCGCTGTTGGCCTTTGTGTGCCGGTTTATGATTGATCTTTTGATGAACCTGACGGTTTGTAAAAAGATCTATGATCAGCCCAATACCGAATTGCGCGAGGTTGGCCGCAGTTATCAGTTGCGTTTGATTGAGGCATTGCAAAATGGCGATGGCGAAACCGTTCGTGCTGTTACCTATCAGCATATGTGCGCCGCCCAACGCCTGATGGAAGAACAGGAAGCGGTGGTTGAACGCCGCTTTCTTCGGGTGGGCAGCAATGACGTGCCGCCCGATCAGCCGTTAAGTCCTGAATTGCAGGCGCTTTCCTCGATTATCACCAAACACTGATTTGGCCGTAGATGTAATTCGGCCCGATGACTGACAGGAGTTTTCATGTCCGCCCCGCATATTGACCGTGACTATCTGGCTGCCATTCTGGGTCGGATGCTGCAAATTCATAGCCCGACGGGGATGACCGACGACATCGTTGCGCTTGTTTGCAACGAATTGAAAAACTTTGGCGTGACGTTTGATTTAACCCGGCGTGGTGCCATCGTGGCAGAATTACCCGGTAAGCGCCAGGTCCCTGATCGTGCCGTGGCTGTTCATGTTGATACGCTAGGCGCGATGGTCAGGGAAATTAAGGATAACGGGCGTTTGGCGGTGGTTGCCGTTGGTCACTGGTCGTCGCGTTTTGCCGAAGGTGCCCGGGTGACCGTGCATGGTGATGACGGCAAAAGCTGGCGCGGGACGATTTTGCCCAAAAAGGCATCGGGCCATACCTATAATGCCGAGGTTGATAGCCAACCTGTTGATTGGGCACAGTTGGAAGTACGCCTTGACGCGCGGGTTGCAAACAAGGCCGATGTGGTGGCAGCCGGGGTCAATATCGGCGATTTGATCGCGGTTGATACCAATGCCGAATTTACCGACAGCGGATTTGTGGTGTCACGCCACCTTGATGACAAGGCCGGGGTGGCATCGGTGTTGGCCATGATGAAGGCGGTTATGGAAAACCGGCTGGAACTGCCGGTGAATTGCCATGTTATTTTCACCATCGCCGAAGAAGTGGGGCTGGGCGGGGCCCATGTGCTTGATCAGGACGTCGGTGAACTGGTTGCGGTGGATAATGGCACCTTTGCACCGGGCCAGAACACCAGCGAATATGGTGTCACCATTGCGATGATGGACATGTCCGGCCCGTTTGACCGGCGTTTGAACCACCATCTTATGGATTTGTGCCGGGCAAACGACATTGACCATTCGCGCGATGTCTTCAAGTTTTATCGCAGCGATGTCGCCTCCGCCCTCGAGGCCGGATACGACACCCGGGCGTCGTTGATTTGTTTCGGGCTGGATGCCTCGCACGGGCATGAACGCGCCCATATGGACAGTTTTGTTGCCGTGGCGCGGTTGTTGCTGGCCTATGTGCAAAGCCCGCCTGTCGTTTCCTGATAAACGGGTTGGTTAAGAACATTGCGGCAGCCAGGATGACTGCCGCAATGTGTTTGAATGTATCGTCACATACGATGTTATTTGATCTTTTTGATCTCGCCCCGGTCAATTTTTTGCCAGTATTGAACAGCCTCGCGTTTGACGATTGGCATTAGAAAATAAAGGCCAATGACATTGGGCAGGGCCATGGCAAAGATCATGGCGTCGGAAAAATCAATTACCGGGTCCAAATTCATGCTGGCCCCAAGAATGACGAACAGGCAGAAAAACGCCTTAAAGGTTATTTCCTTGCCTTTGCCTTCGCCAAACAGATAGGTCCAGGCCTTTAACCCGTAATAGGACCAGGACAACATGGTGGAAAAGGCAAAAAGGACGACAGCAAGGGCCAGCACGATCGGGAACCATGTAAAGGCGGTTGCATAGGCCGCAGATGTGAGTTCAACCCCGGTCAGGTCGGTTTGCAATTGGCCGGATATGGTAATGACCAACGCCGTCATGGTGCAAATCACCACGGTATCAATAAAGGGTTCAAGCAGGGCAACATAACCTTCGGTAATGGGTTCTTTGGTGCGCACGGCAGAGTGGGCGATTGCGGCTGAACCAATCCCGGCTTCGTTGGAAAAGGCGGCACGTTTGAACCCCTGGATCAGCGCACCGACAATACCACCGGCAACACCCGCGCCTGTGAAGGCGCCATCAAAAATACGATAAAAGGCATCGCCGACATGTTCGATATTCATTCCGATGATGACCAACCCTGCCAGCAGATAAATTACCGCCATGAAGGGCACGATTTTTTCGGTAACCTTGGCAATGGACCGAATGCCGCCAATGATGACCATGCCGACAATGATGGCCATCACCAGCCCGAACAGCCAGCCGCTATCGGCTATGAAACTTTGTTCACCGCCAGTTACATTTACAATTTGCTGAAAAGCCTGGTTGGACTGAAACATATTGCCGCCGCCCACAGCGCCGCCGATACAGCAAATGGAAAATACAATGGCAAGGGTGCGGCCCAGACCGGGTTTTCCCTGTTCCGTCAGGCCTTTGGATAAATAATACATTGGTCCGCCCGACACACGGCCATCGGGATATTCGTTACGAAATTTAACGCCCAGGGTGCATTCGGTGAATTTTGATGCCATGCCAAGAAGGCCGGCCAAAATCATCCAGAATGTGGCACCCGGCCCGCCAATGGAAATGGCAACAGCCACTCCGGCAATATTGCCAAGACCGACAGTACCCGAAAGGGCAGTGGCCAATGCCTGAAAGTGCGACACCTCGCCAGCATCGTTGGGGTCGGAGTAATCACCTTTGACCAGCGAAATGGCATGACCAAACATGCGAAATTGCACAAAACCAAAATAAAGGGTGAAAACTGTGGCGGCAATAACCAGCCAGCCAACAATAAGGGGGAATTCTGTGTCGCCAATGGAGACAGAATAAAAAATCGCCCCGGCGATTACATTCGAAATCGGGGCGATTGCTTCGTTAATGGCCTGGTCCATGCCGCTTTCCTGCGCATGGGCCAGTTGCGAATAAGATAAAATGGCGACACCGGCCGTGGTGGCAGGAATCCATTTGGGCGAAAACATGAGGTGCTCCTGATTTTGTCTTTTTTGTTTGCTCGTGTTCTTAACGGCGACGGGGCCGGCTTATGGGACAACGGTAACCGGCAAGGGGGCTGCCTGAACCAGGGTTAGGGCCAGACTGCCAAGTAACCTTGCGCCGAGTGCAGACCCGCCTTTGCGGCCAATGATGATCTGGGTGGCCTGCTGTTCCTTGGCGATTTTGCACATCAGTTCACCCGAATGCCCGTATCGGACTTCATAGGTCACGGCGATGTTTTTTGTTTTAAGGATTTCAAGGGCGGGGTTAAGGGTGGTTTCCGCGCGTCCCAGTTCTTCGCTGCGGCGTTGATGGCGTTCTTCAAGTTCCTGGGCGGACAGGAAACTGTAGGGGGACCATTCCAGAATATAGGCAATGTGAATGGGGCAGCCTTCGGCCTCGGCGCGGGCGCCGGCAAATTTTACGGCCCGATGGGCCGCGTCGGTGCCGTCAAACCCGACCAGTATGGGGTGTTCGGACATTTTTCTTGCTCCATGAACGGGGAAGGGTGTGGGTTTTCATGTTGTGGGCGATACTCCGTCTCTGCCCGGTAATGCCGGGTGATACACATGGACAGGCCGCAAAATACAGGCGCACCACTGACGAAGGGATAATCGGAAGGGAGAGCGGGCAGGCAGGTACTTAAACCCGGAATATTGACGGTAAATTGCATCCCTGATTTCCCTGACCAGCAGGCATTTCGCCGCGTGCTGTTCGTCCCTGACGGGGTCGGAACGGGGGTGCCGGATTGAATTTCCCCATTATGTCGCAACCCGCAGATTGAAGGGTGCAACGCTTCAGGTTGTTAAATGTTCCAGAAAAACTATCTTAGATTTAATTTTAATCTGGTTCAAATACCGATATAATTCCCCTGGGCCGGTGATATCCGGGCTTTTGGGCACGTTTTTATCGCCGTTTTTACCGGTTGATTTTTAATCTTGACCAAATGATCAGGATTGATCATGCTGTAAAGGTCAGAGAGAGGCTTCTGACCGCGTATGCAAAGTTTAATGACAAAAACGCGGCAGAATAAAACGGGATCGACGGCCTGATCGCAAAATGCGACGGGTTTGTTGAAAAACGCCAGGAATACATTTGCCGGATATGTCAGGGTTGGCAGGCTTTGCTGTGCCAACAACACCCGCGATGTATCTGCGATATGTATTTCAATCCGCACATGTCTCTCGCTGACACAGGAGAGGACGCCTTTACGGCAGGGAGACATGAAATGACGACCCAGCAGGCAAAGCCCGCTTTGCAAACCGGCCAGATGTCGGCGGTTGCCATCGACGATAATTTTACCGATCTGCACCCGCCTTTTTCCACTTTGCAGGCGATGGCAGAAAGCAATCGCTGCCTTTATTGTTACGATGCGCCTTGTGTTACGGCGTGCCCGACATCGATTGATATTCCAAGTTTCATCCGCAAAATCAGCACTGGCAACCCGGACGGGGCGGCAAAAACCATTTTGTCGGCCAATATTATGGGCGGCACCTGTGCCCGGGCCTGCCCGACAGAAGTGCTGTGTGAGCAGGCCTGTGTGCGCAATGTTGCCGAGGACGAAGCCGTTGAAATTGGCAGTTTGCAGCGTTACGCCGTGGACCATTTAATGGCACGAAACCTGCCGCACCCGTTTAAGCGCGCTGCGGCAACCGGCAAAAAAATTGCCGTTATTGGTGCGGGGCCCGCAGGGTTAAGCTGCGCGCATCGTGCTGCCATGCTGGGCCATGATGTGACGGTGTTTGAAGCCAAGCCAAAGCCGGGCGGCCTTAATGAATATGGCCTTGCCGCCTATAAAATGACCAACGATTTCGCCCAGCGCGAGGTTGAATTCCTGCTGGGTATTGGCGGCATCACCATCGAATATGGCAAGGCGCTGGGCCGTGACATAGCGCTTGCCGATGTCAAAGCCGCCTTTGATGCCGTTTTTGTTGGTGTGGGTCTGGGGGCGACCAATAATCTGGGCCTTGCCGGTGAAGCCGCCAGCGGCGTTGATGATGCGATTGATTTTATCGAGGAATTGCGCCAGGCCAGCGACAAATCCACCATGCCGGTGGGCAATTCGGTTGTTGTGATCGGCGGGGGCAATACCGCGATTGATGCCGCTGTTCAGGCCAAGCGCCTGGGCGCGGATGAGGTCACATTGGTCTATCGTCGCGGGCCGGAACATATGTCCGCTACCGAATTTGAACAGGAACTGGCCAAAATCAATGGTGTCATCGTGCGCTATTGGGCCAAACCGGTCGAGATCAAGGCCAATGGCCGTTTGATGGGCATGGTGTTTGAAAAAACTGCGCTGGATGACAGTGGCAAGCTGGTGGGAACTGGCGAAACGTTCGAGATCAAAACCGATCAGGTCCTTAAGGCGATTGGTCAGAAGATTAAAACCGATGATCTGGCCGGGATGGAAATTTCCGGTGGCAAGATTGTGGTCGATCACACTTACCAGACAACGGCACCGGGCATTTTTGCCGGCGGTGACTGCATCAAAAGCGGCGAGGATTTGACCGTGCAATCGGTTGAAGATGGCAAATGTGCCGCCATCGCCATGGATGCCTTTTTGAAAACCGCCTGAGCATTGCCCGCCGAGGAGAGAGAACATGGCTGATTTAAGCTGCAAGATTGCCGGTATTGATAGCCTTAACCCGTTCTGGCTGGCATCTGCGCCGCCGACTGACAAAAAATACAATGTCGTGCGCGCCTTTCAGGCCGGTTGGGGCGGCGTTGTTTGGAAAACGCTGGGCATTGATCCGCCTGTCGTTAATGTATCGTCGCGCTATGGCGCGCATCATGACCAGAACCGCCGCCTGTTGGGCATTAACAATATCGAACTGATTTCCGACCGCCCGTTGGCGCTTAACCTTCAGGAAATTCGCGAATGCCGGGCTGAATGGCCCGATCATGTGATTATCGGGTCGATGATGGCACCGATTGAGGAACGCGCCTGGAAGGACCTGGCCCAGCAAATCGCCGAAAGTGGCGTGCATGGCCTGGAACTGAATTTGGGCTGCCCGCATGGCATGTGCGAACGCGGCATGGGCTCTGCCATTGGTCAGGTCCCCGAAATGGTTGAACAGGTCACACGCTGGGTCAAGGAAGCGGTGGATATTCCCGTTTTCACCAAGCTGACGCCGAATATCACCAACATTCTGTGGTCGGCCGAGGCCGCGTTAAAGGGCGGGGCGGATGCCGTGTCGCTGATTAACACGGTTAATTCGATCATCTCGGTCGATCTTGATCAGATGGTGCCCGAACCGGTGGTGGATGGCAAAGGGACGCATGGCGGATATTGCGGATCGGCGGTGAAGCCGATTGCGCTCAATATGGTGGCTGAAATTGCCCGCGCACCGGAAACCCGGGCGCTGGAAATTTCGGGCATTGGCGGTATTACCACCTGGAAAGACGCCGCCGAATTTATGGCGCTGGGGTCCAATGCGGTGCAGGTTTGCACGGCGGCGATGATTTATGGTTTCCGTGTGGTCGATGATCTGATTGATGGCATGTCGCAATGGATGGATGACCAGGGTTACACCAGTGTTGACCAGTTTACCGGCAAGGCGGTGCCACAGGTGGCGAACTGGAACGAACTGAACATGAATTTCGATACTAAAGCCGTGATTGACCCGGATAAATGTATCGAATGTGGCCGCTGCCATATTGCCTGCGAAGATACCTCGCATCAGGCGATTGCGATGAATGCCAAGCCCGAAGGCGGCAAGGAATTTGTGGTGATCGACGAGGAATGCGTGGGCTGTAACCTGTGTTACCACATTTGTCCGGTG
This sequence comes from Thalassospira sp. NFXS8, assembly GCF_040148805.1. Taxonomy (NCBI): domain Bacteria; kingdom Pseudomonadati; phylum Pseudomonadota; class Alphaproteobacteria; order Rhodospirillales; family Thalassospiraceae; genus Thalassospira; species Thalassospira sp. NFXS8. Next base: position 36,768 of record NZ_JAGEMF010000005.1, on the reverse strand, counting down.
CCTGATTGTATCACGATGGAGCCGGTCAAAACCGACAAACCCTATATGACCTGGCCGCAACATCCGCTGAACCCGATGCGTGACGCCGCCGAATAGGCGCAGCACCCCGCAAGTTTTGCATTTATATGCCCCACATATGAAAGGACTTTGATTTATGACTGCTGCGTCAACCGCTCGTAACCTGAACATCAATGCGGACCGCCTTTGGGACAGCCTGATGGAAATGGCAAAAATCGGTAAAACCGCCAAGGATGGTGTGTGCCGCCTGGCCCTGACCGATCTGGACCGCGAAAGCCGCGATTTGTTCATCAAATGGTGCAAGGATGAAGGCTGCTCGATCCGGATTGACAAGATGGGCAATATCTTTGCCCGTCGCGAGGGCAAAAACCCCGACCTGCCGCCGATTGTCGCCGGGAGCCACCTTGATAGCCAGCCGACCGGCGGCAAATATGATGGTGTTTACGGGGTGTTAAGCGGCTTGGAAGTGATCCGTACCCTGAACGATGCCAAATATGAAACCGAAGCCCCGGTGGAAGTTGTGTGCTGGACCAACGAGGAAGGATCGCGCTTTGCTCCGGCAATGGTGGCATCGGGTGTGTTTGCCAAGGTGTTTGACCTGGAATACGGCCATTCCCGTGCTGATGTTGATGGTAAAACCATGGGCGAGGAACTTAAACGCATCGGCTATATGGGCGAAGACGAGGCCACGATTGATGCCCATCCGATGGGGGCCTATTTTGAAGCCCATATCGAACAGGGGCCGATCCTGGAAGATGAAGGCATGGATATCGGCATTGTCACCGATGCCCAGGGCCAGCGCTGGTATGAAATCACCCTGACCGGGGTGGAGGCCCATGCCGGACCAACGCCGATGACCTCGCGCAAGGATGCGCTTTTGGGGGCGGCACGCATCATTGAACTGGTCAATAAAATTGGCCTCGATCGCGGGCCGCTGGCCTGTGCCACGGTCGGCATGATGCAAATTCACCCCAATTCGCGCAATGTTATCCCCGGTCGGGTGTTCTTAACGGTCGATTTCCGCCATCCGGATGACGCGGTTTTGGCCGATATGGATGCTGCCCTTCGCAAAGGGGTGGAAGACATTAAATCCGGCATCGGCCTTGATTGCGAATTCGAGCAGATCTTCTATTACGCACCAGTACCGTTTGATCCGTCCTGTGTGGATGCGGTGCGCAAGGGGGCGGAACGCGGTGGTTACAAGGCACGCGAAATCGTCTCGGGTGCCGGGCATGATGCCTGCTATCTCGCCCATGTCACCCCGACAGCGATGATCTTTATCCCCTGTGTTGACGGTATTTCCCATAACGAGATCGAGGAAGTCCATAAACACTGGTCAGATGCGGGCGGTCAGGTGCTGCTCGATGCCCTTCTGGCCAAGGCGGATGAAAAACCGGCGGAAACAACGGTGTAATGTATAAAAGATTCACGGACTATTGAGGCAGATCGATATTATGAACTACTGCTCTTGTTCGGGCCGCCTTTTGGGGCGGCTCGTTTTTTATGACGAAGTGCAAAATCAGATTTGTAAATCAGAATGTGAGTTGTCGATAATATCATAATATTCTGGTATTATGATGATCTGATCAGGGTTGCCCATTTGCATGTACTTTAGACAGTCTGGTAGTCGGAACTCTTTTTTTATAAAAATCGATAAATCATTTTTTGAAATTTTTGTTTTCATTGATATTTCTTTTAGTATTAGATCGGGCCAGTTCTCGGATAAAGGGTCAAGGTAATTGTATATGGAAAAGTTTAGAGCGTGTTTTTCTTGATTCGAAATTTTATTTTTTTTCTCTAATAGGTCAGTTAGTTCCGAATAATACGTTCTTCTGATCATTCCAGTTACAACGTTGGACCATCTTATGGGCATCTTGTATTCTTCGACTCTTTTCGGTAGATAAAGTTGAATTCGAATTAATAACCTAGCGATGAATGATGAAGCTTCGTGACTAAGTAAAGGCAATGCACTTGATAATACGGTGCGGGCACCTGCTAAGAAAAAAGCATTTGTCGTTGTTTGGTGATCTCTGTCAATGGGATTGGTGTCGCAAGAGCTCAGAATGACGATTGGTGAAACCGCAGCGTAATTACCTAGATCAAAGGCCGGTATTGATTCATCCTTTAGAAGAATTCTTCCTCCATTTTCGTCGTGTGCGCCATGGAGGTCAAAAATGGTAATGGCGACTTTGTTCTCCTTTATACATTTAATTAGTTCATCTTTATTTGCTGGGGTCTTCCATATTATTTCAATATCAGTTTCTGGGGAAGCATTTTTTAGTAAATCAATAACCTTGTTGACTTTTTCTTTGGCATGATCTTTTATCGGGTCATCGTCGGGAAAGGAACTTATGAACAGTATTTTTTTGAAAGATCTTATTGTTAAGTATATCTGGTCTTGTGAGAGTTGTAATAGAGTTGTTATGTTTCCCGGGGTAACTGGAATGCGACTAACGTTGTGTCTTATCATTAAAGGGAGGTTGTCATGTTCAGCCCATTCAATTGGTAAATTTGAAATTATCTTTAAATTTTTTTCTGTGCGTTGCTTTATATGAGGTAGTGCGACGGCCATGTGATGGTTTAAAATTCCTTGTATGCTTTCCATTGTTTTGTTGATTTTTTTTCTATTTTCTCCTCTGTATATATCTCCTAAGTTTTTCAATTTGAAGCAAATATCATTATTTGATAGTTTCGTGTTTATGTTGGGCGCTACTTTTGATGAGCAATAAATTGAAATTAGAGATGTTAACGTTTCTCTTTCAATTTTAAGTTCGTTGATGTACGGATTCAGGCAGTTATCTTCGATATTTTTCCCTTGATTTGCGGTTCTGATTGCGAGTTCAATTTCTTTTCTGTCGTGATTGTGGTCGGATCCCAAAGAATTTTTGTTGTATCTACTTTTGTTAAATGAAAATCCCGTATTTGAGGATAGATCTGATATCACATAGTGAATGTCTGGTAATAAAGCATTGGGTTTCATTTGTTGTAATAGGTAATTTTTTATATTGTCAATCGCATTAACTTGACTTTCTATTTGTTTTTTATCGTCGATATTTTTGTGATTTAACTTTTTTGATTCTATTTTGATGCTTTTTAGTAGGGTAATGTTTGGTTCAGTAAAGAGATTTGGGTGGGTTTCAATGTTTGATTCTTTTGTGTCTGTGTTTCTTTTCCCTGGTTTGATCGTTGTTATTTTTTTTAGCTCTGTGTAGTAGGCAATATCTTTTTTTGACAGCCTTGAGATTAATTTTTCAATGCAGTCATAAACTTCATTGATAGTGAAGGTGGATCTGTTGATTGTTAGTGAATCTAGATCTGTTGTCAGTGAATTTCCTATATATATTGCATTCTTATGGCTGGTGCTGTTTTTTTCTGCGATTTGATTTGTTATAGTGTCGTTTATTAAAATTTTAATTTTTTGATGTTTTTTATGTAAATCTTCTATGTCATTTAAAAAAGATATTTCATAGCCGTCATGAAACCCAATAATACGGTGAAGTATCACGTGCTCAACATCGGAGTGTATTTCTGCGAAATTTTTTGGAAGGGCGCATATGCTTTTTATGATTTCTCTGTTGTCTATCGTGCGTGATTCGTATTCGTTAAAAGTTGATGTCTTGTGCGATTTAGATAATAGAAAGTACGATATTTTATTGTGCGGATATTGTTTCATTTTTTTCTTCTTGAAATATATGTTTCGTGTTGAAAATTTAGCATAATCCAACCCCCTTCAAAATAATCCTAACCACATTCTCCTTTGCTTCCGCAAATTCTGCATCACTCAACGGCTGGTTGTCATTGAAAATTTCGATTTGGCTGGAAAAGTCGGCATAGTGTTGGGTGGTGGCGAAGATCATGTACATCAGGCTGTAGGGTTCAACATCGTCCATTTTGCCTTCCGCGATCCAGCGGCGGATGATGCGTACCCGGCCATCGAGCCAGTCCTTGACCGTGGTGGAGATATAATCGGACGAGAATTTGGCGCCACGGACAATTTCATGGGCCCAGACGCGCGAGCCATAGGGGGTGCTGCGCGAGAGGTCCATTTTGGCTTCGATATAGCCGCGCAGGATGGTGGCGGGGTCGGTGGTGTTTTCAAATGTCATGGCCGCTTCAAGCCATTGCGAGCAGACATTTTCGATTACGCGGCGATAAAGCGCCTCTTTGGTGGCGAAGTAATAATGGACATTGGCCTTGGGAACATTGGCAACCTCGGCAATGCGGGCGGTGGTGGCCCCCTTGAAGCCGAAATCGGCAAAAACCCGTTCGGCTGCGGCAAGAATCTGGACTTCGTTTTCCAGACGGATGGCAGCTTTGTGTGCGCCGTTTGCCGGTCTGTTTGATGCGGTCATCAACCCCGTCCCGTGTTTATATGTATTTATCTTGACCGTTTGGTCAGGTTCAAATAATCTCTGTTTTAACAGCTAAAAAGCAAGTCTGAATTTGCGAGGCATGTTTTCATCCCACATGTGCGGAAACAACCGCGCCGGGCAGTGAAGATAGACATAAATGTGTCGCAAACAATAAAAAAACAGGGATCGCTTCGATGTCATGCTCTTACGGGTTAGTTGCACGAAATCGGTACTGACAGCTACAGTCATTGTGCTGTAGTTTTGCATGTCTTGATCGCAAGATGTCATGCGCGATGTGGTTCTGGTGCCGGGGAACAGGCGATTGTAATTGCTTGTTAAATGCCGGTAATGCCATGATCGACCAGTTGACTGGCATATGGTTGCCAGCAAAGCCAAACCGGGTTCGGGAGACCTGATAAAATGACTGCCGCCACTTCAAACAACCGCCCCAATGATTTATCCGCCTTCTGGATGCCGTTTACGGCCAATCGCCAGTTCAAGCAAACTCCGCGCATGCTGGTTTCGGCCGAAGGCATGTATTACACCACCGATGATAACCGCCAGATCCTGGATGGAACGGCGGGTTTGTGGTGCTGTAATGCCGGGCACAAGCGCGCCAAAATCAATGAAGCCGTTCGCGCCCAGCTTGAAGAGCTTGATTACGCCCCGGCCTTCCAGATGGGCCACCCCAAGGCGTTTGAACTGGCAACGCGCCTGGCACAGTTGATGCCCGGTGATTTGAGCCATGTCTTCTATACCAATAGCGGATCGGAATCGGTTGAAACCGCCCTTAAAATCGCCATTGCCTATCATCGTGCCCGTGGCGAGGGCCAGCGCACCCGCCTGATCGGGCGTGAGCGCGGCTATCACGGGGTGAACTTTGGCGGCATTTCGGTGGGCGGCATTCCGACCAACCGGAAAACCTTTGGCACCATGCTGGGCGGTGTTGACCATATCCGCCACACCCATCTGCCCGAAGAAAACAAATTTGTTCGCGGCGAGCCGACAAATGGCGAATGGCTGGCCGAAGACCTGGAACGCCTGTGCGCCTTGCATGACCCCTCAACCATCGCGGCCGTGATTGTGGAGCCGGTTGCAGGTTCGACAGGTGTGTTGATCCCGCCGCAGGGTTATTTGAAACGCCTGCGCGAAATTTGCACCAAGCACGGCATCCTGCTGATTTTTGATGAAGTTATCACCGGCTTTGGTCGTATTGGTGCCCCGTTTGCCGTCGATTATTTCGGTGTGCAGCCCGATATGGTGACGACGGCCAAGGGCCTGACCAACGGCACCATTCCGATGGGCGCGGTTTTTGCTACCGATGCCATTTATGATGCCTTCATGACCGGCCCGGAAAACATGATCGAGCTGTTCCACGGTTATACCTATTCGGGCAACCCGGTTGCCTGTGCGGCGGGCCTGGCAACGCTTGAGATTTACGAGGAAGAAGGCCTTCTGACCCGGGGCGCGGAGCTTGGTAAATATTGGGAAGATGCGGTGCACAGCCTGGCTGACCTGCCCCATGTGAAGGACATTCGTAACCTTGGCCTGATTGGCGCGATCGAGCTTGAAAGTATCGATGGCCAGCCGACGAAGCGGGCGTTTTCGGCCTTTTTGCAGGCGTTCGAGAAGGGCATTCTGATCCGCACGACGGGCGATATCATTGCCTTGTCGCCGCCGCTGATTATTGAAAAATCGCATATCGACGAATTGTTCGGAACCCTGCGCGATGTTCTGAAGAATCTTGACTGATCCAGCACGGAAAGAAGAGTTATGAAACGTATTGAACATATCATTGGCGGCGAACATACCAGTGGCGAGAGCACACGGACCGGCGCCATCTTCAATCCGGCAACCGGGGAGCAGACCGGCGAAGTGGTGCTGGCATCGGAAGCCGATGTTAATACCGTTGTTGCCACGGCCAAGGCCGCGTTTGAAAGCTGGTCGGCGACGCCACCGGCCAAACGCGCCCAGGTGATGTTTGCCTATAAGGGCCTGCTTGAAAAACGGGCCGATGAAATTGCCAGCACCATTTCGGCCGAACATGGCAAAACCCACCCCGACGCCCTGGGCGAAGTGGCCCGTGCCTTGGAAGTGGTGGAATTTGCCTGTGGTATTCCGCATTTGCTGAAAGGTGATTTTAGCCGCAATGTCGGAACATCGGTGGATGCCTGTGCCGATCGTCATGCCCTGGGGGTTGTTGCCGGGATTACTCCGTTTAACTTCCCGACCATGGTGCCGTTATGGATGATCCCGATGGCGATTGCGTGTGGCAATACCTTCGTTCTGAAGCCGTCCGAACGCGACCCGTCGGCGGCCAATCTGGTGGTGGAATTGCTTCATGAGGCCGGGTTGCCCAAGGGCGTTTGTAACGTTCTGCATGGTGACAAGGTCGCGGTTGATGGCCTGTTGCATCATCCGGACGTGCAGGCCATCAGCTTTGTTGGCTCCACCCCGATTGCGGAATATGTTTACAAAACCGGCACGGCGAATGGCAAACGGGTCCAGGCGCTGGGCGGGGCGAAAAACCACATGATCGTCATGCCCGATGCCGATATTGACCAGGCCGTGGATGCCCTGATGGGCGCTGGGTATGGTGCGGCGGGTGAACGCTGCATGGCGGTTTCGGTGGCGGTTCCGGTGGGTGAAGAAACAGCGGATCGTTTGGTCAAGGCGCTCGCACCCAAGGTTGCCGCGCTTAAAATTGGCCCGTCAACCGATACCGATGCCGATATGGGCCCGGTCATTACCGAAGCACACAAGAACAAGGTTCTTGGCTATATTGATGCCGGTGTGAAGGAGGGTGCCGAACTGGTTGTGGATGGCCGTGGCTTTAAGCTGCAGGGCTATGAAAACGGCTATTTCGTGGGTGGTTCTTTGTTTGACCGCGTCACCCCGGACATGTCGATTTATACTGACGAAATTTTTGGTCCGGTTCTGTCGGTTGTGCGGGCAGATAGCTATGACACGGCGGTTGATCTGATCAACAAGCATGAATATGGCAATGGCACCGCGATTTTCACCCGTGATGGCGACGCGGCGCGTAACTTTGTTGACCGTATCCAGGTTGGCATGGTCGGTGTGAATGTGCCCATTCCGGTGCCGGTTGGCTATCACAGCTTTGGCGGCTGGAAACGGTCGATTTTCGGATCACACGGAATTTACGGTCCCGAAGCGGTGCATTTCTATACCAAGCTTAAAACCGTTACCATGCGTTGGCCGACAGGCATTCGCTCCGGTGCGGAATTCAACTTCCCGTCCAACGGGTAACAGGCAGGCGTGGCCCGGTTCGGGCCGCGCCTTCTTATTTTGTCGGGGTCGGTTGCATCCTGGCAAACAAAGATTCCGGTTTTCGCCATGAACCGGGTTTGATGGCGAAAACCAACACAAGCGTTCACATCCAGATCGGTAAAAACCGGCAAGAACGCATACATTATCAAGGAGGTATCTCGCATGTCGATGCTGAGAGGCGGATTGATTCAGATGTCTTTGAAAGGCAGCACGGATCAGTCACCAGAAGAAATTCGCCAGGCCATGATCGAGGCGCATCTTCCCTATATCGAGGAAGCTGGCAAGAAGGGGGTGCAGGTCCTGTGCTTTCAGGAAGTGTTCACCCAGCCCTATTTCTGCCCGAGCCAGGATGCCAAATGGTATGCGGCGGCAGAGAAAATTCCCGACGGGCCGACCACACAACTCATGTGTGAACTGGCCGCCAAACATAAAATGGTGATTGTCGTTCCGATCTATGAGGAAGACATTACCGGGGTTTATTACAATACCGCCGCTGTGATTGATGCCGATGGGACCTATTTGGGTAAATATCGCAAAACCCATATTCCGCAGGTTTCCGGGTTCTGGGAAAAGTTCTTTTTCAAACCGGGCGCGTCCAACTGGCCGGTGTTTGAAACCCAATATTGCAAATTGGGCGTTTATATCTGTTATGACCGCCACTTCCCCGAAGGCTGGCGCGCATTGGCCCTAAATGGTGCGGAATATATCGTTAATCCGTCTGCTACGGTTGCCGGGGTTTCCGAATATATCTGGAAGCTGGAACAGCCGGCATCGGCCGTTGCCAATGGCTGCTATATTGGTGCGATTAACCGGGTGGGCCGCGAACAACCCTGGGATATTGGCGAATTTTACGGGCAAAGCTACTTTGTTAATCCGCGCGGCGTGATTGAAAAGGAAGCATCACGCGATCAGGACGAGCTGATTGTCCATGACATGGACATGAATATGGTGCGCGAAGCCCGCAATAACTGGCAATTTTTCCGTGACCGTCGCCCTTCGACCTATACCCGCCTGACGGACGGCAACTGATTTCTAAAGGCGAACGGCCCGGTCGTTCGCCAGACTGCTTTGACCGGTAAAACACCTGTGCGCCATATGTGCAAGCGGGCCATAAAATAAATCGGCAAAGTTCAGGGCAACGTCCCTGAGGGAGGTTTTTGAGAGACATCGATCAGGGGAACACCCATGACGTTACAGGCAGTCGTCAATAATGTGGCGCCGATGGCCGCATCGAAGGATGTGGTTGTTGATATTCAAAAAATGTCGCTGACATTTCAAACCGCCGATGGCCCGGTTTACGCGTTATCCGAGGTGGATTTAACCATTAACAAGGGTGAATTTGTTTCGTTTATCGGCCCGTCGGGCTGTGGAAAAACAACGCTTTTGCGTGTCATTGCCGATCTGGAGAGGGCAACGGGCGGCGATATACTTATAAACGGGGTGTCGCCACAACAGGCGCGTGAAGACCGTTCCTATGGTTATGTGTTTCAGGCCCCGGCTTTGTTGCCGTGGCGCTCAATTGAACGCAACGTGACCTTGCCACTGGAAATTATGGAACTTTCCAAAGAAGAACGCCTCCGGCGCGCCCATGAAGCCTTGAAACTTGTGGAATTAAACGGGTTTGAGAAGAAATTCCCCTGGCAGCTTTCCGGCGGCATGCAGCAACGCGCCTCTATTGCCCGCGCGCTCAGCTTTGATGCCGATTTGTTATTAATGGATGAACCGTTTGGTGCGCTTGACGAGATCGTGCGGGATCATTTGAACGAACAATTGTTGAAATTGTGGGCGCGGACCAACAAAACGGTTGCGTTTGTCACTCATTCCATCCCCGAGGCGGTATTTTTATCGTCGAAAATTGTGGTGATGTCGCCGCGCCCGGGCCGGATCATTGACGTGATTGAAACCGATTTCGCCAAAGATCGCACCCTGGATATTCGCGAAACCCCGGAATTTCTGGAAGTGGCCCATCGTGTACGCGAAGGGCTGCGGGCAGGGCATAGCTATGACGACTGATGCCGCAACCTTGCCAACTGCTGCGGCGGGGCCAACCCTTTGGGGCCGCATGATGAAAGGCCAGACCGGCCCGGTTTGCGTAATGCTGATCGGCTTGTTTGTCCTTTGGTATGTTGGGGCTGTGTTTATGAACATGCCTGGTCAGATTGACCGTTATGCCCGTGCCAAACAGGACTGGACGCCATTGCAACTGGTGGAAGCAACCCTTGCGCAGGATCGGCCGGTATTACCCGCCCCGCATCAGGTGGCGCAGGAAATGTATAAAACCATTTTTGCCACTAAAATTACGTCCAAACGCTCGCTGGTTTACCATACCTGGGTAACGTTATCCTCTACCTTGTTGGGGTTTGGCATTGGCACGCTTCTGGGTATTGTGCTGGCTGTCGGCATTGTTCATGTGCAAACACTTGAAAAAAGCCTGATGCCGTGGGTGATTTCATCCCAAACCATTCCCATTCTGGCCATTGCACCGATGATTATTGTCGTGCTGGGGGCGATTGGTCTTAAGGGTTTAATCCCCAAGGCGATGATTTCAACCTATCTGTGCTTTTTCCCTGTGACCATTGGCATGGTTAAGGGGTTGCGCTCCCCAGATCATATCCAGCTTGATTTGATGCGCACCTATAATGCATCACGCTGGCAAACCTTTGTCGCCCTGCGCTGGCCATCGGCGATGCCGTTTTTGTTTGCCAGCCTGAAAGTGGCGATTGCCATCAGCCTTGTTGGTGCCATTGTTGGCGAATTGCCAACCGGCGCACAATCGGGCCTGGGCGCACGCTTGCTGGCCGGGTCCTATTACGGGCAAACGGTGCAAATCTGGGCGGCATTGTTAACCGCAGCTTTTGTGGCTGCGATGATGGTGGTTATTGTGGGTTTAATGGAAAAACGGGTGCTTGAACGCATGGGGGTGCGGGCATGACCGGTAAACTTGATAAATTTTGCCTGGTGGCCGCAGTTTTTGCGTTGCTGTCACTGGTGTTTCCATTATCGGGTGTCGACATTGATACCGGCAAGAATGTCGCCTTTGTTTCTGACTTGCCCGGGCTTGCCAGTGCGATGGTGGCCTGTGTGGTCGCCGGTGTTATTTTTACCTGGTATGGCGTCACCAGCGTTCTGCGCGCCTGCATTGTATTGACAGTTGTGGTTTTTGGTGCCTGGCAGGCCGTGGCGGCACTCTATCATCAGGGGCTGGCAGGGTATGCATCCTATGGTTTCTGGATGTTCATTTTTTCGTTATGGGCGCTGGTGTGGCGCGCGATAGACGTTATTGCCAATTATCACAGCCTGGAAAACGGTAAACAGCAAACCGCTAATATTATTGTGCCGGTGGCCTTTGGTATCTGGTTGCTGTTTTTATGGGAAGTTATCACGGCCGGGTTTGGTGTGCCGCAGGTATTGCTGCCGCCGCCCAGCATGATTGGCGCGCGCTTTGCCAGTTCGACCGGCATTTTGTGGGATGATTTCCGGCAAACCTTTTTGAAGGCCGTGATTGCCGGGTATGTTTTGGGATGTGGCAGTGGCTTGATCGTGGCGATTGCGGTTGACCGGGTGCCGTTTCTGAAACGCGGGCTGTTGCCGTTGGGCAATATGGTTTCGGCTCTGCCGATTATTGGTGTCGCACCGATCATGGTGATGTGGTTTGGCTTTGACTGGCAGTCAAAGGCCGCGGTGATTGTGATCATGACGTTTTTTCCGATGCTGGTGAATACCGTAAGCGGTTTAAGTGCGGCAGGAAGGCTGGAAAAAGATCTGATGGCGACCTATGCGTCGGGTTATTGGTCCACGCTGTTTCGCTTGCGCTTGCCAGCGGCCCTGCCGTTTATCTTTAACGCCCTTAAAATTAACTCTACCCTGGCGTTGATTGGCGCAATTGTGGCCGAGTTTTTTGGCACACCCATTGTTGGCATGGGCTTTCGCATTTCAACCGAAGTCGGACGCATGAATGTAGATATGGTGTGGGCAGAAATTGCATTGGCAGCCCTTGCCGGGACTGCCTTTTACGGAGCTGTGGCCTTTGCGGAACGCAAGGTAACGTCGTGGCATCCGTCATTTCGGGTACGTCGCCATTAAGGCAGAAAAAAAGACGACCCGTCGGGAGGATTGAATTTCAACCTGTGGAGAGGCTTCAATAAAATGAAAAAAGTGTTTGCGACGGCTCTGGGGATGGCATTTGGCCTGACATCGCTTTCGGCGATGGCGGCTGATGAAGTGACCTTGCAGCTTAAATGGGTAACCCAGGCGCAGTTTGCCGGGTATTATGTGGCCCAGGATAAAGGATTTTACGAAGACGCCGACCTTGATGTCACCATTAATCCCGGTGGCCCCGACATTGCGCCGCCGCAGGTGATTGCCGGTGGTGGTGCCGATGTGGTGGTGGACTGGATGCCGTCAGCCCTGGCATCGCGTGAAAAGGGTGTGCCGCTTGTCAATATTGCCCAGCCCTTTGCCAAATCGGGTATGGAGTTAACCTGCCTGAAAGATACCGGCATTACCTCGCCCAAGGATTTTCCGGGACGGACCCTGGGTGTCTGGTTTTTTGGTAATGAATACCCGTTCCTAAGCTGGATGTCGAAACTGGGCATTCCGACCGATGGCAGCGACAAGGGTGTTACGGTTTTAAAACAGGGCTTTAACGTTGACCCGTTGTTGCAAAAGCAGGCCGATTGTATTTCAACCATGACCTATAACGAATACTGGCAGGTGATTGATGCCGGTATTCCGGCCGATGATCTGGTTGTTTTCAAATATGAAGATCAGGGTGTCGCGACGCTTGAAGACGGCCTTTATGTGATGGAAGACAAGCTGAAAAATCCGGCTTTTGTTGATAAAATGTCGCGTTTTGTTGCTGCCAGCATGAAGGGTTGGACATGGGCCAAGGAACACCCGGAAGATGCCGCGCAGATTATTCTGGATAATGATGCGACCGGGGCGCAAACCGAAAAACATCAGATCCGTATGATGAAAGAAGTTGGCAAACTTCTGAGCACGGATGGCGTTTTGAGAGAGGATGCTTATACCCGGACGGTTGACAGCTTGCTGTCGGGCGGTTCTGACCCGGTTATTACCAAAAAACCGGAAGGTGCCTGGACCCACGTCGTTACAGATAAAATGTAAGCCTGCGGGCGCATAATAACCTGTGTAACGCCCGGCGGCGGCCCCAATGTTGCCGGGCGACTTTACCTGAAGTTACAGGGACCGGGTGCCAGCGCGTACCCATTCAACCCCGATACCGATAGATAAGGAGCCACCCATGTCCATGGTTATTCGTGGCGGAACCATCGTTACCGCAGACCTGACCTATGAAGCCGATATTCTGGTTGAAGATGGCAAGATAGCCGCGATTGGCAAGGGCCTTTCGGGCGACAAGGTGATTGACGCCGACGGGTGCTATGTCATGCCTGGCGGGATCGACCCGCACACCCATATGGAAATGCCATTCATGGGTACCTATTCGGCCGATGACTTTGAATTTGGCACCAAGGCCGCGGTCGCCGGCGGCACCACGATGGTTGTCGATTTTTGTTTGCCATCGCCCGATCAATCGCTTTTGGAGGCGTTGCAGGCATGGGACAATAAATCATCCAAGGCGGTATGCGATTATTCGTTCCATATGGCGATCACGTCGTGGAGCGAACAGATTTTTGACGAGATGAAAATCGTCGTCGAGGAAAAGGGCATTAACACCTTCAAACACTTCATGGCCTATAAAGGGGCCTTGATGGTGGATGATGATGAAATGTTTGCATCCTTCTCGCGCTGTTCGGAACTGGGAGCCATGCCGCTGGTTCATGCGGAAAATGGTGACGTGGTTGCGACCTTGCAGCAACGCCTGCTAGATGCCGGTAATAACGGCCCCGAAGCGCACGCCTATTCCCGCCCGGTTGATGTGGAAGGTGAGGCGTGTAACCGTGCCATCATGATTGCCGATATGGCCAATGTTCCGCTTTATATTGTGCATGTATCGTGTGAACCGGCCCATGAAGCCATTCGTCGCGCCCGCCAGAATGGCAAGCGTGTGTTTGGCGAACCGCTGATTCAGCACTTGGTGCTTGATGATAGTGAATATGCCAATGCCGATTGGGACCATGCGGCACGCCGGGTTATGTCGCCGCCGTTCCGCAGCAAACTGCATCAGGATGGTTTATGGAACGGACTTGCTGCTGGCAGTTTGCAAGTGGTGGCAACAGACCATTGTGCCTTTACTTCGGAACAAAAGCGCATGGGGATGGGGGATTTCACCAAAATCCCCAATGGAACCGGTGGCCTTGAAGATCGTATGCCGTTGCTGTGGACCAATGGTGTCAATACCGGTCGTTTGACACCCAATGAATTTGTTGCGGTGACATCAACCAACATCGCCAAGATTTTAAATATCTATCCGCGCAAGGGTGCAATTCTGGTTGGGGCCGATGCTGATTTGGTAGTGTGGGATCCGAAGGCTTCAAAAACCATTTCGGCGAAACATCAGGTTTCATCCATTGATTACAATGTTTTTGAAGGCATGGAAGTGACTGGCTTGCCGCGTTACACCATCAGCCGGGGGTGTATTGCTGCCGAAGAAGGCGTTGTGGTTGCCAAATGCGGCGATGGCGAGTTTATCCGCCGTGATCCGTACCCGGCCGTTAACAAGGCCCTGTCCAAGTGGAAAGAAATTACAGCCCCGCGCAGGGTGGAACGTAAAGCTGAAAACATGCCTGCCGGGGTGTGATTTTTGCACGACTTTTGGTTTACAAGAACCTTGATATTAAGGGGTGGCTGGGTGCCACCCCTTTTTGATGCGTGATATTTATTACGTTGAAACAAAACATGTCACTTGTGACACCCTAAGCACGGAGGGTGATGCAAAAGCAGATAGTTTTACTCTGGAATACTTGCTGAAATAGATGAGGGTTGTATGCGGGGATCGCGGTTCAGGGGTTATGATTGTCGGTCAGCCGGATTTATTGATACAACCGGTCATCCCACCAGATCGGCTGTTCCAACCCGGTTGTGATCTGGCTGAAATCAGGATGAAGAGTATTAATTAGAATATTGTGTTCGTCGCGCGCAACAATGGATGGAACCAGCAAAATGCAGGAACGCTTTTCGTGGAACCATTTGCTGCCAAACTGACGGGCGGTTTGTTCGTTTTCTGCGTGCCAGTCGGAGTGGTGGGCCGCGCTAAAAACTTCATAGGAAATCCCGGCCGGAAAGATGATTTTTACAAAGTGCTGACCATTGGGAACTTCGCCATTGAAATGCACCAGTTTTTCAAGCATCGCAGTTGAATAATGTTCGCTGCAATAAATAACAGGCTGCCCGACATCGTTCCAGCGCCCGGCAAACAGACGGGCACCGTCGGCGGAATATACGGGATAAATGCCTGTTGGGTCACCGATGCGGTACCCATATCGCACAGCAGGCAAAAGGCGGTGCGTCATACGGTAAGGCCAGCCTGAATCCGGTTAAACAGGTTCATGACCATATCGGCCCCGGCGCCCGACTTGCGGGCCAGTTCCAGCGGGGCAATACCCCCTAGCATCGGGTGCGGCTTTTGCAAAAACCGGACGGCTTTTTCCGGCTCGTTCGGGTATAGTTCCATTGCTTTTGCGGTAACTTTGATCACCGGATAAATTTGTTCGGTCGCTGCACGCGAGAAACGCAAGTTTCGGCTGCGCTTTATCCGCTCGATCGTAGAACGTGAAACCAAATGTTCAACAGCACGGCTTCCGGCGTCTGGAAACAAAAAATCGGCCAGTTTACGCACACCGGCAACCGGTATGCCTTTTTCAATCTGGTCCAGCAGGGCATGGGGCGATGTTCCTTGCTCGGGCAGACCGACAAAGGAATAAATCGGATTCGCTGGCGGTGCTGGCTGGACTGTCATGAGATGACCTTTTCAGGTATCGATGTATCAAGTGACGTTAAATTATGTATCATATGACGCAATCGGACACAAGAAAAGGATATTCTCGCGAAGCCGGGTCGGGTGGTAAACGGTGTTGCAGGTAAAACAGGGCACGGCTCAGGGGTGATTAAAAGCTGTAATGCACCTTAAGCGCGACATTGTCGTTACGGCGATAACTGCCAAATGCCGTTTCTTCGCCGCCGTGAAAATCCATGGCGGTGACAGACAGCCATAGATTGTCGGTGGGTTCATAGCGGATAAACAAACGGGTTAATGAATCGCGATCACGGATCGAACGATCATAGGCGCCGCCAAATTTCCATTCGTCATTAACAGTTACGGTCAGTGCAGCAATGATGTTTTGCGGGTTTGGGCGTGTATCTTCCGAAGACACCGAATAATCAGGGTGCGATTGCTTTTGCAGGCGCCATTCCTTGTTGAATTCAACAATAGGTGTAATTTCGTTAAGGCCCAGAGAATTGGCAAATTTTGTTTCGCGATACTTGGTGCCCAGCATTATCCGGGCAACATCGTCATCCTTGCCGTGTTGGGCCCAATACCCGACACCTTCACCGTAAAACTTCCATGATCCTTCGGTGAATGTCGCCCCGGTTGATGCGATGCTAACCCTTGGATGTTCCACAGTAAACAGATTAAGTTTGGTTAACCGGGGATCCTTTAACACTGCATAGGGGCCGGGGCCGGTATAGGCGCTGGCGAAATAATCAAACCCGGTTGCGGTTCCTTTATATTCGGCAAGATACCCCCAATTGCCGGGGTCATCATTGTTATAGCCAGCATCTTGTAGTTCGGCGCTCATGCCGAAGGGAACGGCAGGCAGTTTAAGGCTGGTAAATTCGGACCCGCTTGAACCGCCTGCATACCAGCGCGATTTGTCGCTGGCCGATGGCCCGCTTTCTGAAAGGGGCAGGACGATGAATGTTAGGCGGTCACTGCCGACATAAATGTCGGTTCGGGCCTGCCAGACACCAACATCGACGCTTTGCTGCGGATTGACCAGGTTGGTATTGCCATAAAGATCGGCGGGGGAATAAAGTTCGCCTACTCCCATCGGGATGGTGTCCTTGCCGAACAGGAATTCGGCATCATCTCCCAGATAGGAAAGGGTTAAACGGTTTAAGTCAACATATCGACCCTGACCTTCACCTTTTCCTGGGGCTGTGAACATGCCTCTTTCGCCGCCCCGATAGGTTGAGGCAATGGCATCCAGTCCCAGCCCGAAGGACCAATAATCGCCAATGAAACTGTTGCTATCCATTGAAAGATGGGACCAGCCTTCAATTTTGTCGTCCTCAATTCCTTTGTTATCAGGGTCATTGGGGGCTTCGCGAAAGGCGGTTACAACGGCTTCAGACTGATAGGTGGCATTGCTGATAACCTGTTTGAAAAAGTCAGCAACACCATCCTGGGCCGCAACGGCGGAAACAGGCAGCGCGCTTAAACCGGCTATTCCAACGAAAATGGCTGTCAGGCCGCGAACAGAACCAACGGAATTTTCCATGCTAAACTTCCTTCTCCTGATCGAATTGGGAAAGTCGTTGGGAAGTTTCAGCCAAACGCGCGCCGAGAATGCGGGCAATGTTGAGGTTCAGCTTGCTGGCAATATGCGGGTAAAGCCGCATATTGCGCCGGACGGTATCGGCATTGAACAACAGCATTTCGCCATCGCTAAGCGCATCGACATTTGCGGTGCGTTCCTGTTCCTGAACAAAACCAAGTTCACCAAGAACAGCCCCTTCGTTAAGTGTGGCCAGTCGTGTTGTACGGCCTTCGTTTTCGAGTGTGACGGCGGCACTGCCCTGTAACAGCAGATACATATCGCGGCCTAATGACCCTTGACCCACCAGCCGGTCGCCGGCTTTAAATTCAACCATTTCCGCAAGAAGGATAGCCTTGCGGATTTGATAGGAACTCATATCGGTGAAAAGCGGGCTTTTGGTCAGCACATCCTTGCCCACCTTAAGTGACAGGATTTCATAAAGGCCAACCAGCCGGACATAGGATAGCAGAACGGGTGTAATGATCAGATCGGCGGCCAGGGCCGCGATCATGGCGATGGCTGAAAGGCCGCCAAACTGGGCCAGAATGGTGAAATTGGACCATAACAGCACAATGAAACCGGCCGTTAATGCGACGGATGTTGAAATGGCGGGTATCGCCTGGCTGCTTACGGTGCGGCGCACGGCTTCAAGGCGATCAACCGTTAAGCGGCTTTCATGGGCATAGGACGATAAAAGATGAATGGTATCATCAATGGCGATGCCAATCGCGATTACAGCCACAGTTGCGGTGCCGGGATTTAACGGGATGTCAAACATTCCCATGATGCCAAAGACGATCACGATGGGAATGATGTTGGGGATAAGCGACAACAATCCGCCAATGGTGGAAGTATAGACCAGCGACATCATGATGAAGATTACGACCAGCAATAAACCTACCGATTGAACCTGTGCCTTTATCAGGTCTTCGGCCGCATTATTGATCATAAGGTTCTGCCCGACCAGATTAACCCGTAAATCCGGGCCGGCAATGTCGCGGACCCTGGCGTCAAGGTCGGCGACGGCCATTTTCAGGTCGTGGCTGTTATGGATGTTGTGGCGGACAACGATGTTAACGCGTTGAAAGTCGTGGCTGACATAGTTTTCGAGATCAGATCGCTGAAAAAACAACAAATACTGGTCAACCAGCGCTTCGCTGTCTGGAACGATCATCATGGCCGGGTCCCCACCATGAAATTCGCGATTTACCAGTGACAGATGGTCGGCAATGGACAGCGCGTTATCAAACCGGCCATCGGCCAGGATGTATTTTTTGATATCAGCCAGACGTTGCAGGTTTTCAGGTTGCTTGAAAGCGTCGGGTTTTGAGGATTCCAGATTGATATAAAATATTTCCATGCCCGACAGCGTATCGGCCAGTTTGTTCACATCCTGGACCAGCGGATGGTAGGATTTGAAAGCGGCGATGGGGTCGTTGGAAACTTTGGTTTGCAAGGCAAAAAGGCCAAAGATAATGACAACAGGTATGGTGATACCGATGACCGTGCGCGGGTGTCCGGCTGCCGCCCGGCAGAATTTAAGGATAGTGGCGACAGGCCCGCGAATGTGGTGTTCCTGGTTGCCGGTATCGGACGAAATGGCATCTTCATTGCGGTGCAGGCGGCTGCGTAACGGGCCAACGGTAGACAGAATCAGTGGTACCAGCAGCAGGGTAATAATGCCGTTAGCGGCAATTGAAACCGAGGCGGCAAAGGCAAAGTCGCGTACCAGCGACATATCGGCCAGGCCATTTGCAGCAAAGCCCAATGTGGTGGTGACCGACGTTAAAATAAGGGGCAAACCCAGATGTCGAATTAGAAACAGGGTTGCCAGACGTCGTTTTTCACTGGCGACGGTATGGGCCTGGCCATGTTTTAACCCGCTTAGATACCCGGCCAGCATGTGGGTGTCTTCGGTAGACCCGATTACTATGACAAGGGAGGGAACCATTGCGGATAGAATATTGATTGGAATGCCCATATGGCCCATTAGGCCAAAAGCCCACACCAGGCTGATTCCCGATGTGATCATGGGAATGATCGGTGCAAATGCGCTACGCACAAACAAAACGATGGTGGCGGTTAATACGCCTAGTGACAGCGGTATAAGCAGTGCAAGATCATCAAACAGGTTTGTTTCGGTATCCTGATTAACCCGTGGGGGGCCGACCTGAAATACTTCGTCAAATGCGCTGCGATAGGGTTTGATGGCGTCTTCAATTGCCAGATACGCATTACGGTCAAAATCGGGATCGTCAGGGTCTTTGACAATACTGACATTTATGGCGGTTACGTTGCCGTCTTTGGAAATAAAGTTGCCTACAATCAACGGTGAATACAGGGCGTTGTCGTGGGCTGCTTTCATTTCAACATCATCGTATGGCACCCCGTCCAGTACGGTCGAAGACTGTATCATGCCATTTTGGTCACGAATGCTGCGCACATTGAAAAGACTATCGACCCTTTCGACAAAAGGCAGGTCTTCCAGTGCATAATGCATTTCCTGAAGGGCTGAAATGCGGTCTTCTGTCCAAAGGTCAGACGCCCGGACATAAATTATGGTGGTATTGTCGGATCCGAATTCCTGTTTGATCTTTTCATAGATCACCTTGGTCGGATCACTGTCGCTGATCAGGCTATCGAAGCTGGTATCGACGCGAAGTTTGTTCAGTCCCATACCACAAGCAAGTGTGATTGCTGCAATAAACAATGCAGTCAGGGCACGATGACGAACCCCCAGTGTCAGGAAATTTTGCACGAAAGATCCCCCCTTCCGTTGCGCAAAGGATCATCACACCATGTATCTTGATGGTTGTGACCTTGGCCTGTCATGTGTCGGTGACTGATAAAACCAGATCAGCACATGTCATTTTGTTTGATAGGAAAAATGGCCGGATTGGTATCGATACGAACACGGCCGGCAAGTAATGGTCACAAAGCCCCTGGTGTTTGTAACCATTACGTATTTATTGACGTGGGTATGTGTTTATTGGCGTAAATGGCGGCCGCTTGTGACCCAGCGTTGTTCAAACATACGTTCCGGTACAGCATCTTCTGACAGATCGCGGTTTTGAATATGAACCAGCGTTTGGTGTTTTTCCCTGGCGTTATCCATTAGTACGGTGTTGGCACGCCATGTGTCGCCCTCGATTTGTTCCATGTCCCAGGCGTACTGGTTTTTCAGGAAACGACCGCGACGGTCGTAAAAATCGATGCGGCGAATATAAAAACGGTCCTTGCTGATATAAAGACGACGGTACTTATAGCCCGTTTCAGCGGCCAGTTCCTTGTCTTTAGGGTAGGCATCTACGACGTAACTGTCGATGGTATCAATTACTGTTCCGTCCTGATTTTTCAGTTCGGCGGTCTCATCAGGCTGGCGTTCATATTTGAATTTGTCACGATCTTCCGATGTCATATCCTCGAACGCAAAATCGGTGCCCATAAAATAGTTGCGTTTTCCACCATCGGCAGATCGTTTCATTTCGCGGCCATAGGCGGGAAGGTGGATCCATTGATCATCACTTGCGCCACGGTTTTGCCAGGTTAACAAAGCAACCCCGCGAACTCCGGCTGGTTGATCAAAAACCAGTAAATAACGATAAAGCCCATTGTCCCACTCGCGGGCGTAGCGGCGTAATGTACGTTCTTCGGTGTTCCCGCGATTATCGATCAGGGTCATGGTCTGGTTTTCTGTTTCATAGGGCCGATCATGGCGTGATGAAACTTCGTCCAGAATTTGCCGCCCTGTCATTTCGTCGGCGTTGGCATTGTTGATTGCAATAAATAAAAGTGCAAAGGCAAGCAGTGGTGCTGCCCATCTACGCGACTGGCTGAAATTCATGTTCCGGTATCCCCAAAATCCCCATATTTCCCAATGGTTAACATGTTTTAGTTCCTTTTTCTACCTCTAGAGGCGGATGTGGGGGACGGTAATACGCGATATGGTTATTGGTGCGGGGTGACGTATTGCCGTGATGTGTTCGGCTATTTTGGGCTGTTTCTGGAACCGGGCCTGGCCTGTAGCGTTTTAGCGATATGTATTTTCAGCATGATCGGTGCAATTTGGGTTGCAAAGCCGGTTAAAACCGCGTCACATATCGATCATCAAATAGGGCCGTTTCGTGCTCTGATTTTTCAAAATATCAGGAGGAAACATGGTTTCGCTCAAGGATCCGTCGTTGTTTCGTCAACAGGCTTATGTCGCTGGTGAGTGGATAGATGCTGCTGATGGCAAAACCGAAGATGTTACCAACCCCGCCACAGGGGAAAAGTTGGGAACCATTCCTGTTTTGGGGCGTGATATCGTCAAACAGGCGATTGAGGCGGCAGAAAAAGCCCAGAAATTGTGGAAGAAACGTACCGCCAAGGACCGTGCCGGCGTTTTGATGAAATGGTACGACCTGATGATGGAAAATCAGGAAGATCTGGCTCAATTAATGACCGCCGAGCAGGGCAAGCCGATTAATGAAGCGCGCGGTGAAATTGCCTATGGTTCTTCGTTTCTGCAATGGTTTGCCGAAGAAGCCAAAAGAGTTTACGGCGATGTAATCCCGACTTTTGCCGCCGATAAACGCATTGTCGTGTTAAAGGAACCTGTTGGTGTGTGCGCGGCCATCACACCGTGGAATTTCCCAACTGCCATGATCACACGTAAGGCTGCACCTGCATTGGCCGTCGGGTGTTCGATGGTGGTTAAGCCGGCTTCTGAAACGCCATATTCGGCATTGGCAATGGCGGTGTTGGCTGAACGGGCCGGGGTGCCCAAGGGACTGCTTTCGATTGTTACGGGCGATGCCAAGGAAATTGGCCTGGAAATGACGGAAAGCAATATTGTCCGTAAACTGACCTTTACCGGCTCGACGCCAGTTGGTCGGTTGTTGATGCGCCAGTGTGCGGACACCATCAAAAAAGTCAGTCTTGAACTGGGTGGCAATGCACCGTTTATTGTGTGTGAAGATGCCGACCTCGATGCTGCTGTCGAAGGGGCAATGGCATCGAAATATCGCAATACCGGGCAGACCTGCGTTTGTGCCAACCGCATTTTTGTACATGATGCCGTGTATGATGCCTTTGCTGAAAAACTGGCGGCAAAAGTTAGCCAGCTTAAAGTTGGCAATGGCACCGAAGATGGTGTTGAAATTGGGCCGCTGATTACGGAAAAGGCCGTTCAGAAGGTGGAAAGCCACGTTAAGGATGCGCTTGAAAAAGGTGGGCGTGTTCTGACGGGCGGTAAACGCCATGAAAAGGGCGGGACCTTTTTTGAGCCAACCGTAATTGTGGATGCCACCCGCGACATGCAGGTTTTTGGTGAAGAAACCTTTGGCCCAATGGCACCGTTGATCCGGTTTAAAACCGATGATGAAGTGCTTGAAATGGCGAACGATACCGAGTTTGGCCTCGCGTCGTATTTTTATTCCCGCGACATTGGCCGGATTTGGAAAATGGCCGAAGGGCTTGAAAGTGGTCTTGTCGGTGTGAATGCGGGTGTGATTTCAACCGAAGTTGCACCATTTGGCGGCTATAAACAGTCCGGGAACGGGCGTGAAGGCTCCAAATACGGCATGGAAGATTATCTTGAAACCAAATATGTCTGCATGGGTGGTCTTGACGCCTGATTGTTGACCAGTTGGCCGGATTTCACATAATAAAAGGCCCGGACGGTAACGTCGTTTGGGCCTTTTATCTGTTTTAATATTCGGGGTCAGGGCCGTGTCACCAGGTGCCGGTTTTAAGTGCGGGTTTGTTCGCATCAACAGGCTGGTTTTCCATTTGTGCCGCGCTGCACTGGTCCTGTTCCTGCATCATGGTTAGAACTGCATACATTTTCGGATCAAATGACATTTGGGCCAGGTTTTGGTCCTGCTTTTTCATGCCCGATTTATCGTCGTCTTCGTCGGACTGGTTGGCAATTGTGCCAACGTTTAGTTGTTGCTGGATGCGTTCGGTAATAGCAGTTTCGATGGCGGCACGCTGATCGGCGGGCATGGCGGCAAGTTTTTCCTCGTCCAGGCCCATCGATTGTAAAATCTTGTCGCGCATTTCCTTTATTTTTTGTTCTTCGATTTCCTTCACATAGGCCGTAAAGCCATGTTCCCGGATATACTCGACCTCGGCGGAATGTCCGGTGTCATCGGATTTTGTGCTGTATCCGGTGCTGCTCGATGCGATAATTCCTTTGGCAGAGTTATTGGTATTCTGGTTCTGTGTGCCGATTAGTCCTGAGACAGATTGAAATGCAGACATGGCTTTATCCCGGTAAAAATTGCCATACATGGTTGAATTAGTAATTAAATAAGCAATTTATGTGCCGGTTAGACAGGCAGGTTTTGCAGTCTTTTTGATAAATCATGCAACATGCGGTTTGCAGCCTTGCCATCCCATCCTTTGGGGCGAAAAAGGGCAGGGGTGCGGGATAATGCCTGCTTAAGGTTGGTGACGATGTTTGCCGGATCGCAATGGTGAAATCCGCAATGTGCCATGGCGTGTGCGCGTTCGGTTTGCGGGCGCACGATAACAGCCGGCTTGCCCAGATACGCACATTCTTCTAATATTCCGCCGGAATCCGTGATGACCGCAGAAGCAGCATTGAGGTGCGTCATAAAGGCCGGATATGGCAGGGATGGCAAGAACTGGATGTGGTTTGGCGGGATTGCTTCAAGCGGCGATGTTAAGTTGGCTTGGTCCAGCATTTGTTTCGTGCGTGGGTGCAAAGGCCAGATGACTTTGCAGGTTTGGCTAATTTCATGGATTGATTGAACAATACGTATAAAACGGGCTCGGTCGTCAACGTTTTCAGCGCGATGAATGGTAACCAGGATGGTTGGAATTTCAACGTTTTGGGGTAAGTATTCGGGCCGTGAATGGTGTTTGGTATCTGTTTCTTCATTGTGTGGCGCAAACCGTAACAGGGCATCAATCATGATGTTACCTGTGACGGTGATACGCGACTGTGGAATGTCCTCTGCCGTTAAATTGCCTGCTGCAATTTCGTCCGGTGCCCATAAATAATCACATAAATGGTCAAGCGCATGCCGATTGGCTTCCTCGGCTTTGGCATCGGTTCCGCCTCGCAAGCCCGCCTCAAGATGAAATAACGTGATGTTATGCTGATGCGCTGCCTGTGCGACGCCAACCGATCCGTTAACATCGCCAATAGCAATTGTGGCGGCTGGTGGCGCAGACATCAGTAATGAATCATAAGCCTGCCTTGCCGCAATAATGGTTGCCTCGCGCCGGGTTGGTCGGGCTATTGTCGATCTATGATCGGCGTTTGCCAGAAGGGTGCCAATGTGCAAATTGAAGGCGGGGGCAGGCAGGCCAAGAATGCTGCTTTGCGCCGCAGACAGGGTATTATCCCAGTGTTGGCCGGTGTCGATCAGGCGTAATTCAAACGGCCATTCATTGCGGGTTTCCTGCCATTTGGCATATAGGGCAGCGGCCTTGATGATATTGGGTCGTGTGCCGTAAACCAGATCCACAATCATAAAATTTGGCTTTTCCCTGCTTCATGAACTGTAACTGATTGATCAGTTTGCTAAAATTGTCAAACATCGCGACAGGTGATGACGGCAGATGGCAATGTTTAAAATTTTCACCAACGAACTCAAAATGTGTTTTTGTGTTGGATAATGAAAATTTCTTGACTTAATGCTGATGTTATCTGACTTTTACCAAAACTGAATGTGCGCGGTCTGCAACGTGATGTCTGATGGCTGACGCACCGGGAGGAACGAAATGTCAGATAAAAAATACATCCTTGCCATTGATCAGGGAACAACCAGTTCGCGTGCCATTATTTTTAACAGTGATGGCAAATCGGTTGCTGTGGCGCAGCGCGAATTTCCCCAACATTTTCCAAATTCAGGGTGGGTTGAACACGATCCGGAAGATTTATGGGATACGGTGGTTGAAACCTGCCGGGAGGCGATCTCTCATATTGACGTGCATAGCATAGCCGCGATTGGCATTACCAATCAGCGCGAAACCACCATTGTCTGGGATCGCAAAACAGGGAAACCCGTTTATAACGCTATTGTCTGGCAGGATCGCCGTACAGCCGCCCTGTGTCGTGATTTACGCCACAAGGACCCGAAACTGGAAGAACACA
Source organism: Thalassospira sp. NFXS8 (assembly GCF_040148805.1). Classification (NCBI taxonomy): domain Bacteria; kingdom Pseudomonadati; phylum Pseudomonadota; class Alphaproteobacteria; order Rhodospirillales; family Thalassospiraceae; genus Thalassospira; species Thalassospira sp. NFXS8. Next base: position 11,536 of record NZ_JAGEMF010000005.1, on the reverse strand, counting down.
TTAATGGCAAAAGCGGCCTGTTGATTGACCCGTATTTTTCTGCCACCAAAATTGCCTGGATACTGGACCATGTAACCGGTGCGCGTGCACGGGCAGAGCAGGGAGATTTGGCCTTTGGCACGGTGGACAGCTTTTTGTTATGGCGCTTAACGGGCGGAAAGGCGCACGCAACGGATGCGACAAATGCTGCCCGCACCAACCTTTACAATATTCGCGAGGATCGTTGGGATACGGAACTGTGTGATATTTTTCGGGTACCTCGTCAGATGCTGCCAGATGTAAAGGATTGCGCGGCTGATTTTGGTGTTACCGATGCCGACCTGTTCGGGGCGGCAATTCCGGTTTCCGGCATTGCCGGGGACCAGCAGGCGGCTGCTTTTGGTCAATGCTGCTTTGCCCCTGGCGAGATTAAAAGCACTTACGGTACGGGCTGTTTTGTTATTTTAAATACCGGTAAAGAAGCCGTAACATCGCAACATCGTTTGTTAACCACCATTGGATACCGCCTGAATGGCGAGATAAGTTATGCGATGGAAGGGGCAATTTTCGTTGCCGGTGCGGCGGTGCAATGGTTGCGCGACGGACTGGGTATTATTAAATCGGCGGCAGAGACCGAAGGGTTGGCGGCGGATATTGCCGACAACCGTGGCGTGTATATGGTTCCAGCCTTTACCGGGCTTGGTGCGCCTTATTGGGATGCCGATGCGCGCGGTGCCATTTTTGGTTTAACCCGCGATACCGGACCACGTGAATTTGTTCGTGCGGCCCTTGAAAGTGTTTGTTATCAAACCTTTGATCTGTTCGAAGCCATGGCTGCCGATGGGGTAGCCCCCAAGGCTGTGCGGGTTGACGGTGGCATGGTGGCCAATGACTGGATTTGTCAGTATCTGGCCGATATTTTGGCAATTGATGTGGAACGACCCCAAATTACCGAAACAACAGCTTTGGGGGCGGCATCACTTGCCGGGTTGCAGGTTGGGATGTTTGCGAACCTTGAAGAAATCCGTAATCGTTGGCAGCTTGATGCGCGTTTTTCACCAAAAATGGCGCAACCCCAGCGAGATCATGCCCTTGCCGGTTGGAAGGATGCGGTTGAGAGAGTGCGCAGTGACGACGATTAGGGTTGCGTCAAGCTGACTGGTCAGAACATAAAACCCCCTGTAATATTTGCAAAATCAGGCGGCACAGTTGCTGTGTCGCCTTTAATTTGTGCAGCAGTAACGATGTTCTGTTGATAAACGGGGTGATGCGCAGCCTGGTGTTGCGTTTGGGGGATATATGCTGGATTTGATCTTCAGTAAGGTTGGGCCCGTCTTTTTGACGATCCTGTGCGGTTATTTACTGATGCGAACCCGCATTTTATCGCGCGAGGGTATCCCGGTTCTTGCACGGATTGCGATGAATGTTTTCATTCCGGCGATGCTGTTTCAAACTCTCTCACAGTCTGACATCCGCGCTCATTTCGATTTGCGCCTGTGGGGGGCCTATTATGGCGGTGCGCTGTTAAATTATGCGCTGGTATATTTTACAGCGCGCTTTACCCTGAATGCCAGAAATGACGAAGCAGCCATTACCGCTGTTGGCGGGGTGTTTTCCAATGTGGTGTTGCTGGGCATACCGCTGGTGCAGGCTGTTTACGGCGAAGAAGGGCTGGTGCCACTTTTGATCGTTTTGGCGATCCATCCGTTGACGCTTTTGGGCATTACAATTTTTCTGGTTGAAGGTAGCCGCACGTCGGGTGAAACCCGATTGGCGAATGTTGCCAGCAGTATGATTCGGGTTTTGAAAAATCCAATTATTATTGCCATTATTGCCGGTGTTGCGGCATCGCTGATCGGATTGAAGCTACCTGAAATTGTTAATAATACGTTTGAACGTTTCCGTGTCGCCGGTCCAACGGTGGCTTTGTTGCTGGTAGGGTGCGGGTTATATGGACAAAGTGTGCGCGGGAACTTGAAGGCGAGCCTGATTTGCACTTGTGCCAAAATGTTTATTCAGCCGCTTCTGGTGTTTTCTGTCGCTTATTTCATTTTCGATTTACCGCCGTTGTGGTTAACCGTAGTAACCCTTATGGCGGCCTTGCCTGCCGGAGCCAATGTGGCAATTTTGGCCGGGAATTATCAGATTTGTATTGATCGTTCTGCGACTACCATTCTGATTACCACGCTCATCAGCGTCATCACACTGCCATTGTTGGTTCTTTATGCTGGCGTGCCATAAGCCGCTGTCAGGATCATGCGGCATAATCTGATGTCATCTGCAGCCGTTGGGTGGCCGCCTTCCGTGGAGGGCTTTTCGACCTTTTGAATGCGGTTGATAAAATATTGCAGGGCCTGTGCATGGCCTTTTTGCGGCACCTTTAACCATAATTTGCCGGTTTTATGTGTTGTTTTTTTGCCTGCTTTATCAATTATCAATTGATGCCAGTCTGTCAGGGTGATGGTCGTTTCTTGTGCTGTGATGTGCAGGGTTTCCTTGGCGTCCCGTTTTGTGCCGCCATGCGCATAATGCAGGGTGGCGTGGCTGTTATCGGCAAATAACATGTTCCAAATACTGTCGCCCGTGGCACGGTTAATCCAATGACATTGCAGGTCGGTCAGGGGTGATTTTGCCAGTCTAGATATTGCGTCGATAAAATGGCTAACCTCGCCAATTGCGCGTCCCCCTTGAGCAGGATGATCAAGCCAATGCCCGGCGGTTAACGGCGATAAACGAACATTATAGGTAAAATTTTTCGGGCCGTCGGGCAGGTGACTGTCCATGATCGTGGTGAACGGGGCATAACGGCGGTTATGGCCAACCATTAAAATACGGTCAGGATGCCGGGACACTGCTTGTTCCAGTGTTTCCAGTTGGGCGATATTTATTGCCAATGGTTTTTCTACCCACACATGTTTGCCGTGTTCCAATGCCCGGGTGGCAAGGGTACAATGGCTGTCGTGGCGGGTTGCAATAATAACAGCATCAAGCGCGGGATCGTTTAACACCTCGTCGTAATTGCTGCCCGGTTTTGCGTCTGGAATGCGGTGACAGGCCCCGATCGCGGCCAAACCATCAGGGCTGATTACATATGAAATTTTGGCATCAGTAATGGACTTTAATGCCGGCAACAGGGTTGCCCCGGCAAAATTACCCGCACCAATCAAAGCAAGGGATATGGGATTTGTGGCATATTGTTCAGGTATTTGCTGCGCAGGTGTATTGGCTGTGATCGTCCGCGATATATGGTTGTGTGGGTGAGATGTTGTTTCATAAGAAATTACAGTCGCCAGTGGCGTGGCGGTTGTTGATATTGGCTTTGCGGCTTCTTCAAGGGTTTGTCTGGCGTCAATCAATGTATGTGGTGTAATGCGACGATCCGCCATCAGATCAAGAACCGCGCGCATGTTGCGTTTTATCGTCCAGCGTACATACCCAACCGGGTAATCCTGTCCGTCCTGCTCATAGTTGTCATCATATCGGCCAGGGCCGTAGGACCTAACCTGTCGCAGGGTTATTTCCTTGCGAAATAAAAGGTTACGGGTTGCCTGGGCTTTGACATCGCCAACACAAATGATAATTGCACGGTCACGGCAAAGGCGGGTTGCAATGTCAATCAATTTGCCATTCGGGTCCGGGGCGCAAATAAGGACAGCGTCGCAGCCGATATCGTGGGTAAGTGTTGCAAGTGCGAGGTCGGAAAGGGCATTGGCGTTATTAAATGTGGCGATAGCCCCATTTTCAGTTGCTCGGTTGCGCCGGGTTATATCGGGGTCAATCGCGATGGTGCGCGCGCCTGCGCAGCTTGCCAGTTGAATTGCCAATTGCCCGATCAGTCCACAGCCGATTATGGCAATTGTCATACCGATACCGGTTTCACCTTGTCGCAGCGCGTGTAAGGCAATGCTGGCCAACGTGGTGAAAACGGCATCGTCCTCCGTAACTTCCGATGGTACCGGGCAGGCGAGGTTTTGCGGAACAACATTCCATTCGGCATGACAGGCATGGTTGATGCCACCACATGCTACCCGCATCCCAAGTGTAAATCCTTTAACATCGGCGGCAATGGCGGTAACAATACCGCAGCTTGCGTAACCTGCTGCAATGGGGCGGTCCAGCCGATGTTGTACTGCATGGCGGGTTGCGGTAATCCCGTCGCGACGGATTTTATCAATAACCTGTGCCGTCAGGTCCGGGCGTTGCCATGCCTTGGCAATCAGGGGCAGGCGGGTTTCATGGTTCTGGGTTGTTTCGGTGCCATTACTGATTAGTGATCGGGTGGTTTGAACCAGTATGCACCCCGGGCGCAGGGCCGGAATTGGGCAATCGGCAACCGATATCCGCTTTTCACCCGGAAATCGTAATAAGGCGCGCATGGTTGTCATTGCTGTATTTCTGCCCCCGGTTTCACCCGTAAAGGATGTGATTTGATTGTTGAATTAAATCATAATGTTTTACGAGGGTCGATCTGTCATTGACGGATGTATAAACCGTCAGTAGCAACAGCATATAAATTAAAACCTAATGTGCTGTTTGTTCGATGATCTAGCACAGGCCACAGTCCGGAAACTAAAATGACCCGTTTATTCGCTAATACCATTCCTAAAAAGCGTAAAAAGCTGCTGTTTGTCTGTAGTGAGGATTGGTATTTTGTGTCGCATCGCCTGGCGCTGGCACGTGCGGCTCAGATGCGTGGGTGGGAAATTGTTATTGCTTGCCGCGCCAACGAGGCTGCAATTGGCCTTCGTGAAGAAGGTTTCCGAGTGATTGATCTGAAAATAGCACGAGGCGGGTTAAGTCCTGTTTCGTCCCTGGCGACAATTAGTGCGCTATGGAAAATAATGCGACGTGAGAAACCGGATGTCGTGGTCAATATTGCCATTCAGTGTGTTATTTTGTCTGTGCTGGCAGGGCTGCTGGCGGGTGTTTCTCATTCAGTCAATATGGTCACCGGTCTCGGTTTTGTTTTTGTTTCCAATGATCGCAAAGCCCGCCTCGTTCGGGCTGTGATTTCATTTATTTTGCGTATCTATGCCTTTTTCCCGTCTGTCGGGGTCATTGTGCAGAACCGGGACGATCACGCATTAATTAGTGAGTTCGGTTTCTCTGGAGCACGATTGTCTTTGATTAAAGGGTCTGGGGTTGATTTGCAAAAATACATTCCCAAGCTTGTTGTTCGCGAGGATGAAAGTCAAAGCCCGAAAACCGCAATTTTTGTGGCGCGCATGTTGTGGTCCAAGGGGTTGCGGGAACTTATTGCCGCTATTGACCTGCTTCAGAGGAAAGGTCGTCGTTATCGTGTCTGGTTGGTCGGTGATGTCGACCTTGCAAATCCGGATAGCGCGGCCGTAAGTGATCTTGAGAAATGGCAGCAACAGGGACTGGTAGAATGGCTGGGGCGGAGAAGCGACATTCCAGCTTTGTTAAATCAATCTGATTTGGCGGTATTACCCTCCTGGCGTGAAGGCTTACCCAAATCTCTGCTCGAGGCCGCAGCGTGTGGTCTTGCCATGGTTGCAACGGACGTTCCCGGGTGCCGGGAAATTGTAAAACACAATGAAACCGGCTTGCTTGTTCCTTTGCTGGATCAGCAGGCGCTTGCCGATGCCATTGAAGCACTTATGGAAGACGATACCCGTCGTTATCGTCTTGGGCGTCAAGCCCGTATAATGGTTGAGGAAGAGCTTTGTGATGCGGTTGTGGTACAGAAAACCCTTGCTGTAATTGAGGCTGGCACTTCCTGATCGAACGTGGACGTACAACCGCGCTATCAAATAAGGAAGGCAGCCAATAAATATTGGCCGCATTTTTACGATTGTATACAATATCCAAATATGAGATATGTGATGTCAGGCAATGAATGGCGGGCTCACAGTTTGGTGTGATCTCGCATCAACAAAAAGGAATTTGGATCATGCAGGTAAACTGGACTGGCGTATTTCCCGCCGTTGCAACCCAGATGTTTGAAGATGGCAGCATCGACTATGATATGACCGCCACTCAAATCGAATCATTGATTGATGCCGGTGTTGACGGCCTGGTCATGTTGGGCTCGGTTGGTGAAAATACCGCACTTGAGATGGATGAAAAAATTGCCGTTCTCAAACTTGCTGTTGATCTCACCAAAGGTCGAATTCCGGTTTTGTCCGGTGTGGCCGAAACCACAACCCGGGCTGCTATTACTTATGCGCAGAAATGCGAAGAACTGGGTGCGGACGGGCTGATGTTGCTGCCCGGTATGATTTATACCGCAGATACCCGCGAAAATCTTGAGCATTTCCGGGCGGTTGCGGCCAAAACATCCTTGCCGATCATGATTTACAACAATCCTGGTGCCTATCGCGTCGATATTAAACCTGAAGAATTCAATCAGCTTTCCGATGTTAAAAATTTGGTTGCGATTAAGGAAAGTTCAGGCGATCCACGCCGCATTACGGATATCTATAATGCTTGCGGGGACCGTTTTGTCCTGTTCTGCGGCATGGATGATCTGGTTATGGAAACCCAGGTTCTCGGTGCCGTTGGCTGGATTTCCGGTTTCACCGATGCGTTTCCCAAAGAATCGGTCGGTTTGTGGAAACTTCTTTCCGAAGGGAAATATAACCAAGCCTTGGCAATTTATCGCTGGTTTACGCCGGTTCTTCACATGGATGTTCATGCCAAGCTGGTTCAGTATATTAAGCTGGCACAGGCCATGACCGGCGTTGGCAAGGAATATGTTCGTGCCCCCCGTTTAACGCTGGTTGGGGAAGAACGCGATACCATTACCAAAATCATCCGGAAGGCCATCGACACACGCCCGTCAGTGTGATTGCCTGCCTGTAAATAACGAAGCCCTGCCGGTTTTTTCGCGACGGTGATCGCATTTCGGCGGGGCTTCGGATTGTCGGGTCATTTTGCATGTTTAACGGATGAAATATCATGTCTGAGCCGCAGCACGTTCTTGTTATTGGCGCCGGGATTATCGGGGTTAATGTTGGCCTTTCCCTGCAAAAACAAGGTTTTGCCGTGACATTGGCTGACCGGGATGCACCGGGACGTGGCACATCCTTTGGCAATGCAGGCGGAATTGCGGCAACAGAATGTGCCCCCATATCGATGCCGGGCACATTGCGTCATGTTCCTGGCTGGTTGATGGACCCGACTGGCCCGCTATCGTTGCGGTTATCCTATTTGCCGCAAATGTTACCCTGGTTGTTGCGTTTTCTTGTCGCGAGCCGGCGGAGCAATGTTGAAAAAATTGCCACGGAACTGGCTGCTTTGCTCCATTGCGCCTGGGATGACTACGCACCGTTAATTCTTGATGCCAAATTACAGGACGCGGTTTTTAAAGATGGAGCACTGGCTGTTTATCGCACCGCGCAGGGGCGTCGTGCTGCGGACTATTCTATCGATTTGCGCCGCCGAAATGGTGTCGTCCTGACAGATATTTCGCGCGATCAAATTTACGAAATGGAGCCAGATCTCGCGCCGATATTCACGTGTGGTGTGATCGAGGAGAACTGGGGCCGTGTTTTGGACCCGTTTAAAATTGTGACCGGCCTGTATCAGCTGTTTCTTGATCGTGGCGGAAAATTTGAAACGGCTGAAATTGTGGACTTTGTTTATCGTGATGGCCGCCCGCACGCTGCCATCAATCAAATTGGCGATAATATTACCTTTGACAAGGTGGTGGTTTGTTGTGGGGCGTGGTCAAAACAATTGGCCTCTCGTCTGGGTAACAAGGTTCCGCTTGATACCGAACGGGGATATAACACAACGGTTCCGTATCATGGCGTTACCCTTAATCATATGGTGATCAGTGCAGATGACAGCATTGTCCTGACGCCAATGGAGATGGGTATTCGGGTTGGTGGAGCAGTTGAACTTGCCGGTTTAAAGGCCGCCCCTAATTATGATCGGGCAAAGGCCCTGTTTGCCAAAGGCCAGCAGGTATTGCCGGGCTTGCGTGACGAAGGTGGCACGCAATGGATGGGTTTTCGCCCTTCCATACCGGATTCAAAACCGGTTATTTCCTCAAGCTCGCGGCACGATAATACCTTTTTCGCATTTGGCCATGGCCATCTTGGCCTGACCATGGCGGCCACAACCGGCCGGTTGCTGGCTGACCTGGTGGCGGGCAATCCCGCAACCCTCGATATGACCCCTTATCGCATTAACCGTTTTTAAGCGGAGTAGGCCAGACATGGCAAAACACAGTTTTTTTTGTATTGATGGACACACCTGCGGTAATCCGGTGCGGGTCGTTGCAGGCGGCGGGCCTCGTCTGACGGGGGCCAATATGCGCGAAAAGCGCGCTCATTTTCTTGCCGAATATGACTGGATCCGCACCGGATTAATGTTTGAGCCGCGCGGCCATGACATTATGTCAGGATCTATCCTGTATGAACCGACCCGTGATGATTGCGATGTTGCTATATTGTTTATCGAGACATCGGGCTGTTTGCCCATGTGCGGGCATGGTACCATTGGCACGGTTACCATGGCGATCGAACAGGGGCTTGTTAAACCGAAAACACCCGGTGTGCTACGCCTTGATACGCCTGCGGGGCTTGTAATTGCCGAATATAGCCAGATTGGCGAATATGTCGAAAATGTCCGGCTGACCAATGTTCCGTCATTTCTTTATAAAGAAGGGATTGAAGTCGACTGTCCCGATCTTGGCTTGATAAAGGTCGATATTGCCTATGGGGGTAATTTTTATGCCATAGTCGAACCTCAGGAAAACTTCCGTGATATGGCGGATTTCACTGTAGGAGATTTTCAGCGCATCAGTCCTGAACTCCGCCGCCTTCTCAACGAGATTGAGACGTTTATCCATCCGCTGCACCCTGAAATTAACGGGTTGTCTCATATCCAGTGGACAGGTGTCCCCACCCAACCGAATAGCACACATCGCAATGCCGTGTTTTATGGCGATAAGGGGATTGACCGCTCACCTTGTGGAACGGGAACATCTGCGCGTCTGGCGCAGCTTTCTGCACAGGGGCGTTTGCCTGCTGACGGTAAAATTACGCATGAAAGCATTATCGGATCGCAATTTGAAGCGTCGGTCGTTGAGCATACAACGGTAGGTGATTACCCGGCGATCGTGCCTTCCGTTGCGGGGTGGGCACGTATTCATGGGTTTAATACCATTTTTATCGATGACCGAGACCCATATGCACATGGTTTTATTGTTAGATGAGCAGTGACAGGGTGATTAATTTGTGCGTCGGGCCAGGTTAAGCTGGTAATTTTATTGCCACATACCGGTCGCGCCGCTATGACTAATCCAAATGGAAGGGTGCCTTGCAACCTTCCATCCTGGCCACGGCAACAAGATAGACACAAAACAATATGGTTGCATCCCCCCGCTTTACCCGACGGACGATAACTGACCAGGTTACCGAAGATTTACGTGAGCGTATTTTGTCCGGTGATTTTCTGGCTGGAACCCAATTGCGCCAGGATGCCATCGCGACTGAATATAATGTGTCGCGCATTCCCGTCCGCGAGGCCCTGCAACGTCTTGATGCCGAAGGACTGGTAACCTTTCAACCGCATAAGGGCGCCATTGTTGCGCAATTATCACTTGATGAAATCGAAGAGCTGTTTGAAGTTCGCCGGTTGCTTGAATGTGAATTGTTGCGTCATTCGGTTCCACGCCTGGGCGCAGAGGATATTCGTGCTGCCACGGAAATTCTTGATGTCTATGACGAGGCTTTGCGTGCAGGTGATATTGCCCGCTGGGGAGAATTAAACCGTCAGTTCCACGAACGGCTTTATCAGGCGTCCAACCGGCCAAAGACGTTGGAAATTGTTCGTACGATTGGAAATAACACGGTACGCTTCACCCGTGCGCAGCTTGCCCTGTCCGGTGCGACCGAACAGGCGGAACGTGAACATCATGATATTCTGGATGCCTGTCGTGCGGGGAATGTTGCCCTTGCGGTATCCTTGCTGGATCAACATATTTCAGATTCTTGTAAAAGCCTGATTGAATGCCTGCGCATTGCCCGCGCCGGGAATGAAAGCTGATTTTCGTTTCCAATCAACATCTAAAGCGGGTTTGTCAAGGAAGGCGAGCTACACTTACCGGGTGCTGGTTTAGCGTACCTTAAACCCTTTGCCGATGTGGTCCCCATCATCCAGCCAAAATCGGCTTTGGCCACTGTAATGCGCTGTTCCACCAACACAGGCAATGATCGCGTCAAATTCACCGCATCGTGTTATGGCGGCTACTTTCCCTGTAAACTGCGATCCAATGACACTGTTAAACTGGCGTTGCTGTTGCAGGCCGATTTGGCCCCTGGCATATTGAGCTGCCAGTCTGGCGCTTACGCCAGATCCGGTTGGGCTACGATCAACCTGATCTTTGGCGAACACACATATATTTGTGGTGGCCTTATTTGCATCGGTGTCGTTTCCATCTGTCAAAATGGCCCCGTATAAAAATGCCAGATCGTTATGGTCAGGGTGAACCAGCTTAACAACTTGATTTACCGCTATGCAGATTTGTCTGGCAATACTGATTATCTCATTGATGGTTGATGGCAATATCGGCAGACCAAATTGTCGGGCATCGACCAGGGCATAAAAGGCACCGCCATAGGCAATGTCACAGCTAAATTGTTTTCCATCCGGAAGGTTCAGCATATAGTCACGACCAAACAGAAATGATGGTACCGACGAAAATTGTACGCTATGGCTGTGTCCGTTTCTTACGCTTACTTCGGTTCGCACCAGTCCGCACGGGCATTCAATATTAACAACGGTTACAGGTTCAATCACCGGGACCACCCCATAATCCACGGCATATCGACCCAGGGCGATGATGGCGTGACCGCACATGGTCGAATAACCCTCATTATGTATAAACAGTACTGCGATATCGGCCTCTGGCAGTGACGGTTCTACCAGGATGGCGCCATACATATCTGCGTGACCGCGTGGTTCAAGCATCAGAAATTGGCGTAAATGGTCAAAGTTTTCGCGCATATAACGTCGTTTGGCTAAAATATCGTCGCCAATAAGGTGCGGAAAGCCGCCGGTTATAATGCGCAAAGGCTCGCCACCGGTATGCATATCGATAACCTCAATTGGGTTTTCCCGGTTCGGAAAACCCGCTTTTTCAGATAAATCAGGCATTAAACAGTCTCCAGCAGGTCGCATTGCCGCGAAGGAGGGAACGATAACTTCGTGTTCCGGATTATCCGTAAAGGAAGATGAAAATCCGGTCGGGTGAAAAATCGCACAGTCCGTCTTGAATGGGGTTGTTTGTGACATATATATGGATATCCGCGCTAATATTTTGCGTCCTTACATTTTTTACCGGTTTCCGCAAAAAAGGTGTTTACAGGTGAGGGAATGGTGCCTATAACCCGCCTCCACCGACGGGGTGCGGCGCTGGTAACTAGGGCGACGCGGACTGGTCGGGGCGGGGATTTCCCCCGGAGTTCTTTGACATTGTTGATCAGTAGGAAGGGATGCGCGGGCGGCGTTATGGCGCTACAGTCTGTGCATCCTGGAGACGACGGACCTTTTGGTTTGTTGGGGTTTTGGCCTCAATTGATTG
>NZ_JAGEMF010000004.1:0-383569 GCF_040148805.1 Thalassospira sp. NFXS8 | reverse complement strand
GTCCGTCGTCTCCAGGATGCACAGACTGTAGCGCCATAACGCCGCCCGCGCATCCCTTCCTACTGATCAACAATGTCAAAGAACTCCGGGGAAAATCCCCGCCCCGACCAGTCCGCGTCGCCCTAGTTACCAGCGCCGCACCCCGTCGGTGGAGGCGGGTTATAGGCCCCAGTCCGCCACCTGTAAACACCTTTTTTAAACAAAAATCACGTTTGTGACGTTTTTATTGAAAATCGTTTTAAAACAGTTGCTTGCGAACAAGCCTCTATCAACCCTGAAGTTGCGGCAGACCCGGGATGTGATTAATGGTTGATGCAATGCCGCTTCCCCCGGCCTGACAGCAAGGTATCCTGATGAAAGACAGCCAATACCATGCAGTTTAATGCACCCCCGAGGGAAATGAAGTGACCTGCCATATGGTAAATACCAGTCACGAGGATAGCGCATATGAGCTTCGCGGGAGAATATTTCAAACAAGGATCCGGGGGAAACCGATAGCAACACCCCCAAAAATTGCTGGATTACGGGAAATATGTCTGAAAAAGACAGAATTTAGCGATTGTGAACCTTTATTTTACCAGACAACTTGATTATGCAGGGTGTTAGAGTATGCCGATTGGGATGAGGGAACAGGAAAACATGATCAGATTACGACATGGCATATATAGTGTGGCGTTGGTGGCTTCGCTGGTATTGGGCGGCTGCGAGAACCTGTCACATATGGCGTCTGGTTCCTCGAGCACGTCGGCCAGCAACCAGGACGGCAGCAAAGGCGGATCAGCGATGCCGTCTTTCAACAAATTTACCGACATTCCAATGCCGTCCAATTCGACACTGGATATGGACCGCAGCATCATATTTGGTGCCTCGGATGCGTGGACAGGCCGCCTGGTTTTGAATTCACGCGGGACGCCCGCACAGATGTATGATTTTTACGAACGTGAAATGCCAAATTTTGGCTGGAGCAAGGTGACCGTTGTTCGCGCTGATGTCAGTGTTCTGGTCTATGACCGGGAAAGTCGCGTTGCGACCATCAAACTGACCCCCGGATCGTTTAGCGGGTCCACTGTCGATATTACCGTATCGCCCAAGGGATAAGTCAAACTTATCCATCGACCACATAATAATACAAAAGGCCGCTTTCCACATATCGGAAAGCGGCCTTTTTGCTGTTTTAAAGCGTAAAGTTAACGCGTCCCGAACAAACGGTCGCCGGCATCGCCAAGCCCCGGGACGATATAAGCCTTTTCATTCAGCTTTTCATCAAGGCCTGCCGTATAAACCGGGACATCCGGATGGGCCTGCTGGAAAACCCGCATGCCTTCCGGTGCTGCCACCAGCGCCATAAAGCGAATGTCGCAATCCTTGACACCGTATTTGTTAAGGACATCAATGGCCGCAACGGCAGAGTTACCGGTTGCCAGCATCGGATCGACCAGAATAAAAGTCCGGCCTTCGACCTCGGGCAATTTGACCAGATATTCAACAGGCAGATGGGTTTCCGGGTCGCGATACATGCCAATATGGCCAATACGGGCCGACGGCATCAGTTCGATCAAACCATCGGCCATGCCAAGCCCGGCTCGCAATATCGGCACCACGGCAAGTTTGCGCCCCTGAATAAGAGGGGCGTTCATTTTGCAAATCGGAGTCTGGATTTCCTCGAAACTTACCGGTAATTCGCGGGTAATTTCATACCCCATCAACAAGGCAATTTCGCGCAACAGCTGGCGAAAGGTTTTGGTTGAGGTATCAACCTTGCGCATATGCGTCAGCTTATGCTGGATCAGTGGATGTTCGAGAATGTGAAGATTGGGAAATTCGGTTTGATTGCTCATGATAGTACCAGCCATCCTCAATTACACTGCGCCAGAAATGATTGGGGTGTCACCTAACGGGTTTACCACAAGAAGGCAAGTCTGTTGGCCCACACTATTAAATAGCATGCCGCAGTTACCCTATAAAAAGCAAATGCCGATGTCAGAGCAAGACACCGGCATTTATCAGAACGGGAAAAGCCCCAAACGAAACCAACAGTCAGTCGATGGTTTTGTCATTGGGTTCCGCACGGACAGGGAACCCATCGATTCCGGTATCTTTTTTAACTTTTTCAGCCCCGGCCCGGGCTGTCGTCGCGTTGGGATACGCTCCGACCCGCACATAATACCAGGCACCATCATTGCTACCGCGTTCAACTACAGCAACTTCGAGGCCTTTTTTACGCAATTCACCGGCACGCTGACGGGCGTTGGCATCTACCTTAAAGGCCCCGACCTGAATGGAATAAGGCATGTTCTTGCTGCCCGGTTCGCGATGAAGGGCAGCAGATGCCGCTGTTTCCGTTTCGGCAGTTTTAGGGGCTTTTACAGCCGTTTCTTTTTGAGGTGCCGGTTTAGGGGGCTTGGCATCCTTGCGAATATCAGGTGCAACCGGCCTGGCTGCTGGCTGATCGTCAGAGGATACGGCACTATCTGAAGTGCCCGCACTATTCGCTGCCCCCTCGCCTTCGTCAGCACCCATTACCGAGGCATCGGGTGTGGTCGCATTTGAGGATGCGCTATCCCCCATATCGGGGACAGCTGGGGCGCCATTGTCATCAGGATTGTTCTGATCGGCATCGCTATCCCTCGCTGCCTTTTCCGCAATTAAATCGCCAACAGGGTCAACCCCCTGCGGCTCATTGCTCCCGGCAGCATCGGTCGATGGCATATCACTGGTGGTTTCCGGCGCATTATCCGTGCCGCCCCCGTCAACAGGTGACATCGGACCAGTTTGCTGAGGATTTTTTGGGGTAATGTCGGTTTGAATGCGCGGAGCAGTATTTTGCGCCAGCAATTCCATTTTATCGCCGCTGGCAACGTCACTGGTTTGCGGCGCATCAGGCCCCATAAACAAACCGGCCCCCACCAGCATACCGCCAAAAAACAGCACCAGGCCAAGCATGCAGGCCCCGGTTATTAGCCCCAACAATGTTTTGCGATCCATGTCTGCTATTGTCCTGTTAATGGTAGAATATGCGGGCGAATGGCCACCTTTTTGCCCGGCCATTAGTGGCCCGACATTTTTTGACCCGGCACTGTTTTTACCCTGTCCGTAAAAAAATGCTGGCAAAGGCGCCTTTGATGATCGCCCTTGCGGGTCTGTACTGGAATGTTCCGGGTCATTCTCGGCCACTGTTTTTTGCGCCTTGTTTTAAAGTCGTGTCGTTCCAGCCCGTGATAAAATCATGGCTACGGGTATTTCTAACCGCAAGGCGGTTTAAAAAACACTTAAATGCCGACGAATTTGCTTAAATTCGCAGCATAAAACACAACATGAACCTGAATATGGCAAAAAATAAGGGCTGGCATTGAGCCCGGCTTTGTCCCGCACAAATACCGGATGCCAGCCCCTCGAGTGAGAGAGATCGACCTTCGGGGAGAGAGTTCCCGAAGAAGGACTTCCAGATACGCCATGTTTTCCGGAAGTCATGTCACCAACGGAAATTCCGTTGGCCAGTGACAACAACAGTCATAAACAACCTGAATTTCAAATGCAAACGATTATCACACACATTCGCAATTATTTTTTCAACCTTCCCTCTCCCTCACGCCAGCTGCGACACGACACGCTATACGCGAAAAGCAATTTCATCATCGCGAAGCAGTCGTAGGCAAGGGTTTCCCTATGGTTCTTGCCACCACGAAAATTACGCAAAATGCGTCAGAACTGTTGTCTTTATATGAAACCTCTGCT
The DNA here is from genome assembly GCF_040148805.1 of Thalassospira sp. NFXS8. Taxonomy (NCBI): domain Bacteria; kingdom Pseudomonadati; phylum Pseudomonadota; class Alphaproteobacteria; order Rhodospirillales; family Thalassospiraceae; genus Thalassospira; species Thalassospira sp. NFXS8. The sequence goes on along the minus strand of NZ_JAGEMF010000004.1, from coordinate 379,834 downwards.
TGGATTGGTTCCAATGCGGCCAAAAGGTCGCAACGGGAGGTCACAATTAATACACATATAAAAATCCAAGTGACTGAGGAGGGTGTTGGATGAAGGGAGTAAAGGCCGTAAATACGGCTGTGGGGAGCAAGAGCGCAAGTATCTTTACATTGCGCCGTATCCTCTTGGTAATTGGTCTTTTATTGTCAGGGGCTGTGGCATGGATGCTGCTATGGACTGGCGACAATTACCGCAACTTTGCTGTTGAAACGTTAAATAACTCGGTCAGCAGCACGGTGAATTTTTTTGTAAGATCGCGGGTCATCAACGACTACGCAAATCGAATCACACCTGTTACCAATGACTGGTCACGCACAACCCGACTGGTAAAGGCGCTACAGGAAAACAACGTCGACAATATCAAAACCGAACTTACGTTCTTTTCAAATGCCAGTCAGGTGACACAAGGGGAAATCAACCTGATTGAAACGATTGCCTATGACAGCAATTTTAATAAGGTTGCATCGTCGGACAACAGTACAGGCGAAAGCGTTGCGGACGACCCTGCCCTGAATGAAATGTTAAAATCACGCGATAAGGCCGCAGCCCGCAAGGCTGTTTCCTATATCTGGCATATGAGTGATGGACGACCGGTTTTCAGCATGATCCTGCCAATTGGCGGGTTCAAGGCAGTCGGGTTTCTGGAAGTTGTAACTGACCCGCTGCCCATTTTGCAGGGTATGGGAGCCGTTTTGGGTGGCGACTTCCGCATTGTGGGCAACGACGGCCATGTATTGTTCGAAAGCCTGGAAAATGATGGTGAAACCGAGGATACCGCACCGGCAGAGGCAAATGCAGACGAAGCAGCAGCAGAAATAGAACAGGCAAACGAAAATACCGATAAAACACATCGCCGGGCATCTGTTGATATCAGTATTGACAATGGTCGTGGCGGCCAGTGGGCCAAGGCAACCTTTACCCGTGACATCACCGAATTTTACAGCCGTACCGGTGAATTACGTAATTTGTCGATTGAATTACTTGTCGCGGTGCTGGCCGTTGGCTGGATTGCAGGCTGGTTATTGCTTCGTTTAACGGTATTTCGCAATTTGCGCGGCTTTGCCCGCGCCATGACATCCATTGCCGAAGGGGACACCAGCGTTCGCCTGCCCAAGGTTGGCAATGATGAAATTGGTGAAATGCGCAAAGCCCTGGTGCAGTTGCGTGAGTCTGTTCGCCAGGCCATGATTTTGCAAAACATGGTTGAAAACACCCCGACAATGACGGCCTTAATATCGCCCGAAGGGGATTTGACCTATTTAAATGCCAGCGCAAAGCAGTATCTTGGCGGTGACATCCAGGACGTCAAAGAGGACTTTCTGGAGCTTGGTCCCGAATTTCAGCGTAAATTACGCGACCCGGCCAATTTGCCGTTTGAAGACGTTCTTCAATCGGGGAATGATCATCTTGATATTCTGGCAGCGCCGGTGCGTGACAAGGATGACGAACTTGTCGGCACAATGCTGGCCTGGAACAATGTGACCGAACGTGAGGAAGGCCGCATTGCCATTCAGGAACTGGTGGTTGAGGTTGAAAATGTTGCCCGCTCGGTAACACAACAATCAGCAATGCTGCTGGAACTGGCAAATAACCTGACCCACCAATCGGAAGAAACCGTCACCCAGTCGGGAACGGCACTGGATGTTTCGCGCGATGCTGCAAACAACACCCAGAATGTGGCAACAGCGGTTGAGGAGCTTTCATCCTCGATTGCAGAAATTAACCGACAGGCGGGCGATGCTAGCTCGGTTACGGAACGTGCGCGTTCGGAAGCCGAGGAATCGCAACGTAATATCATTTCGCTGGAAAATGCCAGTTCGGAAATCGGATCCATTATCGATCTGATTAACGACATTGCCCATCGCACCAAATTACTGTCGTTAAATGCCACGATCGAGGCTGAACGCGCCGGTGAGTTGGGCAAGGGTTTTGCTGTGGTTGCCAACGAGGTTAAATCGCTGGCGGACCAAACCGCAAATGCAACAAGCCAAATTGGTGATCTGACCGGCGCCATTCAAACCGAAGTGAAGAAAGCCGCCCGTTCGATCAGCACGGTTGGTGATGTTATTCATCAGGTGAATGACATTCAGAATACCATCACCAGTTCGGTTGATGAACAACGCCGTGCCACCAGTGAAATTTCAGAAAACGTTCAGCGCATCGCCCAGGGTGCTGGCACGATGGATGAAATGATCCGGTTTGTGAATGGTGGTGCACAAAGCACTGGCAAAACGGCCTATGACCTTAACAGCGCCAGTCACGAACTTTCGCAAATGGCAAAAAGCCTGTCTGATCGCATGGCAGCCTTTAGCTCACGCGTGAAAATTGGCGATTAAAACTGTATCCCGGCGACCAAAAAGATCATCGGGGTCAGTTAACTTGCTGGCGTTTTAAAAAGCCTTTGTCTTAAAAAACACCGCGCTTTTACCTAAATCAAAGGACCGTTTCCCGGTCATAAGAAAGCGGAGCCGAACATATCGGCTCCGCTTTTGTTTTGTGTCAGCATATGTAAGAACAGGCGAAAATCTTTATTCCGCAACTGACTTGCTGGCGATTTCATAAAGATCGCGCGACAGGTTTTCCTTGGCGAGAATACGGTTCAACTCCGCCTTCATTTTCGCTGCCCGGCCCTCGTCAAACTTGCGCCATTTGCCCAAAGGCGCGGCCAGACGGGCCGCCACTTGCGGGTTAAGGTTATCAAGCTCCATTAAACGGTCAGCATAGAACGCATAACCACTGCCATCAGCAACATGGAAATTACGCTGGTTGGCCATAGCAAAAGCCCCGATCAACGCGCGCACCTTATTCGGGTTTCGCATGGTAAAGGCCGGGTGTTCCATCAGTTTTTTGATTTGACCAAGCGTATCCGTGCGCGATGACATCGCCTGAAGCGAAAACCACTTGTCAATCACAACAGTGTTGCTGGCAAAGCGGTTTTCAAAATCGACCAATGCTTCGTCCCGCCCGGGATGGTCCTGATCGTTCAACACAACCAAAGCCGCCATGCGATCCGTCATATTATCAGCCGTTCGATATTGCTCCAGCGCCAGATCAACAAATACGTTTTCACCTGTTGCCGCCAAATAAGACAAGGCGACAGAACGCAAGGCACGCTGGCCAGCCGATGCTGCATCTGGGCTATATGCATCGTTCGAGGCATTGTTACGATAGGCCGCCTCGAATTCATCCTGCAAGGATATGCCGATTTTGCGACGCATCGCCTGACGCACCTGGTAAATTGCTTCGGGATCCGCCGGCTGCAACTGTTCAGATAACATTGCTTCACCTGGCAGGATCATCGCCTGTGCGCGGAACGCTTTATCAAGGTCGTCATTGATGAGTGTCGCGCGCAAGGCGGTGCAAAACGCATCAACATTGCCGAGGGCCGCATCGGCATCACCCGAATTGTGATAAGCTTTAATGCCGTCGATCAACAGGTCTGATGCATATTTCTGCCCGGCTTCCCAGCGGTTGAAAGCATCGGTGTCGTTACCCATCAAAAATGCCAGATCATCATGCGACGGCGTTGTGCCGACATTAACCGGTGCGGAAAAATCGCGATTGAATGAAACAACAGGCTCTTGCGTAATATCTTCAAACACAAATTCCTGCTTGCCCTGCGTCAGATCAATGGTTTTAGCCAGAAGTTCGTCACCATTGCGCCCCAGCAGTCCAACCTTGATCGGCATTTGTAAATCAGACTTGATTACCTGGCCCGGCGTCGGTTCGGTTTTCTGCTCGATAGTCAGGCGATAAGTCTGGTGTTTGGCATCATATTCGCCATTCCACACCAGATTAGGTGTCCCCGATTGCGAATACCACAGACAGAACTGGTCAAAATTAACACCATTGGCATCTTCCATCGCGCGGACAAAATCATCACAGGTTACGGCCTGCCCGTCATGGCGTTCAAAATAAAGGTCAATACCCTTGCGATAGCCCCTGGTGCCCAGCAAGGTGTGCATCATACGGATGACTTCAGCACCCTTCTGATAGACCGTTGCGGTATAGAAATTGTTGATTTCCATATAGCTGTCGGGCCGCACCGGGTGTGCCAGCGGGCCGCCATCTTCGGGGAACTGCCCGGCACGCAAACGCTGGACATCCTTTATGCGCTGCACCGGACGCGAGCGTTCATCAGATGAAAATTCCTGATCACGGAAAACCGTCAGCCCTTCTTTTAGTGACAGTTGAAACCAGTCGCGACAGGTGACACGGTTGCCCGACCAATTATGGAAATATTCATGGGCAACAATCGATTCGATCAGTTCGAAATCGGTATCGGTCGCCGTATCAGACTTGGCGAGGATATATTTGGCGTTGAAAACATTCAGGCTTTTGTTTTCCATTGCGCCCATATTAAAATCCGACACGGCGACAATGTTAAACAGGTCCAGATCATATTCGAGACCATAAACGTCTTCGTCCCATTTCATCGCCCGTTTAAGCGAATCCATCGCATAGTCGCAGCTGTCTTCATTGCCGTGTTCGACAAAAATGCGCAGGGCAACATCACGCCCGGTCATGGTTTTAAAGCTGTCTTCAACACAGGCAAGGTCACCGGCAACCAACGCAAACAGATAACACGGTTTGGGAAACGGATCATCCCACACAGCCTGATGAAGACCACCCTCAAGATCCTTGCTGGAAACAAGATTACCGTTAGACAGTAATACAGGGCAGCTATCCTTGGGCGCATTGATGGTGACTCGATAGGTCGCCATCACATCGGGCCGGTCCTGAAAATAGGTGATCCTGCGGAAACCTTCGGCTTCGCACTGAGTACAGTAAGCACTTTGCGACACATACAACCCTTCAAGACGGGTGTTGTTAACCGGCGATATCCGGGTTTGAATTTCTACTACAAACTGCTCGGACGGGGCCTTGAATTGCAGTGTGGTCGCATCAACCTGATAATCGCTGGCGGCCAATGCAGCACCATCAATGGCAACCGACAACAATTTCATGTCCTCGCCATCCAGCACCACCAGGTCACCGGCACCTGAATCGCGATCCGGATTCGCCTTCAACGAAAGCCGCGACGTTACCGTTGTCGCCTCGCGATCAAGGTCAAAAACCAGTTCGACTGTTTCGATCAAAAAAGCCGGCGCGGTATAATCCTCGCGGCGAATCACTTGGGGCTGTTCCGACATGAAATGGTCCTTTTCCTTGTTCTTTCGCGCTTTCGATACCGTATGGCAGTGGCAGCCACCCCGTATCGACGCACGCTTTAACGACTGTTTCACCCCCACAAATAGCGCGGATTGCCCATACCCACAAATGCAGAGTTTACGTGGCGGCAATTACACGTCATAATCATAAATGGTGGCGCGAGGGGGGCCGAAGTTTCACATTCGTGGGGCGAAGGTGTTCTTTGGTTTCCCTCACTCCTTTCCGGTGTCGCACCCAAAAACAAAAATCCCGCAGGACAGAAAGTGCCGCGCAAGCACAATGAACCGATTGTGGGCTAACCCGCGATCCGGTTATATTTTTACTGTTTCTGGGGATCGTTCATTTATGACCACCGGTTTTCACATCCTGATTGCTGACGATCATCCGCTGATGCGCGGTGCCCTGTCACATGCCGTTTCATCAGAACTAACCGACATTACCATCCATGAGGCCGGGAACCTGGGCGAGGCCATTGCCGCAATTGAAGCCTGCCGCAAGCAAGACCACGATATTGACTTGGTTTTGCTTGATTTGCACATGCCCGGTATGAATGGCTTTACCGGTCTGTTTACGCTGCGCGCTTCTTACCCGGATATTCCTGTTACCATTGTTTCCGCCAGCCAGGATATGCCGGTAGTACGCCGCGCCATTGAATACGGTGCAGCTGCCTTTGTTCCCAAATCTGCCCCGGTCGAGCAAATTGGTGCCGCCTTGCGCGCAGTGCTGGATGGTGAAATGTGGATGCCGGACTGGGCGCGCGACGCAATTGAAAATTCACCACAAAAAGATGCCAATACCGACATTGCCGCCAAAATAAGCCAGCTTACACCACAGCAGTTGCGCGTTTTAAACATGCTGACAGAAGGCAAGCTGAACAAACAGATTGCCTATGAACTTGATGTGACCGAAGCCACCATCAAGGCGCATGTGTCGGCCATCTTGCGCAAATTATCGGTGCACAGCCGTACCCAGGCGGTCATTGTCGCACGCGAACTGCAATTGCAGGAACCTGCTGTTGAGGTTTGATCGCATCTGGAAAATGCTTGATCCAGCCATTTGATGAAACGGATCAAGTTAAAAAACAGCCTAATCCACCATCAGGATATTTGCGGCTGATATGCGGATGGCATCTGAAACACCCGCAATTGAATCTTCCGTGACCATAGCGCGTGCTATGGTCAATCCCCCTATCAAAATCCCCAGAAACGACCACGCCTTTGCCAATTGCCGGTCTTTGGTGATGTGGGGTAACCCCGCTGCGATCAGGGCGGCAATCCGGTTCATTTTGTGGTCGTAAAGCGCACGGGTTTCGGCATCTGCCCGCGAAATTTCGGGTGACAGGCTGGTCATGGCACAACCACAAGCAATGTCGTCGCGATGGGCGCGCCCTAAATAATAATCAATAAAGGCATCCGTCCAGTGCGAACCGAAATCGCGCTGAAATCGGGGAATATTTTCAATAACCTCATCCAGCCCCAAATCAAGAGCCGCGCGAAACGCTCCATCCTTTGAGCCGAAATGGGCGTAAAATGCACCGGATGTTGCATTGGCAGCCTTTGCAATGCCATCGACACCAACCCCGGCATACCCTTTGGCCCGGAAGCCCTCGCTGGCTGCTGCCAACATATTCTGGCGGGTTTCTTCCTTGCGTGTCTTGTTACTGACCACGGCTGTTCTCCCGCTTTTTCCTAAAATATATCGACCGTTATATTTTTAGTTGACAGCGCCCGCTTTGTCGATCAGATTTTAAATATAACGAACGTTATATTTTTAGCCCCGATGTCTCTCTACGCATTCATCTTTAATCCTTTGCTATTCAGGCAAGCCTGCCTTGCTTTGGCAAAGTTACCAAAAACATGCCGAAAGCCACTGTGATTGACCGGTCAATCACAGCATCTGTCCGTTTGCGCCTTTTGGCACCGGACCTTGGTTTAACGCCCCATTATGAAAGCACTGCAATGTCTTTATCCGCATTCGTCTATACTGAACTTCAAATTTCAGCCCCGTTCGATCAGGTTCCGTGGCAAGCCATAAACACTGCAATCAAACAGCAGCCGGGGTTTTTGAACAAAACCTGGCTTTCCGGGCATGGCAATAATTCTGCGGGTGGCATTTATGCGTTTGACTCCATTAAAAATGCCCAGGCCTTTGTCACCGGCTATTTCCCGGCCGAAGCCCGAAATTTTGGCGTCGCCCAAACCACGCGTATTTTTGACGCTGACGCAACCAAAGCCGCCAGCATCGCTATGAATTCAGTACATTTCGGCCATAAACCTGGCAAAAACCCCGGTGCGTTTGTTTATACCGAGGTCCAATTGAGCGTTCTTCCCTTTGACCGGGGACCATGGCGTGATTTGAACCCTGTATTAAAAAAGCAACCCGGCCTGTTATCCAAAACCTGGCTATCGGGGCTACACACAGGCACCGTCGGTGGCTTTTACGCGTTTGATAGCCTTGAAAATGCAAAGACATTTGCGCTGGATTATTTTCCGACAGAAACGGCAGCGCTTAACGCCGCATTTTATACCCGCATATTTGATGCGACGGTAACCGAAGCAGCCAGCCGCGATATGGCGTCGCCCTTTTATGGCTAATTGCATAAATTAGCATGATGCCGTCAACGACATAATCGCAGGTGCGCCAGCCCTTTACAGCGCACCTGTTCTGACCGGCACAAGATATCATCTAAGCGACAACGTAAGAAATCCCCTTAAAACTGGCCCTTAACAGCAGCAGGCATTTTGATGATGTGTAACGGCTACACCATAAATATTATAAGCAGCAGGCTCTTCTGCCCAACTCCGTGTCGTAAAACATTGAAAAGTGCCTTTCATTCTGCAATTTTTCGATGTGTATTGGCACAAACCTGATCAGGCATTACAGCTTTGGTCGCCACCACCAAGCTTTCTGATCCCTTTACTGGCATCACAAACGGACCCGGATCATGACCAAAGGGCATATCGCCGTCTTGCCAACTTCAAGGCCCGGGATCGAGGCCATCGCCGCTTGCTCGGCGCACCAGTTTTCCCGCCACAGTCACGATGTATTTGGCATTGGCATGATTGATGGCGGGGCGCAAAAATCGGCTAGCGGGCGCGGCGTGGTCGAGGCAGGTCCGGAAACAATCATTACTGTTAATCCCGGTGAAATCCACGACGGTATACCAATTGGCGGAGCAGCGCGAAAATGGCGGATATTGTATTTCCGCCCCGATATTCTGGTCGATGCGATGAATTCCCTGTTTGAGGGCACAGCACCCGAGCATGAATTTACCAGCCCAATTTTTAAACGCCCTGCATTGGCGCAATATTTCAACCTGATATTTAACCACGTCATAAGCCAAAACATCCCTGGCGATAGCGAAATATCAAAAATGAAATACGAAGAACTGCTTATTCTTCTGGCGCGGGCAAGCCTTGAGCAAAGCACCCGGCCATGCGAAAGCATGATGATTGCCCCTGGCATTTACAAAGCAAAACAACAAATTGACGATGACCCGGGCGAAGCTCTTCAGCTTGACGACCTGGCACACACCAGTGGCATAGGAAAATTTCAGTTAATTCGCGATTTTTGCCGATATACCGGCTATACCCCACACGCCTATATTATGCAAAAACGCGCCCTTCTGGCACGACACCTGATTTTACAAAAAACCCCTTTGGCAGACGCCGCGATGACAGCCGGTTTCGCCGACCAAAGTCATATGACTCGCCAGTTTATCCGCTTTTATGGCTATAGCCCCGGCAAGCTGGCAAAAACGGTAGCGGGCCGCTAAGGCAACGCACCATGCCATGCAATTTTATTCAAGACCGGCAAAACTGTGCGCACCATATTGGGCAAGTATATTTTACCTGCGTCAGGAGCCAGCATGTCGGTCGAATTTTTTATAACCTCGCTTGTTTTAGTATTACTGCCCGGTAGTGGCGTTCTTTACACCCTGGCATCGGGGCTTAGCCAGGGTTGGAAAACCAGCATATGGGCCGCACTTGGCTGCACCTTTGGCATTGTTCCAGCCATCGTAGCCAGTGTAACGGGCCTCGCCGCCCTTCTTCACAGCAGCGCCCTGGCATTCGAGGCCCTGCGCTATATCGGGGTGTTATACCTGCTTTATATGGCACAAGCCATTTGGCGTGATCGTTCAATGATGGTCATCGAGGAAAATATGCCTTCCAAAAGCAATGTGACTGTCGCGATCAACGGATGTTTACTCAATATCCTCAACCCGAAACTGACATTGTTCTTTTTGGCATTTTTGCCGCAATTTATTCCTGCGGATGCGCCAGATACCACTTCCCGCATGATCCTGCTTGGCAGCATTTTTATGGCGATGACATTTGTGATTTTTGTGGGATACGGCATGTTCGCCGCCCTCGCCCGGCGCTATGTTTTAACGCGCCCCAACGTCATGGTGTGGCTCCGCCGAAGCATCGCCGGAATATTTGTAGTGCTAAGTGCGCGTCTGGCATTTTCCTCGCGCTAGGAAGCAATTCAATTTAATCGCAGACACGCTAGGGTAAGCGGCGCGAAACCAGCCAAAACAGCAACACCCATGCCGCCCCTAGCGACCAGCCTGCCAACACATCGGTTGGCCAATGCACGCCCAGATAAAGGCGGCTAAGGCCGATAAAAAACGTCATGAAAACGCCAACCGACATCACAAAAACGCGCACACGCATGCGTTTCTCGGTCCGGGCAACCAATGTGCCCAATGTTAAATAGGTAATGGCCGACAGCATGGCATGGGCACTGGGAAAACTCAGGGAATGCACTGTTACCAGATGAGGCACAATGTCCGGCCGGGCCCGGTCAAAGCCAATTTTCAGGGCTTCTTCAAACACAGCCCCCAACCCGACCGACAGCACCACCAGCACCGCTGCCCGCCGATATCCGGCCACCAGTAAATAAGCGACTACAACCAATGTAAACAGCGTTAAGACCGCAACACCACCCAATGCGGTGATATCGCGGACTACCCCCAACAACCATGCTGGCCCAATAGGCTGCGACAAATCATTGCCATTGCGCATAAACAGCAGGATCGCCTTATCAAACGTCCCGCTTTCCTGATTAAAGACATCCTCAACAAGCTTGCCAAACAGCAATAAAAACCCGGCAATCGCAACGATACAGGCCAGTATTTGCGGTTCAAACGGGGTTTTCCGGCGAATGGTATCGGAAAGATGACGGGCAATTTTACGCAAGAACGATATTCCTTTATGATTTTGGTACGTGCCATTGCACTGCTTTGTGGTGGCCGAACAACTGCTTGGATCAAGAGTTTGCGCCTAAAAAAAGGCACGAAACATTCGCCTGTTGATCTCGCTGTGCTCGCCCCTCATCCGTCACCATAGACAAAAACCAGCGGGCGAAGAACACCACCGCGCGCCAAACAATCGAACCATCGTTACCAGCCAAATAGCAATGCACTGCGTTCACAATAAATTATCCGTTACGAACAAATGATCGTGTCATAACGGCACGCAGTTTAGCCGGACGCAACGGCTTGTTAAGCAATGTAAAGGATTGCGCCTGAACCAGCGCTGCCGTTTCCGGGCTTCTATCGGCTGTAATTACAACACCGGGCACCACAAGCCCGTTATGGTCGCGCAGACGGCACAGCACATCCAACCCGGTTTCACCGGCACTTAAATGGTAATCAGCCAGAATAACGTCGGGTACAAAAGGGGTTATCGTGCTGACAGCCGGATTTAACAAGGCTTCGGCATCAGTGCCGGAGCGCGCCGTAGCCACCACACAATCCCAGTTTTCCAGCATGGCACGCATGCCTTCAAGAATATCGGGTTCATTATCAATACACAGCACCCGCACCCCGCCCAACTCGCTCGCAAGGCGGCGGCGTGGGGCAATATCCCCCGTTTCGGGTGCCACAATGCCCACGGGAACATCGACCGAAAATACGGTGCCCCGGCCGGGCCATGATCGCACCGAAATGGGATGATCAAGTTTGCGGCCCAACCGGTCGACAATAGCAAGGCCAAGGCCCAGCCCCTTTACATCGGCATTTTCCGGGCTTTCAAGGCGGTGAAATTCGCGGAAAATGATTTTCAGTTTATCGACCGGAATCCCTGGTCCGCTATCCCACACCTCGATCCGCAAAATATCTCCGCGCAAACGACAGCCAACAACAGTGCCACCCTGTCGGGTATAACGCAGTGCATTGGAAATGAAATTTTGCAGAATGCGACGCAACAGGCGGCTGTCACTTCGTACCCAGACATCGCGCGGAAACACTGAAAACCGTAACCCGGCCTGTTCGGCAATCGGGGTAAATTCTGTTTTCAGAATATTCAAAACCTTGGAAATCGGAAAATCCTGCAAAGTGGGTTGCATGGCCCCGGCATCAAGCTTGCATATATCCAAAAGCTCATTGAGCAGTTCTTCAACACCTTTGAGCGACAAATCAACCTTACCCACCAGATCAGCGGCATCATCGGGCAAGGTGCGCCCGCCAAGGGCCACGGTAAACAGCCGTGCAGCGTTTAAGGGTTGCAGCAAATCGTGGCTGGCGGCAGCAAAAAAGCGGGTTTTGGTATCGTTTGCGGTTTCGGCCTGTTCCTTGGCAACCGAAAGCTCGCTATTGAGTGTTTCAAGCGCACGGGTGCGATCGACCACCCGTTCTTCCAGGCTTTCATTCGCTTCTTTAAGGGCCTGCTCGGCCAGTCTGCGCTCGGTAATATCATGGTAAATACAAAAATAGCCCAGCACTTCGCCGGTTTCGTCAAAATGCGGAATATAGGTACCCTCGGCAAAACGTTCTTCGGTAAAACCTTCCATGGGCGGAAAATCAATTTCAAAACTTTGGCGATACCCTTTTAACACCTCGGCAATCATGGGGGCTAACCGCTGATAACGCTTTTCGCCCACGGCCTCGGCCACAGTGATGCCATGGGCGGCGGCCCGGCGCAGGCCAAACATGCGTTCATAGGGACGATTGGTAAAACGTAAACGCTGATTTTTATCGGCATACGCAATCATGACCGGAATATTATCGGTATAAATGCGAATGTTCCGTTCACTTTCACGCAGGGCATCTTCTGTTCGTACCCGTGCCGTAATATCGGCAATGGTGGCAACAAAGCCGCCATCGGGCATCGGATTGGTGCGAATTTCAAGCACCATGCCATCCGACCGTTTGCGTTCGTAGGTATCTGGCAGGCGGCGCATTTGCGGGGCGGTATTGCGACCCAACAAAATGTCGATGTCAACCGCACGCGGCCCTGTATTACGGCACGTCTCGACCAGATGCGATAACGGCATCGTCACCTGAATATCAGAAGGAGCAATGCCCAGAAGGTCGATAAAGCGGTGATTCCACGTTGCCAAACGTAAATCATGGTCAAACACCCCTACCCCTTGCGAGATGTTTTCCAAAGTGTTGAGCAATAAATCGCGGTTAAACTTGATCGCCGCCGAGGCTTCGTCGAGCAGTTCCATTGCATCGCGGCGCGACACAGCCTTGTCGGGCAATAATAACGCCATCACCACCCGCGAGGACGCGGCACCAACCGCACCGCTCAGCAAATGTTCGGTAAAATTGGCAGCATCAATATCGGCCAGATCATCGCGCGCGGCATTGTCACTTCGCCGGGCAAGATAGGTCCGAAAGGCCCGTTCGGCCCACTGCGCGCCCAAAAACCGTGCGGATAACCCTTCCAGATCGGCAATGGTGACGCGCCCCGGCCAGATATCATTGCGCGCCTGCGCCGGGTTCCGCCCGACATCGACAAACAATTGGGCCTGTCGGCGTTGGGTCACCCCCTGAATACCTGTGGCTGACCCGACAAAAAGTAAAAGGATATTGGTGCCAAGGCTCCAGATCACCCCATGGGTCAGGGGGTCAAGCTGCAAACCAAACAGGGCCTGGGGTTTTAAAAATGCGAGTTCCAATGGCCCGTTAACAAGTATTTCCTGAGGCAAAAAGCCGCTTTGCACAAAGGACGGCAACAACAACGTATAACACCACAGGACAAACCCGCCAACCAACCCCCAACGCACCCCGGTGCGGTTAACCCGTTTAACATACAGGGCCGCCAGCAAAGCCGGGGCAAATTGGGCCACAGCCGCAAAGGACAACATGCCGATATCGGCCAGTGCGTATTTTTCGCTTAAAAACCGGTAAAACCCATAGGCCAGAAACATCAGCACCAAAACCGCCACCCGGCGAATTTTAAGCACAAGCAGGCTGACATCGCCTGCCGCCTTGTCGCGCAAACGTGGCAGACGCAATAAAACCGGCATGATCAAATCGTTGCAGACCATCGTGGAAACCGCCACGCACGATACAATCACCATGCCGGTACTGGCCGAAAGCCCGCCAACAAACGCCACCAATGCCAAACCGTTCTGACCACCCAACAATGGCAAGGTCAAAACGAACGTGTCCGGGTTTACCGCCGATTGGCCGTCAAACAGTAAAAGCCCAGCAACGGCAATGGGCACCACAAACAGGTTAATCGCCACCAGATACGCCGGGAACAGCCAGCGTGCCGTTTTCAAATTGCGGCTATCGTCATTTTCAACAAAGGTGACATGAAACTGGCGTGGCAAACAGATAATGGCAAACATGCCGATAAGCGAACCGACAAAGAAATGCGGGGTTAACCAGCTTTGCGGTTCAAACAGGGCGGTAATATCAGCCCGGCTGGTGGCATGATTTGCCAAATCGCCAATGCCGTTAAAAAGCCCAAATACGACAAACAAACCCACCGCCAAAAGCGCAACCAGCTTGACTGTGCTTTCAAAGGCAATTGCCAGAATAAGGCCATCATGATGTTCGGATGCGTGAATATAGCGCACGCCGAACAACACCCCGAAAACCGCCATTAATATCGTGACGTAAAACGCGGTATCCTTGGTGAAATTCGCCGCACTATGGCGCACCACATCCTCGCCCAATGGGCCGATCAGCACATCAAACGATGTTGAAACCGCCTTTAACTGCAAGGCGATATAGGCCAGAATGCCGATCATGGCGATAACAGCAACCAGGGCAGCCAAACTTTGGCTTTTACCATAGCGCGAACCTAAAAAATCGGCAATCGAGGTGATATTTTGCGCCCGGCAAACCGTGCCAATTTTGACCATCACCGGATAGCCCGCCAGCATCATGACTATCGGGCCGATATAAATGGGCAAAAACGCAAAACCGTGCAGCGCAGCCGTACCGACCGAGCCAAAAAAAGTCCAGCTGGTGCAGTAGACCGCCATGGAAAGCGCATAAATAACCGGTTTGGCCCGCGAGGATCGCCAAAATCTGGCGTATTTGTCGCCATAATGGGCAATGGCAAACAAAAGGCCGATATAGGCCATCGCAACAATAAATATCAAACCACCCTGAAGCATATTGTCGCGCTATCCTTTTCATCACCTGACAGGCAGGTGTCGCATATATTTCCCAGTTTGGACTATACCACGCCACCATCATCGACTAAAACGGCGCACATATCCCTTACGACCAATTGTTAAGCATCAGGTGACCATGTCTTCCCAATATGCCTTTTTTGCCGGAATTTTGCGTTTTGTTGCCAAAAAAACTGCAACGGATGATGCCGATATCCAGGTGATGATGGGTCATTTGGCTGGTATTGCCGATGCAGTTGAAAAAACCGGGCAATTTATGATCCTGCGTGAAAACTGCGAAAGTGCCGCACGCGGCTTTGCCGGGGTTGCCAAATTTTTACAGGAACGCATCCTGCCCGAAGCCCTTGCCGATGGCAACAAAGGGGCGGTTGAACAACTTAAATGGGCGATTGAAACGTCGCTGGCCCTGGCCGCAGAGCTGGTAAAACGTATTACCGTCGCCGATTATGAAGGCCAGGCATCGTTTACCTTTGACCTGCCCCAGCCACCTGGCGCCCCCAAACCCCACTAAACTGCGTTACCCGGTTCAAAACAGATTTCGCCTTATGCATAAAACAAGGGCGGCCATTACAGGCCGCCCTTGTAAAACAGTGTAACTTCCGAACCCGGAAATCAACTTTCCCAAACTTTTGCACGCTGCAACAGGGCTGTGGCTTCAAATTGCTCGCCATAGGGTGCTGCAATTTTGGTGAAGTCCATGTAAGAATCGTAAATGCGCTGGTTCAGTTCACTTTTACCGGCAATTTCCTTCACCGCGTCCATAGCTTCCTTGGCCAGGGCCTTTATGACTTCATCAGGGAAATGGCGGATCTCGATGTTCTTTTTCAAGACGGCCTGATAGGACGTGATGTTATTATAGGTGAAGTCAGCCAGGGTCTGTTCGGCATTGGCCTGTGCGGCGATACGAACAATTTCCTGCAAATCTTCGGGCAAGGAATTAAATTTGTCCTTGTTGATGAACACTTCAATGCCAGTGCCCGGTTCGGCGAAGGCCGGAGTGTAATAATATTTGGCAACCTGTGTTAAACCAAAGGCATAGTCGTTCCACGGGCCAACCCATTCAGCCGCATCAATCGCGCCGCTTTGCAAGGCAGGCAGAATTTCAGCCGCCGGCAGCATGGTAACAATGGCCCCCAAGCGACGCATGGCTTCGCCACCGATCCCGGCATAGCGCATTTTCACACCCTTGATATCATCAATGGTGTTGATTTCCTTGTTAAACCAGCCACCAGCCTGAAGGCCGGTATTGCCTGCCAGAAACGGAACAACGTTAAACTGCGAATAAAGTTCTTCCCACAGTTCCTGACCGCCGCCAAAACGCAACCAGCCCGACAGTTCCCAGCCCATCAGACCAAAGGGAATGGTTGAAAAGAAGTTAACGGCTTCGTCCTTGCCAGCCCAGTAATACGGCGTGCCGTGCGCCATTTCGGCAACACCCTGTTCCACCGCATCCATGCATTCAAATGCTGGCACCAGTTCGCCCGGGCCATAAACTTTAATATTCAGGCGACCGCCCGACATTTTGGTCACACGTTCGGCAAATTTTTCGCCATTGGCACCCAGCCCCGGCGACCCTTTGGGCCACGGCATAACCATACGCCAATTAAATGTGTCGTCAGCCTTGGCGATCGCAGGCGCGGCCATGCCGCCAGCAACTGCGCCCACGGCAAGGCTGGCACCTTTAAGAAAATTACGACGTTTCATGAAGAACTCCAGAAGACTTATTTGATAATTTTTTGCGTAAAAACGACAAATTCATGCCATTGAATACGTTGCAGGCGGGCAGGGTCTTTGGTTTTACCAATGGCAACAATGCGTGTTTACGGGATGCTGATATGTGATTTTTGCATATCACATATGTTCTGCAACGCAACATTGCCCTTGATTGTACATTTTCCGTTACGGTTTGAAGCGCACGGCAAAACGGACAATCCAGGTACATGAAAACCCATCTCGCATCTGCGACGTCGCATACTGTAAAGAAAACCGCCCTGCCCAATGGCAAGGCGGTTTTCATTTTACGATCAGACTAACCGTTCCATATCACGGACCCGAAAATCAGAATCCCCAAACCTTGGCACGTTGAAGCAAGCCGGTTGCTTCAAATTCCTTGCCATAACGCGCTGATTTTTTCACCAGATCCATATAGGAATCATAGATCTTTTTGTTAACGTCGTTTTGATTGCCAATTTCCTCGACGGCGGCTTTGCTGGCCTCGGCCAACGCCATGATCACGTCGTCGGGGAACTGGCGAATTTCAACGCCCTTGTCGATCAGCGGCTGATAGGATTCGATATTGTTAAAAGTAAAGTCCGCCAGTGTATTCTCGGCAATGGCCTGGGCCGCATAGCGAATAATCGCCTGCAAATCCGGCGTCAGGCTGTCGAATTTTTCTTTTGATACGAAAATTTCAAGGCCGGGCCCAGGTTCATGGAAAGCCGGGGTATAGTAATATTTGGCCACCTGATACAGGCCGAATGCCAAGTCATTCCACGGTCCAACCCATTCGGCGGCATCAATGGCCCCGCTTTGCATTGCAGGCAAAATTTCGCCTGGTGGCAACATGGTAATATTGGCACCAATCCGGCGCATTGCTTCGCCGCCCAACCCGGCATAGCGCATTTTGACACCTTTGATGTCATCAACCGAATTGATTTCCTTATTAAACCAGCCGCCCGCCTGCATACCCGAATTACCGGCATAAAACGGCACGACACCAAAGTCGGCATAAACATCTTCCCACATCTTCTGCCCGCCGCCAAAACGCAGCCATGCCGAAAGTTCCCATGCCGTCAGGCCAAAGGGAATGGTGGAGAAGAAATTAAGAACCGGGTTTTTTCCCTGCCAGTAATACGGAGTGCCGTGGGCCATTTCAACCACGCCCTGTTCAACCGCATCCATGCATTCAAACGGTGGCACCAGTTCACCCGCACCATAAACCGTGATCGACAGGCGATCATTGCTCATTTCCTTGACCATGGCGGCGAACTTTTCGGCATTGGTACCAAGGCCAGGCGTGCCCTTGGGCCACGGCATAACCATACGCCATTTCAAATTTTCCTGTGCCGATGCAATGGCAGGTGCGGCGGCCGTCGCGGCAAGCGCGCCCGCGCCCAGACTGGCACCCTTCAAAAACTGACGACGTTTCATCCTGATTTCCCCTAACCTGTTCTTATTCTGGCGGTTTATTGCAAAATTTTGCGAACGAAGGGTGGATTTTGGCGAATTTCATCAGCAAATACCACCATTTTTCCAAGTTGCTGAAAATGAGTGTTTTTTCGCCGTAAATCTGAACTGACGGCAGCCACATTTACATCAAAAAATCGACTGATCATCCCTCTGTCCGACGGGCTGGTACTGTTTTCCAAGCCCCAACATCGCCCCACTCCAAACGGCTAAAATTTCCTGCTTTCCGTATAGTATATTTCCACCTTACATTGATTGGCATATTATAATACAATTGAAAATATTTTAATTGGCTAAATACAAGGACAACCGGGCATTTTTGTTTTTACAACAAATCCAATTACAACAGAGTGGCGCTCGCCAAACCTGCAAATGCAGAAAAATACATCCTTTAGTTCTTATTCACGAACGCACCACACTCAAATAAACAGCAGAAAAAAATGAAGACCAACACTAAAGTATAGTTAAATTGTTTCCTGGAAAGACCAATCTCAAATTTTACAAATATAATCACCGACCTTGGCGTCGGCATTGTTTCAGCTGCAACAAGATGGGGTCAGGATGCCTGCAGAACTGGATCGGCGTATTGCTTTTGTGGATTTTAATGAAAAGAAGCGTAGCCATTTACGAGAGATTTGGCCACTGATTGAAAAAAATCTGCCTGCCATGCTTGATACCTTTTACAAAAAGATCATGGCACGGCCTGACCTGGCAGCGATCATCGGTGACACCAGCCGCATCGATGGTTTAAAGCGTGCGCAAAGCAATCACTGGAAAACACTTTTCCGCGGTGATTTCGACGACCATTATTTTGAAGAAGTACGTCGTATCGGTCGCGCGCACGAAAAAATCGGCCTGACACCGGAAGCCTATGTATCAGGATACAATTTTATCCTTGGTTTAATGATTTCCTTATTGCATGAAACCTTTCGCAAACGCCGCGATCTTGGCGAAATGATCGCTGCGGCATCTACTGCCGTTGTCATTGACATGGAAATGGCGATTACAATTTACTACGAAGAAACCCGCAACACCTATCAACGCCGTCTTGGCGAAATGTCTGACGATTTTCAAACCACCGTGTCAAAGGTCGTTACGGCACTTGCAAGCAGTGCAGGCGATATGTCTCATGCGGCGGAAGCCCTGGTCGATAGTGTGCAGCAGACCCGCGACCAGACCAATGGCGCCCGGGATGCTGCCGAGCTTTCCGCAGAAAACGCAGCCACCGTTGCAGGTGCTGCCGAGGAACTTGATAGTTCCATTCGTGAAATATCAAGTCAGGTCAGCCGGGCTTCAACCATTTCACAAGAGGTAGAAGGAGCAGTTAGGGCCACCTCCGACACCATCGGCATTCTTGATGCGACAGCCCAGGAAATTGGCACAGTTGTAGATTTGATCGATAAAATTGCCAGCCAGACCAACCTGCTGGCCCTTAACGCCACGATCGAGGCAGCCCGCGCCGGTGACGCTGGCAAAGGGTTTGCCGTTGTGGCAAGCGAGGTCAAGAACCTGGCCAACCAGACAGCCAAAGCAACAGGGGATATCACCGCGCAAATCAACGCCGTACAGGAAACAACACACCGGGCCGTTGATGCAATTCAGGGCGTTACCGGGCAGATCGGCAAAATCGTTGAATCCGTCGCCGCCATTTCCGCCGCAGTCGAACAACAGGCCGCTGCAACCGGCGATATCAGCAACAATATCAACGGCGTTTCCAGTGCCAATCGTAATGTTAATTCCAGCCTTGGTAATGTCGGCACCACCGCAGACCATACCGGGTCTGTCGCCGAAGAAGTCCTCACTGTGTCCAAAGCACTTCGCAGCCATGCCAACACGCTACGTCAGGATGTCGACAACTTCCTTAAACGACTTTCTGCGGGTTAACACAGTTCGCGATAACATCGGGCCTGAATAGCTCGCTTCGTCACAATCATTTCCGGGCCAGGGGGCATATGTGCCCCCGCCATACCACCCCGTCCCTGTCCATATAAAATGTACATTTGCCCGTACTCCATCCTGACGGATCAACCCGGTTATCTTTCGCGGGCTTCAGACGGTGAAATGCCAAAGACCCTTTTAAAGGCGGTCGAAAAATTGGCAGGCGATGAATACCCGGCAAGAAAGGCCGCCTGCCCAATGGTCAGACCATCCTTGTCCATGGCATCGCGTGCCGCTTGCAGGCGGGTTTCGCGCATGAAATCCATTACAGTTGTGCCATAGGCCGTTTTGAATATGCGTTGCAATCGCGCGATGCTCATATTCATTGTCGCGGCAAGATCACGTAGATTAAGCCCCGTCGTGATATGTTGCAAAATATGGTCGCGGATATCCTGCGCCTTGTCCGATACATCAACCGAAACCGCCTTGCAATTTTGATCAATCCGGGGTGGCGTCATCACCGATCGCAAGGCCTCGCCAAAAATTTCCAGCCCCCGGCTTTCAATGTAAATTTCACGAAACAGCGGTAATTCAATCGGCGGATATAACATTTGCTCGGCCAACGCTATGGCACGTCGCGATGGTTGCCAGCGCACAGGGCCATGATCGCCATATAAAAATGCGCGCGCGGCCTCCTGCCCGGCATCATTTCCCAGACTTTTTGCAATCCAGTCAAACCGGGCGGTCACCATCACCTTACGCACCCGGTTATGTTTGGGAATACGTCGTGTCAGCTTGGCGGGCTGTTTAAGTGCCCATAAATAACCAACAACGCCCTGCCGCGCATCAAAGTCAAACGGTGTATCGTCAAACGCCCCCTCGACCTGACCATCAACAACAATAGCGACCGTAACCGCAGGGCGCACCTGATTGGAAATTTCAAAGTCCCGCATCGCGACTGTATCGGTGGTGTGAACCATAAAATGCGACGGTGCCCGGTCATTTACCAATCGTCCCTTAAGCACCGTATCCTCGGGCAAAAGAGCATCATCTGCGCCACTTACATGGCGGCTTTGTCCGCCATTTTGCCACAACGTGGCAGCGGTGATGTTGTCGCGGTCCAATGGGGTCCGGCGCAGCGCTGATTGTTCTGGCATTTTTGGCGTCGTCATTTCCGTCATTTCCGTCTTTCCCTGTTCACCGCCCTGCAAACGACGCGCCGCCGTTTTCGCAGATAGAAGCGATGATTTTGCAAATGCCTATGTGCTGGCGACGATCTGCAAAAATTAATATTAACAATCATTCGCATTTGGTAAAGACTAATCATCGATTGAGGGACCATATTATGCCGCAGCACCATTTTCCGATGCTGTTTACCCAAAACATGCAGGTTTCGCGCTGGCTTCGTACATCCTTGCTAACCGGTGTTGCTTTGGCTGCGCTGCCTGCCAGCGCGTTTGCCCAGGATACAATCACCCGGGACAGCGACGCCGCAACCCTGGACCCGATAACGATTTCATCAAACCGCGAGCGCACAGCACCGCCCCTGCCCGGTGGCATTACCCTTGATAATGAAACACTTGACAGAATTGCACCGCGCACCCTGAAAGATGTCTTTTCGGGCAATGCTGCAGTCAATGTCGGCGGGGCCAGCCCGGTTACGCAGAAAACCTATGTTCAGGGCATCGAAGACACCAAACTCAACGTCACCATTGATGGCACCCGACAAAACAATTCCAGTTATCATCACCTTGGCACCACGGTGA
The DNA here is from genome assembly GCF_040148805.1 of Thalassospira sp. NFXS8. Classification (NCBI taxonomy): domain Bacteria; kingdom Pseudomonadati; phylum Pseudomonadota; class Alphaproteobacteria; order Rhodospirillales; family Thalassospiraceae; genus Thalassospira; species Thalassospira sp. NFXS8. The sequence goes on along the minus strand of NZ_JAGEMF010000004.1, from coordinate 358,412 downwards.
TGGACCCGGGCATGTTAAAAAAGGTCGATGTTGAAACCGGCGTTGCCCCGGCCGATAGCGGCCCGGGCGCACTTGGTGGTTCTATTGCCTATGAAACCCGGGATGCCCGCGACATTCTGGAACCCGGCGAAAATTTTGGCGGCTATGGCAAAATCGCCTATGACACCAATTCCCGGGGATTTAGTGAATGGCTAACCATGGCCGGGCGCACCGATAAGGTCGAAGCGCTGGCGTATGTGCAAAACAATAACACCAACAATTACCGCGATGGCAATGGCGACAAGGTAGACGGAACCGCCAACGGCAGTGAAAACGGTTTGGGCAAATTTGCCATTAACGGGCAAGACGGCGAACGGTTTGAAGCCTTTGCCAGCCACCTCGAAGATGAAGGTGTGCGCCCGTCGCGACCCAACTTTGGCGCGCTGACCAGCGGACAGGGTGCACAGTGGATTTCATACAAAAAAACCGCCATGGGCGTTTCCTATGTTGATGAAATGCCCAATGGTCAGTTCGACCCGGAATTATCGCTGAATTACAGCAAATCGGAACTCGACGTGCCCAACCTGCAAAACGGGCCAAATTTCTTTCATACCAATTCAGAAATCGAAACAGTAAATGGCAAGGCTGCCAACAATTTTGATGTTGGAATTGGCAAGGTTAATACCGGAATTGATTTTTACCATGATGAAGCCACAGGTACCCATAACAACGGCACCCGTGCCGGTAGCTATACTGAAAAATCAACCAATATCGGCATATTTTCGCAAGCACGGCTGGACCTGACAAACCGCTGGCGCACATCGTTTGGCGGGCGATTTGACCGGCAGTGGTTTACCGGTATCGACGGCAGCGAGTTTGATGAACAGGGCCTGTCTGGCAACGCGAATACCGAATACGATATTCTGTCAAACACCACAATTTATGGCGGCGTCGGCACGGCATTTGGTGGTTTACCGGTTGGGGAATCCAGCATTTATAACTTTTCCGGTGTTTGGGATTATACCGGTTTTGCGCCATCGCGGTCGTTTAACTATAAGGCAGGTTCACGGGTCACATTTGATCGCCTGACCCTTGATGGCAACGTGTTTTACAATCGTATCGAACGATCACACGACCTGTCTGATACAGACCGCCAAACCACCGTCGATCTTGTCACACGCGGCATTAATCTGTCTGGCACCTATCAATTCGACACGGCCTATATCCGGGCGACCTATACCCATACCATTGTCCGCGCAGACGGTGCCCCGCCCGTTAGCACGGCATCAGCATGGCAAGGTGTTTTGCTAGGCGACATCATAACAGTTGATGCAGGCAAGGAATGGCATGATCTGGGCCTGCGCGCAGGTATGTCATCTGAACTGGCGTTGAAAAATGATGACCCGGAAAAATACGGTGCCGAACCGATCGACACCTATTTTGTTGCCAACCTGTACGGTGAATGGACACCCGATACGCTGTCACAGGCCGTTACCTTGCGGATTGATGCCAACAACATTTTTAACCGCGCCTATACCGACCGCACCACCACCGGATACGACAGCATTCGTACCGAACCCTATATGGACCCAGGCCGCAGTTTTGTGCTGTCGGCCAAGGTTAAGTTCTAACCCGATCCACCATACCGGCACACAAAGGGCGGCTCTTTTACAGGGGCGCCCGTTTGTGCGTTTTGCCGTGCCCCACATCACCACGCGGATTTGACCATGAAAAACATTCTGCAATCCATCGCCCTGGCCGCCACGTTATTTGGCTTTGCTCACACATCATCACAGGCCGCCGATGCGCCACAAAAACAGGTCACCCTGACCGACGTTGCCGGGCATGAAGTGACCGTCAATGTCCCGGTTAAATATATGATTTTGGGCGAAGGCCGCTTTTTACCCAGCATCGGTATTCTTGACACAGAAAACCCGGTCCGCTGGATTGCAGGTATGATGGGCGAGTTTAAAAACCTGGACCCGGCCACCTATGCCCAATATCAGGCAAAATTCCCCGCCATTGACGATATTCCGCTTATCGGCAGTAGTGGCGAGGAATCCTTTAACCTTGAAAAAGCAATTTCGCTGCATCCGGATGTTGCCGTATTTGGCCTTACAGGTGGCCACGGCCCCAGCGCGCGCAACAAACAGATTTTTGATACCCTTGCCGCTGCCAATATTCCCGTTGTCGCGATTGATTTTCGACAGGACCCACTGGTCAATACCCCCAAAAGCGTTCGCCTGCTTGGCACTTTAATGGGCAAGGAACAGCAGGCAGAAAACTTTCTGGCATTTTACGCCGATGGTTTGGCCAAAGTGCATCAAAAACTGGCCCAGGTAAAAAACCGTCCGACGGTATTTATGGAAAGCCGCGTTGGCCTGGACCAAACCTGTTGCGAAGCAATGGGCAACCAGATGATGGGGCGTTTCATTGACTGGGCCGGCGGCACCAACATTTTCGGTGAAATTATTCCTGGCACCCATGGCACCGTAACGATCGAACAATTGCTGGTCAGCCAGCCGGATTACTATATTGCCACCGCCATCGGCTCGGCCAATGTTGATAATAACGGCAACCGCATCATTCTTGGTGCAATGGCAAACCCGGAACAGGCCGCAGCATCGCTGCGCCAAACCACCGGGCGCGTTGGCATGCAGGAATTAAGTGCCATCAATAACGACCATTTATATTCGATCTGGCATCATTTCTATAACACACCAATGAATGTTGCCGCTGTGCAGCAAATGGCCAAATGGTTCCACCCCGACCTGTTCACAGATCTAGACCCACACGCCACCCTGCAAACCTATTTTGACCGGTTCCAGCCGGTTGCCCTGAATGGTACCTACTGGACCGGCATGACCGAACGGGACGCGGCCCAATGAACCACCCGATACATCCGGTACATCAACAAAACGTTGCCAAACATCGCCCCCCGACAAGGAAACAACCCGATACCCCGGCTATCCCACCCGAAACAGGTGCGTTATCGGCACAATATCGCCATTTCATTCGACGCCGTGTCATCTGGCTATCGGTATTGCTGGCGGCATTGCTGGTATCGGTCGTGGTCAATATCATGACCGGCCCGGCGCTGCTTTCTGCTGGCGATGTAATTGGCGGGTTGATTGACCCCGCCAGTCTCGACCCTGCCACCCATGTGATTATTTACAATGTTCGCCTGCCCTTTGCCCTGATGGCCGTTGTTATTGGTGCAGCCCTGGGGCTGGCGGGGGCAGAAATGCAAACCGTGCTGAACAACCCGCTGGCAAGCCCGTCTACATTGGGCATCATGCATGCGGCAACCCTTGGCGCGTCCCTGGCGATTGTCTTTAATCTAGGCTTTGGTTTGCCTGAAAACTACGCCGTGCCCATCTGTGCCTTTGCCGGGGCCATCATTGCGCTGGGCGCAATCCAGTTTTTAGCCAAGGCATATGGGGCCAGTGTGGATACTATTGTGCTGTTTGGCATTGCGCTGGTTTTTGCCCTGAACGCGTTAGTGTCCCTCATTCAGTTTGTTGCCAATAGCGACAGCCTGCAACAGATCGTATTCTGGACAATGGGCAGTCTGGCCCGCGCCAGTTGGGAGAAAATCATTATTGTTTTGGTTGTTCTGCTCACCTGTCTGCCACTTGCCATGCGCCATGTCTGGAAAATGACGGCCCTTCGCGGTGGCGAAGACTATGCCCGCAGCTTTGGTGTGCCGGTCGAACGCCTGCGATTGCTGGTTTTACTGCGTGTCAGCATTTTAACTGCCGTTGCCGTGGCCTTCACCGGGGTTATCGGCTTTGTCGGGCTGGTCGGGCCGCATATTTCGCGACTGGCCTTTGGCGAGGATCACAGGTTTTACATCCCCGGCAGCGTTCTGGCGGGGGCGTTCATCTTGTCGATGGCATCGCTTGTCAGCAAACATATCGTGCCGGGCATTTTAATTCCCGATGGCATCGTTACCGCCCTGATCGGCATTCCGCTGTTTCTGGCGTTGTTGTTATCGCAAAAGCGGCGGGGGTAATGGTGCCATGACGGAACTGATTATAGATGATTTGTCGATTGCCTATGGCAACAAACAGGTTTTATCGCACATTGCATTGCCTGCCTTTGCGCCAGGCGCCCTGGTTGGGGTACTTGGGCCCAACGGGGTTGGCAAATCCAGCTTTCTACGTGCCCTTGCCGGGTTAAACACATATACAGGGTCCGCCAAACTAAACGGTATTGAAATTAACCGCATGGCGCATCAAACCCGCGCCCGACACATTGGCTATCTGCCGCAAACCTTGCCACAGGGCACCAGCCTTGTTGCCTACGAGGCGGTTTTATCGGCTTGCCGTGCGGTGCGCACTGACCTGCTCCATAATGCGGCACAGGCATTGGTCGAGGCCACGTTTGAACAGCTTGGTATTACCAGCCTGGCGTTTCAGGCCTTAAATCAGATGTCGGGCGGGCAAAGACAAATGGTGGGGCTGGCACAGGTTATTGTGCGCGCGCCCCACATCATGCTGCTGGACGAGCCCACCAGCGCACTTGATTTACGCTGGCAGCTTCGGGTGCTTGATGTAGTGCGTCGCATTGCCCGCCAGCAACAGGGCCTTGCCCTGATGGCGCTACACGATATCAATTTGGCCTTACGACACTGCGACCATATCGTTTTGTTTGGTAATGGCGCGGTTCTGGCCAGTGATACAGCACAAAACATCATGACACCCGAACGCCTGCATGATGCCTATCAGGTTGATGGCAGAATTGAATATTGTTCGCGTGGCACGCCCTTTGTCATTGTCGACAGCCTGTCCTGTGCAACCAGCCCCCCGCAGGAGAATTGATGTTTCACACCACAGGTAAAGTTAAAACCGACCACGGGGACAAATACCTGCAGCAGCTTTGCAAACATTTTGCCCACAAGGTACCCGTAACGTTTAACACCACGACAGGCGATGTCAGCTTTCCAACCGGCCCCTGCCAGATCATCGCGTCGAAGGGCGGTTTAACCTTTATCGGGCAATCAGCAACGCCCGAAGGTATCAATCGCATGAAGGCAGTGATCATTGACCATCTTGATCGCTTTGCCTGGCGCGAAACCCTTGACTATCACTGGCAAGAGCACGCCGATGATACCGCCCCCTGACAGGATGGCCCCCTAATCGCTCATAAAAAACGGCCCGGCAAAATGTTGCCGGGCCGTTTTTAGTTGTTGCGGCATACGTACAAAAATGTTCAACGCAAATCGTAAATTAGCGGCACCCGCAATGTCATGCGCTCCAAATCAAGATCATCAGGGAACGGTGGAAACCGTTTGACCCGTTCGATCATTTTTTCAGTTGCACGATCCAGCAGGCGATTGCCGCTTTCCTGCACCATTTTAATCGACGAAACCGAGCCATCGCGTTCAATCACCAGCAACACCATGTTGCGGCCCTCGATACCGCGTCTGCGCGCGGCTGACGGATATTCACGATAACGCATCAGGGTTTGCACAACGGACGACTGATAATCGACAAACTTTGCCTTGCTTAACGCAGCCCCCCCACCACTGCCAGATGCCGAACTGGCAGCCTGGCTTTTGGTTTTGGTACCAGTGGTGCCCTCGGCCTTTTGCGAATTAAACTGTGCGCCCTGTGTGGGTCGTGTATCCGTCACCGGTTGCGGCACTTCTTTTGGGGGTGCAGGTGTCGGTTTTGGTTTTGTCACAGGTTCGGGTTTGGCTACCGGTTTCGGCTTGGGCTTCACCGGCGGCTTTGGCTTTACTTTGGGGGGAACAACTGCTGCAAGTTCCGGTTTTGGCTCCGGCTTGACCTCCGGCTCTTTTACCGGCTCGGGAATTGGCTCAGGCACCGGTTCCGGTTTCACTTCGGGAACCGGTTCAGGCTCTGGCTCTGGCTCGATCACAGGCTCTGGAACCACTTCAGGTTCCGGCACGGCTTCGGGTTCCGGTTCCACCTCGGGTTCTGGCACCGGTTCCGGCTCGCTAGTTTCAGGGGCCGGTTGTGCGTCTTCCTCGCCTTTGCGGTTATCAACGTCGGCGCTGGCACTTTCGTCGGGGTCGCTGTCTTCACCGCTGGTGGCCTGACCTGCCCCCAGTGAAATACTAACACTTTGCACAGCACCCGCCCCGCCCCAGCCGGACGGTTCAGGCACGGGGGTTGCCAACACAACACCCCCTGCCAGCACCATCCCGGTCATCGCGGTGGCGATTAAAAAGTCACTTCGCTTGGACATCGAACTTCCGTTAATCCTGCGCTTCTACGGCTGTCATTAATTGAACCTTGTCGACACCCAGTTCCTGTAGGCGCTTTAACAATGCGACGACCATCTGCCCGTCGGTTTCCCGATCAGCACGAATTTCGATCGGATGATCCTGAAAGTTGGCTGGCAACAAGCTGGTAATATCGGCCAGTGGGCCCCGGCTGTCATCCACACCAAGCTCGCCGGTTTTATCCACCCACAAAACAACGGTTTCGTCATCTTTTTCGCTAGCATCTGCACTGGCGGGCGGATTAACATCAAACGGTCCCAGTTTTTGCAAACTGCCCGCAATCATAAAAAAGATCAGCAGCAAAAACACAATGTTGATCAGCGGCAACATTGGTTCCTGGCCCATGGTGTCATCGGTGATTTGAATACGCCGTTTCATTGCTCGATCAAATCCACATTATGAATACCACCCCGGCCCAGCACATCCATCACATGCACCAGGATTTGCAATTTTGCGCCATTCACCGGCTGCAAATGCACCTGGGCACCGGCATAATCAGTCTTTAAACGCGCGGCCAGGTTATCAAGCGGCACGGCATCACCATTCAGGGTAAGTGCCCCGGAACCATCAATCCGCACCAGTGCTGCGGGATTATCTGCCGGGCTATTGGCCGATTTATCCTGTACCGAAACCGACATCTCATATCCGCGCCAGTCAAGAAAACTTGACGCCAGCATGAAAAACACCAGCAGGATAAACACAACATCAATCAACGGCGTCAGCCCGATAACAGGCGACGGACTGCGATAGCGTGAACGAAACTGCATAGTTTTATTCCGCAGCGTGACGTAAACGCGTGATATTGGCCGCTTCGCGGGCATCACGCCCGGCCAATTCGCCGCGATTGACAATCAGGGTACAAACTTCTTCGGTAATGGCGGCCGCACGGCTGATAATGCCCTGCATCCACATATGAACGGCCGTTGCCGGAATCGCCACAACCAAGCCAATAGCCGTTGTTAACAATGCCAGCCAGATCCCGCCGGAAAGAACCGACGGGTCAATCCGGCTGCCGGCCCCCTCCATTTGCTGAAACGCATTGATCATGCCCATCACAGTGCCCAAAAGTCCCAAAAGCGGGCTTAACACCGCAATGGCCGCCATCAGGCGCAAACCACCATTAAGACCGTCAATTTCCTTATGTGCGCGCGATGCAATCAAATCCGATGCCGATTCACGGCTATCGCCATCGCCCACCGGCAAGGACATGCCAAACCGGCCAATCTCAGCGGCCGGATGACGGCGGCGGGCCAGTAAGGCCGCAGCCTTTTGGTCATCGCCAGCTACCAGATGACGCTCTAGCTCGCTCACAAAACCATCGGCAAATAGCCCGCGGCGAATGAAACCAACCATTTTATAGAAAAACATCATCAGCCCGACCAGCGCCATCGCCGCCAGTACCCAACCCACAATGCCCGCGCGGTCCACCAGATCAAATACCGGCAAAGATGCAATTGCATCAGGCACCCAGCCCGAATGAGCAACGGTTGTTCCGCCTTGCAAGGCCGCGTCGGCCATCTGGTCAGCGTTCATTGCCCCGTCAACAGCCCCTTGTGTCAACGTGGTCGGGTCTACAACACCGCCACCCTGCGTCGCTTGTGCCACAGTGTCAACGGCTCCTGCGCCACCAGAGGCAGCGGCTTGCGCACTATCGGTTACGGCGGGAACAATATTGTCTGGCATGGGACTTCCGATCCTGATCACACAGTACAGCGCATGCGCTGCATATTCGCTATTGAAAATGATTTGCATTCATTACTGCAAATGCCTCTGCGATGCAATCTTAACTATGTATCGACACTATCAGAACAGCTACATTTTTTGCAACGCACCATCACCCTTTACTCCCCGTCAGACCCACAGTCTATGAAAATGCCTTAGGAAAGTTTGGTCAGGTGCGCCATGTCGCGCGGTTTGTGAAGCGATCGGCAAATGCTTAATAGGCCGCCCCGCCGACCAGGCATGATTGATCGGTTTCGATTAATAATGTTGGCGTCATCTGACGGCAGAAAATACGGAAAAAAAATAAACCCCCGAAACCGAAAGGTTTCAGGGGTTTATTGGTGAGCCCGACAGGATTCGAACCTGTGGCCAATTGATTAAAAGTCAATTGCTCTACCAACTGAGCTACGGGCCCAACGTCTTGGTGAGCGGCGTTTTAAAGCGGGATCACCGATGGGTCAAGCCCTGATTTTGATAAAATTTCAATTTAGGTGAATATCATTTTTCAGAACCACCATTCGGGCCCAAAACCACGCTGGCGGCTGAAAAAAATAAACCCCCGAAACCGGAAGGTTTCAGGGGTTTATTGGTGAGCCCGACAGGATTCGAACCTGTGGCCAATTGATTAAAAGTCAATTGCTCTACCAACTGAGCTACGGGCCCACAACGTTGTTGAACGGCGTTTTAAAGGGATGCCCCCACCCGGTCAACCTTTCATTTGCCGATTTCTGACAGTTTTTTCACATTCGTTGAATTTTAGGCCCAAAAAGCAGAAAGCCGCCCCAAATGAGGCGGCTTTCGATTGAATTTGTGTGACCAAATTCGCGCTTATTGCGCGTCAGCAGCAATTTGCATTTTAACAATCTTGTCGGGGTCTGCAACGCGGCCATTGGCCCAGGGCGCACCCTTTTTGATGTTATCAACATATTCCATGCCTGAAACCACCTGGCCCCAGATTGTATATTGACCATCAAGATGCGGAGCATCGGCAAAGCAGATGAAAAATTGCGAATCAGCACTGTTCGGATCGGCAGCACGGGCCATTGAAACGGTTCCGCGCCCGTGATGCGCATCAGAAAATTCCGCCGGCAGTTTTTGGCCCGATCCACCGGTGCCGTCCCCTTTGGGATCACCGGTCTGGGCCATAAAACCGTCAATCACACGATGGAAAACCAGCCCATCGTAAAACCCGTCCCGTACCAGTTCCTTAATCCGGGCAACGGTTTTCGGTGCCAGGTCCGGGCGCATCTGAATAACGACACGGCCGTCCTTAAGATCAAGATAAAGGGTGTTTTCAGGGTCAAGCGTGGCCGCATCCGTCGTCTGCGCGTGTGCTGCGCCGATTCCACCGTTCGACATGGTAAAGATTCCCAAAGAAAGAATAACAAGAGAAAGAAAACGAAGCAGACGCATGACTTTATGCAACCTATTCCTTTTCTTGCGCCAGCTTTGCTTGCAAAGCCTGCAACACGTTGGCTGGCACAAATTCGGTTACGGAACCGCCCAACCGGGCGATTTCCTTGACAAAACGCGACGACACAAACTGTTGTTTGTCCGACGCCATAAGAAACACGGTTTCAATATCCGGTGCCAGGCGCGCATTCATGCCTGCCATCTGGAATTCATATTCAAAGTCCGAAACCGCACGCAACCCGCGCACGATCACGGATGACTGGTTTTCCTTGGCAAAATGCATCAAAAGCGAGCCAAAAGGTTTAACCTCGGTGCGGGCGGCAACTTCGCCCCCCGCAGCTTTCAAGGATTCGCGCACCAGTTCACAACGTTCTTCGACCGAAAACATCGGCCCTTTGCCCGCATTGACAGCAACACCCACAATCAGGCGGTCAACAATGCGGGTGGCCCGACGAATAATATCCATATGGCCCTGTGTAACCGGGTCGAACGTGCCGGGATAAATCCCGACACGATTAGGATCGATTGTCGTATGTGCCATCGGTCCCTTTCCAGTTACCCGTTTATAGAACCATCAGTGTCATCACCAGCATTGCCGTCACTGTCACCGGCATTCCCGGTTTCACCGTCAACATCTGGCAAAACAACGGTTTCATCGGCAGCAATCACGGTTTCGCCTTCAACGCCTTCTTCATCATCCCCGGCGGTTTCGCCAAGGTTGCTAAGGCGTTCAACAGCAACAACCTGTTCGTCTTCGGCAGTACGGAACAGGGTAACCCCCTGCGTCTTCCGCCCGGCAATACGAATATCATGGGTTGGCATCCGAATGACCTTGCCACCATTGGTGACCATCATCAACTCGTCACCTTCCTCGATCACGAAGGATGCCGCAACCAGACCATTTCGTTCAGACATGTCGATATTGGCAAAGCCCTGACCGCCACGCCCGGTCACCCGGTATTCATAAGATGAAGTCCGCTTGCCATAGCCGTTTTCGGTCACCGACAGAATAAGCTGATCGCCCGACAGCAATTCGTCATAACGTTCCTGGCTCAGCACTTCGAGCGGCAGCGCGTCGTCAACACCGAGTTCTTCACGGCGCAGCTTGCTGGCAATCGACAGATATTCACTGCGTTCTTCCATGCTGGCATGTGAGCCCCACAAAACCGACATCGCAATAACGTCATCACCGTCAGCCAGACGAATACCGCGCACGCCCACCGAATTACGACCGGTAAACACACGTACATCAGCTACCCGGAAACGAATGCACTTGCCCTGACGTGTGGTCAGGAAAATATCATCCTCATCCGTGCAGGTTTGAACCGCAATCAGGCTGTCGCCCCGGTCTTCTTCCAGCTTCATGGCGATTTTGCCATTTGCCTTCACATTCACAAAGTCTGCCAGGCTGTTACGCCGCACGTTACCGGTCGAGGTGGCAAACATAATGTGCAGGTTTGGCCATTCTTCCTCGTCAGGCAACGGCAGAACGGTGGTGATATGTTCGCCCTCGGACAAAGGCAGCAAGTTAACCAGAGCCTTGCCGCGCGATTGCGGCGTGCCCAGCGGCAACCGCCAAACCTTCATTTTATAGACCATACCCAGCGAGCTAAAGAACAACACCGGGGTATGGGTATTGGCCACGAACAACTTGGAAACAAAGTCTTCCTCGCGGGTGGCCATGCCCGAACGGCCCTTGCCGCCACGACGCTGCGCACGATAGGTCGATAACGGCACACGCTGGATATAACCGGTATGCGATACCGTAACCACCATGTCTTCGCGAGCGATCAGGTCTTCAATGTCGTGTTCAAAATCGCCTTCGATAATTTCTGAACGACGCGGATCGGCAAATTCATTGCGCATTTCCGTGAGTTCGTCTTTCAGAATGGTCAGCTTGCGTTCGCGTGACCCCAGAATATCGAGGAAATCTTTGATCTTTTCGCCAAGTTCGGTCAATTCACCAGCGATTTTGTCGCGTTCCAGACCAGTCAGGCGATGCAGACGCAGTTCCAGAATGGCGCGTGCCTGGGCTTCGGACAAACGGTAATTACCGTCTTCCGATCCCACCTGATGCGGGTCGGCAATCAGTTCGATCAACGGAACAATATCACCGGCAGGCCAGCTTTTTGCCATCAACTGTTCGCGGGCAATTGCCGGGTCTGCTGCGTTGCGAATCAGACGAATAACGTCGTCGATATTGGCAACAGCAATGCCAAGACCCACCACCACATGGGCGCGATCACGTGCTTTTTTCAGCAAATGAATGGTACGCCGTGTAATCACTTCTTCACGGAATTCGACAAACGCCTGAATAATTTCTTTCAGGTTCATCAGTTCCGGCTTGCCCCGGTTAAGGGCCAGCATGTTAACGCCAAACGATGTTTGCAACGCCGTAAAGCGGAACAACTGGTTCAAAACCACATCGGCAACCGCATCACGCTTAAGCTCGATCACCATCCGCACACCGGAACGGTCCGACTCATCACGAAGGTCGGAAATTCCTTCCAGTTTTTTGTCGCGCACCAGATCAGCGATTTTTTCCATCAATGTGGCCTTGTTCACCTGATAGGGAACTTCGGTAACAATAATGGCTTCGCGGTTGGCACGGATTTCTTCAAAATGGGTGCGTGCACGCATCACAACCGAACCACGCCCGGTACGGAATGCGGAATGAATGCCTGAACGGCCAAGAATAAGCCCGCCGGTGGGAAAATCCGGGCCGGAAACAAATTCCATCAACCCTTCAACCGTAATATCGGGGTTATCAATGACCGCCATGCAGCCATCAATCACTTCACCCAGGTTATGGGGCGGAATGTTGGTTGCCATGCCCACCGCAATACCACCAGCCCCGTTGACCAGCATATTGGGATAACGCGCCGGTAATACCGACGGCTCCTTGGTGGTTTCGTCATAGTTGGCTTTGAAATCGATGGTATCCTTGTCGATATCATCGAGCAGGAAGTGGGCGGCCTTGGCCAGGCGGGCTTCGGTGTAACGCATGGCGGCGGCTTTATCGCCATCCATCGAGCCAAAGTTACCCTGCCCGTCAATTTGTTGCAGGCGCATGGAAAAATGCTGCGCCATACGGACCATGGCATCGTAAATCGCACTATCGCCATGCGGGTGATATTTACCCATCACGTCCCCGACGACACGCGCCGATTTACGAAACGGTTTGTTCCAGTCAAAACCGTTTTCATGCATCGCATAAAGAATACGACGATGAACAGGCTTCAACCCGTCACGAACATCGGGCAACGCACGGCTAACGATCACGCTCATCGCGTAATCAAGATAACTGCGGCGCATTTCGCTTTCGATGGAAACCGGGAAAATATCGCGGTTGGCAGTGCTTGACACTTCGGAGGACAAAGGCCGTAACCTCTTAAACGCTTAATCAAAAAAGAATCAATGAGGCCTCCGTGCATCTGCACAGCAAGCCATTCAGCGCGGAAAGTATCAGGTTTACCGCGCACAAACAACATATGACGCAGCACCTTTTCTGCCAAATCATGACAGGCCGGGTTTTCAGTCCTTTTTTGTCATTACATGTACAATTGGCAGAGCATTTTTTCGCCCGCCAAAGCGGATATTGGCCGCCGCAATGCCCGCCAGAATGATCACCATCGCCAGCAATGTGCTGGGTGCCGGAATTTCACCCAGCACAACCAGACTAACCACCACCCCGACAGCCGGCACCAGATAGTTATTAAAGGCAACAAACCCCGCCCCTGCGCGCGCCACCATTAACAACAGCAAAAACATCGCAAGCCCGGTAGGCACCAGCCCCAGATAGATAATGGCAAGCGCCCCCTGTGCCGACCATGCCATCGCCCAGGGCTGGTCAACCAGCAAGGCAACCGGCGCAATCGACAGCGATGCAAAAGTTAAAATAACCGCAGCCGACCCGGCACGGGGTTGATCACGCAGGTTTCGCGCAATTAACGACGAGACGGCGTAACAAATCGCCGCCATCAAAACCGCCAGCTGATAGGGCAAATCCCCTCCCAGCCCGCTCAGGGTTTCCGGCCCGACCAGAACAATCACCCCGCATGTCCCCAAAACAAGCCCCGCCACCTTGCCCGGCGTCAGTTTTTCATCCCGGGTCACAAAATGCCCCAGCACCACGGTTGTTAACGGCACAACAGACATCAAAATGGCGGCCAGACCGGCATTTATCCGGGTTTCTCCCATGCTAATCAGGAAAAACGGTACTGCATTTCCTAAAATACCGCACAAAAATGCCGATACCCAGGCGGTTTTCCCGCGCGGAAGGCCGCTTTGACGCAACAACACAATCAGCCATAAAACCACCGCACCCAGGGTAATGCGCCCTGCCGCAACAATCAGCGGTGAGTAGGCGTGAACGCCCAATTTGATAAAGGCAAATGAACTCCCCCACATCAGGGCCAGCAATATCAACAAAAAGTAATCAAGCAGTCCCGGACGTGTCATGTTTCCCGCCTATTATCGCCATAATCATTGGTGCATATGGCTTTGTTCCACACATCTATCCGGCGGGAACATTATCAAAGACTTTGCGTTACCGATTATCTTGAGAAAGATCAACAAAATAGAAACACATATTGTGCTACACAACTCAAAGACAGTGCAGGCCAAAGTGAAAAATGCCGGCGTTAGAAACTGTGATCCGATACAACCCTGGCATTAAATCAGGGACAGGTGCGCAATCGAGTTATTGATAATGATTGTCAATTGCGTTAAATAAGAACAGAGCAAAAAAACAGAGCGAGCAAGAAGATGAGCTATGTCGATCATGAACTGAGCATTGATGAAATGTTGGCAGACCCGATTGTACGGACCCTCATGGCCTATGACGGCATTACCGAAAAAGACGTGCGAAAAACACTGGCACAGGTGGCCGAGGCGCGTGAATTTGGTATGACACATTCTTCCAAACGCATGCAGCCCTCCCTTACCCAGGCATGGGCGCATCAATCCATGCCCGCCATCGCCCCCAAAACAGCAGCCTGAAAACCCTTCCTGCCGTTTGAAAAGGCCGGAGCATAACCGGGTCAACAGCCGGCACATGATCCATCATCAATGCCGGAATGCGACATGCGCTGCCTAGCTTCATGGACGAAATCCGTTATCCTGCACCAGAATCTTTGAATACAAAACGGACAATGCGGCACCAAATGGAACCGCATTGTCGATCTGTTCCCGACAGACTCGATAACCGCGATTTTTCGCAACGCCAATCGCCTGCGGCGTTTCTGAGCGGAGAAAAGGCCGACATGCACGTTCAGCTTGTCATTTTCGGTGTCACACGCCATTGAAACATGCTGTTTTGAGAGAATTGCCTGTTTTACAGGCACAATTACAACCATTCCATCATGCGCATTGATACGTATTGACAAAAACTGGCATCAACCAGCGATTTTGGTATACTTGCGATCATGACATCAATAGGCAGCATTCAAACCATACCAGGGAGCGGCGGCAAGATTGGCGAAGTTGTCGCCATGAATGGTCTTGCCAGCACCGAAAGCCAGGGAGCCTCCAGCGGGGGCACGTCCCAGGGTGGTTTGTTGCCGCGCCGCATGGCCGCTGTCTCGCTTGTTCCGATCACCAGCCCGGCCAGCAAACAATTGCCACCCGCAGCACCCGGCGCGACGCAAGGTCTGCGTGCGCAATCAGGGCAATCTGGCACATCTGACGGGACAACGCTGGTGGCCGGGGCACCCGCACCAGCCCCCGTGGCGCAAGCCCGCCCTGCCCCGGCCATTTCAGCTGCCACCATTACCGTCGTCCAGCAGGTTGACCCGCGCAGCTTGCCGGGCAGCGGAGCAACCGCAACAGAATTACCTGGCTCGGCCAAAGAAAACAGGTCTGAAACACCTCAAGCCCGAAGCACACCTGCCCCTGACGGCGCCCCGGACACATTAAGCCCCGGCGCCCGGGACCATGTTCAACGCTTGCAAGATCGTGACGCCGCCGTGCGGGCCGAAGAGAACAGCCACAAGGCCCTGGCCGGCGCCAATGCCGGCATGATCAGCTATAACTACACCGTTGGCCCGGATGGACGCCTATATGCAGAAGGCGGGCATGTAACGATCCAGCCGCTTCGCGGCCTGACGGGCATCCAGGCAATTGCCAATCAGGTTGCCATCGGAAATGCAGCATCCGTTGGCACATCAACAGCCGATTTCTCCGCTCAGAACGGATCATCCGCAAATATAAGCCAAATGATAAGCCATCAGCAACAGACGGCCAGCCAGTCCTATAACCAGACCACGGCAATGCTGTTTAGCCAGCAGCAAAAAACATCCGGTCTGGTTGCCTGATTTTCTTTCTGATCATTGCGATTTAACCGATATCAGGGGCCGCCATTGGCACCCGTAGCAGATGGCATGGAAGGGTTGCGACTAAACCACGCCTGTGTCGCCCCTATTTGCCTGGCATTACCACCTGAGCGACATAAAAAACGCCCGCATAAGCAGGCGTTTTTTAGCAAACCTTAAAATGTTAAATCACAGGGACAGGCAGCGCAGACAAGCCACCCCCATCATCCGACACCTTATTTGGCATAATGCCAATATACCGGATAGCCAGGATCAAACACCGTTACCAAACCCTCAGCCGTGTTGATTTTATCAGCAAAACTGGCAGGTTCATCCCGTTTTTCAAGGGTGATGCTCGCATCATTTACTGGCAAACCGTAAAAAGACGGGCCATTAAGCGAGGCAAAGGCTTCGAGCTTGTCGAGCGCATTTTCCTCTTCAAACACATGCGCCAGCAATTGCACCGTATTATTGGCGGTAAAAATACCGGCACAGCCACACGGGCTTTCCTTGTGGGCATCGGTATGCGGGGCTGAATCCGTCCCCAGGAAAAAGCGCGCATCGCCCGATGTTGCCGCTTCGCGCAACGCCAACCTATGCTTTTCGCGCTTTGCCACTGGCAGGCAATAATAATGCGGGTGAATACCGCCCACCAAAATCGCATTGCGGTTAATGATCAGGTGGTGGGTGGTGATAGTGGCGGCAAAATTCGTGTCGTTCGACTTTACAAAATCAACACCGTCCCGGGTGGTGATATGCTCCATAATAATGCGCAGTTCCGGCAGGCGCTTGCGCAGCGGGGCAAGAATGCGATCAATGAACACAGCTTCGCGATCAAAAATATCAATGTCAGCATCGGTGACTTCGCCGTGAACACATAGCGGGATGCCCAGCTTTGCCATACGCTCAAGCACTGGCATCGCTTTTTCAAAATCACGCACACCGCTGGCCGAATTGGTCGTCGCCCCGGCAGGATACAGCTTTAACGCCTGGATAACACCATCGCGATATGCCGCCTCGACATCATCGGGGTCGGTTCCTTCGGTCAAATACAGGGTCATTAACGGGGTAAATTCATGGCCGGCGGGGGTCGCCTCGACAATACGGTTGCGATAGGCAATGGCGTCATCGCGCGTCAGAACCGGCGGCACCAGATTGGGCATAATAATGGCACGACCAAAATGCGCGCTGGTTTCAGGCAGCACGGCACGCAACATATCGCCATCGCGCAAATGCAGGTGCCAGTCATCAGGTCGACGGATAGTAACGCGGCTAGCTGACATGTGGGACCTCCTGAAAATGCAAACACGTGCGCAATGGGGCCAACAGGCCCTGTTTGGTGCAGGGGCCTTGAGTACCAGATCAACCATTTTTTGGGAATTGCAAACATTACCTGCCCGGTATTTTCGCGATGGAAAAGGCCGGAAAACGAAAAAGGCCAGGCTGTTAAGCCTGACCTTTTCACAATGGGGCGAATGATGGGGATCGAACCCACGACCTCCAGAGCCACAATCTGGCGCTCTAACCGACTGAGCTACACCCGCCATCGTGTGGCGCGGTTTTTATCGCCGGGGACAGGGTACGTCAAGCGGAGATTTCGACTTTTTTTCATCACTGCCCTAAATGATACCTGCAAACCGCCTTTCAGCGCGATTTTAAGCCGGTTAAAACGCATGGCAGAACCAATGCTTTTCACCGCCGTGCTTTTTTCCCTCACATATTTCACTTGCATCGGGGCAGAATGGGAACAATTAAGTCAACGCAATATCATGAATCCGGCGTACACCGATTTGGGTACACGCGACCGGACAGGATAAGGAAACGGAGAATCCGATGAAGTGGGGCGTGATCAGCACAGCCAATATTGGCACCACCAAAGTTATTCCGGCCATGCAGCAAAGCGACAAGCTGGAAATTCTGGCCATTGCCGGACGTGATTTGGAAAAAACCCGCGAGGTTGCCGAAAACCTGCGCATTCCACGCGCCTATGGTTCCTATGAAGAACTGCTGGCCGATCCGTCGATCGAGGCGGTGTATAACCCCCTGCCCAACCATTTGCATGTTGAATGGACGATCAAGGCACTGGAAGCTGGCAAGCACGTTTTGTGCGAAAAGCCGATTGGTATGGATACCGAAGATGCGCAGCGCCTGATTGATGCCCGGGATAAAAGCGGCAAGCAGGTTTTGGAAGCCTTTATGGTGCGCCATCATCCGCAATGGCAACATGCACAGGAATTGGTAACCAGCGGCCAGATCGGCGATTTAACCGCCGTTCAAAGCATTTTCACCTACCACAACACCGACCCCGGCAATGTGCGCAACAAAAAGGATATCGGCGGCGGCGGGCTGCTTGATATCGGGTGTTACTGCATTATCGGCCCTCGTTACATTACCGGGCGTGAACCTGTCCGGGTGGTATCCCTGATGGATAAAGACCCCAAATTTGGCACTGACCGGCTGGTTTCAGGCATGCTGGATTTTGGTAGCGGCGTTCAGGCCAGCTTTGTTTGCGGCACACAATCAGCCGCCGTTCAGCGGGTTCATATTCTGGGCACCGAGGGACGCATTGAAATTGTCATGCCGTTTAACCCGGTACCGGAAAACCCCGCCCTTATCCGCGTTGGCACCCAAAAACAGCCTGGCTTTGGCGAAGCCCGCGAAATCACTTTTCCGATCTGCAATCACTATACCTTGCAGGGTGAAACCGCGACCGCCATTTTCAACGGCGAGATCGAGGTCGATTACCCGATTGAAGATGCCATCGCCAATATGAAAATTCTGGACGGTCTGGCGCGCTCGGCCCGCACCGGAAGCTGGGAAATGGTTGACCAGAAATAAACATCTGTGGCCTGGTTGCCCCACATAATAAAAAGAGGACATCGCCCCAAAACGATGCCCTCTTTTTTATTGCGTTAATTGCAACTCGATATGCCGACCTTACGGCATCACTAGGCGACAAAAACCTTTTTCATTCTCTCGATCGCTTCTTCCATCATTTCCTCGCGCTTGCAGAAACAAAAACGCACAAAATGGCGAACATCGCCTTGCTGATAAAAAGCCGATACCGGAATGGCAACAACGCCGACCTTTTCGATCAAGTACTGGCAAAACGCTTCATCATCGCCTTCAAAGCCCAGCGGACGGAAATCGCAGGTGATAAAATACGTCCCCTGGGAGTCCAGCACATCAAAGCCAACTTCGCGCAATCCTTTCATCAGGTAATCACGCTTGTTTTCCATAACGGCGGTAAAACCGTTAAAATAGCTGTCATCCTGATTAAGGCCATAGGCCACGCCATGTTGCAAATTAGGGGCTGTGGTGAAAACCAGATACTGGTGGGCCTTTGCAATTGGCTCCAGCAATTTGGGACAGGCCGTAATATAGCCCACCTTCCAGCCCGTCAGCGAAAACGTCTTGCCAGCTGAACCAATACGTACACACCGATCACGCATGCCAGGAAAAGTCATCAATGGGCGGTGCTTGCGCCCGTCAAAGACCAGATGTTCATAAACCTCGTCACACAGGGCATAGGCATCGTGCTTGATCACCAGTTCCGATAAAAACTGTAATTCATCGTCACTAAACACCTTTGAACAAGGGTTCATTGGCGAATTGATCAGCACCAGTTTGGTTTTATCAGAAAAGGCCGCGGCGAGTTCATCGCGCGGTAATTCCCAATGGGGCGGCGTTACACGTACCAGCTGGGGAATACCACCGGCCAACTTCACAATTGGCAAATAACTGTCATAAAGCGGCTCAATCAACACCACTTCATCCCCAGGTGCAACCAAACCCAAAATGGCATTTGCCAGGGCTTCAGTCGCCCCTGCGGTAACCATCACTTCGCTTTGGGCATCCACATCAAGCCCGTAAAAACGCTGATTATGGCGTGCGACCGCTTCGCGCAGTTCAGGAATGCCCATCATGGACGGATACTGGTTTGACAAGTTCATCGTCGCATCTGCGGCGGCCTGACGGATATCGGCCGGGCCATCGGTATCGGGCGCCCCCTGCCCCAGATTAATGGCGTTATGTTTGCGCGCCAGGCCACTCATGACCTCGAAAATTGTAATACCGCCCGATGCAAACAAGGGATTGCCAATAAAATCCGACATCGTGAACCGTCCTTTTATCTGTCTTTATGCGTATATCCGCTATTGCTGCATCCGTGCAGGTCATCTCCGCTGATGCAGGCAATACCATCCTGATGATATGTTTTTGCCATGCCAGCCCCGCAATGACCAGCATGACGCAACCGCAAAACAATAAAATGACGATCATGCACAAAAATAGAATCGAATAAGCCAATATCGGCCCCCGAAGCGGCGATTGTTTGCGTTGCGGTGTAATTTGTCGGCACGGTTTTTTACAAATTTTCCAAAACGCTAAGCCAATATTGCCATTTTGCATAAATTTTATACAAAATGCCTAATTTACGATCAGCATCCTGGAAAATTTCCATATTAACGGGTGGGTTTTTCTAGGTTTTCGACATAAGACTCCCTAGAATATCGGCACTCGGCGACGGGAGCTTAAAACTGGCACGCGCCGTGCTAACCACATTGACCGAGTTCATCGCAACTCTCGCACAAAGCAGAGGGCGCTTAATGAAAAAGATTGAAGCCATCATCAAGCCATTCAAGCTTGACGAGGTTAAAGAGGCCCTTCAGGAGATCGGCCTTAAAGGGATTACCGTCACCGAAGCCAAGGGCTTTGGCCGTCAAAAAGGTCACACGGAACTTTACCGTGGTGCTGAATATGTGGTCGACTTCCTGCCAAAGGTGAAGTTGGAAATTGTTGTCGAAGACACGCTGGTTGAGCGTGCGATTGAAGCGATCCAACAGGCTGCGCATACCGGCCGGATCGGCGATGGTAAAATTTTCGTTTCCTCGCTTGAGGACGCGATCCGTATCCGTACGGGCGAACGGGGCAATGACGCGATCTGATCGGTCATTTCATCCCTGCTTGCTGTACGGTCGCTATATTATTGAGTTTTAAAGGGTTGCATCATGTCTGACGCTGCTTCAGTACTTAATTTGATCAAAGAAAAAGGCATCCAGTTTGTGGATCTGCGCTTTACCGATTCCAAAGGTAAATGGCAGCACACCGCACAGGACATCTGCACGATCGACGAAGACGTTTTCGTTGACGGCATCATGTTCGATGGTTCGTCCATCGCTGGCTGGAAAGAAATCAACGAATCCGACATGGTTCTGATGCCCGATCCGTCGACCGCCGTTGTTGACCCGTTCACCGCACAGCCGACCCTGATCGTTGTTTGCGACGTTATCGAACCGGCCACCGGCCAGGGTTATGAACGTTGCCCGCGTTCGACCGCGAAACGCGCACTGGCATACATGAAGTCTGCCGGCATTGGTGACACCGCATTCTTCGGTGCAGAACCTGAATTCTTCATGTTTGACGACGTTCGCTGGACCACCGCTGGCGAAGGCATGGGCTACCAGCTTGACTCCGAAGAAGGTCCGTATAACACCGGCACCGAATTCGAAGGCGGCAACCGTGGCCACCGCCCGGGTCCGAAGGGCGGTTACTTCCCGGTACAGCCGGTTGACTCAGCCAACGACATCCGCGCTGAAATGGTCAACTACATCAATGAAATGGGTGTGCGTTGCGAAAAGCACCACCACGAAGTTGCACCGTCGCAGCACGAACTGGGTATCGGTTTCGGCACCCTGATCGAACATGCCGACGCGATCCAGATCTACAAATATTGCATCCACATGGTTGCACACCAGTATGGCAAAACCGCCACCTTCATGCCGAAACCGGTTTGGGGCGATAACGGTTCTGGCATGCACACCCACCAGTCGATCTGGAACGAAGGCAAGCCTTTGTTTGCTGGTAACGGCTATGCTGATCTGTCCGACATGGCCCTTTACTACATCGGCGGCATTATCAAACATGCCAAGGCGCTGAACGCTTTCACCAACCCGACCACCAACAGCTACAAGCGTCTGGTTCCGGGTTTTGAAGCACCGGTTCTGCTGGCATATTCTGCCCGTAACCGTTCGGCTTCCTGCCGTATCCCCTACACCGCGTCGCCGAAGGGCAAACGCGTTGAAATCCGCTTCCCCGATGCACTTGCCAACCCGTACCTGGCATTCTCGGCCATGTTGATGGCTGGCCTTGACGGTATCGAAAACAAGATTCATCCGGGCGAAGCCATGGACAAGAACCTCTATGATCTTCCGCCGGAAGAACTCAAAGAAGTTCCGACCGTTTGCGCATCCCTGCGTGAAGCCCTTGAAAGCCTTGATAAAGACCGCGAGTTCCTGAAAAAAGGCGACGTGATGACCGACGATTTGATCGAAGCGTACATCAAGTTGAAAATGGAAGAAGTCATCCGTTTTGAACAGTCACCGCACCCGGTCGAATTTGACATGTATTACAGCGGCTAATTGATCCTTCAATTATCCTGTGAATTTGAAACGCCCGGCAAACATTTTGCCGGGCGTTTTTTTTCATTTTCGATCTCTCATCCCGATTTTAATCGGCTGGTCCGGTAATACTGCATCTATCAGATAACCTTTATCTAACGAACAACAGCCGATATAAACGCACCGGGCAAACACCCAAAACAAAACCCCGTACGCCAATAGCATACGGGGTTGCTATCCTTAATTTCAGGCATCGGATCAAACACAATCACACGGGTATAAACCGGCTAGATCTAGTCGTCATGCAAATCAATGTCGGCATCGGCGTCATACAGGGCATATTGCCCCTTCCCGGCCAGCTTCGCCTGGTACATCGCCTTGTCGGCACGGCGCAATTGCTCGCTCATATCGCAAAAACCACCATCAAAAACCGATATGCCAATGGACGCCCCAATCGGGCAGGTTTTACCTTCCCAAATATAAGGTTCTGCCAGGGCTTTTAATATTTCATCTGCCATTTTAATCATTTCAGCAGCACGGCCTTTATTGACAAAGACCATGGTAAATTCGTCGCCCCCCAGACGGGCAACTTCATCTGCCCGGCGACCAACTCGGACCAAGCGTCGCGCTGTTTCAACCAGCACCCAGTCCCCGGCCGCATGACCCAGCGTATCGTTAACCTGTTTAAAACCATCCAGATCCAGCAAAAATACAGCCGCCGGGGTCTCGGTACCCCGTAAAACCGATTCACAATGGTTTAGCTTCTGCATAAAGCGGGCACGGTTGGCAAGCCCGGTCAATTCGTCGTTATTGGCTTTGTTTTGCAACTCGCGCGAGGCCATTTTCTGTTTGGTAATGTCGGCAACCCACCATAAAACGGCCTCCTGCCCTTCAAACGGAAGGGGTTCCAGCGACGTACGAAGCCAGCGGGCTTCCTTTGCACCGGTTGGACGAATGCGCAATTCCACATCATGCAATTCCCCCATGGCATCCATTTCAAACAGGCTTTTTTCGCGGTAACGCTCCGACAGCAAAATGCTGTCTGTGGCATCGGTCAAGGGAACTTTCTGATCAACATCTTCCTCAGCCACATTTTGCGAGTCACCAGTCTCAATCCCCAGCAATTCAACAAAGGTCTTGTTAAAAAACAGAAATTTCCCGGTTTCCCGGTCCGATATACCAACGCCAATCGGCGCTTTTTGTAAAATGTCCGTCAGGCGGGCAGCCGCACCGGCAACCTCGGCCTCTGCTTTTTTAAGCGATGTAATATCGATCAGCGAACCAATGGTGCCACCAATGGCACCACTGGGCGTTTTAAGGGTCGACGCCGCAAAGATGGCAGCTTTGGCTGTGCCATCTTCGCGTTCAAAACTAATTTCGTCGCGTACATTGCCTTCCGCCACTAAAAGCGGCTTTTCCTTGTTATTCATGGTCGCATCCAGCATGGCCGGGGTCACCTCGGATGATTTGCGCCCCAGTACCGCATCAAGTTTGCAACCAATAAAATCGGAAAATGCCGAATTGCAGCGATTAATAACCCCATCAATATTTTTAACGTAAATCGGAATCGGCAATGCATCGATCAAATGCTGAATAAAAAACTTATGATCGGTAAGGGCGCGCGCTAATGCCTCGCTGCGGGTGACATCACGCAACTGCAAAACCACCAGGTCGGCAGGGCCATCGGTTTTGCGCCAGGAAATTCGTACATCACCAACGCTGAACGGGGGCAAATCGCGCTCCCCTGTTTTGCCAATTTCCTGTAATGCCTTGCGAACCGCTTCAACCCCGTCACTGTCGGTAAAGTTCGCCTCACGCGATAACAGCGCCAAAAACTGCTTTAACGCTGTTCCGGTTTTCAAACCTGGCAGCAGTTTTTCAAGCATTTTTGTCGCAACGTTATTTGCATGCTGAACCGACAAATCATTTGCTGAAAGAAAGATAATGCCGTCTCGCCCCAGGGCTGCGGTCGCAACAATATCGGAACTAATTGCCAATGCACATACAGCGCCGGTTAAAGCGCACTCCCTGTTCAAACACATTATAAATATGAAACGACCGGTGCGGCCTGTCGGCACCAGTGCCTCGCCAAAACCCGTTTCCCAAATTACAAAAAAATCCAGTACACCTTAAACGGATGGTTTTTTTGCCGTTGGATTATCTGCCAGATCGATATAACCACGATCCACGCAATGTTCCAGTTCACCGCTGGCAGCTTTCATTTCTTCATAGGCCTCGCGCAACTGGCGCAATTTAAGCACCTCGGCCTCGGTGGGGTGGTTTGCCTTGCCATCACCGGCCAGTTTAAATGCATAACGCAAATATTCAGCCCGTGAGCGTGCGACCGAAACCATCAGTGGCAAAATTTCATCTACCGTCAAATTCGGTATCGCCGGGCTAATCACTTCATGATTGATCTCGCGGATCACGTGTTCCATCGCCATGCGGAAACGACTTTTTGTACGGCCAGCATCTTCGGTCATTCGCGCTTACCCCTATGGTTAAGAACCCAGCAAACCATATATCGCTGGTGTTTATTTTACCTCATTCGCCCCCCCGACAAAATGCCTAAAGCGGCCTTGTTCCATGATATTTATACGAAACCTCTCCATTACCAGTATCTGTCCCTGCCATAGTTTCAATTGCATGCTTGATAGACCGGGCCTGTACGGCTAGAGGTTACACAATGTAAATTCAGCATCTGTAAATTGGCAGATGGACCAAAAGGAACAAATACCATGGAAGCACGGGTTAAATGGCTTGATAAACTGACCTTTACTGGCACCAGCGGGTCTGGCCACGGCATTGTTATGGATGGCGATCGGGAAAACGGTTTTGGCCCCAGTCCGATGGAAATGCTGCTGTTGGGTGTTGCGGGCTGCTCGTCGATTGATGTGGTGCATATTTTGCAAAAAAGCCGCGAAAACGTACTTGATGTTGAAACCGACATCAAAGCCGAACGTGCCGAAACCGACCCCAAGGTTTTCACCAAAATTCATCTGCATTTCAAGGTGCGGGGCGAAAACCTGAACGAAGCCAAAATCGAACGGGCGGTCCATCTTTCCGCCGAAAAATATTGCTCGGCATCAATCATGCTGGCCAAGGCCGCAGAACTGACCCACAGCTGGGAATTGCTGGACTAAGGCTTATTTGTTCGCAGGGCATCTATCAATAATGCGTAACAAAATTTGATCGCGGCAAATAAACGCTGCCATACTATATTGTAACGGCATCCATAATTTGGGTGCCGTTTCTTTTTTGTGTCATGCGCGTGTGATATGACATTATTACACGCAAGCGGCGATATACGATTTGCCCGGATACCACAGGATTCCCACCAATGCATGTTTTACGGTCCCTTGTCCGCCCGCGACTTTGCCTTGCCCTCATCAGCTTGTGCCTGATTGCGGCCTGCGACAAGGAACCTGGCCGTTACACGGCATCAAACCATGCGATTGCCACCCCGCAACCTGGCACACCTTTTTCGCAATATGTTGCTGACAGTCGTGCTAAAATTCGCGATGCACTGCAAGAACTGCGTTACACCCCCGAACCGCACCCGTTCGATGATTATACAATCGACGATGCTGTTTCCATTCGCGCACCCTTTGAAATATCCCCCGATAACCAGGCCTGCGCACAAAAGGGGAAAACCGTGCAAAACGGCGAAGGTGTCGGCTTTTTGCTCGTGCATGGGCTATCCGATAGCCCCTATCTGTTAAGCGATGTTGCTGCCTCGCTGCACAATGCCCTGCCCTGCGCAACCCTGCACGCCCTGTTACTGCCAGGTCATGGCACAGTGCCGGGTGATTTACGCGATGTCAGCGCTGATCAGTGGCAGGCTGCGGTAAAATACGGGCTGGAAAGTTTTGATGATACGATCCATCACATTGTGCCGGTCGGGTATTCAATGGGGGCAGCCCTGGTAGTGCGCGCTGCCGAAAACCACCGCAATGACGCCGAATTATCAGCCATGATTTTGCTGTCACCAGGGTTCGCGGCCTATAGCGATCTGGCGTGGCTAACACCCTATGTGCGATATGTAAAACCATGGGTAGATAAACGCCGCGATCACGATGTTGCCAAATATGAATCATTGGCAATGAATGCAGCGGCCGAGTTTCAGCTGTTAACCGTACCATTTGGTGAAAACACCCTGCCGCCTCTGACCCAACCGGTTTTCATGGCCGTTAGCTCCGATGATCGAACAGTCCGCGCGGACATTGCGGCCCATTTCTTTTGTGGCAAGGTCGAGTCCAGTAACCGCTACATGATCTGGTATCAGGGCGAGGCCGCCGCCCTTGAGGACCGTATCCAGCCCATTTGCGACGATATTGATATTGTCAAATCAGCCACCCCGGATTTGCGCACCGTCAACCATGCCCACACCGCCATGACCATGCGCCCGGACAACCCCCATTATGGCCTGACAGGCGATTATCGCCGTTGTGATCATTACAGCGAAGCTGCCGATTACAAAGCCTGCGAAGAAGACAACAAGGATTCCATTTACGGCGAAACCAACCTGCTTGAATCCGCCACACCAGGCACCTTGCGCCGGGGTACTTTTAACCCCGACTTTGACGCCATGATGGGCAAAATGGTTGTGTTTCTGCACAAGGTTCTGGAACCCTGATTGCGCCGCATCGTTTACATATGCGAGCACAAATAAACATCCAGAAACCTGACCAGCTTGACGAGACCATTGAATGCCATTTGAAATTCAGCACTGCCTGTCCTCGACAGGAACAAAATTGCGATATGGTATCTCGACACCGAAAAATGCCCGCGGCCATATTTTTATCCTGCAAGGCCGGGCCGAATTCATCGAGCGTTATAACGAAACTGCCCGCGACCTGGCTGCTCAGCACATCGGATGTGTTACATTTGATTTTCGCGGTCAGGGCGGGTCTATCCGCGAAACACCTTTTCCAGAAATGGGCTATGTCGGCGATATTTCCCATTATCTTGATGACGCAACAACCATCGCCGAGCACGTAACAACCCGGCATAATATTTCCTGCCCCATGCTAATGACCCATTCCACCGGCGGACTGGTCGGTATCAATCTGCTGCTGGCAGCACCGCAAAAATTTAAATCTGCCCTTATGATTGCACCGTTTTTCGGATTAAGCGGCCCGGACTGGATGGTTGGGCTGGCCAGAATGATATCGGCCAGTTTGAGCAAAACCGGTTTGGACAAAAAATTTCTGCCCGGGCAAAAGCTGCTGTCCCCGCTTCAGCCCTTTAATCCCGAAAACCTGCTAACGTCGGATAAAGTACGTTACGAACGCAGCTTTGCCCTGCTTCACGAACAACCGGAACTCATTGTAGGCGGAGTATCGGCAGGCTGGCTTCATGCCTGCTTTCGTGCGCAGGAAATGCTCAACACCCAACTTGCCGCCGCCAGCCAACAAGCAAAACGTACAAACACAACTGCCCTGCCGCCCACGACAATAATCATGTCGGGTAATGACAAGGTGGTAAATAATGCCGCAACCAAACGCCTGTTTGCCGGGCAGCCACAGGTAAAGCTGCATGAAATTGACGGCGCCCGCCACGAAATCCTGCAGGAACGTGACGATCTAAGATCGCAGTTCTGGCATATTTTTGAACATCACCTTGCCCGCCATCACCCTGACTGGCGTACAAGCGACTCACATATCGGTGCCACCAACGCCGAAGCCGCAATTTAACCAAATTGCAACCGCGGCCTGATTGTGCATTTCAACAATACTGTTGAAGTTACCGTGGCAATGGCATTCGCTTTACGGCTTAAAGCGGGATTTACGAAACGCCGATGGCGTCATTGATTTATGGCGTACGAACTGACGGTTAAAATGCGACAGGTTTTCAAAACCGGTTTCTTCGGCCACCCGGTAAACCGGCATGTCGGACGACAATAACAATGCTGCGGCCCGCCCCAATCGCAACCCCATAACATAATCCTGAATATTACTACCCATATGAGATTTGAAAAACCGGCGAATGTTCCGTTCGCTCATCCCCATGCGGGCCGCAAGGGCGGTTGCCGTGGGAGGATGGGCATAATTTGCATGTAAAATATCCAGTATCCTGCCCAGTCGTGTCGCTTCGCTACGATTGGGGGCTGCGGCATCAAACCGGGCAGATGCCAGGGGCATTACTTCCTGTGCTTCTGCCAATATCGCCAAAACTTCCAGCAATAAAACAAGTTGCCCTGTGGCCGGTCCCTGATCAAACCGGGGGGTCAGTGCAGCAACCTTGCAGGCCGTTTGCCGGTCAAACACGGCCCCGCGCCGCGCCATGTGCAAAACAGGTACAATCGGCGAAAGTTCCGGCATGGTCACACACACCTGATCCACCCAGCTGGCTGAAAACCAGAACACAAACGCCTGGTGGGGCAAATCCCGTTTTTTCGAGGCAACGGAAGACAAGGAAAACGGAGTTGGGGCTGGCTCAATCCCGCCATTTCTGTCGGTTTCACCCACCCCTTTCCTGCCACCATAATCAGCGCGCCCCATAGGGCCACCATCTTTGTCGGAGCGTACGTTTATTGGCGCATCAGCATTCGATGAATGCCATGTATGGGGCAGGTTTGGCCCCAACAAAACCAGGTCCTCGTGTTGGTAATCACCAATATGATCACCAACATATCGCCGCCCGGTACTATTCATTGTCAGGGTTAATTCATATTCCGGGTGATAGTGCCATTCAAACGGTATGGCAGGCAGCTTGCGGTGCAAACCGCGCCAGGACCGGTTCGGCGCTATCTGCACATGCTCGAATAATAATTTCACTTTCCGGCACCTTTGAACCCCGATTTGGCCGAATAGTATCATAAATCGTCCGCTGCGTCAGTGGGCAGCTTTGTCCATCGCGTTTTAGAATGGCTCTATTACAACAAGCCTTCACCGGCGGTTCCGATCAGGAGGAAACCAGATGACAATGACAGCCATGCCGACAACACCCGCATCCACCCCGGTAACCATGTCACCTAATGCCGACCGACCCGGCAATGCCTCGGTCGGAAGCATTGCCGGGCCACAATTACGCGATATGAAAAAGAAACTGCCATTGCGGGTGCTTAGTGCCCAGGATTTTGATCATTGGCAACAATATGGCTATGTCATTGTACGTAATGCCATTTCACATACACAGGCATCTGCAACCGCCGATTTCCTGTGGGAATTTCAGGAAATGGACCCGAACAGGCCTGAAACATGGGCACGCCCGCAATTGCGGGATCACGCCATGAAAGAACTAAACAATTCCGGTATGGTCGAGGCCTATCACCACCAAACAATGTGGGACAATCGCCAGTCGCCACGTATTTACGATGCCTTTGTCGATATCTGGGACCGCGAGGATTTGTGGGTATCCATCGACCGGGCCAATCTAAACACCCCCAATACCGGAGCACGGGCATTTGACGGCTTTATTCACTGGGATGAAGACACCAGCCAACACCCGTTGCCAATTAATGTTCAGGGTGTTTTATCCCTTGTTGATACCAGCGACGAAACGGGCGGATTTCAATGCGTACCCGAACTTTTTGAAAATTTTGCCACATGGTTACAATCCGCACCCGAGGGCCGAAACCCGTTTCGCCCGGATATGGAAACAATGCCTTATCCGTGCCATCGCGTGCCAATGAATACAGGTGACCTGCTGATATTTAACAGCCTTCTGGCACATGGCATTCGTGCCAACCGGTCCCGGTCGGCACGCATCGCGCAGTATATTTCCATGGCTCCGGCCTCGCCCGAAGATACCGAACTGGCAAAATGGCGGGTTCAAAGCTGGGCGGAACGCTTGCCCGCCCGTGGCCATGCCTTTCCCGGCGATCCTCGCAATTGGGAACAAACCCGTTATGAACAGGCGCAACTAACACCGCTTGGTGAAAAATTGCTGGGCAAAGCCAACTGGTAAACCAGGCTTACCTGCCCTGTCGGCCCCAACACAAAGGGCCGCCCATCACATCGGCGGCCCTTATATTATAAATTATCACTGGCAGCGCACATTACACCGTCAGCCTGGCCCTATTTTCACACCCGCGACCACAAGGCGGCTTTGGTTTCACCATCAACATAGGCCGCAGCAATGGCAGTTTGGGTAATGCCGCGCAATTCTTCCTTACTAAACCCGAAAACATCCTGTGCACGCTGATATTCATCAGCCAATGTCGTGTGAAAAAAGGGCGGGTCGTCTGACCCTAATGTTACTTTAACACCCGCATCATAAAGTTTACGCAACGGGTGGCTGGCATAATCCGGATACACGGACAGGGCAATGTTCGACCCCGGGCAAACTTCCAGAACAATACCGCGCCGGGCCAGCTCATCAATCAGTTTTGCATCCTCGATTGAGCGTACACCGTGACCAATACGGTCCACCGGTAAATGATCAATCGCGTCCCACACACTTTCCGGCCCCTGCACTTCACCTGCATGGGTGGTACATCCCAACCCGGCATCGGCTGCAATTTTAAAGGCGGGATAAAAGTCCTTCTGGGTGAACATGCTTTCATTGCCACCCATGCCAAAACCAACGACATGCGGATGCCCGCATGCCACCGTTTCCCGGGCGACATCCACGGCCAGTTCCGGCCCTAAATGGCGCACGCAAGTCATCACAATACGGCCAATAATCCCGGTTTCAGCAAAGGCCTGATCAATACCGTCGGCGACGGCCAGCAAATGTTCATCAAACGACAGTCCCTGCATTCCGGCATGAGAAGACGAACAGAAAAGTTCGACATAAACTGCACCGATTTTGGCCTGTTCCACCAGGTAATGCCGGGTCAGATCCGTGTAATCCTGGCGGGTGCGGATAACACTGCTTGCGCCATCAAAACTATCCAGAAACTGCGGGAAATCTGACCAGATATAGCGATCATTTTCGTCAAACAAGCCATCAGCGACCGAAATTTTGTTACGGGCAGCAAAACGCCGCACCAGATCGGGCGTCATTGCGCCTTCCAGATGCAAATGCAATTCCGCTTTGGGCAGTTTAAGTGTCATGCGGGCTCCAGGGTCAGGTAAAACAGGCAATTATTCAGACTACAGATAAAGCCTTCCCAACGCGATCAGAAGCTATTTTTTACCTGCAAAAAACAACCGGCCTGCAAAAACAGGCCGGTTGTTTTAAATCTGCTTTGGTAACAGAGCGTCATCAACCCGGGTTGAAGACACCCCGGTCTGCGCGTTCAAGCTGCCTGTATTCGGTTACGTGATGATTTACCATTGTCATCGTCCCCGCCGGAAAGGGCCGCAAGCGGCCCGATAAACGGCTCGAACCTGTGCCACTTATCTACCGATTCCGAATTGATTGGCCGACGCACCTGCATCAGGCTAGCCGTTTTCGCAGCCTGACGACTGCGATAAAATTCCAGACAATCAGCCTGCCAGTCCAACCCACAATGCGCCAACAGGCGCGGCGCAACTGTTTCAGGATCCGACACCAGGTCTTCATAGGACAAATCAAAAATCTGCCCATTGTCATCTGTTTCAACAAAGGCCGCCATAATGCTTTCATAACCGCGATAATAATCGGCCAGGTCTTGCAAGTTATCGGCAAAACGCATGGGATTGGCAAATGGCGTTGTATAGATCGACAAACAGGTAGCTAGCGCATGCCGTTGGCAATGAACAATCGGCGCGTCGGGAAACACCTTGCGTATCTGACCGATACGCAAAAAGTTCGCCGGCGTTTTATTTGCCACCATTTTTGCCTGCGGGGCATATCCGGCCATGGCCGCAAGATATTTCTTGCGAATGGCGCGCGCCGCCTTGCCATCAATACGTTCCATCTGATCAGCAATCGTTCCCCAGCCAACAACCTCGCCCACCGCACGGGCAAAATCACCGGCCTCGCCGGCTGGATGCACATCACTATGCGCCCCGACAATACGTTCGGTCAGGGTTGTTCCCGAACGGGGCAAGCCAACAATAAATATCGGGCGCGGAGCTTGCGGGTCATCATCCTTACCAAGTTCGGCACGCACGTTATCTTGCGATGCAGCAGACATCCTGGCCTGGTCGGCACGGCTTAACGCGCTGATCCGTTCAATCTCGAGCTCTTCCTGAGCGCGGTCAAACGGCCGAACCGCCCGGTGTGCTGCATGGCCCTTTTCATACCAGGAAAAAGCCGTTTCAAAATCCTGCCTCACTTCAGCGGTACGGGCCAGCGCGAAAGCCGCATTGTAACGGTGCATCACAAATTGCGATGGATCGTTATAGGTGGCTTCCAAAAATGGTACCGCCTTTTCCGGCATAACGTGGGGCCGCAAAAACGCCACCACCAGATAGGGTTGGGTATTGGTTTCGTTATGATTTTCGATCAAATCAAGGCTGTTACATACCGCAGGGTCAACCTGACCGGTTAATGCCTGGGCGGAAATTTGCATATGACGCAGATTCATGTCATCCGGGTGCGATGCAACCAGCTTTTCATACAAGGCCAAGGCCTTATCTGCCATTTCAACGTGAACATATAACTGTGCCAATGCAAGCTGGCTTTGATAAAACCGGGTAAATGTTTCCGGAATGCTTTCCAGTAACCCGACCGCACGCAAGGTATCTGGCGAATAGGTCGGCGCTATGGAAATCCGCTTTTCATGCTCGACAATAACCGTCGCAAGATACTCCGCATATAGCGGCTGGCTGCGATGTTGACGATGTAACTTTTCCGCCAATGCAATTACTGACTGATAGTCACCTGTTGCACGTGCAAAAGCGATCAGGTTCTGCAAAACCATCCCGATATGACGATCAGTCACCGAAACGGTTTGCGCCAATTTTGCCAAACGGGGAAATGCACGACGCGGTAACGAACCTTGCAGTTCGGCAACACTCGTCATCAACTGTAATTCTATGTTTTTAGGGTGCGTTCGAACAATTTTGGCACCAATGGCTGCCGCCTTGTCGAACTGCTTTGCTGCCATCGCTTCCTTCATTGATGACAGCGGATCTTTTTGTGTTTGCTTCATTTGCATATCCCGAAGCATTTTATGACCGTGGCGACATTCCCCCCAGAATTCCCCGGTACGCTTCTGAATATAAGTCATTTATATTGCAATGCACAGCGTAAAAATACGCCACACCATAAACAGCGCCTATAAAAAGAACAAACCCGGCGGTAAATGCCGGGTTTGCTGATATAAACGCTGTGGTAATATTTTTGTTATGGGGTGGTACGCCTGCGTATCAGGATATTTTTGGACGCCAGCACCGCCCCGCCAACAATAAGCAGGCACCCCCAAATGACTGCCGGGCTGGCTGGTGCGGCACCAGCCACAATCAGAATAAGGGTTGATAATAATGGTGCAGCATAGGCGGAAACGCCAAGCACCTGAATATCACCGTGTTTTGTGCCGTAATCCCACACAAAAAAGGCAATCCCAACAGGGCCAAGCCCCAAACCGGCAATTGCCAACCATTGCCATGCATCGGGGGTTACCCAGCTTTCCATCAGGCTGTGGGTAATAAAACCCAATATTGCCGCCCCGCCGCAGAACCCGCAAACGGCCTCGACCGGAACAGCGCGATACCGGCGGTTCAATACGGAATAGCCCGACCACAAAATTGAACACGCCAATGCGGCACCATAACCAGCCGCAAAAGCAGGATCAAAATCAAAGCCCTGCCCTTTGCTAACCAAAACAGCCGCCCCGCCAAGCCCACAAACAGCACCCGCCACATGATACCAGCGCAGCCGTTCCCCCGGTAGCAACGCCGATAACAACACAATAAACAACGGCCACAAATAGGCGATCAAACTGGCGTCAACGGCTGGTGCGTTGGCAAGGGCAACAAAATAGAAAAAATGATACCCGAACAACCCGCCGACGGATAAAACCCATGCCCCGACAGGCTGGCGCAGTGCGCGAAAAGCACCCGGCCCCCGCCGCGATATCCACGCGGCACTAAACACGGTTGCCACGCTGAAACACAGGCTCACCAGTTGAAACGGCGGAATAGATTTTACCACGGTGGTAAACAGTGCCAGCAACGCCCATAACAGAACGGCAATCGTGCCGATCAGGGTTGCCTTGGTTTTAGGGTCCAAGAATGTCATGGATGGGTTCCGTTGCGGTCAAATTTTGCGCAACATTACCTGACAAACGTAAAATCGTCTTTGCCCAAACTCCGGTTTTACACGGCACAACATGACGATATGACTATTGGCACCCTAAAGACGCGGACCCTGAAAATAAAAAATCATGGCACCTGGCACTGTTTGCGAAAACGGCCTGGTGCGACGGCAAAACGACGCGAAAATGCCCGTGAAAATGCTGCCTGATCCTGAAAACCAACTTGCCGGGCGATATCGGCAATAGTCTCGCTATTTTTTGGATCAGCCAGTAAATCGCGGCCACGATCAAGCCGCAAAAGGCCCAGCCACCGCATCGGAGCACAGCCAACATGGCGTTCAAAGCCCGCAAATAACGCACTTTCCGACAGGGCGGCGATTTTCGCCATTTCGGCAATACTAAGCGGTTCATTTAACCGTGCGGCAGCCCATTCCATCGCCCGGCGCAACCGGGGTGGAATTTCCCCTGAAATATTGTCATGGGCGTCATATTGCCCATGACTATGGCCCTGTCCCCGCCGGGCATTGCGCAACAAATCGGCCAAAAATCCGATCATGGCAGATTGCCCGGCAGAATGAAGCCGGGGCATTGGAAACCCGGTTGTCATTGTCATTGGCACCGATGCGGCACACGGTGCAAGGTCCAGGTGGGTTGCCCCGCCAAACATGGATTCAAGTTCTCCGAGCCGCACAGTCCCCGGAACCGACAAATATGCCCCGCCACCTGCCTGCTGCCACAACTGTTCAATCCCGGCGCATGCGGCAAGGTTGGCATCCAGATCGATTACTAAAAAACGATTCATGCCTTGCGCACGATAGGCATGGCGCGCCCCGGCCGGAACAAAAGCAATTTGCCGCCCGCGCACAGCCCCACCCGCCCCCTCAACATCCAGATCCAGCACACCATGATGCGATACAATGATCTGGTGAAAATCATCGTGGCTGTGGGAAAGTGTCTCGGAACGATAATGGCGAAAACTAAGCGACATAGGTTTCCTGGATTCGGAGCATTTGATTGCCTGTTATTATGACCCTGCAAATGACAATGACAATAACCAACCGTAAAGAACACCCTGTGTGGCACCACGAAATCACAGCACACTATTTCGTGATTAATCAATATCGCTGTTTAAAACGTATCTAATGCGGCACCATAAAACCGCTATCACATTAATACAGGCAAAAAGTACGGCAGAAAAATACAGGCATTTGAGTGCCCCTACTGCCATTCATCGCCGCCTTAATAAAGAAAATGCAATTTATGCAGGCAACATCACGGGATCACAGCCATTGGCAACGGTATGTTTTTGCGATGGCAGGCATGGCCACCATCGACTTTTGCTTTACTGGTGCCTATGTGGCGATTTCGGGCAATGCCCATGTGCTGGGCCGCGCCATCGGCCTTAATATCCTGATATTGATCCTGTTAAACGGCATCGGGGCCGCCATTTTGTTCAGGCCGGTGGCAAATGCCATTCAATGCCTGTCATCGGGTCTACCAGCAAAATTGCCCTCGGCCACCCGACGTCTGCGCCACTTGCATTTATATTCAACTATCTGGGCATTTTGCGTTGGCCTTGTTTATTGTGCCGCAGCATTTGGCAGTGGTGTTTTCCTGATTGCCCCCCAGGCGACAACCACGCTTGTTCCAACCGAAATACGCGTCTTTGCCGGTTTCTGGTTTAGCTTTGCCTATGCAACCCATTTTGCTGTTTATGCCTATTTCGCAGCACTGGACCAAACAGAAACAGTAAAGCGGCACCTTTTTGAAAACTGGCAAGTCCGGTTTCATCCAGGCCGGGCCGCCATTGGGCCACGCCTGGCAATTGTCTTTCTTGTTCTGACCCTGGTATCGTCAGCGGCAATTCTGCTTGATCTGACCCTGTTTGTTGATATTCGTGCGTCACAGGGCCTTTCAACCCAGCAGGCCGTAATGCTGGACGTTATTGCAACTGAAACCGCAGCAATTTTATGCCTGTTTTTCATTAGCCGCACGCTGACGCGGCCGGTTGTCTTTCTGCGCGAGGCAATGCGCAAAATTAGTCAGGGCGATTTTACGGCCAGAAGCCCAATTGCCAGCGACGATGAAATCGGCCAGCTTGCCTATGAATTTAACCATATGGCCGCGGGCCTTGCCGAACGCGAACAAATGCGCCGCGCCTTTGAACGATATGTTAGCCGCGATGTCGTGGAACTGGCAATGGACCGGGAAAATCGCGGTGATCCACGTGCCGCAGGCGAATTGCGATTTGCCACGGTCATGTTTTGCGACATCAGCGATTTCACCTCGCTTTCAGAAAACCTGGCCCCGCAACAGGTTATCAGCCTGTTAAACGATTATTTCGACAAGGTGAATGCGCCGATCCGCGATAACGGTGGCATTGTTCTAAATTATGTTGGCGACGCCTTGCACGCTGCCTTTAACATTTTGCATGATGACCCGAACCACGCCCAACATGCCGTTCGGGCTGCCCTTGCCATTCGCCATGTCACCCGCATTACCCGATTTGGCGGCTCCCATATCATGAAAACACGCATTGGCATTCATTCAGGGCCTGTCGTTGCCGGGCCGGTTGGCTCGGGCGACCGAATTGATTTTACCATTCAGGGCGATACCGCAAACCTGGCGTCGCGGCTGGAAAATCTGAACAAGGAAACCGGCACCGAAATATTGATCAGCAAAGCCACCCGCGACCTGATCGGCCATGCAGAAGGCACCAAAGACGACATGTCGTTTATTGATCTGGGAACTCACGCCATTCGCGGACGAAAATCAGACATTGATCTGTTTACATTAGGCGAAACACGCCATCTGGCTTAACAAACAGCACAGTCATATTAACAGACAAACAAATAGCTCCCGACAGCTGACCGGCAACCGTCAGGTGCCCGTTTTTGCATCTGTCTTTATGGCGGTCCAGTCCCTTGTAAAAACGGGGTTTGCTCCATTACAGGTAATTTGCCGGTACCGCGCCGGAGATACCCCCACCATATTGCCAAACCGCGTGGTTAAATGCGCCTGGCTGGAGAACCCGCACGCCTGGGCAATTTCAGAAACCGGCAAATCACCATCCCCCAGCATGGCGCGCGCCTGTAAAATGCGCTGACGCAATACAAACTGGTGCGGGGCTTCGCCAAGCGACGTCCGAAACATGCGTGAAAAGTGAAAAACCGACAAACCGGCAATACTTGCCAAATCATCCAGTGTTATCGCCTGTTCCAGATTGGCGGCAATATAATCAATTACCCGGCGACGCACCGCACCGGACAACCCGCCACGGACGCCAGTCACGTTGGGCCGCTGCACGGTATGATGCGCCAGAAGATGCCCGAGCAACCAGTGCCCGGCAGACGACATCACCAGCCGATCTGCCGGGGCATGCCAATCCAGCGGCATCACAATTTCCCGCACCATGTGTTCAACAACCGGGTCAAGGCAAAAGATTTTTTCTGCCAGTTCGATCCGGTCAGGGTCAACATCAAGAACCTCGATGACCGCCCGGTTCCAGGCTGCCACAGGAATATATAAATGAAACAGTTCAACCTGGCCCCGCACCATCCAGTCCGACGAAATATGCGCCGGCATGATGCACACCCGGCCCGGCCCGCCGCCTGAAACCGGCGTATTGCCTTGCTGGCGTAAAATGCCTGTCCCGCCATTCAAATACAGGCTTAAGGTATGGTGAACCGGGTTATCATAACGGCTTTGCGCGTACGAATCCCGGCGCCAGCGGGCAGCCGAAATTTCATCGCCAAAATCGCCCGCCGATACCAGATCGGCATCACGTTTTAGTTCATTGTAAACCGTATATTGCTGGTAACGCGGTATCGTCATTTAATGCGGGCAGCCCTGATTACAGCGGGAATATCGAACACGGTTATAATATTGGCATTGCCACCCCCGGTTTGACCAGCCTTCCCTGCACATCACATCATTTTTGCGCAAGATTATGAAAAACACCGCAATAACGTGAAAGCCCGCCGCCACCATCACGGTTATAATTTGGGCCATAATTGATTTTGCGAAAGTTGCCATCATGACCGCCGCCCTGTTCGCCATTGTTACCCTGTGCTGGGGATTTACCTGGTATGCCATCAAATTACAGATCGGCGCCATTCCGATTGAAATATCGATATTTTATCGTTTTGCGCTCGCGGCCCTTGTGCTTGCCGTTGGCATGGCCATTACCGGACGGATAAGGCCGGTTCCCTGGCGCGCCCATCCGTGGATTTTTCTATTGGGCTGCGGGCTTTTTGCCATCAATTTTATTTTGATGTACACTGCCTCCTCATACATCGCCAGTGGTATCATCGCGGTATTGTTCACCACATCAACCATATTTAATGCACTCGGCAACTGGGTGTTTTACGGCCAACGTCCCGGCTGGCGCTTTGTGGGCGGGGCCATTTTGGGATTGGGTGGCATTGTTTGCCTGTTCGCCAATCAGCTGGCAACATTATCGCACAATGCGGCCGCCATTACCGGTATGGCCTGCGCCCTTGGCGGCACAGCGGTTTTTGCATCGGGCAATATGGTATCGGTTAAACTCCATAAAATGGGCGTTCCCACTCGCGATGCCGTTGTACGCGGCATGGCTTATGGTGCGGGCCTATTGCTGGTGTTTTCCCTGCTTCGCGGTGAAACCATGGTTTTACCAACCGATCCGTATTATATCGCCGGGCTGCTTTACCTTGCCATTCCCGGGTCCATCATTGCGTTCCTGGCCTACCTGGCGCTGGTAAACCGGGTGGGTGCGGGCAAAGCTGCCTATGTTACGGTCCTGTTTCCGGTCGTGGCCCTTACGGTTTCAACATTTCTCGAAGGGTATGTCTGGACACTAACCGGGGCGGCGGGGCTGGCCCTGATCCTGTTGGGCAATATTACCATTTTTGCCCGTTTTCCATCCCGTAACCGCAAGGCAGTCGCGCCCCGCATTGCCCAATAATAATGCCAAGGCCAAACACTGCCCCTGGCAGTTGTTATATGCATTAACATTAGCATTATTATTAGGGTTCGCGTCCGAAGCTGGCGAGCGGACCTGGCTTTTAAAAACTATCCTTCCGGCATCCCTGCACCCCGCCAATCTGGCGCTTGCACCTGCCGGAAGGAACATGAAAATGCACGAGCTCACCGTCTCCATTGCTAAAAACCGTGATGGTCAAACATCCAGATCGCCAAAACAATTCGCACAATCGAATGGCGACACCTCCCAAAACCAGCCTAAAAACGATGACTCGTTCCTCAATGCCCTGAACCGTTTTTTTGACCGGCTGGTATTGATCGTTCTCCGTACGAAACGGGGCCCCGGTATCACCGATCTGAACAAATATCAGCTTGCCGATATCGGGTTGCAACCAACCGAGGATTACCAGTCATATATCCGCAAATCACAACTTCGCCTGATGAATTAAAAGCCATTCTACGGTCTACGGTGGCTTACACGCCACACACCCAACAACGAACTCGCCCCACCATCCTTAAAAAATGACCATGTCCGAATGTGGCCAGCCAAGACACACCGTCTGGCATATGCTCCGCCCCGATTAAACCATTACTCACGGGCGGAACCCTCATGACCAACACACCATTGTCTGCGTCAACGCATACGGGCACCGCCCGTTCACCGGCAAATTCACCACCACAAGCATCGCTGCAACACAAGCCTTTGGCAGCACCAAAAATGGACGGTATCAGCTGGGTTCTTTTGCTGGTGTTATCGCTGTTATGGGGCGGGTCATTTTTCTTTACCGAAATAGCCTTGCAAGATTTACCCCCTTTCACACTGGTATTGGCACGGGTCGCCCTGGCATCGGTTATTTTGTGGCTGGTCATTATCATACGGCACATTCGTTTGCCGCAATCGCGCGCCATATGGGGCAGCTTTCTTATTATGGGGTTATTAAATAACCTGCTGCCCTTTTCCCTGATCGTCTGGAGCCAGACTTATATCGCAGGCGGCCTTGCGGCCATTCTAAATGCGACAACACCGCTTTTCACCCTGCTGATCGCCCATATTGCCACCGACAACGAAAAACTGACCCGTCGCAAGGTGGTTGGCGTTATTACCGGGTTTATCGGGGTTTTGATTGTTACCGGTATTCCTTCATTTACCGCGCTGGCACCGGAAACACATACAACAACCGAAAACAGCCTGTCACTAACAGCGATTGCCCCGTTTGCCGTATTGATCGCAGCAATTTCATATGGTTGTGCCAGTGTTTTTGGCCGCCGGTTTAAAAACACGCCCCCCATTGTTACGGCCGCAGGCCAAACGACAGCAAGCAGCCTGATGCTGTTACCCCTTGTCGTCCTGATCGATGCACCCTGGACATTACCCTTTCCCACCTTGCCCACCTGGCTTGCGGTAGCAGGTATTGCCAGCATCAGCACAGCACTGGCCTATATTCTGTATTTCAAACTTCTGGCGCGCGCGGGTGCCAGCAATCTTGTCCTGGTCACCTTTCTTATTCCGATCAGTGCTATTTTTCTGGGATTTTTCTTTTTGAACGAAGCACTTGCCCGAGATGACATTGTCGGAATGCTGACAATTGGGCTGGGCCTGGCAATCATCGACGGGCGCCCATTAGCATGGCTGCGCAAAACAGCATTTTAGTTAAAACCGGGCAAGACCGCCCAGGTCCCACATCAACACCACAAGGATAATAAAACGCATTTTACATACCCTGTAGTTATGCATCAATGCCCTGCGGCTTTCGCATGGCCCGATTGGTTGACACATGCACCCCCGTTTATGGTATTTTGATATTATATACAAAATACCGATTCAGCCGCGAAACGCAATTCACCGGGCCTGGATCTTCATTATCCAGACGGAGACATTTGTGACTGAATGCCAAAAATGCGATGTATTGCCCCTGCCCTTACCGCAGCAAGGCAGGCTTTATGTATGGCCGCCTGTAAATCATACCGCCGCCAAAATCGTTGCACAAATGCGCAAAACCGGCCATCAGGCCGAAGCAAACCCGGCAATGTCCATCATCTATGCCGATTTTAACGCCCGGAGCCTGCCAATCATGATGCAGGCCCTGGACGGCGTTTTACTGCCTGAAGAAGCCGATGACACCAAAGCCCTGATCATGGAAAACACCGACGAACCCGGTGTCAACGATATTGCACGCGTAACCTCCGTTGCCGCCATTCATGCCCGGATCGGCGCACGCTGGCTTACCGGCGTTCTGGGTGAAAACCGTTTGCGGTCTGTTTTTCAGCCAATTTTTGCCATTCATGATTTTAAAAAACCACACGCCCACGAATGCCTGATCCGCGCCGTTGATGATCAGGGTGCGATAATTTCGCCCGACAGATTATTCGGGGCCGCAAAAAGCGCCGATTTGCTGTTTCAACTGGACCGGGCAGCACGTGCGGCCAATGTCCGCAATGCCTTTGCCGCCGGTATTGATAACGTCTTTATCAATTTCACGCCGTCGTCAATTTACGATCCCAATTCGTGCCTGCGCTCGACCATTCAGGTTATCAATGAATGCGGGTTTGACCGCAGCAAGGTGGTATTTGAAGTCATTGAAACCGACAAGGTTTCAAGCGTTGATCATTTGCGGGCCATTTTAAAATCCTATCGCGATTCAGGTTTTCGCGTGGCGCTCGACGATGTTGGCTCGGGCTATTCGACCCTGAATATGCTGTCGCAATTACGGCCAGACATTATCAAAATCGACCGTGAACTAATTGATCGGGTGGACGAGGATATTTACAAACAGGCCATCGTTAGCAAACTGATCGACCTTGCCAAACAAATCGGCATCGAAGTGGTTGCCGAAGGCATTGAACGCCAACAGGAGCTCGATTTTCTGGTTGATCGCGGGGTGGATTACGTTCAGGGCTTTTTATTGGGCCGTCCAGCGGCAACCCGGTTTGAAGCGGCAGCATAGCATAAAGGCCAACCCTGTTATTGGACGCAGGGCAATCCAGTCACCATGGCATAAAACGCAAAAGGCTTTTCATTTTGAAAGGCATTTTTGTTTTAGAACAAATCAATTGCACACCATTTGGCCTATAAACGCATCATCGGGCAATTTGCGCGCAAGCGGCAGTTTTATTCCCCAAAACATGTCGCAACCGTTATAAATCGCCCACCCTGAAATATGATTTGCCTTTCAACCGGCCCCATACCGGCCGCACCGCACGAGGACCCGATGAGCGACGTAAAAGACAGCAATGGCACGGAATTAAACGACGGTGATTCCGTTACCCTGATCAAGGATCTAAAGGTAAAGGGCACCTCGACTACGCTGAAACGTGGCACCGTGATGAAAAATGTACGACTGACCAACAAGGACAGCGAAGTGGAATGCCGCAATGGCAAAACCACCATTGTTCTGAAAACCGAGTTCCTGAAAAAAGCCTGACCACAGGCCCTTCATCATAAAAAGGACGACCAGCAACCATTTATAATATTGCCAGTCGTCCTTTTTCTATACCGCTTGCTACCAGCACATTATTTGGCCCGCATTTGACGGGCAATTTCGCGGCGCGCAACAGCCGCAGGCAACCGCAAGGCAACATCAAGTTGTGCCCGTGTTAGCCCGGTAACATCCCCCAGAATAATATCATCAAGGCGTTCAATCTGGCGGATCATCATTCGGTCATCCCGGCGCGCCTGGTACGTCGCATAAAAGCGGCGCAACCACGCCACAACGCCAAAGGAATGCGGGGTGTTCGTATCGCTGGAAAAGGGCGTGCGCTGCTGGTTAATCGTCTGGCTCATCATTTAAACCTCCTGTGTTCCAACCACCATGCCCCGTCGCTATTGATTAAACAAACAAGAAGATTTAACATTATCTGTGAGAAAACCTCAAAAGGATAAGCTGATGTCTTCCCTGGCCCGGTCTTTGCCGCACACAATGCCCAGCCTTGATCTTGATCTGGCGCGCACCTTTGTTGCCATATGTGAAACCGGCAATTTTTCTCGTGCCGCACAGCAGGTGCATCGCAGTGCATCGGCAATCAGTCTTCAGGTTAAAAAACTGGAAGAAATGGTTGGTTGCGACCTGTTTTATCGGGAAACCCGCAAGGTAAGCCTGACCAGCGATGGTGAAATGATGTTGGGCTATGCACGCCGGTTGCTGCGCCTGAATGACGAAGCCTTTTCCAAATTTTTACGCCCGCAATTTCAAGGGCGCGTCCGGCTGGGTGCCCCAAATGACAACGGCATTGTTGCCATGCCCGAAATTCTGCATCGTTTTGCGATAAGCCACCCGCATGTTGAAGTGGATGTACATTTGGGGCCAACCCTGAATTTGCGCAAACGTATTGCCGCAGGCGAACTTGACATCGCCATTTTCAGTTTCGATGCCGAACTTGACCAGCAGCCCCCCATCCATGTTGAACCACTGGTATGGCTGGGTGCGCGTAATGGCACCGCATTAGCAAAAAGCCCTTTGCCAATGGCAATGGCCGAACCGGGATGTTACTGGCGGGCCATGGCCCTTAAAGCGTTGGACGATGCAGGGTTAAATTACCGTATTGCCTATACCAGCGAATTTTGCCAGGCGCAAATTGCGGCGGTACGGGCCGATCTTGCCATTGCCCCGCTGCCCATAAGCGTTATTTCCAATGATCTGGTTCATCTTGGTTCCAGCCACGGCCTGCCCGATCTGGGGGAATACCGCATGACACTGGCCAAACGCGAAGGTGCTGGCGACATCGAGGAAGCCCTTGCCGAACATGTGGTTGCAGGCTTCAGGATTATTGCTGAACGCGGTATGCGTCTTTTTGCCTGAATGCCAACAAAACCGGGTCGGGGCCTATCCCCGCCCCGGCCCGGCCCGGTTTTACCGCAATATCGCAGATCAGCCCAATTTAACCGGCAAAATAATCGGTGTTGCGCATATCATCCAAAAGATGCGGCCCGGTTGGTTGCCAGCCCAGATTGGCCTTTGTCTTTTGCGCCGTTGCGAGAATGCCGATCGCGGCAAAATGGCTAAACCAAGTGAAATAATCTGCCACGTCATCGCCCGTCAGGCTTTTAACCGGCAAATCAAGGCCCGCAGCAATGGTTGTTGCAATGTCCTTAAACGCAATCCCTTCTTCGCCTACTGCATGATAAACCGGCAAGGCGTCAGTCACTTCTATTGCCCGGCAATAGGCGCGCGCCGCATCAAAACGATGTACTGCCGGCCACGTATTTTGCCCGTCACCAATATAGGCAGCCATCCCTTTTTGCCGGGCAAGATCAATTAAAACAGGCACAAAACCATGATCGCCCGCACCGTGAACCGACGGTGGCAACCGCATAAGCGATGCGTTAACCCCGCGTTCGCGCAATGCAAGCGTTGCTTGCTCCGATGCTATACGCGGAATTTTACCATTAGCCGGGCTGTCTTCGGTTGCAATATCATCACCTGCCAAAAGACCAATTGCCGAT
The DNA here is from genome assembly GCF_040148805.1 of Thalassospira sp. NFXS8. Taxonomy (NCBI): domain Bacteria; kingdom Pseudomonadati; phylum Pseudomonadota; class Alphaproteobacteria; order Rhodospirillales; family Thalassospiraceae; genus Thalassospira; species Thalassospira sp. NFXS8. Next base: position 313,861 of record NZ_JAGEMF010000004.1, on the reverse strand, counting down.
GTCACCACCAGTGGCCGGGATGACCCCGCCAAAACATCGCCCATCGCGGCAATGGCGTGCCAGTCATTTTCGCAATTTTCAGCAAATTTGGAAAAATCATGGTTAAAGGCCGTATGGATCACAGCGTCACATGCCTCAACCCCGCTGCGCAGGCTATCATGGTCTGTCACATCCCCGCGATGCACCCTGGCACCTGTTTTCGCCAATGCCACTGCCGACGCATCGGATCGCACCAGGCCAAGCACCTCATGGCCCGATGCCATTAATTCCTGCACAACGGCAGCCCCGACAAACCCCGTAGCCCCGGTTACAAATACCCGCATTGTTATCTCCTGCTTACCAAGAATTCCTCTTTTTCAGGGATTTTATTTCCCCGGCACAGGCAGAATAGGCGATGACGAATAGACGATCTATGTGTTAGGATCCATAATATCTTCGCATTCGTCCAAAAGAGAAATCATGGATCCGCTATCAGACGTTCTGGGGCTTTTAAAACCGCGCAGCTATATGTCCGCCGGGGTCGATATTGCCGGGCCATGGGCGATACAGTTTTCGCGCATTGGCAAAGGCATTAAAACCGGCGCTATTGTGTCGGGCGAATGCTGGCTGTCGGTTGAGGGGGTCGATAACCCGGTTCATTTGCAAACCGGGGACTGCTTTTTGCTACCGCATGGCAACCCGTTTTTCATGGGCAGCGACATGGACGTACCCCCGGTTGCCGCTGCCGATGTGTTCGCGACTAATACCGGGTATGGGCATATTCGCACCGTTAATGGCGGTGGCGAATGCCTGGTGGTCAGCAGCCGCTTTATGCTGGATGGCAGCCAGGCCGACCTGTTGCTGTCTCTATTGCCGCCTCTTGTGCATATCCACGACCACGGCGAAACCGTTGCCCTGCGTCATTCGGTTGAACGGATGATGGAAGAAATGCGCAAGAACGAACCGGGCAGCACGCTGGTTTTACAAAATCTGGCGCATACGATGCTGATTCAGGCCCTGCGCCAGCACTTGGATAAAACCCCCGATGGCACCGGTTGGTTTTTCGCGCTTGCCGACAAACAAATCGGGGCTGCCATTGGCGCCATCCATAACGCCCCGGCCCATCCCTGGACGGTAGAGGCGCTGGCAAGCCATACCGGCATGTCCCGCTCGGCCTTTGCTGCCAAATTCAAGGAACGCGTTGGCAAAAGCCCGATGGCCTATCTTACCCGATGGCGAATGCTTTTAGCGGGCGAACGGCTCGGCACGTCGCGCGATCCGGTGTCGGTGATTGCCCTGGCGTTAGGGTATGAATCAGAAAGTGCGTTTAGCACGGCGTTCAAACGCGAAATGGGCTGTTCGCCGCGCCAGTATAGCCAATTGCAAGGAAATACTGCCGCCTGATCCCGAACTTTGCATACAACGCACGGGGTGCCAAAATATTAGGCTGCTTTCTCTTTTGAATATGGCCCGTAAACACTTTCAATCACGGCATCCGTCCAGCCAATACGCCGCATACAATCGAGCACATCTTGCGATATCGCAACTTTCTTCTCAGTCCCTTTGGCGGCCTCATATTGTGCCATAAATTTCGCCGGTATCTGCACGCTGCTGCCCTTGGCAACAATGTCTTCCAGTTCCTTGCGCTCGGCCCCGTTCAGGCTTTCCCACAACACACAGCGCGCCGGTGTCCATGCCGTCGGGCTAAAAGTCGGATTGTCATCACTCATGCGGGCACCTCACATCAAATCGTAACAGCGCAGTGATAGGCAGCATGACACGCAAAGTCCAGATGATTAAAACATCATTCTCTTTGCATATCAGCACGAATACGTGTTGAAAGAATCAAATAGTTCCGCTTCACGTTCATGCAAATACAGCACAGTATTATCTGGCATTTTCCCCTCCCTCAAGGATCACACGTGATACAAGCTGATAGCCCCCTGCACGTTAACCGCCGCCCCACCCATCCGGGAAAGATATTGCGCGAACATTATCGTGCGCCGCGCAGTATTACTCAAATTGCATTGGCAAAAGATCTTGGCATCAGCACCAAACATCTAAGTCAGATCGTGAATGGTCACGCCCGGATGGACAGTACACTTGCTGCAAAAATCGCCAAGGTTCTGGAAACGACCACTCAATTCCGGGTAAATCTGCAAGCCAAAATTGACACGTGGGACGCCGAACAGGAAACAGCAAACTGGCAACCTGCCAACGTGTATCCGGCAAAATGCGCTGCTGCCTAAGAGAAAATCGCTGCTATTCCGACTACGTTGCAACACATCAGCATGAGTTCTATTTTGTTGATGCGAAAGCAAGATTATCCGCCCTCACGGTGGACAAAGAAAAAGCCCCGCAAAGCAATCTTTGCAGGGCTTTTTAATTGGTAGCGGAGGAGGGACTTGAACCCCCGACACGCGGATTATGATTCCGCTGCTCTAACCAGCTGAGCTACTCCGCCATATGGCTTTGTCTTTCGCAGTTCCGTATCGTGCGGAACGGGGCGGTTTTTACGTCAGGGAACCGCCCCCGTCAAGCGCCTTTTTGACGTTTTTATCAAAAAAGATTCCGCCAAAATCACAAGTGGCACAAAGCCTTGATAATACGGCCTGTAGTATCGGCATTTTCGCCCTGCCCGGCCAATATAAGCACAGGCAGATGCGAAACCGGCCACAGGCCGTTTTAAACGATGGTCAGGCCGCGCTAATTGTATCGCGAGCCGGTGTGACCTGCGCCGTGCCAGCAACAGCCTGATGCTCCTGCGCGCTGATCCAGCCACCACCTAAAACGCGGTCGCCCTGATAAATCACGCCAGCCTGCCCCGGTGCGATGCCAAATTGCGGTGCGTGCAAGTCAATCCGCGCCTGCCCCGGTGCATCGGCAACAGGATAAAGCGTCGCTGTGGCCGGAGCCATGGCAGAACGCAGCTTGACTTCAACCTCGATCCCGGCGGGGTCAATGGCTGACGCGCCCAGCCAGTTCAGGTCTTTGACGTAAATGCTGTGCTTTGCCAGCGCCGATTTGGGGCCGACAATGACCTGGCGGGTTTCAGGCACCAGTTTCACCACATAAAGCGGTTCTGCCGTACCCCCAATATTAAGGCCGCGCCGCTGCCCGACCGTATAATGGATCAGCCCGCGATGATCGCCCATCACGTTACCATCCACATCCACAATCTGGCCGGGTTCACCCGCTTCGGGGCGCAGCTTTTCCACCAGACGGGCATATTTGCCATCGGGGACAAAGCAAATGTCCTGACTGTCGGGTTTATCGGCCACTTCAAGGCCAAACCGGGCCGCAAGGGCGCGGGTTTCAGCCTTGGACGTTAAATGCCCCAAGGGGAAACGCAGAAAATCGAGCTGTTCCTGGGTGGTGGTAAACAGGAAATAGCTTTGATCGCGGTTGGCGTCGGCCGCACGGTGCAATTCCGCCTGGCCGTTGGCGGCCAGTTTACGCTGCACATAATGGCCGGTTGCCATGCAGTCCGCCCCCAGATCATGGGCCGTTTCCAGCAAATCGCGGAATTTGACGGTCTGGTTACACTTCACACAGGGAATCGGCGTTTCACCGCGCAAATAACTATCGGCAAAATCGTCGATGACTTCTTCGCGAAAACGGCTTTCGTAATCCAGCACGTAATAGGGAATGTCGATATCCTCGGCCACTTTGCGGGCGTCGTAAATATCGCGCCCCGCGCAGCAGGATTTTGCCCGTGACGGCGCATTCGCCCCCATATCATAAAGCTGCAACGTGATCCCGACCACATCGTAACCTTCTGATTTTAAAAGCGCGGCTGCCGCCGAACTATCCACCCCGCCCGACATGGCAACAACCACGCGGGTATCTTCGGGGGCTTTGTCTATTCCAAGACTGTTCATCGTCAAATTCCCTTGGCCCACCATCGGTCAAGGCGATGGCGACCAGATTGTGTCGATCTCTGATCCGGTATTTTAACGGGGCGTTTTTCGCACCGTCGCTATTTATGTGTGCCCTATATGGGCCCAGTCACCTATTTTGCCAGATCAAGGCCCATTTGCCAAAAATCGGCTTCAAGGCGGCTTGCCATGGTAAAGGTACGGGTTAAATCATCCAGCCGGCCGGCGGCCCCGCGCTGGGTTGCCAGCATGTCAAGCAGGGTGATTTCAGCCCTGGCGACATTCTGGAAATCATCCGACGCGTACATTTCAATCCACGCCCGGTAGGGATTACCCTCCAGCCTTGTATCAGAACTTGCCATCAAGCGGTTTGCGATTTCGGCATATCCCACCATACAGGGCATCACAGCCACATGCAGGTCGATAATATCGCCCTGGTTGCCCTTTTCCAGCACATAGCGGGTATAGCCGATTGTGGCACGGGCTTCGGGCTGGCTAACGATATCGCTTTCCGTTAAATCCCAGCTGTTGCAAAAATCCAGATGCAGGCTCATTTCCATGTCCAGAATTGCCGATACAGTTTGGGAATACTGGCGCATCGCGGTTAAATCGCCCGCCTTGTAAACCGCCAGGGCATAGGCGCGGGCAAACTGGATAAGAAACAGGTAATCCTGAATCAGATAATGGCGAAAGCATTCTTCGGGTAATGTGCCATCGCCCAGCTTACGAACAAACTCATGATCCACATACCTGTTCCAGACATCAGGGGCATTGGCCCGCAATTGCCCAAACAGGCTATCGGCTGGAATAATGTCGGTAAAATCACTGGTGCTGGTCATTAAAATGGCTCCGCTGCATACGCGCGATACATAAAAACAGATCAGACCAGCCCGCGTTGGCGGGACTGGTCCTTGATCTGGCGATATATGGCGTTTTCCATCCCCCGCCCCGCCTGCAAGCGGGGTCAAAGATGGTTCGGCAATCAGTCTTCGCGTTCGTCGATCCAGGCCATCTGAATAGCCTCAAGGATCTTTTCGTTCGATGCTTCGGGATCATCCTCGAAGCCCGGCAGCGCACAAACCCATTTATGCAAATCGGTAAAGCGCAGATGCACGTTGTCGGCATCCGGATGGGCTTCTTCAAGTTCGATCGCGATATCGATTGTATCTGTCCAGCGCATCGTCGTCCCCTTTTTCGGGTGAAAAGGCCCGGCGGTTAACAGGCCAGATTATTTATCAACCATCATATTGCGCGTCGCTGAGGGCAGCATAACACGCAAACCATCCAGTTCATCATTCATGATAATCTGGCAGCCAAGACGCGAGGTTTCGGTCAGGCCAAATGCGAGGTCAAGCATGTCTTCTTCGTCTTCGCTGGGTTCTTCAAGTTTATCGAACCAGTCACCGTCAACAACGACATGGCAGGTCGAGCATGCCAGCGAACCTTCACATGCACCTTCCAGATCGATGCCGTTTTTATGCGCGGCTTCAAGAACGGACAACCCGTCGGCGACTTCGAATTCTTTTTCCGAACCGTCAGGTTCCACAAAAACGATCTTGGGCATCTGCGCCTTTCTCCTCGAATTAAATTCTGTTTCGATCTCTGTTTATCGACCCGCTTAAGCGATGTGCCGGGACAATCGCCGCAGCGGCCTAATTTGTCAATTCATCTGCACCCGGTTAAGTGCCGACACTATTCACATTTTGCCCCGCAAGTGCGCGGCGAATGCCACGATCCATACGTTTTTCAGCAAACGGGCGCGACGCGGTATCCAGTGCTTCGGCCAGATCATTGATAATCTGGCGATCATCACCTGCCATCGCCGTTTCAAGTTCGGTAACCGCCGCGGCAATCGCGCCTTCATCATCGGCATCAAGCAATTCGGCATCGGCCTTCATCGCGGCCTGCACTGCCAGAATATTGCGCCGTGCTTCAACCCGGGCCTCTGTCAACAATCGTAATTCCATGTCACCACGGGCATTAACCATACTGTCGCGCAGCATATTCGCCATGTCGGTTTCATTAATGCCATAGGTCGGCTTAACAGCGACTTCCTGCTCGGTTCCTGTGGTTTCCTCACGCGCGGAGACGGTTAACAAACCATCGGCATCAACCTGAAACGTCACACGAATGCGCGCAGCCCCTGCCGCCATCGGCGGAATACCCGAAAGAACAAACCGCGCCAGCGAACGGCATTGATCCACCATTTCGCGTTCGCCCTGCACCACATGAATCATCATGGCACTTTGACCATCCTGATAGGTGGTAAATTCCTGGCCCTTGGCAACAGGAATAGGGGTGTTGCGATCAATCACTTTTTCAACAATCCCGCCCATGGTCTCAAGACCCAGTGACAACGGAATAACATCCAGCAACAGGTTATCAGACCCACCGGTCAGGGCTTCGGCCTGCAATGCGGCACCAACGGCGACCACTTCATCGGGGTCGATGTTAGAAAGCGGATCCTGCTCAAACAGCGATGCCACAGCCGCACGCACCGCAGGAACACGGGTGGAACCGCCAACCAGCACAACACCTTTTACGTCTTCGGGCAGTACATCGGCATCATCAAGCACCTGTTCGGTGATCGACACCGTGCGCGCCACCATCTTCGCGATCATGGCATCAAAACCGGTACGGGTGATGCTGTGTGTGGTTTCGCGATCGTTGATATCAACCGCAACATCAATCTGATCACGTTCGGTCAGGGCTTCCTTGATCGCCCGGGCGACCTTCAACAGGCGCTTGGCGGCCGAGGAATCAATCGTGTCGTCAATACCGTCAGCTTTGCGCGCCGCCAGAATATGTTCAACAATGGCGTGATCAAAATCATCGCCCCCCAATGCCGCATCACCACCGGTTGATTTAACCTGGAAAACACCCTTTTGCATTTTCAACAGGGATATATCAAACGTACCCCCGCCCAAATCATAAACGGCATAAAGCCCCTCTGCCCCGTTATCCAGGCCATAGGCCAACGCGGCCGCCGTTGGTTCATTTACCAGGCGCAAAACCTCGATCCCGGCCAGTTTGGCGGCATCCTTGGTGGCCGTACGCGCGGCATCATCAAAATAGGCCGGAACCGTAATAACAGCCTGTTCCACATCCTGCTCAAGGGCCGCTTCGGCACGGGCCTTAAGGGCGCGCAAAATATCGGCTGAAACTTCGACCGGGGTTAAAACCCGGTTGCCAACATTAAGGCGCACCATTTGCGGTTCGGCACTGGCCGCATCTGAACCCGCCACCGTTTCGGGAATTTCAACATGATAAGGCAAAGTGCCGGCAACCGATTTCACATCTTCAAGGCCACGGCCCATCAACCGTTTAACCGAAGACACCACCTGACTTGCCTGGCTATCGATCAAATCGCGGGCGGCTTCGCCCACGGTTACCGTCCCATCGGTGGCATAATGCACAACAGAGGGAACAATGGCCGACCCGCCATCGGGATTGCGCAGCACTTCGGATTTTTCCGCGCGCGACATGGCGACAACAGAATTGGTTGTGCCCAGATCGATCCCGACCGCCAGTTTACGTTCTTCCTCGTGGGGAAGCGGGGTTTGTCCGGGTTCGTGGATGGTCAGCAAAGCCATAAAATTCAATCCGTTTATTATATCAGGCCGCAGCCAAGCGTGCCTTTTTGGCCCGCGCTTCCTGCGCCATTTTTAACAGATAACGCAACCGCGTGGTTAATTTGCGGGCCGCATCATAGGCCCCGCCATTAATTGCGGTCGCAACTTCCTTTTCGCAATCGCGCGCCATTTTGCGCACATCGCGAATGATCGTATCAATTGCCGCCCGGTCCCCTGCATCATCCAGGGCTTCGCGCATTTCCATTGCTTCCATCAACAATGCCGGGTCATTCACCGTTTGGCCTTCACCGCCTTCGGGTTCCACACCGTTCATACGCATCATGTATTCCGCACGCGACACCGGGTTTTTCAGGGTTTCAAAGGCCTCGTTCAGGCTGGCAGCCTGTTGTTGCGACAGGGCCTTTTCACGGGCCGATTTCGTCGCAAAGCGATCCGGATGCAGGGCCTGTTGCTGTTTTAAGTATTGAATTTCGATCGCATCAATATCGACATTAAAATCGCGCGCGCATTCAAACCGGGCAAAATGATCCAGCTGTCCCGGCGCCTGGATGGCACCACAGGTATCGCAAAACAGCGCAACAGCATCGACCGGCCCCTTGCAGGACCAACAAATTTTATTGCCATTGCCAGTGGTAGCAGTGTGTTTTGACGCAGCAGTCATTTTATTTCGGGCCTGTATCATTCAACACATTGATCGGACTTGCGGGCCATAACACCCGTTCGCAGCCACCATATGAAACCTGCGACCAAAGGGATAAGACCCACATGCCCAAAAGTTTCATATGCCGGTTAAAACATATGCCATCAAGTGATGGCCCCGGTGACAAGCACCGGGGCCATCGACAAGATCAGGGCCGGAAACCGGCGGCATCAAACGTGGAAGGACTCCCCGCACCCGCAACGCCCTTTTTCATTGGGATTGCGAAACACGAAACCTTCTTCCATTTTGTCGACCGAATAATCCATCTCTGTACCCAGCACAAACATGATTGCCTTGGGGTCGATCATCAGCTTCACACCGTCGTCAAGCTGGACGATTTCGTCAAATCCGCTTTCATCATCGGCATATTCAAGCGTGTATGACAGACCCGAGCACCCTTTGCTGCGCACACCAAGACGAATCCCAGCAGACGGTTTGCCGCGGCTATCAAGCAACGCCTTGATATGATCAAGGGCATTCGGTGTTACGTTAATTGGCGACGGTAATGCCATCCTGGTCTCCTTGTCTGCGGATAATCGTATGATTATCAGGGTAAAGCAGCTTATTCAGCCGCTTCAACCTCGGCTTTGCCGTTTTTGGTGTTGTAATCGCTAATCGCGGCTTTGATCGCGTCTTCAGCCAGGATCGAACAATGGATTTTAACCGGCGGCAACGCCAGTTCTTCAGCGATCTGCGAGTTTTTAATCGCACCCGCTTCGGCAATGGTCTTGCCTTTCACCCATTCCGTGATCAACGAGCTTGATGCAATCGCCGAACCGCAACCAAAGGTTTTGAATTTTGCATCTTCAATGATCCCGTCGGCGGAAACACGAATTTGCAGTTTCATCACGTCACCACATGCGGGGGCGCCAACAAGGCCGGTCCCGACAGCTGTTTCGTTCTTGTCGAACGAACCGACATTGCGCGGGTTTTCGTAATGATCAAGAAGCTTTTCACTATAAGCCATGGTTTGAACCCTCCTAAGAAGTCCTGTGTCTCTCTGTAACTATTATATAGTACGCGTCGCAATTAATGCTCGGCCCACTCGATTGATTTGATGTCGATGCCTTCCTGCGCCATTTCCCAAAGCGGGCTCATTTCGCGCAGACGTTCCACTTCATTGCAGATCGCATCGACAGCCTGGTCCAGTTCCTCGCGGGTGGTGAAGCGACCGATACCAATACGCAGTGACGTATGGGCCAGTTCTTCGTCCACACCCAGGGCGCGCAGCACATATGACGGCTCAAGCGACGCCGAGGTGCAGGCCGAACCCGACGATACCGCAATGTTCTTGATGCCCATCAACAGGCTTTCGCCTTCGACATAGGCAAACGAGATATTGAGGTTACCGGCAACACGGTTTTCTTCATCACCGTTGAGGTAGATATCGGCCAGACGTTCACGGAAACGGTTCAGCGTATAGTTACGCAGTTCCATGATGCGGGCGTTTTCTTCGGCCATTTCGTTTAGCGCAATATCACATGCCTTGCCCAAACCAACGATCAGCGGGGTTGGCAAGGTACCTGAACGCATGCCGCGTTCCTGACCACCACCGGTGATCTGGGCGACAACACGCACGCGCGGACGACGGCGCACAAACAGGGCGCCAACGCCCTTCGGACCATAAATTTTATGACCCGAAATCGACATCAGGTCGATTTTCATGTCATTGACATCAAGCGGAATTTTGCCAACGGCCTGGGCCGCATCGCAATGGAAGAACACACCGCGTTCCCGGCAAATCTCGCCAATTTCCTTAAGCGGCTGGATCACACCAATTTCGTTGTGAACCGCCATGATCGAAACCAGGGCCGTTTCATCGGTGATCGCGGCTTTAAGCTGTTCAAGATCAACCAGGCCATTTTGCTGAACCGGCAGATACGTAACCTTGTACCCTTCCTGTTCCAGATGGCGCGCACTGTCGAGAACGCATTTATGTTCGGTCACCGTCGTAATCAGGTGCGGCTTTTTCTTGCCGTAAAACTTCATCACGCCTTTCAGCGCAAGGTTGTTTGACTCAGTCGCACCGGATGTAAAGATAACTTCCTTGGGCGATGCCCCGATGATGGTTGCAACCTGGCCACGGGCCAGTTCAATGGCGTCTTCTGCTTCCCAGCCGAACGAATGGTTCCGCGAGTGGGCATTACCGAATTTCTCATAAAAATAAGGCAGCATTGCATCAACAACACGCGGATCGGTCGGCGTTGTCGCCTGATAGTCCAGATAGATCGGCTTTGCTTTAAGCTCGTTCATTTTTAGGCATCCTCACTCATTTTATCAGGCAGCATTGCGCGCGAGTTTTTTGCGCTCCGCATTGCCCCGCATCCGGCTCCAAACACGGATAAACATATCGATCTCTTCGTTGGTTGTTTCAGAACCCAGACTGACCCGTATGGCCGATCCCGGTTCTGCAACGCCCATTTCCTTCAAGACGTGGCTTTCGCGAACCTTGCCCGATGAACAGGCCGATCCCGAACTGATTGCCACCCCGGCCAGATCCATTGCCATCACCTGCGTTTCACCGGGCATACCGGGCAGGATCAGGCAACTGGTATTGCCAAGGCGCGCGGTATCGCGGCTTGCGATCACCACTTCTGGCGCTGCAGCCAGAATTTCGTTTTCCAAACGGTCACGTTTGGCTGTTATGTCGTCAATATTGGCCAATTTTTCGTCAACCAGGGCCGCTGCGGCACCAAAACCGGCAATACCGGCAACATTTTCGGTGCCACCCCGGCGGTATTTTTCCTGTCCGCCACCGCGAATTTGCGGCACCAGCATCACGCCCGGGGCAATAACAAGGGCACCAACACCTTTGGGGCCACCAATTTTATGGGCCGATACCGAAACCATATCGACCAGCAGGCGCCCCATATCCACCGGCACCCGGCCAACGGCCTGTACGGCATCACAATGGATTTTAGCACCATATTCACGGGCCAGCAGTGCGGCCTGTGCCACCGGCTGAATGACACCGGTTTCATTATTCGCCAGCATCACCGAAACCAGCACCTTTTCGCCAGCTTCCCGGCATACCCTTAAGATGTCTTCAAGTGCGCCAAGGTCAATGACCCCGTTTGCATTTACGACAATACGCCGGGCATCGTGGCGCGCCTCGATCACTGAGGGATGTTCGATTGCGCTGGTCAGCACCACCACATCTTCCAACCCGTTCAGGGCAAGGTTGTTGGCTTCGGTACCACCACTGGTAAAAATAACCCGTTCGGGATCACCGCCAACCATATCAGCAACCTGACGGCGGGCACGATCCACAATCTTGCGGGCATCACGCCCTGCTCCATGCACAGAAGACGGATTTCCGGCAACGTCAAGTGCTGCCACCACCGCGTCACGGGCGGTAGCGTTCATCGGCGCACTGGCGTTATAATCAAGGTAAACCGGCTGTTTCATCACGTCTTGAACTGGGCCTTTCACATTTAAGGGCTGATTTGATACCGAAATTATATTTGCAATTTATTGTGCCGCCACTTGCGGCTCATGAACCTGGGTGGTCCGACGATCAAACATCCGACTGACACCCGATATACGACGATCCACAACATCAGCAAGGCTGACCGACGACAGATACAGATAGATCTGATTGCCCAGTTCTTCCCACAATTCATGGGTCAGACACCGGCCTTTATCGGCTTTGCAGCCCTTGGGCGAGCCAGACTTGCAGCGCGTTGCGCGGATCGGTTCGTCCACGGCCAAAATCACATCCGCAATACGGGTTTCCTGCGCTGTCCGTGCCAGCATATAACCACCACCTGGCCCGCGCACCGAACGAACCAGTCCGCCCTTGCGCAGTTTGCCAAACAGTTGCTCCAGATAGGACAGCGAAATTTCCTGACGTTCGGCAATGTCAGCAAGGGCAACGGGGCGATCCCGGCCACTATCAGCCAGATCAACCATTGCCATTACCGCATAGCGGCCTTTCGTACTTAACTTCACAGTGCGTCCTCCTGCCTGTGCATCGCATTATCAAACAATGCACGGGCTTTCGATTTCAGTGTGCCGCAGTGCGGCGCTCGAACAGACCAGACTTATTCCGAAGCAACCACAATACGTGGTTTTTCCGGGGCGGCAGCCGGTGCCGAACTACTGCCCTGTTGTTCACCTTCAAGTTCAACCACACGCTGGCGCAATCCCTGGACTTCGCGCGAAAGATCTTCAAGAGCGCGGGCAATCGGGTCGGGCAAATCGCCAACCGGGGTACCATAGGCGCAGAACCGGTCATCTTTTTCGCGGCGAACAATTTTCGCCGGAATACCCACAACCGTCGCCCCTTCGGGAACTTCGGCCAGAACAACAGCATTGCCGCCAATGCGCGCATTACGGCGCACGGTGAACGGACCCAGAATTTGCGCGCCCGAACCAACAATCACACCATCTTCCAGTGTGGGGTGGCGTTTCAGGCCCCGTTGGCCGTCACTATCGACACTGGGGGCCGTTCCGCCCAGCGTGACGCCCTGATACAAGGTAACGTCATCGCCAATTTCGGCGGTTTCGCCAATAACAACACCCATGCCGTGATCAATAAAAAATCTTTTCCCGATCGTGGCACCAGGATGAATTTCAATACCGGTCAGCCAGCGAAAAATTTGCGACAGGAACCGGGAAGTAATGCGAAAACCACGCTTCCACAGCCAGTTGGTAACACGATACCCCATGATCGCATGAAACGCCGGATAGCTTAACACGACCTCCAAACGGGACCGTGCCGCGGGATCGCGTGCGATCATCGCGTCTATTTCCTGGCGAATTATCTTGAACATGGGGCAGTCCCCTGTGTAATAAGTAGTTTCGATTCCCGGCAACCACCCATATCGGCGCAGCGTCGCACAAGATGCAACACAGGTCGGTATGGCTGTCCGGTTGACTGAAATATAGGATAACCGAGTAACGTGGTCAAGTATTTGCCCCAAGCAATTTATGCCAGCAGAACAAAAAAACTCACAAATCTACTCGGGTATATTCTTCCTACTGCACACCCATTTGCGGACAGGAGCTGTCTGATCCATGCCTGAGGTCATTTTTAACGGCCCCGAAGGGCGCCTTGACGGGCGCTACCACCATAACGGTGCTGACAATTCGCCCATCGCCCTTATTCTTCATCCACACCCGCAACAGGGTGGAACAATGAACAATAAGCTGTGCTTTAACCTGTTCAATATGTTCAAGGATCGCGGTTATTCCGTGATGCGGTTCAACTTTCGCGGCGTTGGCCGGTCGCAGGGCGTGTATGATCACGGTATTGGCGAACTGTCCGATGCGGCATCCGCCCTTGACTGGATGCAAACCTATAATACCAACTCGCGCTCGACCTGGGTGGCGGGGTATTCGTTTGGCGCCTGGATCGGAATGCAGCTTTTGATGCGCCGTCCGGAAATTGACGGCTTTATTTCGATTGCGGCCCCGGCCAGCGATTATGACTTCACCTTTTTGGCCCCTTGCCCGTCGTCAGGCCTTATCATTCACGGGACTCGTGATGAAAATGTGCCGCTTAATTCGGTTACCAAACTGGGCGACAAGCTGAATTCCCAAAAAGGTATCGAAGTCAGCATGTGCCTGATCGAAGGTGCTGACCACTATTTTGCCAAACAGCAGGAAGAAGTGGTTCGCCAGACATCTTCCTATCTTGACAAACGCGGCGCCTAAAACGCACCTGCAGGTTTTTGGTAACAGCCAAAACCGATGAAATATAAAAGGGCTGCCTGGAAAATTCAGGCGGCCTTTTTTGTTTGGTACAAACGCCCGCCCGGGCACGGCGCGCCAACCCCGGTGGTGCCCGGAAAACTAAGCGGCAGGTTCTCCAGATGACGCACGGCAAGATACCCGAAACATTCGGCCTCTACAGCATCGCCATCCCAGTCCAGTTCGTCAACTGACCGGACGGCAACACCAAGATTCTCAGCCAGTTTTGCCATAACAAAACGGTTATGACGCCCACCACCACATATAAACCATTGCAAAGGCGCCACCGGCAAATGGTTAACCGCCGCCACAATGGCAGAAACGGTACATTGCGATAAAGTCGCGGCCCCATCCGCCAATGTCAGCCCGGCTTCGGCAATCAGGCTGTTCATCGTCGCGGCCATATCTTCACGATCCAGTGATTTAGGCGGAACGCGGTCAAAATAGGCATCTTGCAGAAATGTCATCGCCACGAACGCGTCAACCTGGCCCGATAATGCCGTTGCCCCATCCTGATCAAACGGGTTGCCGGTATGATGCAGCATCCAGTCATCGATCCGGGCATTTCCCGGCCCGCAATCAAATGCAATAAGGTCTTCGTTCGGGCCAATCCATGTCACATTTGAAACACCGCCGATATTAAGCACCGCCACTGGCGCATCAATTCCGGCACTTTTGATCAGGGCCGCATGATAAACCGGGGCCAAAGGCGCGCCCTGCCCCCCTTGGGCAACGTCAGCCAGGCGAAAATCGGCAACAACGGGAATGTTTGTAAGCTCTGCCAGCAAATAAGGCGTTCCGATCTGGCGGGTAATTCCACTTGCCGGTTCGTGAAAAACGGTCTGCCCGTGAAAACCGATCACATCAATATCGGCAGCAACCATGCCGGACTGCGCCAGCAATGCTATCACGGCATCAGCGTGAAGCTTGGTTAAGTCATCGGCGACAACATGTTCACTGTTCGTGGCAGAACGGTTGCCAAAAAGGCCCCGTATTTTCTCGCGCAATTGCGGTTCATAGGGAACAGAAACAAAATGCCCGGTTCGACGGACTTCGACCCCGTCAGTTTCAATAATCGCGGCATCAACAGCATCCAGCGATGTTCCGCTCATCATGCCAATTGCCCGGTACCACTTATTTTGCATCGGTTGCCTCCGCCGTGCAGATCTCACGCATCATGTTTCAGGTTGTCACCCAATCTGAAACCGAAATTTCCCCGCCTTTATACGGCGAGCCTGCATTGTTCATGCAAACTGTTTAACATCCGATAACCAGCCCCGTGCCCCTTTAAAACGCGCCGTAAATTTCGCCCAGTCGCATGGCAAACGAACCCGACAAATGTATCCGTGCGCGATGGTTGCTGTTTTTGCCGATTTTGTGCTAAATCATCGCCCGCAGAGTGGCACGAACGCCAACTGCTTCGCATTTGACAATCACAACATAACATAGCGCAAAAACAATGACTGAAATGAAGTCTGATTTTCTCCGCGTCATGAACGAACGCGGTTACATCCACCAATGCACTGATAACGAAGGCCTTGATGCCTATGCGTCAGAAAAAAAGGTGGTGTGCTATGTGGGTTATGATTGCACCGCAGACAGCCTGCATGTCGGGTCGCTGGTTTCGATCATGATGCTGCGCTGGCTGCAAAAATGTGGCCATAAACCCATTGTTCTGATGGGCGGCGGCACCACCCGCATTGGCGACCCCACCGGCCGCGATGATGCCCGACCGGTTCTGACCGATGACATCATCGCTGGCAACATGGCTGGCATTCGCAAGATTTTTGAAAAATTCCTGACGTTTGGCGATGGTCCGACCGACGCCATCATGGTCAACAATGCCGACTGGCTTGACAGCATCAATTACATCAGCTTCCTGCGCGATTTTGGCCGTCATTTTTCGGTCAATCGCATGCTGAGCTTTGATTCCGTCAAGATCCGTCTTGAACGCGAACAGTCGCTAAGCTTTCTTGAATTCAACTACATGATTTTGCAGGCTTACGACTTTGTCGAACTGGCGCGCAAATATGGCTGCGTTTTGCAAATGGGCGGATCAGACCAGTGGGGTAACATCGTTAACGGTGTTGAACTGGGCCGCCGTGTTGACGATGCCGCCCTGTTTGGCCTGACAACGCCGCTGATCACCACCGCATCGGGTGGCAAAATGGGCAAAACTGCATCAGGCGCGATCTGGCTGAACGAAGAACGCTTGTCAGCCTATGATTACTACCAGTTCTGGCGCAACACCGAAGACGCCGATGTCATCAAATTCATGAAGCTGTTCACCGAACTGCCAATGGAACAGATCGCGGAATATGCCAAATTTGAAGGGGCGGCCATTAATGACGCCAAAAAGATTCTGGCGTTTGAAGCAGTGAAATTGTGTCGTGGCGAAGAAGCCGCCCATACAGCAGCAGAAACCGCACGCAAAACCTTTGAAGAAGGTGTTTTGGCCGATAGCCTGCCGACGGTGGAAATCGCCCGCGCCGATCTTGATGATGGCATTCCGGCATTTGATTTGTTCCGTCGTGCCGACCTGGCAAAAACAGGCGGTGAAGCCCGTCGCCTGGTGAAAGGTGGCGGTGCCAAAATCAACGACGAAAAAGTCGATGACGAAAACCAGGTTATTACTGCCGCTGCAATTGACAGCACCGGGGTTATCAAACTTTCGGCAGGTAAAAAACGCCACGTTTTGATCCGCCCGGTTTAAGCAACCCTCGTCACCGTAATTTTAAAAACGCCCCGGCATAATGGTTGCCGGGGCGTTTTTTTTCATACCTGTATGCCAATGCCGATATACAACACCTGTTACCCCGGTTTGGCCCCGGTAATCAGGTTACGAAAGACACCAGGAACAATGGTCGAAAGCGGATTAACCGAAATATCGGGGTTTTCCACCGCCCCTTCAACCGTATAAGTCGGGGCAAATACGCCGCCGCCTTCTTCACCAACCAGCAAGTCACCGATCAACGGTATTTTACCCAGTACCGAATTGAGCGCATAAAACGGCACGATAGACCCCGCCAGCCGAATTTCATCGGTTGCCAGATCAATACTGCCATTTGCGGTAACCCCGATGGCGGCACCGTTTGCGGCCACCTTTGACAGGGTTAAAACGTCATTGGCGTAGGTAAAATCACCGTCCATGGCATCAAAAATAATGCCTTTTCCCTGCAAGGAATCAACAAGTCCCAGCAGCGATGCCGCATTAAGCACCCGCGCACCTAATGGCGCATTCACAATCCGGAAATTTTCGATATGGGCGCTACCTGTAAAGGGTTGCGAATATTTATGGTCATCCACCATCCCCTGAACATTCAGTTTGCCACCACGCAAATCGCCATACAGGTCGATAGCCGCCAGGAACCGTCCGGCATCATCCGATGTCAACTGGACCTTGCGCTTGCCACCGTCAACCGGTTCGACATGGGCAAATAGATCCGCTGTACCATCCAGCTTGCCATTCAGAACAATAGATCGCCATTCGTCCCCTTCAACATGGATAGAGCCCTTAAGCCCCTTTACCACCTGATCACGGGCCGCCAGCAACTCACCAAAATCGAGGAAAATTTCCTTTTTGCCACCGCGACGCGATGTTTCTTCACCAATCCCGCCACTTGCCGGGCCTTGCGGCGCTGTTTCGGCGCTGTTGGCATTGCGGCCATTACCGTTATCTGCCGATGTTGACGACGTCGAAATAATCCATGGGCGTGCATCAAATTTATCAGCGACCACTTCAATTTCAGAATCCTGATTGCGGCGGCGATATGTGATCTTGCCATTTTCAACCACCGGGTTATCGCCTTTGGCGTAAAACCTTTTGGCTGTCAGATTAATGTTTATAATCGAGAATTCGGGTTTATCGGCTGATGATGCAGAGCCAGCAGTCCCCGCATCCTGCCCGCCACTTACGGACGCTCCCATATCTTTTGCCGTGCCGTTTTCGGACAGGAACGGGCGCAAATCAACCTGCTCGCCAGTCACATCAACCTGCAAAACACCGTTATCTTTCACAACCAGGGTGCCAGAAAGGCCGCTATTTTCGCGAAAATGCCCGTTTGCCAACTCGAAATAGGCCTTGTCGTCCAGCTTGTTATCACCGCGCCATCGCCCGCTGGCCAAAATTGCCGCGTCGGGTGCAGTCAAATCAATCTTGCGAACAACACCGCCACCGTCATCCTTAAACACCACATCAAATGCCAGCTTCGAGGGTTGCTGCGCATCCTTGTGGTAATTGGCCTCGGCTAGATCAATAACGCTATTGGTAAGGTCGGTTTTGCCCGAAACCTCCACGTTTCCGGCCCGAATCACCTTTATTTCAACATCACCGGTCGCCGTTCCATGCAGGAAAGACGACACGTCAACGCCGATATCGTTCAATACCGCCAGATCAAACGTCCCGCCCAATTGATAATGGCTGGTCAGAGGGGTTTTATCGTCAAAACTTTCAACCCAGTTGATGGTGTTATGACCCTGCCCCATTCGGGCATCACCCGTTAATTCCAACCCCTTGGTGTTAACCTGTAATTCAAAGCTGCCCTCTGACAGGTCCAGATCGCGAAAAGCATTACTTACCTTTGCCTTTTCGATACGCGCAGCTGCGGCAACGTCAACATCATCAAAAGACAAATCAGACAATAATGGAAAGGACAGTTGAACACGCGTGGCCTGGCTGCCCGAAAGCTGTTTGGGGTCAATCCCCAGTTTTTTGGCAAAGCCAAGCGGCGGATGATCGATCAGATTCATGGCGTCGCGCACACCGCCATGCACCACAAATTCTATATTGGCAAATTCGTTATCGGTATCAAGTTTGGAAAAAACCAGCTTGGAGCTGTCCACTTCGATGCCGCTAGCCGCACCGCTATCAACAAAGATGCTAAAACTGTTGGCGTTAAATTCAGCATGACCGGCGGCTTTTTCCACCTTTGGCATTCCGGGTAAATATTGCACATCAATATCAAACATGGTCATGTCACCGGCCATGTGGTCAATCGCGGCGTCGCCGTTTTCCCCCCGGTGCATGGCAAGATCAATTTGCGCACGATGAACGCCGCCACCTGACAGGTTTTTAATCACCCATTCGCGCGGATTGTCACCCAATGTTTCCGGCCACAGGGTACCAAGGTCATTGGTCGCAACATTTGTTACTGCTGCTTTCAACTGCACGGCCCAATTGCCAAGCGGATGATCAATATTGGCATTACCTTCAAGGCCGCTTTCACCTGTTTTTAACTGAACATCGCGAAAGGCCAGCTTGCCCGGAACATAGCTGATCGTCGCCTTGCCACCGTCTATATCGTACACAGCGTTTAAAGGCGTCGGTAACTGAACACGCCCTTTGCCAACATCAAGCCGGGCAACAACATTTAACACACTGCCATCTGCCCCCAGATCAGCATCAAAATCGCCGGACACCGGCAAATCAAACCGGTCCATTCCGATAAAGTCCGACGAAATTGTCGACAGCGAGGCCGGGATCACATTGCCAATATGCGCCTTGACGGCAATGCGTTCATCATGAGTGGAATAACTGGCCGTTGCCGAAAGGTCGGCAGTCATATCGCCAGCCCCGATCGACATTTTCATATCGGCATCTATACCGTTCGCACTCCGCGCCAAGCGAATATCTGCATCAGGGGCCGACCACACAACACCCAAAAGCCGATCCTCAACCTTCAGGTCAGCTTTATAAATGCCAAAACTTTCAAAATAGGCCGCCGCAGGAAAATCAGCAGCCTCGCCCGATAAAATTGCCACGACCCGGCGCATTAATGTACTGCCAGACAACAATTCCTGTTCTGTCTGATCAACAGCTTCGGACTTGGCAACGTCCTTGTCATCATTGGTAACTTTGGTGCTATCCCCGATACTGTCACCAACGGCACCCTTGCCTGCATTATCTGTCATGGCAGGGTTGGCTGCGGGGCTGTTACCGGCATCGGGCATAGTTGTGGCCGGGGCATCACCAACAGCATCCGCTGCGCCAACAGCACCATCCTGATTTTGACCAGCCGGGTTAGCGGTACCATTTGCACCGGTCAGCGACGATGTTTCGTCATCCTTTGACGTTGTCGCGGGTATTGGTGCCGTCATGACCGCCGTATCATCGGGGGTTGTCGGTGTTTGCATGTCGGGCACCCGCGCCGTCGTTGCATTGGCACCCTGGGCATCTTTGTTTTCGCCGCCATTTGCATCGGCACCGGGCAACACATTGGCCAGGTCCCCCGACAAACCAACATCAAAGCTGCCATCACTATGGCGCACCAGGCGCATACGTGGCGCAATCAGATCAACTTCACGAAGGGCCAAAATACCGTCGAAAAGGGCGCGACTGGAAAAAACCACATCGGCAGCGGGCATGCGCAACATTTCACGACCATTGGCCTGGCGCACTGAAATCTGACGCATCCGAACATCAAATTTTTCTTCCCACCCCCGCCAGACCAGAACCATGTCTTCGACATCAAATTTCAGGTCACCAGAGCTTTTGTTAAGCTCTGCCAGAATGTAGGGGGCAATGCGGTTCAAGGATACCGGACCTTGCGAAAAGCGCCAAATTAACACACCGGAGAATACACCCGCAAACAGCACGCAAAACGCGAACAGTGATGCCACAATCCCGGAAATTTTTTTAACGTGCCTCAACGACCTGTATTCTCCAAACCTGCTTACATCCTGTTTTTTCAATCAAACCATTAACGCAGCACAAGGCAAAGGGTTTCCATGACTTTACCCTAAATTAAAACTGATCTGACATGAGGTGTTGTTTACAGGGCCTTTTTGTCATCACCAAGAGAGGTTATGACTAAAGTGTGATTTAAGATCAAAAAGATGCTGCCAGAATACCGTGCGCCCACGTAAAAGGGTGATGGCACCCTCAACCAAAGGAAGGCCCAACGTGACCCTCGCCTGGACCCAACAGACACTGCCTGCCCCCTTTGACGCGGAACGCTGCAAAACCGGCTTTGAACGCTGGCTTGATCTTGCGCGCAAACCGGTATGGGAAAGCATGGCCGAACGGTTTGCGCAAATGGCAGAGAACCCTGATCAGCATCAGGTTCTGGCGGCCCTGTTTGGCAACAGCCCCTATCTGACCAGCCTTGCCCTGCGCGACCCGGATATGATTGCGGAAGCCTTTGACAAGGGCTTGGACCACGCATTCGACGTAGCATTGGACGACGTAAAATCAGCCGCCAGCGCGGCAGGGACCGACCAGCCAACAGCGATGATGCGTGTGCGCCGGGCCAAACGCCGGGCAGCACTGGTTATTGCCCTGGCCGATATCAGCAAAAGCTGGGACCTGGTGCAAATTACTGCCGCGATCAGCAAAACCGCCGAAACCACGTTGAATTACACATTGGCACACTGCCTGTCGGCAACAGCACGGCAACGTAACCTTGCCATTCCCTACCCCGATGACCCGCTGCGCGAATGCGGCATTTATGCCATTGGCATGGGTAAACTTGGCGCCAATGAACTTAATTATTCGTCCGATATCGACCTGATTTTTCTTTATGACGGCGAAAAAATCGGCTGGGTTGACCCCGACCGCATGCAGCAAATTCTGGTGCGTATGGTGCGTGATGTCACCCGGATTATGGAAGAACGTACCGGCGACGGGTATGTTTTTCGCACCGATTTACGGCTGAGGCCCGACCCGGCGTCCACCCCGCCCATTCTGTCGGCTCTGGCCGCTGAAACATATTATGAAACTGTAGGGCAAAACTGGGAACGGGCCGCGATGATCAAGGCCCGCATTGTGGCGGGCGACTACGCCGCCGGGCAGGAATTTTTAAAAATCCTGCGCCCGTTTGTCTGGCGTAAACATCTCGATTTTCTTGCCATCCAGGATATTCATTCGATCAAACGGCAAATCAATGCGCTTCGAGGTGGCAGCAAGGTCAATGTGCCCGGCCACAACATCAAGCTGGGCCGTGGCGGCATTCGCGAGATTGAATTTTTTGCCCAGACCCAGCAATTGATCTGGGGCGGACGCGAGGTATCCTTGCGATGCAGAAGCACCTGTGATGCCCTGCGTGAATTATGCGAATTCAAACAGATATCCGATGTGGTCCGCGACGAGTTGCTGGAAGCCTACGAGTTTTTGCGCAATGTCGAACATCGCCTGCAAATGACACATGACCAGCAAACCCAAACCCTGCCCGAAACCGAAGAAGGCCTGGCCGCGTTGGCCTGCTTTTTGGGCTATGACACCAGTGATGGCTTCAAAAGCGACCTGATGGGGTATTTGCGCCGGGTTGAATCACATTATGCCGAACTGTTTGAAGAGGATTCCCCGCTGGGTGGCAGCGAAGGCAGCCTGGTGTTTACCGGCACCGAAGACGACCCCGAAACCATCGAACAATTGCGCCAGATGGGTTTTGAAAATGCCAGCATGATTTCAAGTACGGTACGGGGCTGGCACCATGGGCGATATCGCGCCACCCGGTCGCGCCGCGCCCGCGAGATTTTAACCGAACTGATGCCCACCCTGCTTAAATCCCTGTCGGAAACCACCAACCCCGACATGGCCTTTCGTGCCTTTGACGAATTTTTAAAAGGCCTGCCGGCCGGGGTACAGCTGTTTTCACTGCTAACAGCCAACCCGGAACTATTACGGTTGCTGGCTCAAATCGCGGGCACCGCCCCGCGCATGGCTAAATATCTGGGGCGTAATGCCAGCGTGCTGGATTACGTTTTGATGTCAGGCTTTAACGATGAATTGCCCGATGCCCAAACCATGCTGAACCAGTTAAACGAACAATTGTCCCAGCCCGGTGCGGAAATGGTGGAACAGTGGCTTGATATTGCACGACAATGGGCCAACGATCAGAAGTTTCGCATTGACGTGCAAACCATTCATAACCGTCATACGCCGCATCAGGCAGGCCGGGCATTGGCCGATGTGGCCGATGTGGCCATTCGCGGGTTATTTCCACGCATCGCCAAAGATTTCGCCCAAAAACATGGCGGCTTTGATGAAGGCGGACTGGCGGTATTCGCCCTTGGCAAACATGGTGGGCAGGAACTCTCGCCCGGGTCCGATCTGGATATGGTTTTTGTCTATGACGTGCCCGAGGGATACGATGAATCCGATGGGGAAAAACCCCTGTCGCCGGGGCATTATTTTATCCGGCTTAGCCAGCGTTATATTAACGCCCTTTCCGCCCCCACAGCCGAAGGCGTGCTGTTTGAAACAGACTTGCGCCTGCGCCCCAGCGGCAGCAAAGGGCCGCTTGCCTGCCACTTCAACAGCTTTGATGCCTATCAGAACAACGAAGCCTGGACGTGGGAGCATATGGCATTAACCCGGCTGCGCCCGGTATATGGCCCGGAAAAACTGCAACAAAAGGTCATGGCGTGCACCCGTACCGTTTTATGTAAACAGCGCGACCCGCATAAATTGCTGCGCGATGTTTACGATATGCGCAACCGCATGGCCGCCAGCAAGGGCAGCGATCAGGCGTGGGATGTTAAATTACGCCGCGGCGGATTGGTTGACCTGGAATTTATTGCACAATATTTGCAATTAAATCATGCCCATGATCATCCTGAAATCCTGTCTTCGACCACACGGAAAGTATTTAAACGCCTGGGCAAGGCCGGTATTTTACCCGCAGAAGAAGCCGCATGGCTGGCCAATGCATCGTCATTCTGGCTGGCATTACAAGCCATGATCCGCCTGACCACCGAAGGCCGGTTTAATCCTGACAATGCCAGCACCGATTTGCGCCGTATGCTTGCCAGTGCCGGCCAGTGCGAGGATTTCGCCGAACTGGAACAAAAACTGGGCGATACGGCAGATGGCGTAAAACAGATTTATGATCGATTGATAACAGAACCCGCCGAAAAATTGGGGCCGGTTCAACAACCAGACTGAACCGGTTACCGTTTGCTACCTTATAATCAACATTGATTAAACTGCCCAAAACAAAGGACGACCAGAGATGAGCATAGCTGTTGGAGATACCGCCCCGGATTTTGACCTGCCGACCGATGGTGGCGGCAATGTAAAATTATCCGATCTGCGTGAAAAACCAGTGGTGATTTATTTTTACCCAAAGGATATGACGCCGGGCTGCACCACAGAATCATGCGATTTTCGCGATCAGCACCCCGATTTCGCCGCGGTTAATGCCCAAATCATTGGCATTTCCAAAGACAGCGTCGCCCGCCACGATAAATTCAAGGCCAAACACGATTTGAATTTCACGCTGGCATCGGACGAGGAAAACGATACCTGCGAAAAATATGGCGTGTGGAAAGAAAAAAGCATGTATGGCAAAAAATACATGGGAATAGAGCGCACCACCGTCGTGATTGACGCCGAAGGTGTCATTCGCAATATCTGGGAAAAAGTGAAAGTCAAAGGCCATGTGAACGAAGTTCTGGCTGCCGTCAAAGCCCTGTGACGCTGCGTGACTTCACAACCAATATTCTGGCCGGCCGCAAGCATTTGCTTTGCGGCCGGTTTCATGTAACCCCGCCAGGGGCTTCACGGATTGCAGAATTATTTACGACTTAACAGCGCATTTTCATTATTATTGTTTAATTTCAATTCATTGAATAAATTCATAAACTTTGCCATTAAGGCCGTATGCATCTTGCAAGTCCCCCGCAATAATATGATATTTATAAATCGGGAGTTTGCACGACCGCTCTTAGGCGGCCGGGACAGAAAATTTCAATGCATGTATGGCGGGGCCATTTAATGAACAAAAATGTCGTTGATCTTGACGATCAAATGTTAGCCGATTTCAAGGATGAAGCCCGCGATATCATCAGCAGCCTTGACGTGCATTTGCAAAATGCCCATTCGCAGCCCAACCGCGATATTTTGCTAACCGCGATCCAGCGCGAGGTTTTTAACCTGCGATACAAGGGCAAATCAGTAAATGCCCCGCTGATCAACCTGACCAGCCACCGCCTGGCCGATTACGTCACCAGTTGCCGCGACCTCAATGACGATTCAATCGCTGACATTCAGTCCTTTGTCGATAAAATCGAAGGTATTCTGGATGGTGATATTTCAGGTGCCAGCACCGATTCTGCCGAATTTGTCCGCGAGTTGCCGTCAAAACGCGCGCCTGATATTGACCCGGCCTGGTTAAGCAAAACCAATGTCGAAGCCCTGCTGGTCATTCCGCAACGCTCGATGGCGGCCATTGTCGAACGCGAACTGGCCGCATGTGGCTATCGCAGTTCAGCCACCCAAACGTCGTTTGAAGCAATCGAACTTGCGGTTCGCACCCGCCCCGATTTTATCATTGTTGCCAAAACAATTGATGATCTGGACGGGGTTGATCTGGTCAGTGCTCTGCAAGCCATGCCCAAAACCCGCGATATCCCGACAGCTGTTTTAACATCCGATGCCCCCAATCATCCGTCCTTGCGCGACCTGCCATTTCGCACCGCGATTATCCGCAAGGGCGGTTCATTTGGCGATGACCTGGCCGAAGCACTGGCGCGGTTCAACATTACCTGATGGCCACAAGGTAAGGTCACCCAACCTGCATCGCTTAAAAACGCCATTTGCCCCCAAAAACGGACCATGCCACACAGCACCGGTCCGTTTTTCTTTCCTGCCATAGCCGACTGTCATAAAACCCATGTACCAAACCCTTGCTGATGCCGCCAAACAGGCCCTTTTGACCGTTGATCCCACGCAAAAGGCCCATTTCAGTATTGAACTGGCCCGTCAATGGCGTGAAGGAAGCATCACCGAGGTTGGCAGCACCACCCTGCCCGACCGCCCCGCACGACCGGCCAAACCCGAAACATTGCCGCCCAACAAAATGCCCAAACGCAGCAAAGGCGGGGTAAAGGGGCGTATTGGCCTGTTGCACGCTCTGGCCCATATTGAACTGAATGCCATTGACCTTGCATGGGATATCGCCGTGCGCTTCCCCGATGAAAACATGCCGCGTGATTTTCACGATGCCTGGGTTCAGGTTGCCGCCGACGAAGCCAAACATTTTTTAATGCTGAATAACCGGCTCGCGGAACTGGGCGCGACCTACGGTGATTTACCCGCCCATGACGGATTATGGCAAAGCAGCATGGAAACCGCCTACGATCTGCTGGCCCGCCTTGCCGTAGTGCCCATGGTGTTTGAGGCCCGTGGACTGGATGCCACCCCGCCGACCGTCGAACGATTAATCGCCAATGGCGACCCGGAAAGTGCGGAAATATTAAAACTGATCGCCGCCGAAGAAGTCGCCCATGTCAGCGCCGGACGCAAATATTATGAAATGATGTGCGACAAGCGCGGCCTGCCCTATTACACCACCTGGCACGGCCTGTTACGCAAACATCTACGCGGCCCGCTCAAACCGCCCTTTAACGACGAAGCCCGTTACGATGCGGGCATGCCACCGGACTATTACCAGGATTATGTACTGGAATTACCAGGCGAAGAGGACGAGGACGATGCCTGAACTGTGGCGATACCTTATAAAACCGCTGCCGGCGCCCGGCTCCCGGCAGCGGTTTCTCAAATCTCAAGCGTTCCACGTAATCAGGATGTCGCCCTACACGAAGCGGCCCCTTTGCTGACGACCGGCTTATGCCTGGTCGCCGTGCGAAAGACAGCAATATATAACCCAAAACCAATCAACACAGCCCCGACAATCTGAATTGCGGCGATGTCATTTCCCAAAATGGCAGCGGCTAATATTAACCCCGATAACGGGTTGATCAAATGGGCGGCGGCGGCCTTGCTGGCCCCGAACCGTTTGATCAGATACAGCCACATAAACATCGCCCCCAAGGTGATAACGACGGCCAAATATAAAATCGCCATCAGGGTTTGCAAATGCAGGGCCGCCTGCCATTGTGCCAGTTCAGGGGCCCGAAACAGGGCAACCGGCATCAATACCAGCCCGCCGACCAGCGATTGCCAAAAATTTACATCCACCGGTGATGCCCCGGTCGAGCGCCCCCGCAAATAAACCGTACCAAAGGCAAAGGCCACGGTCCCGCCAATTGCCATGGCATAACCTGCCCACGCCGATATGCCGGACATTACCGCCAGAGGCATATTGATACCCGACCCCGGCTGCCATATGGCAACACAAGCCACCCCCGCAACACAAATGGCAAAACCTGCCAGTCGTTGCGCATTAAGTGTTTCCTGCCCGGATACCACGGCAAAAGCACTGGTTAATAATGGCGCACAACTAATTATCACCACCAGCACCGGGGCGGGCACCGTTTGCAATGCCAGAAAACTTAGCCCCAGATACAACGCATTGTTTAAAACCCCGGCAATGGCCCCAAACCGCATGACGGGTATATGTAAAAACAACTGCCCCCGGCGCAATACAAACGGCAGTAAACACAGCGCACCAAGCAAAAAACGAATGGCAAGTAGCACAATCGGGTCAAGATCGGCAATTGCTACCTTGCCGACAATAAAGGCCGACGACCACACCAGGCTGAAGCCTGCAAACAACACAAGAATACGTCCCATTTTGGTTTTCCTTCTGCAAAACAGACTTTGATGCCCAAATTGTGCATGACGAATTTAAAAATGGAAAATTAATTAAAAACCTTAACAAATCAGTTATACTAATTTGAACGCAAGCTTCGTTGGAACTTCACAACACCACGCACGGTCATTCCCATGACAGAAATTACCACAACCGGTTCCCTGTCCGCCCCGGTCCGGCATCTTGACGACCGACGGATAACACTGGAGCAACTTCGCACCTTTGTCGGCATTGCCGCAGCGCTGGATTTTCAGGTTGCCAGCACCGAATTGATGCGCAGCCAGTCTGCCATCACTCAAAGCCTGCAAAAACTGGAAGAAATTTTATGCTGTCGGCTCATTGACCGGCGGCGTGGGCAAGTGGCGGATTTAACTGAAGATGGCAGGCGGCTTTTGCCAATGGCCCAGGAAATTCTATCACGCCTTTCCACTGCAATAGACAGCTTTCGCCAGCCCGAATTACAGGGCCGGATCCGGCTGGGTGTGCCTGATGATTTTCCGCTAGGCAACATTGCCACGGCAGTTCGGCGATGCATGGAAATTAATCCGTCCTTGCGGGTCGAGGTTACATCTGCCCTGTCATCGCAAGTGTGCGAGCAATACCGCCAGAACGAGATCGATATCATTATTTATAAAAAGGTCGCCCACGCCACAACGCCTGGCACAAAGGCCGCAGCCACACACGACACCTCCAGCGACACCATTTTGCATCGGCAGCCCCTTGGCTGGGTGGCATCACAAACCATTCCGCCAAATCTTGAAGGCGATATTCCACTCATTACATTTCCCGAAGGTTGCGCCTACCGTGCGGCCGCAATTGCTGCCATTGAAAAATCCGGCCTTGGCTATTTTAATGCCTATCGCAGTGCCTCCTATCACAATATCCGGCGCGCAATATCAGCGGGCCTGGGGATTGGCATTTTGCCCCATAATGCCATTGGCAGTGACCATGTGCTGTTACATCTACCCGATATTTTACCATCCCTGCCCGATATTGAACTTGTGTTGACTTATGACCGGTCCCGTTCGTTGTTCCATCAATTTGTCAGCCAATTGTTGCGTAATGGCGACATCGCCGTGCCCCATGCCGCCTGAAACAGATGCCGGTGCACGCCTCTAAATTAGCAATATTTGATGTACCGCAAGGCTACGTATTTGCAAATCGCTATCATTTCGTCCTGTGAGAATCTGATTGTCACCACCCATAACCATATCAGGAGGGACGAGCATGCCTGCCACAATGAAAGCCGCCGTAGCGCGCGAATTTGGCAAACCCCTGTCGATTGAAGAAGTTACCGTGCCCAAAGTTACACCGGGCACCATTCTGGTTAAAATCGAGGCATCGGGCGTTTGCCACACCGATTTGCATGCCGTTGAAGGCGACTGGCCGGTCAAACCAAACCCGCCCTTCATTCCTGGTCATGAAGGCGTTGGTGTTGTTGCCGAAATCGGCGCGGGCGTTAAATCAGTCAAGGTTGGCGATCGTGTTGGCGTGCCGTGGCTATATTCCGCCTGCGGGCATTGCCATCACTGCATCACCGGCTGGGAAACCCTGTGCGGCGAGCAAATCAATACCGGCTATTCTATCAATGGCGGTTTTGCCGAATATGTTCTGGCCGATCCCAACTATGTCGGCCATTTGCCCGATGCCCTTGAATTTGGCAATGCCGCCCCGGTTTTATGTGCCGGTGTCACGGTTTACAAAGGCCTGAAAGAAACCGAATGCAAACCCGGCGAAACGGTGGTTATTTCCGGTGTCGGTGGTTTGGGCCACATGGCAGTCCAATATGCCAAGGCCATGGGCATGAAAGTTATCGCTGTTGACATCACCAGTGAAAAACTGCAACTCGCCAAGGACCTCGGTGCGGACTGGACGCTGAACGCCGCCGAAACCGATGTGGTTGCCGAAGTGCAAAAACAGATGGGCGGTGCCAATGGTGTGCTGATAACGGCGGTGTCTAACAGTGCCTTTAAACAGGGCGTTGGCATGCTGGGCCGTCACGGCACCATGGCCCTTTGTGGCCTGCCGCCGGGAACGTTCGAACTCGATATTTTTGATACCGTCCTGTCGCGCAAAACCATTCGCGGCTCCATCGTCGGCACCCGTGCCGATTTACAAGAAGCCCTGGAATTTGCGGGCGACGGCAAAGTACATTCGCATTTCACCACCGAACCGATTGAAAACATCAATTCCATTTTCGACCGCATGCGCGGCGGCAAAATTGATGGCCGCATCGTTATGACGATCTGACCTGTCGCGGTTACGCCATCTACACACATAAAATGCCGTGCCGGAGTCACCCCCGGTGCGGCATTTCCGACTTCAACTTACCCATCGGGTCTTTCCCGGCATTCCCCGTTTAAACCCTTATCAATCTTGGCCAGGATCGGCGCACAAATCAATCACGGCAGCATGCTGGCCCCCGTTCCCAGTGATCCAGCGCGCGTCAATCCAGCTTTTGGCATAATTACCTGCGACCTTGCAGCCATCGGGTGAAACTGCCGGTTCCTGAAAAACACCGCGCCGCACCAAATGCGCAATACCGTCGTCCCCGGCAAAATAACTCGCAGGACCGCCAGACCAGAAAAAGAAAATTCCTTTTGCCGTTATCACCGGACTAATATCGGCGGAGTGCATTGACCATTCCCCAAACGGCAAACAATATTTGCGACTTCTGCCATCCGGCCAAACCGCCCAAATGGCATAGCAATTGGTTTTCTTCCAATTATCGTCAGGACTGATATGCATGGTGTACCCCATACAGTTCCACGTCATCAGCCCCTTCAAAAAGGGATTATAGCGTGTACAACCATGCCATGCTTCGCTGCCGGAAATATCAAGATGAATTAATTCACCATTTTCAGGATGCAACACATCAAGCCGGGCATTACGCGGATCATCATCCCCGTAATCGCCAAACAGCAAGAAACCTTCACCGGGCGCAAATGGCTTCCAGCGGCGATTTAATTTTTTATTGTATTCGTTTACGACGATAGAACAGTCAGCATAGGATGTCGCGGCGGCATTAAATCCATATTTTTCATTTGCAGGACGAACCATTCTTTTAAAGATTTCAATTTCTTTTTCTTTCCCGACAGGTCCCTGATAAAAATAAACACCATCTTCATTACTTTTAATTGGATAACTTATAATTCCAGACCCGGCACAAAGAGCAACGCTGGGCCGCATCCAATTTTCCGCAGGATAGACCTGCTCAGGCGAATCAATCGTCCACAAGAATAAATCCATTCCCTTGGCACTGAGTTGGTTCTGCGCTTCACGGGTTTTAGGAACTCTTTCGGCATTATAGCCCCAATAAAATATACGTTCATTGTCGACCCAGTTTATACCGGATCCGATCGAACCCACCCCGGACAGGGTATCCGCCACATAAAATTTATGGGGAACATCCCCTGTGTCAGACTGCAAAAGATATTTCCAATCCGGCACCCAAATGACCAAAGCGCCGATGCAAGCCCACGCAACAGCACTGCCTTTATTGTGCCGCACCCAGCGCCACAGATGCTTAATATGTCCGCCCGGTCTACGATCCGATTTAATCAAGAAATTTCCCCCACCCGATTTCGATAAGTATGCACAGTAATAGAACCAAAGACACCTGTCCAAACTGGGGAGAGAGATGCTGTTTTAGCACTCAAACATGGGTATATGCGGGGGAGATTTGTATTGCAGCCCGCCTTTCTTTTACCGTGCGACTTACAAGTCGCGCCCGCAAAACGGGTCTTCGCTGTAATACCGTACCGGCACGTCAGGGCCGACAATGGCAGAAACCCGGTTTATCCAGGCTATAAGTGCGCCATAAGAAGTCATTTCAAGACCGGCTTCATGCGCGAGATGAACATAGGCATAAACCGCAATGTCGGCGACAGAATAGCTGCCATTGGCCAGAAACATATGGTCCTGCAAATGGGCATCAAGCAAACCCAGAACATGTTTTGCGCTTTCCCGTCGCCGGGGTAATTGCGCGGCATTGCGTTCATTTTTACCAGTTAAATTCCAATGGCGCAGGCACGCAATGGTTGACTGGACATAGTCGGTTTCAAAAAACAGCCACTGGCTGACTTTGGCTTTTTGAAAAGCATCATCAGGCAGGTATTTGCTGCCCTGTGCCAGATAAAGCAAAATGGCATGTGATTCCGCCAGGCATCGCCCGTCATCAAGCTCCAGCACCGGCACCGCACCGGCAGGGTTTTTCAACATAAAATCAGGCGTATGACTTTCGCCCTCAAAAATGGACAGCCAGACCGTTTCATAATCAATATTCAGATGGGCGCAAAGCTGACGGACTTTCCAGGCATTTTGCGACCCGGCATAATCATATAACTTCATAACCAACCTCGTTTCAGGCACAAAAGATAGGGTCCCGCATTGGGCAATGCAGGTAACAGGGTTTAAAAAATCGAATGTTTTGGGGATCAGGCGTGCTGACGCGCCATTTCTGCCTCGTGATCAAGCAGCCATTTTTTGCGCGCAAGGCCCCCGGCATAACCGGTCAACGTGCCATCCGCGCCAATCACCCGATGGCAGGGTACAATGATGGAAACCGGGTTAAGCGCATTGGCCCGGGCCACCGCGCGCACCGCTTTGGGGTTGCCAAGGCTTGCCGCCAGTCCCCCATAAGAAACGTGGGTTCCCGCTGGAATTTCGATCAGCGCCTGCCAGACTGATTTTTGAAAATCCGTGCCGCGTAAATCAATATCTTCCATTGGCAGGGGCATCACCCGCCCGGCAAAATAGGCATCGAGCCACGCCAGAACCGATGGCGGGGCAAAGCTGCTGTTGCGCCAGTCAATATTTTTAAACCGCCGTGATGAAATCAGATGCAGACGGTCGTCATTTTCTTCAAAATCAAGATGCACCAGCCGCTGATGAACCGAAGCAAGACTGAGGGTGCCAAGCGGGCTGTCATAACGGGCGACGTCAATTTTCGATATCAGGGTCATCATCGTTTTCCTTGTTCTCGCTATCCGCATCGGGAATCAGGGCCGACCACAAATATTGCGCGGCATAGGCCCGCCACGGTCGCCACCGCAATGACTGTTTTTCAAGTTCTTTGGCCGTGGCCGGGCCACCGCCCTGCGCCGACCCTTTAAGAATGCCAAGATCAGCAGCGGGAAAAGCATCCGGGTCACCCAACCCGCGCAGGGCAAAATAATGCAAGGTCCACGGGCCAATCCCTTTGATCGCCGCCAAATCGGCCAGAATATCGTTGTCGCTGCGGTCCTGCATATTGATGTTGGCAAATAACGCAATCACATCGCCCAATGTTTGTGCCCGACGCTTTGTCAGACCAATGGGAACCAGATCGTGCCCTTGCAAGATTTCGGGTTGGGGAAATAAGTGCGTAATACCCGTACCTGCCACCAGATGGTCGGGCAAAGCCTGGCCATATTGCACCACAATGCGCCCGGCCAATGTGCGCGCCGCCGCCACCGAAACCTGCTGGCCCAGCACAGCGCGAACAGCCAGTTCAAAACGGTCCCAACAGCCGGGTACGCGCAAGCCGGGACGACGTTTTACCAGTGGTGCCAATAACGGATCGTCGGCAAAAACAGCGCAAATCGCGGTCATATCGGCATCAAGATCAAACAGGCGACGCACCCGCCCGCCCAGATCCAGCAAACTACCGCGATCTTCGCCGCGCAAACAAATTTCAACGCTACCATTACGCAAAAATCGGCAAATCATAAGGCCCGGTGCCGCGCCCAGCAAAAAACCGCGCGCGTAATAATCATCGCCCACCGCCTCCAGCCCCGGTATGGATCGCGCGCGGAAGAACCCCAGTAAAAAATCGCTATCAAAGGGCTGACGAGGTTTAAGGCGCAAAACCATATCGTCTTTTTGAAGCTGCATTGGATGATCATTTCCTGATGTGATTTTACGGTCTGCGCCATCTTTTATGCCGCGTCGAAAGGCCGTTGGCGCATGCCCATAGGCCGTTTTCATGGCATCGTTAAAGCGCCGCAAACTGCCAAAACCGGCAATATCGGCAATTTCTGTCATCGACATGTTACTATCGACAATAAGCTGACGGGCACGCAGCAACCGTCGTGCCTTGGCATGGTCTTGCGGCGTGACGCCTGTATGATCCTTGAAAATACGACGTAAATGCCGCGCTCCAAGACCCAATCGGTCGGCAAGATCTTCGACCGAACCCTCGGTGAGGGCACCTTCCTCGATCAGGCGCACGGCGCGGCGCACGGTTGCGTGCACACCCGCCGCCGCCGCACTGCCCGGTGCGGCCTCGGGGCGGCAGCGTAAACAGGGGCGAAACCCATGAGCAATGGCGGCTTCGGCCGTAGGAAAAAACGTAACATTTTGCCGCTTGGGCGTTACCGCCGGGCAAATGGGCCGGCAAAAGATGCCGGTGGTTTTAACAGCGGTATAAAACCGCCCGTCAAACCGGTTATCACGCGCCAGCAAGGCGGTATAACAAATGTCATCGCTGATCTGTTCCATGCCTGCAGCTTAACAGAACAGCGCATAAATACTCGCCACTTTCGGACTCGGACATTTACATATTACAGCCACATAAAAACAAAGGCCCCGCCAGACAAATTGTGGCGCGACCTTTGCTGTATCAAAAACCGAAATGACGGTTTCCCGCACATATCAGGCTGAAAATCAGAACTTTGGCGGTTCTTCGGTGAAAACCCTTTGATAGAAGTTCGGGTTTAGCAACGTAGAAACAGCAATAAGCGACGGCGACCTTCTTTCGCTGATCTTGACGATCAAGGCATGTGGTGCCGGCGAGATGTCGCGGATTTCAAGAACCTCAAAAACCGAACTATGGGCATTGGTAACCCTGAACTGGTCGCCAATGGCGACATTCTGGTCCGCTTTCCGCGCCATTCTTTAGGACCTCCGTAATATATAGAAACAAAGACCTGACATTTATCGCCCAACGATAAACGCGGCTTTGATAACACCGGTTATTCTGCGCGAAAGTCACGGCAAAACTATGACAGTGATATGAAGGAAGATGGCAAAGTCTGCACATCAACTTTACGGCAAGAAATTCCAGTCACCGGCCATTGTTCAGTTTTCCGTCAAAATTAATGAAAAAATGACATCAAATGCGGCGTCCGGCTGAAATTTTACAACAGAATAATGTATGCGTTTAACAACCTTTACCTGCTCTTGCACGGCTTTTTTCTTCTTTTAGGCGCGCAGATTGCCACAGATAAATTTTCACCCGTTACATGACCGGACGATCAGGGATCAATCCGATTTCATAACAGATTTAATATTAGCGCATTCTGGTTAAGAATTGATTGGGATAAAATGCGGGGCAGCAATACCAAATTACCCGACACAGCAGAAAAACAGCCAGAAACAAATAAGCGGCGCGAATAAATTCGCGCCGCCTTTTGTTCCGCTGTCCATGCGGGGATTGGGGGGAAGAACATGGACAACGAAAACGGTAAATAATGACAGGGCCAGGCTAATCCATAACCTCCATATGCTGCTCCTCGTCCGAGCGCTTTTTCTTTGGTCCCTGCATCACCAGTAACAAGGGTGCAACTGCCAGAACAATCCACATCATCGCCTGAAAATCATCAAGATAGGCAATGGTCTTGGCCTGATTTGTAATCATGTTATTCAAGCCAACCGCCCCGGCCGTTGTTTGCCAGTCCCAGGCATCAGGCAACCATGGTGCCTGCATGGCATGACGAAACGGGGTCATCATGGCGGCAAAGCTTGAATGCACAACCTGGGTGTTCTGGGTCAGCATCGTTGTCATCACCGAAATCCCGATACTCGACCCGATATTCCGCATCAGGCTAAACATCGCCGTGCCTTCGGTGCGGTATTTCGGGTTTAGCGTGGCAAAGGTAATGGTGCTAAGGGGCACAAAAATAAACCCGAGCCCAACCCCCTGAATAATCCCGGTCATGGTAAGTGTCGTTGCGCTGACCTCGGTGGTGAAACACGACATTTGATACAGCGACAATGCCGTCATGCCCAAACCAAACAGGATCAAAAAGCGAATATCAAACCGGCCCACCAGCCGCCCGACCAGCATCATCGCGATCATGGATCCGATACCACGTGGTGCCAGCAAGATACCTGCCGTCACCACCGGATATCCCATCAGATTTTGCAGGAACGGGGGCAAAAGTGCCAGTGTTGCCAACAACACCACACCCACAATAAAGATGAAAATCAAGCCAATGGCAAAGTTTCGATCTTTAAACAGGCCGGGCTCCAGAAATGGATTTTTAGCCGTAAACATATGCACCAGAAACATATAGATGCATAAAATACTCAGCACCATTTCGATCAGAATCTCGAAGGATGAAAACCAGTTCTGGGATTCCCCCCGATCGAGCATCATCTGCAATGCACCAATCGACAGGCTTAAAAGGGCAAAACCAAACCAGTCAAACGGCAAGCCCGGCTTTTTCGAGGTTTCAGGCACAAACGCCATAATGCCACCCAGCGCCATCAACCCAACCGGCAGGTTGATATAAAAAACCCAGCGCCAGTTATAATATTCGGTCAGATAGCCCCCCAAAGTCGGACCCAGAATAGGGCCAAGCATCACACCCATGCCCCACATTGCCATGGCTGAACCGTGTTGTTCCTTGGGATAGGTATCAAGCAGAACCGCCTGCGAAAGCGGCACCAGCCCGGCCCCGAAGGCGCCTTGCAGCAGACGAAACATGACAATTTCAGGCAAGGACGTTGCCGCACCACACAACATGGAAGCAATGGTAAAACCGGCCACCGAACAAATAAACAGCTTGCGCCGGCCAAACCTTGCGGCCAGAAACCCGGTGGGCGGCGTCATGATGGCGGCAGCAACGATATAGGATGTCAGCACCCAGGAAATCTGGTCCTGGGTCGCCGACATGCTGCCTTGCATATGGGGCAAGGCCACATTGGCAATCGTTGTATCAAGCGCCTGCATGATGGTCGCCAGCATAATGGAAACCGTTGTTAACCCGCGTTCAAGCGGTGTGGTTTCCATGCCTGTTGCTGTGGTGGCGGCAGAACTCATTGTGCATCATCTCCGATGCCATTGTCTTTGCGACCATGACCGGTTCCTGCTTCTGCCTGGTTAATAC
The DNA here is from genome assembly GCF_040148805.1 of Thalassospira sp. NFXS8. Lineage (NCBI taxonomy): Bacteria > Pseudomonadati > Pseudomonadota > Alphaproteobacteria > Rhodospirillales > Thalassospiraceae > Thalassospira > Thalassospira sp. NFXS8. Next base: position 277,432 of record NZ_JAGEMF010000004.1, on the reverse strand, counting down.
CAACCCACGACAACGCCGTCTGGGCAAAGGCAGGCATTTCACGTTTATGGTGGGTATCAACCTCTACGACCGTGCTCATCCCGGCCCGCAAGATCGGCTGACTGTCGGTCAGTTCCAGCTCAATACGAACAGGAACGCGCTGCACAACCTTTACCCAGTTCCCCGTGGCATTCTGTGCCGGCAATACCGAAAATTCCGCCCCGGTCGCAGGTGAAACGCTTTGCACAACCCCTTTCCACTCGTGGTCAGGATAGGCATCCACCGTTACCGATACTTCCTGCCCGGTTTCAAGATATGTCAGGTCGACTTCCTTGAAATTGGCATCAATCCACATTGATTTGGTTGAAATCAGGCTGGCAACAGCCTTACCCGGCGTAATATATGCACCCGGTTCGGGTTTGTTGGTGACAACACCATCAAACGGCGCAGTAATAACCGTGTGGGCCAGGTCAAGTTCCGCCTGATCCAGGGCGGCTTTGGCCTGCTGATATTGCGGTAATTGCTCGACCGGGGTATCCACCGACCCACCTAATTTAGCCAAAGTGGTTTGCATGGCCTGGCGGTCCAGCGCAATTTGCTGTTTGGCGCTGGCTACTGCGTTTTGCGAATCATCAAACGCAGCCTTCGACACCACATTTTTCTTGCTGAGCTGCGACTGGCGGGCATAGGTGCGCTGGGCATATTCCAGTTTGATTTTTGCCAGTTCCAGGCTGCCCTGTTGTTCGGCATAACCCTGTTTAAGGGCATTCATGTCCTGACGAACAGAGGACAAATTTGCCTGCGCCTGCTCCACTGCAATGGTGAACGGATCCTGATCGAGGCGCAGCAGCACATCGCCCTTTTTAACCTGCTGGTTTTCATGCACCAATACATCGGCTACCTGCCCGCTCACCTGCGGGCTGATCGCCACCATATCGGCATGAATATAGGCGTTTTCGGTTTCAATAAACCGCCCGCCCGAATAATACCAGTACGCCCCACCTACGATCACGGCTACCGGCCCTAAGACCAGCAGGATCGGGCGTAACCAGCGCCGTTTACGTTTTGGTGCGGCAACATCTGCACTGCCTTCTGAACCGGCGGCATTATCCACTCTTTCGTTCATTCTTCTATGCCTTTTAAAACAGGTTTGGTTGCGCCGGGGGTTTTGTCGGCCTGGTCCTGTTCGCAGGAAATCAGGTTCACGCGCATTTTTTGCAAAAGACCAATCATGATTTCCTGGTCCTCCGCCGACAAACCAGCCAGGGCGTCGCGCCGGGTTTCGGCGGCAAACTCCCACATTCTATCAATAAGCGGAGACGCATTTTTGCCGACATAAAGGTTAACTGCCCGTCGGTCATCCGGGTCTCGCCGACGTTCGACCAGGCCGGCTTCCTCAAGCCGGTCAATCAAACGCGCCAGTGTAATGGGCTGAATATCCATCAACTCGGCCAGGGCGGCCTGATTGATACCCTCGCGCGGGACAAGAAATGCAAGTGCCTGCAACTGCGACTGGGTCAGGCCCAAATCACGCGAACGACGGTTAAAACGACGCATCATTAAACGCGAAACGTCTTTCACCAAAAAGCCTATGCTTCGTTGAGGATCACGCGAGGAATGCAAAAACCGGCTCCAGCTTATTATACGCAATACATATTGTAAGCAATGTATATGAAATTGCCGTACAGAATGGCAAGTGTGAATTGCATCACATCAAAAGATGCCAACAAAACCGAAGGCAAGTCATTGTTTTTAATTGAACTTTTTCAATGCATAGCACACATGCAAAAAACAGGGCACATCGCCCTCGCCCCTAACCACATTGGTGCATAATGCAAAACGGCCCCGTGGCAGATTCCACAGGGCCGTTCTGACGGTATAAAACCGGTATTAAGTTTGACTATCCGGCAATGAGCATTCCGGCCGGTATAGCGAGCAACAGACTTAGCGCGACCCGCAAAAACCACACAACAACCAACCGGCCAACACCGATGGGAATTTCAGTCGATAGAATGCAGGGTATCGATGCAGAAAAAAACAAAACGCCTGATACACTAACCACACCGGCAGCAAACCGCACGACCATATCTGCATCCCCCAGCAACAAGGCAGGCAGGAACATTTCAGCCAGCCCCGTTGCCGATGCCTTCGCCAGTTCCATAGCTCCATCGAGGCCAAAAATCGCCGTGAACGGATAAAAAATGTAACCAACCCAGTCAAATACCGGGGTGTATTTTGCCAGCAACAACCCGATCAGGCCGACCGACATAATGGACGGCAAAATCGAAAGGGTCATTAACAGACCTTCGCGAAAATTCAGCTTCACATTTTCCAGTAAACCCGGCGCATTATGGGCAACATCCAGCCCGCTTTGCCACGCAGTGCGTACCCGCTGGCCCGAAGGGACCTCGGGTTCGGGGTCGCGGGCATGGTCATCCATCCCCGATAATGGCGGAATGCGCACCGTTATCGCCGTCACGACAAAGGTAATTGCCAATGTCAGCCAAAAATACTGATTCCAGATTTCCATCAGGTTCAGGGTTTTTGCGACAATGATCATGAAAGTTGCCGACACGGTTGAAAAACCGGTCGCAATAACTGCGGCTTCACGGGCCGAATATTGACCCGCCTTGTAAACCCTGTTGGTAATCAAAAGGCCAATGCTGTAACTGCCAACAAACGAGGCCACCGCATCAATTGCTGAACGGCCCGGTGTTTTCCAAATCGGACGCATCACCGGCTGTAAAAACACGCCAATAAATTCCAGCAGCCCGTAACTGACCAGCAATGCCAAAAATACCGCACCAATTGGCACAATCAAGCCTACAGAAATGACCAGCTTGTTAAACAGGAACGGCAACATATCCTTGCTTTGCAAGGCATCCGGCCCCCACCCGGTCAATGCCAGAACTGCCGTAAGCGCACCTAATACCTTAAGCAGCGAAAACACCATTTCAGTGGTGTTTGTTTTCCACTGCCCGGTCACAAACGGGTAAGCTGCCCCAACCCAGATCATGGCCAGCGCATAATACCCGGCAACCGGCCCCAGAACACCGCGTAAATACCCGACCATATGATCGAGCGGGATCGATGTTTTACCTTCCAGCGTGATCGGCACAAAAAAGATAAAAATGCCAATCGCACTTAACCCCAGCAAGCGCCAGATATTGGCCGCATTAGGTTGCCCGGATACCTGTTTGGTGCTGGCCTGCGCAGACGCAGGTTCGTTTCTTGATGACATAATAGCGTCCCCGAATTTTACGTTTATCGACATCTATTTTGTATAGACATGATATTATGTCTATACATGTAAACGCGATCTGCAACAGGAAATTTCAAAACCACCGCAATCAACCCTGTTTCGCATCGTAATCCAGGCATCCGCGTACGAGATCGCCCGGTGTTCTCCGGACCTGCCATTTTGGGAATAAAGGCAAAGAAAAACCCCCGCTGCAAAACAACGGGGGTTTAAATGTCTCTATCCGAAACAAGGTTAGTCGATATCCTCAACGTCGCCTGCCGAACCGGTCACACGGGCGGCCAGGGCGGCAGCCATGAACTGGTCCAGATCACCGTTCAAAACACCCTGGGTATCGGATGTTTCAACGCCAGTACGCAAATCCTTGATCATTTGATAAGGCTGCAACACATAAGAGCGAATCTGATGGCCCCAGCCAATATCGGACTTGGTGTCTTCAACGGCCTGGGCTTCGGCTTCGCGGCGTTGCAATTCAGCCTCGTATAACCGGGCTTTCAGCATTTTCATCGCCGTATCGCGGTTTTTATGCTGGGAGCGGTCATTCTGGCACTGGGCGACAATGCCGGTCGGAATATGGGTGATACGCACCGCAGAATCCGTCCGGTTAACGTGCTGCCCACCAGCCCCCGAAGCACGATAGGTATCAACGCGCAAATCCTTGTCCAGGATTTCGATATTGATATCGTCATCGACCACCGGATAAACCCAGCAAGATGAAAAACTGGTATGGCGACGTGCCGCGCTGTCATAGGGCGAAATACGCACCAGACGATGCACACCAACTTCGTTTTTCAGCCAGCCATAGGCGTTATGGCCGGAAATCTTGTAAGTCACAGATTTAATGCCGGCTTCTTCGCCGTCACTTTCTTCAAGCATTTCCAGCTTATAGCCCTTGGATTCCGACCAGCGCACATACATACGCGCCAGCATACTGGCCCAGTCCTGCGCTTCGGTCCCGCCGGCACCGGCATGGACTTCAAGATAGGCGTCATTGGCGTCAGCTTCACCCGACAGCAGGCTTTCCAGCTCGCGCTTGGCCGCAATATCGCGGATCGAACGCAAACCGTCTTCAGCTTCCTTGACCGTATCATCATCGCCCTCGGCTTCGCCAAGTTCGATCAATTCGATATTGTCAGAAAGTTCCTGAGCCAGTGATTTGTAGCCGTTAATGGAATCTTCCAGATGGGTGCGTTCGCGCATGATTTTCTGCGCGTTGTCAGGGCTATCCCACAAGGTCGGATCTTCGGCAAGGGCGTTTAATTCGTCCAGGCGTCTAAGAGCATTATCCCAGTCAAAGATGCCTCCTCAGCAGCGCCATCGACTGCTTGATCTCATCTACCAATGCCTGTGCTTCAGCGCGCATTGATGTCTCCGTTATACAAAAATCTGGTTTGGACGATATCCGCCGAAAGTTGCGAATATCGCGTCATCGGCGGCGCTTATAACAGTTTTTGCCCCGCTTGAAACCCCTGCGGCGCAGACAAAAGGGCCGGGTCTGTGTTTACCCGGCCCTTTTGCGCTATTTCAACAGCCAATACCCGTTCAGATCGGCGTACTAGTAAATACCGCTGGGGCTGGAAACGCCATTATCGCTGCTGCCACTACTACCTGAGGATCCGACACCGGGCGAACCACCATCAATAACATTATCATTACGTTCCGGGATGGTTCCGGGTTTGAAGGCTTCCCAGATCACATTATTATCGCCAGATTGCGCCGGAAGGCCGCTTTTCGCATCTACCCGCACCATACGGATACCAGGTGGGGTACGGAAGGGAACGGGTGTCACCCCTTCCATGGCATGGGTCATAAATTCCTGAAAAATCGGTGCTGCGGCCGATGCACCCTGTTCGCGCCCACCAAGCGAACGATTGTCGTCAAAGCCCACATACACGCCAACGGCAAGGTCGGGGGTAAAGCCCACAAACCAGGCGTCACGCGAATCATTGGTCGTTCCGGTTTTGCCTGCCAAAGGAAATTGCAAATTCCGCATCCGGCGACCGGTCCCGCGTTGAATAACACCTTCCAGAATTGACACAATCTGATAAGCACTGGCCGGATCAGCCAGTTGCTCACGGTTATCTGGCAATTCTGGCGGGGTTTGGCCGTTATAAACCACGTCCTGGCATTCCGCGCACTGACGGTCATCCCGGCGATAAATAACTTTGCCCCGGCGATCCTGAATACGGTCAATCAGTGTCGGGGTTACTTTTTTGCCCCCGTTCACGAGTTCGGAATATCCGTTGGTAAGCTTCAACACCGTGGTTTCAGCAGCCCCCAGCGACATGGATAAAACAGCGGGCATACTGTCAACAACACCGAATTTTTCGGCATAGTTAACCACTTTGTCCATACCAATGGTTTGTGCAAGACGCACCGTCATCAGGTTTCGCGAAAGTTCAATCCCCAGGCGCAATGTGGATGGGCCATAAAACTTGCCACTATAGTTACCCGGTTTCCATTTGCCCTGCCCCGGCCCCTGATCAATCACGAAGGGCGCATCAAGCACCAGCGATGACGGGGTAAAACCGGAATCAAGCGCCGCCAGATACACAAACGGTTTAAAAGCCGACCCAGGTTGACGGCGCGCCTGTGTCGCACGGTTAAATTTTGACAAATCATGTGAAAAACCACCCGACATTGCCAAAACCCGGCCCGTATGCGGGTCCATTGCCACCAAACCACCATTCACATTGGGAATTTGCTGCAAGGAATAGGTGTTTTCGGCGGCCTTGCCATCATCATCGGCCTTAATCGGCTCAACCATAACCACATCGCCGGGATTAACCACATCCGATGCCTTGCCAACGGCACCGCCAACGGTCTGGCCCTTTTGCCACGGGCGCGCCCATTTCATTTCGGCAAAGGGGACTGTCCCCTGTTTACCATTTTCAATGCCAATCACGGCATCGTTGCCATCCAGTTTCAGAACAACGGCCTTCAGCCACGGCACATCATTGGGGGCCTTAACCGGTTCCAGCGCCTTTTGCCAGTCGCCGGAAATGTCGATTTTATCCAGGGGCCCGCGCCAGCCATGTCGCCGGTCATATTCGACCAACCCGTCATACATTACCTTATTGGCAATGGTTTGTAATTTTGGCTCAACCGATGTCCGCACCGACAGGCCGCCATTATAGAGGGCGTTTTCGCCGTAACGATCAACGAGTTCGCGACGGACTTCTTCTGCGAAATAATCGGCATGGGCATAATAATCGACCGATTCCCGATCCTGACCAATAAGCGGCGATGCAATCGCTTCCTGGGCTTCGGCGTCGGTAATATACCCTTCATCCAGCATTCGCCCGATCACCCAGTTACGACGTCCTTTTGCCGCGTCATGATCGCGTACCGGGTCATAATTGGACGGTGCCTTTGGCAGCGCGCCCAGATAGGCGGCTTCGGCCACGGTCAGCTCGTCCAGCGACTTATCAAAATAACGCAAGGCAGCTGCTGCAACCCCGTAACTTCCCCGGCCCAGATAAATTTCGTTCAGATACAGTTCAAGAATATGCTGTTTGGAAAATGCCTGTTCAATGCGAAACGACAGGATCGCTTCCTTGATTTTACGATCGTAGGAAACTTCGTTGGTCAGCAAAAAGTTTTTTGCCACCTGTTGGGTAATGGTCGAAGCCCCAACCGGACGCCGCCCCGAACCAATATTGGCAATGTTGGTAACAGCCGCACGAAAGACGCTGGGAAAATCTATACCCGGATGGGTCCAGAAGTTCTGGTCCTCGGCGGCGACAAAGGCATTCATCACCTTGCGCGGAATTTGTTCAATCGGGACAAAAACCCGTTTTTCCTTGGCATATTCAGCAATCAATGCCCCGTCACCCGCATGAACACGAGTCATGACCTCGGGTTCATAGTCAGCAAGCTGGGTATAATCAGGCAAATCCTGGCCAAAATGCCAGAAAACGCCAAGAACACATGCCCCACCAGCCACTGCGAGCAGGAAGAACACACCGATAATTGTCAGGAAAATACGCATTAAACGGATCTTTATCGTTTCGCTGTTGTTGCCGTCTTGACGGATGCCTGCAGGCACAAATAACACAAAGCCCTACTATCGCGGCAAAAAAGTGACCATGTTGAAACAGAACGACCTGCCCAACATTTTGTTTCCTGCGCTTTCGTCAGCATTTGAATAAATTTTAAAATATTTGCGCCCACATCTGATCGTGGCTGTCAGCCTAAAGATAAATCCCGGCAAAACAACGGCACAAAACAGCAATCATCAAATTTACATAAAAAATTCAATGCAACTTTCACCAAACGTCGGTAACACGCCATCAAAAGCGCCCCTAATCGACGTCGCGCGAAACAATATGGGCCCGGATTTCCTAAAATTTGTGAACTTTGAAATAGTCGTCCAACGCACGTAAAATCGCCTGGGCCATTTTATGACGATGTGCTGAAGATTGCAGCAGCTTTGCATCGGTCGGATTGGACAAATACCCCATTTCAAACAGCGCAGATGGAATATCCGGGGCTTTTAGCACAGCAAAACCGGCAAACCGGTGCGTACGTTGCTGTAATTTCACATCGTTGGTCAATTCACGCACCATATCCGTCGCAAAATTGGACGACAGGTTCATGGTTTCACGCTGGGCAAGGTCGATCAAGATGCTTTGCACCAGTGAGTTTTCTTCGGACAAATCAACACCGGCAATGACGTCAGCCTTGTTTTCCTTGCTCGCCAATGCCGATGCTTCCTTGTCCGATGCGTTTTCAGACAAGGTATAAACAGACGCCCCGCGATGCCGGGAATCGGATATGGAATCTGCATGAAGGGACAAAAACAGATCGGCGTGATTTTTCCGCGCAATTTCCGTGCGCTGGCGCAGTTTTAAGAACACGTCCTTGTCGCGGGTCAAAAGGGCACGGTAACGCCCGGAATCAGTAAGAACCTTTGCTAATTCACGCGCAGCGGCAAGGGTAACATCTTTTTCATATATGCCCCCCACCCCGATGGTACCCGGGTCCACGCCCCCATGCCCGGCATCAATTGCGATCAGGGGCTTTGTATCGGTTCCGGTCTGGCCCGTTTCAACGGCAACATCGGCACTTTTTTCCGTAACCGACGTATCGTTACGTTGGCGTGCCGAATAGGCGGCCATACTTTCGCGCGAAGCCGCCATAAAGGTATCACGTGATGTCGGGGCAACATCAATAACCAGACGATGAGGCTTGCCGCCACTTGCTGGCAGGGTAAAAATTTTTGAAATCAATGCCGGCTGGCTAACATCAAGAACAACGCGAAAAGTGCCCGGTTTAAACAGGCCATACCGCAAACCCGAAATAATACCGCCACCCGATGTGACTTTACCCGGTGGCGCGCTCCAGTCGATTTCAGGCATATCGATAATGATACGAAACGGGTCTGGCAGCAGGAAATAGGTAAAATCAACATCGCTATCCAGGTCGATAACGAAGCGGGTTTTATCGGGATATACCCCCAGGCGAGCGCCGAGAACCTTGGCTGTGTTTGCCATGGCTGCCTGCGTTGCAAACATAAAAAACAGACAGCATAACACTGCCGCAGCCCGCCCTAAAAAGCCGACAGCGCCAAACATATTCCCCTGCGCGTTTTTTTGCCTGCCTTGCAAAAGCACCGCCAACCCCATCCTGACTTGTTTGTTTTCCCGGATAATTATGGCACGTAGCGTACCGTTTGTGCTTATAGCAACCAGAAAGTTAACGGGTAATTGACCAACCGGCCCGTTCTGAACGTTCGGGCACCTTTATCTGACAAATTCGACGATGAAACGCAGCCACGACGCACGACCCTGATGCGCGCAAATGAACCCGCGTTGTTAGCGGCCGATTCTGCAACCTGGACTGCACGGCACAACACTGCCTTTGATTGTCAAAAAATCACCCGACTTTGGCGGTAAATATAGGGTCATATGCTTTAATGTTAAATTTGCATCGGGTATTTTTAACCGCAACACAGCGCGACGACGCCACAGCGCAATTTGCAAATCACGCCAATAATTGAAAAATCGTTATGATCACAATTATTTGCATGGAATTTTCTTTTCTACCTTTGAAATGTGGAGAATGCGCGGTTTTTAAACCATGTGGCCAAGAAACCTTGTGAATGGCGCAACAAAATTGTTTGTCGCCTGTGAATAAAAGAGATATGTTGTCGCCGAGATTCCTATGCTTTACGGGTTAATAATACTCTCCGTCAGGCTGAGGACGCGACGTGGCAGTTCCTCGGGTCGGTGTCTCGGTGACGCGGCAATCCCCGCTCCCGATAGAGCCCTCCCATTCCAGGCTGTCGTGGCGCGCTCGAACAGACAACAGACATAAGCCAATTCTTTTTTTTAACACCAAAACCAGGTCCATACCGAAAGAGCAGCCGAAACGCGATGAACCATATATATAACGGACATATCGCGACCTTTGTGGGCGGCGCCTTCGGTAACGCCGGTTTGTTTGCATATCAGCACACTTTAGCGAGACGCATTAAACTGGCGGGACCTTCAGGAACAGGTTCCGAATGGTCAAACGTATGCTCATCGACGCAACGCACGCGGAAGAAAGCCGTGTCGTTGTCATAAATGGAAATCGGCTAGAAGAATACGACGTAGAAACGTCGACCAAAAAACAGATTAAAGGTAACATTTATCTTGCGAAAGTAACGCGGGTTGAACCCTCGTTGCAGGCAGCCTTTGTTGATTATGGCGGGAATCGTCACGGTTTCCTTGCTTTTAGCGAAATCCATTCCGATTATTATCAAATCCCTGTCGCCGACCGCGAAGCAATTGCCCGGTCCCACTCCCATGCGCCAGCAACGCGGGACGCCGAAATTGTCGAAGACAATATTGGTGGCGACAATGATGATGCCCAGAAAAAAGACAAAAAGCCGGTTCGTTCGCGTTCGCGCCGCAAACCGCGCAAAGACGATACCGCCGCAACGGACAACAACGACACCGTAACTGCGTCGGACAATGACGACGATGGCGAAGCGCGCGAAAATACCGCCGCAAGTGCCAACAGCGACACCGGCGAAGATGACACAAAACCGCGTCGCCGCCGGATGCGCAACCGTCGCAAAAAACCCGAAGACAGCGAAAACACCGCCGATACCGCCGCCCATAGCGACGATGAGACCGGCAACGACGACAACGGCAATAACGGTGGTTCAAACACCGTTGCCACCATGTCGGCAGAGATCGCCGAAATCTCGGTTGATATCGACGATACTGAAACCGTCAATGACGACGAAAATATCGAAGATATGGGCGGGGATGACAGCGACGAATTTTCTGACTCCGTTCGTCCGCAAATGCAAAAGCGGTACAAAATTCAGGAAGTTATCAAACGCCGCCAGATTTTGCTGGTTCAGGTCGTAAAGGAAGAACGCGGCAACAAGGGTGCGGCCCTGTCAACCTTCCTGTCACTGGCCGGACGTTATTGCGTTTTAATGCCCAACACTCCCCGTGGTGGCGGCATTTCACGCAAAATCACCAATGCGCAGGACCGTAAACGCCTTAAATCGATTTTGGCCGAGCTGGAAATTCCCGGTGGCATGGCGGTTATCGTGCGCACAGCCGGTGCTGAACGGACCAAAGCCGAGATTAAACGCGACTTTGATTACCTGATGCGTCTGTGGGACCGTATCCGCGAAACCACCCTGCAAAGCCAGGCACCATGCCTGATTTATGAAGAAGCCGACCTGATCAAACGCTCCATCCGCGACCTTTATGCCCGCGATGTTGATGAAGTTCTGGTTGAAGGTGATGAAGGTTACCGCATCGCCAAAGACTTCATGAAGATGCTGATGCCATCACATGCCAAGCGTGTGCAGCCCTACAAAGATCAAGGCGTTCCGCTTTTCCACCGTTTCCAGGTCGAAAGCCAGCTTGATGCGATGCTGAACCCTGTTGTTCAGCTGAAATCGGGTGGTTACATTGTGATCAACCCGACCGAAGCCCTGGTCGCAATCGATGTGAACTCCGGTCGGTCAACGCGCGAACGCAATATCGAAGAAACCGCCTATAAAACCAACCTTGAAGCCGCCGAAGAACTGGCACGCCAACTACGCCTGCGCGACCTGGCCGGTTTGATTGTTGTCGACTTTATCGACATGGAAGATCACCGCAACCAGGGTGCCGTTGAACGCAAGCTTAAGGAAGCGATGCGCAACGACCGTGCCCGTCTGCAGATTGGTCGCATCAGCCCGTTTGGCCTGCTTGAAATGTCGCGTCAACGCCTGCGTCCGTCGCTGGTCGAAAGCGCATTTGAGGTGTGCACCCATTGCCGTGGTGTTGGTCTGGTTCGCTCCATCGAAAGTTCGGCCCTGCATCTTTTGCGCGTCATTGAAGAAGAAGGCATGCGTCGCCGTGCCGGTGCCCTGACGGTGCATGTTGCCAGCGAAGTTGCCCTTTATATTTTGAACCGCAAACGCGATTCACTGGCCGAAATCGAACAGCGTTATGGCTTTACTGTCATGATTTTCGGTGACGACAGCCTGATTTCACCGGATCATCGTATCGAACGGTCCCGTGCGCCCAAGGCTGGCGAAGATGATCATCCGGCAGTTCTAAATACAGATAGCGTTTCATTAACCGCCATCGAAGCCCCGATCGAACTGGTCGAGGAAGAACTTGTTGAAAACACAAGCCGGGATGACGAAGCCGAAACCGAAATCAGCACCGACAGCGACGAGCAGAATAAACGCCGCCGCCGCCGCCGCCGTCGTCGTGGTCGCCCGGAGGATCGTGATGAAAACACGACCGCCGAGAATGACGACACGTCATCCGATGACGATGAAGACGATGATTCGGCCCAGTCTGCGGACCAGAACGGTGATGATGATGGCGATGATGATGCATCACGCAAACGTCGCCGCCGGGGAAAACGCGGGGGACGTCGTCGTTCGCGCCGCCAGGAATTCGAAGCGGCACCGCGTGTCGTATCGCCAACCGACGATCCTGAAGCGACCGAAAAACGCCGCAACCGCGACCATAGCGCCCCGGACGGAACAAGTGTTGACGCCATCATTGAAGGCGACAGTGAAGGTCAGGAAGCCGACGAATTTGTAGCAACCGGAGACGGTGATGAAATTCGCCCGGCCCGTGAACGCAGCACAACCGCCCCGGCCCCGGCCCGTCAGCGTCGCGATCGGAATAATCGCAACAAAGACAACCGTCGCAACAACCAGAACCGGGATCGTAGCGAAGTTCGCAATATTCCGATTCACAGTGGCCCGGCACCGGAAGCCAGTGGTTCGGAAACAGCTGACGCCGTTGCACAAACGGCAACACCGACACCAAACACGCCCGTTGCAGCCCCGGCAGAACAATCACCGGCGCCAACCACTGAGGTTAAGGATTCACCGGCACCCGAAACAGCAACGCCTGCTGCTGTCGAAAGCAAACCGGTCACAAACGAAGCCGTCAAAACCGAAGTCGCCACACCGGCAGCTGAGGTTAGCGAAAAACCTGCTACATCAGCACCAAACACAGCACCGGCACCGACCCAACCGGAACAGGCGGCAACCCCGGCAGACGTGAAAGCGCCCGAGGCACCAGCCAAACCGAAGCCGAAACGTAAAGGCTGGTGGAGCAACTAGCCACCGGGTCACCCCAAACGCAAAAAGGGATGCCAAAATCTGGCATCCCTTTTTTGTCGGCTATTTTCAAATTATCTGCTTATTATAAAACCTGTTTTGTGAATACAGGGCATGGCAACACAGGTATGGATTACCTAACGCCGTTCGACCAATGCCAATTTAACGCTTCCAGTCACATAGCGCCTTAACTGCACCCAACATGGTTTGTTCGCTATGGGCGAAGGAAAACCGAACATAAGACTTCCCCCGAAACGGGTCGAAATCCGTTCCGGGCGTGATGGCAACACCGGTTTCATTCAGCATTTTCTTACAAAACGCTTCACTATTATCGGTATGCCCCGAAACATCGGCATACAAATAAAATGCACCATCCGCCGGGGCAAACTGGTCAAACCCGGCCTTGGGCAATTCGTTTAGCAAAATCTCGCGATTGCGGGCATAGGCTGCGATATTAGCCTGTAATTCGTCTTCGCAATCAAAGGCAGCAACAGCAGCCAGTTGCGACAGGGTCGGTGCCGAAATAAACAGGTTTTGCTGTAAACATTCCACCTGTCGCACCAAATCAGGCGGAACGACAGCCCAACCCAAACGCCAACCGGTCATGGAAAAATATTTGGAAAAACTGTTCACGATGAAAGCGTCATCGCCAAACTCTACTGCGGTAGAATCCGGAACATCCCCAAATGAAATACCCTGATAAATTTCGTCCGAGATCAGGCGAATGCCATTTTCCCGGCAATAGCGTACCAGTTCGGCAAACTTCTCGCGGCTGATCATACTCCCGGCCGGGTTGGACGGACTTGCCAAAATCAGGCCATCCACTGGCTTATCCAACGCCATTAACATCTCGACAGTTGGCTGATAATGGCTTTCGGGACCTGCCATCAGGGTAACTGTTTCAATGCCCAGCGCCCCCAGAATATTACGATAAGCCGGATATCCCGGTGCCGCCATTGCCACCCGGTCGCCCGCATCAAAGGCCGCCAAAAATGCCAACACAAAAATGGACGAAGACCCGCTGGCAACGCAAATACGTGACGGGTCCAGAGACACGCCAAACTTTGTTTTGTAATGCCCGGCAATGGCCGCACGCAGCGGCTCCACACCCAACGCATCGGTATAGCCGATCAAATCGCCGTCAAGAGCACGGGCAGCGGCTTCGCGCACTTTCTTCGGTGCCGGGGTGCCAGGCTGTCCGACTTCAAGATGATAAACGGCCTTGCCACTTTCGGCGCGCATATTTGCCGCACGCAACACATCCATCACAATGAAGGGGGAAATTGCCCCGCGAGTCGACTTTTTCAGGGTCATTTTCTTTCCAGTCCGTCAGAAATGAAACCTGCCTGCATGAAGATCACACAGGCAGGAGTTGTTTCTATTTTTTAGTTGCAACTTTTATCGTCAGGGTCCGTAAAATGGCAGGACATACGACACGCAAACATCCTGCCGATTTGGCACCGCCGTGCTGCAATTTACAGGTTTAACGACCAAGCGCCATACCGCCCCCTGCCGGATCGGCAACAAAACGGCAGCTTTCGGGATGTGGCGGCACACCTTCAGGACAGGAAATATAATTCACTGACGATACCCCCTTGGCATTCATGCCAAGTTCGGCGGCACTTCCCGCACCAACAAGATCTTCGGCAATTCTGGCGATCTGGGCAGTCGCGCCTGCCGGGGTATCGGTGCCCGCGATGCCATAATAAAATTCCCAGACATTGGGATTAAGCTTCAGAACCGGGCCAACCAATGGTTCGGCAACATCACCGCTTGCAAGATCCAGCCCAAACGCATTTGCACCGACGCCAACGCCAAAGGGTTCGTTCATTGTGGTTTCACAAGCCACGGCATTGGCAGCAAGATCCACAACGACAAATCCGCTCCGCCCCCCCTTTGCACTGTTGGCTGGCGCATTGTCGATATCAGCCAGATAACGGTTCAGGACCGAAACAACATCACCCTCGCCTGTGATATCACCCGTACCGGTTGCCGATTTGGGAGCATGAGTGAAATACAGGTTTTCATTGCCCGATTTCACGGCAGTTGCCTCCCGCCAGACCGGTTTATAATTGTTAAGATCCGCCAGCGTCAGTGTACCACCGGCATTTTGAACCGCCGTCACGATTTGCGATGCCAGCCCCCCACTATAAAAATCGCCAGGCCCCTTGACCCGCAACGACGTTAACAATGCGCCAAGGCCCAGTTGCTGAACCCGGTCGCCAACTTCAAGCAAATGGCCATCACGGCTATAGATTGCCGCCAGCGAAGGGGTAGACATAACTTTATCGCGTGATGCTTCCAGATCCATTTTCAAAGATCGCGACAGGGGTGTTCCAAAACGGGCATCCTGTTCGGCACTGGCAATAAGCTGGCCCCATTGCAAACGGCCATAACGGGCGCTCAGCGCATACAAGCCGCGCGGAACACCGGGAACAGCGGTATGGGTTTGGCCATCGGCAGTTTTGGTGCCCGGGCGCGGCCAGAAATCCAGAACTTCAATTTTTTGTGCCACACGGTCATGCACAACGCACACACCGCCACCGCCAATACCGGCTACCGACGGTTTGGTAACTGTCATGGTTGCATACAGGGCAACCGCCGCGTCAGCCGCGGTACCACCCGATGACAAAACATCGCGCGCGGTTTGTACGGCAAGGGGTTCATCACCCGTCACACCACCCAAAACACCTTTGACTGCCCCGATCTGGCCAACATTTTGTGGTGTGGTGGTGCAAGCACAAAGTACAGCAGTCATTGCGAAAGCCGCGGCGATCCGCCATGATGGTTGGCCTGCCTGCTTTTCGACTGGCCCGGATGAACGAACATACGGAACGCACATTTTGCTTAGACGCATTTTAACACTCACTGCCATTTTCCTTGTTGCCTTGCCCAGCGCAGTTTTCGCCCAAGGCCGTTCATTTATCCGTGACACAGAAATCGAGGAAACCCTTCGTCTCTATGCCACGCCCCTGTTCAAGGCCGCCGGTCTCGATCCACAGGCTGTATCGGTTTACATCGTTTCCGATAACAGTCTCAATGCGTTCGTTGCAGGCGGGCAGAAACTTTTTATCAATACCGGGCTTCTGTTGAAAGCAGATACTCCTGAACAGGTGATGGGGGTTATCGCGCACGAAACCGGCCACATCGCTGGCGGGCATCTTTCGCGCGTGCAGGACCAGTTGCGCAATGCATCGGCAATCTCAATTCTTTCAACGGTTTTAGGCGTTGCGGCCGGGGTTGCATCCGGCCGGGCCGATGTTGGCACCGCCGCCGTTATTGGCGGGCAGAACCTGGCGCAGCGTAATTTTCTCGCATATTCCCGCACCCAGGAAAGCAGCGCTGACCAGGCGGGCGTTAAATTTCTGACCGAGGCCGGCATTTCGGCGCGCGGCATGAGAAATTTTATGGAGAAGCTTGAAGGGCAGGAACTGTTAAGTGCCGCCAATCAGGACCCTTATCTGCGCAGCCACCCTTTAACAACCGAACGTGTGCAGTTTCTTGAAAACTATGTTGCCAACTCTCCGCTTAAGGATGCCAAGGTTTCACCTGCCCTGTACGAACGTCATGCCCGAATGCGCGCCAAACTTTTCGCCTTTACCAACAGCTTGCAGTTAACCCTGCGCCAGTATCCCGAGTCCGATACCAGTATTGCCGCCCGCTATGCCCGCGCAATTGCCTATTATCGCGATTCGCAGCTTGAACCGGCACTGGAACGCATCAACGCGCTGATTGCCGACGAACCGGAAAATCCATATTTCGCCGAATTAAAAGGCCAGGTCTTGCTGGAATTTGGCAAAGCCGCCGATGCCATTGAGCCGTTACACAAGGCAGTTGACCAATCTGGCGGCGACGCCCCGCTGATCCGTATTTTACTGGCCCATGCCGAACTTGAAACCAACGACCCGGCCCTGCTCGATGATGCCAAACAAAACTTGCTGGCGGCCCTGTCAAAGGAACGCGATAACGCATCGGCCTGGCGGTTTCGTGCCATTACCGAATCCCGATTAAACAATACCGGCGAGGCATCGCTTGCCCAGTCGGAATATAGTCTTTTGACCGGTGATCGTAGCGCTGCACGCTATCATGCCGTGCAAGCGGACCGGCAACTGACCAGCGGCACGGCCCCTTGGCAGCGCGCACAGGATATTTTGCGCGCCACCCAGCCAGACAATAAAAACTAACAGCCCGTGACGTTGCCAGGCCAACAACACCCCCACCCATACCATCCCGCGGCACATACCCGCCGGGATGGTATCGCTAGCCGAGAAAACAACTGCCTGCATTCTTCAATACTGCCCTGAGCCAACCTGCAATCGGACACAGACACATGCGAAAATTCCCGTCTGAATGTCCAACACATATGCGTTTTCAGCGGTTTCGGGCAATTATTGCTACTATGACGGCCATGTTTTTGGCCGCCTGTAGCTTGCCCGGCGCCGGGGTGAATGCCGATGGCGGATTAAAATTGCTTTATGCGCCCTTTGCCCTGGAAGCGCATAAACTGCCGGAATATTGGCTGTATGTGCCACGTCGGGAAGGATCGCCGTTACAAAACCCGCGCCAAAAGATGGCAACAGGGACGTTACCGTCGCCCCCCGCCCTGTTCTGGGCCGATATTGATGGCAAAATCGCCCTGGGAGTTTCTGCATATGGTGCACCAGGCGACGGGGTTGAATTGGGCCGACGTACCAATATTGCCATTTTAAGCACGCCATTTTTATCTTTTGACTGGCAATTGCAAAATGGCGCCCGCCCTGGTGATGCAACACTAATATTGGGGTTTCGTAACCAAACCGCAGATAACTGGAGCGAAACAGACTTTGGCGTTGGCCTGCCGGGTGTCGATTATGTCCTGCAAATTCCAGTTGGCGACATGCCGACAGCTTCGTCCGCTTCATCGGCTCCGTCGATGCCGTCTACGGCACACAGCTTTTGGCAAACCGATTATCTGGACCTTGCCACATTGCATCGTCGGTATTGGCCCAAGACTGACCCAACCGCTGTCAAACTGGTATGGATTGGCATTGCGTCACGCCCACAGCAGAACCGTGCCCCTGCGGCTGTGACCTACCTCTCGCATATTTTACTTTCCCGTTAGGGCATGTGTCCCGTATCAAGGTTACAACCATACTGTAATTTGCTGGCAGTTTTGCCTGACCGCAGACAAAAGGATTTTTAATGGCATTGCACATTTTGAAAAAAGCGACGGTTTGTTGCGCCGTTGCGTTGCCGCTGGCAATGACGAGCCTGGCCTCGACCCCTGCCCATGCCGCAGACGACCTGTCGCCTGCGCAACAAAAACAGGTTGAAAGCATGATCGAGGGCTATCTGATGGATCACCCGGATGTGCTTTTGCGTGCCCTTCAAAATGTACAAACCTGGCAAATGAGCGAGCAAACCCGCCGCCAGGACGAAGCCATTGCACCGGTCTGGCAAGCCCTTTCCGCCAAAGACCCGATCGCGCCTTCAGTTGGTTCTGCCGATGCGCCAGTCACTGTGGTTGAGTTTTTCGATTATCAATGCGGTTACTGCAAACGCGCCTTTGATGATGTGATGGCAATGGCCGACGACGACACCCAAAAAATCCGCACCATTTTTCTGGAATTACCAATCCTGACACCGGAATCGGTGGTTGCCGCACGCGCAGCCCTGGCCGCCCACAAGCAGGGAAAATACCTGGAACTTCATCGTGCCATGATGGGCAGCCGTGGCCAGCTCACCAACGACCGCATTGACGAACTGGCCGCCGGTGCGGGGCTGGATATTGCCCAAATGCACAAGGACATGGACAGCGATGACGTCAAAAAAGAACTGTCACGCAACAGCGCCATGGCCAAATCAATTGGTGTTAATGGAACACCTGCCTTCCTGATCAACGGCACGCTGGTACCAGGGGCAGATATGGAACGGGTTAAATCACTGGTTGATGCCGGCCTGTCCAAGGATTCCTGATCCCGCATCTCAAACCGCATATGCAGTTTTTTCATATCGGATTGGCAATAAAACAACATCCCCCGTTTCGATCTCGAAACGGGGGATGTTGTTTAGACAAGGCAGCCAGAAATCAGATAATACCCGCCAATGGCGATGACGGATCGGCATAGCTTTTGCGCGGCATCCGCCCGGCCAAAAAGGCTTCGCGACCGGCAATAACCGCATGTTTCATGGCACGCGCCATACGAATCGGGTCGTTCGCCCCGGCAATGGCCGTGTTCATCAGAACGCCGTCACATCCCAGTTCCATCGCAAAGGCCGCTTCCGATGCGGTCCCGACACCGGCATCAACCAACACCGGCACCGACGCATTTTCCTTGATCAGGGCAATGTTCACCGGGTTGATAATTCCCATGCCAGAACCGATCAGCGACCCTAACGGCATAATCGCAACACACCCCATATCTTCGAGAATTTTCGCCTGAATCGGATCATCGCTACAATACACCATTACCTCGAAGCCTTCCCTGATCAGGATTTCGGCCGCTTTCAGGGTTTCAGGCATGTTCGGATACAGGGTTTTCTGATCGCCCAGCACTTCCAGCTTTACAAGATTCCAGCCACCAGCCTCGCGCGCCAGCCGCAATGTCCGCATCGCATCGTCTGCGGTAAAGCACCCGGCTGTGTTGGGTAAATAAGTGTATTTTTTCGGGTCAACATAATCGACCAGCATCGGTTGGCTCGGGTCGGTTACATTGACCCGGCGCACCGCCACCGTCACAATTTCAGCACCCGATTCTTCCAAAGCAAGGCGGGTTTCATCAAAATCCTTGTATTTACCGGTACCAACCAGCAACCGGGACTTAAAAGTACGCCCGGCAACCACAAAGCCATCATCTTCGGCTGCGGCAAGGTCCGCATCGGACGAACCGCCCCCAATAAAATGAACAATTTCCAGTTTATCGCCCTCGCCAAGCGCAGTTACGCCGTATGCAGTTTTGGGAACAATTTCAAGATTGCGTTCAACCGCCACCTTGCCCGAAGCAATTTGCAATTGCTCAAGGAGATCGGCCACTGTGGTTGCATTTTCGACTGTGCGGTCTTCACCATTGATCGTAAGGCGCATTTTTTTACTAAAGTCCCTAATCCTTGTATATTTGGCCGCAGTATGGTCAGCACCGGGTTTGAAGGCAAGCCGAGATCACCCGTTTTTGGCCTGTATTGCGGCAAATATAACAATGCGGGCCCAATTTGCAGCACTGCTGGCATATTCCATCATTGCGATATAAGGAATGCAGCGTTGCGTCATACTATCGTCGTGTTATAAACGCTTCACAAACTGTTGGGTATGTGAGACCGGATGACAAAACCCGTCTACATTTTAAATGGGCCAAATCTTAATCTACTGGGACAGCGTCAGCCCGAAATCTATGGTGCGACCACCCTGGAAGATATAAGGGTCCTGTGTGAACAGCATGCGACGTCGATTGGCCTTCAAACCGCCTTTCATCAAAGCAATCACGAAGGCGTTCTGGTTGACCAGATACAGGAAGCCCGTGTAAAGGGATGCGGCATCATTCTTAATGCTGCGGCCTATACGCATACGTCGGTCGCTATTCTTGATGCCTTGCTGGCATCAGATTTGCCGATCGTCGAGGTCCATCTGTCCAATATTCATCAGCGTGACACTTTCAGGCATCATTCCTTCGTCTCGAAGGCCGCAAAAGGCATGATTTGCGGTTTTGGTGCACAGGGCTATGTCCTGGCCCTTGACGCTCTGAAGCCCCTTATTGCCCCCTCATCATAAAAGATAGTCGAAATGAGCAAGTTCAACATCGATAATGACGCCATTCGCCAGCTTGCAGAATTGCTGGACGAAACCAATCTTACAGAAATTGAAGTTGCCGCAGGCGACAATAAAATTCGCGTTGCCCGCCAGGGCACCACGTATGCTGCACCAGCCCCGATCGCCGCACCTGCCAGTGTTGCAGCCCCGGCTGCCGGCGCACCGGCTGGTGGTGATCTTTCGTCACATCCGGGCTGTGTCAAATCACCCATGGTCGGTGTGGTTTATTTCGCACCCGAACCAGGTGCCGCCCCCTTTATCAGCGCAGGTGCGACGGTTGCCGAAGGCCAGACCCTGATGCTGATTGAAGCCATGAAGACCTTCAATCCGATCCGTGCACCAAAAGCAGGCAAAATCAGCCAGATCGTCGCAACCGACGGCAACCCCGTCGAATATGACGAGCCGCTGGTCATCATTGAATAAGCCGGGGTCATAACCGCAATGTTCGAAAAAATCCTGATTGCCAACCGAGGCGAGATCGCGCTGCGTATTCAGCGTGCCTGCCGCGAAATGGGCATCAAAACCGTCGCAGTGCATTCCACTGCCGACGCCGACGCCATGCATGTGCGTTTGGCTGACGAAGCGGTTTGCATCGGCCCGGCAGCGTCGCGCGACAGTTATCTCAATATCCCGGCCATTCTTTCGGCTGCCGAAATTACCGGCGCCGACGCAATTCACCCGGGATACGGCTTTTTGTCCGAGAATGCCGACTTCGCCGCCATGGTCGAAGAACACGGCTTTGCCTTTATCGGCCCCAGCCCGGAACATATCCGGATGATGGGCGACAAGATCACCGCCAAACAGACTGTCGAAAAACTTGGCATTCCTGTTGTGCCAGGGTCTGACGGCGAAATTACCACTGTTGAGCTGGCCCAGAAATGTGCTGCCGACATTGGCTACCCTGTGCTGATCAAAGCATCGGGCGGCGGCGGCGGTCGTGGTATGAAGGTTGTGGAACGCGACGAGGATTTGGCCGAAGCCTTTTCCATGACGCGGAAGGAAGCGATGCAAAACTTTGGCAATGCCGCTGTTTACATCGAAAAATACCTGGGCAAACCGCGCCATATTGAGCTGCAGGTCATTGGTGATACCCATGGGAATGCCGTGCATCTTTTTGAGCGCGATTGCTCCTTGCAGCGGCGCCATCAAAAAGTGATGGAAGAAGCCCCCTCGCCAACCCTGACCGCCGAAGAACGCGACCGGATTGGGACCGTGGTGGCAAACGCCATGCGTGACATGGGCTATCGCAATGCCGGTACCATCGAGTTTCTTTACGAAAATGGCGAGTTCTATTTCATTGAAATGAACACCCGTTTGCAGGTGGAACACCCGGTGACCGAAGCCATTTCGGGCGTTGATCTGGTGCGCGAGCAAATTCGCGTTGCTGCGGGTATGGAATTATCCTTTACCCAGGATGATATCGAAATTAATGGCCATGCCATTGAATGCCGCATCAATGCCGAAGACCCGGAAACATTTGTGCCCTCGCCCGGCAAAATCCAGGAATACCATGCCCCTGGTGGCCTTGGCGTGCGCGTTGATAGTGGCATTTATACCGGTTATTCAATTCCGCCTTATTATGACAGCATGATCGCAAAGCTGATTGTTCATGGGCGTGACCGACAGGAATGCATGATGCGTTTGCGCCGTGCCTTGGCTGAATATGCCATTGGCGGCATCAAAACCACCATTCCCCTGCACCAGAAATTGCTGGAAAACCCCGATATTCAAGCCGGGGATTACGATATTCATTGGCTTGAGAAATTTATGGGCATGAAAAAATAATAGAAAACCGGGGACCAATGGGTCCCCGGTTTTTTAATTTCTTCCCGTCAGGCTCAATTACGTTGGCGATGCGTTATTAACCAATTCGGAGTCCTGAACAGGGGGCTCTGTTGAAGAACCATCATAAGGATTAAAATCCTGACTTGGCGCCACTGGCTGCTGGTCTTGCGGCAATATCGCACTCATTTGCGCACTATTAGCCTGGTTCGCTCCATTTAACTCGGAATTGGCACTTGCCTGACGAATAACCAAAGTCACCCGCTGTGCCGCATCCGGCGACGCACTTACAACCTTCGAATTAGTTACCGCAGCATATGAATTGGCGGCAACCTGTATACTTGCTGTCGGGTTAGACTGATATACGACCGGTGATGTTGCAACCTGAACCGCCTGGGTCGCAACCTGGGCAACCTGGGCCGGTGCGACCTGAATCACATTCGGATGAACAACAATACGGGCAGCAATTGCGGCCACATTATTGGCAGCAGCTGGCGCGGAAGTCTGGACCGGATTATTGCTGACAACATTGACAGCCGCCTGCGCAGCCGCAAGGGCTGCCTGCGGGTTGGTCTGAACAAGCCCCTCGGCCGCTGCAGCAACTTGCTGGGCAAGGCTTGCTGCCCGCGTCGCGTTACCGCCGCTCAAGGTCTGTATCGCCTGCTGAATTGCGTTAGAATTACCCGCTAGAAGAGCCGCTCGCAAAGCAGGCGGCAACTGGGCGATACCTGCTGACTGCCCCGCCGACTGGGCAAAAGCTGCTGTCGTTCCGTATGCGCCGACAAATGCCGTCGACACGAGAAAGGCAACACCAACGGACCGTAAAAGTTTCATAATATCCCCTCAGAAAACATACGGTTGAATTTTGCGGATCAAGCGCTGAATGCGGACATTACTCAATGCCAAATCATGTCTTCAAAAACAGAATGGTGGCTTTTCCTCATCCCCACCACCGTTTTTGTTTTACCCATCAATGCGAAACTGAACATGCAAAATTGAGCGTCCTTGGGTATAGCTTTGCATTATACCTAACTGTGACAAAACAGAATAGATTAATTTTCGTCTTGTTGCGCCGGGTACGATGCACATATGAAAGACAGGATCTGGTGATAGGGACCGCCAGCGTAATCAGGATATGCAACCATTTCAGCGATCATGTCGAACCAGTTGACGCCAGAGCTTCTGATCCGGGCCTATTCCGTGGGCTTGTTTCCCATGGCCGAAAGCCATGACGACCCGACCTTGTACTGGATTGATCCGGAATGGCGCGGGGTGATACCGCTGGGTGAATTTCATGTCCCGCGCAGCCTGCGCAAAGCCGTTCGCCGCCGCGAGTTCGACATCAAAGTTGACAGCAATTTTGCCGCAACAATCGCGGCCTGTGCGACCACGACCGACACACGCGAAGAAACATGGATCAATGCCAGTATCCGCGAGGCCTATTGCCACCTGCACGAAATGGGATGCGCCCATTCGATTGAAGCCTGGAAAGACGGTGAACTGGTCGGCGGATTATACGGGGTTAGTCTCGGCCAGGCCTTTTTTGGCGAAAGCATGTTTTCGCGCGCAACCAATGCATCCAAGGTGGCACTGGTACATCTGGTCGCCTTGATGCGCCAGGGCGGTTATCAATTGCTTGATACCCAATTTGTGAATGATCACTTAAAACAGTTTGGCGTTGTTGAAATTTCACGGGAAAAATACCGCACCAAACTTGCCAATGCACTGACCGGGCGGTCCAGCCTGCCCTTCCAGGCCGATCAGGAAGCGCTTGAAGCCGTATTGTGCGAAAAACCTTACCCGACGACATAACCCCGGCCATGTCCACAGACATGGCCGGAAAGTTAAAATCCGTTACCGTCACTAATTTATCGGCTGTCACGCAAAATTACTGCTGCAAACCCGGAAATGCCCAAATGCCTGCAACACGCAGCAAATCCCGATAAACAACCAGCTTTTCACTATCGCTAACTTTTGCTGCCTCTTCCATACTATCGAAATCAAGAGCGATAAGCGGATGTACCGGTGCATCGATGTCATATTGCGCCAGGGCATCTTCCAGTACAGTTTGTGCGCGCCGCATATGGCTGGCACTGGTCACCAAAATCACATCATCGGCTGTATGACGATGTAACAGGTTGGCAATGTTCAACATATTGCCAACGGTATCCCTGGATTTGTCTTCCAGAATAATCCGGCCACGGTCAACACCCTTGTCCACCAGCCAGCGCATCATCATGTCACCTTCGGTAACTCCGGCCTGCGGTTGACCACCGGTAACCATCACATAGGCATCAGGGTTCCTTTTGGCCGCGGCCAGCCCCATTTCAAGCCGTTGCATCAAAGGCGGACGCATGCTGCCATCCTCGGCCAATGCATATCCCAAAATCACGATGGTCGTATGATGCGCCAATGCTGGCACATCCTGATTGGGGGCCATAGACATTATGGTATCGGCGCGATCAAAACGTTTGCGAAAGGCATTTGCCTTTTCCCGGTTAATACCCGCCAACGCATCCATGTAATTATGATAGGCAGCATCATCATTGCGAATATGCGCAAGGGCGGCAAGCCACGCATAGGCATTAAAGGCGTTCGGATCGACGCGGGTAATACCGGTATAGGTTTCAATCGCGCCATCGATATTCTTTTGAAGAATACGCGCCGAAGCAACAGCATAGCGAAAGTCAAGCCGCTCGGGTGACAAGGCTGAGGCCTCGGCAAAGGCCTGTTCAACCACATCATAACGGCCATGAAGGGTAATTCCCTTAAACACCTCGGCCTCGGCTTTTTTAACGTCACCGCCTGACCAGTAATAATGCATGCCGGTATCAACCAGCTCGCGAATGCGCGCAGCATCGGTTTGCCCGGCGGCCAGTACCGACGAAAACGGAATGCCCGCCAACATCATCGCGGCAAGCCCAACCCTGATTGCTTTTTTTAGGTTCATTTTTGTACCCTGTTGTTTGACATGTCCAATTCACACATCAAAACAGAAGCACAAAAGAAATACCTTTTGAATACCAAATATTAGATTTTTCTGACCGAACTCCGAATGTGGTATCAACTGGTATTATTCTGAAGCCATTTAACAAGTCCACTGACTTTGCCTGGTTCAAAAGAAAGGGGCGAAACCAAATGGCCCCGCCCCTTATTATCAGTTTAATTTCCGGAGTCCTAGATCAGGAAGCGGACACGCAAGGTGCCATTGATGGCTTCAAGTTCCTTGCGAATCCCAAGGCCCGGTTTAATTTCGTCGTCAACTTCGACGACAACATAACCAACCCCGCCTTCAGAGCGCAAATACTGCCCGGAAATGTTCATGCCACGGGTGGCAAACACATCGTTGATTTTCGACAAAACGCCCGGAACGTTGCGATGGATATGCATGAAACGGGTGTGATTACGGTTTTTAACCGGCAAGGCCACTTCGGGGAAGTTAACCGCACCAAGGGTGGAACCGTTATCGGAATAGGTAATCAGCTTGTCGGCCACTTCGATACCGATATTTTCCTGCGCTTCCTGGGTTGAACCACCAATATGCGGAGTCAGGATCACGTTGGTCATCCCGCGAAGCGGGCTTTCAAACTGTTCATCCTTGCCTGCCGGCTCCACCGGAAAGACATCAATCGCGGCACCGGCCAGATGACCACTTTCAAGGGCAGCGGCCAGGTCTTCAATGACAACAACATTCCCGCGTGCAGCATTAATGAAATGGGCCCCAGGCTTCATTTTACCCAGTTCAACCGACGTAATCATGTTTTTGGTCTGATCGTTTGCCGGAACATGCAGCGAAACAACATCCGAACGGGCCAAAAGATCGTCCATGCTGACACATGAGGTTGCATTGCCCATCGCCAGCTTGTTGATCACGTCATAATAAACAACATTCATCCCCAGCGATTCGGCCAGCACTGAAAGCTGCGATCCAATATGACCATATCCGATGATGCCCAACGTTTTACCGCGCGCCTCGAACGAGCCTTTGGCATTTTTAAGCCAGCCACCGGCATGAGCCGATGCATTGCGCTGCGGAATACCGCGCATCAGCATAATAATCTGGCCCAGCACCAGTTCCGCGACCGAACGGGTATTGGAATAGGGTGCGTTAAATACCGGAATGCCACGCATGGCGGCGGCCGTCAGATTAACCTGATTGGTACCGATACAAAAACAACCGATCGATGTCAGTTTCGGCGCGGCATCAATAATTTCTTCCGTCAGTTTGGTGCGGGATCGTATACCAAGAAAATGCGCCTCGGAGACGACAGATTTCAGTTCGTCAGCGTCAAGAGCAGCGGGATACAGGTCGACATTTGAATAGCCGGCCTCCCGAAACATTTTAACAGCATTTTCATGGATACCTTCGAGCAGAACAATTTTAATTTTGTCCTTCTCCAACGAAAGCTTGCTGATCACGGCGTACCATCCTTTTCTTCGAAGAATATGCTGGGGTTTTTCCCAAGCCGTTCATGAAATAGGACCAACTTGCCGCGAGGTCAAAGGCTTTCCCTTGCACATATACGCATTGCGCCTATCTTTTGAACGCATATACCGGGTTCTGCGTAGGTTCCATATGGGTCAGCCTGCCGTCTGCCAATGGGGAAAAAATTGCCAATAGAGTTAAAAACCGCCACCGATATCCATCAGATCGGGGCCGAGGCATGGGATGCCTGTGCAGGGTCGGTCAATCCGTTTGTCAGCTTTGCGTTTTTATCTGCCATGGAAGACAGCCAATCGGCCCATGCCGATACCGGGTGGCAGCCGTTTCATATTATCTGCACCGACGATGATGGCACGATTGTCGGGGTCGCCCCCCTTTATGTCAAAGGTCATTCATACGGTGAATATGTGTTTGACTGGGCCTGGGCCGATGCCTTTCAGCGGGCTGGCGGCAAATATTACCCCAAACTGCAATCGGCAGTGCCTTTTTCCCCGGTGCCGGGCCCTCGCCTGCTGGTACGGGCAGACCACCCTGCCCCCAACGACATTCGCAAGGCCCTTGCGCAAGGTCTTGCCGCCCTGCCCGCGCAACTGGGGCTTTCGGGTGTTCATGTTACCTTTTGCAGTGAAGATGAAAGCCGGATCATGGCTGAGAACGGGTTTTTGCCGCGTGTCGGCATTCAATATCACTGGAAAAACCGTGGATATGAAAGTTTTGACGACTTTCTAGGTGCCCTAAACTCGCGCAAGCGCAAAAACATTCGCAAAGAACGCCGCCAGGTTGTCGAAGCGGGATACAGCTTTGCAGCTCTGTCCGGTGACGATTTGAAAACCGTTCACTGGGACCGTTTTTTTGAATTTTACCGTGACACAACAGATCGCAAATGGGGTGAAGCCTATCTAACCCGCGACTTTTTCGACCTGCTACACGACCGGCTACGCGACAATGTCGTACTTGTCACCGCTTCACACGATGGCAACATTGTTGCCGGGGCGTTAAACCTGATCGGCGATAAAACACTCTATGGACGCAATTGGGGCAGCATTGACCGCACACCCATGCTGCATTTTGAAACCTGTTATTATCAGGCCATCGACCTTGCGATTGAACGCAAACTTGAAACCGTTGAAGCCGGCGCCCAGGGCGAACATAAAATTCAGCGTGGCTATGAACCGGTGCTAACCCATTCAGCCCATTTTTTGCGCCATGAAGGGCTACGCGCAGCCATTGCGCAATTTCTGGATCAGGAACGTGCCGGGATCGAACAGGACAGCCTGTTTATCAAGGACGAACACAGCCCCTACCGGCAAGACAATTAACAGAAACGACGGAAACCGCATGTAAAAAGGACCAGGGCACTTCACCCCGGTCCTTTACCGTCATGACATCCGTTTCCAAGACCGGATTGACCGGTTTCAATCAAAGAGTCCCGGCATCCTCAACGAACAGCGACACTAGACTTTGCGCACTTCATCAAGAAAGCCCTGAACATGCTCCAGCAACTGATCGTTCGCAGCTGACAAACGCCCCACACAGCCAAGCTGCCCGTTTGAAAGTTCACCGCTTTGGGTAGCAGACCGTGCCACACTGCTTACCGCACTGTTGATTTGCTGGTTACCATTAGCAACCCCATCAACGCTGCGTGAAATTTCGTGAGTTGCAGCACCCTGTTCCTCAACCGCGCTGGCAACCACGGCCATCAGCCCCTCGATATTGCGAATGGTCTCGGCAAAGGTACGAACTGCCGCTGCTGCCGCACCGGTTTCAGACTGCATTTCCGTAATCTTGATCGTAATCTGTTCGGTCGCACGTGCAGTTTGTGCCGCCAGGTTTTTAACCTCGCCTGCAACCACGGCAAATCCCTTTCCGGCTTCTCCGGCCCGGGCCGACTCAATGGTTGCGTTCAAAGCCAAAAGGTTGGTTTGATTGGCAATATCGCTAATCAGGTTCACCACTTCGCCAACACTTTGCGCAGCTTCGTTAAGCTGTAATACGCGCTGGTTGGTTTGCTCGGTATCACGTACGGCTTTCTGGGCAATACCGGTAACCTGTGAAATCTGATGCGAAATTTCGTTAATCGAGGACGAAAGCTGTGTCGTTGCTGTTGCCACAGTTTCGATATTTGCAGTTGATTCCTCGGCCTGCTCGGCAACACTTTGGGCATGGTCGTTAGCGCGTGCAGAATGATCTGACAACTGCTCGGATGCACCACGTACTTCACCAAGGGCCATTGTTACAGTGTTAAGGACTTCGCTGATCTGGCGGTCAAACTGATCAGAAAGCTCACCCATCTTGCGGCTCCGCTCCAGCTGACGTTGCGCTTCGATACGTTCCTGTTCAGAAAGGCGCAGACGCTCGGCAGCATTTTCACGAAAAACCTGCAATGCCCGCGACATATCACCTACCTCATCGGTACGTTTCATTTTTGCAATTTGAACATTAACGTCGCCAGCGGCAAGTTTACCCATGGCAGCTGTCATATCGCGGATCGGCGTTGCAATCATGCGTGACAATATCGTTGCAAACAAAACCGCAATCGTCACCAGAGCAATCACACCAACAACGAGGGTGATCACAAATGCTCTCATGGCGTCGTTCTGGTTTTGCTCCAGCCGATCACGTGACTGGTCGATATAATCTTCCAGTTGATGGGCTGCCTCGGTGGCTTTGAGGGCCAACGCACGGGGTTCACCTGATGCTTCAATTGCGCGGGCATGATTTACTGTAAGATACTGACGCATCAGTTGCGCCTGACGATTGGCAATTTCTTCCCAGCCATCAATCGCAGCTTCCATTTCGCTGGCCAGCCGGCGAATTTCGGTATCACTGGTGGCAGTCTCCATCAACTGCGCCACACTTTTGTCGGTCAAATCAACTGCTTCGCGATAGGCCGTCAATCCACTTCTGTCACCTGTGGTCAGAAAATAGGTCATTTCCTGCCGGGCAGTTCGATAATAACGATCAATATCGGTGAAATTTTCTTCGATACTTGTCAGTTGCGCCGTGCCTTTGCTTGCATTCTGCACCAGGCGCATCGCATTTAATCCCGCCCCGCCAACACATAAAATAACGGCAATAATTACCGCAAAACATGCCGCAAGTTTGGTTGGAATAAGCATATTCTTTATGTACATCATAACACTTGATCCCTTAAAGGCCCTTGCGGCGCGCAAGTTCGGTAAGATTGATTTCGATTGTCACAGCCCCCATCGGCACACCGGCACTATCTGCCAGCGTCATATTAAGCTGCGAGCGCCAGTTATCGGCGGCCTCGTTATATTCGGCTTCGTCGATGAAAACCGCCGTCGCCCCCTGCGGATAGGTTTTTTGAAATTTCGCTTCATCACCTTGCCAGAAATCCGACGTGATAGCGCTTTGCCCGACATTAAGACCGTGGGCATCCATAACGAATATTTCGCTATAAAGTCCGCCAGAGCGCGCCTGAATCTGGGTCAGGTATCCCGATAAAGGATTAGTCAAGACCGCCGCAATAATCGGCTGGTCTTCGGCTTCGCGCTCGGTGCGCCATTCCTTGTCGGCGGCATCAATATCGGCCTGTGACAGGTTTTGGTTGCGCTTGTTCTGGCCCTTCACCGATATTTCGACCACCGGATTGGCAAGCCACTCGCGTACGGCTGAAATAACAGTTGCATCAATTAATTGCTCCGGCGCGCCCGGCGAGGCCTGCTTGGCCAAAGCACCATTCGCTATAAGCAACGCTGTCACGCCTGCCGCCAGCGCCCAATGGGACTTACTAAATCGCTTCATCGCACTTCCTTTGCCATTCTTTGACGCGCCATCTCTTTATAACTTGGGTTCAAGCGCAAAATTAACAGGGCAACTCGCATACAAATTGCCATTTGGTATAGCAGCAACCTATACGAAAAGAATAGTGTCGTAACATCCTAATTTGGGAATGCTCTATTATGATGGGGAAAATATCGTGCCGTTGTGTCTGGCTCGCCCTAATTTCGGGCAAGAAAAAAGCGGCGATACGAAATCGCCGCTAAGTTTTGGTTGGGACACGAGCAAACTGCAGAAGATTACGTTGTTCCAGGCGCACCGTAGCGCGCCCCTGCACAGAACAACTGTCCGCTATAGCCTATGCAGGTGCCGTGCCAGTTTTGGGAAATTAAAATTCCGCTGATTTTAGCGGTATAGAGTAGTAATACCTTCGGAGGATATGATCCAGATTCGCAATTTGAAAAAAAATCTTTGCAATTTGCGAAATTGACTTCCCCATTTTGCGAAAATCCTCAACGACACTCTTCTAACGCAATGAAAATCCCCACCAAAGCACGCGAAAACAGCAACTCGCTACTGTCTTTGATCTTACAAATTAAATTCGCATTCTGCGGATATTGCGTTATCACCTAAAAAAAACGCCTATATCTGGTATAGGCTAAGCCATACCCCACCCCACACGATCGGATTGGAATACTTACAAGATAGCGTACAACTTAACGAAACTTCTTCTTTTTAGCCGTCGATGATTTTTTGCCAAAATTCAAAAGTGTCGGCGCGTGCTGGATGATTTCCTCAAGGATATCCTTGGCCATATCCAGATCATCCTGGGCACTTTCATCAAGGTCACTTTTGTAACGCGGATCAGAGAGCATTTTTTCAGCTTCATACAATGTCCGAAGCTCGCTCTGGAACAGCTCACGTGACCCCAAAGGCAAAAACGCCTTGGCGCTCATCACAAAAAAGAACTTAAGGCTGGTTTTAATCACCAGTCGCAACATCAGAACCTGCAATTTATGAAACTGCGATTCCAGTTCATCCTTTCGGGGATGCGCATCAAGGGCCGCCAGCCGTTCAGAAAGAATCAATGACAATGCCTTGAAATTATCGACTTGTTCGCGAAACGGACGATAACGGGTAACGTCTGTTGCATCGGCCATTACCTCCAGCTCGGCTGCAATCGACACTAAAATGCGCCCGCGCTTTTCCAACTGCGACAGAAAATGCTCGACCTCTTTAGTTTTTTGTTTTTGTGTCGATGAATTCATAAACTGCCGGAACAATCCTTAATTGAAAATGCATCCGGCCCAAACGAAAGACCGGATGCATCCCAAGATACTATGCTATGGCCCGATAGCAAGCCTGAACAGTTAAACCCTTTGAAATCAGGCTCAAATCCTATTCAACCATTTCCGGGTCACGGGTTTCACTTTTACCTGACTGATAATCGGGGAACCGAAAAACAACACCGTCATTCTCGATATCGACCAGAACAGAACCACCCTTTTCAAGTTTGCCAAACAGCAACTCTTCGGCCAGCGGCTTTTTAACATGCTCCTGGATAACCCGACCAAGGGGACGGGCACCAAACGCCGGATCATAGCCACGATCAGCAAGCCAAGTGCGCGCAGCCTCTGTCAGCTCGATAGAGACATTGCGATCCGCCAACTGAACTTCAAGCTGCAAAATGAACTTATCCACGACCATCTTGACAACGTCTGCTTGCAGATGGGTGAACGGAATAACCGCATCCAGACGGTTGCGGAATTCAGGGCTAAAGGTACGCTTGATCGCCTCTTCATCCTCGCCAATACGCTGGTCCCGCATAAATCCGATGGCGGGTTTCGCCATATCCGATGCACCGGCATTGGTGGTCATCACCAGCACAATATTACGGAAATCAACAGTCTTACCGTTATTATCCGTCAGCTTGCCGTGATCCATTACCTGCAGCAGGATATTGAACAGGTCGGGATGGGCTTTTTCAATTTCATCAAGCAGCACCACCGCATGGGGATGCTGATCGACGGCATCAGTTAAAAGACCACCCTGATCAAAGCCGACATATCCAGGAGGCGCGCCAATCAGACGCGAGACACTATGGCGTTCCATATATTCGGACATGTCGAACCGCACAAACTCGATCCCCATAACATGGGCCAGCTGTTTGGTAACTTCGGTTTTACCAACCCCGGTCGGGCCGGAAAACAGATAAGACCCAATCGGCTTTTCAGGCTCGCGCAAACCGGCACGGGCCAGCTTGATCGCGCTTGAAAGGGCCTCGATGGCTTTATCCTGACCAAACACCACCGTTTTCAGGTCACGTTCAATATTTTGCAACGCCTTGCGGTCATCACTTGATACCGACTTGGCCGGAATACGGGCTATTTTGGCAACAATTTCCTCGACATCACGCTTGCTGATCGTGCGTTTGCGCTTGCTGGGGGCCACCAGCATCCGCGATGCACCAACCTCGTCAATTACATCAATCGCACTATCAGGGCGCTTGCGGTCGTTAATATAGCGTGACGCCAGCTCAACCGCCGACCGAATAGCTTCGTTGGTGTATTTAACGTGATGATGTTCTTCGTAATAAGGCTTCAGACCCTTGAGAATCTTGATGGTATCTTCCAGCGATGGTTCATCAACATCTATTTTCTGAAAACGACGCACAAGGGCGCGGTCTTTTTCAAAATGACCCCGGAATTCCTTGTAAGTCGTCGACCCGATGCACCGCAATGCGCCACTGGCAAGGGCAGGTTTCAAAAGGTTGGACGCATCCATCGCCCCGCCTGATGTGGCACCGGCCCCAATCACAGTATGAATTTCGTCAATGAACAGCACGGCATTATCATGCTCGTCCAGCTCCTTGACCACAGCCTTCAGCCGTTCTTCAAAATCCCCGCGATAGCGCGTACCTGCCAAAAGCGAACCCATATCAAGGGCAAAGATCGTTGCACCCAACAAAACTTCCGGCACATCACCATCAACAATACGTTTGGCAAGCCCTTCAGCAATGGCGGTTTTACCGACCCCAGGGTCACCAACATAAAGCGGATTATTTTTGGTTCTGCGGCACAAAACCTGAATGGTACGGTCAATTTCGCTCTGCCGGCCAATCAGCGGATCAATTTTACCTTTTTGCGCCTTAACATTCAAATTAACGCAATAAGCCTTTAGCGCTTCGCCTTCCTTGGCCGCACCTGGCTCGTCGGTATCCTGTGCGCCAGTGGCACCCAGGTCTTCTTCGGCGCCGCGCGGAATACGACGTTCATTAAGTTCAGGCGTTTTGGCAATGCCATGCGAAATATAATTCACCGCATCCAGCCGCGTCATATCCTGCAATTGCAGGTAATACACCGCATGGGATTCACGTTCGGAAAACAGGGCAACCAGAACATTGGCCCCCGTTACCTCTTCGCGGCCCGAAGACTGAACGTGAATGGCAGCACGCTGAATAACACGTTGAAAACCGGCTGTCGGCTTTGGGTCAACCAGACGGGCGCTGATCAGGCCCGAAAGTTCGCTGTCGGCGAAATCACGCAATTCATTGCGCAACCGGTCAACATCAACCCGGCATGCCTTGAACACAGCGATCGCATCCTGATCTTCGGTCAGCGATAGCAGCAAATGTTCCAGCGTTGCATATTCGTGTCGCCGTTCGGATGCATATGCAAGCGCACGGTGCAGGCTTTCTTCCAGATTACGCGAGAGCATGTATGACTACTCCTTCTCTATCGTGCACTGCAACGGGTGCTGGTTCTGGCGTGCCAGGTCCATCACCTGATTGACCTTGGTTTCAGCGATTTCATAGGTAAACACGCCACAAATCCCTACGCCCTTGCGATGAACCTGCAACATGATTGCCGTCGCTTCTTCCCGTCCCTTTCCAAAGAATTGTTCCAGGACGAGAACGACAAATTCCATCGGCGTGTAGTCATCATTGAGCAACAACACCTTGTACATTGCCGGTTTTTTGGTTTTCGGCCGTGTCTTAGTTACCACTCCCGTGGTCGGGAGGCCGTCACCCTGATTGCCCTGATCACTCATAACCTGCTAACCGGAATCCTTTTTGTTGCGCTTTGTAAAACATGATAGGTCAACATGCCTCTGTTTCAAAGCCCCGTAAACTCAGTCCACGAAAACATTACTCATTTACATGTCATGTAAGGTGCGAATGCGGCGACGCAAGATGCAGAAGTGAAACTTGGCCGCCCGAAGCAACACCAAATTGTGAACGCTGCGTTCTGGCCCAAATGCACAAAACGGGTGCGATCATCGACCGCACCCGCCCTGTTAGACATCTTTTCCGCACAGCATGAAACCAGCTGTGCGCGGTATATTATTTCGTGGCAAATGCCGTGTCAGCTGGCAGCTTTGTTTTCCCAGCTTTTCCCGATCAATGACACACCATCATTCCACATACCCAGCCAGATTTCCTGAATACGGGAATGTTCTTCAAGGGCACCATCGACCATCCGCTTGACGATACGGGAATTGATTTCCTGCACATCCTCAATTTTTTCTACTTTGGAAAGAGCCTCGACATCCGACTGCGCGGCATCAAGCTCGCGCTGCATCCAGGCCATCCACTCCTTACTCAGAAGTCCACCGGTTTCCACCATTTTTGACGATGCCTGCATCATGCCGTCCCAGTTGGCGAAATGCGACTGGAACAGATCTTCATACTGGCTGGTAAGATGTGAACCGGCATCCGAATAAAGGTCGGTCTGGTCTGATACGGCATCAACCAAACTGGCAAATGCTTCGTTTGCGGCTTCCTGTGCCGATGTGATCATTTTAACAACATCATCAGACTGCCAGGCTTCAAAAAGCTGCGACACCGGAACCAAAGGCACGGGAATTTCAGCTTCGACCTTTTGAGTAACCTTTACCGTGTCGTTCGCGGCAGAATCATCAAGGCTTACTTCAACCTTGCTCACCGGCGTCACCATTTCGGCGGTTACCGGCGCAATAATTTCAGGGGCCTTGGGCGCCTGTTCGGCAGCCTTGTTTACCGCCGCTGTTGCGGCCTGCGTTGCGCTGGTTGCGGTTGCCTTTGCAACCTCGGCCTGCTTTGCAGTTGCCGACTTCACGGTTTCAGCGGATTTTGCCACGCTATCGGATGCCGCCCCGGTCGCTTTGGCGGCAGTAACATTTGCCGATTTTTCAGCAGGCTTGCTTGCCCCGGCAGCAGCGGCACGTTGCGGTCGCGATGCTGCCTTTGCTGGCGTCTTTGCAGACGAAGCCGGAGTTTTCCTCGCCGCGGAAGCAGCAGGTTTGCTTGCGGTTGTCGCTGGCGCAGCCTTGCTGCCCGAAGCGCTACCGGAAGGCGTTTTTGACGCGGCCTGCACAGAAGCGCCAGACGAGTTCTTCGCAGATGCAGCACCGGCTGTCACTGTTTTCGCAGATGAGTCAGGAGCCGCAGCCGACGCAGTCGCTTTTGCGCTGGATGCTGACGGTTTATCGGATTTAGCAGGCACCTTTTTCGGGGTCGTCACCATTGTGCCGTCCTCCATTTACGAGTTTCAGGATAGCCATATCGATGTTGCAATGCAGCAAAACCTTAGATGGAAACGCGTAAAACGTCAAGGATACTTTCGTGACATTGAATTCACAAAACAACCCGCCCGGGAAATACCGTTGAAAAACAAACGGGCTGGCAAATGCCAACCCGTTTATATTCTGTTTTATTGAAGAGTATTTCCCCGAACAGTCCGATAAAAATTACGGTCCTGCTCGTCACGGTCATGTCCGATGGTTGGATCCGGGCTTAATGCCACGTCCGGGTCCGGTGCCGGTGGTAACGGGTCCACCTGTCCCGCAACCTTTTGCAGAACAATCGGGAAATGCAGGTCTCTTAAATCATCATCACCATTGGCCCAGGCTGCCAGGGTTATTTGTTTTTGCGAACAGCCCAACGCTACCCAGTAATAGTTTTCCGAATGCAAACGAAGACCGTCCCGATTCTGGGTGCCAAAACCATCTTCCTGCATCGCGTCAGTCAATGTCAGATATTGCTGGCGCGTCAATGTCTGGCGCACAGGTTCACCGCTGAAAGCGCCAAGTGGTGATCGTACAGACACATTCATTTCGCTTACATCAAGGGGACCAAACATATGCGAAACCATCGAGAAGTTATCGGTTCCCGTTTGCGGCGTAACATCAAATGTCCGCACATCCTTATAATAATCGGCATTATAAACAATGCGAATCCGCCCTTCGGCCTCGCCCGCTGAACAGGCAGTTCGCAGATCATCGCCATTCAAATATGAAAACCAGCTTGCCTTGCGCACAACCGGATTCGCAATGTCACTGGTCGCGGTATAGCTGCAACCGGCCAAAATTGCGGCTGCAGACACCGCGGAAACAAACTTCAGGAATCCAGCCCGCTTTGACGCTATATCATTGTGCGGTCTATGTATTTCTGTGGGCATTTTTACCTCTGTTTTGACAGACTCGATCACAAGTCATAAACTTACGTGCAATTGGGGCATCGGCAAGGCACATTGACCTGTCAGTATTCTTCATTCCGTTAAGCATTTTTTTAGTCGGAACTGGCATGCTGGCCTCAACCGTCTTGGGGATACTCGTTAACCGGACATTGTTTATGATTTCTCTGTTCCGCGTCGGCCCTGCCATGCCGACCAGACAACCAGACTCCGCTGACTTTTCGCCATCACGCATGACGGGCCGAGGGCTTTTATGCGTGATGGGCATGGTTTTGTTCGCCTTGCTTGCGCTCCCGATGATAAGTGCGCCTGCCGTCGCGAGGACCTATACCGCATTAATTATTGATGCCGAAAGCGGCCAGGTGCTGCATGAATATCGTGCGGATCAAAAGGTTTATCCTGCGTCACTGACCAAAATCATGACGCTTTATATGCTGTTTGACGCGCTTGATAGCGGCAAGGTCACGCTGGCAACCCGCATGCCGGTTTCCAAACGGGCGTGGGGCCAGGCACCGTCAAAACTTGGCGTTCAACCCGGTGACACCATCGCGGTCAAGGATGCCATTCTGGCGTTGGTCACCAAATCGGCCAATGATGTTGCCGTTGTGATTGGCGAATATCTGGGGGGCACGGAAACCAAGTTTGCCCAGATGATGACGTCGACCGCGCGCAGAATCGGCATGAAAAGCACAACTTTTCGCAATGCATCGGGCCTGCCCAACCGGGGGCAGATGACCACGGCGCGCGATATGGTTCGTCTCGCCTTGCGCCTGCGCAATGATTTTGGTGACTATTATCACTTCTTTTCAACGCAGAAATTTACTTATGGCAACCGCACTTATGGCAACCATAATAATCTTCTGGCGTCGTACTATGGCACAGATGGCATCAAAACCGGTTTCATCAACGCATCGGGTTTTAACCTGGTGGCATCGGTCAAACGCGATGGCAAACGCCTGATCGGGGCCGTATTTGGTGGCCGCACCGCCCGTTCGCGCGATGACCAAATGAAAAAACTGCTTGATAAAGCCTATGTCGAACTAAAAAAAGATGGTGAAATTATTCCGCCGCGGCCGCGCATCAGCCCGGAAGACAAAATTCTTCCTGCAGACACGCAATTGCTGATCGCCAAGCTGAATAACGCCAACGAGGGGCAAATTCCCGGTCACATCGATACTGACACCATCGTCACCCGCATAAAGCCAACACAAGGCGGCTGGGGCATTCAGGTTGGTGCCTTTAGCGACCAGCGCCGCGCCCAGGAAGCCGTCTTGACCGCTGCGCGCAGTGCCCCTGAAATTTTACGCCTAACCCGTGCTGCCGTTGAGCAACAGGAATCAGACAGTGGCGTTGTCTATCGGGCACGGCTGATTGGGTTTGGTGCCGAGGAAGACGCACGCAGTGCCTGTGCCGCCTTACAACGCCAGAACATGGCCTGCATTCCTGTCGTCACACCTGACGACGCCGGATAAGCACGACCCGAATATCACAAGCATTTTTGATCAGGGCTGCCAAATTGGCAGCCCTTAATCTTTGGCGTAACCCGCGGAGCAAAGAACGGAACTAAAACTTTCCGCCCTCCTTACCACGGTAAGATGGCTGTTACGTCCCAAGCCAAGTTAATAAGCCCGCATCAAACAACGCCCCATTACGGGTTATATCGACCATACATTATGCAGGCGTAAGTTTGAGACATCCGGCACGACGTATCTCGTGAGATGCTCGGACTGACAGAAATCATTTCCTTTATCGCAAACCATGACCTGCCGATGACACCATCGTGAACTGGTTATCCTTCTATAAATAACGTTCGGAAAGAAATTGAGCCCGAAGGTGAAATACCTTCGGGCTCAACCGGATCCAGCCAAATTTCAGATCAAAAACTCGCCTTAATGACCGCCGCCCGCGGCAAAGAAATCGGCACTTTCAAGCCCGCTTTTCTGTAATTGGGCCGTTACCTGCCCTTTAAGGCGTTCAAGCCCGGCATCATCAGCAGCCTCGCACCGGGCAACGATCGCAGGTTGGGTATTGGATGCCCGAAGCAGCCACCAGCCATCTTCGGTACGTACGCGCACACCATCAATGCCGTTTACTTCGGCATCCGTCCCGGCCAAGCGATCACGAACTTCCTCGATCAATGCGAACTTGCGATCATCAGGGCATTCAATACGGGTTTCCGGCGTGTTGACGGCAACCGGCATTGCATCACGCCAGACATCAAGGCTTTTGCCACTTTGCACCAGAATACGATACAGGCGGACGGCAGCATAAGTCGCATCGTCATAGCCGTAATACCGTTCAGCAAAGAAAATATGGCCGCTCATTTCACCCGCAATCGGGGCCTTTTCCTCGATCATTTTGGTTTTGATCAGGGAATGACCGGTTTTCCACATAATGGCATTGCCACCAAGTCGGGTCACTTCGTCAAACAATGTCTGACTGGCTTTGACGTCGGCGATAATTGCACCACCCGGAACGCGCTCCAGAACATCGGCTGCATAAATTTGCAACAGCTGGTCGCCCCACAAAACACGACCCTGACCGTCGACCACGCCGATGCGGTCACCGTCGCCATCAAAAGCAACGCCCCAGTCCGCATTATGTTTGGCAACGGCGGCTTTTAAATCGACCAGGTTGGCTTCAACAGTCGGGTCCGGATGATGATTGGGGAAGGTGCCATCAATGTCATCAAACAACAAATGATGGGTGCCGGGCAATTTTGCCGTCAGCTTGCGCACGACATCCCCCGAAGCACCGTTGCCACAGTCCCACACAATGGTCATTGGCTTGGCAACGTCAATGTCGAGTTCATCGACAAGGCGATCAACATAACGATCCTCGATATCGATATCATCAAGGCCGCCGGCACCAACTTCAAAATCACCCTGTTCGGCAATCCGGCCCAATTCCTGAATGGCGGCCCCAAACACCGATTTTCCGGCATTCAGCATTTTAAAGCCATTATAATCCGGCGGATTGTGCGAACCGGTCACCATAATGCCGGCATCAGTTTTCTGATTATATACCGTAAAATACAGCATCGGCGTCGGGCCACGGCCAATACGCAGCACATCGCAACCGGTGGTACGAATACCCTTGATCAGGGCATCAGCCAGATCTGGCGAGCTTAACCGGCCATCGCGGCCAACGGCGACACGGGTGCCGCCGCTGCGGCGAACCATTGTCCCAAACGCACGCCCCAACGCATGGGCGTCTTCCTCATGAAGGGTTTTGCCTACAACGCCGCGCACATCATATTCGCGCAGCATCGAGGGATCAAATTTATGGCCATCCGAAGCGGTCATAGGTCAATTGCCTCCAATTGTGCCGCGACCAACACAGCTATATTCAAAGCCATGTTCTTTCATCTCGCGCGGCTCATACACATTTCGCAGATCCACCACCACAGGTGATTTCAAAGCAGCTTTTACGCGTTTCAAATTCAATCCGCGGAATTCGTTCCATTCCGTCAGGACCACCATGGCGTCCGCACCTTCGATGGTTTCAAAGGCCGTTTCGCAATAGGTCAGCCCCTCAAGAAGTTTTGCAGCTTCTTCCATTGCCTCGGGGTCATATGCCCGCACATTGGCCCCTGCCGCAATCAGCACCGGGACAACATCCAGACTGGGAGAATCGCGCATATCGTCGGTATTGGGTTTAAATGCCAAACCCAGAATACCAATGGTTTTCCCCGCAACAGAACCACCACAAGCCGCAATAACCCGGTCCGCCATTGCTTTTTTGCGGTCGTTATTAACAGCAACCACCGTTTCAATAATGCGCAGCGGCGAATTATGTTCCTGTGCTGTCCGCACAAGCGCCAAAGTATCCTTGGGGAAGCATGACCCGCCATAACCAGGCCCCGGGTGCAAAAACTTTTTGCCAATGCGGCCATCAAGGCCAATGCCGCGGGCAACATCATGCACGTCAGCACCCACTTTTTCGCACAAATCGGCGATTTCGTTGATGAAGGTAATTTTAGCTGCCAAAAATGTATTGGCCGCATATTTGATCATTTCCGACGTTTCACGTGTAGTAAAAACAATTGGCGTTTCGATCAGATAAAGCGGACGATACAGATCAGACATAACCGTGCGCGCACGTTCATTGCTGGTGCCAATAACCACCCGGTCCGGGCGCATGAAGTCGCCAATTGCCGATCCTTCACGCAGGAATTCGGGGTTGGAAACAACGGCAAATTCCGCATCAGGCCGTTTTTCCCGAATAATCCGTTCCACTTCGCGCCCCGTTCCCACCGGAACGGTCGATTTGGTCACGATTACGGTAAAACCTTCCATTGCTTCGGCAATTTCTTCCGCCGCAGCATAGACATAGCTTAGATCGGCATGGCCATCGCCACGGCGCGTCGGCGTGCCAACCGCAATGAAAACAACATCGGCATCCTTAACACCTTTTTTCAGGTCGGTGGTAAAATGCAACCGGCCCGACTTGACGTTATTCTCAACCAGAACATCAAGGCCCGGCTCGTAAATTGGCATGATGCCTTGCTCAAGGCGTTCGATTTTGCTGACGTCTTTGTCTACACAAATAACGTCCGTACCGAATTCCGAAAAGCAGGCCCCGGAAACCAAACCGACATAGCCGGTGCCAATCATTGCAACATGCATGGATGTTTTACCCCATTAAAACACTGACCGGGGGTCTGTGCCCCCGGACATTCAATAAAATCTGTTATTTCGCGGCTTCAAGTTCGGCGAATTCCTTGATCAGGGTGCGCATATCATCGCGCAGATCCGGTCGCTCAAGCGCGAAGGCCAGTGTTGCTTTCAAAAAGCCAACCTTGTTACCGCAATCAAACCGTTGCCCTTCAAACCGATAACCATAGAACGGCACCTTGCCGATCATGGCAGCCAGCGCATCGGTCAGCTGAATTTCATTTCCTGCCCCGCGCGGAATCGATTCCAGCACATCAAAAATACCCGGATCGAGAATATAACGTCCAATCGCCGACAGCGTTGACGGCGCGTCTTTCGGGTCCGGTTTTTCGACCATGCCACACGCACTGACAAGGCGGCCATTCGTACCCTCGACTTCCAGAACGCCATAGCGTTTGGTTTCTTCACGCGGCACATCCATAACCGCAACCATATTGCCGCCCGTGCGGCCATAGCTTTCAACCATCTGCTTCATGCACGGCGTTTTGGACTGAATAAGGTCATCGGCCAGAAGCACAACAAATGGTTCGTCCCCGACCAGGGATTTCGCACATAAAACAGCATGCCCCAGACCAAGCGGGTTACCCTGCCGGGTATAAGTCACCCGGCCATTTTCGGGGATCATCGCCAATGCCGTTTCAAGGGCATCATGTTTGCCGCGCTCCATCAGAATCGCTTCAAGTTCGGCTGAACGGTCAAAATGGTCTTCGATCGCGGTTTTCCCACGACCGGTAACAAAAATGAATTCTTCAATACCGGCAGCAATTGCTTCTTCCACCGCATACTGGATCAGGGGTTTGTCAACAACAGGCAGCATTTCCTTCGGCATAGCCTTGGTTGCTGGCAAAAACCGCGTCCCCATGCCCGCCACCGGGAAAACCGCCTTTTTAATACGTTTGGTCATCTTTTATTCCTTTGTTTTTGGCGGCGACGGATGCGCTAAATCTCTCAATTTGCAGCAAGTATCTATCGCTTTTGCCACAATTTCAGATCATTGATCAAGCTGCCCTTCCGGGGGATTACATCAATCGCCACAATTTTGTAATAACACGTGCCGTGCTGCATTGACCCGGGATGCCAGATAGTCCGATCCGCCATGATCAGGGTGTACCGCCTTAATTAACGTTTGATAGGCGCGATTGATCTCGGCGCGGTCCGGATTTTTTCCCAAACCCAGAATTTTACAGGCTTCCGTGACATCCATCCCTTCTGAGCGAAATCCGCGAGTGCCTCCATTTTGTTCATGCTGTGACGAACGGCCTTCCGTTCGCTCTGCATCGTCCCACTGTCGCCAGCCCTGACAATCACTGCGACGATCCAGATATGTCTCAAACACTGTCCGGCTTTGATCTTGTGCATCGCAACATTCAACATATAAAAGTTGCAGTTCGTCAAGTCTCAGGCGGTCAAGGTCGCGTCCGGCAAATTTCCCGGCAATGACCTGTCCCCCCAGCCGACCCGAGCCATGCTCAAGCTGCATCACCAGAAGCTGTGTCCTGATTTCAGAAAAGCGGCCCGTGCCGGTACCGTCATCATCAGCACCTTGCGGGTTCGCTCCCCGGCCCCAACCATGGGCACCAGCGAACATCTTCTTGAAAAATGGCCACAATAAGCCAATTTTGAGGACACGAAAAAGAAATGGTATGGCGGCAACAAGGGCCGCAACCATGGCTGCCAGTTTGCCAGTCAGCAGCAGCCAAAGCCCCACAAGCACCAGAACAATTGCAATCAACCCAAAGCCCAATTGCCGGATATCAGCCGGTTTTGCGTTTGCCAACCAGCGCAAAACAAACCCTGTGGCGACAAAAAGACCAATACCAAGCAAAAGCCACTGCATCAGCGTTTCCGTCGCAATTGATCGGTAAGAAAATGAATATCAGACGATGATTTCGTTTTATTATAATCGTTTAGCGCATCGAACCCGCCTAGAATAAAGGACGCAACCCCGCCAAGGAAATCGCGCAAAACAGATGCTGCACTGCCGTCAAGACGGGCAAAGGCACCATTCCCCAGACGGGCCATATCACGAAAAACTTTTGTTGCATCGCTGTCACGGCCATCCTGAAAAACAAAAACCCGTGTGCCGGAAATGCCAAGTTGACCAGCCAGATGCGCCAGATCATCCGCCGCTTCCTCAACACAGTCACCAACATAAACCAGGGCATTAACCGGGTGGTCGGGCTGTTTTTTGTTCTGATTAAGAACATGGTGCAAAACCCGGCCGATCTGGGTTTGACCCGCGCGACATTGCACCGCATTCATTTTAGCCCGCAACTGGCCCGCGTCCCGGCACCAGCCGCTGGCCTTGCATTCGCCAAAACCGCGAAAAAACACCAATTGAATATCAAGCGCGCCCATCTGCGCCACCGCATCAAACATCTCGGATTGAAGGTGCGCAGCCATATCCCAATGGGGCTGGCGGCTGGCAGTTGCATCCATTGCGAATACAATTCGCCCTTGCGCCGGCCCCGACGCCGGCGCACTACCGGCAACAGACTGCGCCTGCCTGACAAAGCTGGCAATATCCTGATCCGTTGACACGGTTGAAACGGCCTTGTCCTTGTCCGCCATTATCCTGCCGATACGTAATTTCAGAACCTGGATTGCACCCGTTATCAGATTGGCAGTTCTTCGCCATCACTCGGGGTAAAGCCGATAACTTCAAGTAACTGCCGCA
The DNA here is from genome assembly GCF_040148805.1 of Thalassospira sp. NFXS8. Lineage (NCBI taxonomy): Bacteria > Pseudomonadati > Pseudomonadota > Alphaproteobacteria > Rhodospirillales > Thalassospiraceae > Thalassospira > Thalassospira sp. NFXS8. The sequence continues at coordinate 233,053 of NZ_JAGEMF010000004.1, read as the reverse complement.
CTTCCTGGCGGGCGGCCATATGCGACATACTTAAAGTAATACCAATGCCTTTTTCGCGCAAATCAAGAAGCGTCAATCCGTTAAGGAACAATTCGCGATAGATCACGCGTTCGCCAAAACCCGGCGCCACACGGAAATGAACCCGGGTTGCCAGTTTGTCGAGGATTTCGGCAATATCGCGTTTGTTACGTGCGTCAAGATGCGACAGCCGATTCCGCATCACGATCCAGTCGATGGTTCCACCATCGACCGCCGCCCGGCGCTTACGCGCATCCCAAACCATTTCGGCATAAAGGCTGGGGCCTTTCACATCGAGGGTTTCGGGGTCAATACGGGCCAGCATATCAAGGTCGATATAGCTGTCATTAATCGGCGTAATCAGCGTATCGGCACAGGCATGGGCCAAACGCGAAAGGTAATTGTCACTGCCCGGGCAATCCATCACGACAAAATCGTGATTAACAACCAATTCGCCAAGAGCACGGGTAAAACGTTCGCGTTCATCGTGCTTGGCGGCCATCGCATCGCCATCTTCGCTGCGATAGATTGGATAATGAACCGGCATTTTTAACGAAAGACTGCGGGCGGTATTAAAAGCCTCGCGGTTCTCGACATAGCGGGTCAGAGTTCCCTGCCGGGCGTCGATATCAAGCGAGCCAACAGAAAAATCCATTTTCAACAAGGCAACGATCAAATGCATGGCCGTCGTTGATTTACCCGACCCACCCTTTTCATTGCCAATTACAATAACATGCGCACGTTTGCTGCGGCCGCCTGTTGTACTGGCATCGCCCTGGCCCTTGATTTCGGTCATGGTGGCGGTTGCGTCCCCCGTCATTACGCGCTGCTCCGTCATTTCGTTCTGAAAACCAAAAGTCCCCATCGCTCGTGAATGAACGCCTTTGCCATCAAAAATCAAGCATAAAGACGCAGATGTCACGGGGCAAATCAGCTCTCCCTTACGGTCAATAGCTATTAATAAGCCCTGACCCTAGCCAATTTCCTGTCTTGACGCTAAACATAGAATAATTGATGCAGCAAAGACAGCAGGCTCAACGGGGGAAAAGTTTGTGACCTTTCAGCGAAATTTGATAACGGGCCTTCTGGGCGCAAGTATTGCTACTATGGCAGGCAGCGGCAGTGCCCATGCCCAAAGTGACGGCGGGTTTCTGAAAGTATCAGCCGCGGAAAGCCCGGTTCATTATCATCCGCCCTTTAACGCCCAGGCGGTATATCTACGTCAAGTCCGCACCAGCAGCACTGTATCGGTTGCGCGCTGGCTGGATCAAAGCGACGAAGGGCATACGTCCAACCAGATTTATATCGAATCGGTTTTTTCCGAAACCAGCCCCGGCTTTGCCTTTCGCACAGATACCCCACCGGCAAAATTGCTGGGAATGTTTGAAACACTTCAAAACCAAAGCCGTCAAAACGGTGAAAGTTTTAGCTATCAAACCCCCAGTGGCCCCATCATGGTTTTGCCCTTTGCGCGCGACAATGCCCAATGCATCAGTTTTTCAGGCCGTTGGGAACCAACCCGCGCCGATCAGCGCGGCAGCCAGCTTCTGGGATATTTCTGCGAACCGATAGCCGTGCAAACCGCCCCCAAACATCAAGCCCCGGCACAGCAAATGGACCCGGCCGCGGCGCGTGATTTTGCCGCCAGCTTCTTTTTACGATTTGAAATTAATTTGCCCGGTGATATCGGCGCGCCGGTTACAGATGGCCAGGTGCCTGTTGGCGTTCCCGCCGTCCCGGCCAACCCGAATGCAACTGCCCCAACGGCAGCCATCACTGACGACATATCATCACCCGAAACCGCACCGCAAACCACCATCATCACGGGTGAGCCAACCAACACAACCATTTCCCCTGACGAGGGAATTGGCATTATGACACGCTGGAACAATATCGAAGGCCGCGGGGCACTGAAATTTGACAAACCGGCAGGTGAAGGCACAATGATCATTGATGATGCCAATCGCCATTGCGAAGGTTACTGGCAGCACAAGGATGGTCGTTACAACTCCGCAACACTTCCCTTTGGCAACTGGGCTATTTTTTGTACTGACGGCACATCAGCGCGGGGAACCTACACCAGCAGCAGCCCGTCGCAGGTCAAAGGGGACGGGCAAGACAATACCGGGCAGCCAGTCCTTTTTCGTCAGGCAGGACGATAAACTTTATGACGCATGATATTGAAACAATTGTTGTCGGGGCAGGTGTGGTTGGCCTTGCCTGCGCACGTGCCCTGGCGCTGTCCGGGCGCGAGGTCATGATCATTGAACGTCATGATGCCATCGGAACAGAAACCAGTTCGCGCAACAGTGAAGTGATTCATGCCGGGTTATATTACCCGAAAGGCAGTCTGAAAGCCCGGCTATGCCTTGCCGGAAAAAAAGCCCTGTATGAATATTGTGCCCTTCGCGGGGTTAATCACCGTCGCACCGGAAAACTGATTGTCGCCACAGACGACAGCCAGATTGACGCATTGCGCCAGATCGAACAACACGCCGTGAGCAATGGTGTCACCGATCTGATATGGCGCAATAGCGACGACATCAAAATGCGCGAACCTGCCCTTAGGGGTGTTGCGGCCCTTGAAAGCCCGTCAACGGGCATCATCGATTCCCATGAATTAATGTTGTCATTGTTAGGGGATGCTGAAATTGCCGGGGCGACACTGGCTTTAAACACCAATGTTCGATCCGGCAACCACCGCGATGGCATATATATTCTTGATACCGTTGATACCAGCGGTGAAGAATTGCAAATTTCATGCAAGGAGCTGGTTATTGCCGGGGGCCTGCATACGCAAACACTGGCCCATGCGCTTTCGGGCTTAGAACCCGCGACAATTCCACCACAACATTATGCAAGGGGCATTTATTTTACCCTAAGCGGCAAAAGCCCGTTTTCCACCCTGATCTACCCGGCGCCGGAACAGGCCGGACTGGGTATTCATCTGACGCTGGATCTGGGTGGGCAAGCCCGTTTCGGGCCGGATGTGACATGGGTCGACCACCCCGACTATAGTGTGGATGAAAACCGGCGTACTGTTTTTGCCAACGCCATTCGCCGATATTACCCGGACCTTGATGAAACAGCCCTGCAGCCCGGCTATGCCGGTATTCGTCCGAAAATTCAGGCACAGGGCGAAGCCGCCCGCGACTTCATGATTGCCGGGCCGGACACCCACGGCCTTAACGGGTTGATCGCCCTTTACGGAATCGAATCGCCGGGCTTAACGGCATCAATGGCAATTGGCGACTATGTTTGTGCGCAATTAACCTCATCTTTGGCAAAAAAAGTAGCATCCTGATTATGGTTCATGCCCGCCCATTCCGGTTTCGCCATCTGACCAATTTTCCGGTTCGCCCGGGACTTGGGATACGTGCATCGGCTTTTGCATTCCTTGCCATTGTTATGACTGCGGGAATAGCCACAATTAGCCTGCCGCAAACCGCAATGGGGCAAAACCTGGAACCGTTTATTCCGCCCGCCAACAGCCTGTCTAACGGGCCGAAACTGGACCAGGACAGCGAAGACGACGGCAAACCCAAGCGCGATTTCGCCGACGAAATGCGAAAAATGGTTATCTCGCTTAGCCGTTGGGCAAAAAACCAGCGCAGTGATTTTTCCGTCATTGCCATGAACGGGCTGGATCTGACGACATTTATTGAGCCGGGTCTGTTTGTGACCAAATCCGATGCCAAACCGGCGCGGAATTTCATCCGTGCGCTTGATGGAATGCTGATAGAGGCCCCCAATTATGGCCGCGACGGATATAACAAGGAAACAGGCGAAGGCGAGGTAAAATACGACCAGCAATATCTGGAACGCCTGTCAGATACCGGTATGCGGTTTTTCATGCTTGATTACACCGACAAGCTGGAAAACATCCGCAAATCGCGCGCAAAAACCAGTAAAATGGACCCACTTTATTACGCAGCCCCACCACCGGACATGCAATTGGCGGCGTTAGCGAAGGTTCCTTCAACGCCGTTTAATGAAAACCCGTTTGTGATCGATACACTCCAGAAAGCCCGCAATTATGCGATGGTGGTTGATAGTGCGCCATACGGCAACAAGGATGCCTATGTAGATGCCCTTGCCAACACCAATTACGACATTCTGGTCCTGGATGCCTTTCATCGCGGCACAACCCCGCTTTCCTTCGATGACATGCGCAAACTGCGTTACAAAAAAATCGGAACACCGCGTTTGTTGCTCGCTTACATTGATGTCGGCACCGCACAAACCTATCGTTATTACTGGCGCAATGACTGGCGTGCCGGATCGCCCGGCTTTATCAGCAGCGCAAGCAATACGGGCCGCTGGGGACAGGAAAATCATGTCTATTACTGGGAACCACAATGGCAGAACATCATTTTTGGCAATGCCAACAGTTATGTTGCCGGACTGATGCAAATGGGGTTTGACGGCATTGTCATGGATGGCATCGATGACTATCGCTGGTGGGTTGACCAATAGGCGTAAATAGGGCGCTATAACGTCATTAAAAAAATGGCGTTTTATCGCCCAGCCTACAGGAGAGGGCCGTGCCCAAGATTATTACCCACTATTTTTTCGTCCAGTCGCCCTGGGCGTTCCTTGGCATTGAACGCGCTATGGAAATTGCCGCCCGCCACAATGCCGAAATTGACCACCGGCCTGTCAAATCCGGCGAAATATTCAAACATGGTGGCGGCGTTCCCCTTAAACAGCGCCCCCTGCCCCGCCAGGAATATCGCATGGTGGAATTAAAGCGCTGGCGCGCCTATCTCGACATTCCGCTTAATGAAAATCCTGATTTTTTCCCGGTAAACGAATCGCTTGCAGCAGGTACCATCATCGCTGCCAAACTTGATGGGCAGGACGTTTCAGGGCTGATCACCACCATTATGCGCGATATCTGGGTCAACCAGCGTGATGCGTCGTCACCCGATGTATTGGCCGAAGCCCTGACCACGAATGGTTTGTCGTCGCAATATCTGGAACTGGCACAGGACGATGCCGTGCTTGATACCTATGACGCTTATACCGAGGATGCCAAAACTGCCAATATTTTTGGCGTGCCAACCTATTTTATCGGCACGGAAATGTTCTGGGGACAAGACAGGCTGGATTTTGTCGACCGCGCGCTGGCATTACAAGACTGACAGCCGGTTACATTACCATAACCAACGACACCCTGTTTCAGCAGGCAGCATCTAAAGAAAAGGGCGGAGGTGGTTTCCGCCCTTTTCCTGTGAACTATCTGCGACAGAACTGCGATCAGGTGCCACGCATTTACAGCACACAATCACAGCCAAATATCAATCGTGGCGTTTGACGTGATCGACAACAAACCCGTCACAGGACGGATAATTCTTTTCGATCAGGGCAAGTGCCTTTGTTTTGGTCTGTGCTGCAACTTCGTGGGTCTGAACATCGGCCCAACGATCGTCATACAAGGCGTGAGAACGGTTTTCTTTTACGCATTCACGCACGATTTGATTGTGTAACCCAACTTGATAAACGCGCTTCCGGTGGTCTGTAAAAGCTGACATCCCCCGAAACTCCTTTTGCTGTCAGCGTCCGACCAGACGCTTTGATATGTCCTGATGATATTTCTCATAAAAATGAAATATCAACCACAAGTCTGCGACCAGTAGTTTAACGAGCCGTAAATCATTCAGCCTGATTCGTAATTTAATTGAAACATGTAAAACCACAGCGCGCCGGTTTTGCATGGTCGCCTTGCAATAATTGCACGAAATAAAATTACAAAACCGCTCTGTGCCAGACATTAAATTCCGCGCAACCGTGGGCTTTTCTTCGAAACGGTCTTTTTTAATTCAGGCGCGATTTTCCATTTGCTCAAAGGCCGATCACAACAAACATTCAAAGGGAGGAAACAATTTTCTTTGCCCCAATCATAACAAAACAGCCCGGGAGGCTGCACCAGGATGACTATTTTTTCCGATTCTGCCTTTGACAACCACGAACAGGTTGTTTTCGCCAGCGACCCTGAAACCGGCCTTAAAGCCATCATCGCGGTTCATAATACCAATCTGGGTCCCTCGCTTGGCGGGTGCCGCATGTGGCCCTATGCCAGCGAACAGGAAGCCATTCACGATGTGTTGCGCCTGTCGCGTGGCATGACCTATAAATCCGCCCTGGTCAATTTGCCGCTGGGTGGAGGCAAATCGGTTATCATTGGCAACCCGCGCAGCGATAAAAGCCCTGGCCTGTTTCAAGCCGTTGGCCGCGCGGTTGAACGCCTGAACGGCCGTTACATTGTGGCCGAGGATGTCGGCACGACGCCGGCTGATATGCAGGAAATTGCCCGTCAGACCGGCCATGTAGGCGGCATCAATGATGGCAAGGATGCCGAACGCACTGGCGATCCCTCGCCCTTTACTGCCTATGGTGTATTTATCGGTTTGAAAGAAGCCGTCAAATTCAGGCAGGGCAGCGACGATTTAACCGGTATGCGCGTTGCCGTACAGGGATTGGGCAATGTCGGCTTTCATTTATGTGCAATGCTTCACAATGCCGGTGCAGAATTAATTGTTGCCGATATCAACCCCGCAGCGGTCGAACGCGCAACCACCGAACTGGGCGCAACGGCTGTGTCGATCGATGAAATCCTGTCAGTTAATGCCGATATTCTTGCGCCGTGTGCGCTGGGCGGGGTCATCAACGATATCTCGATCGGCAAACTGAAAGCGGGGATCATTGCCGGTGCGGCCAACAACCAGCTTGAAGCCGACCGTCACGGCGAAATGTTGCGCGATATGGGGGTACTTTACGCCCCTGATTACGTGATCAATGCAGGCGGCGTGGTCGAAGTCCACTATTGCCGTCAGGGACGCCCGGTGGCCGAAACCAAACGCCATATCGAAAGCATTGGTGAAACCGTGCGTGAAATTTTTACCCGCGCAGCACGTGAAAACAAATCAACCGGTTTTGTCGCCGACCGATTGGCCGAAGAACGGTTTGGCAAGGCCGCTTAACATATTGCAGATCGTGCCTGCACCTGAAAACAACAAAGGCGAGGCCCCGATGGCTTCGCCTTTTTAATTTCTGATATCTGCCAGCATCGAAGGAGTATTCAGTACTCCTCTTATCTTTGTTTGCTTTGCCAAAGCTGCCTATTCTGCCGCAATCGCCTGATCAGCGGCGACATTGGCAACAATACGGTCATTCCCATTGTCACCCGAACAGCAATGCTGGCTCAGCTCTGCCCGCATGTGGCAGGCACATTTGCCACATTGCGGCTGGCAGCCATGAAAACGGAAAACCTCCGCCGGGCGCGTGGCATTGCCCTGCGTTGCTGCACGTTTTACATCGCCCTGATTAAGGGCATTACAAACACAAACAAACATAAATGCAAATGCAATCAGTTATTAGTTACACACGATTTCAATAGTGCAAATGCGAATAGGTTTCAAACGTTTTCGTACGAATTTCATGTTTCATGACAAAAAAAATCCGCAGCCCAAACCAGGCTGCGGATCACTTTCTGGAATTATCGTTTATTTATAAGGTCATCCAATAACCGACACATGGCTGACCACTTTGGTCACGCCTTTAATGCGACGCACGATACTGAGCACCTTGTCATATTCTGTTTTATTGGCAGATTCGCCCATGATGTAGACAATATTGCCGACCGACTGCCACCGGTAATTAACCGAGCGCACGCCCTTTTCGGCCAACAACAAGGCTTTGATCTGGCTTTCGATCCAGGCATCCGAAACCGATTGTTTTGCCGAATCGGCAGGTACGGCATTCTCTTCACCATACTTCGATTCAGCATCACGATATTCAGCCACCGTCTGTGCATCGGCAATCTGAAGATGATCATAAATCTTCTTGATGCGCTTATCCTGGCGAATGATTGACATCACGTCATAATATTTGCCCTTGGAATCAACCATGCCGGTCACCATGACCTGCTGTTTCCAGATATCGACGTTTACATCAATCAGATAACTGTGATCCGTTTCAGCGAATTCACCCAAAATTCCGGTTTTAATTTTGGTATCAAGCCATTGATCATCACCCGCCCGGTTCTCAACCGGCATTTGCAATGGTCCGCAAGCGGCCAGTGGGGCACTAAAGACAATTCCCAGCGCAACGACCTGCAATGTCCGTTTCAAACCGCGAGACATATGTATCATTCGGCTACTCCTAAATCGATTTCGTTATTTCGACCCAAAGGCCTGCGGCACAAAAAGGCACACACTCCCCGGAAACAACAGCACATTTACCTCAAATCCTTACAGGCGGATTGTGACAAAATCGGCACCATAATTATGGCAAAGATAAAAAATCGTTCAAAACACCCACCAAATTAACGCATCACGTGCCCACAAGGCTCGACCTGCATGAAATTTTCTCGCCGCACATGCGCCCATCAAAATTGGCATTGACTCATTTCATTAATTTATTCATGTTTTACGATAATTAATGACCTTAAAACAACAGGAGCGTGGAAATGAGCCCGACTGTCACCAGAATACGCATTGTCAGCCTGATCCTAAGCTGGTTGTGCCTGATCGCGATTATCTGTGAGCTCTGCTTTGTCCCGCTGATCTGGCTCACCCCTGATTTCGCCCGCGATGCCGTTTCCTATTCCGACAGCCTCATTCCCATCCCGCTTAATGATCTTCAATCCCTTGCCGGTGTGCAGCTTGCCGTGGTGTTCATCACGCTGATGGTGCCTTCTCTGGTGCTTGTGTTTGGCCTGTGGCACTTGCGCAAAATGTTTTTATGCTTTGCCCGCAACGCCATTTTTGAACATGGCACAATCCGTCATCTCAAAATCTTCAGCATCGCCCTGTTGTCGCAAACGCTGCTTTCGCCGCTTGCGGGTACGTTAACGTCCTTGTTTGTCACCATCACCCGCCCCGAAGGTGAACGCGCCATATCGATAGGATTAAGCAATATCGAAGCCACCAGCCTTTTCCTCGGCGGGCTGTTCCTGATTATTTCCTGGGTACTGGGTGAAGCCGTCAGTCTGCATGACGAAAACCGGAGCTTCGTCTGATGCCGATTACCGTTCGCCTTGATGTGATGCTGGCCAAACGCAAAATGAAGTCCAAGGACCTTGCAACCCGGATTGGCATTAGCGAGCAAAATCTGTCGCTGTTAAAATCGGGCAAGGTCCGGGGCGTAAGGTTTGAAACCCTTGCCGCCATTTGCAAGGCGCTGGAATGCCAGCCTGGTGACCTTCTGGAATATACAGCCAGCGACGATAGCGAAAACTGATCACAAGACACAAAAAACGGCCAGTCCTGGTGGAGGCTGGCCGTTTTCTCGTTAGGCGTTTATGCTGACGGCGGTTACGCCTCTTCCATCGACATCAGCGAGGCATTGCCGCCCGCTGCCGTGGTATTGATGGTCACGGTTTTTTCGGTCGCAAAGCGGTGCATGAACAATTCACCGGGCAACGCACCGTCATCCTCGATCCCGCTATCGGAAATCAGCGACAGGATGGCACCATCACGGCGGGCCAGGACCTGTTTAAACACGGTTACCCGCTGCAAGGGGGCGACACAGGAAACACCGGCAACAGCACCGCCATTCATGGTCGCCAGCCCGGCTTCATCATTCACCGCCTTGACCATCGCCTTGGGCAAATCAAGGCTCACAACCAGCTTTTCCACCCGGGCCAGCCATTTATCGTTGCCCGCCAACAGCACGCTATTACCCGCCGCCAGGGCCGCGGCAACATGGCGCAAAACCCGGCCGGGTTCCGCCCCGCGGTCCGCCTGTACCAGATAAACACCGCGTCCCAGAAGCTCCAGGTCATTGGTTTCACCCGTCGGCCCCGGCAAACGCACCGGCGCCAAAAAGCCATTTTGCGAAATCGCCGCAAAATCAGCAAAATGCTGCGCACCCTGCGCCAGTTCCTCGCTACCCTCGCTGGCAAGTTTAGCGGCAAGATTTTCAAGCTGCTTCATGCGCATCTCACCGGGCATATTCTGCCACTCGATCTGCCCTTTGCTTAGCGTGGTGATTTCAGCTGCCGGGACCGGCGTATTTACAAAAATCGTTTCGCGATCATCCGCCAACGAGGCATCGCCAACAGCCACCTTGCCCTGATCGACAACCGGTTTGGCAAAACGGGCAACATAGTGCGGCCCGCCCGCCTTGGGCCCGGTACCGGATTTACCCTGCCCGCCAAAGGGCTGCACACCGACAACCGCGCCAATCATATTACGATTGATATAGCAGTTACCCACCCGCAATTTGCGGGCAATATGCCGTGCAGTCCCGTCAATGCGCGAATGCACACCCAGCGTCAGGCCATAACCGGCATCGTTGATCTGGTCCAACACCTTGTCCAACTCGCGCGCCTTAAATCGTACGACATGCACAATCGGCCCGAACACTTCGCGTTCCAGCACATCCAGGCTGGAAATTTCCACACAATGCGGGGCAAAGAAAGTACCCTTGTCGGTTTCTGGCAACACCTCGCAGGCATACAGCAATTTTGCCTCGCGTTTCATGCGATCGGCATGTTTTTGCAACATTGCCTGTGCATTGTCGTCAATCACCGGCCCGACATCAATATCAAGATAGGCCGGGTCGCCGACGCGCAATTCCTTCATCGCACCAACCAGCATGTGGCATAATTTGTCGGCAATATCTTCCTGCACAAACAACACCCGCAAGGCCGAACAACGCTGCCCGGCAGACTGGAAACCCGACATCACCACATCCTGAACCACCTGTTCGGGAAGGGCGGTTGAATCGACAATCATGGCGTTCTGACCACCGGTTTCCGCAATCAGCGGAATCGGTGCGCCGGGGCGTTTGGCAAGGTTACGATTGATCACCTGGGCGGTTTCGGTTGACCCGGTAAAGGCGACACCGGCCACCCGACGATCATTAATCAGAATATCGCCAAGTTTACGGCCCGACCCCGGCAGCAACTGAAACGCACTGCCCGGCACACCGGCAGCCAAAATAAGTTCGGCGGCCTTTGCCGCAATCAGCGATGTTTGTTCGGCGGGTTTGGCAATAACGGCGTTCCCGGCGGCAAGGGCCGCAGTAACCTGACCTAGGAAAATAGCCAGCGGGAAGTTCCACGGGCTGATGCAAACAAACACCCCGCGCCCTTCCATCATGCTGCCTTCGCGATACAATTCTTCGCACCGATTGGCGTAATACCGGCAAAAATCCACCGCCTCGCGTACTTCGGCAACCCCGTCGGAATACAATTTTCCGGCTTCGCGCTGGCACAGCAAAATAAACGCATCCAGGTTGTCTTCCAGCAAATCGCCAAGGCGACGCAGGCAGGCCGCCCGTTCACCAGCTGGTGTGGCATTCCAGGCGGGATACCCGGCACTGGCCGCAACAAGGGCGGCTTCAACCTGTTCCGCCCCGGCCATAATCACAGTACCAACCTTTTCACTGCGATCCACCGGGCTCATCACGTCGTGGCTTTCGCCATCCTGCCAATCACCATCAATCAGCGGGGCAGCGCGCCAGTCGTTTTTCGCCAAATCTTTCATATGGTGGGCAAGCGGCACCAGTTTGGTCGGATCGGTCAAATCCATCCCGCGCGAATTGATGCGCCCCGCCCCATACAAATCAACCGGGGCCGGAATTTTCGGATGTGCCTTGCGCGGCAAGGCGGCCATTTTTTCAACCGGATCGGTAATCATTTCCTCGATCGGCAGTTGATCGTCCTGAATACGGTTTACAAAGCTGGTATTGGCGCCGTTTTCAAGCAGGCGGCGCACCAGATAAGCCAGCAAATCTTCGTGGGTGCCAACCGGGGCATAAACACGACATGGCAGGTTCTCGCCGGTTTTACCCACAATCTGTTCGTACAGGGCTTCGCCCATGCCATGCAGGCGTTGAAATTCAAAGGTACGGTCATTGCCTGCCATTGCCAGAATGGCCGCAACGGTGTGGGCATTGTGGCTGGCAAACTGACAATAGAATGCATCGCGACGCGACAGCATCAACCGCGCACAGGCAATATAGGAAACATCGGTCGCCGCCTTGCGGGTGAAAACCGGGTATCCTTCAAAACCGTTTTCCTGACTGTTTTTAACTTCGGTATCCCAGTATGCCCCCTTGACCAGACGCACCATCATCTTGCGGCCTACCCGAACTGACAAATCTGCCAGCCATTCCAGCACATGATAAGCCCGTTTCTGATAGGCCTGCACTGCCAGACCAAACCCTTCCCAGCCATCCAGGTCGGGGTCGGCAAACACCGCCTCAATCACATCAAGTGACAGGTCCAGACGGTTGGCTTCCTCGGCATCGACGGTAAAGCCGATATCGTGTTTTTTCGCCATCATCACCAGCGCCTTCAGGCGCGGGACAAGTTCATCCATCACCCGGTCGCGATTGGCAAAATCATAGCGCGGGTGAATGGCCGACAGTTTTACCGAAATACCGGGGCTATCAATGGGGCCGCGCCCTTTGGCAACCTTGCCAATTTCAGCAATGGCATCTTCATAGGATTTAAAATAACGATCCGCATCTTCCATGGTGCGGGCGGCTTCGCCCAGCATGTCATAGGAATAACGATAGCCTTTTTCTTCGTTGGCGCGGGCGCGTTCGGCGGCCTCGGCAATGGTGCGCCCCATCACAAACTGCCGCCCCATCACACGCATCGCCTGATTAAAGGCCCGCCTGATAACCGGTTCACCCGAACGGGCGATCATGCGTTTGATCAAGGCACCGGGATTAGCGCGTTCTTCGCGGCCAAAACGAATCACCCGCCCGGTCAGCATCAGGCCCCAGGTCGATGCATTGACAAAAAAGCTGCCGCTATGGCCCAAATGGCTGTTCCAGTCGGCATCAAATAATTTGTCCTGGATAAGCTTGTCGGCGGTAACCGCGTCTGGCACGCGAAGCAAGGCTTCGGCCAGGCACATCAGAATAACGCCTTCCTTGCTGGTCAGTTCGTATTCATGCAGCAATGCGTCAATGCCGGTTTTGCCCGTATCGGCGGCGCGCACATTGGCAACCAGCTGATAGGCCTTTTCCTGCACCCTTGCCTTGTCATCCGACGATAATGTCGCCTGCGCGATCAGATTATTAACAACGGTTTCTTCATCACACCGGTATGTGGCGCGGATCTGGTCGCGCAATTTGTCAGTTGCTGGCAAGGGGGAACGAAACATCACGCAAAAAACTCCCTGTTTACTGTGGTGCGGCCCGCAATCAGGCGCATCAATCAAACGGGGCGGTTATCATCCGCATTTTCCCGACAAGGTTGAAACGCACGGGCCTCTATAATGGCTCCAGAATAATGTTGGTTTAGAAAAATGTGCTGCCAATTTTGCGTAAATTGCGATATATCATCCACGTTAACTTCTAAATTGCAGTTTTAAACACTGGCTGGACGCAATAAATGCAGAAGAATGTCAAGAACCTGGATAAGATCGACAAGCAAATCCTGCGCGAACTGCAACATGATGGCAGAATGTCTAATGTCGAACTGTCACGGCGCGTCAATCTAAGCCCTACCCCCTGCCTTGAACGTGTCCGCCGGCTTGAACAACAGGGCTTTATCATCGGCTATATGGCGCGACTGGACCCGCGAAAGCTCGACCAGTCACTGGTGGTTTTTGTCGAAATCACGCTGGACCGCACCACCCCCGATGTGTTCGATAAATTTTCCTCTGCAGTGCGCAAACTCTCTGAAGTCGAAGAATGTCATATGGTGGCCGGTGGTTTCGATTATTTAATGAAATCGCGGGTATCTGACATGTATGCCTATCGCGAATTTCTTGAACGCCTTTCATCCATCGAAGGGGTCAGCCAGACCCACACATATGTGGTGATGGAAGAAGTAAAGGTCCGTCCGGGAATTACAATTCTATAACCGGCATTCCCGACGATGCCAGCCAGACTGACACCGGTCAAATTATTTGCTTGTGATTTTAAGCTAGCATATTTGCCCGCAAATCCGTAACGATCAGGGAAAACAAACGGATCAACAGGGACGGTAACCAATGTCAGAATTGGATTTTTACTTCGATTTTTCATCTCCCTATGGCTATCTCGCCAGCGAACGCATCGACGATTTTGCAACACGTTGTGGCGTTACAGTGCACTGGCGACCGTTTCTGATCGGCGCGGCATTCAAACAAACCGGGCAAAGCCCCCTTATCAGCCAGCCGATTCGCGGCGATTATTTCCGTCATGACATGGAACGCTGCGCACGGCTGCAAGGGACCCCCTTTAAACTACCGGCCAAATTCCCCTACGCCGCAGTGGCTCCAAGCCGGGCCTTCTATTGGATCGACAGTTTTGATACCAAATTGGCACAAAAATTTGCCCACGACATTTACCGTGGCTATTTCGCCGACGGCCTGGATATGAGCAACCCCGAAACCGTGATTGCCACCGCCACCCGCCACGAAATTGACGCAGGCGCACTTCGCAACGCCATCTCCGATCAAAAATGGAAACAGCACCTGCGCGAGGTAATCGATCAAGCCATCGCCCGTGGCGCCTTTGGCTCGCCGTTCTTTTTTTACAGGGACGAACCTTTTTTCGGCAATGACCGCATGGATCAGCTTGAACAGTGGATCAAAAGCCAGGCCTGACAACACCAAACGGGCAGCACACAACGCTGCCCGTTCTTTTGCCCGCGCAATGAACCGCATAAACCCCATAGCAAAATAGCGACCATAACAACGGTAAAGCCCCGTGGTTATATGACCACAGAATTACCTTCCACACCCGCCTGCACCACATAAGAACAGCCGGACCAAGCTCTTGATGCGAGGTCACCCCGCCAAAATTTGTGATCAAAAACAGTTCACTACAGAATAACACCCGCCAACGGTGAATAAAAACGTCCCTCCGCCAAGACATATACGTATATTCGGTACTGAAATACCAATTTATGCTTGCCGTTTACGTAAACTTCCGCCATAACAGGCACAGGGCCAATCGGCCAGAACAACATTTATGTGGGCCGCGCCGCCTGCCGCTTGGCTGGCCCGGAACGGTTTGGTTTCGACCCAGCAGGACGGGACATGCAGATAAAATCCGCCATCAATATCCGCGCCGAAGACTTTCGCAGCAATGCCGACCAGATGGAAAAACTGGTTGCCGATTTGCGCGATCAGATCAGCAAAATCAAACTGGGTGGCGGCGAACGTGCACGTGACCGCCATACTGGCCGGGGCAAATTGTTACCCCGCGAACGCATTCGCCAATTGCTAGATGTGGGTTCACCTTTTCTAGAGCTATCACAACTGGCCGCGTGGGGCATGTATGATGACGAAGACGTGCCAGCGGCCGGCATCATCACCGGTATTGGCCGTATTTCGGGCGTTGAATGCGTCATTGTCGCCAACGATGCCACGGTCAAGGGTGGGTCCTATTACCCGATGACGGTTAAAAAGCATTTGCGCGCCCAGGAAATTGCCCTGGAAAACCACCTGCCCTGTGTTTATCTGGTTGATAGCGGCGGGGCCAACCTGCCCCGACAGGACGATGTTTTTCCCGACCGCGATCATTTTGGCCGCATCTTTTTTAACCAGGCCAATTTATCGGCCAAGGGCATTCCGCAAATTGCCGTGGTTATGGGGTCTTGCACCGCTGGCGGGGCCTATGTGCCCGCCATGTCGGATGAAAGCATTATTGTCCGCAATCAGGGCACGATCTTTTTAGGCGGGCCGCCTTTGGTGAAGGCCGCAACCGGCGAAGTTGTCTCCGCCGAGGATTTGGGCGGGGCGGATGTGCATTGCAAAACATCTGGCGTGACCGACCATTACGCCCAGGACGATGCCCATGCCCTGTCGATTGCGCGTACCATTGTTAAAAACCTGAACTGGACCAAAAACCCCGGCATCACGCTGCACGAACCCGCAGCACCAGCCTATGACCCGCGCGAGATTTACGGCGTCATCCCGGCAGATGCCAAAAAACCCTATGACGTGCGCGAAATCATCGCCCGCATTGTCGATGGTTCCGACTTTGACGAATTTAAAGCCCTTTATGGCACCACACTGGTCACCGGCTTTGCGCGAATTTTTGGCTATCCGGTGGGCATTATTGCCAATAACGGCATTTTGTTTTCTGAAAGTGCACTTAAAGGCGCGCATTTTATTGAACTATGTGCCCAACGCGGCATTCCGCTGGTGTTTTTGCAAAACATTACCGGCTTTATGATTGGCCAAAAATACGAAAGCGGCGGCATAGCCAAGGATGGCGCCAAGCTGGTGACAGCGGTTGCCACGGCCAAAGTCCCCAAATTCACCGTCTTGATTGGCGGGTCATTTGGGGCGGGCAATTATGGCATGTGTGGCCGCGCCTATAGCCCGCGCTTTTTATGGATGTGGCCGAATGCCCGCATTTCGGTGATGGGCGGGGAACAGGCAGCCAATGTGCTAACCCAGATTAAAGCCGACGCGCTTGAAAAACGCGGCGAAACCTGGCCGCAAACCGAACAGGATGCCTTTAAGGCCCCCATTCGCGATCAATACGAAGAACAGGGCCATCCTTATTATGCCTCTGCCCGGTTGTGGGATGATGGCGTGATAGATCCGGCCGATACCCGCATGGTGCTGGGCCTTGGCCTGTCGGCGGCATTAAACAAACCGGCAGAAGATACCCGGTTTGGCGTTTTCCGCATGTGATGCAGGGGAATTAACATGTCAAAAGTTAACGACGATAACAATGCCCTGGTTTGCACCATCGATCAAAACGGTATTGCCCGGGTCACGCTGAACCGCCCCGATATTCACAATGCCTTTGACGATGCCCTGATCCGCGATTTAACCGCCACGCTGACCACCCTGAATGCCGATACCGCCGTGCGTGTGGTGCAGCTTACCGGGGCGGGAAAAAGTTTTTCCGCCGGGGCCGACCTTAACTGGATGAAACGCATGGCAGACTATAGCCATGCCGAAAACCTGGCAGATTCACGCCATTTGGCAACGTTGATGAAAACCCTTAATTTCATGGGTAAGCCCACCATTGCCATGGTTAACGGGGCCGCATTTGGCGGCGGTGTTGGCCTCGCGGCCTGCTGCGACATTGTGATTGCATCGGACCGGGCAAAATTTTGCCTGTCAGAAACCCGCCTAGGGCTGATCCCCGCCGTCATTTCGCCCTACGTGATCGAGGCCATCGGCACCGCACAGGCACGACGATATTTTATCAGCGCCGAACGGTTTGACGCCGCAACCGCACAAAAGATTGGCCTGGTCCATGAAATCACCGATGCCGATGGTCTAATCGCCAAAGGTGACGAAATGGCACAGTTGTTACTGCAAAACAGCCCTGGCGCCATGGCCGCAGCCAAGGACCTGATTTACGCCATCGCCGACCATCCGATTGATGACGCCATCATAGAAGAAACCGCCGTCCGCATCGCCGATCAACGCGCCAGTATTGAAGGCCGCGAAGGGGTTAGCGCCTTTCTTGAAAAACGATCCGCCTTCTGGATTAAGGAATAAACACATGCTGCGTAAACTCCTGATCGCCAATCGCGGTGAAATTGCCTGCCGTGTCATTGCCACCGCCAAACGCATGGGCCTTACCACCATTGCCGTTTATTCCGACGCCGATGCCAATGCCCTGCATGTGCAACAGGCCGACGAGGCCTGGCACATTGGCGGCCCCGCCCCTGCGGATAGCTATTTGCGCAGCGACCGCTTGCTTGACGTTGTGGTAAAATCCGGCGCCGATGCCGTGCATCCCGGATATGGATTTTTATCCGAAAATGCTGAATTTGCCGATGCCGTTGCCGCCTCCGGTGCGGTTTTTGTTGGCCCACCTGCCAATGCCATCCGGGCGATGGGATCAAAATCCGAAGCAAAAAAGATCATGGCAAAGGCGGGTGTACCGCTGGTGCCGGGCTATCATGGTGCCGATCAGGATGTTGCACTGCTGGCCACCGAAGCCGACAAAATCGGTTATCCGGTGCTGATCAAGGCCTCTGCCGGGGGTGGCGGCAAAGGGATGCGCGCTGTTGAAAGCGCCGCCGATTTTGCCGATGCGTTGATCAGTTGCAAACGCGAAGCCCGGTCCAGCTTTGGCGACGATCATTGCCTGATTGAAAAGCTCATCTTGCATCCCCGCCATGTGGAAATTCAGGTTTTCGCCGATGCCCATGGCAATGCCGTTTACCTTTTTGAACGCGATTGTTCGTTGCAACGTCGCCACCAAAAAGTGATCGAAGAAGCCCCTGCCCCGAATATGCCCGAAGACCTTCGTACCCGCATGGGCAAGGCCGCCGTCGATGCCGCACGTGTCATTGGCTATCAGGGGGCGGGCACGGTGGAATTTCTGCTTGATGCATCCGGCGACTTTTATTTCATGGAAATGAACACCCGCCTGCAAGTCGAACATCCGGTGACCGAAATGATCACGGGTGAAGATTTGGTGGAATGGCAATTGCGCGTGGCAGATGGCCAAACCCTGCCTAAAACGCAGGACCAGTTAAAAATCAACGGCCATGCCTTTGAAGTCCGTCTGTATGCCGAAGACCCGCATAATGATTTCCTGCCCGCTACCGGCACACTGGTTCATATGCACATGCCTGCTGCCAACCCGCATGTCCGCATTGATACCGGGGTTTATCAGGGCGGTGTAGTATCAATCCATTACGACCCCATGATCGCCAAACTGATTGTCTGGGATCAGGACCGGACATCGGCCTTGCGGCGTTTGTCGCGCGCACTGGATGATGTACAAATTGTGGGCGTCACCACCAATACCGGCTTTCTGGCAAATATCGCCCGCCACCCTGCCTTTGAACGTGCCGAGGTTGAAACCGGGTTTATCCCGACATATCTGACCGACCTGATCCCGACCGCAACCCAACCCGATAATGAAGCATTGTGCTTTGCCGCGCTTGAAATTTTGCACCAGCGTGATTGCGAATCACGCCTCTATGCCAACACCAGCACCGACCCGTGGTCGCCGTGGCACAGCACCAATGGCTGGCGCATGAATGATGACAACCATCACAATATTATTCTGCGTCACAATGAGGATGATCTGACCGTCAAGGTTCACTATCGCGACTTTGGCTATATTTGCGACCTGCCAGACGGCGGCACCGTGCGCATTGAACAAGCCCGGCATGAAGATGGTAAAGTCAGCGCAACACTGGATGGCATTCGCAAACGGGCAGATATACGCCGGGTTGCCAACAGCCTGACAATTTTTCGCCCCGGCAAGATGGACCGGCTGGAAATATTTGATCCCGCCGAAAATGCCGGTGCCAATGCAAGCAGTGGCGGCAACCTTAATGCCCCGATGCCCGGCAAGATCATTGCGGTGATGGCAAAAACCGGCGATGCTGTGACAGCTGGTGACAAACTGGTGATTATGGAGGCAATGAAAATGGAACATACCATTTCGGCCCCCGTTTCAGGAACCGTCCGTGAGGTGTATTTTGCCGTCGGCGACCAGGTGGGCGACGGTGATGAATTGATCGCAATCGAGGAGGCCTGACCATGCCACGACGCACGCTGGGACATTTGCCCAAGCAGGTAAAGATTGTCGAAGTCGGCCCGCGTGACGGTCTGCAGAACGAAAAGGCGATGGTTTCCACCGCCACCAAAATCGAGTTGATCCATCAATTGGGCGACGCCGGACTTTCCGTTATCGAGGCCACCGCCTTTGTCAGCCCCAAATGGGTGCCACAAATGGGCGATGCTCATGATGTGATGACCCGGATTAACCGCAAAGACGGCGTGACCTATCCGGTTTTGGTCCCCAATCTAAAAGGACTGGAAGCCGCCCTTGCAGCAGGCGTGACCGAAATTGCCATTTTCGGATCAGCATCGGAAAGTTTCTCACAAAAAAACATCAATTGTTCGATCAAAGACAGCCTGAAACGGTTTCGTCCGGTGATCGACAAGGCTCGCAAAAACAATATTGCCGTACGGGGATATGTTTCGTGCGTGCTGGGGTGCCCCTATGAAGGCGATGTTGCCCCGGAAAAAGTCGCCGAAGTGGCACAGGAACTTTACACTATGGGCTGCTACGAAGTCAGCCTCGGTGACACTATTGGCACGGGCACCCCCGCAAAGGTGCAAGATATGATTGCCGCCGTATCACAAAATATCCCGATTGAAAAACTGGCCGCCCATTTCCACGATACCTATGGTCAGGCGCTGGCTAATTTGCTGGCAGCCCTGCAAATGGGCATAGCCACCATCGACAGTTCGGTGGCCGGGCTGGGCGGATGCCCCTATGCGCAAGGGGCCAGCGGCAATGTTGCCACTGAAGATGTTGTTTATATGCTTAACGGACTTGGCATTGAAAACGGTGTTGATCTGGAAAAACTGGTCGCCACCGGCCACTGGATTTGCAGCCGCGCGGGCCGCCCCTCGGCATCAAAGGCACAACTGGCGATATCTGCCCACTGGATGTAACGTTCATGACGTTCGTCAATGGGTTCTTATGTGCAAACATCACATAAAACAGCGCCGCAGCATAGTGCCATGCTGCGGCGTTTTCTCTGTCTTCATACCTGCGCAATGTAATGATCAGGCAGACCTTACTGCGCGCAGGAACTCCTCAACCCGGCCCCGCAAGACTTCGGATTCCTTTGAAAGCTCGCCAGACGCCGCCAATACCTGCTCGGCAGCAGCACCTGTTGTTGCGGCTGCCTCTGTTACCCCAAAAATATTGTGGGAAACATCGCTGGTGCCGTCTGATGCCTGCTGGATATTGCGCGTGATTTCGCCTGTTGCCGCCCCTTGCTGTTCAACAGCACTGGCAATGTTCGCCGCAATTTCGTTGATTTCGTCAATCGTTGCCCCAATCCCCTGAATGGCAGAAACCGCACCGCGGGTTTCATTCTGGATTGCACTGATCTGGTTGGTAATTTCGTCCGTTGCACGCGCGGTAGCGGATGCCAGATTTTTAACCTCTGCCGCCACAACGGCGAACCCCTTGCCTGCTTCTCCGGCGCGTGCCGCTTCGATCGTTGCATTAAGTGCCAGAAGATTGGTCTGATTGGCGACATCGTTAATCATGTTAACGACGTCTCCGATTTTCTGCGCCGCATCGGCCAGTCCCTGTACCTGTTTATTGGTAAGGAGGGCATCCTCCGCTGCCTTGGACGCAATTTTGGCCGAATGACTAACCTGATTGCTAATTTCACCAATTGACGAACTAAGCTCTTCAGTGGCACTGGCAACTGTCTGCACATTTACCGAGGCTTCATCCGCTGCCGCGGCAACCGCCGTTGACTGCCGACTGGTTTGTTCGGCCGTTGCTGTCATTGACTGCGCTGTCACTTGCATTTCAGTTGCAGCCGAGGCCAGACCATCCAAAACATCCGCCACATCCTGGTCAAACCCCCTGGTCAAACGCTCGATCAAATCGGTACGGTGTTGTCGTAACCGGGCTTGCTCTTTTTCATGTTCGGCCATTTCATCTGCCTTGATCATATTTTCCTTAAAAACAAGTACAGCCTGCGCCATATCGCCGATTTCATCGCGATAATCCTGCCCGGGGATATCAACCGATTTATCCCCGCCAGCAAGAACCCTCATTGCATCTGTAATAAATAAAATAGGCCTGGAAATCCCGATACCTATAATCGATGCTGCCGAAATACCAGCCACCAGCGCGGCAACCGCAATAATCGAAACCCAGATAACTGCATTGCCTATCGCCTTCTCGGCATGCGGACCGAGTGCATCCTGCTCGGATTTGATATCAAGCTTCAGTTGCTCCATATCCGCAGCAATCTTTGATCCGGTGGCACTCATTTTTTCCGCAAAAAGCCGATCCCGATCAACAGCATCTGATGTTCCGATCAGCTTGGCAAAATTCTCGGTATACATCCTGATTGCATCACTGCTCTCCTTTGCAACAGCTTGCCTCGCAGGCTTGATCAAAAGTCCTGCTAACTCGACACTATATTCGTGTGTCGATTTTAACCGCTCGCGCACATGCTCCGCAGCTTCAGGCGAACCATTTTTCACATATTCAAACACGGCGAGACGCGCTTCGAGCAAATTGGCCTGCACCCGACCAGCCTGAAGTGACTGCAATGCAATTTGACGATATCTGGTGAAATTTTCATCTGCCGATCGCAGCGAAAACACACCCACAAAGGCAACCATCAACAACAAAACCAGCACAATTCCAAAGCCGCCGAACACTTTTTGCCGGACCGTAATTTTTTTTAGAAAATTCATCATTTGATACTCCCCCTGATTAACGCACGTGATGACGCATGCTCCTTTTCCCCAGGCACAAAACTCCATACATCGCCATCGCTCGCTATGCGTAACTGGCAAAAAAACGAGACAAACCAAAAGGATAATGATCAGGCACGAAGAAACTCTTCCAGCTAAACCACAGGAAAAGACGCGTTCTCGAACGTGACTCAAGATCAATCAGGAGGTATCATTAAGTTTGGAATGTGTATCTTCGGTGAAGTAGGTACAAATACCGAGCACCCTGGAACAAAGTGCTACCTGCAACCTTGAATCAAATGAACGACCCCTCACTTAAATGACATGGCGTGAATTGATCGTTCGCACCATGAAGAGCACATACATTTTCGTGAAGACCAGTTAACCGAGATTTTGTAACCCCTGAATATTTCTGCCGATTGCAAATCCTAGCTCTTTTACGAACCCCCATAGCCGGAAAGACATCCAAATTTTGGACACCCCAAACAATGGAACATAAAGTACCCTTTTTCAAGCGGAAAAAGAAACTCATTGGTCAAAAATGGTATAAAAATATACCATATTTTGATGAAGGCCGGGTGAATTCCCTATGAACAGTCGCCTTAGCGACCGCATCCGGGCCGCGAGAAAATACTTGGGATTAAGCGCATCACAGGCAGCAGACCTTACAGGGCTGACGCGAAAATCCTGGGAACGCTATGAACTGGACAAAAATGAACCACGTGCAATATCTCTGGCCATGTTGGTAGAACATGGAATTGATGGCAATTGGCTGCTGACGGGAAAAGGCGACATGACAACACCAAACCCCCAAAATACGCAGCCTGTACTGGACCATGACTTACTAAAACTTACCGTCAATGAATTGGAAAAATTTCGCGCACAAAATTGCCCAGCCTGGAGCAACGAGCAAATCGCCCGCATCATCGCGCTAGGCTATCAAATGCTGGCAACCGAAAAGCAAAAAGGAAACACGCCCGAAACCGCCAATCTTCTGTTCCTTATGCAAGCCGCACTTTTATAAAGCTGGTATAAAGTCATGGAGACCACAACAGTCCCTAAAACCTTTTGGTACAACGCAAAGGATGCCAGGCAGAAAAGCCATGCGTTATCTGCTTTCCCGGGAAGGGCGGTTTCTCCACCAGTAACCCAATGTCAAAGCAACATGTACCTGACAAACAAGGTACGTCGTCACCGCCCAAACACAGAAAGCCCCGCAGCAAGCTCGATCTGCGGGGCATAAATTTTCAACAGTTGATTTAGCCGCCTGTCATCAGGCCGCTTTTACCGCAAGCAGGAACTGTTCAACCCGACTGCGCAAGACTTCCGATTGTTCTGAAAGCTCGCCAGACGCCGCCAGTACCTGTTCCGCAGCAGCACCGGTCGAGGATGCAGCCTCGGTGACACCGGAAATATTCTGTGAAACTTCGCTGGTCCCCGACGATGCCTGTTGAACATTTCGGGTAATTTCCTGTGTCGCTGCCCCTTGTTGCTCAACCGCGCTGGCAATATTTGACGCTATTTCATTGATTTGGGCAATTGTGCCCCCAATCGATTGAATAGCCGTCACAGCATCACGGGTTTCATTTTGAATGCCGGTAATCTGGCTGGTGATTTCATCTGTGGCGCGCGCCGTTGCCGAAGCCAGGTTTTTCACCTCGGCGGCAACAACGGCAAACCCTTTGCCTGCTTCGCCAGCACGGGCGGCCTCAATCGTGGCATTTAACGCCAAAAGGTTGGTTTGATTGGCAATATCGTTAATCAGATTAACGACTTCGCCAATTTTGTGTGCGGCCTGCGCAAGGCCCTGTATCTGGGCATTTGTATGTTCAGCATCGTTAACCGCCTTGGTTGAAATCCGGGCTGATTGGCTAACCTGATGGCTGATTTCATTAATCGACGCGCTTAATTCCTCGGCTGCACTGGCGACGGTCTGCACATTATTGGACGCCTGATCCGATGCCGCCGCCACGGCAGTCGACTGACGGCTGGTTTCCTCGGCAGTCGCGGTCATCGATTGCGCGGTTGCCTGCATTTCCGTCGCGGCCGACGCAACTGTTTTCAATACAGCGCTAACATCGGCATCAAAATCGGTTGTCAGCTTATCAATCATCTCGGTACGTCGCTGCCGGCGTTTCTGGGCTTGCTGTTCATTTTCGGCAAGCTCCGCCGCCTTGATCATGTTTTCCTTAAAAATCAGTACCGCATCGGCCATATTGCCGATCTCGTCCTTGTGATCCTGACCGGGAATTTCCACCGATTTATCGCCTTCGGCCAATGTTCGCATGGCGTCGGTAATTGCCAGAATCGGAGAGGAAATTCCCCGTCCAACGACAATCGCGGCCCCTATCCCCAAAATCAGCGCAACCGCCGAAACCACAACCGACGTTATAACAGCCATTTCGGTCGCATTGCTTGCGCGCGGGCCAAGTTCGTCCTGCTCGGCTTTCAACTTGAGTTTCAATTGTTCCATTGCCGCAGCAACCTTCGGCCCAATGACATCAAGTGTATTACGCACCAAATCATCCCGACGTGTTAGTGATACCGGGTCATCCTCTCGGCTCAGCACAATAACTTCGTCAAATGTACTAATGTAGGTTTTAAGTTCCTCATCAACGGTCAGAAGCATAGCGCGGACGTCTTCATTCCTATTTGAAGCCGCAAGTTGCTGATTTAATTCCAGCGTCTTTGAAGCACGCGTTTTTGCTGTATTTCCGGAATTTTCCGATTTGGTCAGAAGAAAATCCTTCACCCCCAAACGTGCTTCCAAAAGATTGGCCTGCACCCGCCCCGCAAGGTTGGTCTGCAATGCCAGGTGGCGATAACTTTTAAAATTATCATCCGCTGCCCGCAACGAAACCCCCGAAACAACGGCAATCACCAGCAGAAGTGCTATGATAATGCCGAACCCGCCAAATATTTTTGTTGGAATATTGATATTTTTAAGCATATCGCCCCCGGCAAAACACAGGCCGCAAATGCCGCCTGAATCTATATCATTGTATAGAACTGTCCCTGATTTTGCCTTGAACAACAGTGATTTAGGTCACACAATAGAATTTTCATCATCCATAAGTATGGGTTATTTTTTATTTGCCAAATAAATCCACACTTTGGGAACTGTTCTTTTGAGCAAGCACCATCAGCCCCGGTTTTAACTTTCCCCTGAAGCGATAGTTTGGCATAGTCGACTCCTGTGTCGGGTTTGGCCGGTTTGGCCAAGGGAACACGGGAGAAGACGCAATTCACAACTTTTAATTGCGTTCTTTGCGCCCGGGCTGCCCCCGCAACTGTGAGTGACGAGTTGGAAACGGGAATGGTCACTGATCCGGACAAACAGGATCGGGAAGGCTGTTTTCAGCGACGACGCACGAGCCAGGAAACCTGCCCGCACGGACGATGGCGTGAAATTGTTTAGCCATTCGGGACATACAAAAACTCGGAGGGAGTTTTCTGAAAATGACGACAGCAACCAAAACAGTATCTTTGGGAATAAGCCAGCGTATTGCCGCTGCCGCCGTGGCAATGGTACTGGGCGGGGTTTTGTTGTATGGGGCCGGTTTTGCCAGTGCCAATACCTTGCATAATGCCGCCCACGACGGGCGCCATGCTTTTGCGTTTCCCTGCCACTAAGGCACACCTTCCCAAAAGGTCTTTGACATGATCCAACGTATCCTGTTCGCTGCGATTTTCGCGGGCGTGCTTGGTGGCGTGTTTATTTCCGCTGCCCAGCATTTAAAAGTCACCCCTCTTATCCTTGAGGCTGAAACCTACGAGGAAATGGACGCCGGCGCAGCAACACCGGAACCGGCATCTGCCCCCCATGATATATCCATCGCAGGTCATGATCATACTCATGACCATGCTGGCATCACAGCCAATACCGACCATGATCACGCCGCAACAATGGCGAGCGAGCATCATCACGATGAAAATGCCTGGGCACCACAAGACGGGTTTGAACGGGTTTCCTATACTTTGCTCGCCAATATCGTAATTGGTGTCGGTTATGCCCTGTTGTTATGTGCCGGTATTGTATTGCGCGGTAAAGACATCACCATTCGCCAGGGCATGATGTGGGGAATGGGCGGTTTTATGGCTTTTTCACTTTTTCCAGCACTGGGTCTTCCGCCCGAATTGCCCGGTTCGGTGGCGGCCCCGCTTGAAGCACGTCAGATATGGTGGTTAAGTGCTGCCATTGGCGGTGCAGCAGGATTGGCCCTGATCGCCTTTGGTAAAGGCTGGGTTTACAAACTGATTGGCCTGGTCGCCATTATCACCCCCCATATATATGGGGCACCACATGTCAAGGAAGCCCTTGGCGGCGCCCTGCCCGCTGAACTCGCCGCCGAATTTGCCATAGCGTCAATTATAACCAGCGCGGCTTTCTGGCTGGTTTTGGGCGGTTTGTCCGGCGCGTTTCTGGCCCGCAGGCCTTTATCGCAGACATAATATCGGGGAGACGACCACGCATTGCCCATCCAAATCCACGAAAAAATGCATCCTTGAAGGGTGCATTTTTATTTGGGGGTATATAAAAAAATGGACACCAAAAGGTGCCCATTCAAGGTTCAGTCGGCAGTTTATATCGAATATCTTACGACGTCGCATCGTCAAGAACAGCCCGACGACGATCACGCAAGGACCCTGCCGTCGCGCGACCATCACCGGTCGGCTGGTAATAAACCGTCATATCCCGCAGGGCTGCACGCACTTTTTCAAGGGCAGTTTCAACGTCGTCAGACAGTTCATAGGCATCAAAACCACAACGATGCATATACAAAATCTGATCGCGCAGCACATCACCAACGGCCCGCATTTCTCCGGCATAGCCATAACGCTCACGCAAAACGCGGCCATAGGAATATCCGCGCCCATCAGTATAGGCCGGGAATTTAACTGCAATCAGCGAAAAACGATCAATATCCTCGGCCAGATCTTCCGGTGCGTCACCGGGTACCAGCAACACACCCAGTCCGCCATTGCGCGCAATCAGGCTGTCACGTTCGGCCTTAAAGCGGCCCAGACTAACCAGAACATTGGTGCCACTTTCGGGAATGGAACTTTCATCATCCAGCGTGACCCATTCATTTTCGATCACGCTGTCATTTTTAACGATCGCCATAAAGCACCTCCTTGAACGGGTCCATGCCAACACGGCGATAGGTATCGATGAAACGTTCGCCAACCGTGCGAATGTCAATGTAACGGGTAATTAGCGCTTCAATCGCATCAACAACTTCGGCCTCGGAAAAACCGGCACCGGCAATCTTGCCAATAGAGGCATCCTGGCTGGCATCGCCACCCAGTGTGATCTGGTAAAATTCCTTGCCGCGTTTATCGAGACCCAAAATACCGATATGCCCAACGTGATGATGCCCACAGGCATTAATGCAGCCCGAAATTTTGATTTTCAACTCGCCAATATCATATTGACGTTCCAGGTCGCCAAACCGTTCGGAAATACGCTGCGACAACGGAATCGACCGTGCGGTTGCCAGGGCGCAATAATCCAGCCCCGGGCAGGCAATAATATCGGTGACAAAACCCAGATTGGCTGTTGCCAATAAGGCACTATTCAATTCGGCCCACAGGGCAAAAAGATCGGCCTTTTTAACGTGCGGCAAAACAAGGTTTTGTTCATGGGTCACACGCACGTCGCCAAAGCTGTATTGATCGGCAAGATCGCCCACCAGTTCCATCTGGTCGGCCGTGGCATCACCGGGAATACCGCCAATCGGTTTAAGCGAAATATTGGCAATGGCGTAACCGGGCTGTTTGTGCGCAATCACATTGGACCGCACCCAGGCAGCAAAATCGGGGTGGGCCTGTTTGCGGCGTTCAAATTCAGGATCGTTCTCTTGCAATTCCTCAAACGCGGGCGGTGCGAACTGGGCAATATATTGCGCAATTTCGTCATCGCTTACACGCAAGGAACCGTCCCTGATTTTTGACCATTCTTCTTCAACAAGACGGCGAATTTCATCAACGCCAACTTCATGAACCAAAATTTTGATACGTGCCTTGTATTTGTTATCGCGGCGGCCAAAACGATTATAAACCCGCAAAATGGCTTCCAGATACGAAAACAAATCGTTCTTGCCGATAAAATCGCGAACGGTTTTACCAACAAATGGCGTCCGTCCCAATCCGCCGCCCACGATTACTTCAAACCCGGTTTCACCAGCATCGTTTTTGTGCATCCGCAGGCCAATGTCATGCACGCGCACCGCAGCACGATCATTTGGCGAGCCGGTAACCGCAATTTTAAACTTGCGCGGCAAATAGGTAAATTCCGGGTGGAAAGTCGACCATTGACGGATCAGTTCGCAATAAGGGCGCGGATCTTCAATCTCGTCGGCGGCGGCACCGGCATATTGATCGGTCGTTGTGTTACGAATGCAGTTACCCGACGTTTGAATGGCATGCATTTCAACCGTTGCCAGATCGGCCAGCGCATCGGGAATTTCGTTTAGTTTTGGCCAGTTATACTGGATATTCTGCCGGGTGGTGAAATGGCCATAACCCTTGTCATAGGTGCGCGCAATATAGCCCAGCTTGCGCATCTGTTCGCCGTTCATGGTGCCATAAGGCACGGCAACACGCAGCATATAGGCATGCAACTGCAAATAAACACCATTCATCAGGCGCAAGGGTTTGAACTGATCTTCGGTCAGTTCGCCTGAAATACGCCGGGCAACCTGGTCGCGAAACTGCGCAGTGCGTTCCGCAAGAAGCTGGCGGTCAAAATCGTCATAACGATACATAATGTACCCTCCTTATCCCGCCTGATAACCAAGATCGGTCCGAACACTTGGCCCTAATGTGCGCAACACTTCACGGTATTTGGTGGGCACCAACACACCATCTTCCTGCGCAACATCAATCAGATACGGGCCAACAACCGTTACTTGCTGCTTTTCGGTATCGGCGCGCGCCATCAAGGCTTCCGCTTGCGGGGCATTTTCTGCGCAAACAGCATCACGGAGGTCGGTGCTCCATCCGTCATCAGCGGTCATAAAGACCGCCAGGCCATCATCAAGCCGGTTTGCCGTAACAACTTGCAAGGACATTGGGTTCTCTCAGACAGTAAATCTCTCATGGGTGCCCGCATTGAACCGGGCTTTTGTTATGTGGAATTTGGCTGATCGGGCGTTATTGGTCAAGTTTTTTTGTTAAATACCTTAAATAACATTTATTATTTGTTATTTTTCGAGAAACTTGACGATCACCGCGCCCTCCGCTAGGTCAACAGCTGCAAATAACAGCAGATCGAACCATGCCCCAGAACCTTATCAAGCTAAGTGTTGGCACTGAAAGCCCGGAAACCCTGCGCCAATGGCAGGAATATATGCGCCAAACCTATGGGCGCATTTATCATACCACCCGCATGACGCCCAAGCGCCGCGACGATGTTCTAGACGGAGGGTCCATTTATTGGGTTATCAAAGGGGCCATCCGGTGCCGTCAACGCGTCATTGATCTTGAAGA
Source organism: Thalassospira sp. NFXS8 (assembly GCF_040148805.1). Classification (NCBI taxonomy): domain Bacteria; kingdom Pseudomonadati; phylum Pseudomonadota; class Alphaproteobacteria; order Rhodospirillales; family Thalassospiraceae; genus Thalassospira; species Thalassospira sp. NFXS8. The sequence continues at coordinate 203,411 of NZ_JAGEMF010000004.1, read as the reverse complement.
ATTTACCGATGAAGCCGGCATTAAACATTGCCGCATTGTTCTGGACGACAACCTGATCGAAACCGCGGCCTATCCGCATCGGGCTTTTCAGGGCTGGCGTTATCTGGCCGAAGATAAAACCCCGCCCGATGCCAAAGCCGGTGGCAATACAGACGCCCTGCCCGAAGATATGGCAATGGAATTGCGCGATCTGGGCCTGATTTGACACGGAAACGCTATGGTGCGGCGGGCCTGATAAAAGCTAATCCTGCGAAATCACTCCGGGGACCAGCTTTTGTCCGGCCGACAAGCCCGGCTGGTTTTCCTCAATATCTTTCAGGGTGGCTTCAACTTCCTTTTTAAGCCAACGAATAAACGCCATCACACGAGGACGGTTCAGGTTTTCTTCCGGGCAGGTCACATAATAGGCATAACTTGATACCACTTTTTGTGGAAATGGCCGCACCAGCAACCCCGCCTTCAAATCCTGTGCTGCCAAAGATGTGCGTGCAACCCCAATCCCCTGCCCCATCAAGGCAGCCTGAATCACCATATCGCCGCTGTTAAACCGCAACCCGCGACGTAAATCAATGCCGGTCACCCCAACCCCATCCAGCCAAAACTGCCAGTCGGCAGCACGCGGCAGGCTCGGATCCGAGGTTGCATCATGCAGCAACTGGTGCCCTGCAATATCTTGCGGTACATGCAATATCGGGCTATTGGCCAGATAATCGGGACTGCAAACGGGGAAAACCTCGTCGCGCATTAAACGTTCTGTATGCAGATTGGGATAATGCCCCCGGCCAAAGCGCACGGCCAAATCAATCCCTTCAGTGCGAAAATCAACCAACCGGTCATCGGCGTGAATACGCACATCAATATCGGGATGTTCCGTGCGAAAATGCCCCAGACGCGGGATCAGCCATTTCACAGCAAAGGATTGCAGCACACTTACCGTCACCACCCCGGCTTCTTCCACTGCCAGAAGGCTTTCAATTTCGCCAGCAATGCGGGTAAAACCTTCGCTGGTGGCACGTGCCAGCCGCTCCCCTTCATCAGTTAACTGCAAGCGGCGCGGCAAGCGAAAAAACAGCCGAAATCCCAAATATTCTTCCAACTGGCGAATTTGCTGGCTGACCGCCCCCTGGGTCACAAAAAGCTCCTCGGCGGCGCGGGTAAAGTTTAAATGCCGGGCGGCGGCATCAAACGCACGCAGGGCCTGCAACGGGGGCAATCTCATGGTCGGGCTCTCACTTTAACAAAACAGGCATGAACATGTCCAAACACCGCCACGTTCACTAGACATCTAAAATTTATCATTAGCCAAACTAATACTTAGGCTGAGAATGTATGATTTGTCACCTGCTGTTTTTTGGTCGAAAAATTAAATCACACCAATTTCAGCGCCAACAATTGGCGACCAAAGGAACAGGAGGTTTTCGCCATGATGCGAAGATCACTCATTAGCCATGCTACCGACCATACAGCCGAACCCAACGACAGAACCACCCAGGGGAATCATAATAACGTTGATTTTCTTGACAGTGTGAACCGCTTTTTCCACCGCCTGTCACTGTATCTTGCACAAAAGTGGCCCGATAAACGACAACCGCTGCAGCCCGAATATATGACCGATTATCAGTTGGCCGATATCGGTTTGCATCGATCGGATATCAACAATGAATATGAAAAATCATATCATTGGCACATTGATTTGAAGAATTGATCTGTCTCCTTGCGGTTACGTGGAAACAATACGTATCCTGCAACAAGACATTCACTATCCTGCAACAAGACATTCACATCAGGCGGGCAACACTACCTTCTTGCCCGCCTGTCCTGTGCCCCGGGAAAAGGATTGAACATGGCGAAAAAGCAAAAGCCTACGCCGGAAAAAACGCCAAAGGCCAAAGACCATGGCGCCCCCCAGCTGGAACGCGCGCTTCACAAAACACAGCATAGCCGTAGCCATGCGAACCTGAACCCGGATTTACGCGACCTTGATAGCGAAACCCGCGATCACATGTTGCTGGATGCCGAAAGCCTGACCATGGAACAGCTTGATGATGGCAAACCCGATCACCATCATGCCCAAAAGCCAAAGACCAAATCCGCCCGGGATGCCGAAAACCAAAGAAAGAATGACGTAGAAATGGCCCGTAAAGACACCAAGAAACATGAAAAAGAAGTCTCTACGGTGGAAAAGCGTGCGGTACATATTGTTCATAAAAACGTGAGTGTGCCCCCTGACCTGCCAGCTTCTCCGGATGAACCTTTGGAAAAAATCAAAACCAAACAATATCTGGAACTGATCGCGCCGCTACATATAGAGCTTCTGAAATTTCAAAACTGGGTCAAAAGTGAAAAGGTCAAGGCCCTGATCATTTTTGAAGGCCGCGACGCCGCCGGAAAAGGTGGCACCATCAAACGCTTTACCGAACATCTGAACCCGCGTGGTGCCCGTGTTGTTGCGCTGGACAAACCCAATGATCGCGAAGTGACGCAATGGTATTTTCAGCGATATATGCAACATTTACCTTCAGGCGGTGAAATCGTGCTGTTTGACCGGTCGTGGTATAACCGGGCGATGGTCGAACGGGTAATGGGCTTTTGCACCCGCTTTGAAGTTAGCGAATTTTTGCAGTCCGTTCCCGAACTGGAGCGCATGTTGCTGCGCTCGCACACCTCGATGACCAAATTCTATTTTTCGGTCAGCAAGGATGAACAGGCACGCCGTTTTGCCCAGCGCCAGGAAGACCCGCTAAAACAATGGAAACTCAGCCCGGTTGATCTGGCGTCGCAAAACCTGTGGGATGAATATACCCAGGCCAAGGAAGAAATGTTTTACGCCACATCAACCCAGGCCTGCCCATGGGTAATCATTAAATCGGACGATAAAAAGCGCGCCCGCATTAATGCCATTCGCTATTTCCTGTCCCAATTCGATTATCAGGGAAAACTGCCCGACATTTTGCACTATGATCCGCGCATTGTTCGCAATGTTGACCAGGAACTGGGCATCGACGACTGAACAATATAATTTTTTGACGGTCAGGGGTTGTGTCAATTTGCCCCTGACCCGGCGAACCATTTCTATACATAATATCCTGGCCCCTGTTGAGTTGACGCTTTGCTGCCGGAAACTTGCTTATCTCTGTCAACCAAACAGCGGGTACAAACAGCCACCGATTGACAAGGCACCGCCCCCCGGCCTTTATAAGGCACAGGAAAAACCTTAAAACGGGAGGCTGTATCATGGCCAAATGTGCATTTATCGGCTTGGGTGTTATGGGATACCCAATGGCCGGGCATCTTCAGAAATCGGGCCACAGCGTAACGGTCTATAACCGCACCACCGCCAAGGCCGAAAAATGGGCTGCAGAATTTGGTGGCACGTTTGCCGCAACCCCGGCCAATGCTGCGAAAGATGCAGAATTTGTATTTTGTTGCGTTGGCAATGACGATGATTTGCGCAGCGTTATTACCGGTCCCGATGGCGCACTGGCAGGTATGTCTGCCGGAACGATATTGGTGGATCACACCACGGCATCGGCCAATGTTGCGCGCGAACTTTACCAACTGGCGGCCCGGCAGGATGTATCAATGATCGACGCGCCTGTTTCCGGTGGACAGGCCGGTGCCGAAAACGGTGTTTTGACCGTAATGTGCGGCGGCGACCAGACTGCGTTTGACAAGGCCGCCCCCGTCATTGATGCCTTTGCCCGGTCCTGTAAACTAATGGGCGAAACCGGCAGCGGACAATTGACTAAAATGGTCAATCAGATCTGTATTGCCGGCCTGGTGCAGGGCTTGTCCGAAGCTATGAATTTTGGCAACAAGGCCGGCCTTGATATGACCAAGGTAATTGATGTGATTTCCAAAGGGGCCGCCGGAAGCTGGCAAATGGAAAATCGCGGCCAGACGATGGTGGATGGCAAATTTGATTTTGGTTTCGCTGTAGACTGGATGCGTAAGGATCTGGGAATTTGCCTGGATGAAGCAGGTCGCAATGGTGCCCGTTTGCCCGTCACGGCCCTTGTCGACCAGTTTTACGCCCAGGTCCAGGGGCGTGGCGGCAACCGCTGGGATACCTCCAGCCTGATCGACCTTCTGGCAAAACCCTGATCACGGCCGGTCTCCCCGGCAGCCTCACCCGTTAAATGCAATCTGACCACAAAAATGGCGGCATCCGAAAATGCCGCCATTTTTCATGACATTACCGATTTCTTTCCGGCAAATCTTTTACAGGCCAGCGCGTAACAGGGGTTCCACCTGGGCACGATACTGGGCCAACATGCCATTATTGAAATAGCCAACGGCACATTCAAGAACCTCGTCATGCGGCGTTTCGGCCTTGTCTGCTTCGGCGTTATCTGTCGTTTTATCGCCATCTTGTGGTTCGATTTCGTCGGTTTGCGGGTTCGGGGCCTGGTCTTCCGGGTGAAAACCGGCATTACCCAACCGTTCGATTTCGATATTGGCGGCACATTTATCGGCCTGCACCGTGGTAATTGTTTTACGCGGGTCCCGACGACGGGGCGGCAGGGCATGGGCAAGGTCAATTTCGCGGTCAAATTCTTCAGCGTCTTTTAACTGCACTTCAATATCGGGCACCACGCCATTGCCTTGCACAATGTGATCTTCCGGGGTGGTATAATATCCGGTGGTGATTTTAACACCACCGCCCCCCGAAAGCGGCATAATCCGCTGCATCGACCCTTTCCCAAACGACCGTTCGCCAATAATTATACCCCGCCCGTTTTCACGCAGGGCAGCCGCCATCAGTTCCGCACCGGATGCCGAACCGCGGTCGAGCAAAATCACCATCGGCGTACCGTCAAAATAACTGCTGCGGTCCGCTTCGTAGGTGCGCATTTTGCGCTCACCACGGCCTTCTGTCGCAACAATCAGGCCCTTGGTCAAAAACTGGTCGGCCAGGTCGGCAGCAGAATCCAGCAAGCCACCAGGATTACGGCGCAAATCAACAATAATGCCGCGCGGATTACGGACTTTATCTTTTAATTCCTGCAAATAATCCTGGGTTTGCTCGAGCGTATTGGCATCAAACCGCGACACCCGCACATAGGGAATGTCATTATCGATAATAGATGCAGTGACAGAGGGCACCTCGATTTTGGCACGCCTGATCGTGACATCAAACGTCTTTTCCTTGCGCAAAATGCCCAGTTTTACCGGCTCGCCAACCCGGCCCCGCATAAGCCGAACGGCCTCGGCAATCGGTTGGCCTTTCATGTCATGGTCGTCAATCCGGGTAATGCGATCATTTGGCTGCAATCCTGCACGTGCGGCAGGCGTATCATCAATTGGCGAAACAATGCGGATCTGTTTGTCTTCATCCTGGGCAATCACAATGCCAACACCGGCAAAGCTGCCTTCCGTGCTTTCCTGCAAACGCTTGAACATATCTTCCGACATATAGGCGCTATGCGGGTCAAGGTCATGCAGGCTTTGATCAAGGGCTTCACCGACGATATTATCAGGCGAGTGGTCCTTGGTTTCCAGTTTGGGCAGAGATGCTATCGCGTCATCAACAAATTTGGCCGTATCGACATCAAAAACATATGTTTCCCGCAACACCTGTACCGTTTCGATAAACAGGCTATCTGCCCGATCCAGTTGATCTTCTGTTGCGTTCTCGTCAACATAGTCACGATAGGCATCAAGGAAGCGTTGCTCATCCTGATTGGCCCAAACCGGACCGGCACAGGCCACCAATCGCGTTCCGGCAAATGCAATGATAATCCCGAAAACGATTGGTAAAATTCCCTTTCGCAGCACCGCCTGCTCCTTGTACTTAAATTCAAACTTAATCAGACATTATATCCTTCATCGCATAAACGCGACCCGGAACCTGATATTTTAAAGACAAATATATCCTAATTGCGGCATGGCAATATATCGATGGCCTTATATAGGCACTTAATTGCACGGACACAGTATCAGGCTGGTACTTTTCATCGTGCAGGCGCACCAAACTACAATATGGACTCGAAATCCTGTTCGGGCTTTATTATGCTGTAAATAACAATTGATGCTGGGGCACAAAAGACCACAGCACATCCGAGCGGGCGGCTCACATTTTCAGGAGACGTCATTTTTCATGACTGACTATTCGCCGCCAATAGACGATATCCGTTTCATTCTTCATCATGTTATCGGTCTTGAAGAAATTTCGGCCTTGCCCGCCTTTGCCGAGGCCACAGCCGATATAATTGATGCCATTCTTGACGAGGCAGGCAAACTTGCCGCCAGTCACCTGGCTCCGCTTAATCGTGTTGGCGATTTACAGGGCGCACAAATTTTGGCCGATGGCACGGTAAAAACGGCCGATGGCTGGAAAGATGCCTATCGCCTGTTTCAGGAAGGCGGCTGGCAAGGTATTGCAGCAAGCCCCGAGCATGGCGGCATGGGACTGCCTTTGGTGGTGGGGGCCAGCGTTGCCGAATTCTGGCATTCCGCGAATATGGCGTTCGCCCTGTGCCCGATGTTAACCGCTGGTGCGATTGAACTGCTCACCACCCATGGGGCCGGGGGCCAAAAGGACTTATATCTTACCCGCCTTATATCAGGGGAATGGACTGGCACCATGAACCTGACCGAACCCCAGGCAGGGTCCGACCTTGCCCAGGTGCGAACCCGTGCTGTTCGTGATGATGACGGTAACTGGCGCATTCATGGACAAAAAATATTCATCACATATGGCGACCACGACCTGACGGAAAATATCGTTCATCTGGTTCTGGCGCGCACCCCCGACGCACCCGAAGGTGTGCGCGGCATTTCCCTGTTCATTGTGCCCAAATTTCTAACCGACGATCAGGGGGCTATTGGCGCGCGTAACGATATCCATACCGTCTCGCTTGAACACAAACTGGGGATTCATGCCAGCCCGACAGCGGTATTGTCTTTTGGTGACACCGACGGCGCGATTGGCCAAATGGTAGGCGCAGAAGGCAAGGGCCTTGCTGCCATGTTCACCATGATGAACAATGCGCGCCTTGCCGTCGGGCAACAGGGCATTGCCATTGGCGAGCGCGCCTATCAACAAGCACTTGATTACGCCCGAACCCGAATTCAGGGACGTGATACCAACACCGGAGCCCCCTGCCCTATCCTTCATCATCCTGATATTTCAAGAATGCTTCTACGGATGCGTGCCAGTACCGAAGCCGCACGAATACTGGCCCTGTATACAGCAAGCCAGATGGACATCGCCCATCATCACTCGGACCCTGAACACCAGAAAAATGCCCAGAATCGTGCCGATCTGCTAATTCCGATGGTTAAGGCCTGGTCCACCGACCTCGGTGTTGAAAACGCATCGCTTGGCATTCAGGTCCACGGCGGCATGGGTTTTATTGAGGAAACCGGCGCGGCCCAACATTTACGCGACGCCCGGATCGCGCCAATTTATGAAGGCACCAACGGCATTCAAGCACTCGACCTGATTGGCAGGAAACTCCTGCGTGACCAGGGCCAAACCGCCACGCAACTGATTAACGACATAAAAAATGACTGCGAAAATATTGCTGCCGCAACGCCGGATATGGCATTTGTCCTTTCAGGGTTTCAACAAGCGCTTAAACAACTTGAAGCCTGCACCGGAAACATTCTGAACCAATGTGCAAATGCACCCGACATGGCTCAGGCCGTTGCCAGCCCCTATTTGCGGCTTTTTGCCACTATTTGTGGCGGCTGGTTAATGTGCAAATCGCACGCAACGGCCCTGAGCCAACCACAAGGTTTCTCATCTGCCTTTCTGACACAAAAAACGGCATCAACCGGTTTTTACCTGACCCAGATCATGCCCGAATGCGCGATGCTGGCCGCCCAGGTTGAGAACTGCCTTGATCCCGCATTTACCACAGTCTTTCGCGCCAGCATGCTCGATCCTGAAATCAGCTTTGCCAACTAGCACCCAAACAATCCCCCGCCACGAAATTGCCCGATCCCCGGATCATGGCATCTTCGTGGCAGGGAACAATAACTTTGCCCTCAAAATCACATTGTAACGCCCGGCAAAACCGCCCGAAACCGGCAAGCAAGCCTTCAATTGCGTAAAACCAAAAAAATACGGAAATTTTCAGCCAATTTCCTGTTTCTGTTTTTATCGGCTTCTCTATAATCCGCCCGATGAATCGCTTAACCCGATATATGCTCAAACAGCAGCTTATCATGATGGTTTTTGTGACACTGGGTTTGCTCTGTGTCATCTGGCTGTCGCAAAGCCTGCGTTTTGTTGAAATGATTGTAAACCGGGGTCTGTCGATTTCGGTCTTTTTGCATTTAACCTCGCTTTTGCTGCCCAGCTTCCTGACGATCATTTTACCGATCGCCCTGTTTTTTGTTGTGGTTTTTACCTACAACAAACTTATTCAGGATCGTGAGCTGATCGTCATGCGTTCGGCCGGGCTTAGCCAGTGGGCGCTGGCAAAACCTGCTATTTTTCTGGCGATTGGCGTGGCAGCAGTAGGTTATTTTTTAACGCTCTATTATCTTCCCTACAGTTATCGTCAATTCAAGGAACTGCAATATACCATCCGAAATGACTATTCCTCGGTGCTGTTGCAGGAAGGTAGCTTTACCGATATTGACGGGTTAACGATTTATGTGCGCGAAGTCGGGCAGGATAACGAATTGATGGGCATTCTTGTTCATGATGCCCGTAATCCCAACGCGCAAAGCACCATGATGGCCAAAAATGGTGCGCTGGTTCGCACCGATAAAGGCCCGCGCATCGTGCTGCTGGATGGCAACCGTCAGGAAGTCAACACCACGGACGGCACGATGTCCATCCTGTATTTTGACCGTTATGCCGTTGATATTGCCGAAGATGTTGATGATCCGTCTCTGCGATATCTTGAGGCACGCGAGCGCAGTGTTGGCAACTTGCTGACCGCCGACCCGCCCGACATCCAGCCCCAGGACATCAGAAAATACCGCGCTGAAGGGCATGAACGGCTTATTTCCCCGCTTTACGCCCTGGGCTTTGCATCACTGGCACTTGCTGTTCTGGTATCGGGGAGTTTTTCCCGCCGCACGCAACATTCGCGCTTGCTCATTGCCATTGCCATGATGGTTGGCTGCGAAGCCATGTCGATTGCGCTCAAGAACATTGCCGCTAAGAACCCGGCCTTCATTGTGTTGATGTATATAAACGTGCTGCTACCTATTGTCGGCGGCCTGTACTGGACCTTCAGGGGGCCTAAAATTACATTGGCACGCAAAGATAACAAAGGACCGGAAGACCACGAAGAAGGATCCCGCGCATGAGGGTCTCTCCCATTTTAACGTGGTATTTCGGTCGCCATGTGCTGTTTTCCATTCTTGCCATTCTGGTTTTGCTGGTCGGTTTGATTTTTATTGGCGATGTGATCGAACTTTTGCGCCGTGCCAGCAGTCGCCCCGATGCCACCATGAGCATCATTTTGCAAATGGCCACGGCCCGCATTCCATTCATGACCGAAAAGGTTTTGCCGTTTGGCGTGCTCTTCGGGTCGATGTATTCATTTTGGAAACTGACCGGCAATCAGGAACTGGTTGTAACCCGGGCCGCCGGGGTTTCGGCATGGCAGTTTTTGCTCCCGCCCCTTATGTGTGCCTTCTTGCTCGGCACCATCCAGATGACCGCTCTGAACCCGCTTTCATCCATTCTGTTGCAAAAATACGAAAAACTTGATGCCCGCTATCTCAAGGGTGTGACGAGTGTGATGAACCTGTCATCTAGCGGGTTGTGGCTACGCCAGGGCACACAAAAAGGCCAGGCTGTTATTTTTGCCCGGACGGTTCAGTCCCAGGAAGAAGAGCGCATCGATTTACGCGACGTAACTGTCTTCCGGTTTGAAAATCTGGATGATTTCACATCACGCATTGATGCAGCCCGGGCCGTTCTGGAACCCGGCTTGTGGCATTTCTATGATGCCTGGAGCTTTGTGCCGGGACAAAAAAGCACGTTTACCAAAGACATGGAACTGCCGACCAATCTGACCGCGCGTAAAATCCAGGACAGTTTTGCCTCGCCCGATACCATGTCGTTCTGGGACCTAAAGCCGTTCATCAATTTGCTTGAACGCGCCGGTTTCAATGCCAAACGGCATCGCATCCACTTCAACAGCCTGCTATCCCGACCGCTTTTATTATGCGCCATGGTTTTGATCGCGGCAGCATTTTGTCTTAAATTTTCTCGACGGCGCAGGGTCTCTCTTGTTATCGGTGGTGGTGTTACCACGGGATTTCTGTTGTATTTCTTTACCGACGTTGCTTCTGCACTGGGTGTTTCGGGTGGCTTGCCTCCGGCCCTGGCAGCTTGGGCACCAGCTGGTATTTCTGCATTGCTGGGAATATCAACATTGTTACATCTGGAGGATGGCTAACTAGATGGCGGACTTGTCAGGGGGAAGTCTGAAAGCACTGGCTGTATGGGGCATGATCGGGGGCATTATTACAATGACCACGCCTGTTATCACATACGCTCAGGGCACAGACGCAGCGAAGCCAACCGTAAAAACCAGCACCCGGGATAGTAGCACGGGTGACAAAACAGATGCGGCGGCAGAAAAAGAAAGCCAGTTGCTTTTTTCGGCCGACGAGGTTGATTACAGCGACGATTTAAAAACGGTTACGGCGCGCGGCAATGTTGAAATCTCGCGCGACAACCGGGTTTTAATGGCCGACACGGTCAGCTATGACATGACCAATGATGTGGTTTCAGCCAGTGGGAATGTCAAACTGCTTGAACCAACCGGCGAGGTTATGTTTGCCAATTATGTTGAACTGACCGGCGATTTCAAGGAAGGCATCATCAAGGATATTTATATCCTGATCGATGACCATACCCGTTTGGCTGGTGTAGGTGCGCGCCGTAGTGAAGGCAATTTCACCGAACTGGCAAAAGCCGTTTATTCGCCGTGCAATGTCTGTGCTGATGATCCCGAAAAGCCGCCTTTATGGCGTATTCGCGCTGCCCGTGTCATTCATGACCAACAGGGGCAGAATATCGAATATCAGGATGCCCGTCTCGAATTTGAAGGCATACCTATTTTATACAGCCCCTATTTCAGCCATCCTGACCCGACTGTTAAACGCCGATCCGGTATATTGGCCCCCACATTTGGCAGCACCAGTTATGTCGGCAGCCGTTTTGAACTTCCATATTACTGGGCGATTGATAAGTCGAGTGATCTGACGTTGCGTCCCATTATCACAACAGATAAGGGCCCCGTGCTTGCATCTCAGTATCGCCGCAAGTTCGATACCGGCAATCTGGACATTCTCGACAGTATCACCGAAGGCGGTGACGATGGCTGGCAAGGGCATATTGATGCCAGGGGTCGTTTTGATATCGACAATAACTGGCGTTGGGGTTTTGATGCCGAACAGGCATCAAGCAAAACATATATGTCACGCTACGGCTTTGGTTCACCGTCGGTTCTAACCTCGAATTTGTTTGGCGAACGTTTTTCAGGTCAGAACTATGGACGTATCGACGGATATTATTTCCAGGGCTTAAAAGAAGAAGACAACCGTGCCACCAGCCCGCTTGTCTTGCCTCATGCCCAGTATCATGGTCGTGGTGATACCAACCCCAACGGTTCCTATACCACTTTTGATCTGGATGCCCTGTCCCTGTCACGGCGAACCGGGGCCGATTCCAATCGTCTGTCGGGCAAAGTTGGCTGGGAACTTCCACATATTGGCACGTATGGCGATGTTACCAAATTAACCCTGTCCATGCGGGGTGACAGCTACATGGTAAACAACGTCACCCGCGACGGCCAATCCGATTACACCGGCTATGCCGGGCGGACAGTTCCCCTCGCCGCGATTGACTGGAACATGCCCTTTGTCCGCGACGAAGGTGGCTACCATCAGGTCATCAAACCGATTGCAATGGTTGCATGGTCACCCAATGGTGGCAACCCGGACGAAATTCCCAACGAAGATTCCCAGTCGTTTGAATTTGACGACATTAATCTGTTTTCCCATGACCGTTATGGTGGACTGGATAAAACCGAAGACGGGCTACGTGCAAGTTATGGGCTGGAATGGGGGGTGTATGGCGCAAATGGTGGCTATACCAATGCCCTGTTCGGTCAAAGCTATCGTCTGGCTGATAATGGTACCTTTGCGGAAGGTTCCGGCCTTGATAAACATCTTTCAGACTATGTCGGTCGCATCACGGTCGCGCCGAACCAGTATGTAGACCTGACCTATCGCTTTCGGCTCGACAATAATGACTTTTCACCGCGCCGCAATCAGTTGGCTGCCGGGGTGGGTGAAGAACGCATTCTTCGCCTTGACCTTAGTTATTTGCAGTTATCTGAAAATGCCGGATCCGACGAATTTAACGACCGTGAAGAGCTGTATTTCAACGCACAGCATCGCTTTGACGACCATTGGTCAGGCAATGCTTATGGGCGTTTCGACATGGATCAGGATGCCGACCCCCTTGAATACGGCATCGGCTTTGAGTACGAAGACGAGTGCTTTCTCTTTGACGGACGTGTCCGCCGGACATTTTACCAGGATCAGGATCTTGGACAATCCGACGAAATCATCTTCCGTCTCGTCTTTAAGACATTGGGCGAATTTGCCTCGCAAGCAGGACTTTAACAGAATATGAGACCTTACATTTCCAGACCGTTTCGGCTTTGCGTCATGCTTGTTGGCATTGTTCTGTTGACCTTGTCGAGCGGCACTGCCCGCGCCCAATCAACAACCATTGGTCTTGCTGCGGTCGTTAACGACCAGCCAATTTCTGTTGTTGACGTGATTGACCGCCTTAATCTTGTGGCTGCCACATCCAACATCCAGTTAACGGATGACCGGCGCCGTGAAATGATCCCGCAAATTCTGCGGCAGCTAATTGACGAAACCCTGCAAATGCAGGAAGCCAAACGTCGTGGCTTTACCGTGTCTGATAATGACATGGCGCGGGCCACCGCCGCCGTTGAGCAAAATTCCGGTATGCCACCAGGTGGCCTTGAACGGTATTTGCAACAAAGTCACATTCCGATTGAAACCCTTCAGGACCAGCTTCGCCCGCAAATTGCATGGCAAAAAATCCTTGGCTCCATGCGTCGTGATATCGAAATTTCCGAAAGCGAAATTGACGATGTTCTCGAACGCATCAAGCGCAACCAGGACAAGCCCCGCACCAAGGCCCAGGAAATTTTTCTTCCCATCGATAATCCCCAGGAAGAAAACAAGGTTCTTGACGATGCCCGCAAAATTGTTGGGGCCCTGCGTAATGGTGCAAGTTTCGAAGGGCTCGCTCGCCAGTTTTCCGCCAATGCCAGTGCTGCCAATGGCGGCGACCTTGGCTGGATGTCGTCAGGCGAAATGGATAAACCCCTGGAGGATGCCCTTAGCAACATGTCTCCGGGGCAAATCAGTTCCCCCATCCGAACCATTCGCGGGTTCTATATTTTGAAATTGCTGGATCGTGCGCAGGGTGATGCCAATGCCGAACGCGATGTAAAGCTGGACTTGTACCAGCTTTATATTCCGATTGCCGAAAACGCCGGTCAGGACGAAATCAAAACCAAAGTTAGTATTTTGCAAAATGCGCGGGCAACGGCAAAAAGCTGTCAGGATATGGCCAACATCGCGGTTGACCTGGGATCGGACCTGAGCGGACGCACCAAAGGTGTGTCACCGCAAGAACTGTCGCCCACCGTTGCGAACGCAGTTAGCCAGATACAGGAAGGCCAGACAACCAATGTCATCAAGGTTGATGGCGGCGCACTGGTCGTCATGTTGTGCGGTCAAACCGTACAAAGCACCCTTCCTGACCGTGAAACCATTCGGAACCGCCTGACAATGGACCGGTTGGAAATTACCGCCCGTCGCAAATTGCGCGAACTGCGCCGCGAAGCCTTTATCGATATTCGTATCTGATCAATCGCGGCCAACAACATGTGAGATTGCCGATGGCAAACCAACAGCCACACCCACTGGCAATGACCATCGGCGACCCCGGCGGCATTGGCCCGGAACTGGCCCTGAAAGCCTGGCTGGCACAAACAGCATCCGCAACCGGCACCAGAAAACAGGGCAGCAACATGCTGCCCTTTTGCCTGATCGGACCTTCGCGTATTATGGCACAATATGCCACGCAACTGGGCCTGCCAGTCCCTATTGTCCGGGTTGAGAGCGCGGCAATGGCCAGTTCTGTTTTTGCCAGTGCTTTGCCTGTTTTCGAAATTGCCGATAATGACGCACCAGTCATTCCTGGCGTCGCCGCCGCAGCAACCGCGCCCATGGTTATCAACAGTATCGAAACTGCCGTTAAATTAACACGACAGGGCATTACCTCGGCTGTTGTTACCAACCCGATCCAGAAAAGTGCGCTTTATCAGGCTGGTTTCCCTCATCCGGGTCATACCGAATTTCTGGCAGAACTTGCGGGTCCGGGAACAACCCCTGTCATGATGCTGGCAAACAGCAAATTACGCGTGGTGCCGTTGACCATCCATATTGCGCTGTCACGCGTCCAAAGCGAACTGACACCGGATCTAATTGTTACCCTTTGCAAAATCACAGCCGCAGCCCTGACCCGCGATTTTGGCCTGCTTCGCCCCCGCCTTGCCATTGCCGGCCTAAACCCCCACGCGGGCGAAGATGGCACCATGGGAAGCGAGGAACAGACCATTATTGCCCCCGCCATTGCCCGGTTAAAGGCCGAAGGCTACGACGTTACAGGCCCGTTGCCCGCTGACACCATGTTTCACGAAGAAGCCCGCGCAGCTTATGATGTTGCCTTATGCCCCTATCATGACCAGGCTTTGATTCCGGTCAAAACACTGGATTTTCACGGTGGCGTTAATGTAACGCTGGGCTTGCCCTTCATTCGCACATCACCGGACCATGGCACCGCCTTAAACATTGCCGGTCAAGGTGTTGCACGGGTAGATAGCTTGCTTGCCGCCCTGAAAATGGCGGGTCAAATGGTCTATAACCGACTTTCACCGGAAGAAACTCCATCACATGAGTGAAGCATCCCCCTCCGCCGAAAATGAAACTGGCAAAATGGCCAATGATGGCCTGCCGCCCCTTCGCGAGGTCATTGCGCAGCACGACCTTTCGGCAAAAAAGAAATTTGGCCAGAACTTTCTGTTCGACCTGAACCTCACAGGCCGTATTGCCCGGGCGGCAGCCCCGCTTGATAATGCAACCGTGATCGAAATCGGCCCTGGTCCTGGCGGCCTGACCCGTGCATTGCTGTTTAATGGTGCAAAAAATCTGACGGTGATTGAACGCGACCCGCGATGCCAACCTGTCCTTGCCCAAATAAGCACGCATTATCCCGGCTGCCTTCACGTCATAGACGGTGATGCCCTTGAGGTCGATGTAACAACTTTGGGTGCAGCCCCGCGCAAAATCGTTGCCAATCTTCCTTATAATATCGGAACGTTATTATTGATCGGCTGGTTGGAGAAAATCGACGATTTCGCCAGTTTGACATTGATGTTTCAAAAAGAAGTTGCTGAACGGGTCGTGGCAAAACCAAAAACCAAGGCCTATGGCCGGTTATCTGTGCTGTGCCAATATCTGTGTGATTGCGATATTCTGTTTGATGTCCATCGCAGTGCATTTACCCCGCCGCCAAAGGTAACATCGGCTGTCGTTCAGCTTGTTCCCAAAGCTGACCGTGGTACCGAAATCAGCCTGCAAAGCCTGGCAAAGGTGACGCAGGCAGCCTTTGGTCAACGCCGCAAAATGTTGCGTGCCAGTTTAAAAAGCCTGGATGTCAATGTACTGGAATTGCTGGAAAAAGCAGGCATTGCCGAAACATCACGGGCTGAAGAGCTTGATGTTAACGCATTTGTACGCCTGACACAGCTTTACGACGCAAGATAAACCCTGCCAGTCCCGGCCCACCCCTGAATTTCCTGGTTGGCGAGGTTATTCAACATAGGCTCCGCTGCTACGAAAATCACATAACCCGTTGCGCGAACCAGTTCTCCATATAAACCTTATAGAGAACTGGTTTGATCCCCACAAATCCCCTTTGATCGTCGGGGTTTTCCAATCAATCGGTCAGAAGTTTTTTTACAAACGCATTTAATTCCATCTGGCGCTCACGCTTCACGCGCTCCGCCCCGATAATATGCTGCACAGAGGCCAAACACTGTTCCAGGTCATCATTGACCAAAACATAGTCGAACTCCTCCCAGTGGCTAATTTCAGCCCCTGCCTTGGCCATGCGTTTCATAATCACATCATCGGCATCCTGCCCGCGATCACGCAAACGGCGTTCAAGTTCAGCTGAAGATGGCGGCAACACAAAAATTGAAACCACATCATCGCCGCCTTTTTCGCGTAGCTGACGTGCGCCCTGCCAATCAATATCAAACAACACATCGCGCCCTTCGGACAATGCCTGTTCAACAGGCTGGCGCGGGGTGCCATAATAATTGCCAAAAACCTCGGCCCATTCGAGCAGTTCGTCATCGGCGATCATGTGTTTAAAACCGTCCACCGATTTGAAAAAATAGTGAATGGCTTCTTCTTCACCCGGCCGGGCGTCGCGTGTCGTGGCCGAAACAGACAGCGAAATCTGGTTATCCGTTGCCAGCAATTGCCGCGTGATAGTTGTTTTTCCCGCTCCGGAAGGCGCACAAAACACCAGCATTACACCACGACGTTTATGAGAATCAATCATGGGTCCGTCCTTTATAACACGCAGTTATTCAACATTTTGAACCTGTTCGCGCAGCTGATCGATGATCACTTTCAAGTCCATGCCGCAACTGGTCAGGTCTATGTCATTCGCTTTAGAACACAATGTATTGGCCTCGCGGTTAAATTCCTGACACAGGAAATCCAGCTTACGGCCAATCGCGCCACCCTTGGCAATCATGCTGCGTGCTGCTGCGATATGAGCTTTCAAACGGTCGATTTCTTCACGCACGTCAACTTTGGTCGCCAGCAAGGCTGCTTCCTGATGCAAACGGTCGGCATCAAATTGACCGGCATCCATCAAATCACCAATCTGGCGCTGTAACCTGGCCCGAATAGCTTCCGCACGGGCACCGGCACAGTTTTCTGCCTGCGCAACCGTCTGTTCGATCCGGTCAATATGGCCAACCATCATTTCATGCAGCTTGACACCTTCCGCATCACGATTTTCTGCCAATTGGGCAATCGCGTTACTCAAGGTCGCCATCATACTGTTTTCTCGGGCCTCACGTGCCGCATCATCTTCAGTATGTTCAACAGTTTCCAAAACCCCGCGCACATTCAACAAATCGGCAATACTGCCAACATCAAGCTGACTGATCCCGTGAAATTCTTCTGCCAACCCGATCAGATCAGCCAGCAATTCACGATTGATACGATAACTGGATTCTTCACCCGGCCGCGTCACGGTTAAGGTAATGCCGATATTGCCGCGCTTGAAGGTTTTGGAAACAGCGTCGCGGACCGGGGCTTCAAGGCGTTCTGCCCCGTTAAGGCGCGCCCGCACGTCAAGCCCCTTACCATTCACACTGCGAAGTTCCCAGACCCAGCCAAATCCATTACCCGCCCCTTCGGCGCGGCCAAACCCGGTCATGCTTGAAACGGTCATGTTGCTGTCCATCCTGTTATAATATGTGAGGTTTTATAACGTTGCCCGGCGATCCCGCCAAGGAATACTCGCGGTATTTTCAAAATTGCGAATATAAAGGTCATCCATATTGATGCCCCAATCATCCGTCATGGTCGCGGCAAGGTAAAAAAGCCTGATAAAGCCATCCAAACAAAATGGAATACGTCCACGTATGTCTTTGCAATATAACGCAATTCTAATCACTGGTGCCAGTTCGGGTATTGGTGCAGCTTTGGCACGATATTATGCCTGCGCCGGTGTTACGCTGTTCATTAGCGGACGCAACCAGGCGCGCCTGAAGCTGGTTGAAAATGACTGCCGGGACGCCGGCGCCAATGTTTTTGCCGATATTCTGGATGTCACCGACAAGAACATGATGGCCGATTATGTTAGCAAATGCCACAGCATCATGCCCTTAAGCCTGGTCATCGCAAATGCCGGTATTTCAGCGGGAAGCGGCGATGACGGCGAAACGCCCGATCAGGTCCGCCATATCATGGCGACAAATGTTGACGGTGTATTAAATACCATTGATCCGGCTGTCGCCGTTATGAAACAACAACAACGTGGTCAAATTGCCATCATGTCGTCGCAGGCATCATGGCGCGGCCTGCCCACAGCGCCGGCTTACTGTGCCAGCAAGGCTGCTGTTCGCATTTACGGCGAGGCCCTGCGAGGCAGCCTTGTACGCGACAGAATACGGGTAAATGTTATCTGCCCTGGCTTCGTAAAAAGCCGGATCACCGATGCCAATAATTTTCGCATGCCCTTTTTGATGGAAGCATCAAAAGCTGCCAGGATCATTGATCGTGGCCTCACCCGTAACAAAGCGACGATTGCCTTTCCCTGGCAAATGAACATGCTAACCAGCATGTTAAAACATTTGCCATCCGCCATATTTGACCGCGTCGTTGCCCGGCTACCCAATAAACCTGCCCGTCGGCAAAATTCGCAAGCTAAATAAACGTATTGCACCCCAAACGCCTGATAAGCAGATGCGTTTGGGGTGAGACCTGGTCGCCAAAACAGACATGCAAAGCGGACCACAGAACCGCTCTACCGCCCACCCGGCACCGTCTCGCGTTAGTTTAACAAAGAAATAGCTTAAGCATCGGCACCGGAATTTGGCACGGCCCAGGCAGGCATCCGCCACTGGGCAAAAAAAACCGGATAATCCCAAACCGGCAAATTGCCCTTGCGACACATAACTGGTCGCTTGTAATCGCGCATAACGCCTAATTGTCGTTATTATCGGCGCGCAATTTACGCCAGCGCGCAACATTGCGATTATGTTCATCCAGCGTCCTGGCAAAAGCATGCCCGCCGGTGCCATCGGCAACAAAATAAACTTCGTCGGTTGCCGCAGGATGCAACACGGCATAAATGGCTTCGCGACCGGGATTCGTAATCGGCGCAGGCGGAAGCCCGGTTACAACGTATGTGTTATACGGGCTTTCAAACTTAAGGTCAGCACGGCTTAAGGCCCGGTCAAGTGGCAAGTCAGGGCTTACCGCGTAGGCCACTGTCGGGTCCGACTGCAATCGCATATTTTGACGCAGGCGGTTAACAAAAACCCCCGCAACACGGGCGCGCTCCGCAGCAACACCGGTTTCACGCTCTACAATGGACGCCAGCGTTAAGGCTTGCAACCGGGTATCAAACGGTAAATCGGCGGCACGTTTGGGCCAAAGTTTTTCAACAAGGTCAGTTTGTGCCTGGGTCATCCGGTCAAGAATACCCTGTTTACTGTCCCCATAGGAAAACTGATAGGTTTCGGGCAAAAGGGTACCGTCATCAGGCACAGTGTCAATGGTGCCAACCAGGCCGTCAACACGTGCCAGCCGCTTTACAATCTCGACGCTACGTAAACCTTCGGGAATGGTCACAAACCGTTTAACGGTTTCCCCGGATGCCAGAATTTCGGCAGCCTGCCGCGGACTAACCCGGGCGGGGAAATGATATTCGCCAGCCTGCAAGGAATGATCCAGCTGCGACGCCCGCACACCCGCCAGAAAAATAAGCGGATCAGCCACAATTTTTTGCCGGGTCAGAATAGCCCCGATCTGGCGCACGCCGGTTCCTTGCGGAATAACAAGGTCAATCCCCTGTGCAAGGCGGCTGGGTGATGTATAGGCAACATACACATACACCGCCGCGCCCCCAAAAACGAACGCAGCGGTGATGCATAAAGTACCAAGTAAGAGCAGAAAACGCCGCAATGCGTTCCCCTACTGACTTGTTAGACCGATTTGAACACCAGCGATGCGTTGGTGCCCCCGAAGCCGAACGAATTCGACAATGCGTAATTGACCTTGCGCTGTTTGGCTTCCAGCGGCACCAGATCAATACCAAGGCAAGCCTCGGACGGATTGTGCAAATTCAGGGTCGGCGGCACCACACTTTCGTGGATCGCCAGAACCGAGAACACAGCTTCAATCGCGCCGGCAGCCCCTAACAGGTGCCCGGTTGCCGATTTGGTCGACGACATCGACACATTGTTGATGGCGTCCCCAAACAGGCGCTTAACCGCGCCCAGTTCAATTTCGTCACCCAGCGGCGTCGATGTCCCGTGCGCGTTGACATAATCAACCTGCTCGGGCGTGACACCGGCATTGCGCAAGGCATTGCGCATCGAGCGGAAACCACCATTACCATCCGAAGCCGGAGCCGTAATGTGATAGGCATCACCCGACATGCCATAACCGACAACTTCCGCATAAATGCGTGCGCCACGTGCCTTGGCATGTTCATATTCTTCCAGCACGACACAGCCGGCACCTTCACCCATTACAAAGCCGTCACGGCCCTGATCCCACGGGCGGGATGCTTCTGTCGGTGTATCGTTATAACCGGTCGACAGCGCACGGGCAGCGGCAAAACCGGCCATGCCCAAACGGCAAACTGCAGCTTCGGCACCGCCAGCGACCATAACATCGGCATCACCCAGCATGATCATGCGCGATGCATCACCAATGGCGTGCGCGCCGGTCGAACATGCGGTAACAACAGCATGGTTCGGGCCTTTAAGCCCGTGCTTGATTGAAACCTGGCCAGAAACCAGGTTGATCAGGCAAGAAGGAATAAAGAAAGGACTGACACGGCGAATTTTGCCATCGGCAATCAGCTGTGCAGATTCGGCAATACGCGGCAACCCGCCAATCCCCGAACCAATCATCACCCCGGTCGCTTCCTGGTCTTCTTCCGTTTCCGGAACCCAGCCGGAATCAGCCAGCGCCTGATCAGCAGCAGCGATACCAAAGATGATAAACTCGTCCATCTTTTTCATGTCTTTGACAGAAACATGGTCTTCGGCATTAAACAGGCCAGCGCCCGTTCCACGCGGAACCATACCCGCAATCTTTGCGGGGATATCAGTAACATCAAAATTATCGATGGTTCTGATGCCTGATTTTCCGTCCAGCAGCCCCTGCCATGTGGTCTGGGCACCGTTTGCGACAGGCGTGACTGCGCCAATACCGGTTACAACTACGCGTCTCATCCCGCTTTACGCCTTTATTTTATGAAAATTGCAAAGACGAAAAGGGCGCCCGAGGATGCCTCTGGCGCCCGCGTCAAACAGCAAAATTAGCCGTTTGCCTTTTCGATGAAGTCAATCGCGTCTTTGACGGTCAGAATTTTTTCAGCGGCATCGTCAGGAATTTCAACGCCGAATTCTTCTTCAAACGCCATAACCAGCTCGACGGTGTCCAGGCTGTCGGCGCCCAGATCGTCGATGAAGCTGGCGTTTTCCGTGACCTTGTCTTCTTCAACACCGAGGTGTTCGACAACGATCTTCTTCACGCGATCTGCGACATCACTCATAGCTTAAATCCTTCAATAGGTTCTTTGTCAGTTAGTTTATCTTGTCCCGAAATCCGCCCTTTCAAGGTACGAACGGGGACCGTGAAACCGGCGACCGCAATTGCCGGTTCCGGTGATTTGGTATAGCGGCCTCTTTTAAACAGAAAAGCAAGCAACCCGCAACGGGTTAAATCATCGCCATTCCGCCATTTACATGCAAGGTCTGACCTGTGACATATCCAGCCTCGCTACTGGCAAGGTACAAAACCGCTGCTGCGATTTCTGCACTTTCCCCCATACGACCGGCAGGAATAGCGCCTAACAGCTTTTCTTTCTGCGTATCGCCAAGCTCGTCGGTCATTGCCGTGGTGATAAAACCAGGGGCAACACAGTTTACAGTAATACCTCGCACAGCAACTTCCTGCGCCAGTGATTTGGACCAGCCAATCATACCTGCTTTGGCTGCCGCATAGTTGGTTTGCCCCGGATTCCCCGTTACACCAACAATCGAGGTAATATTAATAATACGGCCAAAACGACGCTTCATCATGCCACGCAAGGAATTACGTGCCAGTTTGAATGCTGCTGTCAGGTTCACATCAAGCACGGCCTGCCAGTCTTCATCCTTCAGGCGCATTGCAAGCTGGTCACGCGTGATACCGGCATTATTAACCAGAATATCAAGCTGCCCGCCAAGGGCTTCTTCCGCCTGCTTGATCAAACCGTCAACCGATGCTGCATCCGAAAGATTACCCGGAACAACGACAGCATTTTCGCCAATTTCGGCAGCAACAGCTTCAAGCCGTTCAGCACGGGTGCCCGAAAGTGCAACCTTTGCCCCGGCCTGCGCCAGAACCCTGGCAATTTCACCACCAATGCCGCCGGTTGCACCCGTAACCAGTGCTGTTTTACCTGTCAGATCAAACATATATGTTTCTTCCCTGTCGCAATTTAAACCGGTGCAGCGTTACAACGCGCCCAGAAAGGCTTCAATATCGGCCGGACCATTAATTGCGGTCCCTGTCATATCACGGTCAATACGGCGCACCATTCCGCTCAGAACTTTTCCCGCACCAATTTCAACCAGCGTGTCGATACCCTGTTCTTTCATATAAAGAACTGATTCGCGCCAGCGCACTGTGCCGCAAACCTGTTTGACAAGCAAATCACGGATCGCATCGGCATCCTGAACCTTTTGCGCCGTTACATTGGCAACCAGCGGCACACGCGGCACATTCATTGTAACATCGCCCAGGGCTTCGGCCATGCGGTCCGCCGCAGGTTGCATCAGGGCACAATGGAACGGGGCAGATACCGGCAACAACAACGCGCGCTTGGCACCTTTTTCCTTGGCAATTTCAATGGCGCGTTCCACTGCGGCCTTATGACCCGATACAACGACCTGACCATTGGCATTGTCATTGGCAGCGGTGCAAACATCACCCTGTGCTGCCAATTCGGCAACGGCGGCTGCGTCGGCGTAATCCAGGCCCAAAAGGGCCGCCATGGCACCAACACCCACCGGCACAGCGGCCTGCATGGCCTGCCCGCGAATTTTAAGCAAACGTGCCGCATCGGAAATACTAAATGTGCCTGCCGCCGCCAGGGCCGAATATTCGCCCAGTGAATGACCGGCAACCAGATCACATTTGTCCGTCAGGGTAAAACCGCCCTGATTTTCCAGAACACGGGTAACAGCCAGGCTTACGGCCATCAGGGCAGGCTGCGCATTTTCCGTCAGCGTCAAATCGCCTTCCGGGCCTTCAAACATCAATGTGCTGAGCTTTTGTGAAAGCGCATCATCGACTTCCTGAAACACTTCACGAGCCAACGGAAAGGCCTCGGCCAGTTCCTTGCCCATACCAACGGCCTGCGATCCCTGACCGGGAAATACAAATGCGCGTGTCATTATTGATATAGCACCCTTGTCTGCGTTTATGCCGTTCGGGCAGCCCGACCCGGCTTTTATAAAGGCCCCCTTGATAACGCGCCCGCCCGTCCTGTCAAGACCGGACACCACCGCGCTGGTCAGGAAAAAACCTGCTTTGCCCTCAAAGGTGGCGTAGAATTACACGATTGCAAGAAAAAAGGCAGCAGGTATCATGATTTACCCACTGCCTTCTTATCTTTCCAGGGTTTCAGCCAATCAAGTACCAAAACGGTCCTGCGGCCCCAACCCGTGCCTATTCAAGATAGTTTTGCATGCTTGAAACAACACTGTCCGAGATATGCGATTTGGTAATGACGCCGCGCACATCAGACTGACGCGGCAACCCACGACAAGGCTGCACAACAACGGCGGCCCGTGCATTACGGCGATGCATACGCTTGATCACATCAAACAATGTGGTTTTATCAACAACAACCACAAAATCCTCGTCAACCAGGTCACTTAATGTTGCATTCGCCTTTTCATTGGCAACGGCATAGAGGTGGTCCACATCGGGAACAACCCCGACAATCCGGTCACCGGCAACCACCACAATCGATGCAACTTTCGGCTTTGCACCAATTTTTTCAACCGCTTCGCTAACCCGCATTGCGGCATCAAGGAAAATCGGGGCACGGTCCATTACCTCGTGGGCCGGATGAACCATGAACATATTGCTGTGGCGTTCCTTGGGAATGTGCAACCCGCGCAACACCAGTTTCGATGTATAGATGGTTTCGCTGATCAACATGCGACGTACACCCAGCGCAATTGCCACGGCCACCACCAGTGGCACGACAATGTTATAATCGCGGGTCATTTCAAAAATCATGATGATCGCGGTCATCGCCGCGCCAGTACCGGCCGCAACCACGCCGCCCATACCAACAAGCGCAAATTCAGCCGGGTTAATGCCTGCATTGGGGAAAATCATGGTACCAATAACACCAACAGCGCCGCCCATGGTCGCCCCGACAAACAGTGACGGCGAAAATACGCCCCCCGATGCGCCGGAACCGATACTGACCGACGTTGCATACATTTTGGCAAAGAACAGGATCACCAGCAACGGCAACGATGTCATCCCGCCACGCAGGATGGCCTGAATGGTGCCGTAACCAACGCCATCAACATAATAATTGCCTGCCGTCAGGAACAGGACATACATCAAAATGCCGACCGACAGCATACCGACCGCATGGCGGGTATAATCATTACCGGGCATCTTTTTGAAAAACTTGTCCGTGATCAGCATCGAACGGATCAGCATCCAGGCTGCAACGCCGCTCAGAACACCCAGCACGACATAAATGATAAGGGCTTCAATATCGATTGCTGAAACCTGTGGAATGGCGGCCAGCGGCACTTCAAATGCCGGTGCCAGACCAAAGGAAATACGCCCGATATAGGTTGCAGCACCCGTCGCAATGACCACCGGCAAAAACGTGCGCGTCGACACTTCAGGCATCATCAGTTCAATCGCGAACAACACAGCCCCCAGCGGGGTGTTAAACGTTGCCGCAATACCAGCCCCTGCCCCGGCCGCCAGCAACGTAATACGCTGTCCGGTCGGAAGGTTGCGAAGCTGCGCAATACTGGAACCCAGCGACGAGCCGATCTGAATGATTGGTCCTTCACGGCCAACTGCGGCCCCGGTACCAATTGACAGGGCGGATGCAACGGACTTGATCACTGCCACCAGAGGCCGAATACGACCCTGATTAAAATAGATGGCATTCATCACTTCCGGCACACCGTGACCTTTGGCTTCGGGTGCGAAATTATTAACCAGAAAAACAACCAGCATCCCGCCAAGAACGGGAACAAGAATAATAAGAGGCCCCCATGACGACGGCTCGGTCAGCATATTGGCATCATATTCCAGCGTAAAAGTGCCATAAAACGCCAGATTATGAATAATCGCGACCAAGGCGCGAAACGCGACTGCGCCATAACCGGTAATGATACCGACGACTAGGGAAAAGAAACATAAAGTAAGCAGTGTCGCGCGCCGGGGAGACGCGCCTTCAACCTGGGATTCAACCATCACCAAACCATGTACATTCTGAGTATAGCCCGGTCTAGCGCCCCATAACATAAATTCCCAGCCCCGCTATTTTTGTTGTCAGTGGGGGGTGGCCGGGAAAATGTGCAATGAAGAGAGGTCGACCGGTTCGACGAATGGCATTAAGAACTACCCGCACACCCTTTGCAAATCAAGGGAATATCGGGCTTTGCATAGCGGCTCTTAGAAAAGTGCAACGCTTTTATGACAAAATTTCCCGCCTGGCGTACCGTTGAAGAATTGTGCAAACCAGCATTGCAAAAACGGGCAGGTCGAATCGTTTGAACAAGCCGGTATTTGCCGTTGCACCTGATGGCGAAAAGTGTATATTGCCCGGCTCACGGCTCCTTGCCGGGAATGCCCGGCTATGCCTGCTCGACATGAGGTCGTTCAGGAAGAGACAAGCCACAAGGGGTGATTAGGAGAATTATGAGCAAGTACGAAAGCGTGTATATTGCACGTCAGGACTTCTCGACTGCACAGGTCGAAGCCCTGAACGAAAAACTGAACGAAACCCTCGTAGGCCTCGGCGCAACTGTTGCCAAGACCGAATACTGGGGCCTGCGTTCCCTGACCTACCGGGTCAAGAAAAACCGCAAGGGTCATTATACCCTCTTCCAGATCGAAGCCGACAAGGACGCGATTGCGGAATATGAACGTCAGATGCGCTTCAATGAAGACGTGCTGCGTCAGATGACCGTAAAAGTTGACGAGTTCGAAGAAGAACAGTCAGCCATTCTGCGTAACCGCGAAGAACGTGGCAGCCGTGGCCCGCGCCGCAGCGGCCCGCGCCAGTAATCGATTAACGAGGAGGATATACCATGGCTGGACGTCGTCTGTTTTTCCGTCGCCGCAAAACCTGCCCGTTCTCGGGTGCGGATGCGCCGAAGATCGACTATAAAGATGTCAAACTGTTGCAGCGTTTCGTTTCCGAACGCGGCAAGATCGTTCCGAGCCGTATCACGGCCGTTTCGGCCAAGAAACAGCGTGAGCTTTCAAAAGCCATCAAACGCGCTCGTTTCCTGGCGCTGCTGCCCTACTCAGACCAGGTCTGAGGCAGTCGGCAAGAGACTTTGTTTTGCGGTCTCGGCCAACGGAGTAGCTGATGTCTTCGCGTGATACCCTATCGTCAATCGGTGCAGGACTGGGCAGTGCGCTCTTGTTTTTGCTGGTATTGACCGGAAATCCGCTAGCGCTGCTGCTTTCCTATTTCGGGCACCTGCCACTTTTCGTTATCGGATTGTGGCGCGGACCCAAAAGCCTGCTGGTTGCGGCAATTGCGGCATGTGCGGCCCTGCTTCTTTTGGGTGGCCCATTGCCGTTCACGGTCTTTCTGGTCGTGATCGCCGGACCAGCGACGATGTTGACCCGCGTGGCGCTGATAATGCGGGCTGACGACTCCGGGAAACCGGCGTTTATTCAGCCCGGTATCATTTTAGCCGCCATGGCCCTGGCCGTTGCCGTGATGATGATTGTCATCCTTGCAACTGTCGCGGCGGATGGTCTGGATATTCAGGGAGTGATCGCTCACTTCCTCTCGACGATGTATTCTGAAATGGGTGTTCCGCTAACGCCGGATGTTCAACAGATCATTGTGATGTTCCAGACATATTTCCCGGCGATTGCGGCATTGTCCTGGTACCTGATGGTACTGGTCAATGTCATGATTGCACAGGCAATTCTGGTGCGCGCAGGCAAAAACCTGCGCCCGACGCCATCACTGGCGTCGCTGGCTTTGCCCGGTTGGTCACTTTTTGCGTTTGCCCTGGCCGGGGCATCCATCGCGTTTAGCGATGGCAACCTGGCCTATATAGCGCGCAACGTCGCGGTTGTACTGGCAGTGCCGTTCCTGTTTCAGGGATTGGCGCTGGTACACGGGCAGGCAGCCCGATGGCCGCAAAAGCGTATGATATTGACGGTGTTTTATATCGTCACGGTTCTATCCAGCTGGTCGTTCATCGCGATCTGCGGACTTGGAATTGTTGAGCATTTAATCAGGCTGCGGGGGAACCAACCGATGACCCGTAGCAATGAGGAGGATCGGTGATGGAAGTTATTCTGCTCCAGCGGGTAGAAAAACTCGGCCAGATGGGTGACGTTGTCACCGTAAAGCCGGGCCACGCCCGCAACCGCCTGCTGCCCCAGGGTATGGCCCTGCGTGCAAACAAGGCAAATCTTGCTGTTTTCGAAGCACAGAAAGCACAGCTCGAAGCTGACAACCTGGAACGCCGTTCGGAAGCCCAGAAAGTCGCTGAAAGCCTTGGCGATCTGGCAGTGACCCTGGTTCGCCAGGCATCTGACGTCGGGCATCTGTATGGCTCGGTTACCGCACGCGACATCGCCGCTGCTGTTACCGACGCAGGTTGCACCATTTCGCGTGGTCAGGTTCGCCTGGAAGCCCCGATCAAGTCCCTGGGTCTGCATGACGTTGTCGTCGCGCTGCACCCGGAAGTCCTGATCACGGTTACCGCCAACGTCGCCCGTACCGAAGAAGATGCCGCCGAGCAGCTTCGTAAAGGTGCGGCTGTTCTTGGCACCATCGACGAGATGGAAGAAGAAGAAGCACTTGCCGAAGAAGCATCCGAAGAAGAACTGGAAGCTGAAGGCGAAGAAGAAGCAGCAGAAGCCAACGCCTGATCTGGTGTTGCCTGACGTTTTTTCAAAAAACGGCGTATCCTTCGCGGGTACGCCGTTTTTCTTTTTCCCCAAACACCTGTTTGAACGGAAAATATTCCGCCCTGTGAAAAAACACCATGTATCCTGACCATTGCGGTTACGGTATACCCGCTATGACCACGTTGGTTTTCCACTTTCAGCTCAACAGGATGACTGGTAGGCTCCGCCATCATGAATGATCCCCAGCTTGATGCCCTGTTTGCGCCCATGGATGCAGACGACGGTGCTAACCACCATCTTCCGCTCGAGCGTATGCCGCCTCACAACTTTGAGGCGGAGGCCGCGCTTTTGGGTGCGATCCTGAACAACAACGCTGCCTATGAGCGCGTTTCGGATATTTTACGCCCCGAACATTTTGCCGATGCCCGCCACGGCCGCATTTACGAAGCTTGCGGCAAACTGATCGAACGCGGCCAGTTGGCCAACCCGGTTACCCTGTCAGCCTTTTTTCGCCAGGATGAACATCTGGCCGAAATTGGTGGTGCGCAATATCTGGCCGAATTATCCAATAACATGGTTTCGGTCATTAATGCGGGTGACTATGGAAAGCTGGTTTACGACCTGTATTTGCGCCGCGAATTAATCGAAATTGGCGAATCTGTTGTCAACGAGGCCTATCAATACGAACTGGACGCCGACGCGGCCAACCAGATTGAAAATGCCGAACAACGCCTGTTTTCCCTGGCGACTGCCGGGGCAGCGGAATCGGGTTTTGTCGCCTTTGGCCCGGCACTGACGCGTGCGGTTGAAAACGTTGAACATGCCTATAAAAATGCGGGCAAGGTTGTTGGTGTTACCACCGGTCTTCGCGATATCGACCGCAAACTGGGCGGCCTGCACCCTTCCGACCTTTTGATTTTGGCCGGGCGCCCGTCAATGGGTAAAACAGCCCTGGCCATGAACGTGGCGTTTAACGCCGCCATTTCTTCGCACAAAACCCGTGCCAGCGGCGAAGACCAGTTTGACGAATTGCGCACCGGTGCCATTGCCGTTTTCTCGCTTGAAATGGCGGCCGAACAGCTTGCCGGGCGTCTTTTGTCGCAGGCTGCCGAGGTTTCGGGCGATAACATGCGCCGTGGTGATTTGAACGAGGACGATTTTGAACGTCTGGTTATTGCGTCGCGCGAATTAAATACGGTTCCGCTGTATATCGACGATACACCGGCCCTGCCGGTGTCAACCTTGCGCACCCGTTGCCGCCGGCTAAAACGCCAGCACGGCCTTGCCATGATTGTCGTCGATTACCTTCAGCTTCTGGCCCCGCCAACCAACTTTCGCGGCGACGGACGTGTGCAGGAAGTCTCGGAAATTACCCGCTCGCTCAAAGCAATTGCCAAGGAACTGGGCTGCCCGGTTCTGGCCCTGTCGCAGCTTTCACGTGCAGTTGAACAGCGCGACGACAAACGCCCGCAATTGTCGGATTTGCGTGAATCCGGCTCGATCGAGCAGGACGCCGACGTGGTGATGTTTATTTACCGTGAACAATATTATCTGGAACGGGCTGAACCTGCACAAAAGCCCGAAGAATCAACAGATAAATTCGGCGAGCGTTATTCCCAATGGCAGGAACGCCTAAACCAGGTTTACAACACCGCCGAAGTCATTGTGGCCAAGCAGCGACATGGCCCGGTTGGCAACGTCCGGCTGTTTTTTGACGGCAACTTTACCAAATTTGGCGATCTTGATCATGTCGCCGAAGAATTCGACGAATAACCCACTATGCATATAACGGGGTTTAGCCAATGAGCGTCCTACCCGCCCCTGGCCGTGCAGCCGATTGCGCACAGCTGGAAATTAACCTGAGAGCAATTGCTGAAAACTATCAGCGTCTGCAAAAAACCTATACCGGCCGTACCATGGGTGCCGTTGTAAAGGCAGACGCGTACGGGCTGGGTGCCAAGGCGATTGTACCGGTTTTGAAAAAACAGGGCTGCCGCCTGTTTTTTGTCGCCCATGCCAATGAAGCCGCCGATCTTTTTCCGCTTTTGCGGGGCGGCGGGCGCATTGCCGTTTTTAACGGACTGATGCCCGGCGATGAAGAATTTTTCATCGAAAACGACGTTATCCCGGTTCTTAATGACCTGGGCCAGATTGAACGCTGGTCCAATTTGTGCCGCGAATATGAACGCCCGGCGCCGGCTTTCATTCACCTTGACACCGGCATGAACCGCACCGGCCTGTCGCCGCGTGATATGCAGGAATTAATCGAACGGCATTCGCAATTGCTGTATGGCTTTGAAAAGGCTGGCTATATGACCCACCCGGTCGCCGCCGACGAAGCCGAAAACCCGATCACCCGCGAACAATATAATCTGTTCATGAAATGGTATCGGCGTTTACCGCCCGCACCGCGCGGATTTTGCAATTCATCGGCCATTTTCCGCCATAAGGACTACCACCTGGAATTTTGCCGCCCGGGTTATGCCCTATGGGGTGGCAACCCGACGCCGGAAAAAGCCAACCCGATGCGATCTGTGGTCACGTTAACAGCCAAGGTCTTGCAATTGCGTCAGATTGACACCGGAGAGTCGGTCGGATACGGTGCGTCCTGGCGGGCTGAACGGCCCTCCAGAATTGCAACCATTGCCGCAGGTTATGCCGATGGCTGGTTGCGCCACCTTTCCAACGCCGGGAAACTGAAAATCGGCGGCATTCAGACGCCAATGGTTGGTCGTGTTTCAATGGATGCCTTTGGCATTGATGTTACGGACCTGCCTGAAGGAAAGCTGAAAGCTGGCGACGATGTAACCCTGCTTGGCAAAGACTGCACAGTTGATGATATCGGTACGATGTCCGGTACTATTGGCTATGAAATCCTGACCTCGCTTGGTCATCGTTATCAGCGGGTTTACACCGAAGGCTGATCTGTTTGTGGCGATTTTGCCCAATACAGACATTGCCAAAACAAGGGAATAACGCCCCAGATGCCGATCTTAGCGCCGGTAGGCCGGATATTTCTTGCATTTCTGGCTGTTGTCGGCCGGGTTACGGTTTTTGCCGCCAAAACACTTTTGCATTGTGTGACGCCGCGTTTCTATTTCCGGCTGATCTTTAAGCAAATGTGCGAAATCGGCTATTTTTCGCTGCCGGTTGTCGCCATGACCACGCTGTTTGCCGGCATGGTTCTGGCCCTGCAAAGTTATTCGGGGTTTTCGCGGTTTTCAGCCGAAAGTGCGGTTGCCACGGTGGTTGTCATTTCCATGACCCGCGAACTGGGCCCGGTTCTGGCCGGGTTGATGGTGGCGGGACGTGTAGGTGCCGCCATTGCCGCCGAAATTGGTACCATGCGTGTAACCGAACAAATCGACGCACTAGTAACCCTTTCAACCAATCCGTTCAAATATCTGGTGGTTCCGCGGGTTATCGCGGGCCTGGTCACCTTGCCGATACTGGTTTTTGTTGGCGACATCATCGGGGTGATGGGCGGTTATATGGTCGGCGTGAACAAACTGTCGTTCAATTCCGGTTCCTATATCCAGAACACCTTTCAGTATCTTGAAACACTTGATGTGGTTTCAGGGCTGGTCAAGGCAGCAGCGTTTGGTTTCATCATCACATTGATGGGCTGCTATCAGGGTTATTACTCGCGCGGCGGTGCCCAGGGCGTTGGCCAGGCAACGACCAATGCCGTGGTTTCCAGTTCCATCCTGATCCTGATTGCCAATTACATCGTGACCGAACTGTTTTTTGTTCGCTAATTCAGGGCCGCAAACTTATGTCAAACAGCCCGAAAATCAGTCTGACCGACCTTCACAAAGGGTTTGGTGCCAAAAAAGTCCTGCAAGGTATTAATCTTGATGTGGCAGCCGGGGAATCGGTTGCCATCATTGGCGGATCGGGCACCGGTAAATCGGTAACCCTGAAATGTGTATTGGGGTTGCTTACCCCCGACAGCGGGTCGATCAAAATTGACGGCGTTGAAATGGTTGGCGCAGACCGGAAAGCCCAGGACGCCATGCTGGCAAAAACCGGTATGCTGTTTCAGGGGGCAGCCCTGTTTGACTCATTGCCGGTATGGGAAAATGTTGCCTTTGGCCTGATCGAAGGCCAGGGCATTGACCGCAAAAAAGCCTATGACATTGCCATCGCCCGCCTTGCCGATGTTGGTTTGGGGGCCGAAATGGCAGATTTGTCGCCTGCATCACTTTCTGGCGGCATGCAAAAGCGCGTTGGTCTTGCGCGTGCCATCGCCACCCGACCCGAAATTCTGTTTTTTGATGAACCCACCACCGGCATTGACCCGATCATGGGCGATGTGATTAACGACCTGATTGTCAAATGTACGCGTGAACTTGGTGCCTGTGCCCTGACCATCACCCATGATATGGCCAGTGCGCGCAAAATTGCCGACCGCATTGCTTTTCTCTATCAGGGAAAAATCATCTGGGATGGCCCGGTTGCCGATGTTGAACACAGCGACAACCCCTATCTGGCGCAATTCATATCGGGCAACACCGAAGGTCCGCTTGATCTGGATTTAAAGCATCTTTAATCCGGCCAACCCTTTGATTTATGATCAGGCTTATGGTCCTGATACCGGGCTCAAAACCAGCCCGCCCCCGGTCTTTTTCCAACGGAGCTTTTTGTGGCAAAAACCCAAAGCCGATTTATCTGCCAGAATTGCGGAGCCGAATACCGGAAATGGACCGGGCATTGTGATGCCTGTGATTCCTGGAACACCATCGAGGAAGAACGCATTGAAGCCGGCCCCAAAGCCACCGGCGGCATCACGACCGGCCCCCGCGGCAAACCGCTGGATTTTGTGGCCCTTGAAGGCCAAAGTGCGCGCCCGCCCCGCATTATAACCGGCATTGCCGAACTTGACCGTGCCTGTGGCGGCGGCCTGGTTCCCGGGTCCGCCCTGCTGGTTGGCGGCGACCCCGGCATTGGCAAATCCACTATTTTGTTACAGGCGGTTGGCGTTCTCGCCGCCCGGCATAAATGCGCCTATATCTCGGGCGAGGAAGCGGTTGATCAGGTACGGATGCGCGCGGCACGGCTGGGGCTGGAAAAATCAAAGGTCGATTTCGCCGCCGCCACCAGCCTGCGCGATATCATCGCCACCCTGGATCAAAGCAGCCACGAAGTTGTGGTCATCGATTCTATTCAGACGATGTATGCCGACACCCTTGATAGTGCGCCAGGAACGGTTTCCCAGGTGCGCGCCTGTGCGCTGGAGCTGATCCGCCTTGCCAAACGCAAGGGATTTGCCGTCATCCTTGTGGGGCACGTTACCAAAGAAGGCCAGATCGCCGGTCCCCGCGTGCTGGAACATATGGTCGATACCGTCCTTTATTTTGAAGGCGAACGTGGCCACCAGTTCCGCATTCTGCGTGCGGTAAAAAACCGCTTTGGCGCGACCGACGAAATTGGCGTGTTTGAAATGGGCGATGCCGGGCTGGTCGAAGTCCCCAATCCGTCTGCCCTGTTTCTGGCTGACCGTGATGCCCCGGTTAGCGGCACCGCCGTTTTCGCCGGGCTGGAGGGAACCCGCCCGATGCTGGTGGAAATTCAGGCTCTCGTCGCACAATCGGCCCTGGCAACCCCGCGCCGCGCCGTGGTCGGCTGGGATTCTGCCCGCATGAACATGATTTTAGCCGTGCTTGATGCCCGTTGTGGCCTGCCCCTTAGCCAATTTGACGTTTACCTGAACGTCGCAGGTGGCCTGCGTGTGGGCGAGCCGGCCGCCGACCTTGCGGTTGCCGCGGCCCTTATTTCCGCAGTTGCAGACAGTCCTGTACCTGCTGAAACCGTTATTGTTGGTGAAATTGGCCTGTCGGGCGAAGTTCGCCCGGTCGGCCAGACCGAGGCCCGCCTGAAAGAAGCGGCCAAACTTGGCTTCGTTAATGGTTATGTCCCCAAACAGGGTCAAACAGCCAAAAAGAAGCTGACCATCAAGGGTTTGAAACAGATCGAAATTAGCCATCTTCAGGATTTGGTAAATTTATTCGGTCAGGATGTGCGGGAAAAAGTACGTCCCCGCGAAGGCATGTATTAATTCCCGCTTCCGCATACACCCATATCAGGCTTGCCTTACACTGCAACAAGCCCTATTCCGATTCTTCGGCGCTGGTATATTCCGCGCAAAGCCATAACAGGACCGACACAGAATGGATTTTTCCTTCCTCTCCGAATTGGGGGCCAGAGAC
This sequence comes from Thalassospira sp. NFXS8, assembly GCF_040148805.1. NCBI lineage: Bacteria > Pseudomonadati > Pseudomonadota > Alphaproteobacteria > Rhodospirillales > Thalassospiraceae > Thalassospira > Thalassospira sp. NFXS8. The sequence continues at coordinate 169,197 of NZ_JAGEMF010000004.1, read as the reverse complement.
ATTTTTGATCTGGTGGTGGTTGCCATTGTGCTGCTGTCCGGCCTATTCGCGTTTTTTCGCGGCTTTGTTCATGAAAGCCTGTCAATGCTGGGCTGGGTGGGTGCTGGTGTTACCGCCCTTTATGGCTATCCGGTTGCGCGCCCCTATGTCCGCGAATTGATCCCTTCGCAACTGATCGCCGATCTTGCAACGGGTATAGGCCTGTTTCTGATCGCGTTTCTGATTTTTTCGTTCATTAGCGGACGCATTGCCAAAGCGGTGCAAAATTCCGGCCTCGACAGCCTGGATAGCACGCTGGGCTTTGTTTTTGGTCTGGTCCGGGGCGGGCTGGTCGTTTGCATCGCCTATATCGCCCTGTCGTGGTTAATGCCGCCAAGCCAGCAACCGATGTGGGTGCAAACCGCCCGCACCCGCCCCGTTCTGCAAGAGGGTGCCTATTTGCTCAAGGCTGCCATGCCCGATGCGCTGTTTGACAACACCGCCGAAGAAATTGCCCGCACCCAGCGCGAAGCCGATGCGCGTGACCAAACCTATCGCAAATTGTTAGGCCCTACGCCAAAACGTAAGGAATCCACGCAGATAGAAGGTTATACCCAGGAAGAAATCGACGCGAAAAACCGTCTGATTGATGCTGTTACCCAGCAATGATGGAAGACCACACCCGGTCTGTGCTACATATAAAATTATTTTAAACGTCATCGTGATGCCGCAGAACCACAAAAGGTTCTGGACCAAAAGCTCAAAAGCGTTATAAAACGCCCACGCGCGAAGATATGGATTGCCCCTGGTGGCGATCCCCAACGAGTGAGGCGTCGGGATTTCGTTAACGCGTGCGGCATCCAACAGGCGCCACCGGCGAGAGAGCGGAACCCACTCATGCTGACCACCAATCCATTCGATGACGACAAGCTACGCGAAGAGTGTGGCGTTTTTGGCGTTTTTGGTTCGCCCGATGCGGCAGCCTTAACCGCCCTTGGCTTGCATGCTCTTCAGCATCGCGGGCAGGAAGCAGCGGGTATCGTTGCTTACGACGGGTCTGATTTCCCCGCCCACCGGGCTTCGGGCCAGGTTGGTGACATTTTCGGATCACAGGATGTCATCCAGAGCCTGCCGGGCCACCGGGCCGTCGGCCATGTGCGCTATTCCACTGCAGGGGGCAAAGGCCTTCGCAATGTTCAGCCGCTATTTGCCGATTTTGAATTTGGCGGCCTGGCCATTGCCCATAACGGCAACCTGACCAACGCCCTTGCCGTGCGTGACCGCCTGGTCCGTCGTGGCTCTATTTTTCAGTCCACCGCCGATACCGAGGTGTTTATTCACCTGATCGCTACCAGCCTGTATGAAAAGATCGTCGATCGCCTGGTTGATGCCCTGCGTCAGGTTGAAGGCGCATATAGCCTGGTCGTCATGACCCAGAAAAAACTGATCGGCGTGCGTGACCCGCTAGGCGTACGTCCACTGGTGCTGGGAAAACTCAACGACTCGTACATCTTTTCGTCTGAAACAGTTGGTCTTGATATTGTCGGGGCCGAGTTCATTCGTGATGTTGAACCGGGCGAAATTGTTGAAATCACCGATTCCGGTATTCGCTCGACTAAACCGTTCAAACCGGTCAAATCGCGCTTTTGTATTTTTGAACATGTCTATTTCGCCCGCCCCGACAGCATTGTCGAAGGTTCCAGCGTGTATGACGTACGTAAAAATATTGGCCGCGAACTGGCACGCGAAAGTTCGGTCGAGGCCGATGTGGTTGTGCCCATTCCCGACTCGGGCGTGCCACCGGCACTGGGCTATGCCGAAGAATCCGGTATTCCGTTTGAACTGGGCATTATCCGCAACCATTATGTGGGCCGGACCTTTATTGAGCCGACCGATCAGATCCGCCACCTTGGCGTAAAGCTGAAACATAACGCCAACCCCGGCAAGCTAAAGGGCAAACGCGTTATTCTGGTTGATGATTCAATTGTACGTGGCACCACATCGACCAAAATCGTCGAACTGGTTCGCCAGGCAGGTGCTGCCGAAGTGCATATGCGCATCACCAGCCCGCCCACGGCAAACCCGTGTTTTTACGGTGTTGATACCCCGTCAAAAGAAAAGCTGATGGCTGCCAATTACGACATTGAAACAATGGCGAAAATGATTGGCGTCGACAGTCTGGCGTTTGTCAGCATCGATGGTTTGTATCGTGCCACCGGCCTGCCCGGCCGCGATGCCGAAAGCCCGGCATTTTGTGATGCCTGCTTTACCGGCGACTATCCCATCCGTCTGGTTGACCACCAGGCTGAAAACAAGGATCGGAAATTATCGCAGTTGGTCGAAAGGCAGTCCGCATGAGTGTGCAAAAACGCCTTGAGGGCAAAGTTGCACTGATAACCGGGGCATCGCACGGCATTGGCCGTGCGATTGCCAAACGGTTTGCCGCCGAAGGGGCCGAAGTCATCGCCCTTGGTCGCAATGTTGGTGCCCTTGAAGAACTTGACGATGAAATCCGGGCCGAAGGCGGCAAGGCCGTTTTGTTGCCGCTGGATTTAACCATGTATGAAAAAATCGATGCCATGGGCGCGTCGATTTATGAACGGTTCGGCAAACTTGATATCATCGTTGGTAATGCCGCCGTTTTGGGTGAACTGGCCCCGGTCGGCCATATTGACACGCAAATGTTTGAAAATACCCTTGCGGTTAATGTTACGGCCAATTTCCGCCTGATCCGCAGTGTCGATAAATTACTGCGCCTGGCTGATGCCGGACGCGCCATTTTCGTCACATCGGGTGTATCGGCCAAGGGCCGCGCCTATTGGGGCCTTTATGCTGCCACCAAGGCCGCCCTTGAAGCACTGGTTCTGTCCTATGCCCAGGAAATGGATGACAGCACCGTAAAGGTCAACCTGGTTAACCCCGGCCCCATCCGCACCACCATGCGCGCTGCGGCTTTTCCCGGTGAAGACCCGGAAACACTGCGCACCCCCGAAAGCATCATGGATGTTTTCGTTGATCTGGCCGCAGAAGACTGTGCCAAACACGGTGAAATCGTCACCGCAAGCTGACAAAGCCGCACCTTAAAACATCAAGGCCGGACCCCGATTGTGAGGTCCGGCTTTTTTATTTCAGATGCAAGTTTTCGCCACAGAAATCCAGAAAGGCCCGCACACGCGCGGGTAAATGTCCCCCACCACCAATATATACGGCATTGATTTCCACGCCGCCCTTGCCATTTCCGGGGTAATAAGCGTCAAGAATTTCGATCAACCGGCCCGCTTTGACATCCTGTTCAATATGAAACTTGCCAAGGCGAACAATACCGCCCCCCGCAATTGCCAAATGACGGGCACTTTCGGCATCACCAACATCAATCGTCCCGCCTGGCAAAACCGTTACAATTTCACCATCTACCTTGAATGGCCATTCGGCTTTCGCCCGAACAAAATTGTATCCGATCAGCACATGATCCCGCAGGTCTGCCACCGTTTGTGGCGTTCCATATCGGGCCAGATAATCCGGCGAGGCCGCAATCGCCATTCGGCATACACCCAGCTTACGGGCAATAAGGCCCGAGGATTGTAGTGGACCGCTGCGAATGGCAATGTCAGCCCGCTCTTCGTACAAATCCACCATCTTCTCGCTAACCGTAACATCCAGGGTAATTTGCGGATAAGCCCGACGAAATACCGGCACCAGCGGCAACAATCGATGCAGTCCAACCGGCATATTAACGCTAATTCGCAAATGCCCACGCGGACATAAGGCAACGGCGGCCTCCTGTTCGGCATCATCAAGATCGGCAATGACGGATACAGCACGTTGATAAAACCGCTGCCCTTCCGGCGTAAGCTGCAATTTCCGGGTTGAACGGTTAAACAGCCGCACCCTTAACCTGTCTTCCAGCCGGCCAACCAGTTTACTGATCGCCGATGGCGTCATATTAAAATCCCGGGCGGCTGCGGAAAAACCATCCCTTTCCACCACCCGGATGAAAACTTCCATTTCACCGGACCGGTTGGTATCAAGTCGCGACATATGAATTCAACTCACAAATAATTTTCCTGTTTTCCCAATAGTTGAAAATTCAGTGGCTGTCCATATTCCCGTCAACCGCATTTTTATGACAGGAGATTTCAATGGAATACAGGCAACTGGGCCAATCCGGCCTGCGTATCCCCGCTCTCAGCTTTGGTACCGGCACCTTTGGCGGGCAAGGACCGCTTTTTTCCGCCTGGGGCTCCTCGGATGTTCGCGAAGCGACCCGTTTGATCGATATCTGCCTCGATGCCGGTTTGAACATGTTTGATAGTGCAGATGTTTATTCAAACGGGGCCGCCGAACAAATACTGGGCGAGGCGATCAAAGGACGCCGGGATAAAACAATTATATCAACCAAGCTGGCGCTGCCTATGGGCGACGGCCCCAATGACTATGGCACGTCACGCCATCGCCTGATTGGTGCGACCGAGGCCGCGTTAAAGCGGCTGAACACAGACTATATCGATCTTTTGCAACTTCATGCATTTGATGCCTACACGCCAGCAGATGAAGTCATGGAAACACTTGATACCCTTAGGCAGGCAGGGAAAATCCGCTATAGCGGCGTTTCAAACTTCGCCAGTTGGCAAATAATGAAATCACAGGCAGTTGCGCAGGCGCAGGGCTATGGCCGCCATGTCGCCCATCAGGTTTATTATTCGCTGGTAGGCCGGGATTACGAATGGGATTTAATGCCAATGGCACAGGATCAAGGGATTGGCGCCATCGTCTGGAGCCCGCTTGGCTGGGGGCGACTAACCGGTAAAATCCGGCGTAGCACGCCCGTTCCAGCCGACAGCCGTTTGCATGAAACCGCACAATATGGCCCGCCGGTTGACGAGAATGTCCTTTATGACATTGTCGACGTACTGGACCAAATCGCGGCAGAAACCGGAAAATCTGTGCCGCAAATTGCCCTTAACTGGTTATTGCAACGTCCAACCGTATCATCGGTCATCATCGGCGCACGCAATGAACAACAGTTGCGTGACAACCTTGGCGCGGTAGGATGGGCATTAAGCGCAAATCACATTGAACAACTTGATGCTGTCAGTAAATGCCAACCACCCTATCCGCATTATCCCTATCATATTCAGGAAGGTTTCGCGCGACTGAACCCGCCATTATTTCCATAAACAGAAACGGCAACGATAATCTCCTGCACCCTGCCACCAGCAAACATAACAGCTGATGTTTGCGCAGCCATTTTGATTGCTGCTTTCTTTAAATAGCATATGGCGCCTATATCTGCCGAACGGGTGTGGTTAAATGCCGTTTACAATCAAGGCGGTGGTGGGGGTTGCTTCAGTCCTCTGTATCGATGCGTGTCATGCGTCCACCCTCCGGATGACAACATATTTCAGGACAAGACACACAAATAAAAAAGGGCCGTTTCATGAACGACCCTTTTTTCACATGTAACGATTACCGCTTTTTCTTTTTGGCAAACGGGTTGTCGCTGCTCCGCAAATAAATTCGGATCGGAACGCCCGGCATGTCAAAATCATCGCGCAAACCGTTAATCAGGTAACGGGTATAGCTTTCCGGTAATTCTGCGGCCTTGGAACAGTTAATAAAGAAACTTGGCGGACGCGATTTCGCCTGGGTCATATAACGCAGACGAATACGACGGCCGCTGATCACCGGCGGCAAATGACGCTCGGTTGTTTCTTCAAGCCAGCGGTTCAGTTGGGATGTCGGAATACGGCGGCTCCAGATATCATAAATATCAAGAACAGTCGGCATGATCCGTTCGGAACCACGTCCCGTAAGGGCTGAAAGCGTTACGACAGGAATACCACGTGCCTGTGCAAACGAGCTTTCAAGCGTATCACTGAGATGCTTCATATAGGCCGATTTATCATCGACCAGATCCCATTTATTCACCCCGATGATCAACGCACGGCCTTCTTCAAGCACCATACGTGCAATCGTCAGGTCCTGTTTATCGATGGTGTTGGTCGCATCAATCATTAAAACCGCGACCTGGGCATAGCGAATAACGCGCAACGTGTCGCTGACCGACAGTTTCTCGACCCGATCATCGATTTTCTTTTTACGGCGCATCCCGGCGGTATCGACCAGCCTGATCTCGCGACCGTTAAAGTTCCAGTCAACCGCAATCGCATCGCGGGTCAGGCCTGCCTGCGGCCCGGTCATCACACGGTTTTCATTCAAAAGCTGGTTCATCAGGGTTGATTTACCAACATTGGGACGACCAATAATCGCCAACTGAATTTTGCCTTTGTCCCGGGGCAAATCATCGGCATCTTCGTCGTCGTCTTCTTCGTCAAATTCGCCGTTTTCTTCAACCGACTTCAGGGATCCCCCCAAACCGTTCGGAAAATCGTCGCTATCCAGGTCGATATCAATGTCGTCATCGCCGTCAAAATCAGGGCCGAAATCGGCGTCCGCATCGTTATCGTTTTCGATATCGTCGTTGCTATCGTCGTCGGCATCATCTTCGGTCGGGGTGCTGCGCACCAGATCAGCGCGGGCAGCCTTGCGGGCGTCGCGTTCTTTCTGGCGGTCATCTTCCCAATACGGCAAAAGAATATCGATCAGCAATTCCATGCCCTGGCCGTGTTCCGACGAAATCGGTGCCACATCGCCCAGACCAAGGCCATAGGCTTCGTACAAGCCCGGGTCCTGCGCCCTGCCTTCATGTTTGTTGGCAATAACGTGAACCGGCTTTTTGCGTTTACGCAACCAGTCGGCAAAATGGTTATCGAGCGGTGACAGACCGGCGCGCGCATCAATTAAAAACAGAGCAACATCGCAATCTTCAAATGCGATCTCGCTTTGCTGGCGCATCTTGCCTTCGATCGAGCCGTCAAAGGCCTCTTCAAGGCCGGCAGTGTCGATAACGGTAAAGGTCAAATGGCCAAGCCGTGCCTTGCCATATCGACGATCACGCGTAACGCCGGGCTGGTCATCGACAAGCGCTAGCTTCTTGCCCACCAGGCGATTAAACAGGGTCGATTTCCCGACATTCGGGCGACCGATAATGGCAACTTTCAAGGTCATCTGACTTCAGACTCTTTATAAAAACGGCGATGTGCGCCACGATACATATATCGGTGGCGCACTCGCAAAAAACAGGGAAAGGCAAAGCCTTTCAAAACTTATTCTGATCGACGTTTAACGATAGGCGACCAGCGACGCATTTGCCGTAAGGAAATACAATGTATCTCCGGCAACGATTGGCGGCAATGTTAACGGCCCTGGCAACGTATCGGTCCCGATGACTGTTCCATCATAAGGCGAAATCGTTTCAACGTCACCTTGCTCGTTCCCGACGATCAAACGGTCACCCGCCAAAACCGGCCCGGTCCATACCATGGCTTCGCTTTGATCTTCCGGATCAACATAACGCGGTAATGCTGACACCCATTTAACCCGTCCCGAGCGCCGCTGCAAGGCAATCAGGTCGTTGGTATTCGATAGCAGGAATACATAATTGCCGGCCACCCACGGAGACTGGATACCACCTTCTTCCACTTCCCACAAACGAACACCGGTCCGAAGGTCAATCGCTACCGTCAAACCGGAATTACTGGTCGCAATGACAAGGTCATTATCAATCACCGGCAAGCCCCGAATATCGGCAATAGCCGAAACAGCATCTGTCCGACCGGCCGACGCCAGGGTATCGGACCAGATCACCTGGCCGTTTTCAACACGAAGGGCGTAAAGTTCGCCGGTGCTATAGGCTGAAATCACCACACCCTGGTCAACTGCCGGGCTGGCACCACCAATAAAGGTGGCACCTTCGCTAGCACCACGATGGCTCCACAAAACTTCGCCGCTATAGGCATTCAGGGCGACAGTCTGGTTATCGACCGTTATCACAAACACCCGGCCACCACGAACGGTAGGGGCGGCACGCATTGGTGCGGTCAAGGTGGTACGCCACTTTACTTCCGCACTTGCGGCATCAATGGCAACCACTTCAGCAAAACCGGTGGTGGCATAAACCATGCCATCGGCATATGCCAGACCAGACCCCAGAAGGGTACTGTCATCTTCCTGATCCGGGGCAATATCCACATCCCAAATCTGCTTGCCGGTTTTTGCACTAAAGGCGCGCACTTCGGCATCGGCATCAATGGTAAACACAACACCCTTGGCAATGACAGGCTGGTTTAGCAACAAGTCTTCGTCCAGTGATCCGGTGCCAATGCTGCTGGACCACTGTTTTGTCATCGTTTCGTTGTCAAACGCCAGGTGCTGCAATGAATGGCTGGGGACACCGCCATTCTGGGTCCAGTCTTCCTGCACCTGCGGCTGTGGCAAAACAACTTTCTGATCGGTCAGGCCGGGATCAGGTACCAGCGTGCTTTGCAGCGACAAAACCGCCAGCCGTTCGCCAGGCAAGGGCGGATCTTCAGATTCCCCCATCCAGCTTGAGCAACCCGAAACCAGAACGGCAAAGCCCAATACGCATAAAACGGATTTTAAACGGTCCAGACGGTGTAATTGCAAAACCATATCCTTTAATCCTGTCCCGACGGCATCCTGAAAGGACACCCCTTATCGACAATCAGGCCTTGATCGCCTTCAAAAGCTCGCTCGCACGGCCGCGCATGTCAGACGGTGCTGTTTTGTCATCGGCCAGTTCAGTCAAAAGCGATTTGGCTTCATCGGTTTTACCAGCAGCAATGTTTAAAACAGCCATCATTTCGCGTGCCGAGTGATACCACGGGTTTTCCGGCACCGCGATCGGCTTCAGGCGGGCAATCAAGGCATCGGCATTGTCGGCACTGCCGGTATTCATGGCAATCTGCACAACGGCCAAATCACGATAAACCTTGTCAACATCACTATCTGCCGCAATGGCTTCCAGTTCCTTGACGGCGTTTTCAGTGTCATTCTGGCTTAGGTAAATCCGGGCTTTCTGGAAATGGCCCAGCGCAACAAAACCGTCATTGCCCTTGGCAATAATCGTGTCAAACGCATCAAGGGCGGCCTGGCTTTTATCCGGGCCTGCATTCACCAGTTCCAGCGCGTTGGCAAAACGCGTACCGTTTTCAAGACGGGTGGAATGTTCATAACTTTTCCAGCCTTCACGGCCTGCCACGCCAAGAACAACAACGGCAGCCACTGCGATGACGACCTTACCATATTTGCGCCACAGGCGCTCAGTGCGCTCGCGCTTAAGGTCTTCTTCGACTTCCTGGAAAATATCGACCACGAAACCCGCTCCAATTCGATCAAAATAAAGCGGGCCACATGCCCGCCCGTCAGAATAAAATAACGGCAAGGATTTAACGCGCCACGACCCAAGGGGTCAAGGGTGCTGCGTGATTCGGGTGCATTTTAAACGCGCCACACGCCAATTTCGGCTTATTCATCCGATTTGGCCGGTAAAACACACTCATCCCGGCAAAATTTTCACCCTGCATCCGCAATATCGCGCCTGCCCCCCATCAAAGCAAAGCACCCCATCGCAAGCAGGACTCCTGACCCCGATATAAGATACATAATATATCGCCCGTCGTTCAAAACCACAGGTACAAAGCAATCACAAAATGGGCAATCGGCTGCCACAATAAAGGCCTTGCTGGATATAACGGTTTAACCGGCATAAAACTTGCTTTATCGAAATAGAAGATCTTGGGGATCAGACCATAACAACCGTAACCCGGCAAATTTGGCCGGTTTGCAAAGGGATAAACCGCATGACCGGCATATATACCCCCTCTGCCCGGCCACAAACCCGGCAAAAAAGTGCGTTACGCGCTGTGACGCGTTATTGTCGCCCCATCGTCGCTGCATGCGGGTTATTTACCCTTTTTGCCGGGCTTGGCGGTTGCTCGAGCCTGGATAATACGGTTGCAAGCGCCACCGGCACAGAACTTTTGACAGCAACCCAGTGGTATATCGCCCTTGATGTCGTCTCGATCATTAATACCGATAAAACCATCGTTGATCACATTGTATCAATGTCGACCGGTCGCGATTGTTCAACCGTACGATCAAGCATGGGTGAACCCTATTGCAAGACAGACCCGATCCCCGAACCCCCGCTTTATTGTTACCGCACACTTGCCGCTGTAACCTGCTATGCGACCCCCGACCCCTATAGCACAGGCAAACGCACCGTCGACTGGCCGCCAACCCGTGGCAGAAGCCTGTAGCCCACAGCCCCTGCACAATTTTGCAGTGCGCCTTTCTGGAATGATCCCAAAGTCACATCTGACTCTAGCAGGTGGCTGGCAGAAATTTGCCTAAAAACCTGCCATTGCGACTTGAGAGGCTGCCAGATCCGCGCTACCGTATTGGTCGATTGTAAATGTTAGATGACAATCAGCCATTTCCACAGCCCGGAGCCCGGCATGGGAACACTTCTTAATCTGGTGCAATATCGTAAAAGCAAAACATTTGTTCACTTCAATCGGGCTGAACTACAAAAATTGATGAATATCTATTCCAGACAAGTCGCCGGTGGGGCTTGGCGCGACTACGCGATAGACCAGCTTGACGGCATGGCAATGTTTTCCATGTTTCGCGCCACCCATGAAAATCCATTATTTGCTGTCATCAAACTTCCGCCAGACCAGAAAAATGCCGGTCAATATCTTGCCCTTCATAGCGGGGTGAAAATCAAACAAAGTTCGCAACTTGAAACCGTCCTTGAGGCCATCGAAAAACGTGCCCGCAAGGTTGTTCCGCTGTTTAAAAACCGCTAACTCCAACCGGTCTGATCAATGTTGCAAAATTGCCTGTTTCCCCTTACCCGCCCGTCCCGCCTTTCGGGTAAAAACCGCCGCACCATAGTGTTGGCAGCGCCGTTGCTCGTGGTGTTATGCCTTGGCTTTTCCCAAAATGCCCGTGCCGATTACAAGGCAGGATATCTCGCCTACAAAGCCGGGAATTTCCGTAATGCCCAACAGGAATGGCAGGATGCCGCATCAACCGACCCACGGGCGGCCTATGCGCTTGGCCTGCTTTATTACCGCGGCAAACTGGGTGGCGAGGATTACGAGAACGCGGCAAAATGGTTTTCGGTTGCGGCACGTGCCAACCACCCCAATGCCCTTTATTACATGGGCCTGCTATATTTAAACGGTTGGGGGGTAAACTATGACCAGTTCAAAGCCACCGATTTTTTAAAACGGGCCTTTATTGCCAATGGCAAAAACGCCGATGCCGCCTTTTTACTGGGTGAACAATATATGCATGGCCGGGGCGCCATGCAAAACTATGTCGATGCTGCACATTATTACCTGAAGGCGGCGCAGGAAGGCCTGCCCGCCGGGCAATATATGATCGGGGCCATGTATGAACGTGGCTGGGGTGTGGACCCGGACCTGGCCGAGGCCTATTACTGGCTACGCCTGTCGGCCCTAAAGCCGATCAATACCCCGCCTGGCACCGAGCTGGAGGCCGACCCTGGCAAAGCCATTGCCCAGCTTGAACAAAAACTGCGCCCCGAAGAAATACGCCATGTCGAGGACCGGCTGGGTACGGCAATTCGCTAGTCACGTTCAAAACATTTTAGCCTGCGATATCTTCAAGGCCCTATGCCATGCGGAGCGATACGACGTTCAGCCCCGAATAATACTACATAAAATAAAAGGCCGCCCCAAACCGGGCGGCCTTCATCATATTACGGCGAACAGGTGGACATCGACCAAATCAGTCAAATGCCTCGCCCCAGGTGCCACGGGTTGCAGCCTTTGAATATTCGGTCGCCCGGTTTTCAAAGAAATTGGTGTGCTCGACCGCGTTTAACATCGCATCCATCCACGGCAGCGGATTATTTTCAATGTGATAAATCGGGTCCAGTCCCAACTGGGTCAAACGGCGATCAGCAATATAGCGGATATACAGCTTGATATCCTTCGGCGTTAAGCCCTCGACCGCGCCTGCCTCAAATGCCAGATCGATAAAGGCATCTTCATGCACCACAATGGTTTCGCAGGCTTCCAGCAAATCGGCCCGCATTGCATCGTCCCAGATTTGCGGGTTTTCGCGGGTAAAGGTTTTAAACAGGCGAATCACGCTTTCGCAATGCAGGCTTTCATCGCGCACCGACCATGTCACGATCTGCCCCATGCCCTTCATTTTGTTAAAGCGCGGGAAGTTCATTAACATCGCGAAAGACGCAAACAGCTGCAAACCTTCGGTGAAAGCACCAAATACCGCCAGGGTTTTTGCCATTTTGCGCATCCCGTCTTCGGTCAGGCGCAAATCCCCGCGTTCATCGATATATTCATCTTCGGCGTCAATACCCCAAATCTGCATATAATCGTATTTGTCCTTCATTTCCTTATACTGAAAGAAGGCCTCATATTCGGTTTCGGGCATGCCGATGGTATCAAGCAAATGCGAATAGGCCGCGACATGGATGGTTTCCATGTTGGAAAAGGCCGCCAGCATCATCTGCACTTCGGTGGGTTTAAACACCCGGGTGTAGTGACGCATATAGCAGTTATTCACCTCGATATCGGACTGGGTGAAAAAACGGAAAATCTGGGTTAACAGGTTCCGTTCTGCATCGGTAATCGTATGATTCCAGTCTTTCACATCGTCGGCCAACGGCACTTCTTCAGGCAACCAGTGAATTTGCTGCTGGGTTAACCATGCTTCATAAGCCCAAGGGTAGCGAAACGGCTTGTAAACCGGGTTTTCGGTTAAAAGGTCCATGGTTTTTTCGTCGGTCATATCAATCTCTTTCCCGCCCGGGCCTTATTGGCACGCCAGGCATTCTTCATATTCGGTCTGGGTGCTGTCCTGTGAGGCTACAGCGTTACCTGCGGCACGGGCAGCGGCCAGCACGGCTTCGATATCAAGATCGGCTGCTTTTTCCTTGCGTGGCACATTGGCGACGACTTCGGCCCTCTGGATCGATTTCGACCGGCAGTAATAAAGGCTTTTGACACCTTTCTTCCAGGCCTGGAAATGGATCTGGTGCAAATCGCGCTTATGCACATTCGAGGGCAGGAAGATGTTAAGCGACTGGGCCTGATCAATTTTCGGCGCACGGTCACCTGCCAGTTCGATCAACCAGCGCTGATCAATTTCAAAAGCAGTTTTAAACACATCCTTTTCCAGATCAGACAGGAAGTCCAGATGCTGAACCGAGCCTTCATTCACCGTGATCGAGGTCCAGACCTGTTCGTTATTCTGGCCTTTTTCCTCGAGCAACTGCGCAAGGTATTTGTTGCGCACGTTAAAAGACCCCGACAGGGTTTTATGGGTATAGGAATTGGCTGCTGTCGGCTCGATCCCTGGCGAAGCGCCGCCGCAAATGATGGAAATTGATGCTGTCGGTGCAATGGCGGTTTTATTGGAAAAACGCGCCTTCATGCCATATTCGGCCGCATCCGGGCACGAACCACGTTCATCGGCCAGCTTTTCCGATGCCGCATCGGCCTGTTTTTGCACATGATCAAAAATCTGATTGTTCCAAACCTTGCTCATCACACCTTCAAGCGGAATGCCCATTGATTGCAGGAAGGAATGGAACCCCATAACCCCCAGGCCAACAGAACGTTCGCGCATGGCCGAATATTTGGCACGCGCCATGCTGTCCGGGGCGTTTTTAATAAAGTCTTCCAGAACGTTATCAAGGAAGCGCAAAATGTCTTCGATAAATTGCGGTTCTTCCTTCCAGGTCTGGTAATGCTCCAGATTAAGCGAGGACAGGCAGCAAACGGCCGTCCGGTCGCCGCCGTGCTGGTCACGCCCGGTCGGCAGGGTAATTTCCGCACACAGGTTGGATGTCTTGACGCTTAAGCCGGCCATTTTATGATGCTGCGGCACCGCCCGGTTTACCGTATCGATAAACAGCATATAGGGTTCGCCGGTTTCGACCCGCGATGTCAGAAGACGGATCCACAGGGACCGCGCACTAACCTTGCGCACCACATGCCCGTCCTTGGGCGATGTTAATGCCCATTCTTCGTCATTTTCCACCGCGCGCATAAAGGCATCGGAAACCGACACCCCCTGATGCAGGTTGGGCGTTTTACGGTTGGGATCCCCCCCGGTCGGGCGGCGCATTTCGGAAAATTCTTCAATTTCCGGGTGGCTGACGGGCAAATAAACCGCAGCAGACCCGCGCCGCAGCGACCCCTGGCTAATTGCCAGCGTCAGGCTGTCCATCACGCGGATAAACGGCACAACGCCGGATGTTTTGCCGTTTTTACCGACTTTTTCACCGATCGAGCGCAAATTACCCCAATAAGACCCAATGCCACCGCCGCGCGCTGCCAGCCAGACATTTTCGGTCCACAAATCAACGATGCCAGACAGGTTATCGTCAGCTTCGTTCAAGAAGCACGAAATAGGCAAACCACGCGTGGTACCCCCGTTTGACAGGATCGGCGTTGCCGGCATAAACCAGTGTTTGGACATATAGTCGTAAATGCGCTGGGCGTGATCGGCATTGTCGCCATAATAGCTGGCAACCCGGGCAAACAGGTCCTGATAGCTTTCACCGGGCATCAAGTAACGGTCGGTAAGAACCGCTTTGCCAAAATCAGTCAGCAAGTCATCACGGGTACGGTCAACAATAACCCGCGCGCCTTTTTCATGCTGCACGACATCTAGCATTTTCATGCTGCTATCCTTCAAACTGGACGTTCACCGGCCCATCGCCGATACGTCGCTAAAACCAATCGCGACGGGCCACACCGCACTGCCTTGAACTGCGCACAAAACAAGCCTGTATCCGCCAGCCAATGCCGCAGATGCCATGTTCCGATACCAGATCTGGTTGTGTCTTACGGGTGTGTTCCCGTGTCCCATTTTCTTTATGAGGGAAGTTTATGCCTGTTCCAGACAGGTTTGAAAACACTATATCTGGTGTTTGACGATAAAATTTTATCCATTGATTGTATCAGAACCGTTACAAGCCCGGATAACCAGTGATTCGCAGATGATTGGTTCCCTGCCGTTTGAACGGTCAAGAAAAACATCAAAAAATCGACGGCCCTGTTTCGTACACGTAGCTCAACGAAAAAGGCCAAAGCTCGCAACCAAAGGGATAAAGCCGGACCAAACCTGTCAATCGTTGTTGCAAAAAACATCTTCGATTCGACATTCAAAAATACGGCCAGTTTTAAAAGCCAGCGGCAAACCGGGATCATAACACTGCTTTTCGCTCGCATTTACAGTTTGGCGTAACACATCAATCAATGCGGCCAACTCGGCCCGCGACCGCCCCCGTCGGCGTCGCAGTTCTGCCAACGTGCAAAAATTTAGCCCGATATTATTTTTTGCAGTCAGATCCATTACCATAACGCAAAGAAGGCTTTGCACCCACCTTCCAAAAAAAGCCCCCGTAAAGGGAGCTTTTTAAGAAATCTGCCAACAGGCAACGCCATATAATCGACCCTTTAAAACAGGCCATCATATGGCGCCTTACCCTTTTGCTGGTTTACCGGCTTTGATCTGGCAGTTTATAGGCCATTACATAATCGCCCGGTTTGGTGCCAACGGAACCATGACCACCGGCAACAATCACAACATATTGCGTGCCATCATCGGTGGCATAGGTCATCGGGGTGGACTGGCCACCTGCAGGCAACCGTGCCTCCCAAATCTGCTTGCCCGTTGTCAGGTCATAGGCGCGGAAATAGTCATCCACGGCGGCCCCAAGGAAAGCAACACCACCAGCGGTGATAATCGGCCCGCCAATACCGGGAACCCCCAGTTTAATTGGCAACGGCAGCGGTGTCATATCGTAGACCGTACCATTTTTATGCTTATAGGCGATATCACCGGTGCGTAAATCGGCCCCGGCGACATAACCCCAGGGCGGTGCCTGACAAGGCACCTTAATCGGCGAGAGGAACGGCCCCATGCTAACGGCATAAGGAGCGCCGGTATTCTGATTAATGCCCATTTCACTGGCTTTTTTGGAACCCTGCGGCGGTACTTCGTCGCGCGGGATCAGTTTGGATGTAAATGCCAGATAAGTCGGCATCCCAAACATCACCTGGCGTTTCGGATCAACCGCAACACTACCCCAGTTAAAAGTGCCAAAATTACCCGGGTAAATCAGCGATCCCTGCAAGGATGGCGGGGTATAGCGACCTTCATATTTCAACTGATGAAATTCAATGCGGCAGGCCAGCTGATCAAACAGCGTTATGCCCCACATATCCTTTCCCGTCAGCTTTTCGGGCATAAAGGTTAAATCCGATACCGGCTGGGTCGGCGCACTATGATCTTCGGGAATGGTGCCGCCCGGTGCGGCAACTTCGCGGACATTGATCAGGGGTTCGCCGGTGCGACGATCCAGCACATAGATATCACCCTGTTTGGTTGCACCGACCAAGGCCGGCGTTTCATTGCCCATTTCATCGGAAATATTGGTCAAAACAGGCTGCGCAGGAACATCCATATCCCACAAATCATGGTGAACCGTCTGACGGACCCATTGAACCTTGCCGGTCTCGATATTTAGCGCAACGATGGAAGACGAATATTTCTCGACATTCTCGCTACGGTTCATTCCCAACTGATCAGGCACCTGGTTTCCCAGCGGGATATAAACCATGCCCAGCTTTTCATCGACCGAAAAAACCGACCAGCTATTAGGGGAATTGGTGGTGTAGGTTTCACCTTCCGCCAACGGCTCGGTTTCGGTCGGATTGCCGGAATCCCAATTCCACAACAATTCACCACTATGAATGTCAAAGGCACGAATAACGCCCGACTGTTCCTGTGTTGAATAGTTATCGTTTACCGCCCCGCCAATAATAATTTTGCCGTCAACGGCAACCGGGGGCGATGTCGAATAATAATAACCCGACGGATTATGCGGCATTTTCTGTTCAAGGTGCAACGTACCATTTTCGGCAAAGCTGTCACACACACTGCCGTCTTTGGCATCAAGTGCAATCAGGCGAGCGTCAGATGTCGGCAGGTAAACCCGCTCGGCACAATGGTCACCTGTTTTGGCTTGCGGGTCGGCATAATAGGTTACGCCCCGGCAGGTTTGATGCTGACGGTCGGTATTTGCCCCCACCTTGGGGTCAAACTTCCATTTTTCCTTACCGGTTTTCGCATCAATGGCAATGGCCCAACTGTGCGGCGTGCATAAATACAGGGAATCGCCAACTTTTAACGGTGTTACCTGATAGGTGGTTTCCGGCACATCGCTGGACTGGCGAACATCACCGGTTTCGTAACGCCATGCTTCTGTCAGTTGATCAACATTTTTTGCCGTAATCTGGCTTAATGGCGAATAACGTTGCCCATACTGGGTTCGGCCATACTGGTGCCAGTCCCCATCAGGGATGGAATTGCCCATATCCGGGTTCTGCGTCACGACCTTGTCGTTTAAACGGCCGGTAACGGCATTGGGATCATTGACCATGGAACCAACGGCAACAACAACGGTAATCACCACTGCCATGCTTAAACCAATACCACCAGGATACTGTGTTTTTCCGTCAGCACCGGTGCTGTGACTGCCATGACCAAGGCCACGCCGCACCCATGGCGTTAATAACCACAAGCCCAACAACACGGGAATACCCCCGCGCGGTGCAAGCTGCCACCAGTCGAAGCCAACTTCCCACAAAGCCCAGGCAAGACTTGCAATCAGAAAGGCTGCGTAAAACCACAGGACAACCGGTTTACGACGGTGCAACAGCCATGCGGCGATCAAAAAGACAACGCCAGCAATGGCATAATACCAGCTGCCGCCCAACGCCATTAGCCACACACCGCCAGCAGCAAGTGCAAGTCCAACCAGCGCAAAGACGACAACGCTCAGCAGATTAACCATCTATCTGTTCCATTTCGTTTTGCGAACACACGGCATATTGTTTATCCGTCCATGAAGGCAGACCGTCAGACAGCACCTTTAAGATCAAACAAGATCAGAGAAAATGCATCCGAAGGCCAATATACCGCGCAAATCGAGGTTTCCGGCCATGATCCGCCACTGCAAAATCATATCCGGCCACACCGCCTGTTACGCTTTCATGCCCTGACCGGAACGTTTCGGGCCTGTTATCCCTTCGGCCGAAAGCCAGCACAATCACGCCAGCACCCAACCCAAAAGGCCGAACACCACCCGTAACAGATGAAATGTGGAATTCATTTAATGTAAAACGCGAACCCGGGCATCAGGTTCCACAAAGAACACATCATTTTCACATCCGCCCCTTAATGCCACCACAGACACGACACAGTGCCGCAAAGCGGATCAGTAAACGCAATATAGGCGCCACCTCAAAGCAACAACCCGCGTCACAAAGACTTTAACCCTGGCCAAACGGGATGAAACATAAGGAAGGGTGAAAAACCGCAAGCAAAACAACCTGCCAGATGCAGGCCAGATCCTTAAACAGGGCGTTTAATGGTGGGTTTCAATGACCATGCCCGATTTGATCACTTCGGTAATGGTTACACCAAGCCGGTCGTCAACAACCACAAGCTCGCCACGGGCGACCAGCCGGTTATTAACATAAATATCCACCGGCTCGCCAACCTTGCGGTCAAGTTCCAATACGGCACCGCGTGTCAGCCGCATCAATTGCGCAACCTGAATCTGGCTTTTCCCGATCACGGTCGAAACCCGCACCGGAATATCATATGCCGCGCCAATTTCGCTTTCGCCGTGGCGTTTTTCGTAATGGTCTTTGTCGTTATCGGCCATGTCTGAAAACCATTCCTGAAAATCTGGGCGCGTAAAGAATACCGGTTGCATGAATACTATACCCTAGCGCTGAAGATTTGGTTAGCAAACAGTTTTCAAAACTACGGTGGATTTTTGTATAATTTTGCACTAAACGGAACCCCATACAGTTGCCAGTACACAGCCCTTTATAAAAGATACAGGATAACCATGCCGCAGGATCGCCAATGGGTGGCCGATGCCATCGCCCGGATCGAAGCCGACTTCACCCGCTCCGCCGACACGCACCTGATCCAGCTGGATCTGCCGCAACTGGGCGATATTGGGCTGTATCTGAAAGATGAAAGCACCCATCCCAGCGGCAGCCTGAAGCACCGCCTCGCCCGTTCGTTGTTTCTATATGGCCTGTGTAATGGCTGGATCACAAAAAACACCCCGATCATCGAGGCATCCAGCGGCTCTACCGCTGTTTCCGAGGCTTATTTTGCCCGCCTGCTCGGCCTGCGCTTTATCGCTGTCATGCCTAAAACCACGTCGCCGCAAAAAATTGCAAAAATCACCTTTTATGGTGGTGAATGCCATCTGGTTGATAATGGCAGCATGATTTACGACGAATCCCACCGCCTGGCGCGCGAACTAAACGGCCATTACATGGACCAGTTCACCTATGCCGAACGCGCGACCGACTGGCGCGGCAATAACAATATTGCCGAAAGCATTTTTGAACAGTTGGGCCGCGAACCCCACCCCACCCCACGCTGGATCGTTGTCGGGGCAGGTACGGGTGGAACATCGTCAACCATTGGCCGCTTTATTCGTTATGGCAAGGTTCTGGCTAACGGTTGCGAACTATGCGTGGCCGACCCTGAAAATTCGGTATTTTACGATGCCTATGCCACAGGCGACTGCAGCATTACCGGCACATGTGGTTCCCGGGTCGAGGGCATTGGTCGCCCCCGTGTTGAACCCAGCTTTAACCCTACCGTTGTTGATCGCATGATGCGCATTCCCGATGCAGGCAGCTTTGCCGCACTGCATTATCTGGAAAAACATCTGGGGCGTCGCTGCGGGGGGTCAACCGGCACCAATCTGATCGCAACACTGGCTTTGATCAGTGAAATGAAACAGGCTGGCGAAAGTGGATCGGTTGTAACATTGCTGTGCGACAGCGGTGATCGCTATAGCGACACCTATTATAATCCGCAATGGATTGCCGATCAGGGCATTGATCTTGCCCCGTGGCACGCGGCCCTGGAAAAGTTCGACCAGACTGGCGTTTTTGATGTGAAACTGGACCGGCACAGCGCATAAAACCGGCCACCTGCATTTCCAAAGCGAACAGCCGACAACACCACACAAATAAAAACGGGCGGGGAAAACCCCGCCCGTTTCGTTATGATGCCATCATCAATTTTCTATTATGCGCCTGCGACCGAAATCTTGCGTGGCTCCGGCTTTTGCTCCACAACTTTTGGCAGTGAAAGCGTCAGAACGCCATTCTTGAATGTGGCCGAAATATTATCGGCATCAACATTCTCAGGCAGGCGGAACGACCGGGTAAAGCTGCCATAGCTGCGCTCGACAACACGGGCACCTTCATTGCTTTCGCGGGTCGACTTCTTTTCGCCCTTGACGGTTAAAACACCTTCAAGAACGGAAACATCCACATCATCCTGTTCAACACCGGGAAGCTCGGCGCTTAATTCAATTGCGTCGTCACTTTCATGAACATCGATGCGGGGATTAAGGGTTTTGGTTGCTTCTGCATCCCCTTCCGCCTGTGTCGGGCGTAACGCGCCGCGGCCAAGGAACGATCCTAAAACACGGTCAATATCGCGCGAAAATACACCAAAGGGATCACCAAATGCTGGAACATTGGCAATGCGACGGGAAGCACCGTTTACATGTGAAAAACCGGTCATAATAACTCTCCATACAAGACGAGCATTCTTGCGCTTTTTGGTCCAGCGAGGCTGCAACCTTTGCGCGATCAAGGCCACCATGGCCCTTTCAAACCAGAAGATAATACGCCTTTAGACAGTCGCAAGGGCGTGACACATTTTTTTTGAATTTTTTGGCATCTGTTCCGCGTTGCACAATTCACATTGGCAATTGGCGCGCCCCAACGCTAGGATCATACCATATGCAGGCACGCCATATGTCGTGCCCCCACCTTTGAACTGGACCAAAATCCCATGAGTCAACTTTTCACCCCGCTTGCCCTGGGCAAGCTGGCGCTTGATAACCGTATCATCATCGCGCCAATGTGCCAGTATTCTGCCGACAATGGCAAAGCGACCGATTGGCACACCATCCACCTGGGCAACCTTTCCCTGTCGGGAGCCAGCCTGCTGATCCTTGAGGCAACAGCCGTTGAACCCGAAGGCCGCATCACCTATGCCGACCTTGGCCTGTGGAACGACGAAACGGAACAGGCCCTGGCGCGCACCTTAAAAGCCATCCGTGCCAATTCTGACATGCCAGTTGGCATTCAGTTGGGCCATGCCGGGCGCAAGGCCAGCACGGCCAAACCCTGGGATGGCGGCCATGCCATTGCCCCGAATGATGAAAATGGCTGGCAGGTTTCAGCCCCCTCTGCCATTCCGTTTCTTGATGGCAACCCCGTGCCCGAAGCCCTGAGCAAGGAGCGTATTGCCGAAATCATTACACGCTTTGCCGATGCGGCAAAACGGGCGGATCGTCTGGGTATTGACGCAATCGAACTGCACGGCGCACATGGCTATCTAATCCATCAGTTCCTGTCGCCGCTGTCAAATCAGCGTACCGACGAATATGGTGGCAGCCTCGAAAATCGCATGCGCTTTGCGCTGGAAATTTACGATGCCGTCCGTGCCGAATTTAGCGCCGATAAACCGGTTGGCATTCGCATTTCCGCCAGCGACTGGGTAGAAGGCGGCTGGGACCTTGAACAAAGTCTGGTTCTGGCACAGGCTCTTAAGGAACGTGGTTGTGACTTTATCCATGTTTCATCTGGCGGGCTTCATGCTGCACAGCAAATTCCGGTTGGCCCGAATTATCAGGTTCCCTTTGCCGACCGCATCAAGGCCCAAACCGGACTTACCACCATCGCCGTTGGCCTGATAACCGAAGCAGAACAAGCCGAAGCCATCATTGGCACCGGCCAGGCTGACGCCATCGCCCTCGCCCGCGGCATTCTTTATGACCCGCGCTGGCCGTGGCATGCGGCAGCCATCCTTGGTGCCTCGGTCAAGGCACCAAACCAGTATTTGCGCTGCCAGCCGCGCGCATATAAAAAACTGTTTGTCTAAATTAAAGCCCGGGGGAAACGGATTCCCCCGGGCTTTATTCTTTGTTGAGCGATCAACGATCGGTAAAATTCAAAAAGGCATGGAATTTTACCCGCCGAAACAATCCGTTAGAACGGTTTGGCCATTACCAGAAAAATGACCCCGGCAAGCGCACAAAACATCAGCCCCAGCCAGCGATATGACTCATGGCGGGGCAAAGCCCGCGTCGCACTTACCCGCCGCAAACGGCCCGCCAGCGCACCATGCATCCCCGAAAGAACAACCACCAGCACCAGTTTGGCCCACAGCCACGCATCCCCAAACCAGCCCCCCATATAGGCAAGCGTTAGCCCCAAAACCCACGCCACCAGCATTGCTGGCGCGGTTACGTATTGGTCCCACTGTCGAAAGGCACTTATGGCAGCCGGGCTTGGCCGGATCAAAAACAGCGCCACCGCGACCATTCCGGAAATCCACGTCATTACCGCCAACAAATGGGCAGATTTTATCACCAGATAAAGCATCAAGATGCCTTTCGTCCAATCAGGCGGGATCGCAACCAGCGTTCATTCACAAAACCACCAAAGGGCACCACCGCCCCAAGCATCAATCGCGCAATATTGCGCTGGTCAATCAGCCCCTCGAAATAAGCTCGTATCACCAGCCAGGTAAAAAACAAAAAGGCGACGCCATGTACGGGACCCATGATGCGGGTGGCATTATCCAGCCCCAACCCATATTTTAACGGCACGGCAATCAACAAAAGCACCAGCAATGTGGTGGCCTCGGCCATTGCCCCAAATCGCAACATCCGCCCCGGCATTATTCCACCTCGCGCAACAGGGATTCAATCCGGGTTAAACGCCCGTCCATCCCCTTTAACTCATCGCGTATCGCAATCAGCTCTGCACTGGCTTGCGCTGCCTGCGCGGCATCACTGCGCGCACGCATGGCCTGTGCTGCGTATTTCATCGCAAAAATCAGCAAAACAGTCACAAGCATTAAAATGGTTAGCATCACAAAGGGTGGCGCTTCAGACATTACTGTCTCCCCTGGCGAACAAGGTTTCGGGCAGCGGCCCGACCTGTGCAATTGTTTCCGGCGACAATGCCAAATTAAAGGACGTTACCCGGTAAAAATTCGCCATCTTGCCATTGTCCGCCTGCCCGGTTGCACTGGCAACCAGGCCCGCATTTTCCAGCTTGCGCAAATGCATTTTCATCAAGGGGCGGCTGATCCCGGCCTCCCGCGCAAGATGGCTTACATATAAGGCCCCCTCACGCGTCAAGGCTGCCACAATCCACAACCGCACCGGATGGGAAAGTGCTTGTAGTTGCAGCAGCATTTTTTCGGCATCATTCATTCGGTATCGTCCTTTTACGTAACAAAAAATTTACATGTAATTTTTTTGTTACGCAATATCGAATTTTCATTCCGACGCTCGTTTTGCCTCGCACAACGAAAAAGGGCCCCGCATTGCTGCGAGGCCCCCTTCCTAACTGTAAGGTCGCTTGGTTGGTTTGGCTTAGAAGCCCATACCGCCCATGCCACCCATACCGCCCATGCCACCCATGTCGGGTGCGCCGCCGCCCGAAGACTTGTCTTCCGGCTTTTCAGCGATCATGCATTCGGTGGTGATCAGCAGACCAGCAACCGATGCGGCATCCTGAAGGGCGGTACGAACAACCTTGGCCGGATCGATGATGCCAGCTTTAACGAGGTTGGTGTATTCGCCTTTCTGGGCGTCGAAACCGAATTCGACGTCATCCTGTTCGAGCAGCTTGCCAGCAACAACAGCACCGTCAACACCGGCATTCTGCGCGATCTGACGAACCGGAGCCTGAAGCGCACGACGAACGATGTCGACACCGATGGTCTGGTCGTGGTTTGCACCTTCAAGACCTTCAAGCGCACGGGTTGCGTACAGCAGAGCCGTACCACCACCAGCAACAATGCCTTCTTCAACAGCTGCACGGGTTGCATGCAGGGCATCGTCAACGCGGTCTTTACGTTCTTTAACTTCGATTTCCGAAGCGCCACCGATCTTGATCACAGCAACACCGCCAGCGAGTTTCGCCAGACGTTCCTGCAGTTTTTCGCGATCGTAATCAGAGGTGGTTTCTTCGATCTGCGCACGGATCTGGCCAACGCGGGCTTCGATCTGTGCTTTCTCACCGGCACCATCAACGATGGTGGTTTCTTCTTTGGTGATGGTGATCGATTTCGCGGTGCCAAGCATGTCAAGCGTAACGCTTTCAAGCTTGATGCCGAGATCTTCGGAAACAACCTGGCCACCGGTCAGGATGGCGATGTCTTCAAGCATGGCTTTACGACGATCACCAAAGCCCGGAGCTTTAACAGCAGCAATTTTCAGGCCGCCGCGCAGCTTGTTGACAACCAGGGTTGCCAGGGCTTCGCCTTCAACGTCTTCTGCAATGATCAGAAGCGGCTTGCCGGACTGAACAACAGCTTCGAGAAGCGGCAGCATCGGCTGGAGCGAGGAAACCTTTTTGTCGAACAGCAGGACGTAAGGTGCGTCCAGTTCAGCAACCATCTTTTCAGGGTTGGTTACGAAATAGGGCGACAGGTAACCACGGTCAAACTGCATGCCTTCGACAACGTCAAGTTCAGTGTGCAGGCCTTTGGCTTCTTCGACGGTGATAACACCTTCGTTGCCAACTTTTTCCATGGCTTCAGCGATCATATCGCCAACTTCACGGTCACCGTTAGCCGAAATGTTACCAACCTGTGCGATTTCGTCTTTACCCGAAACCTTGCGTGCACGGGCCTGGATGGCTTCGATCACTTTGGCCGACGCCAGATCGATACCGCGCTTAAGGTCCATCGGGTTCATGCCGGCAGCAACAGATTTGTTGCCTTCACGAACGATGGCCTGTGCCAGAACGGTTGCAGTCGTGGTGCCATCGCCTGCCATGTCGGCAGTTTTCGAGGCAACTTCACGCAGCATCTGTGCGCCCATGTTTTCGAACTTGTCTGAAAGTTCGATTTCCTTGGCAACAGAAACGCCGTCCTTGGTGACGCGCGGTGCGCCAAAGGATTTTTCGATAACAACGTTACGGCCTTTCGGGCCAAGGGTCACTTTGACAGCATCAGCAAGGATGTCTACGCCGCGCAGCATTTTTGCACGTGCTTCTGTCGAAAATTTTACTTCTTTAGCCATTCTATTCTTTCCTCTCTATGAGACGGATGAACATCAAACCAAAATCACCCAAATGGGCTGATTTAGGCCAGAATACCCATAATGTCGGATTCTTTCATGATCAGCAGCTCTTCGCCATCAACCTTGACTTCGGTGCCCGACCATTTGCCGAACAGAACCTTGTCGCCAGCTTTAACGTCAAGCGCGACGAGCGAGCCGTCGTCTTTGCGGATACCGGTGCCAACAGCGATAACTTCGCCTTCCTGCGGCTTTTCTTTTGCGGTATCGGGAATAATGATGCCACCAGCAGTCTTCTGGTCGGATTCGACACGACGTACCAGTACACGATCATGTAACGGACGGAACTTCATTTTCGACAACTCCGTGTAAAAATCTAGGGCTCGATTGTTTAAAACACTAACCGGGATGAGCCCACGTTAGCACTCACCCCAAGTGAGTGCTAACAGCAATTAAGGTAACGGTCGAAAATTGTCAATAGCCCAATGGAGCAAGTCGCAAAAAAGTCATATTTTCCGCCGGTTTCCAAAAGCACCGTAACGGCACATGAAACCTCTCCGGGCCCGGCGCGCTGCCCCTAAAAAACAGCATCCCCGTCATTGTCCTGACGAAAATAATCATAGGGCATTGGCCCAAACCGGTTTGGGCCCAACTGGGTTGGCTTGCACCACCAAACAATCAGGATAATAAGTCCAATCAATGGCACAAGACTGATCAGCACCCACCAGCCGGAACGATCAGTATCATGCAGGCGGCGCACAGATACCGCCAAACCCGGGAAAAACGTGATCAGGTTAAAAATACCCTCGAGAAAACCGATATCGCGATGGTTGCCAAAAAATTGCCCATCGATAATCGACAACACAATAGAAACCGACAGAACAAATAGTTGCCACCACCAAAAAGCAGACCGCGAGGCACGGTCTCGAAAATTGAAGTAATTGTGAAATCCTGAGCGGATTGCTTCGCCAAATTTCATTTCACCTGCCCTGTCCAACTTCCAAACCTAACCATCCAGCCCCTATTTTAGGCCACCACCCACAGATTGAAAACCGCTTTCGCGGCCTATATGCATGATTTAAATAATTTTTATCTTGCACCTTTCATAAACAGCAGGGAACCGGTGCTGTAAATGCAGCACCGGTTCCCTGTCATGCTTTTCACATCCGGTTTACTGGCGGGCAATCTCTACCTTGCCGGTATCCACCAGTTTCAAGGCCCAGTTTTCTGCAGCCGTATCATCAAGGTTCAGATACTGCGCCAGATAGGCCAGCCGATCAGTATCGTCACCCTTGGCCGTACAAAAACGGTCTTGCAGGTAAAATGGCGGCGTTGCCTGATAATAAAGCCGAGCCTGCACCTTGGCCGGTTTGCCGTGAATATCAGCCAACTTCACTTCATAACGCAAGCTATCGCCCCCGCTTTGGGTTGGTCCCAAATAATCCGGGTCGGTCCCAACCGCACTAAAGCCTGCATCCTCGGCAAGTTCGCTTCCAGCACCCAGCACCTTTGAAATCGCTTCGCGCTGTTCCAGCGCCAGATAACCCGGTGGCGGCAGGCGGTTATCTTTTACCTCAGCACAGATTGACAGAAAACTGGTGGTCAATTCCCCTTGCGGGCGCACATTATGACCACAGGAAAACTGCGATCCATCCAAAGGAGGCGTGCTGACCAGTTCCTGATAAATCTGGGTTTGGTCCTGCGACGTGATCACCTCGAAATGGGGCTGATGCAGGCGTTTTTCCGGCTCGATCCGGTGGGTACATTTATCATCCCACCACAGCTCGCCTTTTAACGGTTTGTCATGTTGATCGACCAGAACACCGGCTTTGTTCACCCGGCCTGATGCCCACAAAACCTTGTCTTTGGCATCCAGCACTTCAAACTGAACAAACGCACGCCGAAACCCGACCCCGGATGGAAATTTATGCCCGGTATGGCTGGCGATTTTAACCGAGGCGCTAAGTTTGCCATCGGCAATCACCGGGTCATCAGCAAGGCTGATGGTAACGGTGTCATTTTCCGCCTGTTCGGTAATGGCACGTGCCGTAAATTCCAGCGGATCAATTGCCTTTTTTGAATTCATCATCGGATCGGCGGTTGGAACCCCCATAATATCGGGGAACTGCTGGAACATTTTGACCAAAAACAGGTTCAACCCCACCAGCGTATGGCGGGCAAAACCTTCGCGAGGTTCAAGGTCGATATCTTTGGGGTCAAAGGTATTGGCCGCCGCCGGAAAGTTTGAATATTCCTGAATGCTGGCGATTTTGCTTTTGAACTCGCCGCCGGCATCGCGTGATGGCATGTGGCAATCCTGGCAGGTTTGCGGCATATCCCCTGCCCCGCCGGGCAATGGCCCGTCAATTGTGGTGCCAGTACGATACGAACTGAATGCCCATTCGGCATAGGTCGTTTGTTCATAAACATGGGCAATGGTTTTGCCTTCATGCAACACCGGCAAATGTACGGTGTGGCAGGTGCCGCACATTTCCGATGTTGAAATGGCATCACCTTTTTCAGGTTTTATCCCCAATGTATAATCCATCGGGTGGGTTTTGGGTTTGTCAAATGGCCCAAACAACTTGCCCGCAGGCCCCACCAGAAAACTGCCGGTAAAGGTTTTGCCAAAACCGGTATTTTTAGCGTTTAGCTGTTCCTGACGTTTCAACACACAGGCATTTTGCGGGTCATCGGCATATTTCTTCGTCGCTTCCTTGCCCAGCACCATTTGATGGCACGCCATGCACGAAATGCCATCACGCGCCAGCGCCCCATAGGATGCATGGGAAGCCGTCGGATTGCCCGGTGGATAAGGCACCGCATTCACAATATCGCGATCAAATACACCGCAATCGCCGTCATTCACGGCCGCATGATCAATCTGGAACTGCCGCTGGCCCAAAATACCATGGCAACCAAGACAGGTGGTTTGCACCAGATCAGCCTGATCATGATGAAAGGTCTGGGTTTCACTGGCCATCTGGGCAAAGAAAATCGGGTCCCGCCCGGCAAGGCCCATTGGCGAGGACCGCCATGTTGCATAAGGCGACAGGTTTAGCAGCTTGTCGCTTTGCGGGTCGGGCATTGTCATGTCAAACTGCAACCCGGTACTGCCCGCATCGTGGCAGCCTGTGCATTGATCGCTGGTTAAATACTGGCTTTCGGGCGACGGCCCGGCCGCAGGCATCCACACATTGTCATAGGTTTGCGATGGCATGATAAAGCCATGCTCGGGCACGGCGCCAAACCGGTCGGCCCTGGTGACAAAGGCCAGCAAATCTTCCAGCGGCTTGATACGGGGCTGCCCATGTGGCACCGGCTTTTTTTCCATATGGGCGCGCAACGCATGAATATCATCGCCCAAATCGTCGGGGGCGGTTGCCGCCATCTGGGTGGTGCCGGTCGCCATTGTTGTCCGGGCCGAGGTTGCGGTTAGCGATGCCGCCCCACCAAGATACTGATTGGCAAAAAAGTCCTGCGATAAAAATACTTCGGGCTGGCCAGGATGGCCTTGTAAATTGCGTTCTTCGGCGAAAGTCAGATCATGGGCGGACCCATGGCAATTTACGCAATATTGCCCAAACCCCATATTGGGCGGGCCATTGCTGGCACTTGCGGGCCAATCAGGTACCCAGCCTTCACCGGGCCAGCCATACCAGCCCCAAAACCAGCCATCTTTGGACCCTTGGGCATCACGCACCATAATTGCGGCACCGCTGGTTGGAAACAGATGGTCCGGATCATATTTCGCACAGGCCGATGCTGGTTCAGGATACATTTCCTTCACCATAATCGCACCATCGGGAATGGCTTGTTGCGGATCAGGGTGGGCTTTGCCGGTGGGCCGGTTTTTCTCCAGCCACGACACCATATCGGGCGAATACCAGATCACGACCGGCGAATGCGTACCGTGATAGGTGCCGTCCCACGGGGCACCTTTTTGCCCGGCGACGCGCGCCGCCGTATAAGGGCCGGTATCGCGCACATATTTGTCACGCACCCAGCCCGATTGGGTATCACGATGACACCAGTTATTAAAAAATTGCGATAATGCCGCTTCATATTCGTTTAACGGCAACGCACCGGGATGGCGCACCGTATCACTTAATGACTGGCACAGTGCCAGATCCGTTGGCACCATTGGTGTATCGCGCAATGCTGTTTCACATGTTTGTGCGATGGCAACTGTGGCAATACAACTTGCCATCCCCGCAAGCACAATGGCCCGCAGCCTTCCCCAATATGACATGGCCCTCTCTCTCCCTGTCCCCGGCGGCACCCCTGCCAGCCAGCTCCATTAAAAAGTGTAAGGGCCGGTAAAATTACCATCAACCTATAATTGATAAATTTGAAATAAATTTAATCTTTCGCTAAATTTGGTTCACAAACATTGCCGTTCTGCGTCATGCAGCCTGCTTTGTATGACGGCGACACCCCGCCTTATGCAGCCATCTTGCCCTTGAATAATCAGGTCAGGGAAACCCTGTCTTTACGACGCCATTGCGCTGGCGTCATTCCCATATGTTTTTTAAAGGCACGTTGAAATGCGGCCTCGGACTGATAGCCAACAAGATCGGCAACCGTCCCTGTCGACATATCATTATTGGCAAGGTTATTCGCCGCCAGCATCATTCTGATTTCCAGCAACAGATCCGTTGCCGAATATCCCAGTAATTCCTGAAAATGGCGCACCAGCGTTGCCCGTGACATATTGCAAAGCCGGGCCAGCCGCGGCAATGTCCAGTCATCTCCGGGATTATCCAGCATGGCATTTAATGCCGGTGCCAAACGCGGATGCCCCGCCAGCGCCAAAATCCCGACAGGCGCATCTGCAGTTTCACTGACCAACCGCAATGCCAGGGTGAACAATGCAGCAGAATAGGCATTTAACATCGCCCGGCCGCCCAGGGCAGCGTTATCCGCTTCGGCCCGCATCAAATTAATCAGGGTGGTCAAACGGTTTTCTGTTCCGGTTCCGCACGGCATATCAAATGCACCGCCACCCGCCACACCCATCCGGGATGAATGTGCCGACGCGATAGGCATATTTGCCGTTCGCACAATCAGCCTGTCAGGCAAATACCGTGCTAAAACCCTTGCATGAAATGATGCCATTTTAAATCGCCCGCACAGCATATCCAAGCGATCGCCAGCGCCGCTGTTTTCATTGAGCACAAGATTCATGCCATGACGAACCGTCATTATCGACGGTGGCTTGCCGCTGCCGTCATGAAGGAAATGTGCCGCCCCACCGGGCAGTAACAAAATATCTCCCGCCGATAATCGAACAACTTCACGCCCCGCCGGGTCATCGAGCGTCGCCTTGCCTTGCACGATGATATGATAGGGAATTTCGCCTTTGGCCGCCTGCCCTTCAACCACATTCCACGGGGCGCCAAATGAACAGCGAATATCAAGGCTGCCGCGCACCGGCATCAAATCAAACAGCTGACTAAGCCAATCCATCACCACAAACCCCGAAATTGAGATTATTTAGCATATTTTAGAAACTTAATGACATTAACAAACTCATCCCCGGCCCGTAAAGTGCAGACATAGACACCACACACCCTTCATCAAGGAGACGACATTATGTCACGCATTTCCGTACCTGCCGTTGAATCCGCCACCGGTGCCACCGCCGATCTTTTTGCCGGGATCAAAAAATCTGTTGGCACTGTTCCCAACGCTTACGCGGCAATCGGCTCGCTGAACCCACAGGCGTTACAATCCGTTTTGGCCGCCGATGCCGTTTTGGCAAAAAGCACGCTAAGCAAACAGGATCAGGAAATTATCAAATTGCAAATCAGCACAGTTGCCGGTTGCGATTATTGTGTTGCCGCACACAGCCTGGTTGGAAAGTTAAGCGGCATCGACCAGGGAACCCTGAAAAGCATCCGCCAGGGTGAAGCAACAAACGACCCGAAACGGGATGCACTGATCCGTTTTGTTCGCACCCTGCAAGACACCCCCGGCACCATCAGCCAGGCCGAATTCGATGCAATCAAGGCAGCAGGATACAGCGATGTGCAATTGGTTGATATCAGCCTGACCATCGCCATCATTACTTTCACCAATGTGTTTAACCGCATCAACGACACTGTGGTTGACTTCCCCGCTGTTAACTAAAACATCGGTGTCGAGGCATTTCATCTTGCCCGAATAAAACGCCCTATAACAAGCGCAGCGCCCCGCAACCAAACCGGCTGCGGGGCGCTATAACGCGATCAAACTTTTAGAATTAATAAAACAGGTTGGGGCGAAACACCTATTCCACCGTCACCGATTTTGCCAGATTACGGGGCTGGTCCACATCCGTCCCCTTATGTACCGCCACATGATAGGCCAGCATCTGCACCGGAATGGTATAGAGGATCGGGGCGATAAAATCGGCGACCTTGGGCAGCTCCACCGTGGCCGATGCCATATCGCCCACCATTGCCAAACCTTGCGCATCCGAAAGGAAAATCACCCGGCCACCACGCGCGGCGGCTTCTTGCATGTTCGATGCGGTTTTTTCAAACAACTCGTCCGACGGGGCAATCACGATAATCGGCACAGACTGGTCAATCAGGGCAATCGGCCCGTGTTTCATTTCACCCGCGGCATAGCCTTCGGCATGGATATAGGAAATTTCCTTAAGCTTTAACGCCCCTTCCATCGCAATCGGATAACCAAGGCCGCGCCCCAGATACAAAACATCCCGGGCATCCGCGATGTTAAGCGCGAGTTGGCGAATTTCTTCGTCATGATGCAGCACTTCGGCCGCCTGCTTGGGCAGTTCGGTCAGGGCATTGACGATGGCGGCTTCCGCATCCTTGCCGAGCGTGCCGTTTTCACGACCGATGGTCACCGCAAGGCAGGCCAGAACGGTAAGCTGGGTTGTGAAAGCCTTGGTTGATGCCACGCCAATTTCCGGCCCGGCATAAGTTTGCAACACAACGTCGCTTTCGCGCGCAATCGTGCTTTCGGCGACGTTAACAATGGATAAAATCTTTTGCCCTTTCGACTTCGCATACCGAAGGGCTGCCAACGTATCCAGCGTTTCACCGGATTGTGAAATAAACAACGCTATGCCGCCCTTGGGAAGCGGCGGGCAGCGATAGCGAAATTCCGATGCAACATCTACATCCACGCCAAGGCCCGCATAGCGTTCGATCCAGTGTTTTGCCACCAGCCCGGCATAAAACGAGGTCCCACAGGCAACAATCGTTAAGCGGGTGGCCTCGCCAATGTTAAACGGCATATCGGGCAGCTTGATGGTGCGGGTTGCCGGGTTGATAAAGGAATGCAGCGTATCGCCGATCACGGCAGGCTGTTCAAAAATTTCCTTTTGCATGAAATGGTTATAGTTGCCCTTGCCCATCATGGCACCGGAAACCGCCGAAAGCTTGATCTCGCGGGTGACATCATTGTCATGCTCATCACGAACCTGAACATGATCGCGGGTCATTTCCACCCAGTCGCCTTCTTCCAGGTAGATCAATCGATTGGTCAGGTGCGACAGGGCCATCGCGTCGGACCCCAGATACATCTCGCCCTCGCCAAGGCCCACCGCCAGCGGTGTGCCGCGCCGCGCGCCAAAAATCACATCGTGATGACCGGCAACAACGATCACAAGGGCAA
Source organism: Thalassospira sp. NFXS8 (assembly GCF_040148805.1). Taxonomy (NCBI): domain Bacteria; kingdom Pseudomonadati; phylum Pseudomonadota; class Alphaproteobacteria; order Rhodospirillales; family Thalassospiraceae; genus Thalassospira; species Thalassospira sp. NFXS8. Next base: position 136,496 of record NZ_JAGEMF010000004.1, on the reverse strand, counting down.
AGGCCCCTTCAATCCGGTGCAAGGTTGCCTGTACCGCGTCACGCGGGGATTTACCCTGATCGAGAAAGTCCGACACCAAATGTACAATCACCTCGGTATCGGTATCGGATTCAAAAACACGGCCTCTGGCGGTCAGCTCGGCTTTAAGGTCGCGGAAATTTTCGATAATGCCATTGTGAACAACGGCAACCTTGCCGTCGGTGTGCGGATGCGCGTTATTTTCGGTGGGTACGCCATGCGTTGCCCAGCGGGTGTGACCAATGCCAACATCCCCGCCCAATGGCTGTTCCTTAAGACGTTGGCTTAAATTCACCAGTTTGCCTTCGGCGCGGCGTCGTTCGATATTGCCATTAATCAGGGTCGCAATACCGGCGGAATCATACCCGCGATATTCCAGGCGTTTTAACCCTTCCAGAATGCGTTCACTTACACTGTCTTTGCCGATAATGCCGATAATGCCGCACATATGCTGTGTCTTTCCCCAAATTTACCCTTGCCGCCGGCCATCATCGGGCCAGACTGCACAAAATATCAAACGCCAAAACCGGCATTGTAATGGAACCTGCAAACAGGCCGTCTGCCTTAATCCTTGCCCGTCAAAGCACGCATTTTTTCACGAAACCGCGCAGCCCAGCCCGCCTTTTCGGTTCGTTCCGCACGCACCAGCACCAGCGCATCGGCGGCAACATCGCCGCTTAACGTGCTGCCCGCGCCAACAAATGCGCCATCGCCCACGGTTACCGGCGCAACCAATGCCGTGTTGGAGCCGATAAATGCCCCAACACCAATGTCGGTTTTATATTTCTGGAAACCGTCGTAATTGCACGTAATGGTGCCGGCCCCGATATTGGCCTTAGCCCCAATGCGCGCATCACCGATATAGGACAAATGATTAACCTTCGCGCCGGTTTCCAGGGTGGCTTTTTTTATTTCAACAAAATTGCCAACCCGTGCGCCCGCACCAATGTCGGCACCGGGCCGCAACCGGGCATAGGGGCCAATATCGGCGTTATTGGCAATAATGCAGCCTTCAAGGTGGCTAAATGCCTTAACCGTTACATTGTCACCAATTTTAACCCCCGGCCCAAACACCACATTGGGTTCAATCACCACATCCTGGCCAATTTCAGTATCGGCACATAAAAACACCGATGCCGGGTCCACCAGCGTTGCGCCATTATCCATGGCGGCATTGCGCAGGCGGGTTTGCATCAGTTGTTCGGCAATCGCCAGCTGGGCACGCGAATTAACGCCAAGGGTTTCTTCTTCCGCTACTTCCACGGCAACACAGGTCCGGCCCTGATCACGGGCCACAGCGACCGCATCGGTCAGGTAATATTCGCCTTTGGCATTGTTGTTGTTAATTGCATCAAGCAAATCAACCATGCCCTCGGCAGCAAAGCACATCACACCGGAATTGCAAAACCCGATCCGGCGTTCGGCATCGGTGCATTCCTTGTCTTCAATAATTGCCTGCAATTCGCCGGTGAACGGGTCTGTCGCCAGTCGACCATACCCGGCCGGGTCATCGGGGGTAAAGCCCAGCACCGCCACCGCATGCGGGCCTTCCTTGCGCGCCGCAATCAGGCGTTCCAGCGTGGCGGGGGTAAAAAGCGGGCTATCGCCATATAACACCAGCACATCACCCCTGGCGTTTTCCAGGGCGTTACGCGCCGCCAAAACGGCATGGGCCGTGCCAAGCCGATCTGTTTGCTCGAATGTCGGATGCGGGGCCACGGCCTGTTCAAGGGCTGCCATATCCGGGCCAACCACAATCAGGGTTTGCTCTGCATGCAGGAACCGGGCGGCGTCGATCACGTGGTTGACCATTGGCTTGCCTGCGACCTTGTGCAAAACCTTGGGCTGCGCGCTTTTCATTCGCGTTCCCATACCGGCCGCCAGAACAACAACACTTAATGATCTAGACATTTAAAATCCTTTATTCCCGAACGCATCGTGACATCAAAGCGCGGCCCGCCAAACCGAAACCACATTAACATCCGCACTCCTACCGTAAATCGGTGCGATGCAAAAGCCCTGCTGAATCACGTTTTGTAACCTGATGTTAGCAGATGTTACAGATTGTGAATGCGCTTGTTATTGGCATCCATACTGATAAGTTCAACTGATACATTTCTGTGTTCTTATCATGACAAAAGGCAGCCCCATGACCAACTTCATCCTGTTTGATCTTGACGGTACATTGATTGACGGGGTTGAGGACCTTGTGGTGGCGATGAATCACCTGCTGGCCGAACACACCCTGCCCCCGCTGACCCGGCACGAACTTGAACCCATGCTGGGCGATGGCGCGCGCATGTTAACCAAACGTGCCTTTGCCGCCCGAAATTCCGGTTTGGACGAAAATGCCCTGTCCGCGGCCTATGACAAATTTGTATCGCTGTACGAGGCAACAGGCTATCGCGATACATATTTGTATCAGGATGCCGAAACCACATTGCGCGGCCTGCATGAAAAGGGCTGGAAAATTGGTCTGGCTTCAAACAAACCCACCCGGCCCTGCCGCGAAATCCTGTCATTGCTGGGGATCGACGATTTGTTTACGACCATTGCTGGCGGTGACGCAACCGATGTACGTAAACCCGATGGCGGGCATTTGGCCTTTGCCCTGAAAGGCATGGGGTATAAGCGCGATGCGGGCGATACCGCCGTTATGGTTGGTGATCACGCCAATGACATAAACGCGGCACGCGCCATTGGCATTGCTGCCATCGCCGTTGCCTTTGAAGTGGATGATGCCAAGGCCCGGACACTGGGTGCCGATGCCGTTTTAACCCGCTTTGCCCAACTGCCTGACGCATTGGAAAAAATTGCCTGAAAACGCGGCTTGACACCCCCGGCGCAGGCCCTTATAACCCGCGCCACCGACGGAATACGAAGCAGTCACCTACGCACTGTTTCCCCGTTTCGGGCGTATAGCTCAGTTGGTTAGAGCGTTCCCTTCACACGGGAGAGGTCACAAGTTCGAATCTTGTTACGCCCACCATTTCCCAAATCCCCGAACGATCTCTATTGACGCCTGAAATCTGGCGTAAACGTATCTGTTGATTGTTTCTGTTGGCGTGCCCGACCCAAAAGAAAAGGCACCAACGCAACCCAGTTGGTTGCATTGGTGCCTAGTATAATATTCAGCTTTACCGCCATACCAACTTGCCTTTTAGCAAACTAGCATGGCATCTTGAGCGTCAATTCTAGTGGCTGTCCTTCGGGATTTCCTTGCCGCGACCACCGATCAGAAAGTCAAAATCGGCCCCTTTATCCGCGCCAATGACATGGCTGTAATAAAGCGACGCATAACCACTGGCAGGAACCGGAACAATGGTTTCCCACGCGGCAAGGCGACTGGCGATTTCATCGTCGGGTACGTCAAGATGCAAGCGACGGTTCGGCACATCAAGTTCGATCATATCGCCATTTTGCACAATCGCCAGCGGGCCACCGGCGGCGGCTTCGGGGGATGTGTGCAAAACAACGGTGCCGTATGCCGTGCCGCTCATGCGGGCGTCGGAAATACGCACCATGTCGGTAATGCCTTTGCGCAAAACCTTGGGCGGCAGGCCCATATTGCCAACCTCGGCCATGCCGGGATAGCCCTTGGGACCGCAGTTTTTCAAAACCATGATGCAGTTTTCGTCAATATCAAGGCTTTCGTCGTTAATCTTGGCCTTGTAATCGTCGATATCTTCAAACACCACGGCGCGGCCACGGTGGGTCATCAAATGTTCTGACGCGGCAGAAGGTTTAAGCACAGCGCCATTCGGGGCCAGGTTGCCCTTGACCACGGCGATGCCGCCATGCTGGGTCAGGGCTTTTTCGAACGGCAAAATCACATCGTCGTTCCAGTTGCGCACCTCGGCAACCTGGTCCCACATGGTTTCGCCCGAAACCGTGATGGCGTCTTTATGGATCTGCCCGCTTTCGGCCAGCGCCTTGATGACCACCGGCAAGCCACCGGCATAGAAGAATTCCTCCATCAAGTATTTGCCCGATGGCTGCAAATTAACGATGGTCGGAATATCGCGTCCCAAACGGTCCCAGTCATCCAGCGTCAGATCAACGCCCAAGCGCCCGGCAATCGCCAGAAGGTGAATAACCGCATTGGTCGAGCCACCAATCGCGCCATTAACACGAATGGCGTTTTCAAAGGCATCCTTGGTCATCACGTCAGACGGTTTAAGGTCGTCCTTAACCATCTGCACAATGCGACGCCCGGTTAAATGGGCCATCACCCGGCGACGACTATCAACAGCGGGAATGGCAGCATTGCCCGACAGCGCCATGCCCAGCGCCTCGGCCATGCTGGCCATACTTGATGCCGTGCCCATGGTGTTGCATGACCCGGGTGAACGCGACATCGCCATTTCGGCATCCAGGAAATCCTCGGTGCTGATCTTGCCTGCCTTGCGATCTTCGGATAATTGCCACAGCGAGGTGCCCGAACCAATATCCTGCCCGCGCCATTTGCCATTCAGCATCGGCCCGCCGGTTACAACAATGGCAGGAATATCAACGCTGGATGCCCCCATCAGCAATGCCGGGGTGGTTTTATCGCAGCCCACCATCAGCACCACACCATCCAGCGGGGTTCCACGCAGGGCTTCTTCCACATCCATGGCGCACAGGTTACGGAACATCATGGCTGTGGGGCGCAGCGTGCTTTCGCCCGGTGAAAACACCGGAAATTCCAGCGGCAGACCGCCAGCTTCGTAAATGCCGTGTTTGACCCGCTCGGCAAGGTCGCGCAAATGCGCGTTGCAAGGGGTTAATTGCGACCAGGTATTACAAATACCAATCACCGGGCGGCCGTCGAACAGGTCGGCAGGCAGGCCCTGGTTTTTCATCCAGCTGCGGTGATAGATATTATCCTTGCTCGTACCACCAAACCATCCTTGCGAGCGCAACGTGCGCGGCCAGGCTGCGGGTTTAAAGCTGCTCATGCCCGGTCTCCTGAGTTTATGTTAAACGCGCTGTTTTCATCGCGCGCGCTCCGGGCGCAAAACGCGCCCGGATAGATATTCAAACGGTGCAAAGACACAGGGCTGCAAAAACGAAATGTGCTTTCACATATCGACATCGCCCCGGTTTCCGGTCCGTTTTGTTGTTTGGTCAATTCTTTAGGCCTTGTTCTTGTTATAGACATCGAAAATCACGGCGGCGAGCAACACCAGGCCTTTAATCACCTGTTGCCAGTCAATCCCGACACCAACAATCGACATCCCGTTATTCATAACGCCCATAATCAGGGCGCCAACGACAGCGCCGATAATTTTACCAACGCCACCAGACATGGACGCGCCACCGATAAAGACGGCTGCGATCACGTCAAGTTCAAAGGCAATCCCGGCTTTCGGGGTTGCAGTATTCAAACGGGCGGCAAAAACCAACCCGGCCAATGCGGCCAGCATGCCCATATTGGCAAAGGTCAAAAATGCCAGTTTGCGGGTATTGATGCCCGAAAGCTGGGCGGCCTTTTCATTGCCCCCCATCGCATAAATGCGACGACCAATTGTTGTGCTGTTGGTAACAAAGGTAAAAATCGCAATCAGCAAGGCCATGACGATTAGCACATTAGGCAGGCCACGATAGGTCGAAAGCAGATAGGCGATATACAAAATCGCAAAACCGGCAAGCGCATGTTTGGCGGCAAAAAAGGCCATTGGCTCTTCTACAACGGCAAACCGCGCCTGTTTTGCCCGCGAGCGCAAACCAAGGGCCGGCAGCAAAAGCGCAACGAGAACACCCAGCGTCATGGAAAAAACATTAAACCGGCCGTCGATCAACCCGCCCATCAGGTCGGGAATGAAACCCGATGACATTAACTGAAAGTTTGACGGAAATGGCCCCACAGATGCGCCGCCCAGCAGGGCCAGCGTCAAACCGCGAAAAACCAGCATCCCGGCCAGGGTCACGATAAAGGATGGAATGCGCCAATAGGCCACCCAATAGCCCTGGGCACAGCCAATCAAACCGCCAACAACCAGACAAACCGGAATGACCACAAATGTCGGCAAATCCCACTGAACGGCCATAACTGCCGCCAATGCGCCAATAAAGCCAACAACAGAGCCCACCGAAAGATCGATATTACCGCCCACAATAACAAGCAACATGCCGACAGCCATGATGATGACATAGCTGTTTTGCAGGAAAAGGTTGGTCAGATTGACCGGCTTCATCAACACGCCGTCGGTCAAATACTGAAAAAACGCCATGATCGCAATCAGGGCCAGAACCATGCCATATTCACGCATATGGGTGCGCAGGTAGTAACTGATATTTTTTGTCGAAGTCTCACTCATTGGTCCGTCCTCACCCCTTCAGGATCATGTGCATGATCTTTTCCTGGCTGGCATCACTTGCGGCCAGCTGCCCTTTGATTTCGCCCTCATTCATCACATAAATGCGGTCGCACATTCCCAGAAGTTCCGGCATCTCCGACGAGATCATAATGACCCCTTTGCCATCGGCTGCCAGCTGATTGATAATTGAATAAATCTCGTATTTGGCACCCACATCAATGCCGCGGGTTGGCTCGTCCAGGATCAATACTTCCGGCCCGGCAAACAGCCATTTGGACAACACAACCTTTTGCTGGTTACCACCCGAAAGGTTAACCACCTTCTGGCCGACATTGGGTGTGCGAATATTGATCTTCTGGCGGTATTCCTCGGCGACACCCCGTTCGGCCCCGTCGTTTAAGACCCCGCGTTCCGAAACACCGGGCAGATTGGCAAGCGTGATATTGGTGGTAATACTTTCGTCAAGGATCAGCCCCATTTCCTTGCGATCCTCGGTCACATAGGCAAGTCCCGAGGCAATGGCACGCTGCACGGTGGAAACATCCACCGGTTTGCCATGCATCAAAACCTCGCCGCTGATATTATGTCCATATGACTTGCCAAAAATGCTCATGGCAAGTTCGGTACGCCCGGCCCCCATCAAACCGGCAATACCAACCACCTCGCCGGCGGCCACATCAATATTAACATCCTTGATCAGCTTTTGGGTGGGATGCAGCGGGTGATAACAGGTCCAGTTGCGCACTTCCATCATGGTTGCGCCAATATTAGGGGTCCGTTCAGGATAGCGATGCGCCATATCACGCCCGACCATATCCTTGACAATATCATCCTCGCTGATCTGCCCATCAAGACAATCCAGCGTCGAAACGGCCCTGCCATCACGAATAACCGTAATCCGGTCGGCAACACGGCTGATTTCATTTAACTTGTGCGAAATCAGGATCGAGGTAATGCCCTGATTGCGAAACTCGATCAGCAGATCCAGCAATTTCTGGCTATCATTTTCCTGCAAACTTGACGTGGGTTCGTCCAGAATAAGAAGTTTGACTTCCTTGGACAGAGCCTTGGCAATTTCCACCAGTTGCTGTTTGCCGACCCCAATATTGGTCACCAGCGTATTGGGGGCCTCGCGCAGGCCAACCTTGCCTAAAAGCTCGGTTGTGCGGGCAAAGGTCTTGGGCCAGTTAATCACACCGTTTTCAGAAAGCTCGTTGCCCAGAAAAATGTTTTCGGCAATCGATAGTAACGGCACCAGGGCCAGTTCCTGATGGATGATGATAATGCCGCGCGCTTCGCTATCGCGAATATCCCTGAATGACTGAATGTCGTCATCAAACAGAATGTCGCCTTCATAGGTTCCATGCGGATAAACCCCGCTAAGAACCTTCATCAATGTTGATTTTCCAGCGCCATTTTCGCCGCACAGGGCATGAATTTCGCCCCGTCGTACTTTAAGGTTAACATCATCAAGCGCTTTCACACCGGGGAAAGTCTTGGTGATATTGCGCATCTCCAGGATGGTATCCATCCGGTCCTCCCGAATTCCGGCAGTTCTGCCGGCTCCCTTTTGCAAAACGGCCCGTCTGCCTTTCAACACCGGACCGACCGCCACCTGGTTTGATCCGGCGGCTTTCGGCTTGGCACAAAAACGGGCGGCGATGGTTCACCGCCCGTTTCGATTTTCATGCAAAACCGTGCTTATTTAACCTGATCAGCGGTATAATAACCCGATCCAATGATAATGCCTTCCCAGTTGGATTTATCGACCAGAACCGGTTCCAGCAAATAGGACGGAACAACCTTGACGCCATTGTCATAGGTTTTGGTGTCGTTCACTGTCGGTTCCTTACCGGCCAGCACATCGTTCACCATGCTAACCGTCACACGGGCCAGTTCGCGGGTGTCTTTGAAAACGGTTGAATACTGTTCACCGGCAAGGATCGATTTGATCGACGGCAATTCGGCGTCCTGCCCGGTAACGATCGGCATTTTCATGTCGCCCGAACCATAACCAACGCCCTTAAGCGAGGACAGAATACCAATTGACAACCCGTCATAGGGCGACAGCACACCATCGACCTTTTCGTCGGTGTAATAAGCCGACAACAGGTTATCCATACGGGCCTGGGCAACCGCACCATCCCAACGCAGGGTACCAACCTTGTCCATGCCCATCTGGCCGGATTTAATAACAACAGTGCCATTATCAATCAGCGGCTGCAAAACCGACATCGCGCCATTATAGAAGAAATAGGCATTGTTATCGTCCGGCGAACCGCCAAACAATTCAACATTGTACGGACCATCGCCGCGTGACGCGAGGCCATCCATCAATGAAGATGCCTGAAGAACGCCAACCTTGAAATTATCAAACGTCGAATAATAATCGACATCGCCGCTATCGCGGATCAGGCGGTCATAGGCGAAAACCTTGATCCCGGCGGCCTTGGCATTTGCCAGAGCATTGGAAAGGGTTGATCCGTCAATGGCGGCAATCACCAACACATCAACGCCCTTCACAATCATGTTTTCAATCTGGGAAAGCTGATTGGGAATATCGTCTTCGGCATATTGAAGGTCGGTTTTATAACCGGCTTCTTCAAACTGCTTGACCATCGAATCCCCATCCGAAATCCAGCGTGCAGAAGATTTGGTCGGCATGGCGATCCCGACATAGCCCTTGTCAGCAGCGTGGGCGGCACTCATCCCAAAGCCACCCGGCATGGAGGGGGCAAAGGTCGCGGCCGCGCCAAAGGCAATGCCGGCCAATACAGCACTCAGACGTTTCATTATATTTTCTCCCTAATGACACAACAATTTCCGGCATTTGCCTGTTTGGTTAAGGCACCGGGTGCCCGTCCTTGTTGTGTGGCGTTATTTTACGTAGCGACTGCCATTTTTTAATGACGCCGACGGCGCAATATTCCGTTGCTTCGCCATAACATTCAAATAATGAAAACTGAACATTGCATATCAAAAACGATATGTTATTAAAATCAATATCCGAAACGCGTTAACAGTAGCAGCTGCTTTATGGTTCAGACTTCCCCGCCCAGCATTATGACACCGGCACAAACCCTGTTAACAGGGTCGGGAAACCTGTTTAAGCGCGGGCTAAAAATCAGCCATTTACGCATGATTGTTGCCATGGAGGAAACCGGCCAGATCAGCTTGGCCGCCACCATGTTAAAAACATCGCAACCTGCCGCATCGCGGTTATTATCGGAAATGGAAGACATGCTGGGAACCCGCCTGTGCGAACGTGGCGCACGCGGTGTAGAAATGAGCAATGCCGGCCGGGCACTGGCCCAGCGCGCACGCACCATGCTTATTGAAATGCGCGAAGCCGAACGCGAAATTGAAGATATTAAAAATGGTGGCGGCACGGTATTTATCGGCGCGGTTACCGCCGCCGCCGTTGACCTGGTGGTGCCTGTGGTTCGCGATATCCAGTCGCACAATGCAAGGTTCGAGGCGCAGGTTGCAATTGGCCCGTCCCACGTCCTGATCAAAAGCCTGCTGGCGGGGGAATATGACTTTATCATTGGCCGGGTGCCACAGGATGTGGACCCGCGCCTGTTTCATATTCGCCAGATCCGCAGCGAAAAAATCCGCCTTCTGGTGCGTAACGGACATCCGCTATTGGCGCATAACCCGGTTACAATGGCCCAACTGGCGCAATATGAATGGATATTGCCGCCACCGGGAAACCTGATGCGGCGTACAATCGAGGATGTTTTTATCGCCCAAAACCTGCCGTTACCGCGTTCAGGGTTAAACACTGCATCTTTGCTGGTAACCCTTGCATCCATCAGCGACAGCGACGCCGTTGCCCCGATGGCCGAAGAAGTAACAACATTGCTTACACGGGGGGGCGCGATTGCCGAATTACCCCTGACCGAAGCAATCGAAATCAAACCCTATAGCCTGCTAACCGCAGCCGGGCATCGCCTGTCGCCATCAGCACAGTTGATATCGGACCATATTCTGGCGCGAATTGACGGTCCCGACGGCGTGTAAGCCACCCGCCCGTGCAACACGCCCTGTCAAAAGGGTCATTAGCGCCCCAGTCGCATATGTAAAATCGGAAACGGGTTACCTTCACCGTCATTTTCAGAACGGGCAAAGTCAACGAACCCCAGGTAACGATAAAAACCGGCGGCATCGGGGTTTTGTTCGTTCACATCGACATCGGTAATATTGTGCCGTGATATGGCATATTCGACCAAAGCCCGGCCAATGCCCTGCCCCATCCGTTGCGGGTCCACAAAAAGCATTTCAATGCGCCCTTCCGCAATGCCGATAAATCCGGTAATATTACCGTTCTCATCCTCCGCACAATACAGGACAACCGCGTCAAGATACCGATCGTGGATCATCACGCGCAGGCGGGCGATATCGCCTTCGTCCAAAAATCCGTGCGTGGCCCGCACCGAACTTTCCCATAACCTGATCAGGCGGCTTCGGTCCGCCAAACCGGGTTTTGCAATCAGCATATTGACAGCCTTTGTTCTTGCGATTAATGCCCAGCCTCTCTTTACATGCCGGGTTTGACCTTCTCAATAAAATCCTTTGTTTACGCCATCAGCTTGCCGCAAAGCGCCGCCATATGGTGCCGCCTTGAGCAGGGAATACGAATATCAATGCAATTGCCTTATCCATCGAACCTTATTGTCATCACAGGTGGCCCCGGTGCGGGCAAAACCACACTGATCAATCACTTAAATGACCTTGGCTATGAAACCAGCCGGGAGGTAGCCCGAAACGTTATCGAAAACCAGCAGGAACGCGGCGGCAATGCCCTGCCGTGGGAAGACAATGAAGCCTATAGCGGCCTTATGATGCGCGGATCTATCCGCGCATGGCAGGACGGCATGGAGCAAGACCCGCTAAGCGTGTTTTTTGACCGTGGCCTGCCCGATACATTGGCCCATCGCCGTTTATCCAAACTGCCCGATGACCCGACCCTGATGCGGGCGATTGAAACCTATCGCTACCGGCGCACGGTTTTCATCCTGCCGCCCTGGGCTGAAATTTATCAAACCGACACCGCACGAACACAAAACTTCAGCGAAGCCGTCAGAACCTATGTGGTTTTGTATCGCACCTATCTTGAATGCGGCTACGAACCCATCGAAATACGCAAAGGCCCGGTCGAACAACGGGCCGCGCAAATATTATCGCGGTTAAAACTGTGATTAAAAAACAACAAAACAGAATACGAGCAAACAATGCCTGCATCTTTTTATCGCCCTGCCGTTACGGCGGCCCTTGTGGCGGGCTGCCTGATACCCGCGACGACACATGCCACCTGTTACGATTGGCCCTTGCGTGAACGCGGCGGCGAATATGCCTATGACGGCGATACAATTTATGTGCTAATCCCCGGGTTACCGCGCGAAATTGCCAAAATGTCGGTGCGCGTACGCGGGGTGGATACCCCCGAAATCCGCGGTAAATGCCCAATGGAAAAAGAACTGGCCAACAAGGCACGCGATTATGCACGCCACAGCCTGAAACAGGCGCAAAAGGTCGAATTTTGCGAACCTGAATGGGGCCGCTATGGCGGGCGTGTTGTGGCATCGGTGCGCATTGATGGCCGCGCGCTGGATCAGGAATTAATCAATAATGGCCTTGCACGCGCCTATGATGGCAAAACAAAACGTGCACCATGGTGTGGTTAATTGCCCCCATAACAAAACCGGCGGCATTCCCTGCCGCCGGTTTTGCATCATGCTTAAAATATCAAGTCAGAAATTACCCGGCGCGCATTGCAAACAGGTCAACCCCAGATCGCGCCATTTATCGACTACGGATTGCCGGTCATCCACCACCAGCCACGGGGCAAAGCCATCGGCACGGATTTGCTGCAACAAATCTTCCTTAACATCCTCGTCACTGCGATGATCAGCGTCGACCGGACGCAAATAAACCCCGTCAAACGGAATTTCATGCGCCTTTAGCCACGCTTCGGTTCGATCCCGCCAGCCTTCGGGGCGACCAGTACAAATGACAATCGCCTGTCCGGTGCCATGCAAAATGCGCAACAGCCGTTCAATATCGGCCACCGGCGCTGTCACATCCATCGCGTCAAAAAATGCGTCCCAATATTTAACCGGCCCATGCACCAGATGGCCAAGGGCATCGGCATCGAATTCGGCCAGTGTGCCGTCTACATCAAAAACCACCGCCGGGCGTGGCTGACTGGCAGTTCCTGGCATCAGCGCATCGTTTTCAAAGGTCATTCCATATCCTGTCTGGCGGCATTTGCCTGTTCTGATAAAATCTTATGGGTCCAGCGACCATCTTGCGGCGTGAACAAAACCGGCGTCGCATTCATGATACGCGGGCCATCGGCATCAAACCCGGTTAAATGTAAAATGCAGCGCATCACTCCGGAATGACCGACAATTACGGTTAAGCCTTGCGCATCATCATGCCCGGCAAGGGCAATTTTCAACGCCTCACACACCCGTTTACACATATCGTTAAACGGCTCGCCATTTGGCGGGGTTTCAAAACGTGGGCATATTTCAGTAACCGGCCGTCCCTCCAGGTCGCCCCAATGGCGTTCACGCAAGCCACTCAGGATTTCCGCCTGATGGCCGGGCACGGCAAGGGCGGCTGTACGCTGCGCCCGTGACTGGGTGCTGGCATATACGGCCCGCCATTTATGCTGCGCCATCAAGGGGGCCACGGAACGTGCCTGTTCCTCACCTGTGGTATTTAACGGCACGTCGGTCGATCCGGCAATAATGCCGGTGCGATTGGCTTCGGTTTCGCCGTGGCGCATAAAAACAAACGGCACTGCGGGCATGTCATAGTGCCAATAGGGAAAAATCATGTGAAAACCTTACAGATAAAACCGGTCCGATAGCTGTAACCGGCCTTCAAATCCTTCGACAAGGCCGAATTCCTCGGGACGGGTGCAAAATAACGGAACGATCTGTAAGGCATGGCAGTTTTGGGCCAGTTCAACCACATCACGCAAACGCGGATGCACGTTCCAGCGGTGAAACTCGCCCTTGCCTTCTGCGAAAATCCTGCGGGCCGTTTCTGACATGTGGCCAGTATAAATCACCTTGGCATCCTGCCCCAAACGCCCCTGTTCCTGCCATTTGCGGGTAATTTCGCCCGATGCCCCCCTGGTGCCACACGGCGAATGGCACAATAACAGTTTGGCCTGGGGGTTAAATTCGCGGGCCTTAAGGCTAAGGCGGCGTAAATCGGCAATAGCTTCGGAACTTACAAAGTCCTGCCCGCCCGGCGTTAAAACCTGCTGAACCCGGCCATAACAGCGCATGTCCATCGTCCAGTCCGCCAGCCCGTGGCGTTCAAACAACAGAGCCATTTCAGCAGCCCGGCCACTGGGTGGAACCGGAAACAGAATTTGCCCCTCAAACCCGGCAACAGCACCTAACAAACCATCAATACGATCACGCTGTGACACATTATCCATGCCATAAGATGCATCACACAAAATCGTCGCGGCATCGGGGGCCTGATCATATAAAAAATAGTCGGATTCCGTGCAAATATCGCCCGTATAAAGCACGCCGCCGCCCACATCAAAATGCAGCCACACCCCGCCAAATGCATGGCCGGTACGCCCGGTGGTCACGGTAACGCCATCAACCTGAATTTCTCCAAAAGCAGGCAAAATGTTCACATCGGCCCCCACAGGCAAGGCTTTGGCGGTCACAGCGGTACAATAAATTGGCAAACCGGCCTCGACGGCATAATGCGCAGCGCCGATATGGTCCACATGATCATGTGAAATGAAAACGGCGTTAACTTTGGTCAGCCATGCCGGGTCAAACCCCGGTTCATTTTCCAGTCCATCGCCACAATCAAGCAGCCAGCGCCGGTTCAAAAAATCCAGCCGGATACAGGCCGGGGCTTTTTCGCCCAAACCCGATAACACACGAATACCCGCCGCCATTATGCAGCCTCCTGGCGTGAAAAGACCCAACCATCGCGGATCGACAATGAAATTTGTTCCCCAATACGCGCCCGTTGATCGGCATAAACCGGCACGGAATGCTGGCCATCAAGACGGACCATCAGGCGAAACCGCCCGCCCAGGTAAACGCAGTCATCCACCATCCCAGCAAGCGTACCCTGTGTATCAACACTGACATCTTCCGGGCGCAAACACAGGCCTAAAACCGGCTCCAAACCATCATTCGACGGCCTGTCGATATTGCCTTGGCCCAAACAGTGATAACTTGCCGCATGACTGATCCGGGCCATTACATCGGCATTGCCGATACGCACGGCACATCGACCCTCGCCCTGCATCGTTAACTCACCCACCGGCAAAACGGCCCCGGCCCCAACAAAACCGGCAACCATATGATCATTCGGTTCACGGTACAGGGTTTCAGGGGCGGCCATCTGGCGGATATGCCCGCGATCCATCACGGCAATCCGGTCTGCCATCCCCATGGCTTCGGCCTGATCATGGGTTACGTAAATCATGGTGGCGCCAGTCCGGCGATGAAAATCCAGAAAGGCCTGCTGCATGGTTTCACGCAAATGCACATCCAGGTTCGCCAGCGGTTCATCTAACAACACCGCACGCGGTTCCATCACCAGGCAACGGGCCAGGGCCACACGCTGGCGTTGCCCGCCGCTCAGCTCGGTGGGGGAACGATCCGCATAATCGCCCAGCGATACAATCGCCAACGCATCGCGAATGCGCCTTTCACGATCCGCGCGCGATAATTTACGCACTTCAAGCGGATACCCCACATTACGTGCCACCGACATATGCGGCCAAAGCGCATAGGACTGAAACACAATGCCCAGGTTGCGATCTTCAGGCGCGACCATAATGTTTGCTGCGGGGTTGGCGACCGCCTGCCCGGCCAGCGAGATGACACCGCCATCGGGTTCTTCGAACCCGGCCAACAGGCGCAACAATGTGGTTTTGCCACAGCCCGATGGCCCCAACAGGGCCACAAATTCACCGTCGGCAATGTTTAACGACACATTATTAACGGCATGATAGTCACCAAATGTTTTGGTCACATTGCTTAAATTTATGTCTGCCACGGTATAACTCCCTTGGGCAGATGACGCGATGCCAGTTGAAACCCGGTCATCAGGGCAACAACAACGTTCACGACCAGCACAGCCACGGCCGATGCCATGACGCTGTCGCCACTATCATCAAGATTGAAAATCAGAACACCCAGCGTTTCATTGCCTGCCGACCATAAAAGGGCCGAAACAGTCAGTTCGTTAAACGCGGTTAAAAACACCAACAATGCGCCTGCGGCAGCCGCAGGTGCGGCAAGGGGCAACAAGATATCGCGCAACCGCCGCCCCACCCCGGCCCCACAAGCCTGGGCGGCTTCTTCCAGTGCGGGGTCCAACTGTAAAAAGCTGTTCATCACCGGGCGCAAGGCAATTACCAAAAACCGCGCCAAATAGGCGACAAAGATAATTGCCAGCGTGCCATACAAACTGACATTCAAAACCGGAATGCGGATAAACAGCAAAATGCACGCGATGGCCAGCACCACGCCAGGCAAGGCATAGGGGATTTCGACCAGCAAATTAATCACGCGGGTTAACGGTGTCGGGCGGCGGACAATAATATAGGCCAGTGGCAAACACACCCCAACCAGCACAATCGCCGCCCCCACCGATAACATCAGACTGTTTTGAAAGGCACGCATGGTAGCGGGTTGCACAAACAGCACCTGATAAAAGGCATCAAAACTGAAATTATCCAGACCAAGGCGCACGCCAAAAGCAGGCACCAGCGATGTTGCCACCAGCGCCATCAGCGGCACCACCAAAATGGCAACCAGAACGCTCCACAATACAATTTCAATCACAATGCGGCGGCGGCCCAGCTTGATGTCTAATGGCCTGCCGACCACGCCCATCAAACGGTAATCGCGTTTGCTCAGCAAGCGATGGTGCAAAATCACACCGGCGACCGCAATCACACCAATCAGCATGGCCAGCACCGATACCTCGCCCAGCGCCGAGGGGCCAAAACTGGAAAGTTTACGATAAATAAGGGTGGGCAAGGTAATGTAATTGCCCGGAATGCCCAGCATGGCCTGAATGCCGAAATTACCCAGTGCCGTCACAAAGGCCATGGCCGTGCCCGCAATCAGGCCGGGGCTGGTCAGCGGCAAAATCACCTGCCACCACAGCCGCCCGCCCCGCGCCCCGGCCAGCCGTGCGGCTTCGACCTGTTCGCGCGGTAACAGGCGCAAATTAGCCCGCAGGGTTAAAAATACAATTGAAGCATGCTGAATGCCCAACAACAGGGCAATCCCCTCGGCCGAATAAAGCGGCTGGGCCGACCCCATTGCAGGGGCCATACCAATGGCATTTAAAAGTGCACTGCTTGGCCCGGTTAATTGCACCCAGGCTAGGGCGGTAATTTGCGGCGGGATCATCATCGGGATCATGAAACAAAAAACCAGAGCCGCCTTGGCGCGGATATCTGTCAAGGCCACCAAAAAGGCAAACGCCCCGCCAATCAGCAAGGATATAAGAGTTCCCAATGCCGCCGTGTAAAGACTATGCGCCGTTGCCTGCCATGTCTGGCTGCTTTGCGCCACATCGCGCAAATAATCCAGGCTGGGCGTTCCTTGCACAAACAGGCCTTCGGTCGCCAGGCGAACCATGGGTAAAACCGAAATAATAATTACCGGCACAAACAACAAAGGCAGCAACCGGCCCGAAAACCGGTTGCTTCCCATTTGCAGGCCGGATGCTGCTTTCGCGCGTCCGACAGCCGACATTATTCTGCCCCGAACATCTCTGCGAATTTCTTCTTGTTCGCGTCGGCATTTTTCAGGGCAACAGCCGGGTTAAATGCCATCAGCTTGATGTCCTTGCGCGCCGGGAAACCGGCAGGCATACCCATGTCGTTACGCGCCGGGATATAGCCCATATCTTTCACCAGCTTCTGACCTTTTTCCGACAGAACAAAGTCAACAAACTTGTGTGCGGCTTCAACATTTTTGGCGGTTTTCAAAATCGCCACCGGTTCGGTCACATAGGTAACGCCTTCGCTGGGGAATACAAAATCGACCGGCGAGCCCGCAGCCTTGCCGCGCAGGGCAAGGAAATCCACCACAACACCATAAGGTTTTTCACCCGATGCCACAGCCTTGAACGTGCCGCCATTGCCACCTTGCGCCCGGGCATTGTTATCGGCCAGGGCCCGATAATAATCCCAACCCAGATCGGGGTTCTCAGTCAGTGTGGAAAGATGGATCAGGGCCGCACCTGAATAAAGCGGGCTGGGCATGGCAATCTGATTTTTAAGGGCCGGATCCGCCAGGTCTTTCCACGAAGTCGGCTTTTTGGACACACCGGTATTATAGACAATCCCGGTCGTGATCAGCTTGGTCGAATAATAATAGCCGGCTTCATCATACAGGGCCGGGTCATAGGCACCCGCTTGCGGAGATTTATACGCCTGAAGCTGGCCTTGTTGTTTCATACCTTCGAGTGTGACGGTATCGGCAATCAGCAACACGTCGGGCCGCGGATCACCTGCAGCAATTTCGGCCCCCAGTTTCGCCATCAATTTGGTGGTGCCATCACGCACCCAGTCCACTTCAATATCAGGGTACGCCGCCTTAAAGGCATCGACGGTGGTTTGGGCATCCTTGTTGGGCTGGCTGGTATAAAGAACCAGCTTTTCAGCAGCCTGCCCCACGATTGGCAACATCATTGTGGCCGACGCCACGGCAGCAAGAAGAACTTTACGCATGATCAACATCCCTTGGACCGGTTGAAACTTTTTGAAGGTTTCGTACGAAAACAACGTGAGGGGGACGCTACCGATATTTTCATAACAGTTGTGTGACAAAGCTGAGAATTAATTGTTTCAACAGCAATTACGGGGTTCTCAGCCGAATTTTTGCGCCGCTATAATCGGGAGTAAACGAAATGGAAACTTTCGTGTGAAAATAGAAAAGGTCTTTAAATGCCCCGTCCCGTGCCGATAGAAAACCGTCGCGACCGCATCGTGTCGCTGGTAAAATCCTGCGGCTTCATGGCTGTCGAGGAACTCGCACGCCGGTTTGACGTTTCCGTTCAAACCATCCGCACCGACCTGCGCGATCTGCAGGAACAGGGCCGCATTTTTCGCCGCCACGGCAAAGCCGGGCCCGCCCCGGTGCCCGACAATACCAGTTATGAAAAACGCGAGGTATGGAACCGCGATGGCAAACGCGCCCTTGCCGCCAAACTGATCGGCATCATTCCCGAAGGCTGCACCATTGCGATTGGAACAGGCACCACCGCCGAACTGGCGGCATCAAGCCTTGCCCGGCACCGCAACTTAACGGTGTTAACCAACAATCTGCATGTCGTGCTGACCCTGCAAAATGCGCCCGGCGTCACCTTACGGTTATCGGGGGGGACCATCCGTACGCGCGACCTTGATGTGATCGGTGCTGACAGTGCCGAGTTTTTTGGCTGCTATCGCGCCGATTTTGGCATTGTCAGTGTGGGCGGCATGAGCCCGGATGGCGATTTAATGGATTTCAACATGGACGAAGTACGCGCCAGGCGGGCACTGATACAGTGTTGCGACCATGCGATTTTGCTGGTTGATGACCGCAAAATGGGTCGCAAGGCCCTGTGCCGCGATGGCCATGCCAGCGATTTTGACACGGTTATTTTAAATGCCGCCCCGTCAGATATATTACAAACAAGGCTGGTGCAAAACCGCACCAGCCTGATTGTTGCGTCCTGATGGGAAATATCGATTACACCGGACCTAAAACCGGGCCTGGATCAGGCACATGCTCCCAACATCATATCCTTGGAAATGGTCAGATCACGTGTAACATGCAGACTTTGGTTACGATCCAGGGCAATCCAGCTGGCGCTTTCGGCATCTAGCGGCTCGGATACCACAATCACCTGATTACCCCGTTTACGGTAATAAAGCGATGGAGGCTTATCATCGCTGGCATAGCGAACTGCACACAGGCTTTCGCCATCACTTAAACAGGCGGTAAAGCGAAACGGGGCTTCGATATCATGCCGACGCATTGCGCTTTCCACCATTTCAATTGCCTTGCGAACAGCGCGGTGGGCATCAAGCTCCAACCCGAAACTCAGCATCAAATAAAAAATCAGTTCGCTATCGGTCGTACCCTGGCGCGAACAATAATATTTATCGTCAATCAAGGCTTCGAGTTCGCGACGAACCAGTTTGTAATCGCCAATCTGCCCATTATGCATGAACAGGTATTTGTCATAGGCAAACGGATGACAATTGGACCGGCTGGTGCCTGTCCCCGTCGACGCGCGCACATGCGCAAAGAACAGGCCCGATTCAATATTATGCGCCAGTGATTGCAAATTCGCGTCGTTCCAGGCGGGTAAAATTTCGCGATACAAGCCAGGTGTTTGACGGTCTCCGTACCAGCCAATACCAAAACCATCACCGTTGGTTGGCGTCTTGGCTTCCTCCGCATGCAGGCTTTGCGCAACAAGGGAATGTTTGGGTTCAAAAACCAGACTGTCGAGGTAAACAGGTTCCCCGATATAGCTCAGCCAACGGCACATATAGTTATTCTCCCCGATTTTTACCCGGCATTATCAGGATAAGGTGCCTATCTATGCCGTCAAACTACAGCGCGGTCAATGTTCTATAACCCTTCAAAACCGCATTGTCCCGCATGGCTGCCATGAGACCTGCCTGTCAGACTTTGATAACGGCTTGGAACCAAATTTTCTAATATTTGCGTCCCCTTTCTGGCACTGGCAATAGCCGCTAAAACCCGATGCAGGATCGCATTTGTAACTTTGGCGTAAATCCGGCCTGAAACATCCAATAAACATCGACTGTCATGCCAAAATCTGCGGCAAATGTTATTGAGGAGTCCCGGCATCAATATCTGATCACAATAGTGCCTGCCAAGGCAGGTACAACTTAGTTGCCACAAGAACCATCATATGATTGGTACAAAAATATTGGCGAAAACAACTACGATGCCTCACGCGCAATAACTCAGACTATAGATCAATTGTCCATCGCGTGGGCATTCACAACATCATGTGCAAAAACACAAATAAAGCACTTGCCATGTACCCATATTATCCGTATTTTCCGCGCCACAAAGTGAGTCGTGCTGGTGTAGCTCAGCTGGTAGAGCGGCGCATTCGTAATGCGTAGGTCGTAGGTTCAAATCCTATCACCAGCACCACTTTGAACAAAAGACCCGCTCTTACGCAGTAGTGCTGCGTTTTGGCGGGTTTCTTTTTGTCTGATTGGCAAAAATGGTGCGCAATCGACATTCTTTATCCGGCAAGCGAATGAAGCACGAACACCCTGGCCCGCGAAAATGCAGCAACCTCATTAAATAAAAATAATGCTCAGGAACATAGCTGCACCCACAATGTGAAGGGCGTTTAACGCCTAATGGCCCCTGTACGGCCATGTCACAAATTGGCGCGATCAGCGTCAATAATGGAAACTTTTTCGCAGCTTTTTCTCGCTCGAATGGCACGACATAAATAGCCGTATCCAACGAATACGCACACAGCTGCAACTGCGGCGTTGTACCATTCCCTACGTAGCCACTTTGATCCGTGTGGGGCTGATCACCTCAAAATAGATTCGCCCTCAAAAACATCTGACAGAGAACACTTAGCAACCTAAGCCACAATTTGTTGGTCAAACGCCGAAAAAACACCGGAAAACCAGCCAAAAAACAACCTATACGAGTAAAATATAAAAAATATCACAATTAAGATTGTAGCCCGTCATACTTGATAACAAATACAGCAAGCAACTTTTAGTTGTATTTCAGATCAGGGGAGATTTCGTGGTGGGTGACCTTAACCGTAACAAGTTTCTTGTACCCTTAACCGAGAACGAAACCGCCTTTGCCGAGGCGCTGCAAGATGCACTGGCAAAAGCACTGGGGCACGGCGAACACAAAATAACATCGATCTGGGCCCATCTTGCGCCACCGGTTCGCAAACGATTAGCATGCGATTTTGTCGCAGGTGTCAGCACACATGCCAACAATCATTTTAAAAAAGCACCCGGCGCAGCACATTCGACGCAAGGCATAGTGACGCAACCGGTTACAATTGAAGCAATCCCCCCTTGCGCGCCGGTAACAGCCGTTGACGACCTTGATCGGCCTCCTTTTTTCCCCCGTATGCAACCGGACACAACACCGCTCATTCCGCCTCAAAATGTGACTGATGGCCCATATGATCGTGGCAATCGTTACGCCGAGCATTTAGCAGCGCGGGCATATGGTCTTGCAACGCCGGTT
The DNA here is from genome assembly GCF_040148805.1 of Thalassospira sp. NFXS8. Lineage (NCBI taxonomy): Bacteria > Pseudomonadati > Pseudomonadota > Alphaproteobacteria > Rhodospirillales > Thalassospiraceae > Thalassospira > Thalassospira sp. NFXS8. Next base: position 114,886 of record NZ_JAGEMF010000004.1, on the reverse strand, counting down.
GAGGTGATACCGGTTGATTTCACGTCTCGCCCCGGTTCCGATATTGCGGCGGTGCCAGACCGCACACATGCCACACGCCCGACATTGATTGAGCCCCGAAAATCGGCTGGTTACGGCAAGGACCAGGGCCCGCAAATTAATGCCACCCGCACCGAAACAGCCATTAAAATTGCAGTTAAACCGGCAATATCGAAATCAGCGGAAACACCGGCCACGCCCGGAATATCAGACGATATTCAGCCATCCGCAACATCCACGCAATCCTTGCACACGGCACATCCCGGCCTGCCGCCAACAGCACCTAATTTCTGGCCCCTGTGGATTGACCAAAAGGACGGCCTGTTGCGCCAATGCCTGAAGCTGATGTCGGGGAATATGGACGATGCCCAGGACGCCCTGTCGGAAGCCATGGTCAAGGCATCGGTTAAATTTGAAGAATCGATAGATGAAATTCGCAATCATCGGGCGTGGCTGTCGCGCATTGTTCATAATGCCTGCATCGATTTGCACCGCCAAAACAAACGCAAAGCCGAATATCATGAAGACGCACATAGCACCGCTAACGATGCCATGCCGGTCATTTCCCATCGCAATATGACCACACCGGAACAAAACGCCCTGACCGGCGAAATGTTTGCCAATCTGGACAAGGCATTATCCGAACTACCGGAAAAATTGCGTCGTCCACTTTTGATGCGATGTGTGCAGGATCAAAGTTATGATGAAATCGCTGATCATTTGGGCCTAAGCAACTGCGCCGTTCGCAAACGGGTACAACTTGCCCGGGATCAATTGCGGGAATGTGAAATTCGCTAAAGCACTTTTCTGATAGTAATATTTATCGCGCCTCTGCCGGCACATGCGCCAGCAAACGACATCTCATAAAACAGGCCTAAAACGCCATATGGCGATGGAGCAATCCATCGCCATATCTTTTTGTCATTTATCCGAAGACATAAAGCACGTGGAATTATCCAGCGCGCAACAGTTCCAAACGCTGACAGGCTTCTTTAAAATCAGGAGCAAACAACGTTAATTTCGTTCCCGTTCCCTGCAATTCATATTCGCCAATATTTTCGGTCGGGCAGGAAATGTATTTGGCAACAGGTGCACTTACCAATACCCGCTTACCAAGCTGTTTCGTCAGTTTTTCAATCCGGGATGCTTCATTCGCCGCACGCCCGACAACGGTAAAATCAACCCGTTCCTTAACCCCGACATTGCCATATACGACATCCCCGACATGCATACCCAAACCATAATCAAATTCCGGCAGGCCCTGATCTTCACGGCCAACATTGAGGTTGTCGATATTCATCTGGGCTTCAGCCGCAGCATAAAGGGCGGCATGACAAGCCTGTTCAAGGTCGCCTTCATCATCACGGATCGGGAAAATCGCCAATGTCGCATCGCCGATATAACGTAAAACCTGTCCGCCATGCGCTAAAACTGCACCCGCCGTTGCGGCAAAAAAGCTGTTCATTTGCTCTAAAAACGCGTCATCGCCAACATGGGCGGCCATCGCTGTTGAATTGCGCATATCGGAAAACCAGATCACAGCGCGGGTTTTGGTGCTGTCACCCAGTTTGATTTGCCCGTCCCGAACACGATGACCGGCATCAGACCCCAAATAGGTTTCAAGAATGGTTTTGGTTTCATCATGCATGATACGCATTTTGCAGGTCACAGCGAACCGGCGCTGTATGGCCGACAGGATCGCCAGATCTTCGTCCGTAAACCCGCTTGGGCGGCTGGTAAGGTAGGTCATAAAGATGCGGTTTTCGCCCAGTTCGCTGTCGCGATCGGTGGTAAAAGGCGTTACCAGCGCCAGATAGTCGGTACCGCTAAGTTCACGAAAAGATTTTAAAACCGGAAAATCCAGAATGGCACCAGGACCGATCAAATGACGGCGTAAAAACGTAACACCATTATCGATCATCCATTTCATAGGGCTTTCAACCCAGTCCGGGTTATTTTCACGAACACCAAGATGAAACGACCGCTCAACCTGACCTGTGGGTTTTGACCAGATATAACTGACCCCTTCATATAGGGGGTGCAAGGTTTTAAAGCCCACCATAACCCGGTCTATCGGCAACCCGGCAGCAACAAGACGCGACACCATACCGGAAATCACTTCGTCGATATCGGTATCCTGTAATGCACTTTCCATCAGCCAATCATTGACAGACCGCACAAACCCGCCGCCCGAAAGAGCCGAATTTGTTCCCGGCAACGATGTCACATTGCCAAAATGCTTGCTCTGCTGCGCCATCGGCACGCTCCGTCCTACATGTTTTCATTTTTGTTACACCGCTTAAATGGTCGAAACACCAAAAAGCGCAATCACAAATCCACAAAAGAATGGCAGCCATGCATAACCGGAACGGCCTGATCACATCAAACTGATGCAACAACCCGATCAGGCCTGCGCCCCTACCGGAGCAGGCAAATAAATACGGGCGCGCAAACCACCCTGACTGGAATCTTCAAGATATATCTCACCACCATGCGCCCGAACGGCCGTTCTTGCAATTGCCAATCCCAGGCCAATCCCGCCGGTTTCCTGATTGCGCGATTCCTCCAACCGAAAAAACGGCTCGAAGACACGTTCACGTTGATCCGCCGGAATACCGGGGCCATCATCACATACATTAATCCACAGGCCGCCGTCTTGCGCACCAACTACAGAGACAAAAACATTGGTCCCATAAGCCAACCCGTTTGCCAGCAAATTACCCAGGGCCCGCTTGATCGACAATGGACGGCAGGCATAGGAAAAATGCTCAATCCCGGTTTCAAATGTCACCGCATGGCCGGTTTCTTCAAGATCAGCACAACATGCCTCGACCAACGCCACCAGATCGATCTTACGGGTTTTTTCATCGGCAGTTTCTTCACGGGCAAATGTCATGGCAGCAGCAACCATTTGCTCCATCTCGTTTAGGGTTTCAATAATTTTGCGCCGGTTTTCCGGGTCTTCGACAAATTCGGCACGTAAACGCAAACTGGTAATCGGCGTACGCAAATCATGCGAAATCGCGGCCAACATCCGGGTGCGATCTTCGACAAAACGCTTAAGGCGTGCCGTCATCTGGTTAAAGGCACGCGCAGCATGACGAATTTCCAGTGGTCCCTTTTCGGCAACCGGTTCGGGGAAATCACCGCGCCCCACCCGATCGGCTGCAACGGCAAGCGCCTTCCAGGGCCGGGTGATGCGCCGGGCAACAAAAAACGCAATAATCCCAATTAAAACAGCCGATAAAGCAACCCGCACAATACTTTGAAACACAACCCACGGCGGGGCCGAAAAATTATTGATCCGGGCGTCAAGCCAAATGGTCGGGCTGACAATGGTGGTTTGAGAAACAATATCATCATCATCGGTATGAACATTGACATCGGGTTTATTACCAGGAAAACCACCTTGTACTGCGGAGCGTCCGGTACTGGCAGGTGCCAGATCCAATGCCGCATCCTCCCCGCCGTCAGAACCGGAATTGTCATTTCCCATGCCTGTCGCATCGCCGTCAAGCAGGCCAAAAATCGGGACGGCAACCCCCATCACCGGTGGGCCATCGCAGGAAATATTACTAAAAAAGCGCCGAAATTTCAGTTTTTTGTGTTCGTGTTTGTCTTTTTCGCTTTTGTCGGACTTTTCATAACGTTCTTCATCTTCACGCAGGCGTTGATGTTCGCGATGACGTTCCTGGCGACAATCGCTTTCCGACAAAAAACTGACATGGGCAGCAATGGGCGGGTTACCAAGGGCCGCATTCACCCGCTCGGACAACAGCCGGGTCACATCTGTTTTTTCGCTATAGATTACCGGCTTGCTTAGCAAACGCAGCTGGAATTGCGGGCTTTGCGCCACGCGCAACACATCGCGCCAGTTTTCGCGCGGGGTGGTTGCCAGGATACGCGAAATCGCGGCCACCCGCGACAATGCCCCGCCGCGCCGTTCCGACAACAGGGCATCATGGCGTTCTTCAGCCAGTAACACTGCCAGAACAACATGGGTCAAAATAACCGCGCCTAACAACAGGGCAATTAACTGTGCCGCCAATGTGCGCGGCCACAACCGAAACAAAACCCGTTTCATTGTGATACGGCATCCACTGTCAGCATATATCCCCCACCCCATACAGTTTTAATAATCACCGGGTTTTTGGGGTCCGGTTCAATCTTTTTGCGCAAACGACTTACCTGATTGTCAATACTGCGATCAAAGGGCGCAGCTTCGCGGCCCTTGGTAATATCCAGCAACTGATCACGGGTTAACACCATGCGTGGATGTTCAACAAAGGCATTAAGCAGGGCGAATTCTCCGGCACTAAGGGGCATTACCATGTCATCGTCATTGCGCAATTCATGGCGGTTGCGGTCCAGCACCCAGCGATCAAAGCACACCTCGCCCCCAGCCAGCGGGCGTTTGCGCCCCGTCGGCAGGCTTTGCGCCCGGCGCAACACCGCCTTGATCCGGGCCAACAATTCACGCGGATTAAACGGCTTGGCCAAATAATCATCCGCGCCCATTTCAAGGCCGATGATACGGTCGGTTTCCTCGCCAAGGGCGGTTAACATAACAACTGGCATGTCGTGGCTTTCGCGCAGCCATCGGCACAGGCTCAACCCGTCTTCGCCCGGCATCATCAAATCAAGCACCACCAGATCGGGCATAATTTCATCGGCCAGTAATTTGCGCATTTCCTTGCCATCGGCAGCCAACGTCACCCGATAACCATGCTGGCGCAAATAACGACCAATCAGATCACGAATATCGCGGTGATCATCAACGACCAGAATATGTGCTGTCTCCGACATCCGCTTTGTCCTGCTGTGAAGTATCATTACATGCAAACTTAACGCAGTAATCCCGCCGGGGATAACGATCAATTTGTATCAGACTGTCGCAAAACCGGGCATTGCGACAGTCTGCGACCATTTTACCCGTTTACCGGGATCATTTCGCGACATTTGTCAGGTTAGATGGCTTCGTCAAACGGTTCCCCCAACGTGACGAGGATAAAATGAACACAACCCGTAAACTGATGATGACTGCCACCGTTCTTGCTTTCACCCTGGGTGTAATCCCAACGGCATCGGCGCTGGCGCAAAACCGCCCCGATGATATGCGCAGCGAAATGCACGAAGGCATGCGCGGTGATTGTCAGGGCGGTAAATTTCATCATGGCGATTTTGACCAGAAAAAAGGCGGGTTCCCTGGCCATCACGGCATGATGAAAGCCATGAAGCGCGACACCCCGCTTTCAGTGGACGAAGCCCGTTTGTTAATCGACGCCATGTTATTGCGCCACGCCAATACCGACCTTAAAACCGGCAAGGTAGACGCCAGCAAAGACGGCAAGCAAATTACGCTGGGACTGGTGAATGCCAAAGGCGACATTGTGAAAAACATTACCCTGGATGCCTTTACCGGCCGCCCGGAACGGGGCGAGTTTCGGGAATTGCGTCACATGATGGGCAAACCTGACCGCAAGGACCGCTTTAACACCCAATATAGCACCGAGCAGATGGAAACCCTGACCAAAGCCATGATCCTGATGCGCGGCAAGGGCGACCTTGTGCTGGGCAAATTGACCGAAACTGACCGTGGCACCTATATCGCAACCATTACCAACAAAGGCGGCGACATTGTGCGCGAAGTTGAGCTTAGCCGCGTTACTGCTCGCCCGATCGACGGTCACCCGGCATTTGGCCCTGAGGGTGCACTGAAAAAGATGTAATCCTGCAGTTTGATTTTCATAAAAAAGAACCGCGACAACACCTTGCCAATCTTCACCCTGACCTCCCCCTCCGCTTTGCCCGTAAGGTGTGCATGGCTCTTTTTCGTCCGGTGTATCAACCCCAACCGATATGTCAAACCGGACAAACTGATGGCCCTGCTTTATGCAGGGCCATTCTTTTTACCCCTCACGCACAAGAATAATTGACGCCTTCGGTATTTCGGATAATTCTTTCTTTTTAGAAGGATCGCCCCATGACTGTTTCCGAAATTTCTGCCCACCCCAGAACCGCCCTGCTAGACGACATTCCCGCAATTACAACGCTTTGGCAGGAAACAAACCTGTATCGCCCCTATAATCCGCCCGCGTGGGATATTTCCTTTGCAATTAGTTCCGATAACGCAACCCTGCTGGTATGGGAAAATGTAAATGGCGTTATCATTGGCACCGTCATGATGGGCCATGATGGCCATCGCGGCTGGATTTATTACCTTTCGGTGGCCCCCGATTATCAAAAAACCGGGCTGGGGCGCCGTTTGATGCGACAGGGCGAAAACTGGCTACGTGAACATGGCGTATGGCGGATGCAGCTTATGGTGCGGTCCGAAAACGGCAAAGTTCAGGATTTTTACCGCCATCTTGGCTATCGGGCGCTGGATGTTACTGTAATGCAAAAAGACATCGACACGGCACCGGCCGATCGCGGTGCACCGTTTGAACCGCCCTTCAACGAAAACTGATTTATAATCACTGGCTTGGCGCAATTATCACGTTACCTTACGGATTATGCCCTAACGCATAATCCGGCCAGGCAACAAAGCCGTATCACCTGTCACCACGGCGCTTCCATACGGCTATTTTATTGCCATGCTCAGGCAACATGCAAAACCCTACTGATCAGGCAGGCTCCGGCATTGCGCAACACATAGCCTGTACCCGCAAATTGCCCCCGCAATTACCAGGCGCACACCACGGCACTTGGTCAGCCTGTTTTATTTTGCGGCCTCGGCACTGCTGGTGGATGCAGGTTCCGATAGGTTGTTTTTATTTTCGGCCAAATGCAGGGTGTTGCGCGCAATGCGCCGGGTACGGGTAAACAGCCGATGAATGCGTTCAATCACCGAAATTTCCAACCGGTACAGCTTCACATCTTCCTCGCTATTGCCGACCTTTTGCGCAATTAATAACTGCATATGGTCCAGCCGGGCGCTAAAAGCGGCCTTGCTGGCAATCAGGGCTTCGGCACGGGGGCCATCTTCATCGGCCAGCGCATGAAGGGCTGATTGCAATGCGGTTTCAGCATCGCGAAACAAAGTTATAAGGCCATCGGCGGTTTCACCATCAGGTTCGCGCCCCAGCCGGCTTAACCGGGTTAAAAGGTCTGCCAGTTCCTCGCTAACGATATCACCAATGGCTTCAAGGTTGTTGGCAACCGCAACCAGTTCTTCCAGTCGGGCGCGGTCGCCCGGGGCGGCATCTTCGTGACGCAGGCGCACGGCATAGGCCACGATTGCCTCCTGCAAGGCATCAACGCCGTCGTCCTGCTCGGCAATGCCTTGCAAATTGCGGGGATCGCGATGCAACAGGCAATGCCGGCCCTGTTGTGCCATGTCGCGCACAATATCGCCCATATGCAAAACTTCCTGCTTCATCACCGCCAACGCCGCCGCCGGGGTGTGGATCATATCATTATTCAGGTATTTTGGTTTTGCATCCAGGCTACGGCCAGATGCCGCATTATCTGGAACAATTCGCTTGATTAATCGCGCCATAATGGGTACGGCACCAATCATAAGCACAACATTCAAAATATTGAAAATGCTATGTGCATTGGCAATTTGCCGGGCGATGTCTTCGTGCCCGGCACCACTGGCAATGGCCCCGCCATGGCTTGGCGTAATATCGCGCACAATATCGGCCAGCAGCGGAATAAGCGGCAACCAGATTAAAACACCAACCACGTTAAAGGCAACATGGGCGATGGCCGTGCGCAATGCCTCGCGATTTTTGCCAATAGTACCTAATAAAGCCGTCACGCAGGTGCCAATGTTTGCGCCAAATATCAATGCGATGCCAGTATCAAGCGATAACAACCCTTGCCCGGCCAGCACAATAACAATACCGGTAGTTGCGGCACTGGACTGCACCAGGGCGGTAAACAGGGCGGCAATGGCAATGCCCAATACCGGGTTGGTCATTTGCGCCATAATGGTAATAAAGGGCTGATAATGGCGCAATGGCTCCATTGCTTCGCCCATCATGCCCATCCCGAAAAACAACAGGCCAAGGCCCAAAATGGCGCGCCCCAGCTGCACCCATCGTTCAATGCGAATAAAAAACATCGCCGCAAAACCGACCGCAATCAGGACCGGTGCAATTTCGTTAATTTGAAAGGCAATAATTTGCGCCGTCAGGGTACTGCCAACATTGGCCCCCATAATGACCGCGATGGATTGTTGCAGGGTCATTAACCCGGCAGATACAAATCCCACCACCAGCACCGTCGTTACCGATGATGATTGCAAAAGTGCCGTGATGACCGCCCCCGACACCACGGCAACAAACCTGTTGCGGGTCATTTTGCCCAAAAACAATCGCAGCTTAGAACCCGCCAGGACACGCAACGCCCCGGCCAAATGGTCCATGCCATATAAAAACAGGGCCAGCCCCCCCAAAAGCTGAACCACCATCCAGCCCTTGCGTAAGGTTTCGCCCCCCGTATTGGCGGTGCCCCCGGCGTTTTCCGCCACACCTGCACCTGGCCCCATTTGCGCCCATGCGTCAGCAACAAACGATGGCACCAGAATAAAGGCGCACAGCAAAAATAACGCCGCACAAGTCAAATGGCGGGCAGACGACGTGGCTGGCTTGAAACGCATTTGGAACACCCGCAAAACAAAATCTGATCCTCAATCTATAGATCAGGTTTGCCGTTCCGTTTGGAATAGATCAAATGCAACAGGAAATATATTTACCACCCCGCATTCTTGCGGGGTGGCATGAGCCTGCGGGTCATAGATTACCGGTTATTGGGCGGCCCGAACAAACTTACCATCCTGCGCCAGTCGTGCGCGCAGCCGGGAAATTTCGTTTTCGCTTAACCGCAAACCAAGTTTGGACCGCCGCCAGATCACATCTTCCACATCATGCGCCCATTCCTGATCAATCAGGTACTGTAATTCGGCTTCGTATAAACCCTGCCCATAATGCTGGCCCAAATCATCCAGGCTTCCGGCATCCGCCAAGATAACTGTTATCTTGCTGCCATAGGCCCGCAACAAACGATGCAACATGGTTTTTGGCAACCAGGGATAACGCTGGCCGTAATGATCAAGGGAAACATCAAAACCACCGGGTAAATCACCACCTGGCAACACGGCATTTTCCGTCCATGAAACATCATCGCGGTTAAGTTTTTTGCAAATGATCTGCAAGGCGTGCTCGGCCAGCTTGCGATAGGTGGTAATTTTGCCGCCAAAAATGTTCAAAAGCGGCGCATGGCCCGGCCCGTCATCCAGCTTCAGGGTATAATCACGCGATACCTTCGATGCGTTTTCGCTTTCACCACCATACAGCGGCCGCACCCCGGAATAGGCCCAGACAACCGTGTCCGGTGTAACCGGTTTTTTAAAATAGCTGGTTGCCAGTTCGCACAAATAGGCTGTTTCACCTTCGGTGATTTTCACCCTGGATGGATCGCCTTTATAGTCAATATCGGTGGTGCCGATCAGGGTAAAATCGCCCTGATAGGGAATGGCAAAAACAATGCGACCATCGGGGTTTTGAAAAATATAGCATTTGTCATGATCAAACAGTTTGGGCACCACAATGTGGCTGCCTTTAACCAAACGAATTGATGCTGTTTTTTGCGCATCCACCACACCATTTTGCGGATCAATCAGCGACGCACACCACGGCCCTGCAGCATTCACCAGCATTTTACCGCGCACAACACGGGCATCGCTGCCATCCTTGCCGCGCAAGGTAACGTCCCAGCCATCTGCATGACGCACCGCGCCAACACATTCTGTCCGGGTTAAAATTTCGGCCCCGCGATCACGCGCATCCATGGCATTCAGCACGACCAGACGCGCATCATCAACCCAGCAATCAGAATAAACAAACCCCTTGCGCAATTCCCCCTTTAAAGGTTGCCCGGCAGCATGGGTTCCCAGATTAATGCCTTCGCTGCCCGGCAGTTTTTTACGCCCGCCCAAATGATCATATAAAAACAGCCCCAACCGGATCATCCATGTGGGGCGCAATCCCGGCACATGGGGCAAAACAAAGCGCAAAGGCCAAATAATATGTGGCGCATTGCCCCACAAAACTTCGCGTTCCTTCAATGCTTCGCGCACCAGGCGAAATTCATAATGCTCCAGGTACCGCAACCCGCCATGGATAAGTTTGGTACTGGCCGAAGATGTCGCACTGGCAAGGTCGTTCATTTCGCACAGTAAAACACGTAAACCACGCCCGGCGGCATCACGCGCAATGCCGGTGCCGTTAATACCACCGCCAATAACCACAAGATCATAATCCTCGCCAGGGACGGGCCGGGTTTTAAGTGCTGAACCGGATTGCTGCGACGCGCTTGACATTGCCTTGACCTTGATAATTTTTCTGAATGAACGTTATTTATTTCATTTACGAACATTTTTCAAGATGGAGATTATGACATTTTGAAAGGCAGCACCGAATATCACCCTGTGGGATCTTCGCCATACGGCCTTGCAACACAACATTTTGGACGCACAAAGCACTGGAATTAGGCAGTTATCTTCTTGCGCGCAGGGCAATCTGCAAACCACCGACCACCAAAACGCAACCAAAATGTAATATTTCGAAAATATTTTCGGGAAACGCAAACCGTCACACGCAAAGGACATCTGCGCGCATATGCGGCATCAAACAGGCAGGAAAATATCAATCCGGCAGGGTAGAACCACCCTGCCCGCTATTGCCAGCGTTGCTGCCAGGCCGATAACATCAGGATCGACCATAAACGATGGGCATTATTGGTCGCCCCGCTTTGATGATCTTTCGTTGCCCGGTCGATTATTTTGCGATCAAGACCAAAATCGTCATACAGGGCGGGGCGGGCCAGTAAATCATTGGCCCAATCGCGCAGTGGCCCGCGCAACCACGCGGCTAATGGCACACCAAACCCGGTTTTGGGCCGGTTAATCAGCTCGTCGGGTACGTATTTGTGCAATATTCGGCGCAGGGCGATTTTCCCTACCCCGTCATCAATCTTTAAATGTGCTGGCAAACGCCAGCCAAATTCAATCACGCGATGATCAATCAGGGGCACGCGCACCTCAAGCGAGGCTGCCATCGACGCCCGGTCAACCTTGGTCAGCACATCGTCGACCATATACATCATCGTATCCATAACCTGCATCGACGACACATAATCAAGGTTACGATTGCGCGAAAATTTCTCGCCCGGCACATGAAAAGGTGCCGGCTTTTCACCATCATGGCCACCCGGGCGCAAGGTTGCCGGGTCCCACAATTCCAGCAGGGCAACATAACGGTCAATATCGTTGCCAATCGCCAGAAGCGGCGCGACCTTATGAATTTTATCACCAATCGTGCCCGCTTTACCGCCAATCGGCAAAACCGAACACACACGGTCCCACTGGCGCGGCGATAGCAGGGTCAAGGCACTGGCGATCTGCCGTGCACCAAACGGAATGGACTTTGCCGTTTTTGCCAGGTTTTTGGCCCATAAATAGCGATTATATCCGCCAAATGTTTCATCCCCGCCATCGCCCGACAGGGCCACGGTGACTTCCTTGCGCGTCAAAGTCGACATTAATGCCGTGGGGATGCCCGAACTGTCAAAAAACGGTTCATCATACATATCGGCCAGTTTGGGCACGATATTCAGGGCGTCATCGGCGGTTACATAAAGCTCGGTATGGTCCGTGCCCAAATGTTTTGCCACCGCACCGGCAAAGGCGGCCTCGTTAAAGGCCTCGTCTTCGAACCCGATGGAATAGGTTTTGACAGGGCGGTCCGATACCGACTGCATCAGGGCAACGATGGTCGATGAATCAATTCCGCCCGACAAAAACGCACCAAGGGGCACATCGGCCACCATTCGGCGTTGCACGGCATCACGCAGCAAATCTTCCAGGGCTTCAATCGCGCTATCGTCATCCCCGGCCCAGCGGTTGTTGCGGCCATTTAAAACCACATCTTCCATTGACCAGTAAACGGAATCACGAATTTGCCCATCGCTATCAATTTCAATCATATGACCGGGGCGCAATTGCCGCGTTTTGCGATATATCGATTGGCCCGACGGCACATACCCAAAGCGCAAATAAGCGTCAAGCGCCCCGCTATCCACATCACGCGGGCATACGCCACCCGCAACCAGTGCCTTTAATTCCGATGCAAAGCCAAATTTTCCGTCATGATGCGTCCAATATAACGGCTTGATACCCAGCCGGTCGCGGATCATGGTCAATTTACGATTTTGCCGGTCCCACAACACAATGGCGAACATGCCAATCAGCAATTTCAGGGTTTCGGCAATGCCCCAATGGGCAAAACCTTCCAATATCACTTCGCTGTCGGAATGGCCGCGCCAGGCAATATTGTGGCGGGTCAGTTTGGCGCGCAAATCCTCGGCATTATAAACTTCGCCATTATAGACCATTACATAACGGCCATCGGCGGAATGCATGGGCTGTTTGCCGGCATCGCTTAAATCAATAATTGCCAAGCGCCGTTGCCCCAGGGCAATTGCAGCGGCATCATCTACCCATACATCACCGCCATCGGGGCCGCGATGCAGCAAGGCAGTGTTCATGGCAGCAACCGTGTCGCCAAGGCTGCCGTGTTCTGATTGCTTTGGTATCCACAGGCCGGTAATACCGCACATAAAATGCCCCTGCTGCCCTGATCAATTTGCCCGCGATAAATGCCGCTTTCCGGGTCTGCTCCGGTAATAGCGAACGCCGGCGCGCGCGACAATGGAAATCAGTAACTTTTCTTTCATGCCGGGTTAAGGCATAAGCATGGAATGCTGAAACTTGACCGTATTTTCATTCGCATTTTGCAAATCTTGCAAACCAATGGCCGGATATCGAACCTCGATTTATCCGAGGCGGTAAACCTGTCGCCATCACCATGCCTGGAACGGGTGCGCAAACTCGAAGAAAACGGCATGATTTCGCAATATATTGCCGATATCGACCTCGATAAAATCGGTGCAAATTTGCATGTAATGGCCGAAGTCACCCTGGGCAGCCACCTGGTGGAGGATTTCAAACAGTTTGAAGCCGCCATTGCCGAAGTCGACGAAGTTATTTCATGTTACAAAATCGCCGGGCCATTCGATTACAGCCTTGATATGATCTGCCGCGATATTCCGCATTTTAACAGCATCAAGGAAAAGCTGATCAAAGACAGCATCGGCATCGAAACCTTTCGCGGCCATATCGTTATGGAACGCACCAAAAGTTTCGCGGGCTACCCGCTCGACAGCCTGACTGCCCCCACCCCGTTGCGCGGTGTGCTGTCCGATTAAACCAGCCGCAACAAACAGCCCAAAAGCCATTTGTTCAGGTTTCGTATTTATCCGAATTTAGAAATCCACCTTCCCACTCAGTACCGCATTAAACGCCTCAAAAATCGGATTAGACAGGTTGTTCGACCCGACAATGCTGCGCCATAAACCTTATCCAAAATGGCCTTAAGGTTGCTGAACAATAACTGGCCGCACAGCATCGACAGCATAAACCAAAAGCAGATCGACCGTGGTGTATCCCGGCCAATCATAACGGCTATTGTTATCCCCCGGTCATTTGCCAACGGCATGAATGCTGCCCCCGAACGGAACCTGTTGGCACCGGGAACGGCATTCTCAAAATCGCAGGTCACATAAAGCACCCCGATAGGGCGCACTATGTCTGGCAGTCGTTTGCCTTAATAATCCGGGGCTTTCATAACGCGGCTATCGATAAACCCATAGCTGACCATCACATCCAGATACGCGCTCGGCACCTGGTCAGGACGCCCTTATAACCCGCGCACGCGCACCAGTTGCATTATCGGCCGCGGTGCTGGAACCGGCCCTGCTTATTGCCCCTCGTTTTCATGTTCTAAAACCAGGCGATACCGTTGCGGCCGGTACGCTCGATGCCGTATTTTTCCATTTTGCGATACAGGGTATTCCGGCTGATCCCCAGCATTTTTGCCGTCTTGCTCACATGCCAGCACTGATCGCTCAGGGCTTTGCCAAGGGCATCGCGCTCGGCCTGCCACAGGGGGTTATGGCCGTTGGTCTGCTCCGGCGCCGGTGCCGTGGCAGTTTTGATCAATCCCTGCAAATCATCGGGCAGGTGCGATACCTTGATGATGCCGTTTTCGGCAAAAACACAGGCATATTGCAACACATTAACCAGTTCGCGCACATTGCCAGGCCAGTTATGGCGCTGCAACAGGTTCATCACACTGTCGTCGCAGCGCACCGGACCATTTTTGGCAAACCCCGTCAACAACCGCGCCACCAGATCGGCCAAATCTGCCCGTTCGCGCAGCGGCGGCAAAGCCAGGCGCGCGCCCTTGATACGATATAACAGGTCTTCGCGGAACTTGCCGTTGGCAACCGCATGGGCCAAATCAACATTGGACGCACAAATCAGCCGAAAATTTACCGGCACCGATTTGGTACTGCCCAGCGGCTCAACACAACGTTGTTCCAGCACGCGCAACAACCGCCCCTGAATGCCCACCGGCATATCGCCAATTTCATCTAAAAACAGCGTCCCGCCATCGGCCTGTTTGATCCGTCCGCCAAACCCGTCGCGCGCCGCCCCGGTAAAAGCCCCGCTGGCATGACCAAACAATTCACTTTCAATCAGGCTTTCGGGCAGGGCCGCACAATTAATCGCAACAAACGGCTTGCCTGCCCCCATGGCGCTATTGTGAATGGCACGCGCCAGATGTTCCTTGCCGCTGCCGGTTTCACCCGACATCAACAGGTGAATATCATTGGCCAGCAATTTGCTGCCAACCTGGAACAGGCGGCGAAGAACCCCATCCTGATCGGGAATATCATCGCTATCATTGGCCGGGCGTTTGGCAGGTTGGGGCTTTACCGAATAAAAACGGCGGCGTTGTTTTTCGGGCAGGGTTAACTGGCCAAACATCACCCCGCCGCCGCCAATCGGCACGGCCTGGGTGCCGGTATTGCCAGTGGCAACCGGGTTTGCGGCCAACATCCGCGCCATTAAACTGTCCATATCAGCACCCAACAGGGACTGAATATTTTGCGCCCCGCCCGACGCCGAAAGCAACCTGCGCGCAAGCGCCGTGCTGCCGGTAATCGCCCCGTCAGGGCGCACCGCAATCAGGGCATCACGCGCGGTGCCAACATGTTCGGCATCGGGGTGCAAATGCACAATAATGTCGTTAGCGCATTCATCAAAAAACAAAATACGTTCCAGCGCATCGGCATAATCGGCCACCAGGCTGCGCACTCGCAGGCAATCTTCACGGCGAATGTCATTGCGCACGGCGGAAACATCAAGGACCGAACACACTTTGCCATCCGGATCAAACACCGGTGCCGCAGTGCAGGTCAGCCCGGCATGCTGGGTTAAAAAATGTTCGTCCTTGTGAATGGTAATGGGCCGTCCTTCGACCAGGCAGGTGCCAATACCGTTGGTCCCTTCGCGTTCCTCGCTCCAGATCGCACCGGGCAAAAGGCCGTTGGTGCGAAAAGATGGCAACATGGAATGGGCGGCAACGCTATCAAGAATAACGCCGTCACGGTCGGTTAGAAAAACCGCATATCCCGCCGTATCAATCTTGCGATACAGGGTGCGCACCATTTCATGGGCATGGTGAAACAACCGGCCACTGCGATCCCGGCGCTGGCGGGTCTGACTTTCAGATATAATTTCGGGGCGTCGGGCTGTTTCGTGAACAAGACCGAACTGGTCGTGGCATCGCTGCCACGATTCAAGGACGGCACGGTTCTGGGCAACACCGCTCAGTTGCAAGGCAGCCTCGATCCGTCCACCGGCATGGCTTCCAGACATCAGACGTTCCTTTTTCTTGTGCCGGTTGTTTTCATGGCCTGTTTTTTTGGCCTGCGCTGTGTAGGAACAGCAACCCGGTCACCGCCAAATCCTAACAAAGCCCGCTACAAGCACCAACCTGTTTCGTCGTCTTGCGACCAAAGCATAAAAGATGTGTCAAAAACGAGACATTTCGTCCCATCTGTCACGGCCTTCCCGCCAGAACGCGACACAGTGCATCCCCACGGCAAGTCTTGGCAACCGTTTGAAATTTTTATGATTTTACCTGTTTTGCATCATCAGCCACAAATTGGCACAGACTTTGCCAGTCTGAGATGGAGAAATTAAAAAAGTGGCAAAACGCCATTCATCACGGAGGATAAGTTCAAATGATCTATAAAAACCCTGGCGATTCCGACAGCCTTGTTTCTTTCAAATCACGTTATGAAAACTTCATCGGTGGCGAATGGGTCGCCCCGGCAAACGGTCGCTATTTTGAAAATGTTTCGCCGGTGAATGGCAAAGTTTT
This sequence comes from Thalassospira sp. NFXS8, assembly GCF_040148805.1. Classification (NCBI taxonomy): domain Bacteria; kingdom Pseudomonadati; phylum Pseudomonadota; class Alphaproteobacteria; order Rhodospirillales; family Thalassospiraceae; genus Thalassospira; species Thalassospira sp. NFXS8. Next base: position 98,567 of record NZ_JAGEMF010000004.1, on the reverse strand, counting down.
CTGCGAGGTCGCGCGCTCCAGCGAAGAAGACGTCAACAAGGCGATTGATGCCGCCCAGGCTGTTGCAGAAAAATGGGGCAAAACGTCGGTCACCGACCGCGCCAATATCCTCAATAAAATTGCCGACCGCATGGAACAAAACCTGGAAATGCTGGCGGTTGCCGAAACCTGGGATAACGGCAAGGCCGTGCGCGAAACCCTGGCTGCCGATATTCCGCTGGCAATTGACCATTTCCGTTATTTTGCCGGTGCCATCCGCGCACAGGAAGGGTCGCTTGGCGAAATTGATGACAACACCGTCGCCTATCATTTCCATGAACCGCTGGGCGTTGTTGGCCAGATCATTCCCTGGAACTTCCCGATCCTGATGGCGGTTTGGAAGCTGGCCCCGGCACTGGCCGCTGGCAACTGCGTTGTTTTAAAACCGGCCGAACAAACCCCGGCATCCATCTGTGTGTTACTGGACCTGATTGGTGACTTGCTACCTGCCGGTGTGTTGAATGTTGTACAGGGCTTTGGCGTTGAAGCTGGCAAGCCGCTGGCACAAAGCAACCGCATCGCCAAAATCGCCTTTACCGGCGAAACCACCACTGGCCGTCTGATCATGCAATATGCCAGTGAAAACATCATTCCGGTCACGCTGGAACTCGGCGGCAAATCGCCCAACATTTTCTTTGCCGACGTCATGGCACAGGACGATGACTTCCGCCAGAAAGCGGCCGAAGGGCTAACCATGTTTGCCTTGAACCAGGGCGAAGTTTGCACCTGCCCGTCGCGGGCGCTGGTCCAGGAAAGCATCTATGACAAATTCATGGATAACGTTCTCTCGCGCGTTGCAAAAATCAAACAGGGCAACCCGCTTGATACCGACACCATGATCGGCGCACAGGCATCCACCGAACAGATGGAAAAGATCCTGTCCTATCTTGATATTGGCAAACAGGAAAAGGCCGAAGTTCTGTGTGGTGGCAACAGGGCCGAACTTGAAGGCGACCTGGCGGGCGGATTTTACATCCAGCCGACCATTTTCAAGGGCCACAACAAGATGCGCATCTTCCAGGAAGAAATCTTTGGCCCGGTGGTCTCTGTCACCACCTTCAAGGACGAAGCCGAAGCCATGCACCTTGCCAATGACACCCTTTATGGTCTGGGTGCCGGTGTATGGACCCGCGATGCCAACCGTGCTTACCGCTTTGGGCGCGGCATCAAGGCCGGCCGTGTCTGGACCAACTGTTACCACCTCTATCCGGCCCATGCGGCATTTGGCGGTTACAAGCAGTCGGGTATCGGTCGTGAAAACCACAAGATGATGCTGAACCATTATCAGCAAACCAAAAATCTGCTGGTCAGCTACGATCCGAAACCGATGGGCTTCTTCTGATTTCTTCCTGAGCGTTGCCGGGCCGTCTCCCTCCCGGGTGGCCCGGCAACATTCCCGGAACAGGAGCCAGAAATGACCAATGATATAGCGCCTTCTTCCAGCGAAACAACAAACGACAAAACTGCAAACGATATTCCGCCCCGCGTCACCGCAACCGATGCCGCAATCGCCCTGATACGGACCTTGAAAGACATTCACGGTCCGGTGATGTTTCATCAATCAGGTGGATGTTGTGATGGCAGCGCGCCAATGTGCTTCGCCCTGGGCGATTTCAAAACCGGCGCACAGGATGTATTGCTGGGCGAAATTGAAGAAAGCCCTTTTTATATTGGGGCCGCACAATTTGAATATTGGCGACATACCCAGCTGATCATTGATGTGGTTGATGGCCGTGGCGGCATGTTCTCGCTTGAAGGCCCCGAAGGAAAACGCTTTTTAACCCGATCACGCGTATTTAGCGACGATGAATGGGCAAAACTAAAGGACACAGAGCAAACAAAAACCTGAAAAACCGGCTGACTAACGACCAGCCCAAAACCGCATTGTACACAGCGAGATAAAACGGAGCCGGTCTTTACCCCGATCTGGTTTATGTGGCGCAAACACCTTGCCTCCCGTCCCATGCGGGTTGTCCACCCCGCCCCGGACGGTCCCGGTTGCGCCAACGCTTTATCTTGCAAACTTGTCCGCCACCCGCAACGGGATGGCGGACTTTTTTTGCCGTGTAGCAGTAACGACGAGGACGAAGCAGTTCACTCTTCCTTCCTGACCTGAAATCAACATGTGGCGTATATATTCAATTAAATTTTATCAATATTATTAGTTCTATATACCACACGGTGCATAAATTCCGATACGAACTTCGTGATCAGTCAGGCGATCTGCAATACTGCCAGCAACCCAAACGCAGCCAACGACAAGCAGATAAGAGATAATTTGGCAGCAAACACAACCCGCCCGCCGGCATTCATCACACTGCGCACATCAACACTTAGCCCCAATGCGGCCATAGCCATCACCGTTAAGATCGAGGAGACATGCTGCATCGGAATAACTGCTGCATCAGGAAGCAGCCCCATTGATCGCAGTGTCATCATGGCAAGAAAACCAACAATAAACCATGGCAACAATTTGCTGATCGGCAGCCCCACACCGCGTCCCGCCTTTACGGCCTGCATACCATCATTCTGTCGATCATCTGCCGTCGCGCTATCGCCGTCATTTACCATCGTCATCGCACTTGCACCTGCACCGGCGGGCAAAACAGAAACGGTTTCAGCCCGCGCCGCATTATTGCGCGCCATCTGGCGGCGCGCCCCCAGCCCTAACGCACAAATCACAGGCCCAAGCATTAAAACCCGCACCAGTTTAACCAAAGTGCCAATTTGCGTTGCCACCAACCCTGCCGGGGCCGTTGCCGCAAGCACCTGGGGCACAGCATAAACCGTTAACCCGGCGAAAACCCCGTATTGCGTTGCCGACATTCCCAATGCGTGCTGCAAAAAAGGCAAAACCAGCACAAAAACCACCCCTAGAACGGCGGTAAAGGCAATTGACGCCGCCACATCTTCGGCGTCAGCTTCAATCACCGGGGCGGTAGCGGCAATTGCCGAATTACCACAAATCGAATTACCACAGGCTACCAGTATCGCCAGCCGCGTTGGCAACCCCAACGCCCGGCCAATGATATAGCTAACGGCCAGGCTCAGGCACACCACCAGTACAATACCACCCACCAGGTAAAACCCGGCTCCTGCCAAGGCTTCAATGCTGATCGACGCCCCCAACAGCACAATCGCAACTTCCAGGATGGTTTTGGCACTAAAGTTAACACCGGCATCAAATTTATCCGGTAAGCCAAAAATACTGCGCCATGCCGTACCCAGCAAAATCGCCAGTACCAGCCCCTCAATCCACGGATGCCCAAACAAACTTAATTCAACCTTCTCGCCAATCTGCGCCACCAGTGAAATTACTGCTGTCAATGCAAGGCCGGGCAAAAGCAATTTGATACGATCAAAAATTAACATCGCGACACCTGTAGAATTGATACAGGCGGAATTTCACATTTTACACAGTTCGCTTCCATCGAATAAAATGATATAAATCATTCGATTTTACTGCACGATTAAACAAGGCCATCGCACCATGACATTCGAACAATTGCGCATTTTTGTTGCCGTGGCCCAGCGCGAACATCTGACACGGGCAGCCGAAATCATCAATCTCACACCATCTGCCGTCAGTGCCGCAATCAAAAACCTGGAAACTTTTTATGGGGTGGAGCTGTTTCACCGCGTCGGACGGCGGATCGAACTGACCGATACCGGGCAGATTTTTCTGATCGAGGCCCGCGCCACCCTTGCCCGCGCCCGTGCCGCCGAATTAACCCTTACCGAACTGGGCGGATTACAGCGCGGCACGTTAAATGTATCGGCCAGCCAGACCATCGCCAGTTACTGGCTGCCACCAGTCTTAATGCGCTTTCACGACCAATACCCGCGTATCGAAATTAACCTTGTGATTGGCAATACCAAAAATGTCAGCGACGCCATTGTCGAAGGCGTTGCCGATTTAGGCTTTATCGAAGGCAAAATAAACGAACCCGCCCTGATGATGCGCGAAATTGCCAAAGACGCATTGATGGTGGTAGTTGGCCCCGATCATATCTGGGCCAAATCAGCAGCACCTTTAACCTTCGATGATTTGGTCACACACACCAGCTGGGTTTTGCGTGAAACCGGGTCCGGCACGCGATCCGAATTTGAAAATGCCCTGAAACGTGCCGGGCACAACGCCGATGACCTTAATGTCGTGCTGACATTACCTTCAAATGAATCGGTAATTTCGGCCGCAGCCGCCGGCAACGCTGCCACCGTCGTCTCCAGCAGCGTCGCCCTGCCTTTCATCGAACAGGGCCGATTATTTGCCGCAAACATCACCCTGCCCGAACGGTCTTTCATGATGCTGCATCACAAGGAACGTCATCATAGCCGCGCGGCCAGCGTGCTCGCTGATATTGCGCTGAACAATTAAACTCTAAGTCCACCCCGATCAAACATTCATAGACCAAGTATCAAAAACAGGCCCTTTACCGATCCATTTTTCTTTAAAGTTGTCCTATTGCCGGGGCAAAGGCTTAACGCACCCAAAACTGAATATCACATTTTAACGAGTTCCCGTACTGTATTGGCAGCATAAAACTATTCGTACGTTTCTACAGCGGGCAATCGTGCTTCGCCTATGAGCAAAGCACGAGAAATAATTACGGTCTGCGCGACTATCCAAAAAATAAACACCACACCGCCGAATAGACTAAAAAGGAAGCTCCCCCACAAACGAACTCCCAAATTAAGTTCAACAGGCACCCCGCCATTTCCAACCTTGGAAATTAAAATTGGCAGCACGACAGCAAACAAAATACCTGCCATCACCAAAAAAACCGGCAAAATAAAAAAATGGCGACTTACCAGATACCAAAAGCTCTTTCTTCCACGAAGAAGAGCACGGTTCCAAGTTTTATCCTCACACCAAACAGCCGAAGCTGGCCAGGTCACCGACAACGCAACAACAACACATACAACCAGAGAACATATTGCCCCCAAAGTAACCATGAGTTTAATGGCCGGCGGCTTTGAACCCAAAGCAAAAATCATGAGAAGAACGACAATCTGAATGAGCATCGTTAAGCCAAAGACGGCAAGAAACATTAGCAGAAATCGCTTTGAGAATTTTTTTACGTTTTTCTTCTTCTCCAATAAAAGTGCATCCCAGGACGACTTTCCACCCAGAATAGTAGAGTGCACAACATACATCAAAATCGAAATCATAAAAATACTCAGAACTGCCAAAGGGATGTCATACAAATATGATATTAAAGTGGTCAACCAAGAAAGATCCATTCCTCTGCCTGAGATAAGAGACGAATCAAAATACGTCCTCAAAACTGTAACAATAATAAGCCCCACATAAACAACACTTATTATCGGCAGATTCGCCAAAAATGCAGACCAACTATCGGCAAGAACCCAACGATCGAATTTTGGACACAATGATTTTTGCTCAAATTCCTTATGTTCACTTTCAGTCATTTCCCCCGCCCTGATTAAAAAGAAACCCCAAATACCTATCTAATCCACTAGAAAAATATCTCGCCTGACAACGAGGATGCTAATATCAAAACATATAGTATATTAAACATCGCAGAGATCTAGGAATTTCAAGCATTTGACAACAAGTAAACGGATGCAAATTTAGGAAACTTGAGGTTCTTCGTACTACTCCTTGAACATGCCGAATGGCTCTTCATGCAACTTCAAAACAAAAAATTGCTCCAGTTTTACACGCGACGATTATCACGGATCGCCCCAGTTCCCCCACGCGAAAGCTCCTGTAATTTTTGGTACATGTAGTTTTTTGTAATTATTTCAATGAAAATTGCGCGTTCGCAATGCAGCATTCAAGCAAGTGCTTTACCAAAAGATCGGTGCCGGTAAAGATGACCTTCAGATCCCGAGGTTGCGTAGGCTGGCGCCCAAGAACACCCCATCGAGATGGGTGTCGCCTTTACCTGATCACTAGCCCAATGGCTGCAAAACAGTCTTTGCGCAGGCAGAGGCACCAAATACAGGGAGCTTCGCTTAACATAAGGACAACCAGGCAATGCTTGATCCTGACATACTGGCGCGTGTGCAATTTGCCTTTACCATGGCATTTCACATTATCTTCCCGTCCCTGACCATCGGGCTGGCCAGTTTTCTTCTGGTGCTTGAAGCGATGTGGCTGCGCACCGGCAATGATACATATCTGTCGCTTTATAAATTCTGGATAAAAATCTTTGCCCTGGCCTTTGGCATGGGGGTGGTTTCGGGCATTGTTATGTCCTATCAGTTTGGCACCAACTGGGGGCCGTTTTCCAAACTTTCCGGCCCGGTTATTGGCCCGCTTATGGCCTATGAAGTGCTAACCGCATTTTTCCTTGAGGCCGGTTTTCTCGGCGTCATGCTGTTTGGCCTTAACAAGGTTGGCCCAAAACTGCACATTACCGCTACCGCCATGGTCGCCATCGGCACGCTGTTTTCGGCATTCTGGATTTTATCTGCCAACAGCTGGATGCAAACCCCGGCAGGCTACGCCATTGAAACCGGGCGCATTGTTGTTGAAAACTGGTTTGATGTTATTTTTAATCCCAGTTTTCCCTATCGTCTGGTCCATATGGTGCTGGCGGCCTATCTGACCACCGCCTTTGTTGTGGCGGGCGTAGGCGCATGGCATTTGCTGCGCAACCGCGAAAACAATGCAGCACGCATCATGTTTTCCATGGCCCTGTGGCTGATTACAATTTTTGCCCCCTTGCAAATCATTGCGGGCGACATGCATGGCCTTAATACACTTGAACACCAACCCGCCAAAGTCGCCGCCATGGAAGGCCATTTTGAAACCACCAAGGGTGGCACCCCGCTAATCCTGTTTGGCTGGCCCGATATGACGGCAGGTGAAACCAAATATGCCGTTGAAATTCCCTATCTTGGCTCCATCATTTTAACCCATACGCTGGATGGTGAAATTCGCGGATTAAACGAATTTGCCCCCGAAGATCGGCCCAACGCCCCCATTCTGTTCTGGTCCTTCCGCATCATGGTCGGCCTTGGCACCCTGATGTTGCTGGTCGCGGCTGGCAGCCTGTGGGCGCGCTATCGCAAAACATTGTTTGACTGCAAATGGCTGCATCGTTTTGCCCTGATCATGGGGCCAAGTGGCTTTATTGCCATTCTGGCGGGATGGATCACCACCGAAGTGGGCCGACAGCCCTGGGTGATATACGGCATCATGCGCACCGCCGATGCCGGATCGCCCATATCGCCGGTGGCCATTGCCGGGTCGCTTGCCGCGTTCTTTGTTGCCTATACCATCGTCTTTGGTGTTGGCACCGCCTATATCCTGCGCGCCATGCGCCAGGACCCGCGCCATGCCCATATTGATCCGCACGAAATCTATCGCGCCGATCATGCCAATGTTGTCGATCATATCGACACATCGAAACATTAACCGGCAGGAGAAAGATTATGGATTATCAACTTATCTGGGTCCTGCTGATTGCTTTTTCCGTCTTTGCCTATGTCACGCTTGATGGCTTTGATCTGGGTATCGGAATTCTGTTTCCGTTTGAAAGGAAATCGGAAAACCGGGGCAAAATGATGAATTCCATCGCCCCGATCTGGGATGGCAATGAAACATGGCTGGTACTGGGCGGCGGTGGTCTTTATGCAACCTTTCCGGCAGCCTATTCCTTGCTAATGACGGCTTTTTACATTCCCGTCATTATTATGTTGCTGGCATTGGTGTTTCGCGGGGTGGCGTTTGAATTTCGCTTTAAAAGCCGCAACCATACCAACCACTGGGATGTTGCCTTTGCCACGGGCTCCATTCTTGCCGCAGCTATGCAAGGGGCGATGCTCGGCGCCTTTATCGAAGGCATTAACATCAAGGACGGACATTTTATTGGCGGCGCGTTTGACTGGATCAGCCCGTTTTCAGTGTTCTGTGCCACGGCCGTTGTTGTCGGCTATGCCCTGCTTGGCGCAGGTTGGCTGATTATGAAATGCGACGGCCCCTTGCAAGGCAAATTACGCGCCATTGCCAAACCCGCGGTGATCTGGATGGCGGCCAATCTTGGCGTTGTTTCGCTAATGACGACCTATTTAAACCCGGCCTATGGCGAACGCTGGTTTTCAACACCGAACATTTATTACCTCGCCCCGATCCCGATTGTGACGGTAGGGTTGATGTTCTGGCTATGGCATGCGGTGAAACGGCGGGAAAAGACCGTTTTTGGCATTACACTTTCGGTGTTTTTTCTTAGCTATCTGGGCTTTGGCATCACGCTGTTTCCCCATATCGTGCCGCCGGTTATCAGCTTTCGCGATGCGGCATCGCCAGACAACAGCCTGTCTTTCATGCTGGTGGGGGCGGCCATCTTGCTGCCAATCATTCTGGGTTATACCGCCTATGCCTATTACGTGTTTCGCGGCAAAATTGACGATGCAGGGTATCATTAATCATGGCGCAGGTTCAAAACAGCAAAACACAACGTCTTTTATGGTTTGTCGGGCTTTATCTGGCCGGGCTTGGCACACTGACCATCGTTGCCTATGGCCTGCGCGCCCTGATGGGGCTTAACTAATACAAGTTTTCTATAAGTGAAACTCATTGAGAACTTGTTAGGCGCGACAGCGCCGCGCAGCCCAAGAGCGATTGGCAAGGGCTTCAGAGAAGCCCGCCCGCCGATTAAGGGCTGCACTGATTGGTTTCGATCAGCGCAAACTTGGTATAAGTCAAACAACAAACGGGCCACCCAACATTCAGGGTGGCCCGTTTTCATTTCGGCTAAAGTAAAACAGCAAACCCTGCCCGTCAGGCGGTCGCAACAGGTTTGCGCGCCCAAATACCAACTGTCACGGTCAAACCGGCAACAATCATTAACGCGCTTAACCCTAAAATTACCCAGCCGGTTTGTGCCGGGCTTGCCGCCAAACCCACAATTAACCCGGAAAGCGGCAGACTAAGATTATTAAACAAAATTACCACCCCGGTGGTTTTGCCAAGGTCGCGGGCAGGAATAATGCGCTGGCGGGCCGTACGAATGTAAACCGCATACATGCCGTCAAACCCTAAAATCAGCACAAAACCCAACGCATAAACCCAGTAATTGGGGCTGAACGCGGTAATGATGCCTCCTACAATAACCATGACATAACCAATGGCACCGATCCGCCCGATACCCATATTCGTTGCCGCAATAATCAACAGCACAGCAACCGTTGCCAAGGCCCCCAGCGTTTGCAAAAGCGCATAATAATTGCCGGGCAAGTCAAACAGGCCGGTTACCATTGCCGCCGAGGTTGCCAGTGTCGCCCCGAAAACAAGGTTGATCGCAGCGGTTAAAATCACCAGCCGCTTTAAGCCCGGTAAATACATCACATGATGAAACGCGACCCGCAACGGGGCCATAAACGGCGTTGTGGTGACTTCGGGTTCAATCAGCTCTACGGTATTGATCCGCCGCCAAACCATCATTGCGGCTTCGCCCAGCAAAAACAAAACCACAGCCCCGCCCACAACCACCTGCCAGTTGGTCAACCCAAACAGGGTAGCCGCCGCCAGCGGGCCAATAATGATGCAGCATTGATCCACTGTTTGCGCCAGAGACTGCACCCGGTCAAACCGGGCAGTGGCAAAAATTTGCGGCAGCATCACTTCGCGCGCCATAAAACCCTGGCTTGCCAGCACCCCGCACAAGGCCGAAATCATCACCACCCAGACCGGATTGGGGTAAAAGGCAAAACAAACCAGCCCCGCCGTGGCAATAACGGCCCGGCCCAGCTGGGTCATCCGAATTAGGCGAATGGGGGAAACGCGATCCGACAAAATACCGCAAAAGGGAAAACACAGCGTACGCGGCAGGGTTTCCACCGCATAGGCCAGCCCGGAAAGGGCAACACTTTGGGTCGTCTGGTAAACGACCAAAGGCACAATAAACAGCAAAAACTGATCGCCCAAACGGGCAGAAAACATCGAGGCAAAAAACAGCCTGGCGTTAAGGGTCATCGGGTGGGGCTTTCGGCAAAACGGCGTGGTGGCGCCAAAAATGATCTTTTGACGATATACCCGCTCTGCGCGCAGTCAATTAAATCAGCAGCGCGAAAAAGGCCGCCCTGCCATGCATTTAGCGCAGATATTCAAACGGATATACTCCCCCTCCTTACACACCTGCACCCTGTTGAAGCACAAAACTGGCTCTTGAATATCGGCCCTGCTCCACAAGCTCACACGTTAAGGCATCCTGATTATTGCGCAGGGATAGAAAGAATTTAACCATCATCCGAATATTTCTGCCGGTCAAGCCACCTGCGACACCGATACCGCAAACACATCAACCCGCCGTACGAAACAGGTTAATACTGATTATGCACACGCCGGATCAACGCAGCCAACCGTTCGATCCCGGCACGAATGCGCTCCGGTTTTTCGGTCGCGAAACTAAGCCTTGCGGTATTACACCCGCCGTGATCACAGAAAAAAGCCTGACCGGGAACGAAGGCAACCTTTGCTTCCTCCAATGCCAGCTCCAGCAACTGGCGACTATCGATATTTTCTGGCAAGGTCAGCCAGATAAACATGCCCCCTTCCGGGCGGGTATAGGTCACACCTTCGGGCATAAAGTCATCAAGCGCGGCCAGCATGGTGTCGCGTTTATGGCGATAGGCATCGCGCAGGGTGTCAATATGGGCCGGGAACAATTTGCGCGCTGCCCGCAAGGCGACTTCCTGATTGATGGTTGAAACATGCAAATCCCCCGCCTGTTTCATCAATACCAGCCGTTCAATCGCCGGACGCGGCGCACAAACCCAACCAATGCGAAGGGCCGGTGCCAGCGTTTTTGAAAATGTCCCCAACTGAATGACCGTACCGGCATTCTGATCGCCATGCGTTTCATCAAGCGCCAACAACGACGGGGCGACATCGCCGTCATAAGACAACTTGGAATATGCTGCATCTTCGAGAATAACCGCGCCGTATTTGCGCGCAACCTCTAGCACCGCCAAACGGCGTTCCAGACTATAGGATCGCCCGGTCGGATTTTGAAAATCCGGTGCTAAATAGGCAATCCGCGCGCCCGCCGCAAAGGCAGCGTCAAGGTCGGCAACCACCGGGCCATCTGCATCCATAGCCACACCGACATAGGTTGGACGGCGCATGGAAAACGCCTGCATCGCCCCCAGATAGGTCGGCTTTTCAACAACAATTTCCCGTCCCGGCTCCAGCAGCAGCCGGGACAGCATATCCAACCCTTGCTGCGCGCCACAGGTGATCAGGATGTTATCAATACCGCGCACAGCCCCGCTTGATGCCAGATCATCGACAATCCACTGGCGCAAAGCTGGCAATCCTTCGCTGATCGAATATTGCAGGCTGCGGCGGCCCGCCACATCATCATCCATCAAATCGCGGTAAACACCGTTAAAATCACCCAACGGAAAAAGTGACGGGTCCGGTACGCCCCCGGCAAAGGATGTAATTTCCGGGCGCTCTGCCACCTTCAGCAAATCGCGAATTTCAGATGCGGTCAGGGCGCGGGCATCACGAACGATCAGGTCATTCCATTGGATGGTCATGGGCGGCTCTCTATATTTAGGTCAGCTTTACTGACGTTATTAAGCGAGCAACCCGGCATTAAATCAAGTTTATTTTCCTACAGGACAAATTTTTGAAATAAAATTACGCAAGTGGCTTGTCGCGACCCGCAGGTAATACTGTTTCCAACCCCGCATCCCGCACCACCTGCCGGGCAGATTTTGGCACTCTATTGTCAACAAACCCCATAAACGCCAAACCGTCCCACAGGGTATCATGACCGAACATGCAAAATTTCAGCCGTGGCTGGACTGGCTTGATCCGCGTTACATCCAGACGCTGGATCGCCTGAAAACCTGGTCTGCCATTAATTCGGGCACCGGCAATATCGACGGCCTGGCACAAATGGCCGATGCCATCCTGCCCGCCTTTGCCGAGTTGGACGCAGAAACCAACATCATCGACCTCCCCGATGGCGAAGCAGTGTCGCCCGGTGGCGATATTGTGCCGGTGCGCTATGGCAAGGTTTTGCATTTTTCCAAACGCCCGCAGGCCCCGGTGCGTGCGCTTTTGTGCATTCATTATGACACGGTATTTGGCACCGATAGCCCCTTTCAATCCCCGCGATTGATAAATGACACCACGCTAAACGGCCCCGGTGTGGCCGATGCCAAAGGCGGCATTCTAACCATCCTTAATGCGCTGGCAGCGTTGGAACGCAGTCCCTTTGCCAACGGCATTGGCTGGGATGTGGTCCTCAACCCCGATGAAGAAACCGGATCGGCAGGATCAGCCGCGATACTGGCCGAACGCGCACGTGCTGCCGATTTTGGCATGATATTCGAACCCGCTCTGGCCGATGGCACCCTTGCCGGGGCACGCAAGGGATCGGGCAATTTTTCGATCCGCATCAAAGGCAAAGCCGCGCATGCCGGGCGCGAATTTTATGCCGGGCGCAGTGCCATGGTGGCCGCCGCACACTGTGTTACCGCCCTTGATGCCCTGAACGGCAAAACCGGCGACGCCACCTTTAACATCGGCAAAATTGATGGCGGTGGGCCAGTTAATATTGTGCCCGATACCGCCATTGTGCGCTTTAATGTTCGTGTCGCCACCCATGATGAACGCCACAGCGCCGAAACCGGCATGAGCGCCATTATCGACCAGCTAAATGCTATGGACGGCATAACCGCCGACCTGCATGGCCGCTTTGGCCGTGCGCCCAAGGAAATGGCAGGCAAAACCAAGGCCCTGTTTGAATGGGTCCGAGATCTTGGAAGCAACCTTGATCTCGACATTGCCTGGAAAGCAACTGGCGGCTGTTGTGATGGCAATAATCTGGCCGAAGCCGGATTGCCCAATATCGATACCCTTGGTGTGCGCGGCGGTCTTATTCATTCCGATCAGGAATTTGTGAAACTCGACAGCCTGATCGAGCGCGCCAAATTATCCGCCCTGATTTTAATGAAGGCCGGCGCCGGTGAATTGCCCGCCAATTTTATAAAAACGGAGATTTAAGCACATGATGCGCGTGCGCCCCGCAATAATGGCCGATCTGGACCGGCTGGTTGATTTGGCATCTGGTGCGTCAAAGGGGCTAACCACCCTGCCCGCCAATCGTGGCATCCTTGAAACCCGCATTGCCGATTCCATTATCGCCTTTGAAAGCGATGTCGACGGCCCGGGTGGTGAAAGCTATTTCATGGTGCTGGAAGATACCGAAAATGGCAAGGTCGCGGGTACCTGTGCCATCTATGCCGGAGTCGGGTTATCCAAGGCGTTTTATAACTATAAAATCCTGAAAATCACCCAATATTCGCACGAACTTAACGTTACCTCGACCTCGCACCTTTTGAACCTTGCCAACGATTATCAGGGTGCGACCGAGGTTGGCACGCTGTATCTGGACCCGGAATATCGCAAGGATGGCAATGGGCAGCTTCTGGCACGCTCACGCTATTTGCTGATGGGATGTTTTGCATCGCGCTTTTCCGAAATTGTCATGGCCGAAATGCGCGGCTGGCAGGACAAGGACGGTAAATCCCCGTTATGGGAGGCCCTGGGCTCGCACTTCTTCAAGTTACCCTTCCCCGATGCCGATTATATTTCGGGCGTAGGCAATAACCAGTTCATCGCCGATCTGATGCCAAAATTCCCGATCTATATCGAACTGCTGCCCAAGGCGGCACAGGATGTAATTGGCAAAACCCATGACGAAACCCGCCCGGCCCTGAACCTGCTTAAAAAAGAAGGCTTTCGCTTTTCCAATGCGGTTGATGTGTTTGACGGCGGGCCGTGCGTTGATGTGCGTCTGGATGATATCCGCACCATTCGCCATTCTCGCCTGGCAACGGTGCGCAACCTTGTGGATCGCAACACATCCATGAGCCGCCACCTCGCCTGCACCATCGCGCTGAAAGGTTTTCAGTCAAGCTGGCTGCACATGCAACCGATCAATCGCGACACCGTTGATCTGGACATGGACGAAGCGGCGAAACTTGGCATCAAACCTGGCGATCAGATCCGCTACGTCACCGATTAAAACATACCTAAAACGGCCCGATCATGTCGGGCTCCAGCATAAGGGAGGGCGCATTATGTCCACCATGTCTTCCGGGCTTTACATTAACGGCACATGGGCCAATGCCAGCGGGGCGGAATTTGCATCGCTTAACCCGGCAACCGGCGAAACTGTCTGGCGTGGCAATGCCGCCGATGCCAATGACATTGACAACGCAATTAGGGCCGCCCGTGCCGCCCTTGGCGACTGGTCTGCCCGTCCATTATCCGAACGCATTGACATACTGGAACGCTTCGCCCAATTGCTGGACGATCATAAAGATACGCTTGCCCGCACCATCAGCACGGAAACCGGCAAACCGCATTGGGAAGCATTAACCGAGGCGGGCGCGATGGCGGGTAAAATTGCCATTTCGATCCGCGCCTATCATGAACGCACCGGCACTAAAAACACCGATGTTCCCGGCGGCGGGCGCGCCGTTTTGCGCCATAAACCGCACGGGGTTGTGGCCGTGTTTGGCCCTTATAATTTCCCCGGCCATTTGCCTAACGGCCACATCGTTCCGGCCCTTTTGGCGGGCAATTGCGTGGTGTTTAAACCCTCCGAACTCACCCCGCTCGTGGCCGAGGAAACGGTGAAGCTCTGGCACAGTGCCGGGTTGCCCAAAGGCGTTTTAAACCTGACCCAGGGCGAACGCGATACCGGCATCACCCTTGCCAATCATGCCCAAATAGACGGGCTGTTTTTTACCGGCAGTGCGGCAACCGGGCGCCATCTTGCTCGTGCTTTTGTCGATCAACCGCAAAAAATCCTTGCTCTTGAACTGGGCGGCAACAACCCGCTGGTAATTTGGGATGCCAGCGATTTGGACGCCGTTGCCCACCATACGGTCATGTCCGCCTTTATCACCGCCGGGCAACGGTGCACCTGTGCCAGACGGCTAATTGTGCCAAAGGGGGCTGCGGGTGATGCCATGCTTGAGGCCATTCTGGCCCTGACAGACCGATTAATCGTCGCCGCCCCCGGCCATAATCCCGAACCTTTCATGGGGCCGGTTATTTCAAATACTGCGGCTGATGGCTTGATGGCTGCACAGGATAAGCTGATCGAAAATGGCGGCATTGCCCTGCGCGCCATGACCCGACCCGACATGGACCTGCCCTTTGTCACCCCGGCTATCATTGATGTTACCAATGTTAACAACCGCCACGATGACGAATTTTTTGGCCCGCTTTTACAGATCATCCGGGTTGATAATTTTGATGCTGCAATGGCCGAGGCCAACAATACCCGCTTTGGGCTGGCGGCTGGTTTACTATCCGATGATGCCAAGCTGTGGCAGCGCTTTTTGCGCGAAAGCCGGGCGGGCATCGTAAACTGGAACAAACAGCTTACCGGCGCCTCCAGTGCAGCCCCCTTTGGCGGCATTGGCGACAGTGGCAATCACCGCCCCTCGGCCTATTACGCGGCGGATTATTGCGCCTGGCCGGTGGCATCGCTTGAAACCGAAACTCTTGTTGCCCCCGCCAACTTGCCTAACGGAGTTCGCCCATGACCCGCGATTATGCCTTTTCCAGCAATGTCGAGGCCAATTTTGACGGGCTGGTCGGCCCGACCCATAATTATGCCGGGTTAAGTTTTGGTAATGTTGCCTCCACCAGCAACGCCACCGCCATCTCCAACCCAAAAGCAGCCGCGTTGCAGGGGCTGACCAAAATGAAGGCCCTGCACGATATGGGCTTTGTTCAGGGCGTTTTGCCGCCTCATGAACGCCCGCATATCAAAACCCTGCGCGATGTTTTCGGCTTTACGGGAACGGACGGCGACATTCTTGCCAAGGCATGGCAAGCCAACCCCAATTTTGTGCTGGCCAGTGCATCGGCATCACCAATGTGGACGGCCAATGCCGCCACCGTATCGCCCAGCGGCGACACCGCCGATGGCAAGGTGCATTTCACCCCGGCCAATCTGTGCGCCATGTTCCATCGATCGATCGAACATGACGTAACCGGGCGCGCCCTTGCCGCAACCTTCCCCGACCCCAAACATTTCACCCATCACCCGGCCCTGCCCTCGGTCAGCCAGATGGGCGACGAAGGGGCCGCCAATCACACCCGTTTTTGTGATGATTACGGCGAGGCAGGCGTCGAATTTTTCGTCTTTGGCCGTTATGCCTTTCAGGGCGGGCAAACCCGGCCTGGCCTTTTCCCGGCCCGGCAAACTTTTGAAGCAGGCAGCGCCATCGCCCGCCATCACGGGCTTTCAGAAAATCGCACTGTCCATGCCCAGCAAAGCCCGCACCTGATTGATGCCGGAGTTTTCCATAACGATGTTATTTCGGTCGGCAATGCCAATACCCTGTTTCATTATCAGGATGCCTTTGTTGATACCCCGGCAGTGCTAGATGAAATCCGCCGCAAACTAACCGGCATCGCCGATTTCACCAGTATCGAAGTCCCACAGGATCGTGTTCCCCTGGAGGATGTAATCAAAAGCTACCTGTTTAATTCACAGCTTTTGCGCCTGCCCGAAAATGGCGACATGATGCTGGTTCTGCCCACCGAAGCCGAAGACACCATTTCTGTCCGCGATTATGTTTACGACCTGATCGGCAAAGGCAACACGCCAATCAAACAGGTCAAATTCTTTGACCTGCGCCAAAGCATGCAAAATGGCGGCGGCCCGGCCTGCCTGCGCCTGCGCGTCGCGCTGACCGAAGCCGAACTGGCCGCCACCAATCCTAAAACGCTTCTGGGCGATAACGGTTTTACCCAACTTACCAACTGGGTCAACCGCCACTACCGCGACCACCTCACCGCCGATGATTTCCGCGATCCACAATTGCTGACCGAGGTTCGCACGGCACTGGATGAGTTGACCCAATTGTTAAGTCTGGGGCCGATTTACGATTTTCAACGATAATACAACCTGCTCAAAGCGGATCGGCATTACTTTCGCCAATAATAACGAAAAAATCTCGTCGAGCCGCGATGATGAAAATAGGCAAGGCCTGCCCCCAAAACTGCACCAATGATTGCTGCCTCAAGATAGACTTCCAAGCCATAGTCGGTGTCAAAAAAATGTGCGAACAAACCAACGGCAACAGCTGACAACATGGCGATCAACGCCGCTGCACGCTTCATTTCTCTTGGGCTTGCCCCATGTACAACCTCAGCCTTGCATCCGATACATACTCTTACGTTATCTGCCGATTCTGTATTGCAGTGCGAACAAATCAATTCCAAGCCCCCACGAATAGATTTCAAGCCGATAAAATATGCACCAGCCCAAGTTGTGTCACTCTTTTTTAGCCGCATCCCCTGCGGTGCCGGTATGTGGCTTCAAAATTTAATGCCGGACGGAGCGTGGCACTATGACGGGGAAGAATAAAACGCCACCCCATCCGGGAGACCAGCCATGCCCACCTCTTACGATAGCGACCGCCTGAAAAAGGCTGATTCCGCCAATATTTTGCATCCTGCCAGCGTTGTTGCCGATGTTGCGGCCAAAGGGCCGCGCATCATTGCCGAAGGCAAGGGATGCGTCATTACCGATACCGATGGCAAAAGCCAGCTTGATGCCGTTGGCGGGCTTTGGTGCATGAATATCGGTTATGGTCGCCCCGAAATTGGCGATGCCATGAAAAAGGCATCCGATCAGCTGGGCTATTTCCACACTTTTGCCGGGCATTCCAACCCCGCCCAAATCGATCTGGCCGAACGGCTGGTGGCGAAGATGCCCGACCATATCAACAAGGTGTTTTTTGGCAGTTCCGGGTCGGATGCCAATGACAGCCTGATGAAAATCGTATGGTATTATAACGGCCTGCGCGGCAAGCCGGAAAAACGCAAAATTATTTCGCGCAAGCAGGCCTATCACGGCACCACCATTGCCTCGGCCAGCTTAACCGGCCTTGCATCCTTTCATCGCAATTTCGGCCTGCCACTGGCGGAAGTCAAACACACCTCTCTGCCCCATTATTACCGCGAGGCCAAAGCGGGCGAAAGCGAACTGGAATTTTCCAACCGCCTTGCGTGCGAGCTTGAAGACATGATCATCGCCGAGGGCCCGGAAACTGTCGGCGCCTTCATCGCCGAACCGGTTATGGGTGCTGGCGGCGTGATTACCCCGCCCGAGGGTTATTTTGCTGCGGTTCAAAAGGTTCTTAAGAAACACGACATCCTGTTTATTTGCGACGAGGTGGTTTGTGGGTTTGGCCGCCTTGGTGACTGGTTTGGTCACCGGGTATATGACATTCGCCCCGACATGATCGCCACCGCCAAAGGCATTACCAGCGGCTATTTTCCGCTTTCCGCTGCCTTTATCAGCGACGAGATCTGGAATGTTTTGCGCGACGGGTCGGCGACACTGGGTGCATTTGCCCATGGCTTTACCTATTCCGGCCATCCGGTTGGATGTGCGGCCGCCCTGGCAAACCTTGATATTCTTGAAAACGAAAACCTAGTTGGCAATGCCGCCGAGGTGGGCACCTATTTGCATAGATCACTGGCACAGGCCCTGGGCGATCACGCCCATATTGGCGAAATTCGCGGGCGCGGCCTGATCGGCGCAATCCAGCTCATGGCAGACCGCGACACAAAAACCGGGTTTGATCTGAAACACAAAATCGCTGCACGTTGCGTTGCTGCGATTGGTGAACTGGGTGTAATTTACCGCCCGCTTCCCACCGCCGACAGCCTGGCGTTTTCGCCGCCCCTGTGCCTGACCCGGAACGAGGCCGACCAGATGGTTGATGCCCTGCGCAAGGGGCTTGATCAGGTGATTGGGGGGCTTAGCAGCGACGAACGCAAGGGCCTTGCCGCCTAGGCCGACAAAATACAAGTGCTATTCACAGCCACACATCGCCCCGGTTTGCTTTTTGCAACCGGGGTTCTTTTGTTCCCTGTCGTTCCCCGCTACAATGCGCGCGCAACACGAGATTGGGCAAAATGATAAAAATAGACGCGATTAACCATAAAATCCTGCGCGCCTTGCAGGCCAATGCCAAGCTAACCAACCTTGCCCTGTCAAAGCTGGTCGGTTTAAGCCCCAGCCCCTGCCTTGACCGGGTTAAGAAGCTGGAAAAGGAAAAGGTGATCAAGCGGTATCGCGCCGTCATCAATATTGAAAAGCTATGCCCGCATGTGCGCGTTTTTGCCGAAGTAACGCTGGAAGGCAAAGGGGTGGATGATTATAAAAAATTTGCCAATGCCATTCACGACATTCCCGAAGTTGTCGCCGGATACCGCATTTCCGGCCCGTATGACTATATGCTGTGTCTGGTGTGTCGCGATGTGCAGCACTACCATTCCCTGTCCGAAGAGATGATTTACGGCAACCTTGGCATTACCAAATTCATCGGTCATGTCGCCCTGGCCCAGACCAAGGAATTTAAAGGTTTTCCGGTTTAATATCCCGAAACAACAATCACCTACCGCATTCAAGCCCTTTAATTGCACAAATTAAAACTGGAATTCGCCACAGAGACAACAAATTTACTGTGAATTGTCAAATGGCGCTTGCATCGGGACGCAATCCGTATTACCCGGTTTGTAGTGGTGAAATTAATTCAATAACACTTTAAATGTGTTATTTACCGTCAGGAAAGACAATGCAGCCTAATCTGACCCATCTCCGCCAGCTAGAGGCAGAGAGCATTCATATCATTCGCGAAGTGGCGGCATCCTTTGAGCGCCCGGTGATGCTTTATTCCATCGGCAAGGATTCATCGGTTTTGCTGCATTTGGCGCGCAAGGCCTTTTATCCGGCTCCGCCGCCGTTTCCCCTGATGCATGTCGATACGACATGGAAGTTTCGCGAAATGATCGAATTTCGCGACAAGGTTGCCAGGGAATATGGCTTCGAGCTGATTGTGCATATCAATGAAGAAGGCGTGAAACAGGGTGTTGGCCCATTCACCCATGGTTCAAGTGTGCATACCGACGTTATGAAAACCCAGTCGCTTAAACAGGCGCTCAACAAATACAAGTTCGATGCAGCCTTTGGCGGTGCACGCCGCGACGAGGAAAAAGCCCGTGCGAAGGAACGCGTATTTTCCTTCCGCACCGAAACCCACCGCTGGGACCCGAAAAACCAGCGCCCTGAATTGTGGAACATTTATAATTCCCGCATTAACAAGGGCGAAAGCATCCGTGCCTTTCCAATCTCGAACTGGACAGAACTTGATATCTGGCAATATATCTATCTTGAACAAATTCCCATCGTGCCGCTGTATTACGCCGCCAAGCGCCCGATTGTTGAACGTGACGGCACGCTGATCATGGTTGATGATGACCGGATGCCGCTACGCGATGGTGAAGTGCCGGAAATGAAATCCGTCCGGTTCCGTACCCTTGGTTGCTATCCGTTAACCGGAGCCGTTGAATCCGAGGCTGCAACCCTGCCCGAGATCATTCAGGAAATGCTGCTGACCCGGTCCAGCGAACGCCAGGGTCGCATGATCGACCATGACGAAGCCGGTTCAATGGAAAAGAAAAAGCAGGAAGGATATTTCTAATGGCACATAAATCCGACCTGATTGCCGATGATATTCTTGGCTATCTTAAAGCCCAGGAAGAAAAAAGCCTGCTGCGTTTCATTACCTGCGGCAGTGTTGACGATGGCAAAAGCACCTTGATTGGCCGCCTGCTTTGGGATTCCAAGCTGATTTTTGAAGACCAGTTGGCAGCCCTGGAAGTAGATTCCCGCAAGGTGGGCACCCAGAACGGCGAAATTGATTTTGCCTTGCTGCTCGACGGGCTTCAGGCCGAACGCGAACAGGGCATTACGATTGACGTTGCCTATCGTTTCTTTTCGACCGACAAACGAAAATTCATCGTCGCCGACACCCCGGGCCACGAACAATATACCCGCAACATGGCAACCGGTGCGTCGTCCGCCGATGTCGCTGTGATTTTGATTGATGCGCGCAAAGGCATTTTAACCCAGACCCGCCGCCACAGCTTTATTACCTCTCTTTTGGGTATTCGCAATGTGGTGCTGGCGGTCAATAAAATGGACCTGGTCGATTATGATCAGGCCACCTTTGACCGTATCGTTGGCGAATATCGGGAATTTGCCCAGCAACTGAATTACAAGTCGATCCAGGCTATTCCAATGTCGGCCCTTCGCGGCGATAACATTATCGAACCCAGCCCCAACACCGGCTGGTACGATGGCCCCAGCCTGCTTGGCCATCTTGAAACGGTTCAGGTTGAACAGGAAGCGATTGAAAAACCGTTCCGCCTGCCCGTTCAATGGGTCAACCGCCCCAACCTCGATTTCCGCGGTTTCTCGGGCACGGTATCGTCGGGTGTTGTCAAACCGGGTGATAAAATTGTTGTTTCGTCATCGGGCCAAACCAGTACGGTCAAGGAAATCGTGACATTTGATGGCAATCTTGACCAAGCTGTTGCCGGGCAAGCCATTACCCTGACGCTGGAAGACGAAATTGACATTTCTCGCGGCGATGTTTTGGCATCCAGCGAAGCCCGCACCGATTATGCCGACCAGTTTGAAGCCAAAATCATCTGGATGCACGAAGACGAAATGCTGCCGGGCCGCCCCTATCTGATCAAGATGGGCGGGCAGCTTTCAGGCGCGCAAATCAGCACCCTGAAATACAAGGTCAATGTTAATACGCTCGAACATGTGGCCGGTAAAACGCTTGAACTAAACGAAGTCGGTATTGCCAATATTGCGGCTGACCGTGCGTTGGCGTTTGACCCCTATGACGATAACCGCCATACCGGGCGTTTCATCATCATCGACCGCTATACCAACGCCACCGTTGGCGCCGGGATGGTCAACCATTCATTACGCCGCGCGACCAACATCAAGTGGCAGGAAATGGACGTTAACAAACAGGCGCGCGCCACCCAGAAAGGCCAGAAATCGGCTGTGCTGTGGTTTACCGGTCTGTCGGGTGCGGGCAAATCCACCATCGCCAATCTGGTGGAAAAAAAGCTTAACGCCCTTGGTAAACATACCTACAGCCTTGATGGCGACAATGTGCGCCATGGCTTAAACAAAGACCTTGGCTTTACCGACGCCGACCGGGTGGAAAATATCCGCCGTGTCGGTGAAACCGCCAAGCTGTTTGTTGATGCCGGGCTGATCACGCTGGTATCGTTCATTTCACCGTTCAAAAGCGAACGGCAAATGGCGCGCAGCCTGCTTGAAGATGGCGAGTTTATCGAGGTGTTTATCAATACCCCGCTTGAAGTCTGTGAAGAACGCGATGTAAAGGGCCTTTATAAAAAGGCCCGCGAAGGCAAAATCGCCAATTTCACCGGCATTGACAGCCCCTACGAGGCCCCGGAGAACCCGGAAATTACGGTAAACACGTCGGATCAAAGTGCTGAGGACGCCGCCGAAATGGTTGTGAACCAGCTTGAAGATCTTGGCATTCTTGCCGCGTGGTTCCCGGAAATCTGATAATACACACCACCAGACACATCCCGACGCAATCACACCCGGCACATTGTTGCCGGGTGTTTTTTATACATAAGGTCTCAATTGTAATATTTGTGGTTGCACGATAATCTAAGTTCGCCGCAAGCATTTGAAACAAGGAGACAAACAGGTGGTAACAGGTCGCAGTATCCGTCTTTTCCTTGTTGATGGAACGCCGAACGGCATACTAACCGCCGAAATCATGAACTGGACAGGACATGTATTATCTGCCCCCAGAACACGATTGCCTGATTTCGTAAAACGCGCTGAAACAGGACGAACAGGCATTTATTTTCTCACGGGTCCGGATGAAATATCCCCAAATAAAAACCGCGTCTATGTTGGGGAAAGTGACAATGTCGCAAACCGCCTGATCACCCATAACAACGATCCTCGTAAAGCATTTTGGGACAAAGCCTGTGTGATTTCCAGCAAAGACCAAAACCTGACCAAAGCTCACGTACGCTATCTGGAAAGCAGACTGATTAACATCATACAAAATGCCGGACGCGCAATACTCGACAACAATACCGCCCCCGAATACGGGTATCTTCCCGAAGCTGATTTGGCCGACATGGAATTCTTCATCGAACAAATCCGAATTGTTCTGCCTGTATTAGGCCTCGATTTTCTGCGTGACAAAACCAAAAGCGAAGCACCGAAGCCAGAATCGTCTTCTGACACTTTAATGACCTATGTGAACGATGCTGTGCCAACTTTTGTCCTTCGCAGCAAAAAACACGATCTTGAAGCAACAGCACAACAAATCAACGGCGATTTTGTTGTGCTGGCAGGCTCAGATGCGAGGTTTACATGGGAAGGCGTTAAAGGAGGATACGAAGCCCTGCACGATCAACTCGTCGCAGATAAAATCCTTGTCAACAACGGAGAGAACCGCCGCATTTTTGCCGAGGATTATAGTTTCAGCAGCCCCAGTGCCGCTTCCAATGTTATTTTAGGGCGCTCAGACAATGGGCGAATTTCCTGGCGAAGAAAGCCGACAGGAGAAACCTATGCCGACTGGCAAAATTCTCAAATCGAGCATTCCATGATTAATGCCGAAACTTAACGGATGGCACAGAAGAAGGTCATGCATATTAACAGAACAGGCATGTCACCAAAGTGGCCTGCTGCCGATTAAACCTGTGCTTTAGATTTTTTACCAATCTCAAGTGCGATATCGAGCAAGGGCTGACAGCGCGAAATATCAAAGCGCAGGTTGGTATCACGGGCATTGGCAAAAATCGCCCGCAAATCGTTATCACCAACCGGTTCAACAAGGGCGCCAAAATTTTCCTGTAAAAACACCTGATATTTTTCGGGTAACAGCTGCTGCCGGTTTTTACGATTAAGCAGATAGAGTTCTGACAGCTTAAAGTTCTGTTCCATATTGCGATATAAAAGGGCTTGATAATTGGCGTGCATTTCAAGCTCGCCGTACCGGTTTACAAACAGAATTGGAAACATCACCGACAGTTCCGGCAGGCAACGATTGGCATAAACCTGCCCGCCCCAGTATTTTTCCGCCAGTTTGCCATACATGTTATAATCGCGGATGCCATAAAACCCCGATTTCGCCCAAGGCAAAATCTCGATCTGGGGCTTGCTGGGATTAACCGTATCATTGGCAACATCGACATACAGGTTACCCATCTGAAAGGCATTCTGGAAATAGTTGTTGCGCAAATTGCCCCACACTCGTTTGGCAATGCCGCCATTGGCGCAAAAATCATGCAGGGCTTTCATCGCCGGTGTGGTCGGGTTTTGCATCTGATTTTGCAACATGTCGCGCACACCTTTGGTAATCTCAAGACAATATCCCTTGGGATAAGTGCGGCGCGGATTATTGCGGACTTCAGCCGAATTTTTATAACTGTTATCAAAAGCCGTACGCATTTGCTGAAGATCGGCCCTTAATGCGTCGATATGTGGCGCCAGATAGGTTTTGGAAAGCTTGTTCTGGCGGAAATTGATCTCCACCGGGGCTTCCTCGCCCGCACGGGCCGCAATTTGTTCAAGGGTCAGTTCCTGCGCGGCCATCAAGCCTACCTTTTTTCTGTTTGCCGTTTCTGCACGCACCATACACAGCATTTAACGTGTCGGCATGCCTAAAAATACAGCAGGCCAGTTTGACCGATTTTGAATGCGGGATATCACAACAGAACCAAAGGTTTCATTGCCAAACCAGTTCACGCGCAGACGATACAGCATGACGCAAAAAATTCATCAAGCCTGAAAATCGCGGTTTCCCGCGTGAAATGGGTCATAGTAACGCATCTGCCCAATGTTGTTTTATCAGGTTTTCCATTGCATCAACCCGCCATAAGCCCCATGTTCTATCCAAGCCTTTTGGACAGGGTCCATAACTGCAAATTCAGGATCGCGAACAGAAAATTTTAAATATAGCTGTTTGCCTTATACGGGCGTTTCGTCGCCCACTCACCGTTGCAATGTATGTTGCATTAACCGGTGTTGATGAATTGCAAAGGCCGGTATCAGAACCGGGGTTTACCATTACCCCAAACCTTCCCTGAACGGTAAAACTGGAACGCAAATATGCCTGTGACGACCAACGCCCCGGCACCCGACGCACCAAACCATCATGATGATATTATTTACCCGTCATTGATCCCCTTTACACTGGTGCATCTGGCGTGTTTTGCCGCCATCTGGACGGGCATTACCTGGCAGGCCGCCATTTTGGGGCTGGTCTTATATGTCGTTCGCATGTTTGGCGTTACGGGTGGGTATCATCGCTATTTTTCACACCGCGCCTTTTCAACCAATCGGGTGTTTCAGTTTGTTCTGGCCGTTCTGGCACAAAGCAGTGCGCAAAAAAGCGTTTTGTGGTGGGCGGCAAAACACCGCCATCACCACAAATATTCCGATACCGTCGATGATGTGCATTCCCCGCGCCATCGCGGCTTTATCTATAGTCATGTTGGCTGGATCTTTGCCCGCAAACACGACAATGCAGATCTTTCGGCGGTAGGCGATTTAACCCGTTATCGCGAATTGATGTGGCTGCATAAATTTGAAACGGCCCCGGCGATTATTCTGGCGGTTGCCTGTTTCCTGATTGCTGGCTGGTCCGGTCTTGTGGTTGGTTTTTTCTGGAGCACGGTTGCCTGTTACCATGGCACATTCGGCATTAATTCGCTGGCCCATGTAAGCGGGCGCAAACGTTATGTGACGGGCGACGATTCCCGCAATAACTGGATTTTGGCGATTTTCACCCTGGGCGAAGGCTGGCACAATAACCATCACGCCTATCAAAGCAGTGCGCGCCAGGGTTTTCGCTGGTGGGAATATGATCCGACCTATTATGCGCTGTGCGTTTTGTCATGGGTTGGGCTGGTTTACGATTTAAAACAACCGCCCAAACAGGTTTTGCGCAATGAACAGCGTCTTGGCACCAAGGTCATTAACCGTGCCGCCGAACAGCTGGCCGCACATTTTGATTCGGACCGCATCGCCAAGGCGATTAGCGCCACCTTGCACGGGCCTGAACTGCAAAACCTGCAACAGGCGCTGGCCAATGCCCGCAACCGTACCAGTGATGCGCTGGACGGGTTCCATTTGCCGCACCTGCCCAGCCGCGATGAATTTATGGCAACCGCCCGGCAAATGTTTGCCAAAACCAAATCGCTGGACGACATTATTGACCGTGCCTACGACTATTTTCTCGCATCAGTCGGTAACCGGCTGGCTGTGGCACCTGTTCCGGCGACATAACCCGACACATAGCCTTGCTGCAGCGGTAATATCGGGCAATGCCCTCACAAACAATCCCCGGCGCAATACCGTGCCGGGGATTATTTGTTTGCCTGCTCTAAACCCGATGCACAGCGCACCGCTCGCATAGATATATGAGACGCGACAAAATCAGCTTCGCACCAAAAATCGTTCCAACCCATCCATTGCCCGATGAATCCGTTCTTCCGACACGGCATAGCAGGCGCGAATATAACCAGCCCCTTCCGGGCCAAATGCCTCGCCCGGAGCCAATCCAATGCCTTCGTCAAGCAACAGGTTTTTGGCAAATGCCAAGGTATCAGACACACCATCGACTTTAAAAAAGGCATAAAACGCCGCCTCTGCCTCGGGCAGTATAATACGTGGCATGCTGGATAATCGTTCGACCAGCACATCGCGCGACCGGGCATAACGATTACGCGATGACACCACGAAATCCTCGCCATCGCGCAGCGCAACAATACCCGCCTGCTGAATAAACCCGGCCGGGCACGACACATTAAATTCCATCAGCTTTTCAAGCTCGCCGGTAATGGCGGCGGGGGCTGTAATCCAGCCCAGCCGCCAGCCCGTCATCGCCCAGGCCTTGGAAAAACTGTTAATCACCATGATGCGGCGGTTTTCCGTCATAAACGGTACAAAGGATGGCGCATGATTTTGCCCGTTATACACCAGCCGGGCATATACCTCGTCGGCGATAATCCATATGCCGTGTTTGTCGGCAAATTCCACCAGCCGCGCCTGATCATCGGCGGGCATCATCCAGCCGGTCGGGTTGTTGGGCGTGTTCAGCAAGATCACCTTTGTATTTGCCCCACACGCAGCAAACAATGCGTCCAGATCAAGCTGCCACCCACCCTTTTCACCATCGGCCAGTAAGGGCACCGTGCTAACATCAGCCCCCAAAACCCGGGGAATGGCAACAATGTTGGGCCAAATCGGGGCCGTGGTCACCAGATGGTCACCCGCCCCCAAAACTGCCTGCAATGTCACCATAATGGCGTTCAGGCCTGATACGGTGACAATCACGTTATCCGGGCCTAACATGGTTTGATACAGGCCGTTCATATAGCCTGCCAAGGCGTCGCGCAGCGGCGCAATTCCGGCATTGGGCTGATAAAATGTGTCGCCCGCCGCCAGCGCATCCATTGCAGCCTGGCGAATAAATTCAGGTGTTGGTTGGTCGGGTTCACCAAACCATAACGGTACAACATTTTCCCGGCCCATCCCCAAATGCGCAACTTCGCGAATTTGCGACGGGGTAATATCACGCACCACCTGGCGAATGCCTTGATGAACGAAAGGGTTACGGGTGGCAAAGTTGGCGTTGCTCATGCTGGTATATCCATTCGTCAAAACAATCTGCCAGGCAATTTCAGCGCGAAAAAACGCAACACGTCAACAACCGTCCTTATGAAATTAATAAAAATGCATAAGCGAGAATTTTCATCAAAAGCAACATCTGGCCACATCCATGCCAATTGCACATGGGTTCTTTGTTACACCGATGATTGACATTTTAAATGCGGTAGAACGATAATCAACCACACTATTTTTAGTGGACAAACTCACCCCTGCAAGATCGGACCTTTTCCCATGCATCACGCGCCTGCTTCTGCGAATAAAAACTCGGGCTGGACTTTATTTCTACCCAAACTGGTCACGGTTTTTCGCGAAGGCTATGGACTGGCAAATTTACGCCAGGATGCAATTTCGGGCCTGACCGTTGCCGTCGTTGCCCTGCCCTTGTCCATGGCGCTGGCCATTGCCAGTGGGGCCAGCCCGGATAAAGGCCTGATCACGGCTATTATTGCCGGTTTTTTCATTTCGGCCTTTGGCGGCAGCCGCTTTCAAATTGGCGGGCCAACAGGCGCCTTTGTGGTGGTGGTGTTTAATGTCATTGCCCAATACGGTTATGACGGATTGATCATTGCCACCCTGATGGCAGGCGTCATGCTGATTATTGCCGGGCTGGCGCGGTTTGGCACCTGGATCAAATATATCCCCGAACCGGTGGTCACGGGGTTTACATCGGGCATTGCCGTTATTATTTTTACCAGCCAGATCAAGGATCTGTTCGGGCTGAAAATGGCTGAAATGCCTGCCGAGTTCATTGCCAAAATCGAAGCCATGTGGCAGGCACGCGACACCCTGGACCCGGTTAATCTGGCGATTGCCGTTGGCGCACTGGCCGTAATCATCCTTGCCCGGCGAACTGCCCCCAAACTGCCCAGCTTTTTAATCGCGGTAAGCATTGCCTCGCTTATCGTTGCCGTGGGTAACCTGCCGGTTGATACCATTGGTTCGCGTTTTGGCGGCATTTCAGCCGAAATCGGCCTGCCTCACCTGCCCACCTTCACCACAGCACGCATCATGGAGCTAATGCCCAGCGCCTTCACCATTGCCTTTCTCGCCGGAATCGAAAGCCTGCTTTCGGCCATGGTCGCCGATGGCATGACCGGGCGGCGTCACCGGTCAAACTGCGAACTGGTGGCACAGGGTTTGGCAAA
This sequence comes from Thalassospira sp. NFXS8, assembly GCF_040148805.1. Lineage (NCBI taxonomy): Bacteria > Pseudomonadati > Pseudomonadota > Alphaproteobacteria > Rhodospirillales > Thalassospiraceae > Thalassospira > Thalassospira sp. NFXS8. The sequence goes on along the minus strand of NZ_JAGEMF010000004.1, from coordinate 69,811 downwards.
TCTGGCATCAGGTGTATTTGGCGGCCTACCTGCGACCGGGGCCATTGCTCGTACGGCAACCAATATTCGCTCAGGGGCGAAATCGCCTGTTTCAGGTATGCTGCATGCCGTGTTTTTGCTGATCTTCATGCTGTTACTGGCCCCTTTGGCCAATTACATTCCGCTAGCTGCCCTTGCTGCTGTTTTAATGGTTGTCGCCTGGAATATGAGCGAGATTGACCGCTTCGCCCGCCTGCTGCGTGGTCCAATAGGCGACCGGCTGGTGTTGATTGTTACCTTTGGCTTAACCGTGATGGTCGACTTAACTGTTGCCATTCAGGCCGGTGTGGTGCTGGCAGCCATCCTGTTCATGCATCGCATGTCTGAAAGCGTGATCATTTCACAAACTTCGGCCGGCAATGCCATCGGCGATGACGGTTCCCGTACGGGATCATCAGGTGTGCTCATTCGCCAGGACCAGCCTGACACATCGTCGGACCGTCCAATTTCCCGCGATGGCATCCCCGATAATCTGGAAATTTACCGTCTGTCCGGCCCATTATTTTTTGGTGTCGCCAACCGTTTAACCGACGTGATCGACAGTGTGGCAGGTTACCCGCGTGACTTTATTCTATGCATGGATGATGTACCCATGATCGATGCCAGCGGCGCATCCCGCATCGAACATTTCATTTCAACCTGCAACCGGCACGGCACAAGGCTGTTTCTGGTTGGGCTTCGCCAGCAACCGCAAAAGGTGCTGGCAGGCATGGGCATTCTGGAACGCTCCGGTCTTTATGTTGAAACCGACATCACCGCCGCACTCCATAAAATAACGCCATCTGCCGCCTAAACCATAAAGCCCCGAACATGAAAACATGTTTCGGGGCTTTTGCGATATACCACGCGGACAGACCATCGCATCATATTGCGCTCGCAACATCATATCCCGTCCCGCTGTTTCCATCGCCCCATCCACATCTGTATCGCGAAGACAGATTTCATAGGCAGCAATAAAACTTTGCTATAGCGTATGTTTTTTGGAAACCAATTCCGAATTACGGCGTTTCTATTAACGTATTGCTTTGCCCGACCGTGGTCGCAAGAACCCTGCATACATTCCTGACTAACCAGACAGACAGGAATAAGTGCAAGATGGCGGGAATTTCATACAACCAACAATCGACAAATCAGGGAAATATTTATGTCAGAAGTGGTGATTTCGGCCCGCTCGGTCAGCAAGCGATTTGGCAGTGGCACGCACGCCGTCCACGCACTTGACGATGTTTCAGTTGATATCTTTCAAAACGAATTTTTCACCATGCTCGGCCCGTCGGGCTGCGGCAAAACCACATTGCTGCGCCTGATTGGCGGGTTTGAACAGGCAACGGCCGGTGAAATTGCCCTGGAAGGCCAGGTTTTAAATGATTTGCCACCGTTCAAACGGCCGATTAACACCGTTTTTCAATCCTATGCCCTGTTTCCGCATTTAACCGTGCGCCAAAACATTACCTTTGGCCTGGAAATGCAAAATATCTCGCGCCAGGATGCCGACAAACGGGCCGATGAAATGCTGGAACTGGTGCGCCTGTCACAATTTGGCGATCGACAACCCAGCCAGCTTTCCGGGGGGCAGCAACAACGCATCGCCTTGGCCCGCGCATTGGCCCCCGCGCCCAAGGTATTATTGCTGGACGAACCATTATCCGCCCTTGATTTGAAATTGCGCAAGGAAATGCAGATCGAACTTAAACGTCTGCAAACCGAAACCGGCATTACCTTTGTTTTTGTCACCCATGACCAGGAAGAAGCCCTGGCGATGTCGGACCGGATCGCGGTGATGAAAGCGGGCAAAATCCTGCAAATTGGCACCCCGCGCGACATTTACGAAACCCCGACCCATCGCTTTGTTGCCGACTTCATTGGCGATAGCAACTTTTTGCAAGGCGACATCAAACAAAATGGTAGCCATGCTGTACTGACCCTGCCCGGTGGGCAAAATGTCAGCCTTGCCAACGTAGACACCGGTACCCGGCTTTCGCAAACGGCCACCATCGGCATTCGGCCCGAACGCCTGATGCTTCATCCCGCCGGCACCAGCGACACCGCCTTGCACGGCAAAATTGCCGATGTGGTTTATTTTGGCACCGACACCACCTATCACATCGCCATTGACGACCAGACAGCACTGCTCGCCCGGGTGCAAAACCGCGACGGCAGCACAATGGCCTATGCCAAAGGTAACGATGTTGACATCACCCTGCCTGCGGGTGCCATTCGTGTGCTGGTGGATTAAGCAATGGAAATATTCACACGTCACAAACGCTTTTGGCTGGTTGCCCCTGCCGTAATTTATATCGGCTTTTTCATGGGGTTGCCGCTGGTCCAAATGGCCTATGTTTCAATCCTTGAACGCGGGGCCAATGGCGGGGTTAATTGGGGAAGTTTCTCGTTTGATTCCTATATTTCGTTCATTTTTGAACGCGATCTGATGGACAATCTGATGGTCAATACCGACTATCTGCAAATTTTCCTCCGGTCCTTTGGTTTATCCGCCCTTACCACGGTGCTGGCCCTGATTTTGGGCTTTCCAACTGCCTTCTACATTGCCATGCAGCCGCAAAAACGGCGCAACATGTTTATCTTTCTGGTCACCATCCCGTTCTGGACCAACATTTTGGTCCGCAACTATGCCTGGATGCTGCTTTTGCGCAATGGCGGGTTGATTGACCATTTTCTTGCATCTGTCGGTATTCAAACCGGCGGGCTTGATATTCTCTATACGCCCTATGCCGTCTCTATCGGGCTGACCTACACCTATTTGCCTTTCATGGTGCTGCCAATTTATGCCAGCCTGGAAAAGCTTGACCACCGCCTGATCGAGGCAGCCTTTGATCTGGGTGCAAACAAGCGTAAAGCGATGACGCGCATCATTTTACCGCTCGCCACCCCTGGTATTGTCGCCGGGGCCATTCTTGTTTTCATTCCCTGCCTTGGGGCCTATGTCACGCCCGAACTATTGGGCGGCGGTAAATTCATGATGATTTCCAATCTGATCGGCAGCCAGTTTGGGGCGGCGCGCAATTGGCCGTTTGGCTCGGCACTTGGTTTTGTTCTTCTCGCCATGGTGCTACTCGCCATGCTGGTTTATTCGCTAAAATTCAAAAAACTGCCCGAGGACGCATCATGAAAATAGATCGCGCCAATCCGCTCTGGCGGTTTCACGGAATTACACCGATGGCGATTTTCTTTTTCGCCTATCTGTATTTGCCCATCATTGTTTTGCTGGTTCTGTCCTTTAACGAAAACCGCCTTGCTACCATCTGGACCGGTTTTTCCACCAAATGGTACAGCGTCGTTCTGGGCAATGACGACATGCTACGCTCAGCCAAAAACTCGCTGATCATTGCATTATCGTCCACCATTATTGCCACCATTGCCGCCACCCTTGCCGCGACGGGCATGGCACGGGGCCGGTTTCGTGGTGAAGGTGGCGTGGCGGCAATGTTAACCCTGCCATTGCTGGTGCCCGAAATTGTCACCGCCATTGCGACGTTGCTGTTTTTTATCGTCATTGGCGTCAAACTGGGGCTGCTCAGCATTATCATCGCCCACACGGTTTTTTGTATCCCGTTTGCCTATCTGCCCATTCGTGCACGGCTGGACGGCATGGACCCGGCATTAATCGAGGCCGCCAACGACCTTTATGCCAATGAATGGCAAGCCTTCAAACGCATCACATTTCCGTTGCTATGGCCGGGAATATTATCTGGCGCGATGTTGTCTTTCATCATTTCGCTAGATGATTTTGTGATTTCGTATTTTGTTGGCGGGGCTGGATCCACCACCTTGCCAATTTACATTTTCGGCATGATCCGCATTGGCATCACGCCCGAGGTCAACGCCATTTCAGCACTAATGCTGATCATCTCCATCGTCTTTGTCAGCATTTCGTTTTTGATCGACCGGGTGCGCTATTAACGATCTGCCCCGGCAGTTTACCCGAATTAAATCGCGTGTGGTTGGGGGACGGGCCGCATGCCAGAACATAAATCATACCGTCCAATCAGGGAGTTTTAAGATGAAACTACGTTCTATCCTTTTAGGGGCATCGGCCTTTGCCATGCTTGGCATGGGCGCCACCGCGGCCAAAGCCGACGGCGAACTGTTTTTCTATAACTGGTCAAACTATTTCCCGCCCGAACTGTTTGAAAAGTTTGAAAAGGAAACCGGCATCAAGGTGACGCTGGATGTGTACGATTCCAATGAAACCATGCTGGCAAAACTCCAGGCCGGGGCATCGGGCTATGACATTGTTGTGGCGTCGGACTATATGGTCGATGTCATGATCAAGGAAAAGCTGGCAACCGAATTTGATGCCAAAAGCCTTGAAAACTTCAAGAATGTCGCCAAACCGCACGACACCATGAAATACGACCCGGAACGGAAATATTCCGTTACCTATTTGTGGGGTACTACCGGTTTTACCTATGATTCAGACGTGGCCAAAGAAAAGCTTGATGACAGCTGGAAAGAGTTTTTTGAACCGCGCGAGGAATTTCAGGGTAAAATCGGCGCGCTGAATGACGAAGTCGAAATGTATGCGGCTGCGTCCTATTATGCCGGGGTGGATAAATGCACCGAAGACCCGGCCGAAGCGCAAAAGATCCTTGATGTTTTGCAAAAACAGAAACCCTATATCGCGGTTTACAGTTCAGAAGGCACGATTGACCGCATGGCGGCCAAGGAAGTTTCGATGCATATGCAATGGAACGGCGCTTCGCACCGCACCAGGGAAAGTCTACCCAGTGCTGTTTTTGTTTACCCCAAAGAAGGGCTTACCTTCTGGTCGGATCATTTTGTTATTCCGGCCGGTGCGCCCGACCTTGAGAATGCCAAAACTTTTATTAACTGGATGATGCAGCCCGAAAATGCTGCCGCCGCCTCGAACTATGCCGGCTATATGAACGGCATCAAGGGGTCGGATGCGTTTCTTGACGATGCGCTAAAAGCCGACCCGGCCGTGAACATGCCCGAGGAATATGCCGACCGGCTGGTTCCGGGTAAAAACTGTTCGCCCAAGGCGCGTGATTTGCGCAACCGCGTCTGGACCAAGTTGAAAACCTGACCCGTTGCCCGTCGCCGCCCCTGCGGCACCAGATCCAAACCGGCAGCCGGAACATATCTGTTCCGGCTGCCATCTGTGCCCCGCCTTCAAATAGCGGACGTCCCCATGCCCCATGACTTGACCGACACTTTAAACATCGCCCTGTGGGCCACCAATCTGGGTGTGCCCCTGACCGGGATTGACGACTGGATCAGCCATATAGACCGCAAAATGAAACAGGCCCGTGCCGATGGTGCCGATATTTTTATGCTGCCGGAATATGCCAGCGAACAATGGATGGCCTTTAAACCCGATGGTCTGCGCCCGGAAGATGAAATTGCCTGGATGGCTGATCAGGCCCCGACCGCGCAAGATGCCGCCACCAACCTTGCCACCCGTCACGATATGATGCTGGTTGCCGGTAGCATGCCCTGGCACATTGGCGATGACCCGCGGCGCGGGCAAACCAACCGCGCCCTGGCCTTTTTGCCCAATGGCAAAATCGTTGCTCAGGATAAACTAAGCCTGACGCCGGGCGAACAGGAACCCGACAACTGGAATCTGACGCCGGGCAAAAAACTGTCGATCATTGAATGGCGCGGTTTGCGCATCGCCATTCTTATTTGCCTTGATATTGAAATGCCCGCGCTTTCCTGCCTGCTGGCCAAACAAAATGTCGACCTTGTTCTGGTTCCGTCCATGACCGGCAAGGCCTCAGGGTATCATCGGGTGTTTAGCTGTGCCAAGGCCCGTGCAGTGGAACTAATGTGTGTTGTGGCGGCGTGCGGCACCACTGGCACGGCAGTAAACACCACGCAAAACCCCACCAATTACAGCGGCTGTGCTGTTTACATTCCGTGCGAACCCGATTTGGGCCATACCGGCATTTTCGCCATCACCACGCCGGATGGCGGCGACGGTGCCGATGGCCCGGTTTTGCTGGCCCATAATGTGCCGGTTGGAAAAATTCGTCAGTTGCGCGCAGGTGATGCCGAGGTATGGCCCGGCAACTGGTCCGCCAGGCAGGTCGAAATAACAGAAGCCTAACCACGTACCTTTGAAATGGTCCCACCGTTATTTTGGAACTGGCCCTTCGCATGGGGCCAGTTTTGTCGCAAATTGTGGTCCATTATTTTATCAACAGGATCCACGCCATGACGACACCACCCCATAATAAATTTGACCAACCCATTGGCGTTACCGTTGAAAACTGGCAGGCCTGCGCCCTGCCCCCGGCAACCGTAATGACCGGGCAGCATTGCCAGGTGGAACCGATCGATCCACAAAAACACGCTGCCGACCTGTTTTCAGGTAACCGCGTTGCTGCCGATGGCGAACGGTTCACTTATTTGGGAACCGAAGCGTTTGACGATGTTGAAAGCTATCGCAAATGGCTGGAAACCATGCGCGGACCAGACCCGATGTTGCATGCCATTATCGACCTTGCATCGGGCAAGGCCGTGGGTGTTGCTGCTTTCATGCGGATCGACACCGCGCACGGCGTCATTGAAGTCGGCAATATCAACTATACCCCGGCGCTGTCACAAACCATTGCCGGCACCGAGGCCATGTATCTGATGATGAAACGGGCCTTTGACGAGCTGGGATATCGCCGCTACGAATGGAAATGCGACGATCAGAACCTGCCATCGCGTGCCGCGGCGGCCCGTTATGGTTTTGTTTACGAAGGCACCTTTCGTCAGCACATGGTTTATAAAGGCCGCAACCGCGATACAGCATGGTTTTCCATCACCGATCAGGAATGGCCAATTGTAAGCGCCGCGTTCGAAGCCTGGCTTGATCCGCAAAATTTTGATGCCAACGGCAAACAGGTTAACAGCCTGCAAAAATTGCGGCAATCTCTTGCCAATCATTAAATCTGGCCCATGCCGCGCCACCGTAAACGCCGCCTTTATCCGGGCGGCGTTTTTTATGACAGGCATTGTGACGTTCTGGTGATTATGCAACGACTTAAAGGCAGGGTATAAGGGCAACTAATAATCGTTTTACAAACCGGAGTACCCGATGTTTGATGCCCGACTGCGCCCCCTGATCGACCCGCCGTTAAATGCGCTGGCCCGTCGCCTGTCGGGCAGTGGCATTACCCCCAACATGGTCACGGCATTTGGGTTTCTGATCGGCTTGATGGCAGCCTTTGCACTGGTCATTGAACAATATTATGCCGCCGCAACCCTGATCATCCTTAGCCGCCTTGCCGATGGCATGGACGGGGCCATTGCCCGCCATGCCGCCCCGCGCAGCCGCCACCCCAATGCCAAAACCCAGGAAAGCGACCTTGGCGGTTATTACGATATTGTTGCCGACTTTCTGTTTTATTCGGGCATGGTGTTGGCCTTTGCCGTCGGCCGCCCCGAACATGCATTAATGGCAGCGTTCCTGATTTTCTGTTTTGTCGGCACCGGCAGCAGTTTTTTGGCCTATGCCATCGTTGCGGCCAAACGCGGCGATAACCACGACAAACAGGGTAAAAAAAGCTTCTATTACCTGACTGGTATTACCGAAGGCAGCGAGACGATTGCCGTTCTGCTGGCATTTTGCATTTTCCCCGCCTATTTCGCCCCGATTGCTGCAGTGTTTGGCGCACTATGCCTGATCACCACCTTTGGCCGCGTATTACAAGCCACACGGGATTTCGGCTAAAAGCACAACAGGAACCCAAAACACCAAAATTTTAAATTTATTCCTCTGCTTGAAATCTGATTGCCCAACCTTGACGTAATCATCACGAGACACCTAATACATTTGTATATAATTAGCGTTTTGTGATGAAGAAAACTACCCGTTTGGTTAATGGAATAAAGCAGAAGGGTTTCCGTCCTTGGGCAACGACGAATTTATTTTTCTCGACGACGACAACAATGCACCTTTGCCATGCGAGCAAAATACACAGCACGGTACATTGTCGCCGTGGCGGATCCTGATTGTCGATGATGATATTGATGTTCATGAAATTACCGAACTGGCCCTGTATGATCTGACCTTTCTGGGTCGTCCGGCAACACTTTTGCATGCCTACAGTGCGCACGAAGCGGCACATATTCTTGCATCTGAAACCGACATCGCCATTATTTTGCTCGACGTTGTAATGGAGACAAGCGACGCGGGTTTAAAACTGGTTGGTCATATCCGCCAGAATATGGGGTTACGAAATGTGCGCATTATTCTGCGCACCGGCCAGCCAGGCCTGGCCCCGGAAATGGACGCAATTACCAAATACGATATTGATGATTACAAGACCAAAACCGAACTTACCCGAAACAAGCTGTTTACCTCTATTACCACGGCGTTGCGCTCGTTCGAGCGCATGCAAAAACTTGATGCCAACCGTGCCGGTCTGGAAAAAATCATAGCTTCCAGCAATGAATTTCTGTCGCGACGCGGGTTACGTAACTTTGCCGAAGGCGTCATTACACAATTATCCGGCCTGATGGATGTACAACCCGAGGGCCTGGTGTGCGCCATTGGCGGCGGTGAACACCTTGACCTTCTTGATCATCAGCAACCGTCCCGTACCGACCAGATCCAGATCATCGCTGCCGCCGGGCGCTATAGCGACATGATTGGCCTTGATCTTGAAGAACTGCATTCCAACGACATTGTGACAGCCCTGCGCGACTGCATGGCACAGAAAAAAACCCTTATTCTACCGGGTTGTATCGTCCTGTATCTTTATGTCCGCGAAGGTTATGCGCTGGCTGCCTATATTGGTGCGCCAGAACCCATCAACAGCCTGGACCAGCACCTGTTATCGGTGTTTTGTGGCAATTTGACCCTGTGCGCGGAAAACATACAACTGGTCGAAAAACTCAAACGCCGTGCCTATGTTGACGAACTGACCAATCTTGCCAACCGCACGGCCATCCTTGATGCCATGTCTTCAGTTCTAAACGACCCAAACCCGCAGCCCAATTCGCTGATCCTGATCGATTTGCAGTTATTTGCCGAAATCAACGACGTGTTAGGCCATTCCTATGGCGACCGTCTGTTGTGTGCCGTGGGAAAACGCCTGTCAACTGTCCTGCCTGACTGCATCGTCGGGCGGATTGCAGCCGACCTGTTTGCTGTTATTGGCCGCAGTGAAATGTTAACCCAGATTTCAATGTCCGCCATTTTCACCGCACCGTTTAACATCGAACATTTTGAATTGCCCATTCGGGTTGCCGCCGGATCAACCGAACTGACAGCCGACGGGCAAAAAACCGCACTGGACTGCATGAAGCAGGCCTATATCGCCCTGAAGCGGGCAAAATCCAGCGGATTTGGGCAAGTAACCAAATATGATCCGCAACTGGCCGAGATTACCCGTAACCGCGCCAAACGGCTGGGCGATTTGCAGATGGCTATCGAACGGAACCAGCTGGAGGCCCATTATCAACCCCTGATCGATTTCAAAACCGGCAAACCTTGCGGAATGGAAGCACTGCTACGCTGGCGCCGTGAAGATGGCAACCTTGTTCCCCCGTGCGATTTTATCCCCCTTGCGGAATATTCGGGCCTTATCCGCCCCATTGGGGACTGGGTTATGCGCGAAGCAATGGACATGATTGGTAAAGTACATGCCGCCGGTTTCACCGACATGCGCGTATCCATCAATGTTTCCAAGGTCCAGATGGTTGCCGACGATTTCATCGAGAAACTTGAACGCCAGTTAAACCAGTCCACAATTGCCCCGCAATTTGTGGAAATCGAAATTACCGAAAGCGCCTGCGACCTTGGCATTAACGACCTTGAAACGTTGCTGGGGCGTATTCGTGCCTTGGGTGTTTCCATTGCCATCGACGATTTTGGCACCGGTTTTTCGTCCCTGTCCTATCTTGACCGCCTGCCCGTTGACAAACTTAAAATCGACCGCTGTTTTGTTACCCCGCTTGATATCGAAAACGACGGCAGCCGAATTGCCGAACTGATTATTCCGCTCGGCCATCGTTTGGGCATGAAAGTGGTCGCAGAAGGCATTGAAACCGAAAAGCAGGCGCAAAAACTGCGCGATATGTCGTGCGATATTGCTCAGGGCTTTCTTTATGGCCGTCCCATGCCAGAAGCCGACATAATGGTTTGGCTTCAAAATTTCGCCCCCCTCGCAACATCAGGGGCAAATTCATGAGCCGTTTTACATATCTAAAAACCATAGTTCTGCCTGCTGTCCTGATGTTAACCGGCTGCGGCGACCCGGAACCGGTCAAAATAGGGTTTATTGCAGGGTTATCAGGTGCGGGTGCAGATACCGGGCTGGCGGCGCGCAATGCCCTTATAATGGCGATTGACGATGTAAACGAGCACGGCGGCATCAACGGCCACCCGGTTGAACTAATTATTCGCGACGACGAAAAAAGCGGCACGGTCGGGTACCAGCGCGTGAAGGAATTTCACGAACTTGGTGTTAGCGCCATCATTGGCCCTATCATAAGTTCGGTCGGATCGGGCATGTTACCGGCAATCAACGAACATAAAATTGTCACCATATCGCCAACCGTTTCAGCGATGGAACTGTCGAACAAGGATGACTATTTGTTTCGGATGAGTTCGACGAACCGTGATAACGCACGCGCCTATGCACAACACCAGCACGATTTGGGGCGCCGCAAAATTGCCCTTGCCCTGGATCGTTCAAACGCAGCCTTCACCGAAAGCTGGGCCAACGAATTTGAACAGTTTTTTGCACAGGATGGAGGCATTGTTGTTAACCGCGTGTCGTTCAATGACGACGAAAAAACAGGATTTTCCAATCCTGCACGTCAGCTTCTGACGTCCGGGGCGGATGCCTTGTTGTTGGTTGCCAATGGCTTTGACAGCGCACAACTGGCCCTGCAAATTCGTAAATTCGGTTCAAAGCTACCCATCATTGCCGCAGAATGGGCCGCTTCGGAAGAACTGATTGCGATGGGGGGAAAGTCGGTTGAAGGCATGGAAGTTTTGGAAAGCTATGACCGCAACCATCAGGCTCCGCATTTTCGCAATTTTGTGACCACCTATCAGCAACGGTTTAATGTCCATCCGGGATACGCCAGCATTGCCACCCATGACGCTGCCACCATGTTATTTGCCGGGTTAAAACATCAGGCACAAGATGGAACGCCACTTAAGGAAGCATTATTGCGCCTGCGCGAAATTCAGGGATTACAACATTTACTGACTTTCAATGAATATGGCGATTCAGGAGGCCAAAGCGTTCACGTTATCATCCAAAATGGCCAGTTTGTTATCCAATGAACATCATCAGGCCTTATCATTTTCGAACATGGTTAATCCTGTTGCTGTTTACGACGTCGTTAGTCACTTTTCTGGTGGTTGGCGGCGTCATTTTGCTGGTAAAAATTCCGCAAATTCGCAGCAGTCATCAGGCGGCCATCAGTCAGGCCGCGACGGAAATTACCAACCGCATCGAAACCGTGCTGAATTTTGTGGAATCCGATCTTGATCTGGTTAGTCATGCCCTGTCGCAATTGCCACATGATGCCGTTCAGAAAGCCATTTCCCATCCCCGCAAGGGCAGGTTTGATGCGTTTTACATTATCCATCAAAATGGTGAACTTTCAGCGGCCTATATTCGCAGTGCCGATCAGGACCGCTGGCGCGAACTTTCCGGTCTGGATCTGTCGCATAATATTCTGTTTCAACAAGCATCGGTTTCCAGCCACCCTGTCTGGAGCGACCGTTACCTGTCCGTTATTACGGGCCGCATGACCGAGGCCGTCGCCATCAAGGCCTCGGAAACCGGCGATGTTATTATTGGCGAGCTATCCATTCGGCAGCAAATAAACCTTGACCACAGCTTTGCCAGCAACCGTTCCATCAGTTTTTCCATCATGGACAGTAACGGTGAAATTATCGCCGATAGCGACCTTGACGCTCAGCGCCAAACTTTTATGCCGCAGGTTTCAGGCATTATTCAGCGGGGTAAAGGTACACCATCCAAACTGGGGCATGTGCTGATAAACGACATTAATTATGATGTCGCCTCTAAATATTCCAACGTCCTTGGCTGGTATTTTACCGCCCGTGTCACCACCGGCCTCGACAATCCGGAAATTCGCAGCCTGACCGAAATTGTCGTTGCCTGTTTTGGTGGTTCATTGATCATTGGCCTGATCATGGTGCCTTTATGGGCCCGTATCATGGTGTCGCCGTTAAATGGCATCGTTGACCATGCCTCGCGCACAGCACGCGGGGCAACACTGCCGCCGCGTAAAAAAGGCGGTGTTTACGAATTTAACCGCCTGTCATCCGATCTGGACCGGCTGGCAACGGCGGTGCGCATCCGCCAGCAGGAACTGGGCCGATTAAATGACGGATTGGAACTGCGCGTTCTTGAACGAACCGCCGAACTTGAACATATCAACAACGAACTATCATCAACCCTAAAGGCGCTTGGGCTAACCCAGGATGAACTGATACAATCGGAAAAAATGGCTGCACTTGGCCGGCTGGTTGCGGGCATTGCCCACGAGCTAAACACCCCCTTAGGCAATAGTCGCATGGCCGTTACCACCCTGGCCGACCAGAACATTGCCTTTGGTAAAACCTTGCAAAACGGTTTGCGAAAATCCGACCTCGACGATTATCTGGCCCAGGTGCAAACCCTGACCACCATGATCGAACGCAATATCATGCGTGCCGGCGATTTGGTGAGCAGCTTCAAACAGGTTGCAGTTGACCGCACATCATCACATCGGCGCCGGTTTTCTGCCCGCGAGGTCATTGATGAAACGATCCTGACGCTGACGCCATCGTTAAAAAACCAGCCCGTGACGATTGAAAAACACATTGAAACCGACGTCACATTAAACAGCTTTCCCGGCGAATTTGGCCAGATCATAACCAACCTGATCGACAATGCGCTAATCCACGCCTTTGAACCGGGTCAAACGGGCACCGTCACGGTTCACATGGCCGACGCGCCTGATCGCGAAGATGCTATTTTGCTGGAAATAATTGATAACGGCAAAGGAATGCCACAGGACGTGCTGGACCATATCTTTGATCCGTTTTTCACTACCCGCATGGGAACCGGCGGAACCGGCCTTGGCTTAGCAATCGTCGCAAACGCTGTTACCTCGCTATTGGGCGGCTGTATTACCGCCACCAGCACACCGGGCGAAGGCACGTGCTTTCGGGTGATTTGCCCCTATATGGCACCTGACAATACCGCAAAGGCCTAAAGCATACGGCGTGTTCACCCCGGCGAACCGATAAAACAAAACCCTGCCCGCGTACATAACGGGGCAGGGTTTTGTCATTTTAAATACGGCCCAAGCCCGACCGGCATTTCGTAAAACGCCAATCATGCTGCATATCCGGTTTAATGATCGGACGTATTCACAAAATGTTCGGCAAGGCCGGTATCGTATGTCATGCCTTCCGCCGTCAGAACCACGGTTTGCGGATATCCTTCATGGACCAGCCCCTTGCGTGCCAACGCCACCCAGACCGACGGGTTGCTAAACCCGCTGGCGTCGCGGGCTGCGACAACAAATTCGCCCACATGCACATGGTCACCATGGCCATGCGGCGCACGGGTGATCGTCCCTTCGCCTGTTTCGGCGTCAATCACGCCCGAATTGGAGTCTTTGGCCAAAATCTGTGCCAGTGCAAGGGTGCGGGCCTGCAAGGCATTCAGTTTTTTGGGGTTGGCTTTTTGTACCGGCATTGCTGTGTCCCTGGCAAAAAGGTTGAACGGGTTTTATCGCCTGACTTAGCCGCAAACACGCCTTGGCATCAAGCCCGTATTTGCAATTATCACGGTGTCGCAAGCTGTTTGCGCAGCTTGCGATCCCGCTTTAAATGCCATTCGCGGCTCATGGCCTGCCCAAAGGTGCGAAAGCGTTCAATATAAACCACTTCCCATTGCCGCCCCCGGGTGGTTTTGGCCCCCTTGCCGCCGTTATGGGCGGCAAGGCGGGCCTCAACATCGGTGGACCAGCCCACATAGGTGCGCGGGCGGGCAACCCCCAATTCGCGCAACACATAGACAAAGGTCCGGTCAGCCATCGGGCCTTCAGCCCATGGTGGAATTAAAGGCCCCACCATCCAGAAGAACATTCTGGCCGATCATGAAGCGCACATGTTCGCTGCACATAAACGCACAGGTCGCGCCAAAATCCAGCGGGTCGCCAAACTTACCGGTTGGCAAAGCCGCCTGCGCACGGGTGCGGGCTTCATCAAGCGTAATATTTTCGGTTTTGGCCCGGTTGCCCATCAGGGCACCAATGCGGTCTGTATCATGCTGGCCAGGTAACAGGTTGTTCATCACAACACCGTCTTTCGCCACCTGGCGTGCCGTGCCGGCCACAAACCCGGTTAAACCCGCACGCGCGGCATTGGATAGCCCCAACTGCGCAATCGGCGACTTTACCGACCCCGATGTAATATTAACAATACGGCCCCATTTGCGCGAAATCATGCCGGGTAAAACCGCTGTTGCCAACAAAATTGGCGTCAGCATATTGGACTGAATGGCAGCCTGCCATTCATCCTGGCCCCAGTCTGACCAGACACCAGGGGGTGGCCCACCGGCGTTATTGACCAGAATATCGGCATCCGGGCACGCTTCAAGCACCTTGTTGCGGCCTTCTTCGGTGGTGATATCGACGGCAACGGTCTGTACATTCACCCCAAATGTGTCGCGAATATACTGTGCTGTTTCTTCCAGCGGGCCTGCACTGCGCGCATTAAGCGTCAAATCGACGCCAGCTTCGGCCAGTTTAATGGCGCAGCCGCGCCCCAGCCCCTTTGACGAGGCACAGACAATGGCCTTACGGCCCTTAATTCCAAGATCCAATGGATCCTCCCATGACTTGATCGGTTTGATCGATAACGCGAAGATAGCCCGTCTCCCCGCTCATCGTCAAAGATCAATGGCGATAAACCGCGTCATAGGTATAAACATACTCAATTGCCCGCTTGCCAACATCGTCCGCACTCATTCCCGGTTTATAAATACCCGATCCCAACCCGAAACCGTTGCATCCGGCCTTGGCAAAATTGGAAAAATCAATTGGCTCTACGCCGCCCACGGCAAAAACCGGCATGTCCTTTGGCAAAACGGCACGCATCGCCCCAATACCCTGTGCGCCGACCTGGCTTGCGGGGAAAATCTTAAGCCCATCGGCACCGGCCTTGATCGCGGCAAAACATTCCGTCGGGGTCATCACCCCGGGCCACGACCCCATTCCGCATTCCTTGGTGCGTTTAATCACTTCGATGTCGCAATTGGGCGAAACCACAAATTGCGAATTAATTTGCTGCAAGCGGTCAACATCCTCGACCGTTAAAACCGTTCCGGCACCAATTTTGGCGGCATCCCCCACGGCCGCCTTCATGGCCGGAATGGCCTCGAACGGGTCGGGCGAGTTTAACGGAATTTCGATCAGGGTAATTCCGGCATCGACCAGTGCACGGGCAATGTCGCCCGCCTCGGAGGAATGAACCCCGCGCAAAATGGCAATCAGATTACGATGTGACATCACATGATCCTTTCCGATCAGAACGTTTTCCCATTCGGGCGTGCCTTTTTATTTAACCAGAAAGGCATAAGCCCGGCGTAACCCGCCAAGGGTTGCGGCTTCCGCATCAATTATCGCAGCATCAAAATCATGGGTGGATAATGCCTGGCGATATCGCGCGGCCAGTTTTCCATCGCCGATCAGGGCAATGCTATCCCCTTTGGCAAGTCTTGCAACAATGTCGGCAATTTCACTGCCAATAATATACCCCGACAATTGCGCTGCCCCACTGGCACCATCTGTGGCCCCCACAAGCCCGCCTGCACGAATGGTAAACAAGCGGTGCAACAAGTCGCCCGATGCCCCGGCAACGTCTTTTACCGCTTTATCAAAGACCTCGGCATCCTCGTCGCCCTGCATCGAATGGCGCAAAATCGACTGTTGCGACAACAGGGCAAAAACCTCGCCGCTCATATAGGTACGAAATGCAGTGATGCCGCCGCTGGCAATATGCGCCCATTTACTATGCGTACCAGGCAAACAGACCCAGCCGGTAAAATCGGGATTGTCAGCCATAAACCCCACCAACTGGGTTTCCTCGCCGCGCATCACATCGGGGTCATCCACCTGTTTCAATCCCGGCAAAATATAAACAGCCAGCCCGGTTTTACTTAACGCCGGCTGCACCGCCCCCCCCGCCAACGAGGATGGCCGGGCAGGCAGGCTGGCATAAGGGGCCTCGCACCAGCCCTGTTTGGCCCCGGCCATGCCGCATATCACCACCGGAATGCCCGCTGTGGTGCCGCCATTGGCATCCGCTATCCACGGCGCAACCAAATCCCGCAACACCGCTTCAAAGCCACCATCGGTTATTTTGTTCAGGCCAAGATCAGAGTCACGTCGCGCCAAAATTGCCCCGGCCCCGTCCATTGCCCACAGGCGCAAATTGGATGTACCCCAGTCAACAGCAATCCATTCAAGCTGGTCGGATATCGTATTGTGCGACGGTGCCACGTTTACCTGCCCATTGTGTTTTGGAAATTTTATTTATTTCCTCATACGATTAAACCCGATTTAGCCCGATGTACATACCGCAAATAGAAAACTGTACATGCGGATATTGCCATCTTTACAAGGTCTTGATCAACGCAATCACATCATCTTCAACGTCTATGCCGTCTTGTGCAGCCTGCGCACGCGCGCCCTGCCCCCGGCGACCGGGCAGGCGAACGGCAGGGTCGCTGGCAATTTCGCTGGCCAAATAACCAATACGTTCCAGCGGATTAAATCCAGGTGCGGTTGCCTTGGGGTCTATGGCAATAATCATGTGTCCCAACGCAGGCGGTTCGCCCTTGTCATCAAACAGCGACGATGCCTCGTGGGAAAAATGTGCCCCGGTCAACCCGGCTGACAATATTTCAACCATCAACGCCAAAGCCGCCCCTTTGGCATCCCCTGCGGGCACCATTGTACCGGCAAGGGCGTCATTGGCATCGGTGGTGGGGTTGCCATCACGGTCCAGCGCCCAGCCTTCGGGAATATCCGATCCCTTTTGTTTGGCAGCCATAATTTTACCGCGTGCGACCTTGGATAAGGCAAGGTCAACCACAATCGGGTCGCCACCTGGAACCGGGGTGGCAAAAGCCAGCGGGTTGGTGCCATACATCGGGCGCAAGCCACCCCATGGGGCCATTGCCGCCGGGGCATTGGCAACCATAATCGCCACCAGCCCCTGCTGGGCAAAACGTTCAACCGTCAACCCCATCACCCCGGCATGGTGCGACCGGCGAATGGACGCCAGGGCAATGCCTTGCGTACGCACCATTTCGGGTAACTCGGCTACGGCCAGGTCAAGTGCCGGATAGGCAAATCCAAAAGCGGCATCTATCGCCAGAATGCCCGGTGCCGGGCGTGAAAAAGTCGGGGTAACCTGCCCGTCGGTTTTACCGGCACGGGCCTGTTTGCTATATGCTTCAACCCGGCGCAGGCCATGCCCACCCTGCCCTGCGGCCTCGGCAGCGACCAGCGCGGTTGCCACCGACGCAGCATTAGACGGGGAAACATTATTGCGAACAAGCGTATCAATTACCAACTGGCGGGCATCAGACAGGGACAAAAGCATGTGGGGCTACCTTGGCATGTGGGACAGGCCGCCAATGCCCCCGTAAGCCGGCAACATCTGGCAAACCAAATTCAGTTACCCCCACATTAACCAGTCACACGGATGCCGACCAGCAATGTTTGACAATAAATTCAACAGCTAACCCGTCAACACGCCCGGCCATTCACAGCGCACACCGATCACGCAATTTCAGCTTCGATGCTTCCAGAATGTCATCCGACAGGTCGCCATCCCTTACCATACGGGCCAAAATTTGCGCGCCGATCATCTCAGAAATGGCCGATAATGCTTCGGTCCGGCGGGTTGCCTCGTCCGCTTCGGGCATGACCTTTGCAATCATATCAATCAACTGCTCCAACCCTTCGGAAAAGACGCTTTGCACCCCTTCTCCGTGGCGTGTTGCATCGGGGGCAAGGGCAGCAAAGGCACAACCGGCACCGGGGTTATCGCGCTGGGATGCGGTCAAATAACGGTCAACCAGGGTGCCAAACGGATCATCCGGGTTATTATCAAGCTGCTTTTGCCAGTAAAGCCGGGTTTTATCCAGCGCGGCCCGGCTGGCTTCGGCTTCAAGATCCAGTTTCGATTTGAAATGGCCGTAAAACCCGCCATGCGTCAGCCCGGCAGCTTTCATGATGTCAACCAAACCAATCCCGTCAAAGCCCTTCTCGCGAAACAGGCGCGATGCGACCTCCAAAATCCGAACCCTGTTTTCAGCGGCCTGTTCCCGGCTTACGCGCATGATCAGCCCTCCATTAACGGTTTGCGCGGCACAACAATCGTGGCTTCAAGTTCCTGCAACACGTCGCCCTTTGCGTTCAGGGTCAGGCTTTTCATCACCACCCGTCCGCGTTCCGGGCGGCTTTTCGACGGTGTAAGCGACATAATTTCACTTTCGACATGCAGCACATCGTCAGGCCGGGTGGGGCGTGGCCATTTCACCACAGCATTGCTGCCTATGACGCCACTGGAAAACGGCGTTGATTGCACAATCAGCTTCATTGTCAACGCCGCGGTATGCCAGCCACTGGCGGCCAGGCCACCAAACAGGGTACCTTTGGCAGCATCGTCATCAAGGTGAAAAGGTTGCGGATCAAACTGGCGAGCAAATGATATAATCTGATCGGCATCCAAGGTATGAGTGCCGCTTGAAAATCGCTGTCCCACGGTCAAATCTTCCAGATAAAAACCCGGAGCGCTTTGATCTTTTTCGGCCAAAATGGGATCCTCCGGCAAATATGCGCGTCGCATTATTCATGACGATCATCATTTTATAGCAAGTCAGCACCACATTTGCACGTTCAAAACATGCATACAGGCTACAATCCCGATGTAGCAAACCCTGGAAAACCCGATTGCAATCGACAGGTACCGCCGCCAATGCCGAAATCAGTGATCGTTACTGTTTTTTTTGCCCCCGCGCAGGGCAAAAACAGCCCCCGCAGCCACCATCAATGCCAGAACAGTCCAGGTGATGGCATAAATCAGATGACTGTTATGAAACGTAATTTGCGTCAAACCGCCCAATGGTAATCCGCCGGGGTTTTTGCTGTTATCGGCATCAATGAAATACGGGGCAACGTTGGCCGGGTCCAGACCATGAAACTGCGCCATGGCCTTCACATCGCGCGAATACCAGCGATTATCTTGTGGCACGTTATCGCGCAGCGCGGTTCCACCGGCCTCGTTCATTCGCAACAGGCCGGTTACGGTAACAACACCGTCCGGTTGGCCTTGCTGGCGTGTTGCGGCATCCTTACGGTCTGTTGGCACAAAACCCCGGTTAACCATAACAATGGTGCCGCTGTCATCGCGCACCATTGGTGTCATCACCCAATATCCCGCACCATAATCGGTCGCTGCGTAAACAACTGTTTCCTGATCATTCAGGAAATGACCGGTTACGCGAACATGACGATATTCGTCGTCTTCAGCATTAATTTCGGCCCACTGTGCCCGACCGGGGGCCGTTTGTGCCGGGGCGGCCACCCGTGTTGTCACCCGGTCAATCAGGTCCAGCTTCCAGGCCCGTCTTTCAACCTGCCACACCGCCAGGGCAACAAAACCGCAAAACAGAATCAGGGCAATAACCCCAATCACGATCCGCGCGGTTAAGGACCGCTGCGTCGACGGCCCGGAAGACACGGAAGATGATGGTTGTGACATCAGACAACACTTTCAATTGGCAACCGATAACGTAACAAAAAAGGCGCGCCAGGTTCCCCCGCCGCGCCTTGAATTTCAAAACCGTGCTGATTAAGGCATGGTTTTCATCATGCCTTCGGTCATGGCGGGCATCATGTTGGTATTCAAATGATACATCACCCACAAGGAACCGCTAATGGCAATCGCCACAATCACGATGGTAAAGATCAGGGCCAACATGGTCCAGCCACCTTCGGATTTGCTGTTCATATGCAGGAAGTAAACCATGTGAACCACAATCTGCACCACGGCCAGCAACATCACCGCAAGGGCGGTTGCCGTCGGGCTTGACAGGACATCGGCCATCACCAGCCAGAACGGAATCGCCGTCAGGATAACCGACACGATAAACCCTGTCATATACCCCTTGAACGAACCATGTCCTTCGGTTTCGCCGTGGCCATGATCATGTCCGTCATGCCCGTGGGAATGTTCAGTTGCGTGCGAGGTCATCCCAGAACTCCCATCAGATAGACGAATGAAAACACCCCGATCCAGATCACATCCAGGAAGTGCCAGAACAGGCTAAGGCACATCAGGCGGCGTTTGTTTTCCGCACCCAGGCCATATTTGCCAACCTGAACCATCAGCGTAATCAACCAGATAATACCGACCGTTACGTGAGTTCCGTGGGTGCCAACCAGGGTAAAGAAAGACGACAGGAACGCGCTGCGCTGCGGGCCGGCCCCTTCCATAATCATGTGCGAAAACTCGTACAGTTCGAGCCCGACGAAAGCCACACCAAACAGCCCGGTAATACCAAGCCAGACCAGTGTTGCCTGCTTTTTGTCCTTTTCCATCGCCAGCATGGCAAAGCCATAGGTGATGGACGAAAACAGAAGCATCGAGGTGTTGATCGCGACCAGCGGCAAATCAAATAGCTGCTGCGGGCCGGGCCCGGCCGCATAATTGCGACCAAGCACCCCGTGGGTTGCGAACAGGACCGCAAAGATGAGGCAATCGCTCATCAGATAGATCCAGAATCCAAGCATCGTGCTGCTTGGCGCGTGCGGTTCTTCCTTGGCAAGGAAGACCGGCGTTTGCGTTTCATGAACGGCGGTTTGCGTAGCCATTATCGAGTTCTCACGCCTGTTTTGCCAGAAGCTTGGTACGTGCTTCTTCGGTCTCGATCACTTCTTCCGCAGGAATGTGGAAGTCACGGTCGTAATTGAACGAATGCCCGATGGCGACAGCGATCATGCCGACAAATGCCAGGATGGCAAGCCACCACATATGCCAGACCATGCCAAAGCCAAGTGCCACAGCCAGGGCGGCAATAATGGCCCCCGTCCCCGTGCCTTTCGGCATGTGGATGGATTTAAAGCCTTCGGTCGGACGGACAAAGCCACGCTGTTTCATATCCCACCACGCATCATGGTCATAAACCACAGGCGTGAAAGCATAGTTATATTCAGGCGGCGGCGAGGAAGTTGACCATTCAAGGGTCCGGCCATGCCAGGGGTCACCGGTTTCATCGCGCAGCTTGTCGCGGCGCATGACACTGACAACCAGCTGAATAACGAAAGACCCAATGCCACAGGCGATCAACACCGCACCAAAGGCCGCAATAACAAACCAGATCTGCAATGACGGATCATCGAAATGGTTCAGGCGGCGGGTAACGCCCATCAGGCCCAGAACATAAAGCGGCATAAACGCGAAATAGAAGCCGATGAACCAGAACCAGAACGACATTTTGCCCCAGAACGGATCAAGTTTGAAACCGAACGCTTTCGGGAACCAGTAGGTGATACCGGCGAAAACACCGAACACCACGCCACCAATGATCACGTTATGGAAATGCGCAATCAGGAACAGGCTGTTGTGCAACACAAAGTCAGCCGGCGGAACAGCCAGAAGAACACCGGTCATGCCACCGATCACAAAGGTGAGCATGAAGCCGATGGTCCACAGCATTGGTACTTCAAACCGGATGCGGCCCTTATACATGGTAAACAGCCAGTTGAACATTTTCGCGCCCGTCGGGATCGAAATGATCATGGTGGTGATACCAAAGAACGAGTTCACGCTCGCCCCGGAACCCATGGTGAAGAAGTGATGCAGCCAAACCAGATAGGACAGGATCGTGATCACCACGGTCGCATAGACCATCGAGCTATAGCCAAACAGACGCTTGCCGCAGAAAGTTGCAACGATTTCTGAAAATACACCAAAGCAGGGCAGGATCAGGATGTACACCTCGGGGTGACCCCAGATCCAGATCAGGTTGATATACATCATCACGTTGCCGCCCATATCATTGGTAAAGAAATGGGTGCCGACATAACGGTCAAGGGAAAGCAGAACCAGAACAGCGGTCAAAACCGGGAACGCAGCCACGATCAGAACGTTGGTGCAAAGTGCGGTCCAGGTGAAAACCGGCATTTTCATCATCGACATGCCAGGCGCGCGCATTTTAACAATCGTCGCGATCAGGTTAACCCCGGAAAGCAGGGTCCCCAGACCGGCGATTTGCAAGCCCCAGATGTAATAATCAACGCCAACGCCGGGGCTATGCGAAATATCGGACAGCGGCGGATAAGCCAGCCAGCCGGTTTTTGCAAATTCACCAACAAACAGCGAAATCATGATGATGATCGCGCCAGCAGCCGTCATCCAGAAGCTGAAATTGTTCAGATACGGGAAGGAAACGTCGCGGGCACCAATTTGCAGCGGCACAACAAAGTTCATCAAACCGGTGACGAACGGCATCGCGGCAAAGAAAATCATAATCACGCCATGTGCGGTAAACACCTGGTCATAATGGTGCGGCGGCAAAAACCCTTGCGAGTCGCCAAACGCCATGGCTTGCTGCGCACGCATCATCAGTGCGTCGGAAAAACCGCGCAACAGCATGATCAGGCCCAGAATGATATACATCACGCCGATCTTTTTATGATCAACGCTGGTAATCCATTCCTGCCACAAATAGGTCCATTTACCGAAATACGTGATCGCGCCCAGAACAGCCAGGCCGCCAAGCACGACACCAATAAATGTCACGACCAGAATTGGTTCGTGATAGGGGAATGAATCAAGGGAAAGCCGACCAAAGATCAACTTTAACAGATCCGGATTTGAAGGCATCGGTTTACTCTTCTTTTCAATTCGGCTGTGCCAGGCACAGCCGACAAGGTCCGATAAACTAGGATCGCGGTTCGATCAGGGCTTCGCAGCGTCACTGCCATTTTCAGGCATATCCGCCATCGGCTCGCCCGGGGCAGCGTGACCGTCATGGTTCATTCCGGCCATCGGTTCGCTTTCGGCAGCGTGTTCCCCGTGCGACATCGCATCGTGGGACATGCCCTCCATCGGCGCTTCCATGCCCGAATGTTCACCATGGGACATATGGCCGCCCTTGGCATCGATCATCATCATCTCGTTCATGCACATCTTGGATGTATCAACGCACATGTTAACCACAGCATTAAACAATTCCGGGTCGACGTGACTATAATAATGTACCGGCTCCGCCGTGGTCGGCTTAGCCAGGTCCAGATATTGCGCACGACCAAGGTCGCCTTCCCCGTCTGACTTTACCTTGGCAACCCAGTTGTCAAAGTCAGCCTGCTTCATGCCATGAAACTTGAAATGCATGTCCGAAAAGCCAGCCCCGCTATAGTTTGCAGAGAAGCCCTTATAGACGCCTTCCTTGTTGATCACGGCGTGCAGCTTGGTTTCCATGCCTGCCATCGAATAAATCTGACCGGCAAGGGCAGGAATATAGAACGAGTTCATAATCGACGAGGACGTGATTTTGAAGTTGATCGGAACGTCAATCGGCGCTGCCAGTTCGTTAACTGTCGCAATGCCCAGTTCCGGATAGATGAACAGCCATTTCCAGTTCATCGAAACGACTTCAACGGTCAGCGGCTTCATTTCCTGTGTAACAGGCCGCGCCTCATCAAGCCGGGCAAGAGGACGATACGGATCAAGCGCATGCGTGCTAACCCAGGTGATCGCGCCCAACGCAATAATAATAAGCAGCGGCGCGGACCAAATGATCACTTCAAGACGGGTGGAATGGTGCCAATCGGGTTCGTATTCCGCGTCTTTGTTTGACTGACGGTATTTCCAGGCAAAAAACACAGTCAATGCCATCACCGGAATGATGATGATGAGCATGAGAATGCTGGAGACAATAATCAGGTCGCGTTGCTGCACCGCAACGTCGCCCGAGGGGTGCATCACAACCAGATTGCATCCGTTTAACAGAAGCAAAAGAGGTGCAATCAGCAGGCCGCGTGAAAGTTTTGATGACATACGCTTGATCTTTTGACCAGTCTCAGGACGAGACCATTTGCAAACAAAACAGCAATATCCGCATTGCGCCCCAAGAGCCCCAATCACGTCAATTGCCTGTCGTTCCCGGATTCAGTTTCAAAAACAAGACGGTAAAATACCGCCATGACTGACGAAAATTAAGCTGGTCAAATTCCAACCAGTGCCCGGATTGCTACATCCGACCGCCAATTTTGTCAACCCCGACACCCCAGCTTTTCCGCCACATTTGCCATGCCTCTGCGTCATAAGTCACATTCCCAATCAAGAGGCGATTTGACACCAATGCTTTACAGGCTCATAGTTGTTCTAAGACCAATTCCAAATCTGGCTTTGACCCAACCATAAAGGTCATAAAACACAAAGGGAGGGGTATATGAGTTATCCCAGTCAGTCTTACGCAGCGGCGTCCTCCTCACAACTCGAGCGTGATGTTCGCCAGCTTTCAACGCGTACCCAGGTCGACCCCGGCAAGATAGCTTTGGGTGTCATTATTGGTCGCACGTCGGAATTTTTCGACTTTTTCACATATTGCATTGCAGCAGTAATTGTATTTCCCCGCCTACTGTTCCCGGCTTACGATCCGGTTACCGCGACGCTTTATTCCTTCGCTATTTTTTCGCTCGCCTTTATTGCCCGTCCGGCAGGCTCGCTTTTGTTTATGGCGGTTGACCGGCGCTATGGCCGGGGTGCGAAACTCACAGTTGCAATGTTCCTGCTTGGTGGTTCCACCGTCGCCATTGCCTTTATTCCCAGTTATGAAAGCGCTGGCGTATTGGGTATTTACCTGCTTTGCGCGTTCCGTTTTGCCCAGGGTCTTGCCCTTGGCGGCGCATGGGATGGCCTGGCATCTCTTCTGGCACTCAACGCGCCACAAAACCGCAAGGGCTGGTACGCGATGATGCCTCAACTGGGCGCGCCGCTGGGCTTTATTGTGGCAGCCGGGCTGTTTGCCTACTTCCTGATGACGTTAAGTGATGCCGATTTTATCGACTGGGGCTGGCGTTATGCCTTCTTTGTCGCCTTTGCGATTAATGTTGTCGCTTTGTTTGCCCGCCTGCGCCTGGTAGCAACCACCGAATTTGGTCATCTGCTTGATCAAAACGAACTTCAGGCCGTACGCGTCACCGACACGTTCAAGGTTCATGGCCGCACCATTTTGCTCGGCGCCTTCCTGCCACTGGCAAGCTATGCCCTGTTCCATCTGGTCACCGTGTTTCCGCTAAGCTGGGTCAGCCTTTATACCGACCATTCCGTTGGGCGGTTTCTGATTGTTCAGCTTGTTGGCGCGGTTATCGGTATGGGCACCATTGCTGCATCGGGTATTATTGCCGACCGTATTGGCCGCCGCAAGCTACTGGGCATTTGTGCCGTCGTCATTGGCCTTGGCAGTTTTGCCGCTCCGTTCCTTTACGAAGCGGGTGCAATTGGCGAAGACATTATTGTGCTGGGCGGTTTTGCCATTCTCGGCCTGTCCTTTGGTCAGGCAGCGGGGGCACTGGCATCAAACTTCCGCCAGCAATATCGCTATACCGGGTCGGCCATCACCTCTGACCTTGCCTGGTTGATCGGGGCTGGTTTTGCGCCGCTGGTTGCCCTGTTCCTGTGTGATCGCTTTGGTCTGATCATGGTCGGTGCCTATTTGCTGTCCGGTGCGATCTGCACGTTGATTGCGCTTTATTTCAACAAACAGATGGTTGAAACCCAGGCTGACTAGCCACACGGTGCCAACCGGCATATATTGATAAATAAAGGGCGGCATCACATTGATGCTGCCCTTTGTTATATGGCAAATTCGCATAGGCCAGCCTCAAACAGCAAACCACTAGCTATTGCTGCTGCGCCCTGATCATACGGCGCAGGCGCTGCATCACCTCGCGATTGCTGGTTTCCATCGCACTTAATGCTGCCAGTGCCGGTTCGATGTTTCCAGCGCGATACTGGCCAACGGCAATACGGGCATTTTCATGCACTTGCCGGTGCGGTTCTTCCATGGCGGCAAAGTCGGGCAAGCTGGCAAATTGTCCCTGCCCTGATCCCCCATAATACCATTGCCCCAGCCGACAATCGGTTTCAGGTGGAAAATCGGCCTCGGTCGCGTTTGAAAGCCCCATAAACACCCGATAAACTTCCAGCTTCAATTCAAGTTCTTCAAGGTTGGCCAACTCAACCTCGCTTAACATTGCCGCCATTGTCAGCGCACTGGCGGACTGATCCGACATTTCAACAATTCGGCCTGTTCGTGCCAAAATCTCCCCCGCCTCATCCTTTAAATGGCTGGTAGCCTGGGAATTGGCCCGCATATTGTCATCTGTTGTGCTGGCGGTCTTTTTAATCTCGCGCACCAGCGAACCAATATCATCGGTCGCTGTTGCTGCCTGCCCCGCCAGCGTGCGCACTTCGGTTGCCACCACGGCAAAACCCGCCCCGGCCTCGCCCGCGCGGGCCGCTTCAATACTGGCATTAAAGGCCAGCAACCGGGTCTGGCGTGATACATTGTCAATCAAGGACAAAATAGTGCTGATCCGATTGGCATCGACGTTCAATTCTGAAATTTTCTGCGATGCCTGGTCAACCTTGGTACTGATGGCGACAATTTCAGCAACCATCTCTTTCAACCCGGCCTGGCTGGCCTCTGTTTCACGCCGGGAATCTCCGTTGGCACGGCTATGATCAATCAGCAGCGATGATAACTCGCCAAACGATTCTCTGACCGATACCAGCGAATTGCCAAATCCATCCAGATTGCGAAACACCACCTGATAAACGTCGCGCTGATGTTCAAGTTCGCGAATGCGGGCCAAAAGCCCGGCCTCGCACGGCGTTACGGCGCCCTCTTGCGAAACGCTGCCCGCCCTTCCTTCGGTATCACCACCTGGCAGTGGCAAACCCGGTGACGAGCCCTGCAAAACTGCGTCAAAACGGCAGTCATCATCTAATGTCAAAGCAGCTCCATGCATCGCTTGCGCCACCGCATCAGGCTTTCCCAATACAGGCGATGTTGCCAAATTTACGTTGGCTGCCGACTTTACCGAAGTTCGCGCCACGCCGTTTACGTCACCATCCGGTCGTTCCTGCAATGCGTACATGTTGTCCTCCGCACTTTGCATCCATTCCCCCGTCACCCCCACCACTACGGCACCGGCTTTGGGCATCAAAAGTATCTTCTTTTAACATATATATAAAATACATGTTAATCCGCAAAATGCATGGCTGGTCTGACAACATGCTTGCCAACCAACAGATTGTCGGCGTTTCCGTTCATAATATACCTTACACCAAAGCTTGTTGATCAGGCGGGCGGGCTCGACGGAGCCGTTGCCTTTCGCGACACTGGCCACGCGGCACAGTTGCACCTATTCACGGCAACTATCGCCCGCCGGTGCCAGTCCCAACAGATCGGCAAGGGCTGTGCGAGGGCCGATCAAATCAGCCAAAACATAACCGTCGAGAACAGCATAAAATGCTTCGCCTGCCTTATACAGGGCGCCGCGCAACAGACAGGCTGGCTCGATTTTGCAGATCCCCGCATGGGCCGGATCGAAACATTCAACAATATGGCTGTCTTTTTCAGTTTCGCGCACCACCGCCCCGATATTGATGTCACTCGCCGGACGGGCCAGCATCATTCCGCCGCCCTTACCACGCACAGTGGTAATTATATTTTGCCGCGCCAGATGATGCACCACCTTCATCAGGTGGTTACGCGAAATATCATAAGCCGTGGCAATTTCATCAATCGTTGCCAAACCCTGGCCGTGCAAACCCAAATAAATCAGGGTGCGCAATGTGTAGTCACTAAAAACCGTCAACCGCATTATTCATTCCTGACACGGCAATTGCCGCTACTACATGCCCGCCCGTCCACGGGTCGCTTTTCCGGCTTCATTATCTTTTCGCACATAACGCACCTAACACATCAAAACAAATATTTTTAATGCACCTTATGAAGTCGAATAATCCCGCAAAATCTGCGCCCGGCATACGCAATAAAGCCATCCCCGCCCCTAACGACAAGGGTCGAACTTTTATCAGTAATCATTACCCGTCATCCCGGTTAGCCATGCGCAAAAAATCAATCACGGCACGCACAGCTGGCGGTGTGTGTTGCTGGCGGGCATAATACAAATACCAGCCGGGAAAATCGGGCGAATAACTTTCAAGCAGTGGCACAAGTTTTCCGGCATTGATCAAGGGTTGCATCCACTGCGATGACCAATAGGCAAACGCCACCCCCACACCCTGGGCTGCGGCCATCAGGGCCGTGTCACGGTGCGATACAATCAGGGTGCCGTTAACGGCCACGTTAAACCAGCGACCATCTTCGTTAAATTCCCAATTATAGATTTTATTGCTGCCCGGTTTCCGCCAGTTAATGCAGTTATGCCCCAGCAAATCAGCCGGTATATGCGGCCTGCCGTATTGTGCCAGGTAATCAGGCGATGCAACCGCCACCTGGCGCAAATCCGGCCCCAGTTTGACAGCGATCATATCTTTTTCCAAAAGCTCGCCCAGGGTAATGCCAATATCAAAGCCATCGCCCACAATATCGATCATGGCATCGTTAATGCCCAGCTCCAGGGTGATATCAGGATATTTCTTGTAAAAATCACCCAGATACGGCTCGACCAGTGAGGCCAGCGCCAAACGTGGCAATACCAGCCGCACGGTTCCCGAAGGCGCGCCTTGCAAATTGCGCACCTCGCCAAGGGCTGCCTCCATTTCGCCAAGCGCCGGTTTAAAACGGTCAAACAGGCGCTTGCCTGCTTCGGTTGGGGCGGTACTCCGCGTGGTCCGGTTTAATAATTGCACCCCGATCCGTGCCTCAAGCTGGCGAATGGTCTGGCTCAATGTCGATGGCGAAATCCGCAATCGGGCCGCCGCACGGGAAAAATTGCCTTCTTCAATAATGGCGACAAACGCCCGCAGGTCGGCAAACTCGCTGCCTCTCATTATGTTACTCCAGCCACATAGTCTGTTCTGTTTTTATATTATAGTCCAAACAATCATGTACCACTAGCCTGCCCTTCCACTTTTCGGGGCGCCTTAAATGCCCCGTCAACGACGTACTGCAATACCGAAAGGGTTCTAAAAATGGCAAGTTCAACCCAAAAGACATTTCTGGTTACGGGTGTCAGTTCCGGTTTTGGCAAAGCCTTTGCCACTGCGGCCTTGCAGGCAGGCAATCGTGTTATCGGCACTGTTCGCAACGATGCCGCCAAACAGGATTTTGAAAAACTGGGCAGCAACGCCACCGCAATCCTTCTTGATGTAACCGATTTTGAAAAAATCGAACCGGCCATCACGGCCGTGCAACAAACGGTTGGCCCAATTGATGTGCTGATCAACAATGCCGGATATGGCCACGAGGGCATCCTGGAAGAAAGCCCGCTTGATGAAATGATCGCCCAGTTCAACGTTAATGTGTTTGGCGCCGTCGCCATGATCAAGGCCGTATTACCCACCATGCGCCAACGCAAAAGCGGCCATATCATCAACATCACATCAATGGGCGGCTTTATTACCATGCCGGGTATTTCATATTATTGCGGGTCGAAATTTGCCCTGGAAGGCATTTCCGAA
Source organism: Thalassospira sp. NFXS8 (assembly GCF_040148805.1). Classification (NCBI taxonomy): domain Bacteria; kingdom Pseudomonadati; phylum Pseudomonadota; class Alphaproteobacteria; order Rhodospirillales; family Thalassospiraceae; genus Thalassospira; species Thalassospira sp. NFXS8. Next base: position 40,071 of record NZ_JAGEMF010000004.1, on the reverse strand, counting down.
ACCCTTGCCAGCGAAGTCGCCCACCTTGGCATTCACGTAACGGCCATTGCGCCGGGGTCGTTTCGTACCGACTGGGCCGGGCGTTCAATGGTCCGCACCGATCGCAGCATTGACGATTACAACCCCCTGTTTGACCCGATCCGCGAGGCCCGCACCGCCAAAAGCGGCCAACAGGCCGGCGACCCGGCAAAGGCCGCACAGGTAATGCTGGATCTGGTCAATCACGACGCACCCCCAACCCATTTGCTGCTTGGGGCCGATGCAATGTCGCTGGTGCGCAACAAACTGACTTCATTGGCCGATGAAATTACGCGCTGGGAAGATATCAGCCGGTCCACCGCGTTTGCTGCCACCCCCACAGCATAATCCCGACCAGACGGAAGACGGATGGCGAACCACATAACGCCATCCATCCGCAGCGGCACCGGTGCCATACCCGGTTAATTACCGGCAACACATCGGACATAAAAAAACGCCCCTTCGTGCGGGGGCGTTTTTTATGGTTCGCCCGTATAAGGCGCGAACAAACCAATAACCTTGCGCTGGCTTAATCGAGCGGCGGCAGGTCTTCTTCAAGGATCATGATCTGCAAGGAATAGCTGACTTCACCCTCGTCTTCGTCACGGTGCAAAACACCCAAAAATTCCTCGCCGACACGCATTTCAATCGGATGATCCTTGGCGCGCGGCGGATCAATGGCAATACGGTTATTGTCAAAGGTGCGACGCAAATACTTGGTTACCCGCGCGATCTCGGTCGGTGTCATGGTCTGTTTCCTTGTTTCCATCTGTGGTCGTCGGTTCACCGTCCCCAAAACAACGGCACCTGGTGCGTTTTCGTTCCGGTTCGGTGAAAGGCGATAAATTCCGTGCTTTTCCTTTCACAAACCGGACCGGTAAATCAAGCCCGCCGATTGTAAAACGATCAATTTTTTGCCTTGTTCCGGCAAAATATACTGCACGCACCTGTCTATCCACATATTTGGTGCCACATAACTATACTGAAATTGGCCGCGTCACGATACCCGCAGCGTATGCCCTGCAAAGTTGGTTGCAAAGATTGCCCCTTATGTTTAATCCGGAAGAATGACCGATCAAAGTAACGTTCCCCCATCATCCCCGATAAATGCACCGCTGGCACAAGCCGGCATTCCGGTATTATACAGTTTTCGCCGCTGCCCCTATGCAATGCGGGCACGCATGGCGCTGCTTGCGGCCGGTATTGATGTTGAACTGCGCGAAGTTGTCCTGCGCGATAAACCGGCGGCAATGATTATCGCATCCCCAAAGGCCACCGTGCCGGTGCTGATCCTGCCCGATGGCACCGTGATTGATGAAAGCCTTGAAATTATGGTTTGGGCGCTGGCCGAGGCCGACCCGCACCAGTGGCTTAGCCCCGAAAGCGGCGAGCTTGGTGATATGCTGGTTTTAATTGCGCAAAATGACGGGCCGTTTAAAAATCACCTGGATCGCTATAAATATGCCAGCCGTTACGAAGGTGCCGATCCCGCATTTCACCGCGAACAGGCAGAAAAAATTCTGAACCGGCTTGATGGCAGGCTTGCCGTCGGTCGTTTTCTGTTTGGTGGCCGCCCGGCACTGGCTGATTTTGCCATCGCCCCCTTTATTCGCCAGTTTGCCCGTGCTGATCAGGTAAAATTTGATGCCCTGCCGTTTGTACATTTGCAACGCTGGCTAAACGACATGCTGCAAACATCGTTTTTTACCAATGCCATGACCAAATATGAACAATGGCACGACGGGGATAAACCGGTATTGCTGCAAGCTCAAACAATAACAACATAGCATATTCAACCTCAAGCAGGCTGGTAAAGGCCCATTGCCTGTGGTAGCAACGCCTGCATTGAACCATTCCACCTTCGGGGACCCGGACTGATGGCCGATTATGATGTCAAGCCGTTGATCACTGCTGAGGAAATTGCCGCGAAAATCGATACGCTGGCAGCCCAGATCAACGAAAATTTCAAAGATACCCAAAAACTGATCGTGGTCGGCTTGTTGCGCGGCTCGTTCGTGTTTATCGCCGATCTGGTGCGTAAACTGACTGTGCCGGTCGAAGTCGATTTCATGGTGGCGTCAAGCTATGGTGACTCGACCGAAAGTTCGCGCAATGTCCGCATCATCAAGGATCTTGACGGGCAAATTCGCGGCAAGGATGTGCTTCTCGTCGAAGACATCATTGATACGGGCTATACCCTGTCCGAAGTGGTACGCCTGTTAAACACACGCGACCCCAACAAACTTGAAATCTGCACCCTGCTTAACAAACCATCACGCCGCGATATCGATATTGCCATTGATTATTGCGGCTTTGATATTCCCGACGAATTTGTGGTTGGTTACGGCATCGATTACGCCCAGAACAACCGCAACCTGCCCTATATCGGCACGGTACATTTTCACGGCGAATAATATCCGTCTTTAAACCATTGGGCCTATGGGCCATTGCACCACACATGCAAAACCGGCGTTCGGGTCTGCCCCGCACGCCGGTTTTGTTTTAAAACTGCAATAAATTTACAGCGCACAAATCACATTGCGACTGTTACTTCTGGTCCAGGCCCGGATCACGGGGAAATGGCGCACTATTTGGCGCTTTCAACCCATTATCGTCTGGCACGCCCGGATTATCTGCCGCCCCGCCTGCGGCACGGGCGGCACGCTCCATTGCCTCCGCATGTGCTGCTTCGGCTTTTGCAACTGCATTCTCGGCGGCGCGCTGGCGTTCAAATGCGCCAAGCCCGTCAAAATCCTGCAAAATGCGTTCAAAACCCTGATTCATACCCTGTTTATCGCCCTGTCCGGTGGCAAAACCGGCCCGGGCGGCATCAATCAGCAAATCAAGAATAACATCATCTTCGGTCCGGTTTGCCTTATGCGGATGGGGCGGCTTTTCGGTTTCAAATGTCGGACTTTTGCCAAACCATATTGCGGCAGCAACAAGCCCCAGCACAATTAAAACCACACCAATCGACAGCGCCGCCGTCACCGCCCCCACATGGGCAGCAAGTGCCATATAAATCGCAGCCAGAACAAACCCGGCCCCAACCAGAATAACCAGCCCGATCGCGGCGATGGCCGCAAGCCTTGCGGCTGCGGCCTGCGCCATATCACCAATCGCGGCGATCAGCTGATCGATCATCGTTGCAGCAGACGACCAATTAACAGGCCAACACCAAAGGTGGCTGCAACCGTTATCAGCGGACGTTCGCGCACCTGATCGACAGCCACGTCACGGGCATGGTCGAACTGTTCGCGTGCCTGACCAGAAACTTCCCGAACCCGCTGGGCGGCCTGTGCTGCACGGGTTTCGCCAGTTTCACGGGCAATTGTTTTAAGGGTTTTGGTCACTTCCGCCAGATCCTGACGAAGAATTTCGACCTCGGCCTGCAGCTTTGAGGTGTCGGCGCTCGTATCGGCTTCATTCTTGGCCACCATTGGGACCTCCTTGTATGTTTTAAACCGTTGCCTCACACAACACACCTCTAACGCACAACAATGCCTGCCGGTTCCATATCAATTGTGATGATTTAGAGGCAGCTGATATTAATCCGGCAAACCAACATGGTTTTATGCCCGCATCATCTTGCCCGCATCCGATGACAGGACATAATTCAGCCCGGCCTGCAATACCTGGCCCTCAAAACGGTTTTCATCCCCAAAACGATGCAGCACTGATGTCATTGCCCGGAAAAACCTTTGGCCATCCACACCCGCTGCGCACATCTGATCAACGGCTTCCATTTCCGGCACGCCGGCCCGAATGCGCCCTTCCACACAGGCACGGCTTTTAGTGCCAGAATGACCAACGAAATGCCGAGCGCATATAACAGGCGCGACAACAACAGCCCCGCCGGCCGCCGCCCTATGATCACAGGATAAAAAGTCGGCGGTTTGAGCAGAATGGACAAACCGGAAAAAGAACTGCACAAAACCAACATCTATAACCAGCTGGCTATAGAAAATATTTTAATGCCTACAAATGCCAAACGGGCCGGAAATACCGGCCCGTTATCTGCTCTGCATTGATATCAACAGATATCTAGAAATTATGCTCGCGATGCTCAAACACCCAGCTTTCGGTCAATAATCTGTCTCCGGTTTTAAGGGCGGCACGCAAATTAACCGGCCCATTGCCATCGGGGAAAATATCAAACACCAGTCGCCAGTAATCCTGCCCCACCACACGCAGGCAATAGGCATTTTGAATGGCGGCATTACTGGCCGTTACATCGGGCTCCACTGCTTTTTGTTCGGTGGTGTAATTTGCCAACGCGCCCCCGGCAAAATCAATGGCATATTTCAACCCTTTATCCGGGCGCTTTTGGCCTGGCACCCCGGCCCGGCCGGTACGCGTCGCAATGGCATGGCCAACTTTTACATCCCCATACAGGCCATCCACCATCCAGTGCATCCGATACTGAAAGGCGCGTTCTTCCCCGGCGGGCACTTCTTCATCTGTTGTCCAATAGGCAACAATATTGTCGTGAATTTCATCGTCGGTTGGAATTTCCAGCAACTGAACCATGCCTTTTTGCCAATCACCCTTTGGTTCAATCCACAGCGACGGGCGACGGTCATAAAACACGCCATCATCTTCGTAATTGGCAAAGCTGCGGTCGCGCTGCATTAACCCGAACCCCTTGGGCGCTTGGTCAACAAAGCTGCTGGTGCGGGTCTGTTTGGGGTTATCAAGCGGTCGCCACAGGCGTTCACCCGAGCCTGTCCAAATCGCCAGCCCGTCATTGTCATGAATTTCCGGTCGCCAATCCACCGCTTCATCACGGTTGGTTTCCGAAAACCAGAACATGCTGGTTAAGGGCGCGACCCCTAAACGACGCACGGCCTGACGGGTAAAAAACCGCACCGTAACATCCATTGTGACGTCCTGGTCATTTGGTTTCTGACATTGAATTTGCACAGCCCCGGTCAGACTTGGGCTATCGAGCAACGCATAAATATGCATTCCGCCATCGTGGGTCGGCTCCAGCCAAAATTCAGTAAACCGCGGAAATTCTTCGGGGGTATCATGCAAGGCAGTATTGACCGACACGGCCCGGGCAGACAGCCCGTATTGGTCCAATGGCCCGGCAGAGCGAAAATACGACGCCCCCATAAAGGCCAGCCAATCGCGCGAATGGTCCTGATCATAAAGCAGGCGAAACCCGCCCCATCCGGCATCATCTGGCATATCGGCTGCTTTGATGTCGCCCTTATAGTCAAACGCTGACGGGTCATATTGCACCTCCTGTGCCTGCCCGTCCGTTACGGTATAAATGCGAACCTTTTCCATGGTCCCGCGATTTTGATGAAACGGGGCAACCGGCGGCACGCCATCCGTATTCCACCACAATGACTTTTCGGTATCAAATTTGATTTGCTGATAGGCATCATAATCAATACGCGACAGAACATTTTTCAATGCATCGGAAACTTGCGGTGCCTGAAAGGGTTGTTTGGCCTGCTCACGTGCCCAGCCAATAACCCCCTTAAACGAAAACGGCTTTTTCTCGCCCATCGGCAACGTACCATCTTCGGCTGCCAACGCACGGGGCAAGGCCCCCGGCACAAGCCCTGCTGCGGCTGCCGCCCCGACAAGTCCGATAAAATTCCGTCGTCCCATTTTCACGCCCATCAAGCGACTTTCACCTTTAAAATCGTGTTTCGACATTCGTTTTTCTTAAATCACAAAGACTTGCAACCAAATTTTGCAATTTCCGCTGCCGATATGCCGACTAAAAATGGCATCGTCAGGGCCAGCATTTTTTACATCAAAGCCATTCTACAAACGAAAATCACCCCGCACTGTTCCCAATACGCAACAGTGCGCAGGCTATGATGACATCGGCAAAACTTAAGTGATGATTTTCCACACACTTTTATAATCATGCAAAAATGTGCATAAAATTTAATCTTTGCACTGTCGCCCAATCGGGGGCGCTGTGCTAGACTTCAATTGTTACTTCTGCAACACACTGTTTTAACTACGTTTTGCGAGATACATGCAACATCTGACCGGACTTGTCGTTTTTACCGACCTGGATGGCACCCTGCTGGATCACGATGACTATTCCTGGGAGGCGGCGCGCCCCGCCCTTACACGGCTGCGCGAAAACGACATTCCCCTGCTGGCAATTTCTTCCAAGACACTGGCTGAATTACGGGCAATCAATTCACAGCACCATCTGTTTGCCGGTCTGATCGGTGAAAATGGCGGCGTTATCGATATCAACGGCGATATCCGCCAGCCCGGTCCGCCAACAGCCACCATTGATGCTGCCCGCACCGCCATTGCCAAGGCCATATCTGTTCCGGTTGCAGGGTTTCGCACCAGCACAGCGGCCGAAATTGCCACCGCAACCGGCTTGCCCCCCAACGAGGCGGCCCTTGCCGGGCAACGCAACTGTTCGGATCCGTTAATATGGGCACCCACCGCCAAGGACATTGCCCTCGCCGGGAACATCGCCCGCGAATATGGGTTAAAACTGGTAAAAGGGGGTCGCTTTTACACATTATGCGGCGAAACAGACAAAGGGGCCGCCATGCAAACGGCGCTGAAAATGCTGCAAAAAGCAGGAAAGCTGCCAACAGGGCGGGCCGATATAACCACCATTGCCCTTGGTGATTCCCCCAATGATGCCGGGATGCTGGCCCATGCCGACATTGCCGTTCAAATTCCGGTCAAGCACGGCGGTGTTCCCACCCTTGATCTTGGCGGGAAAACAGCGCGCATCGCCCCGGCCCCCGGCCCTGATGGCTGGAACAGCACCATAAATTCAATACTCGACGATTTATCGCAAACGCCAACATCAATAACAAAAGCGAGGTAGAAATGGCCGATTTTCATCAGGGTGGCCCGATCACAACCCTTCATTCGATTATTGATCGTGACCCCGAAGAACTCGCTTATGAAATGACCGCCTTTGCCCGGTCGCGCCGCCAGACCCTTATTTTGCCATGCCTGTATTCCGAACTGGAAACACCGGCCATGACCACCATTTTGGAAGGTTTGAAAAAAGCCACCTATATTGACCAGATCGTGGTGGGCCTGGACCGGGCAAACGAAACCCAATACGCCTATGCGCGCGAGTTTTTCAAAGACCTGCCACAACGCACCCGCATTCTGTGGAATGATGGCCCGCGCCTGCGCGCCGTACATGACCGGCTGGAAAATTACGACCTGGCGCGTTACGAACCTGGCAAAGGCCGTAATGTGTGGTATTGCATGGGCTATACGCTGGCAACCGGGCGCAGTTCGGTTATTGGCATTCATGATTGCGACATTGCCACCTACACCCCCGACCTGCCTGCCCGTTTGATGTATCCCATTGCCAACCCGGCCTTTAATTTTGCCTTTGCCAAGGGCTATTACGCGCGCGTTGCGGGCGGCACGCTTAAGGGCCGTGTCTGTCGCCTGTTTGTCACCCCGCTTATTCGCGCGCTTAAGCAAGTCGTCGGCAAAACCGATTTCCTCAATTACCTCGATTGTTTTCGCTATGCGCTGTCAGGCGAAATTGCCATTCGCACCGATGTGGCCTATGGCCTGCGGGTGGCATCCGACTGGGGGCTGGAAGTTTCGATGCTTTCGGAAATGTATCGTAACCACACCGTCCATCGCCTGGCCCAGGTCGATATTGCCGATATTTACGACCACAAACATCGCGAATTTGACCCGGCAGAAAAGGACGACGGCCTGTCACGCATGGCCAGCGACATTGCCAAATCGCTGTTTCGTAAACTAGCCACCCAGGGCACAGTTTTCTCGCACGAAACCTTCCGTACCCTGAAGGCGACCTATTACCGCACGGCACTTGACCTGATTGAACAATACCGTGCCGACGCCCTGTTTAACGGCCTTAAAATCAATCGCGACGAAGAAGAAAAATGTGTCGAGGTTCTGGCCGAGGTGATCATTAGTGCTGGTCAGCATTACCTTGAAAACCCGCTGGAAAGCCCGTTCATCCCCAGTTGGCAGCGGGTTGAAAGTGCGATGGACGATATTTTCGAACAGCTTTCCGCCGCCGTTGACGATGACTTGAATGATAGTGAGATTGGCAAAGTTGCCCGATAACAAACATCAGCAGCTCCGCTAAAAACAGGCCGGGATGGCTATATATCCCGGCCTGTTTGCATATCAAACGCCTGTATCTGCCATATTATTTTGCGGTCCCCGTATCAAAATAACTGTGCATATGCGCCATATAGGCATCTTCTCCCTTATGCAGGCGCGCATCAATAAAGCCACGCGCATCATCGCCAACATAATAACGCAGCCGGTTACTGCCATCCGTCATGGCCTGCTCGACAAACCCCGCGACATAATCGGAATCCATCAAACGTCCCCCGGCCATTTTAGCAAAAACGGCGTTCGTTTTTTCTACAAAATCCTGATAATCGCCCAGGGTTTCGGCTTTGGAAAATTCCTGTGCGCTGCGGGAATGAAATTCGGTGGCACTAACCCCGCCGTGCGGAATAACCAGTTTTACTGTAATGCCCTGCGACGCCAGTTCATAGGAAACGGCTTCGCTAAAACCTTCGAGGGCAAATTTGCTGGCACAATAAAGCGAAACCATCGGCAAACCAAAAACACCCGCCCCTGAGCTGATATTCACAATTGTTCCGCCTTGATATTTGCGAAAATGCGGCAAAATTGCCCGCATGACATTCATCACCCCAAACACATTCACCTGAAACTGCTGGTCGATCCGGCTTTGGTTTAGTCCCTCAAACAGGCCATATTGACCGTAACCGGCGTTGTTGACGACCGCATCAATACGGCCAAACCGGGCAATGCCGGCTTCTATCGCCGCATCAATGCTGACACGGTCCTGCACATCCAGCCGGGTGACCAGCACATGGGGCAATTCGCGTAAGTCGGTGTCTTTTTCCGGGGTGCGCTGTGTGGCAACCACGTTCCATCCCAATGCGGCAAACCGCTTCGCTGTCGCTTTGCCAATTCCCGACGAGGTTCCGGTTATCAAAATTGTTTTCTGGTCCATTTCAGGCTCCATCGCTCTGTATCATTGACGATGGCGCACCATAGAAAGGTTTTATTGTTCGAATAAGCGAGATATTATTGCACAAAGTAATGCAGGAAATCGAACAATGAACAAAGGTGGCCTATTGGAACTACATGGTGTGGTCGCAGTTGCCACCCATCGCAATTTTCGCGCAGCGGCAGCCGAACTCGGCCTGTCACCATCCGCCCTTAGCCACGCGATTTCCAACCTTGAACAGCGCCTTGGTTTGCGTCTGTTTAACCGGACCACACGCAGCGTTTCACTTACCGAGGCAGGCCGGGAATTTGTTGATCGCGTCCGCCCGGCCCTGTCCGACCTTTCCGATGCCATGGAAATCACCAACAAGTTCCGGCAAAAACCGCGCGGAACCCTGCGCCTGAATACATCCGAAGGGTCGGCACGGCTGTTTTTAATGCCGGTTGCGGCCCGCTTTATCGCGGCCTATCCCGACATGCATGTCGATATTATTACCGATGGCAAGCTGGTTGATATTGTCGCGGGTGGCTTTGATGCGGGCATTCGCCTGTTTGAAACCGTCCCGCAAGACATGATCGCCATTCCTTGCGGCCCGCCTGAGCAATTCGTTATCGTTGCATCCCCCGAATATCTGGAAAAGTGCGGCAAACCAATCCCCAAAAACCCCGCCGATCTGGCAGCACATGCCTGCCTGCGCCTGCGTTTACCCAGTGGTAAAATCTATCGTTGGGAATTTGAAAAACGCGACCAGCAAATTGAAATCGACGTCACTGGCCCCATTACCCTTGATAGTTCCAATATGATAGTCGAAGCCGCAATTGCCGGATGCGGCATTGCCTATGTCACCCGCCATCAGGCCGCACCATATTTGCAATCCGGCGAACTGACGCAAATGATGCATGACTGGACACCGCCCTTTCCCGGGCTGTGCCTGTATTATCCCGGTCATCGCCATGTTCCGGCAGGTTTGCGGGCCTTTATAGACGTCCTGAAAGCATCGGTTTCAACAGAACCGGAAACACCAGCCCCTTATACCGGCATTGCATCACGGTAGCGCTGCAACAACCGGCTTTCGGTACGGTGACGGCCATCCAGGTTGGAAATCCATAAAATTTGATACGGGGCCAGGGTCATAATGCCGTCGTAATCGGGAATCACCTTGCCGGTAATCAGGTCCTGCCAGCCTTCATTCATGATCAGGTTAATGCGTGACAAATCCAGATCCTGGTCCTGCGCCGTCAGGTTAAACACGCAGAAAATACTTTGATCATTCAAATGGCTTTGTCGCCAGATACCCAACAATTCCGATCCCAGATTAAGGGTATATTGCGTGGCATTGGGATGAAAGGCCGGTTGCCCCTGGCGAATGGACATCAAGGCGCGCAACTGCTCGAACACCTGCCGGGCCGGGCCGGGCGCCTCCAAAACGGCCTCCGCATCGGCCAGTTGCCAGATTTTGCGATTTAACCGCCGTGGAATACCGGTTTGCTGATAACCGTGCTGATCATTTTCCGATGCAAAAATTGACTGCACATAAATTGCCGGAATACCTTCTAACGACATGGCAATCGCCTGCGACATCACAAACCGTTCCAGCCCAAAGGTACGCTCGCCCGCAAAACTTTCGGCCAGCATGCTAAACAATGTCACGTTCAGTTCGTAGGGGCGCTGCCCGCCCCCGGCAACCGACCGATAACTTACCTCGCCGCCCATTTTACGGGCATGTTCGGTCATTTGGGTAATGTCATCATCAGGTACAATATTTTCGGCCGGGCGCAAACCAATGCCATCATGGCTGGCGGTGAAATTAAAAAATGTGCAACCTGCCGGGGCGGGTGGCATCGCCATGATGCATTTGCGAATATAATCTGACCGCCCACTCAGCAGCGCGTGCAAAATAACCGGTGGCAGGGAAAAGTTATAAATCAGATGGGCTTCGTCCTGCTGACCAAAATAAGACAGGTTTTCTACCATCGGCAGGTTGGTTTCGGTAATAAACACCAGGTCAGGTGCCACCGCATTGGCCGCAAGCCGTAATGCCTTAATAATCTTGTGGGTTTGCTCGGCATTGATCGAGGGTGTACCGGATTCTTTCCAGATAAAGCCAATCGCATCAAGCCGGATCACGCTGACCCCGTGGCTGACATAATCCAGCACGATTTTCAGAATTTCAAAAAATACATCGGGGTTGCTGTAATCCAGATCAACCTGATCATAACTAAAGGTACACCAGACATGCTTTGGCCCCAGTGCGGTTTCCACCAGATTTAGTAATGGATGGCTACGCGGGCGCACTACCAGTGAAATATCGTCATCCGGGTTGGCAGTTTTAATGTAATTAACACCCGGTTCCTGTCCGGCCAGAAATTGCCCAAACCATTCATGAGACGCCGAAATATGGTTTGCCACCAGATCGGCCATCACTTTGGCATGTTTGGACAAATCCTCGACATCCTCCCACGTCCCCAGTTCCGGGCGCAGGGTGGTAAAATCGGAAACTGAAAAACCATCGTCGGATGTAAAAGGGTGAAACGGTAAAATATGAATCCCCGGCAACCAGTCTTTCAGCCATTTCTGATGAAAGTCGCGCAGGGATTTAAGGCCCTGATAGCCATTGCGCGAAATGCTGTCGCCATAGGTAATTAAAAAGGCGTCGCGCTGGTCCCATTTTCGCAGGGATTCTTCCGCCGGTTCGGGGCCGTCGCCATCTATTGGCAAGTCCAAAACCTCGAATACGCGCCTTACCAGCAAAGCCGGGTCATGTTGTGGATAAACATCGCTCAACAGATTTCGCATTGCACTGGCAAAAGCAATCCGTCCAGACGTGCCAACAACCCGGTCCATTCGACCTCCTTAAAACAGGCAATTCAATTGATTGAATACAATCAAATAATTTTTCTGCCTATGATGCAAGCAGCGATTTATCATTGCCCGGCAAACAGGCACGACATCCCCTTGCATTGCAGCATGGTGGCTTGTGCCGGTTGCCCAATCATACCGGCAACACCGCACATATTAAAATAACCACCCAGGGTGCAATCGTGACGTTCCCCTGCGTATCGGTGCTGGAAAAACTTCAATATCGGCCGATGGCAGCTTGCAAGGACGCCACCAAATCGGCGGGTTTGTTCACTCTGGCCGTCCTGGCGCGGCTGGCCCTTGTGGAAAATAAACAAACGCAATGCCTATCTGGCGCCCGCACATCTTTCGTCCCTGGCTGCATCAGCCATCACCAGCACATCAATCTTGCAACAGGACTTAACACCCATGCGTCAGGATAGCTGTTCCCTGTACAATCCGGAACGCGAAAGCGAAATTGCCCGCCAGCATCTTTCGGGCCGCTGCATTATTTAAATGATGCAGCCCTTATCGCGCAAAAGACCCTTAACGGGGACCACACAGGCGCATGAATTGACAATCCCCCATTCCGGCCTACATGCAAGGCGCCCTTCGGAACGGGACCGCCGATTGGCAATGAAAGAAACCATGCCTGCCTGCGTTGCCCTTTTGTATAAAACCGCCCGTCAGGTCAAAGTTATTGACCAAATCGTCACCGTTAACATTGCATCGCCCTCGCCCAAACGGCATAAAGCGACAATGTGAACCGCACCAGAAGCAGAGAAGGCCGTAATGCCCCATTCCCCGTCGCCCCTTTACCCGGACCGCTATGCCCTGTTTGACCGGGACGCATGGCAGGCTGTGGGTGAAAATACGGCCTATCATCTTGCCCCTGCTGACCTCGATGCCTTGCGCGGCCTGAATGACACCACAGATCAAAACGACCTGTCAGCGATTTTTGCCCCGCTTATTCATTTGATCCGCACCCATCGCGACCATCTTACGTCCCTAAAAACCGGGATGGGCGACCTGTTGGGAACCCCGCCGCGCAAAGCCCCCTATATCATCGGGGTTGCGGGCAGTGTCGCCGTTGGCAAAAGCACCTTTTGCCGGGTATTACGGCAAATGCTGGCGCAATCACTGGGCGGTGAAAGCCGGGTTGATTTGATGTGTACGGACGGTTATTTGTGGCCACTGGCAGACCTTGAAGAACGTGGTCTTTTGGCGCGCAAGGGTTTTCCCGAAAGTTATGACAGGCGTGCCCTGCTTGATACGCTAGAGCAAATCAAGGATGGGGCAGAACGGGTGGAAATACCGGTTTATTCGCATGTCACCTATGATATCGACCCGAACCGCAAACAAATTATCAACAGCCCCGACATTTTAATTGTGGAAGGGTTGAATGTCCTTGAAATCAGCACGGTAGGCAGCCCTGCGGCCCAAACCCATGCGGGCGACTTTTTTGATTTTACATTGTATCTTGATGCCGATGAGGACGACATTCGCACCTGGTACATTCACCGTTTTCTAACCTTGAAAAACAGCGTATTTCAAACGCCGGAATCCTATTTCCACCGCTATGCCCATTTAAATGACGACGAAGCACGCATCCTTGCCGGCGACATATGGGCAAATATCAACGCCCGGGTTTTGGAAGAGCATGTGGCCCCGTCGCGTTTTCGCGCCGATGCCATTTTACGCAAAGGCAAAGGCCACCGCGTAGAAACAGTTGCTGTGCGCAAACCCTGAAACCGGCCTTTGGCCTGTCTTTTATGCCCGGCGCGCCACACCGGGCGATGTGCCAGTAACCCGTTTAAACGCCCGGCTAAAGGCAGCACCCGACCCATAACCCAGCCGTTCAGCCACCATGTCAACCGGCAGGCGTTCCCGGCTGATCCACTGCATTGCAAGGCGCATCCGAAGGTCGGTCACATAGCGCAATGGCGTGATCCCGGTAACAGCCAGAAACCGCTCGGCAAAAACCGAACGAGATGTGCCCATCTCGGCGGCCATGCTTGCCACGGTCCAGTTACGGCCAGGGTCACGGTGCAGGGCACTGATAACACGCCCCAGGCGCGGATCGCGCAAGGCCTCGACCCAGCCAGAAGCATCACCACAGCCGCATTCCACCCAGCCACGTACAATTGATGCCGAAACAACATCAGCCAAGCGGGTAACAATGGCACCATAACCGGCCCGCTCGGAGCAAACCTCGCGTTCCATGGCCTCAAGGATCGGCAATATTTCGGGGTTTCGTTCCAGCATGGTGCCAACCTGCATAATTTCAGGCATCATGCCAATCAGCGGGCTCATGCAGCCAAGATCAAACTCCATGCAGCCGCTAAAAAACAGGGCATCGTTATTACATTGTGCCGGGTCACAGGCCGTAACTGCATCAAAACGATTACAAATCGGGGCAGTAACAAAACTTTTAATATCGTCGGCGGTAATATCGGGTGACGATAACATTTCGTGACCAACCCCGCGGGGCAGCAGCACGGCATCACCGGTTTGCAACACGCATTGCTCGCCCGATGCACAGCGCAAATAAACCGGTCCGCGCGCCACAAAATGAAATTGAGCACGCCCCACATCGTCGCCAAACCGCACCCCGAAGGGCGGCGCCATTTGTACCCGGCTGTAATGCAGGCCAAACAACCGCATCCCCAAAAGCAATTCGCTTATCAGGTCGGTTGCAACATATCCCGGGTCACCGGTGCGATATTTTTCGGACGATTGATCAAACATTCAAGAGTATCTGGCATAGATCGTCTGGAATTACCAGCCTATTTTAGGGTTAATCAAAAGTACATCCTTCTAGACAGGACATAGATAGTAATGAATACCACAAACACAAGCACGCCCAGCGCTGCCGGGCCAATTGCCCCGGCGTGGGGTGCTGTCATTTCGATGACGCTAGGTGTTTTCGGGCTGGTAACGGCGGAATTTCTGCCTGCCAGCCTGTTAACCCCCATGGCAAACGACCTTGGCATTAACGAAGGCATGGCGGGCCAGGCCGTTTCGGCAACGGCTATTGTCGCCCTTGTCACCTGCCTTCTGATTGCAACCCTGACCCGCCGCTATGACCGCCGCCAGGTTTTACTGGCATTTTCGGTTTTGCTCATCGCCTCGAACATTCTGGTCGCAATGGCACCGAACCTTGGCTTTCTTATCATTGGCCGGGTGTTGCTTGGCATTGCACTGGGCGGCTTCTGGACCATGTCGGCAGCTGTTGTTATGCGGCTGGTCCCCGAACATCTGGTGCCGCGCGCCCTTTCCATCATGCTAAGCGGCGTTTCTGCTGCCACCGTATTTGCGGCCCCGCTGGGTAGTTATCTGGGGGACATTATTGGCTGGCGTAATATCTTTTTCCTGGCGGGCGGGTTGGGCGCCATTGCCCTGATCGTGCAATTCGCCACCCTGCCCAAATTGGCCCCGCGCGGACATAGCAGCCTGCGCACCCTGTTCGAAGTTATGATGCGACCGCGCATGCGATTTGGCATGGTGGCCGCCATGCTTATTTTCACCGGCCATTTTGCCATGTTTACCTATGTCCGCCCGTTTCTGGAAAACGTCACAGGCGTGGCAGTTTCCGGTGTTTCAGGCATTTTGCTCGGCTTTGGTATTGCCAATTTCTTTGGCACTTATCTTGGCGGCATGTTGCTGGAACGCAGTATGCGCCTGACGCTTGCGGTGATGCCCATAATCATGGGTATCACCGGGCTGGGCCTTGCCTCGCTGCAGGGTGGCACACCTGTTGCCGATGCAGCACTGGTCGCCATTTGGGGTGTAGCCTTTGGCGCAGTGCCCGTTGGCTGGTCCACCTGGATCACGCGCACCGTGCCCGATGAAGCCGAAAGTGGCGGTGGCCTTTTGGTCGCAGCAATCCAGTTTGCCATTGCCCTTGGCGCGGCACTGGGCGGCGCGATTTACACGGCCAGTGGTGCGCTGGGCGTCTTTGGCCTGAGCGGATGCCTTTTGCTGGTGGCGGGGGCTGTTGTATTGCTGGGTTTGCGCACGGCCCCGCAGGCAAGCGCACAAAATGAAGCTTAGGTTCTGTGCATATTAACCCGATCTGATCTGCACGAAAATAGCAACGACAGTAACGACCGCGAGGTAATGCCTCGCGGTCTTTTCGCATCAAATTACCCATATAGAGATTGCCCAAGCTTTGAAAAACAGGCTTAGCCAGGAAATCGCCAAGCGTAGAGGCATCGAGCGAAAGGATAATTTAAACCCCGCGAAAGCACCTTTAAATCATCTGTTCTGCACACCGGGAATAGGTCCTAGGAGTCAGCGGCGTTGCCGTCTTCCAGCTTGCGCTGCAAAGTGGCAATGACTTTGCGGGTCACCTCAATGTCCTCGGGCTCAAGACCGTCGGCAAGATCATTCACCCACGGCGTTTGTAACTGCATGGCATCATCGTAAGCCTTCATCCCTTCGTCAGTAAGAACGACGAGTTGCGCGCGCCGGTGATGGGGGTTTGGCTGAAAGGTGACGAGGCCATCCCGCGCCAGATCATTAACGATGCGCTGCACATTCTGGCGGTTCACCCCCATATCGCGGGCGATCCATGCCACTGGTTGCGGGCGTTCCGCAACAATCATGGTGCCGAGGATTTGCCAGCGGGCGCTGGTCAGTCCAAGGGGTGCTACAAGCCTGTCCCCCGCTGTGAGGATGCGGCTATTAAGCCTTAACAGGTCAAGGATCGTGTCGCTCAAGACGGCGCCGGCCGGGGTTCGTTTCTCTTTCTTCATTTTAAACCATACAACCCAATTGACAACATGATGTCAAAATAATAATACTCAATACCAAATTGACATCATAACACCATATTGAAATAGCAGACATGGTCAACATCATTCATCCTGTTGCGGGCGGGATCGCCCTTCTCACCATCGTCACCTTTTGGCTCTCAACCATGTTTGGCGAGCTGTTCGGCTCGGTAAACACGATTATCGCCATCAAAAGCATCATCCCGTGGGGCTTTTTGCTGCTTATTCCCGCACTCGCCGCGACCGGCGGGACGGGATTTAATTTGGCCCGGGGACGACGGCCAAAAGTGATTACAACAAAGATCAGGCGAACCATTGCCTGTGCCATCAACGGCCTTCTGGTTCTTGTGCCTTCGGCGCTGTTTCTGGCCTTTAAGGCACGGGCGGGCGAGCTTGATACCGTTTTCTATGCGGTGCAGGCCCTCGAGCTTTGTGCCGGTGCGCTCAATATCACGCTGCTTGGCCTCAATATGCGCGACGGTTTCAAACTGACACGCCGTTTCCAGTCCCCGGTCAATATGTCCCCGACTGAGCCGCAACAAAGGACGTTAAAACAATGAAATTTGCCGAGATGGACCCGACCGTAACGCTTGCCGCACAATTCGCCGATGAGGGTGGTGCCGTAATCCTGATCAACACATTGACCGTTCCGCCAGAAGACGCCGACAAACTGGTAACAGCATGGACGCACGACGCCGCCCTCATGAAGGCGCAACCGGGCTTTATCTCGACCCAGCTTCACCGGGGTATTGCCGGAAGTGGGACATTCCTGAATTATGCCGTCTGGCAATCCACCGCCCATTTCCGCGCGGCCTTTTGCAATCCCGACTTTCAGGCGCAGTTGGGGGATTATCCAGCCTCCACCACAGCAAGCCCGCACCTTTTTCGCAAGGTTGACGTGCCTGGTATCTGTGTGGCTTAACGGCGGCACCTTGCCGTTTCAAACGACTTTCCCCTCTCGCACATTTCCAGGTCCGCCGGGTCAATCTGGTCCCCGAAATCAAAAAATCCGGCCCCAAAACGAGGCCGGATTGTCAGAAAGATGGATGAGGCAGCCTTACGCTGCCATTAAGCAACAGGATAAAACCCGCCCCAAAAGCAAAACCTAGATCGTGCGCACCTTAACCGGGCGCTCCACCTGAACTTTAAGACGGTTGCGAATGGGGCGGCCAAATGTGTCGGACGAAATTTCAAATTCGTCACCATCCTGTGTGGTCACGCCATCAGCGAAACTAAGAGTTGCCGTACCAAAATAATGGGCGTGAATATCACCGGGGCGACAGAACAGGTCGTATTTGAAATGATGATATTCGAGGTTTGCCAATGAATGCGACATGTTGTCTTCGCCGCTGACGAACTGTTTTTCCCAAATTACCTTACCATCCCGATACAGCCGTGATGTGCCTTCGACATGAGATGGTAAATCGCCCAACAGCAGTTCCGGCCCCAGTGCGCAGGCACGCAACTTTGAATGCGCCAGATAAAGATAATTCTGACGTTCCATCACATGGTCGGAAAATTCGTTGCCAATGGCAAAGCCCAAACGCACCGGCGTACCATCCTCGTCGATCATGTAAATAGCGGCGATTTCAGGTTCTTCGCTGCCATCGAGAGCAAAAGACGGACTGGGAATATCAGCCCCCGGTGCAACAACTACCGACCCGTCGCCTTTGTAAAACCATTCAGGCTGCACACCATGCTGACCGGCAGCAGGTTTGCCACCCTCAACGCCCATGCGAAACATCTTCATGGAATCGGTTTCATCGGCTTTTTTATGATCGCCCGTATGCATATTTGCCCGTGCCGATGCCGAGCCCAGATGGGTAAGGCCCGTTCCGGTCACCAGAAAATGCGCCGGGTCGGAATGGCTGATGGGCGGCAACAAACGACCCGATTTGGCAACAACGTTATAATCAATACGTTCATCGCCCATTTGTGCGGTTGCGGCACGAACCAGGGTTTCCCCATCGGCCAGCGCAATTTTCGCCAGTTCCCGAACCGAGGCCACACCACGCAAGGGAACAAGGGTATCGCTATCTTCAACAACGGCAACAGAAGCGTTGCCTTCTTCATCACGAAATTGAACCAGTCTCATTTTTTTATCCTGAAAGAACGTAAGCGGGCTTAAACCCAACCGCCATCAACAATGAAATTTTGCGACGAAATCATTCGGCTTTCGTCCGAGGCCAGGAACAACGCCATGCGCGCAATATCATCAGGCATAACCTTGTTTTTCAGGCATTGCCGTTCGGCAATTTCCTTTTCAGCGGCTTCATCGACCCAAAGATCAAGCTGGCGCTGTGTCATTACCCAGCCCGGCACCAGCGTGTTCACCCGTATGCCATCTTTGCCAAGGTCGCGCGCCATGCCGCGTGTCAGGCCCTGCACGGCGGATTTGGCCGTGGTATAACCCGGCATACCGCCCTGCCCCATCATCCAGCTGACCGAGCCAAAATTTACAATAGAGCCGCCCCCGGCCTTGATCATCATCGGCGCAACGGCCTGAATGGCAAAAAATGCCGGCCGAATATTAATCGCCTGGCGCTGATCCCAATATTCAGGGGTCACATCCTGCCACTTATGGCGGGTGTCGTTGGCAACGTTATTTAGCAATACCGAAATTGGCCCGTTCTGGGCACTTGCATCCCCCACGGCACGACGCAGGGCATCAATATTGGTTAAATCGCATTCGATAAAAATCGGTGCATGGGATGACGACTTCGCAAGTTCCTGCACCAGCGCCTGCCCCTCATCGCGAAGAATATCAACAAAGGCGACCTTGGCACCCTGTTCGCAAAAAGCTTCGACCAGTGCCTTGCCAATGCCCGTCGCACCACCGGTAATAAAAACCGAGGCATCCTGAAGGCTGGTATAATGAGTTGGTTTGCGATCAGCCATGATGGCGCTTTCTCCCTTGATCGATTTAACCTTGGACCGCTTGGCAACAAAGTTGCAAACGTAAATCACATTAAAGAAACCCGGCATCGGCCCGTGACAAAACCTGTGACACATCCGGAATTGTCGTTTTAACACCTGCTACCAGCACTATTTTCAGGCTCGGCGCTGCCTTGTTGCAAGGCACTTTTCGCCGGAAACAACGTTCAAACTGGCTTTCATGACATTGACAGGCATCATGCAAAAAATGGCACAGGGCACTATTCCCTGAAAGCCTTGCAAATGAGCATTCCACGGCGGCGCTCCGGTTTCCTCCTGATAGCGGGCTGTCTTGTGACAACCTTATTCTTCATACTATAACAGTAATGATCAATCCCGCCAAAGGTGTCAAGATAGCAGACAGGGGAAATATGAAAACATCCCTGCTTTTACCCCTGTCCGTGATGGGGTATAAGCCAGCGGGTAAGACTTCGGAAATTTGTGTATTGCGCAAAAAACCGGCATGCAAAGCCGGTTGACCCGGCCTGATATTGCTGGTCAAATATATTCATATGATATGAATAATGTGCCCTTTGGGCGAAACTGGACGGCTTTGCGCGCTGCACCAAGGGAAAATCAAATTATGTCATCCATGTCTCGAACCTATGCCAGGCGTAGTCTGCACAGTATCGTTGCCCATGATCTGGGACGACGCATTGTGTCGGGGCAACTGACACCAGGTGACAATTTGCCAACCGAAGCGCAGTTAAGCGAAACGCTGGATGTATCGCGCACCGCCCTGCGCGAAGCGATCAAAATTTTATCAGCCAAGGGCCTGATTGAAAGCCGCCCGAAAACCGGCACAAGGGTAAAACCCCGCCATTTCTGGAACCTGCTGGATCCTGATGTTTTATCGTGGCATTTCCCCGATCCGGACCCCGCGTTTCTCTATGGCCTGTTTGAAACCCGCCTGATCATTGAACCTAACACCGCCGCCATGGCCGCAGAACGGCGCAGCGAAGCGCAGCTTGAAACCATTCGCAATACCTATCTGAGCATGGAACAGGCCGAACCGGGCACTGAAGCGGTTTATTTAACCGACCTTGAATTTCATCAGGCCATTCTCGATGCCTCGCAAAATGATTTCATGAAATCACTGGGCATGCTGATTGAAAGCGCGCTGATCGGGTCGTTTCGCATGTCAAGTGGCGGGCCAAAGGCACATGTGCAATCGCTTCCCAGCCATAAGGCCGTTTATCAGGCCATTGCCGACCGCGACCCCGATGCCGCGCGCACTGTGATGCGGCAATTGCTGCGTCAGACCATGATGCAACTGCGCGACCAGTTGGGCATGAAAGGCAGCACCGATTGGGACCGGATTACGTTGTAATCGCCAGACAACGGCTGCCAATCGCTTTTTTCATATCGCCAGACAAACATATGGGCCGCCTTTTATGGCGGCCCATATGCTTTTGCTATCACAAATAACCGGCAAGGTTATGTTGCCCCGGCCCGCATCCCGGAAAAGGACCGTGTGATCAGGCGTTGCAGCACAATAAATCCAAACAGCAAGCCGCCAATCACGATTTTGGTCCACCAGCTGTTTAACGAGCCATCAAAGGCGATAAGGGTTTGAATAACCCCCATGATGATCCCGCCAAAGAATGTGCCGGCAACAAAGCCCATACCGCCCGTAAGCAATGTTCCGCCAATCACAACGGCAGCAATGGCATCAAGCTCCACACCGACCGCGGCCAGCGGATAGGCCGATGCCGTATAAAAGGCAAACACCACACCGGCCAGCGCGCTGAAAATACCGCTTAGCATGTAAACCTGTATAATCGTCCGTTCGACCGGGATGCCCAGCAACTGCGCTGATTGCCGATCCCCGCCAATGGCATAAACATTTCGCCCAAAGCGGGTGTAATGCGCGAACACGATGCCAGACATAACGGCAACCAGCATTACAATCGCGGATGCACTTAGCCAGCCCCGCCCCGGCAGCGGAATACGAAATCCGCCAAAGGCACTGACAAAATCATGGGTAATTGGCACGGAATCCAGATTGATCAGAAAACACATTCCGCGCAGAAAAAACATGCCTGCCAGGGTGATGATAAAAGGCTGAATGTCGAATTTGGCAATGATCAGCCCCATAAAGGCCCCGAATGCCGCACCAAACACCAGTGAAATAACAACTGCGACCAGCGGATGAATACCAAACCCCGTAACCAGTTCGGCCATCAGCACACCGACAAAGGCAATCATGGAGCCAACCGAAAGATCAATGCCACCCGAGAGAATGACAAACGTCATGCCAACGGCGGTAATGATCAAAAAGGCGTTATCGGTCAGAAGGTTGCCCAGAACATAGGTATCGCTAAAGGCGCGATATTCAAATATGCCATAGCCATAAAGCAAGGCACAGACCGCCAATGTCGCCAATAACGGATAATAACGTTCGTTTATCATTGTGGGCCCCTCCGGCGCCAGAACCTGCCCATCATTTGTCGTGCCCGGGGTGCTTGCACCAGCAACACCACCATTACCACGGCAGCCTTGACGATCAGGGTGTATTGCGATGGCAAACCCGAAAGCAAAATACCGGTGCCAAGGGCCTGAATGATCAACACACCCACAACGGTCAGCGCCAGATAAAACCGACCGCCCATTAACGATGCCCCCCCAACAACAACCGCCAGAATGGCATCAAGTTCCAGCCACAAACCGGCATTGTTGGCATCGGCCCCGCGAATGTCGGCCGCAATGATGATACCGGCCACAGCCGAACACAGCCCGGAAATAACATAGGCCAAAACCTTGATCCCGCGCGCATCGATCCCGGCCAGGCGACTGGCCCGGGCATTGCCGCCCACGGCCTCGACAAACAGGCCAAGGGCGGTTTTGCGCATGATGGCCCACAAACCGGCAATCACGATGGCAGCAATAATGACGCGCCATGGAATACCCAGCAAATAGCCGCTGCCGATGGCCTCAAAAAACGCGCCGTGAAAGGTAACGATCTGACCGTCCGTAATCATTTGCGCAATGCCGCGCCCCGCCACCATCAAAATCAAGGTGGCGATAATCGGCTGAATATCCAGATAGGCCACCAGAATGCCATTCCACAGCCCACACAGCAGCCCGGCCCCAAGGGCCGCCAGAATAACGATAAAGGGCGACAGGCTGGTATCGCGGATCAAAACCGCCATTACAGCCCCTGAAATAGCGATGACAGAGCCGACCGACAAATCAATGCCCCGCGTGCCAATGACAATTGCCATGCCCACAGCCACCAAGGCGGTCGATGCCCCCCGGTGGATAATATCCACCAACGAGCCATATAAATGCCCGTCAACGACCTTGATATTGAAAAAGGATGGCGAAATAAGCCCGTTGGCAACAATAACCAGCACCAGTGCAATCACCGGCCCCAGCCATTGCCGCGACAAAAGCCCACCTGCCGGGCCTTTCCTGCCACCATTTTGCGGCGATTTTTTCGTATCTTTCAATGTTGTCATCGTGCAATCGCCTCGATGATATTATTTTGGGTAATGTCCGCCCCTGAAAGTTCGGTTGCCAGTTCGCGGTCGCGCAAAACAGCCACCCGGTCGGCAAAGGCAACGATTTCTTCCAGCTCCGACGATGCCACCAGCAAGGCCAGCCCTTCGTCGCACAAATCGCGGATCAGCTTGATGATATCGGCATGGGCCCCCACATCAATGCCCCTGGTGGGTTCATCCAAAATCAGGAAAACCGGTTTCGATACCAGCCAGCGTGCCAGAATAACCTTTTGCTGGTTCCCGCCCGAAAGCTGGCCCACCGGCTTTTCACGGTCTGGCGTGGCAATGCCCAACGCCGCAATCATGTCGTCGGCAAATTTGTCCTGTTCGGCGCGGGGAATGGGCCGCAACCAACCGCGTCTGCCCTGCAACGCCAGGGCAATATTTTCGCGCACCCCCAGTTCGGGCACAATACCATCCTGTTTGCGGTCTTCAGGACACAGGCCAAACCCGGCACGGATTGCCTGCCGAGGCGATCGCAACATCACGGGTTTGTCGTCTAAAAACACCAGGCCGCTATCGGCACGCTGGGCCCCAAAAACCAGTTCGGCCAGTTCTGTCCGGCCCGACCCCAAAAGCCCGGCCAGCCCAACAATTTCCCCGCCCGATAAATTCAGCGTCACCGGGTTTAACACCCGTTTTTTACCCAGATTTTTAATACGAATATGATTACCACGATCGACCAAACCATCCCTGGCATGGTGACGATGTGCGCTGATTTCGGCCAGTTCCCGACCCAGCATATGGTTGATCAAATCAATTTGCGGCAGGTTTGCTGTTTCAAAGGTGCCGACCAAACGCCCGTTGCGCAAAACCGTAATACGGTCGGTAATTTCGTAAACCTGATCAAGAAAATGGGTGACAAAAATAATGCCAAGCCCCTTTTCCTTTAACGCACGCATGGTGCGAAACAGGGTTTTAATCTCGTCAGCATCCAGCGACGCTGTGGGTTCATCCAAAATCAAAACCCGTGCATCAAGGGCAACGGCCCGGGCAATGGCCACCAGTTGCTGAATGGCGACAGAATAGGACCCAAGGGCACGATTGATATCAATATCAAGCCCCAGAATTTTCAACGCTTCACGGGCATCCGCCTCGGTTTTCTTCCACGAAATCAACCCAAATTTACGGGTCTGACGTTCCAGCATCAGGTTTTCAGCCACCGACAAGGTCGGCACCAGGTTCACTTCCTGAAACACCGTTGAAATACCAAGATGCTGTGCCTCGCCGGGGTGGCCGGGATGAATTTCAACACCGTCAAGCTGTACTGATCCGGCATCACGCGCATGCACACCGGTTATCACCTTGATCAAGGTCGATTTTCCGGCCCCGTTTTCGCCCAAAAGCGCATGAATTTCGCCCGCCATCAACGCAAAATCAACATCCTGCAAGGCTTTGACACCGGGAAAAAATTTGCCCACACCACGCGCAGACAGCACCGGCTGTGCCATATCTGCCATATGATCCTCCCTGATTTTTCGTCGCTGTTGCGCAAAAGGGCGTGTCCCCGATTTTCCAAAGGACACGCCAATATGCCAGCAATTCTGCCAGGTGTTTTTCCTGGCGCAGTTCTCAGCTGTTATCAGCTGCCGCTGCGTTTTTTGTATTCTTCAGCTGCCGTATCAGGCAGGTAAAGCGGACCATTGGCCTTGATCCATTTTGGCACGTCCTTGCCATCCATCGATGCCTTGATTGCATCAAATGCCGGGGCACCCAGATGCGGGTTCAGCTCGATCGAGGCATTGGTTTCACCATCGGCCATGGCCTTGAAAATATCAGGAACCCCGTCAATCGACACAATCAAAAGGTCCTTGCCCGGTTCCAGCCCGGCTTCCTTGATCGCCTGAACAGCCCCCAATGCCATATCGTCGTTATGGGCATAAACCGCACAAATGCCTTTACCGCCATTTTCAGCCTTCAGGAAACTTTCCATCACTTCCTTGCCGCCCGAGCGGGTAAAGTCGCCGGACTGCGACCGCAGGATTTTCATATTCGGGAAATTATCGATAATGGCCTGGAAACCTGCCTTACGATCATTGGCCGCCGACGAGCCAACGGTCCCTTGCAGTTCAACCAGATCACAAACACCATTGGTTTTTGCCGCCAGCCATGATGCGGCAAGTGCGCCTTCCTGCACAAAGTCAGACGCGACCTTGGTCAAATACAACGATTTGTCAGCCGCAACCCCGCGATCGACCAGCACCACAGGAATACCGGCATCCTTGGCTTCTTTCAAAACCTGATCCCAGCCGGTTTCAACAACCGGAGCCAGCAAAATACCGTCAACACCCTGGGCAATAAAAGACCGCACCGCCTTGATCTGGTTTTCCTGTTTTTGCTGTGCATCGGAAAACTTCAAATCAATGCCGCGTTTTTCCGCTTCGGCCTTGATCGATGCGGTTTCGGATGTGCGCCAGCCGCTTTCCGACCCGATTTGGGAAAAGCCGATAATCATTTCCGCCTGCGCTGCAACCGAAAGCCCCATGCCAATACACATCGTCGCACCGGCAAAAGCCAGTTTTTTAAGCCGTTTCATTATTTCCTCCCTGAATTGGCCTTCTCATCAAAAGCCATATAGTAATACAATATGATTGTTACCAAGACAATCACATCAGCAACCATGAATTGATACCCGTGGATTTCTGCGGTTTTATCAGGGACGAAAACCGAAAAAAGGACACAGCAATAATGCCCGGAAACACGCTTCACAGGCTCACAACCCTAGAAAATCAAAAGATTCGCGTCGGGTTTTGCAATCAGGGGGCGCGAATTATGTCTTTTTGCCTGAAAAGTGAAAAAGATGATCCCGTAAATATTGCACTGGGCTTTCCCGACGTCACAGATTACGCCAAACAGGACAGCTACATTGGCGCAACCTGCGGGCGATACGCCAACCGCATTTCCGGCGCAAGCTACACCGATTTACACAACACCAGGGTTTCGCTTGTCGCCAATGAAGGCCAAAACCTGCTGCATGGCGGCCCGGACGGATTTGACCGGCGAACCTGGATGATCATGGAAGAAACGCCAACCAGCGTGATTTATGCCCTATCCTCGCCCGATGGCGATCAGGGCTTTCCCGGCGCATTTCACACAACGGTTCGTTACGAATTGGCGGGTACCAGCCTGCGATGTGAAATTTCGGCCACCTGCGATGCGCCGACCATCGTTAACATGACCAATCATACCTACTGGAACCTATCGGGCCGGTTTGACCAAAGTGCCGCCGACCACGAATTACAAATTCATGCCGACCAATATTTACCGGTTGATGATGATTTAATTCCCTTGCCGGGCCGGGCTGATGTGGCAGGTACGGCATTTGATTTTCGAACACCCCGAACCATTCATGCCCCATCAAACACGCAAGGTGAAAAAACGGCCTATGATCATAATTTTTGCCTGGCGGGGAAACGCGGCACATTACGGAAAATCGCGACACTTTGTCATGGCGCAAGCAACCGAAAACTCAGCCTTTCCAGTACAGAAGCAGGTTTGCAGTTTTACCTGTCCAAACACTTTAACAGTACAATGACGGCGCAAAATGGCGACAAACTACACCCGCAAGCCGGCATCGCGCTGGAGCCACAAACTTTTCCGAACAGCCCCAACCGCGACGATTTCCCGGCCCCGTTCCTAAACCCGGGGGATACATACTCCCACATTATGGTTTGGCAAATTGAAAGCTAGTTGTTGCGCAACCGCGGCCATAACAAACGGTCTATGGCAAAACGCCCGCCACCGATGGCCGCCAGAACAATCAGGGGAAAAACCCACAATACCCGCTGGTCCAGAACACTTGCCGGGTCGCCGTCAAACAGCGCACCCGGCATTGCCCCATGGGCAAAAATATCGACCAGTGACTGAACAATAATAAACCCGACCATTCCCAGCGCCGCCAACCGGGTAGCACCCCCTAAAACAATCAATATCGGCAAAACAAATTCGGCCAGGGTTCCGGCAATGACAATAATGTGCCACGGAAAAAAGGCAATCGCCCCCGGATCATAGGAATGGGCTTCGGCAATGGTTGGAATAATTTGGGCAAACGCGCCCGGACCAGGCATAAAAATGCCCAATGGCCCCATGCCCGGCTTGGTCATGGCGCTGTTTAAATAATAAGGCCACAGCACAGCGGCAAAAACCAGCCGGGCGGTAAGACCTCCCAGCCAGTCATCCCAGTGTGCCTTGCCAAAGTCGCCCAAGCGATAAACCTGCGTGGTTATTTCCCTGATCGCCATTTTCGTCAAAACCCCTGGTCGCCTAGCGTAAAACCACAAAACATGCCCGATGCCAATAACCGGGCAAAAACCGGGGTTACATCAAAATCAGCATCCTGCGCCAGGGCGTATTCAAACGCTTCGCCAACACTTGCCCCGGCCAACAATTGGCTGGCAAAATTACCAGCACCACCATCAAGCAGTGTCATCTGCACCTGAAAATATGGTCGCGTAATCAATGCTGTTTCCGCGCGGTCAGGAATTGGCACCTGTCGCGCCTGCTTGCGATCCGCCTGATTGGCCTGCCACAAGGACACAATTGGAAAATTCGATGAAACCATCCGGGTTGCCGGATGTGCGCGAAAACAAAGCGAGATTAACCGGTCTTCCAGCCCCGCAAGATCCGTGGCCATCATGGCAGGGGCGTCTGCCTCATGCAGGGCCTCCAGCCATGCACGTTCAGTCCGGGCGATATCAGGGATGTAAGGCACACGGGCCACGGCATCGTTATCTGCCAAAAATGCAGCAAAACCCTGCCCATATAACGCAAGCGACGGGGAACGCTGGGGTTCGCTTCGCATATAATCGGCTGCCATGGCATAAAAAAACCGCTCACCAACCAGGGTTTTCACCACCGGATAGGCCGCCGCCAATGCCTCTTGCAAACCGCGATGCACGTTATTGCGATAAATGGCAAACCGTCTTGCCGCCCTCTCATCCAACCCCGCAGGAAACGCCGCCGGGTCCTCATCCATCAACGCGGTTGCGAAGGCCTGATGAAAACCGGCATCATTCGCTTCGCCGGTGTCATCCTCCTGCCGGTTTTGAATGCGGGCAATCATGACGCCACCCTGTGGCTTTGGTTTTCAAGCCAGTGCCGGCATTGGTCCAGTATATCGTTGGCATGGGCGGCCTCGGCGGCCAGCACTTGCCACGCGGGTACATCATTATCCCATTCGATCAGGGTGGGTTTTGCCCCCACACGCGTTATCAAACGCTGATAAAGCGCCCAAACCGGGTCTGCGACAGGGCGGGAATGGGTATCGATCAAAACATCATCGCGGGTATCGGCATCCTGTTCGTGCCCGGCCAAATGTATTTCGCCAATCAGGTCCGCGGGCAAAACATCGATATAATCATTTGCCGCAAATCCCAGGTTATGGGCACTGATGAAAATGTTATTCACATCAATCAGCAATCCACAGCCCGATTGCCGGGCCGCCTGAATAATAAAATCCGTTTCCGCCATCGAGTTTTGCGGCAACGCCAGATAGGAAGTTGGGTTTTCGATCAATATCCGACGACCAACCGCGTTTTGCACTTCATCAATTGCATCGACCAAATGGGCCAGGGCCGCAGATGTTAGCGGCGTTGGCAATAAATCAGCCAGATATTTGCCATCATGCCCCGACCACGCAATATGTTCCGACACCTGGGCGGGTTCAAACCTGTCAACCAAAGCCCGTAACGACCGCAAATGATTTTTGTCCAGCGGTTCCCCGCCGCCCAAAGACAAACCAACACCGTGCAATGATATGGGAAAGTTCTGGCGCAATTGCGTCAACATTTGCAAACGCGGCCCACCTGAAACCATATAATTTTCCGGATGAACTTCAAACCACGTTACAGGTTCGGCATTTTCAAAAACGTCGGCAATATGGTCGGCTTTAAACCCCACACCGGCCTGCGCCGGAAGGGAAGCCGCCGGTATAACATTTTTGGAAATGCGATCCTGGTCAGGGGCAATACCTGTCATCATGATGCTGTCCTTTGCTTCAGTCATGTCGTTGCCCAAAAATTCCGGCGCGCCTACAAAACGGCGCGCCGGGAAATGACTTACATCTCAGGCAGGTCACGATCGAGCTTTGTAAGGCTGCCATGGACCATACGGCCATCTGACGTGGTAAAGGACATTTCTTCACAGGTACCAGCCGGGACCAGCTTCCAGGAATTACCCTGATAATCAACCTTCGAGGTACCGGCACATGTGGTACCCGGGCCAGCGGCACATTCATTCTGACCTGCCATGGAAACGCCAAAGCATTTTTCCTGGCCATCTGCGGCGGAAGCATGGGTTGCGGCCATGGTCAGACCGGCTGAAAGTGCTGCTGCCAAAACAAGTGCGTTTTTCATTTCTGTTTTCCCTTTGGTGAAAATTCCCGATTTTTCATGTCGCCGCGTTCTTTCCAATTCGCGGCGACCCTCATTTGATAGCAACCGCAACGCGCCTCGTCATTGCAACTCCTGCACACAAGCCATCAACAGGGTGTGATGATTAATCCTTTTCAAATCACGCCCATGTGAGAATTCCCGGCTATATTTTCAGTTGCTTTTCCACCTTTTGTCGTTCGTTGCGACATTTCAAATCGCCCAAAATATCAACCTATGGTTATTCATCGGGTTTGACAAAGATCGCACAACCAGGCTTTTGCAACTGACCGCATGGCGTCCGTCAAAATCGGCCTGAGCACTGAAAATAATGGAATAATCGTTTTATAACTGCCCGTAAAAATCAGGCATCCAACTGCCAATACCTCATCGCCATATAGGCGAATGCTCTCTCTTCCTTGTCACCAAAACGAAGAAAGAAAAATTCGCTTGACCTTTAAATGTTAATCATCATTTATAATAGTTAAATTATTACCATCATTTAACGGCATGGCGTTGCCGTCTGAAAGGCTCACAAATGCGTTATCATCTGCTTGGCTCTCATACCGGTTTACGGGTATCTGAACTGGTTTTAGGAACGGGAACGTTTGGCACACGGTGGGGGCATGGTGCCAGTTTTGACGAAGCAGGTCGTATTTTGGCCCGTTATCTTGATGCGGGCGGTAATTTTATCGACACGGCGGATTCGTATCAATTTGGTGAATCCGAAGAATGGTTGGGACGCCTGATCGGCAAAAATCGCCCGGAATTGATTTTGGCAACCAAATATACAATGGGTGCCGCCCCGCAAAGCACCCTTGCAGGCAGTGGCAACAGCCGCAAAAATATGATTGCATCCGTTGATGCCAGCCTGAAACGTCTTAATACCGATTACATAGACCTTTATTGGGTACATTTCAGCGACGGCATGACACCCGGCGATGAAATTTTGCGAGGTCTGGATGACCTTTCCCGGGCGGGTAAAATTCTGTATGCAGGCCTGTCGGACTTTCCGGCATGGCGGGTGTCGCGTATGGCAACCCTGGCCGAATTACGCAACCAGTTACCGATAGCCGCCCTTCAGGTTGAACACAGCCTGGTTCAACGCACAACCGAACATGACTTGCTGCCGATGGCCAATGCCCTGGGTCTTGGCGTTGTGGCATGGTCGCCCCTAGGCGGCGGCATGTTGACCGGAAAATATCGCACTGGCGATACCGGGCGCGCACAGGGATTGGGTGGAAAAGTCTTTCAGGCCGAAAACAGCCCCCAACGCACCGCCATTCTCGATACAGTCATCGCCATTGCCACAGAACATGGCGCAACCCCCGGACAGGTAGCCATTGCCTGGGTTGCGGCCAGGGGGCCCTTGCCCATCATTGGCCCGCGCACGGTTTCCCAGCTTGTCGATAATCTTGCTGCCCTTGATCTGGTGCTCTCTACCGACGACCTTGGCCGCCTTGATGCCGTCAGCGCGCTTGACCCGATATTTCCCCACAGCCTGAACAATGCACAAGAAAACCGCAATCGCGTTTCAGGCGGCATGTTCGACCATATCAATCTCCCCATACGCCCGGCTGCCTAATACCAATGATCGATGTGAAGAACTACCGACAATTGGGCAGGCACAACTGACCATGCGGCCAGTGCCGCGAAAGGCAAGGCCCTCGTCACGCCCGCCTGCCTGCCCGCCGGTCGATTAAGGGACTTGTCAATCAGGCTCGATCAACAGGCTTTGGTATCCCCCCAACATCACCTTTCAAAATCAGCCCGGCACATAAAATCCACCGTGCCGGGCCAGCAGGATTTTTCCTATGCTCGCGCATTTTCTTTCCATCCGTCTTGGCCAGCGCAACATTCATTATGGCTGGGTCATGGCTGCGGTCACCTTTTTAACCATGCTGGGCACGGCAGGTGCTGTTGGCGCACCGGGCGTTTTTATTGTGCCGCTTGAAAAACAGTTTGGCTGGGATGCGGCCGAAATATCCTCTGCCCTTGCCATCCGGTTTGCCCTGTTTGGCATGATGGGGCCATTTGCCGCCGCCTTCATGAACCGCTTTGGCGTGCGGCAGGTGGTAATGGCGTCCCTGTTTATTGTTCTGACCGGCCTTCTTTTATCGCTGGCAATGACCCGGCTTTGGCAACTGGTTGTATTATGGGGCATTGTTATTGGCCTTGGTACCGGGCTTACAGCCATTGTTTTAGGGGCAACCGTTGCCACTCGATGGTTCCATGCCCGGCGCGGGCTGGTCGTAGGTTTGCTAACAGCAAGCTCTGCCACCGGCCAACTGGTATTTTTGCCCATATTGGCCCGCGTGACCGACCAATATGGCTGGCAAACAGCCTTGGCACTTATATGCTGTTTTCTGGGGTTCGTTGCTTTTGTCGTATGGTTGCTGATGCATAACCACCCGGCAGATGTTAATTTGCCGCCCTATGGGGCCGATGGCATAATCCATGTTCCGGCACAAAAAAGCAGCTTTGGCCAACTTTTCCTCGCCCCGCTTGTCGTCCTGCGTGATGCCGCCAAACACAAGGCCTTTTGGGTTTTGTTTGTCAGTTTCTTTATTTGCGGTGCCAGCACAAACGGACTGATCCAAACCCACTTCATTGCCTTGTGTGGGGATTACAGCATTGCCGCGGTTGCCGCCGCCAGCATGCTGGCCATGATGGGTATTTTCGATTTTGTCGGCACCATCGGTTCGGGCTGGTTATCTGACCGTTTCGACAGCCGCAAATTGCTATTTGCCTACTATGCTTTACGCGGTCTGTCGCTGGTTTACCTGCCGTTTTCCGACTTCACCTTATATGGCTTGTCTATTTTCGCTGTGTTCTATGGCCTGGACTGGATCGCCACCGTTCCGCCAACAGTTAAACTGGTCGCACAGAATTTTGACGGGGCCAAAACCAACATTGTTTTTGGCTGGATTTTCGCAGGGCACCAACTCGGCGCAGCCGCAGCAGCTTTTGGCGGCGGACTTAGCCGAACAACCTATAACAGCTACCTGCCTGCTTTCTTTACCGCAGCTATCCTGTGCATCGCCGCCGCATTTCTGGTTTTACTCCTCCGACCAACCGGCGAGAAGGCGAAACTCCAAAAACTGGCAACATCCGTTTCCCGTTAATCGCCGTTCACACACAAAGCACTCACAACGTACAAAATGCCATCACTGCATGCGGCACAGGACTAAGGGCGTTTTCATTCAGCCCCCTTAATACCTGGTTCAAAATCGTAATGTATGTGTGGGCAGTTCCGCAATCTGCGCGCGGCTTTGCCGTGCTCGACCTTCGAGCTAAAAAGGTGCCACCGGCACCTTTTCTTAATGCTCTCAGCCTTCACGTTATGAGAAGACCCATAACCAAAGAAAGTCATCAGTTCAAAGCAGACACCTGAATAAATAAAAAGCCCCACCATCCGAAGATGGCAGGGCTTTTTATTGGTTGCGGGGGCATACCTGATTACCCAATTCTTTTCCCCGAGGGACATCCTTCATGGCGTCCCCGGTGACGAATTGAGACCATACATTTCCGATCCTTGTCAAGTCGTTAACGACGAGATGGGGGTCTGCAATGCCAGCCGAATGGGGTCAGGCAAAAATCGAAATTCTCGCCCTGCAAGAGGAGATTCTTGCAGAGATCGAGAAGGGTATTTCCACCCGACAAATCTTTGAAACTTTAACCGCTGCGCAGCGGATTACCATTTCACGCCGGTCGTTTTACCGCCGCGTGAAACTGCTGCGTGCCGAGCGCGCTGCTCCCAAAACCCGGGCACTTGTCAAACCACAAGCCCGGTCCCTTCCTGCGACCAATCCGGCACATCGGCCAAACGTTCCTCAACCCGCCAGTTCCTTGCCCACGCTCAAGGAAAAAGAACAGGTCGTGTTTGATCGCCTGTGGGATGGCGAAGATGCGCCCTCCGATGATGAGGAGGATGCACAATGAGCCCGTGGCAAGCCGACTATCTCACCCTTCACACCCGCCTGCGACAAGCCCGCCTCGACAAAGGTCTGACCCAAACCGGGGCCGGCCATTGCATCGGCATGTCTGAACGCAGCTATCGCGATTTTGAAGCAGGCCGGATCGATCTTCCCGCCGCCCATGTCTTTCGCCTCGCCCATGAGCTGGGCCTCAAAATTATCATTTCAGATGGAGTTATCGCCGATGGCGTTGATTAATCTCACCCTTCAGGGCAAGGGCGGGGTCGGCAAGTCGTTTGTCGCCAGCCTTCTCGCACAGCATTACCTCAAACGCGACATCCCGCTGGCCTGCTTTGACACCGACCCGATAAACCAGACCTTTGCCGGATACAAGGCCTTTCCCGTCGAGACCATCCGCCTTGGCGAACGCCCCGACGAGATCAATCCGCGTTATTTTGACGCCCTGATCGAACAGATCATGGCCGGCCCCGATGACGGCATTGTCGTGATCGACAATGGCGCGTCCACCTTCCTGCCCCTGCTCGGCTACATGGTCGAAGCCCAGGCATTGCAAATGCTCGCCGATGCCGGGCACGAAGTGCGCCTCCATACCGTGCTGACCGGCGGACAGGCGCTTAACGACACCATGGAGGGCCTGCACCACGTCTTGCAAAGCGTGCCCGATATTCCCGTCGTTGTCTGGCTCAACGAGTATTTCGGGCGGATCGAACGCAAGGATGCCTCGGGCGAGGTCCGAAGCTTCGAACATTCCGGCCTTTATAAAAAGAACAAGGACCGCATTCACGCGCTGGTGCGCCTGCCCGAGGTTCGCAAGGAAACCTTTGGCCATGACATCGAGCAGATGATGCGCGCCCGTCTGACCTTCGACGAGGCAGCATCTCATCCCGAGTTCCAGCTGATGTCGCGCCAGCGCCTGAAGATGACCTGGCGCAGCATCGGGGCGGAAATGGAACAGAGGGTACTGTGATGGCAGGGCTTCTGGACGATACCCCGCCGCCACCCGTCACAATGGACAGTGTTGAGGAGCTGCGCACCTATTTGTGGCAGCAACACCAGATCACGGTCGATGCCGATGATCCGGTACTGCTGGTCCATACCATCCTGCGCCTGTCGCTCGACGAACAGCGCCGGATCAATGACCAGTATAACCGCGCCCTTTCCCAGACCGTTCGCGATGCCTCACAGGATTTCACGAAAGATGTACTGGCCGCCATTGAAGCCTTCAAGGCCGAGGCGCTGGGCGATGTCGTGCGCGAACGCATCAAAACCATGAATGAAACGGCAGAGATGGCGGAAGACGCCATCCGCCAGTTCTCCCGCCTGCTGCGCACCCAGAAGATCCTGACCACGCTCAACATCATCGCCGTCGTCTTCGTCGTCGGTGTGCTCAGTGCCCTGACCCTGTGAACCCGCATTTATTCCGATTTGAACCCGACTTCATTCCGAGGAAACCATGACCAAAAACAAATTGTCCCTGTGCCTGCTGGTTGCCGTGGCAACCCTTATTCTCACCGAGCCCGCCTTTGCCCAGGCGGCCTCCACGTCTGCCTCCAGTGACTGGTACGAACCTATCGTCAGCCTGTTTGAAACTGTTCAGACCGGTGTCGGCAAGATCGGCACCATCGTGATCGGTGTCGGTGTCATGTTTCTTGGCATCTGGGCCGGGTTCACTGGCCGGATGGATTGGATCAGAGCTGGCATGATCATCTTCGGCGGTGTCCTTGTTACGTCCGGCCCCGCAATTGCCAGCCGTCTGTTTGGCGGGTCCTGATCATGAAAGCTGGCAGCGCCGTTCTCACCCGCATTCAAAATCAGATGACCATGTTTGGCCTGCCCGTACCGCTGATGATGCTCAGTATCGTGGTCGGCGCGATAGGCCTGGTTGTGATGGTCATCCTTGAAATCTTTTGGCTGATGCTCCCGACAATGGTTCTGGGCATTGCCGGGGCCTGGATGTTCTTCATCCGCAAGACCAAGGACAACATGCACTTTGACCGGGAACTGTCGCTGCCGCCCCGCTTCTGGCGGGCAGGCCGCCACAACCGGTTGCTCAATGCCGGGAGGAAACAGAAATGATCTGGCCTTCCGTCCTTGCCACCTCTCTTGTCGCCACCATGGCCGGGGGCCTTGTCGTCCCCGCCAGCCGCCGCCTGCTGCTCGGTGATGTCAAATATGACTGGTTACAGGACCAGCTTGAGCTTGACTGCATCGAAAGCGATGCCGCCACCATCCGCGGCAAGGATAACAGCCTGTCGCGTGTCTTTCGCTTTCTCGGCACGTCCTATGACGCCAAGATCGAAGCCGAACAGGAAAACCTGCTGCAAGCCCGCTCCATCCTGGTTCACAAGCTCGGCCAGTTGGGCCTGAGCCTGCGCTGGTTTGGCCTCAAGCGCAAACGCGCGATCAATGCCCGGGCGACATGGCCGAATGCCCCCTTGCAGGAAGTCGGTGACGCCGAAGCAAAGCAGTTTCGCTCCAGCTATTTTATCGACTGGTATCTGGTGATTACCGGCACTTCGATGCCCGCCCTGAATGAAGCCACCGACATCATCGATGCCGATGGGGCAAAATACGGGGTTGATCTGCTGGCCAAAGCCCCCGAGGGCCAAAACTGTGATCTGACCGGGTTTTTAAACGGCATTGTCTGCGGCGAATATCGCCACGATCTCGGCCCGATCCCGCAAGACATCTCGGGCGGCCTGCCCGCGTCTGATCTGAACTTTCACAAGGATAACGGGGTGATCCGCAGTTTCACCCCGACCGAGAAACTGCAAAAGGTGATTACGGTCGCCAAATGGCCGGGCACGGTGACGGGCCAGATCATTAACGACATCATGACACTCGATGGCGAGATCGAGATTTGTCAGATCTGCGATCCCTTTGATCAACACAAGGCCCTGCTTTATCTCACGCGCCGTCTCAGTGGCGAACAAAGTGCCCTGTTTGGCAATGCCGAAGCCGCCGCCGAAACCGATGCCCTGATCGCCATGATCAATCAGGGGGATGCCACCCTGTTTGCGACGCAATTCCAGATCATTGCCCGGGCAGATACATCGGTCAAACTTGATGCCCTGATCCGCAAGATCACCCGGCGGCTGTCAAATCGCCAGATCCTTTATCATGTCCAGGTACGTGGTGCGCCGGTCTGCTGGTTTAACCGCATTCCGGCCCGATCCCGCGCCAGGCTGATCCCGGGCGGGCGCTTCATGTCCTCGCTCGAACTGCGCAGCGAGAATATTGCCGCCCTGTGGGCGATGCAGCATTCGGCCACCGGTCTCACCGAAAGCCCGCTCGGCCCAGCCCCGTTGCGCTGGTTTACCACGACCAGTGGTCAGGCCTATGCGGCAAACTTCCATGTCACCAACAAGCCCAAGACACTGGCCAACTTTCTCGTCTTTGCCCCGGCAGGCAGCGGTAAATCAACACTGCTGATGCATCTTCTCAGCGGGGCGTCAAAGTTTGATCGCATCCGCTCCTTTATCTTTGATTCCAAGGAAGGCTCGCGCTTCATGGTCGAGGCACTCGGCGGGCTCTATCAGCCCTATGAGAAGCTGGCCTTAAACCCGCTGGATGTCGGGGAAGACAATCCGGCCAATCGCGAACGCATCAATTTCATTCTCAAGGCCATGGCCGGGATTGAACTGGCCCCGGATGATCGCGAGGCCCTGTCGCATGCGATTGATCTGGCCTTTCAGATTGATCCGCCCAACCGCACACTTAATGCCCTGTTTCCCTATGCCTTTGCCAAACGCTCCGAACTGCGCCGGGCGTTTGCGCAATGGGTGATCGACGACAAGGGCAATGCCGGGCTGCGCAGCCACATCATGAATGCCCCCCATGACAGTCTGGGCGGCATGCTCAACCAGTCGCACATGGTCGGCATCAATATGAACGAGGCATTGAAAGACCCGTCGCTGGGTGCGCCGATTGTGGGCCATATCGCCGAGACCATTGCCAAATCGGTCGCACCGAACTTGCGCGGTTTCATCATCCTGATCGAAGAGGCGGCCAATTTGCTGCGCAATCCCGGTTTTTGCGATCTGGCTGC
The DNA here is from genome assembly GCF_040148805.1 of Thalassospira sp. NFXS8. Taxonomy (NCBI): domain Bacteria; kingdom Pseudomonadati; phylum Pseudomonadota; class Alphaproteobacteria; order Rhodospirillales; family Thalassospiraceae; genus Thalassospira; species Thalassospira sp. NFXS8. The sequence goes on along the minus strand of NZ_JAGEMF010000004.1, from coordinate 2,651 downwards.
CGAGATGTACCGGGAATATCGCAAGCTCAACGGCATTGTCGGCATGATTTTCCAGGACCCGGCAGCACTGGTCAAAAGCGGCAAGGCGGAAGCCTTTATCGAAAACACCGCCGTGTTCATCTTCTTTCCCAATTCCAAGATCGATGACGAAAGCCTGGAACCCTTCAATCTCAATGACGAGCAAAAGGCCTTTGTGAAGGGCCGCACGCGCTCGGAAGAGTTCAATGACCGCAGGGTTCTGATCATCAAGCGCGACGAAGTCAGTGGCTATGAAGAAAGCGCCATTCTCAATGTCGACCTTTCGCCGCTGGGCGATCCGCTGCGCTTTTACCGCTCCGGTCCTGACGAAAACAAACTGATGGAAACCTTGCAAAGCAAATGGGGGGACGCATGGCGCAACCACCTTTGAGCTCTGCCCCGGGGCGGTTCACAGCCCCACGGCAGAACAAAACCCTGATCGCATCCTCAATCACAGCATCCCGGGATGATCTTCTGTTTCTGATCGTCACACTGGCCGGGTTGGTCCTGACCGCCGGGCTTCTGGTCATGGCACCGGTTGCCGGGCTGATCCTGGTAAGCCTGCAATGTCTCGCAAGCCTGTTGCTGGTTCTGCGCGCTGTTCTTGTCTGCCGTTTGAAACGGGGGATGAAATGAACAAAAAACATCTGCGCATCCTTGCCGTTGCCGGGCTGCTCACCCTGACCAGCCTGCCCGCTTCGGCCACCTATCCGGTGTTTGACGCCACCTCGTTTGTCAAGATCACCGAACAGTTCAACAAGCTGCAACAGCAGTTTGACGAGCTGATGAAACAGACAGACCTGCTCGGCAAGATCAGCAAGACCGCCCAGGACCAGATCAATGCCATTGGCAAGCTCGGCCAGGTCGCGGTGCCCATTCTCAACCTTGCCAAGCTCGGCCAGCAGATCAATCGCGACATCTCCTGTTTGCTGCCCGATTTCTCCAAGCTGATGCCCGGGATCAATCTTGATGATGTTGACTGGAAAAGCATCTGTGCCCGGCGGTTCTTCTATAACTCCACCCTGTGGTTTGATCCCAGGGACCCGGAAAGCTGGAAGTTTGGTGAAGAAGGCAGCCCGGATGACTGGGCGATGCCGGAAGGCGGGAGCTGGGGCGGCAGTTCGGGCGGCTCGGGGGGAGACGGCAATGCGCCGAACTGGAAAAACCCCGACAGCCCGGCAGAACAGCGGCTTTATTTTGCAGCAAGGGCGGCAGCGCGCAAGGCGACCGAAGAACGCCGGGCGAAAATGGCGCGTGAGGCGGTTAATACCGGGCTGGCGCAAGCAGATCGCACCTCGACCGAACTGGCCGAGATCAATCAGGACATTATCGAAGAGCTGGAATCACAAGGCGAACAAGCGGGCGATCTTAAAACCTTCATCGCCACCCTGCTGAAAGCGGAACTGCATCAAAGCCGCATCCAGGTGCAGCAACAGCAGCAAATGGCGCAGCTGATCCGCATTCAGGCCAACATGCTGTTGCAGTTCCGTCCCTCCGGGGATGGCGGTGAGCAGGAAGGAGGCGATGAATGAGGATCGCCTCTTTGAATAACTTACTGATTGGCCAGTTTTTTCTGCCACCGAGCATATTTTTCGGCGTCAGCTTCAGCTTGTTCATTGGTACGCCAGTCCGGCAAGCCATTGCATTGATGTTTAAAAATATCATCCCGACGAGCCCAAGCGCACATTTGGCGATCTTCGTCGGCTTGATTAATCCCAGCAACAGACCCTGCGGCATATTGATCACTGGCGACCTTCACCCAGACTTTGGATTGAGCAATCCAGAGATCGTAACCCTGCATGATTTCGGTGGCGTCGTCACGATCCTTAATCGCGTCACGCATCTGCGAAACAGTGCCCGTCAACAGACCGGCATCAAAAGCCGCCTTGGCCACCGGGAAGACACGGTTCCATTCGGCCCAGAACTGATCGCGGGTCTGAAGCTGGTTCCACATCCGTTCAGCATAGCCGTAATCAAAAAAATCGCCCTGCTTCGCACATGTGTTGCAGGCCGCCTGTGCTGGGGCACTAAACAGCAGGAGGGCCAGCACGATGGAATTTGAAAATAAGCCAATAGAAACAGCCATTCGCTGTTTCATGTGCGAACCGATGCAGCGGTATCTGGATGCAGCTGCCGGATATACCGATGCTTTAAGCAAGGTGCTGACCACGCCGATGGTGGTCATCTTTGGGTCTGTCGTCGCCATTTGGTTTATCGTCCACGGTATCAAAATGGTGATGGCAAAGTCCGATCTGATCGGATTCTCGCATGAGTTGTTCTTCATCACAATAGGCGCGGGCCTTTTATCGGGCCAGGGCGCGATACTTGTCAATCTGATCTATAACACCTCGCTTGCCACAATGGGCGGGGCCGCAAGCGTCGTGCTGAAAGCAGCGTCCACGGCAGGCGGCGAAATCAATGGCCTAATAAGAGATGCCTCTGCTGACTACAACGGTATGACCCAACTGGTTTATGTCGCGGAAATCGGCTTTCGCGCGGTCATTCGGATGGCATTTGAAGTCTGGTCTGAATTCTCGCTCGGCAATCTGATGGCCGGGGTTTATGGCGTCCTGATCGCCATTCCCTGGCTGCTTCTGATGGTGATTTATTTCAGCCAGATCGCAGTCAGCATT